>JAHHHA010000004.1 GCA_019359615.1 Cyanosarcina radialis HA8281-LM2
TAACAATAAAATTAAATTGATTATTAGACAAAGCTATGGCTTTAATACCTTTGATTCTTTACGAGAGAAGCTATTAGCTTGCTTATTTAAATAAGATTTGCTTATCACCCTATGTACGGGAGAGCCCGCCGAACTTTACGAATCGGTTCGTGCGGCTAATCCTCAAGGGCGATGGGGACAACCTGAAGATGCCGCCCGTTTAATCGCTTGGCTGGCTACAGATGATACCCAATGGGTGACTGGACAGGCGATCGATTCTACTCTTCTTGAAGCCACAATTCAAAATCTCGAAGCAATAAATAGCTTTGGGAAGCACGACTAATTCGATCGACTAAATCGCCTACTCCGTTACTAGCAGATATAACTCCGATCTCGCACTCTAGAAAAATGCTCAACGTTTCTCTCAATTCCTCGATCGCTTTATCAAAATCTAGAGGAGATACGATAGCAGCCAACCAAATATTACCTTCAGGTTGTGCGCCAACTCGTTGCAATAACTCATCAATTGAAACTGATTTAATCTCAGCAGTTATCATGAAAACTGTGCTGTAATTTCTAATTTTGCTGAACTAGTTGAAGTGCTGGTAACAGGGCAGGATGAATGGCGTAACGTTTTTTGGGGTATCTGTACTCAAGAATATGTCCTGCTACCAGAAGTCTAATTTTCTCATCTGTTCTAGGGAGGAATGTATTTCCTTCGAGCATATCTGCAAAAATCTCAAGTTCTTCATCTGAAAGTCCTAAAAGTTTTGCTTTGCCAAATGAGTCTGCTGAGGCTTCAACATCAGTTTTTTGCACGGTGTCGCTATCTGCTAAGTATGCTTCTTCGATCGCAGCTTGCGTCAAGTTAATCAGATCGCGTAAAACTCCACCAGAATAATGAATCAGGCTTTGTATGGCAGCTTTTTCTATGAAGCCTTCAGATGCACGAGTTTCTATAATTTTTTCAAAAAAAGTATAGGAATCTGAATCGTTTTTAACGTCGAAGCACGATCGATAATCAAAGTAATTTACGGCTTGTTCTATGGTGTCGCGATACTCACCGTACAAAGCCCGCAGGGGGCCAACTAGAACAATTCCAACACCTAACGATAATAAATCTTGTATATCGGTAGCGATAATTTGGGAAAAAGCTTGTATATTATTGAGACGATCTAACCCATCTAACAGAAGAACAATTTCTCCATATTGCGATCTGGCAACATTATAAAGTACAGCGACAGACGCTATTAACTCTTTTTTCTCTTTACTATATTTGGGGTTAAGAATACCTTCATGACGTTCGATAACTACACTAGTAGTTTCAAGAGGATTAGTTATTGCCCATACTTCTTCAATGCGATCGACTAGTTTCCTCTCAGAATACCCATAAGCCAGGTTTTTAACTAGCTCGATGCGATTTTTCACAAGTGCAACTTTAGAGAGATCGTAGCCCCTAGCCACTACCAAATCACAAAGGACTACCCCAGCAACGGCTGTCAGGACTCCTGGAGAAATTTCTGAAATATTTGTGTATAAACTCACATCTACATAATGGGCATAAACATTGTCTACTTCCTGATTGATACGATCGCGGGTAACGAGAAGTTGAGTTGTTTTGCCAGAACCGATACCGCCGAGGATTAAATGAGTCGAGGATGGCCGAATTCCTATCCGGCGGGAAATCAACTCTGAAACCGATTTTCGAGGCTCAGGTATGTAATAACCGCCTGAAATTGCCCGTTGAGGATCTACTGCTCCCTCGAAGGCAGCCATCTGTTCTCTAAAAAACTTGAGCCGATTAGACATCTTAGATACCTATGGCAATTAAGACAGCGATCGATTGAGAGTAGCGTACAGAAAAACATTACCCCAGATTGTATTGCTATCTAGTTTATCCCAAAATCTCTAGGACTCTGGCTTTCGCGACTGCCTGCGGGTGCGGGAAAAAAGCAACAGCAGCAAAGTCTAATCGTCCTGCGATCGCTGTTTCCCGATCTCTCCTTTCTCTCCTCTCCCCAGTCCCGCTATATTGACGATTTTATCGATTTAATAGTACATTTGTCCTAATAAGCTTATAAAAGTTAAGGAATAGTCGATCGCATTTGGATAAATACCTGGTATATATCAATTGCCTGTAGGGACGCAAAGCTGTTCCTGAGCCTGCCGAAGGATTGCGCCTCTACCCAAGATGTTCTCGTGCTTCCTGCTGTCGCTTATGTCTACCACAGCCGATAATTCCTACCAAGCAAATGCAGCCCTACCAGTCGAATCTTTTAGTGGTGTAGTCGAACGGATTACCTATCACTCGGACGAATCCGGCTATACGGTAGCGAGAGTCAAGATTCCGAGGGCGCACGAATTAGTGACGGTAGTGGGTAACTTTGCCAACATCCAAGCCGGACAGACGTTGCAATTGACCGGAAATTGGCGCAATCATCCCCAGTATGGCGAACAATTTCAGACAGTCCGATATACCGAAACCAAACCCGCCACCATTACCGGAATCGAGAAGTATTTAGGCAGCGGCTTAATTAAAGGACTGGGGCCAGTCATGGCCAAACGAATCGTGGCTCGCTTTGGCACTCAAACGCTGGACATCATTGAAAACCAGATAGAACGGCTAGTTGAAGTCAATGGCATCGGCAAGAAGCGCGTCAGCCAAATTGCCAAAGCCTGGGCAGAACAGAAAGTCATCAAAGAAGTAATGATATTCCTGCAAGGACATGGGGTATCTACTACTTATGCCGTCAAAATCTTCAAGCAGTATGGAGAAAAAGCGATCGCTGTTGTCACCGAAAATCCCTACCAACTAGCTACAGATATCTATGGCATCGGTTTTTTGACTGCCGACAAAATCGCCCAAAACCTGGGCGTATTGCCTTCGTCACCCGATCGCTATCTCTCAGGCATTTTGCACGTCTTGAGCCAAGCAGCAGAAGACGGACACTGCTTTTTGCCTCAGCCGGAACTAGTTAATGCCGCCGTCGAATTGCTAACTAATGTCGAACACCAAGCTCAACCTGAAGGGGTGCTAGCCGTCATCGATCGAATGCGTTCGGAACAACAACTGATGGTAGAGATGGCGGGAACTATGCCCTTGTGCTACCAACCCAGTTTTTACTGGACGGAACAGAATTTGGCACAACTGATCTGGCAGCAAACCGCATCGGAAATAACTGTAGATCGCGAAAGAGTCCGCAATTGGATTGAAAGATTTACCGCCAGTCGAGGGATTCAACTATCGGAACCGCAACGGCAAGCCGTGGAGTTAGCCGCCAGCGCTAAGGTGATGATTCTCACGGGCGGTCCAGGAACTGGGAAGACGTTTGCTCTCCATACGATCGTCGCCCTGTGGAAAGCCATGGGGAAAGAAATCGCTTTAGCGGCTCCCACCGGACGCGCGGCCCAACGGTTGGGGGAAATGACCGGAATTGAAGCCAAGACGATCCATCGGCTGTTGGAGTTCGATCCAAGCACCATGGGGTTCAAACGCCAAGGAGATAATCTGCTTTCCCAAAATGCTTTTGTGGTCGATGAAGCCTCCATGCTGGATCTGTTTCTGGCTCACTCTTTGCTCAAAGCGATTCCGCCGCAAGCCCAATTGTTATTAGTCGGAGATGTCGATCAACTGCCCAGCGTCGGGCCGGGAAACGTTCTCAAAGATGCGATCGACTCCCAACAGATTCCCGTGGTGCGGCTGACGCAAGTGTTTCGGCAAGCGCAATCGAGCGCGATTATCAGATCTGCCCACCAAATCAACCAAGGGCAGTATCCCCATCTAGAGCCGATTAGCAACGCTCCCAAATCTGACTGTTTGTGGCACAGCGGGGGCGAGACTCCAGAACATGGGGTGCAAGCAATTGGCGATGCGATCGCTAATTTGATTCCTCAGTTGGGTTTCGATCCGGCTAGCGACGTGCAAGTGTTATGTCCCATGACTAGGGGTGCAGTCGGGACGCGGAATTTAAATCAAGTTTTGCAGCAACTAATCAATCCTCCCAGTCCGGCTAAAGCAGAGATAGCTAGGGGTGGGACGATTTTGCGGGTAGGCGATCGCATCATTCAACTCAAGAACGATTACGATCGCGAGGTGTTCAACGGCGACTTGGGAATAATAGCGGCGATCGACTCCGAGGAACAAGAAGTGATGGTGCGGTTCGACGATCGAGATGTGACTTACGATTATGCCGACTTAAATGAAATTGCTTTGGCGTGGGCGGTGACTACTCATAAAAGTCAAGGTTCGGAGTATCCAGTAGTAATTTTGCCGATGTATATGCAGCATTATTTGATGCTGTCGCGCAACTTGCTTTATACGGGTTTAACTCGCGCCAAGAAGTTAGCGATTATAGTTGGGAGTAAAAAGGCGATCGCTCTGGCTATTAAGCAACAACAGCAAACCCAGCGTTATACTCGATTGTCCGAACGGCTGGCGATCGCTAATATCAATTTTCTAAAATAGTGCAACTTTAAGGTAGTCTATTTTGTCATACGCCGTCTGCATCCGATCGCTAAACTTGAATGACATCAAAGCTATCTCAATCGCCAATCCGATAAAACAAAAAATCAGAATTGAGGGGTGGATTCTTCGAGGATGGGTTCGGGGAGTTGCTGCAATTTGGTCTTGTGGCATTAGAAATTATTACTCAATATAATTACTCTAAAAAAGATCTAAAAACTTCTTTTTTCCTTTCTCCTTTGAACCTGTTTGTCTCGTTCTTCTGGCTCCAAATCGGGATCGTCAGATGCGCTCTTTTAGGTGCGATCGCTGCTAGCAATGTTAACTAGAGTAGCGATCGTAGCATCTAGGGGCGACGAGTAGTTAGACGCTATGTGCTGGATAAATGCTTTACTCTGATAATCTAATGACTATACTAAAATTGAGGAGTTAAAACTTGCCAACTAACGACCAAGCATAAGCCTGTCTTCGGGTTTGTCAAATGTTATCTAGCTATTTCAGAGACATTCAGCTTTTTCGCTTTGACGAGCAAACCAATATCATTTTTATATTTGCTGGAGAAGAACTCCAAATTATTGTCGATTCTCAAGGTAAATGGAGGTTTTTAAATGCAGCCGAACTTTGAAACCATGTCTACTATCGAATTAAAAAGGTATGCTCTTACTCATCGCGGTGAGGTCGAACCACTCCGCGAACTTTACCGCCGAAGAACTCCTGATGATGAAGCCACTTGGTTTGAGTTACCAAAAGACAAAGAGGAAGAGCAGAAACAGTTCGAGCTATTTAAAAAGATGATTGATGAGACAGAAGCTAGAAACTAGAAGTGAAGGCAATAATTTAAAGAGATCTCGATCGCCAAAACGAGCGTTGCATCTGTGAATTGCATCGGTCGATCGCGTAACGTGCTGTAAGCATTCGCGGTATTGTTCCATCCGCACCAACAAACGGCTGCGATCGCTTTCTTAAATGTCGCGAACTACGAGCAGTTTGTTTAAAAGAAGGTGCATTAGAAATATCTTTTAGTTTTGTGCAGACTCATTCATTAGCATATCCTCGAACTGTATTAAAGGTTCTGAGATCCGGAAGGAGATCGGCTGTTGTCGTACAAAACTCGATTCTCTTCGATCTGATGCAGGTTTTCTTCTGCCCATAATTTGGCAGCTTTAACGATCGGCAACAGACTTTTGCCAACCTCGGTAAGTCGATATTCAGCTTTGATCGGTAGCGTATCTGTATAAAGGGTTCGCACCACCAGCCCATCTCGCTCTAACTTCCGCAAAGTCTGCGTCAGCATTTTCTGCGATATCCCTTCGCAGACTCTTTTCAGTTCGCCGAAACGCATCACCTTACCCTCCAGTGCCCCGACGACCAACGAAACCCACTTTTCTCCGATCGATGCCAACACCTCTCTAGACGGACAGATGGCCGCATAAACATTGGGCTGGAGTTCTAAATTTCGATCGCTCATCATTGGTAGTTACCTGTAAGTACCTAGTTTACATTAGATACCGAGATGGTTATAGTTCCACTACACGACTCTCGGAGTAACTACATATTCTTTTGGAGACTAGGTTATGAAAATCGCCATCTTAGGATTTGGTAATGTGGGCAAGCAGTTCGCCAACCTGTTTAGTAAAGCCGGACACGAGATCGTCATCGGTTTGCGATCGATTCCAAACCCAGAATTGCCCTAAGCTTCTGCAACTTTCAAAGAGGCTGCCGCAGTTGCAGATGTAGTCGCGATCGCTATTCCTTTTACTGCTTGTGCCGATGTATTACCAGAACTAGCTGAAGTAACCACAGGGAAAACCGTTATCGACAGTACCAATCCCCTTAACGCCGACTGGTCGCCGAAGTTGCTCGGACAGGAAAACTCGGCATCTGAAGAAATCGACCGTCTGCTGCCAAGAGCCTACATCGTGAAAGCGTTCAACACCATCTTTGCCGATGCGATGAGTCAACCAATGAGAGGCGGACAAGCGATCGCTGCCTTTATTGCGGGAGACAATGAGGAAGCCAAACAAAAGGTTATTACGCTAGCCAGCGAGATCGGCTATGCACCAGTCGATACCGGACCTCTTTACACGGCTCGCTATCTCGAAAGTATGGCACATCTCAATATCGAGATTGCCGTCGGTCGAGGTGGTGGCACGAATGCAGCCTTTATTTATCTCTAGCAAAAGAGTGTTTGAAGATGGCTAACGTTGAAGTTGAGCCGCGAACGACGCTTAGGTCGCGTCGTCGGGCTAACGTCGTTCGTCGGCTCCAACGCAGTAGTTGTTGTGCCTGGCGCTTCTATAGTGTTCCCAGGCGCTAACATTTAACTCCAGGCAGAGCAACTATTGATTAGACTGAATTTTTCTGCCTAATATCCCTAAAAGGTGGATTAGCCCGACTAAGCTTGTCTGCCTAATCTGCTGAATTAACGTAAGCCATAATAAGCTCAATCGTAACTCTACCATCAACACCGCCCTAAAATTCGATATTTTCTTAGATGATTAGACCGACAAATTCCGTCTAATATCCTCAATTAGAAGATTAGCCCGACAATCGACAGGGAGCAGCCACCCAAATTACTTGATGTTAGTTGTACCCTCAATCCAAGATCGAGTTCTGAGCTTTGCATATCCGCAAGATAATTGCCGCTTTTGCCTGACTACTTATCCCAACTTTTAGGAAACTATAAAAGTTCTTTCAATCCCAACTTGCGGTAAATCCATAGCGTTGGGAGAACGGTTTTAAAATCCAGGGTACTGAAAATAGGATCGGCGAAGCCAAAGGGCAACATCAATGAGATCGCCCCTCTAGCATATTCCAATACCCAAAGCGATCGCCAACAGATAGGCTAAATCCAACACTTTTGCTACTAAAGTCATAGAGATATTTACTCATAAGAGCGACCAAAACTATATGCAGCATCGAACTTTTGTCGCTCTAAATTCATGACATTATTCAGATTCGGTTTTGGGGGCGATCGATTTACGATCGCAATTAATAACTAATCTGGAACTCGATGATGGCAGTTTTTCTTTATCCTATTTATACAGCGATCGGCATAACCTTAATGCTGTGGACGCTTTGCACCCTCCAACCAGGACGGATCGCTGAGACAGTTTTATTATTATTATTCGTTATCGCTGGAATTATCTACGACAATTCGATCGTCTCCTTGGGATGGCTGATCGGTGAAGGTCCCCTACTAAAATTTCTCAATCGCTTGCGATTTTTATTCCACAATTTACTCGTCCCTCTGTTAGTAGTAGTTGCAGTCAATCTGGCACGAGGTGCTGGAGTAGTTTGGGCAAATACTCAGTTAGCTGATTATAGCTCTTGGGCGATCGCCTTATTATTGATGGGATTTGGTGTAGTCGCCCATCTCCTGCACGAAGAACTCATACCCATTAGCTTCGCTGGTACTGTGGTTTACAAACCTAAGAGTTGCATCCCGATTCCGGCAATTTTGACGACATTATTGTTAGCGATCGCCGGGATATATATCTGGCAAGCAGATCGATGCTTCTGGGTATTTGCTGGAACGATGCTAGTTTTTTTCAGCGTTTCTCTTCCCAATCGGATTGCTAGCCATCTCCTCAGTTCTGTAGCTGAAATTGGATTGATGATGATGCTGTTAGCAACCGAGATCGGCATCCATGGTGAATTATGAATTATGAATTATGAATTGTCAATTATGAAAATCTCGTAGATAAAATAACGAAAATGCAGATTTTGTAGTCATAAATATAGAAGTGATGATAGCGATCTCATTATTTGTTGCTTGGGGACTGTTTTTGGTGTGGTTCTCGATGGACTCTTGGTACTTTCGACAGGTGGATCGATCGCGCCAAGAATTTCAGCACCCAGATGGCAAAACTATCCCAGGAGAGACTCCCAAACTGCTAGTGGGCAATTTGATGCAAGTCTATCGAGCTAAAAATCATCTTTCAGCTTATCTCTGGTTTCACGAACAATTCGGCGAAATCGTCCAAATCTTTTGGATGTGGCGACAACAAATCTCAATTACTAACTACCACGCGAGCCGCCACATTTTGGTTGACAATCAAAAGAACTACTCGAAGTTTCCCCCCAATTCTTTAATTCAGCGTCTTTACGGCCATAGCGTTCTTACCAACGACGGGGAAGACTGGAAGCGACATCGCTTGTTACTGAACGAGGTTTTTTCCAAGCAGCGGGTCGCAGATTTTCACGATATCTTAGTTGACTATACAGAACGACTGGCGACTAAATGGCAGCGATCGATTCAGGAGTCTGGAGGCAGCGCCCAACTTAACATCTATCCAGAACTGACAGCTTTGTTTCTCGATCTCATCGGCCAAATATCTATAGGTAAAGACTTTGCCGCCCTGGAAGGCGAGGCCGATGAGTTACTCGATCGTCTCAAGTACGTCTTGCATCAAAGTACCAGACCCGTACACCAGTTTGCTAAATGGTGGCAAAATCTTCCTCTACCGTCAAACCGCAAGCTCAGACAAGCTTTTGCCGCGATCGACGATTGGCTTTACGAATTAATCCGTCAGAGGAAAGAAATATCTGAGGCATCAATTCCCCCTTCATCTAACGTCTTGGATTTACTACTGCAAGCCACAAATAGCGTCGAAGGTGAGGTGCAGCGGTTAACCGAGCGAGAGGTACGTGACAACTTGCTGGCCATTCTCCTCAACGGACACGAAACAGTAGCTACTAGTGTCTCTCTGACTTTGTATCTTTTAGCTCAAAATCCCGAAAAGTTAGCTCGCGCCCAGGCTGAGATCGATCGAATCGCAGCCAAGGATAACGGTAAATTCACCAAAGCTGGATTATCGGCCCTCGACTATCTCCACAGCGTTATCATCGAATCGCTGCGCTTGCGCCCTCCAGTAGCCGGAATGCAACGAATTAGTAGCGATCGCGATATTTTAGCAGGTTGGTCGATTCCCGCTCGACAAGCGGTAGGTATCACCTTAATGCCATTGCACCAAAACCCTGAATACTTTGGCGAACGACCGGAGCAATTTCATCCCGAACGCTACCTCGATCGCGATCTTACAGTTACTTCGGTCAATGTTGAGAACGCCACCCCATCCCAAAGGCAATGTCCGTTTAAAAGACTTTTGACCTTAGAGCGCGAGGATAGCAACAGCAGAACTCAGACTGGTGTTTGCTTGCCGCTTACTTTCGGAGATGGTGCGAGAAGATGTTTGGGAGAGCATTTAGCCATGTATGAAATGAAGGTGGCGCTGGCCGTGCTGCTTTACCACTTTGATTTTCAGATCGCACCTAATTTTGAAGCTGAATTGGAACTAGGAAAATTCGGACTATTTCTGACTAATTTCCCGAAAGGAGGTATTGAAATGGTTATCAAATATCGCATTCATTAGACCTCTGGCATAAGTCGATAACTCATCTGCGTTCATCTGCTGTTAATCTGCGTTATAAATCTAACATTTAGATTTTTGCAAAAGGTCTATTAACTGCATATCCAGTTTCAAAAAACATGGATAACCGATAAAAAACTGAAATTGAGAGATTGAGATTATGGCTATTGAAACAAGTATCTGGATTTATTGGCTATTTTGTGCGATCGCGATGCTGCTGGTAATCGGTAAGAGGGAGTTTGCTTACCCATTGCTTAGCCCGAATTTAAGTTCGCCCCAAAAAGATAAACACTACGCGATCGCTCTCATTCTAGGCTGGATTGCAACTTTCATCGCTGCCACTGCTTATGTTTTATTTACCCGCAAGTACGAAACTGGTAATTATAAAATTGTAGATTTACTGGTGTTCTCGTTTTCCAACGGGATTTTAGAACAATTTATGTTTATTTTCTGGCTGTTGCTAGGTTGCTATCTAGGCAAACTGTATGCTCCTAGCAGTCCGAAGCTAATTTTTACTTTTGGCTATATTAGTTATGCTATTTTCTCTGGATTAATCCATGCTTTGTTTTGGGTGACTGTTCTTCCTCACCACGAACCTGTTACTTTAATGCCTGTAGCACTGGCCGTCATGTCTCTACTTTGGATGTGGTTATTTTGGAGATATCAAGCACTACTACCGATAATTGCCATGCACGCGGTCATAGATTTATTTACGATCGGTCATCTCAATTTTACTTGGTTTGAATCTCTTCAATCTTCGGTCCAAAGTTTGTTGGGATAGCAGTAGGTATAGCGAGTCTAAATCATTAGTGAACAATCTTGTGGGGTAGGCTTCCAGCCTGCCCACTGGGACAGCCGGGACGGCTATCCCACAAGTCATGAGAGAAAGGCTATAAAATCTTCTATGACTAAAGTTAGACGCTGCATCAGACGTTTGTGACTCTCAACTCTAGAAATTATTCAGATTCGGTTTGAATGGCGATCGATTTACGATTGCAGTTAACAACTAATCTGGAATTCAAGATGTTAAATAACTTCTGGTACGCCTGTGAATTCAGTCACGCTGTCACCCATCAACCGAAGCAAATCGTGTTGTGGCAGCAAACCATCGTCTTGTACCGCAACACCACCGGACAAGTAGTTGCCCTGAAAGATCGCTGTCCCCATCGAGGTGCAGCCTTATCCTTGGGTAAGGTTGAAGGCGATTGTCTGCGCTGTCCCTATCATGGGTGGAAATTCCAAAGCGATGGCACTTGCAATGAAATTCCTGCCAATCCTCCTGGTGTAGCGATTCATCCCCAAGCTGGCGTTCAAAGTTACCCGGTTGAAGAAAAATATGGATTTATTTGGTTATTTTGGGGCGATTTGCCACCAGATGAACGTCCATCAATACCATCTTTACCAGAATTTCCCGACTCATCTTACAGAGCCGTTACTGTTGAGTTAGAATTCCAAGCTCACTATAGCCGCGTGCTAGAGAGTCCAATCGATACCGTTCATTCGACCTTCGTTCATGTTAATACCTTTGGTAGTGGAGATAGCAATAACCCCCAATTTTTAAATCAAGGCAAATTAGTTTGGAAAGATTGGGGAGCGAGTTTGATTTCTATTCTTCAGGAAGCTCCTCCCAAAGGAATGTATTGGCGATATATAGGCAATAAAAAACGCTCGGAAATCAAGCTCGATTGCAGCTTCTATCTACCTAATTTAGTCTGGGATAAAGTTGAGTTTAAGTTTAAATCATTTTCATGTATTGCACACGTGCCGCTTAACGAACGTACTACCTTAGTTAAACTAATCTGTTTCCGCAACTTCTTGACTCATCCCTGGTTCGATCGCCTGTTTCACAAATTGAGTTTGCAGGTTCTACAAGAAGATAGATTAGTAGTTGAGAGTCAGCACCCTCAAGCAGTTCCTGACGATATTAATGCCGAATTGCACGCAGCCGGAGATGCTTTGTCGATCGCCTATCGTCAATTGCGCCAAAAATGTCTGGCTTTGGAGTATAAGTCAGAAGCGATCGCAACTCAAATTCCTGATGTGGCGGGCTACCGAAATTAGCCTACAGACAATCAGATAACTAAGTCAAAAGTCAAAATCATCCAACTGATTTAAGTTCATTTTACCTATCACTTATTGCTTTATGTTAAACAACTTCTGGTACGCCTGCGAATTCAGTCACGCTGTCACCCATCAACCGAAGCAAATCGTGTTGTGGCAGCAAACCATCGTCTTGTACCGCAACACCACCGGACAAGTAGTTGCCCTGAAAGATCGCTGTCCCCATCGAGGTGCAGCCTTATCCTTGGGTAAGGTTGAAGGCGATTGTCTGCGCTGTCCCTATCATGGGTGGAAATTCCAAAGCGATGGCACTTGCAATGAAATTCCTGCCAATCCTCCTGGCGTAGCGATTCATCCCCAAGCTGGCGTTCAAAGTTACCCAGTTGAAGAAAAATATGGATTTATTTGGTTATTTTGGGGCGATTTGCCATCAGATGAACGTCCATCAATACCATCTTTACCAGAATTTCCCGACTCATCTTACAGAGCCGTTACTGTTGAGTTAGAATTCCAGTCTCACTACAGTCGCTTGCTAGAAAATACAGCCGATCCCATCCATCCTTTTTTTGTTCATGGTAACACCTTTCTTCGTGGAGATAACAATAACCCCCAATTTCTTACTCAAGGTAAATTAATCTGGAAGGATTGGGGAGTAAGTTCGATCGCAACTATTCAGGAAGCTGCTCTCAGTCCAAAGAAATTAGTTTGTAAAAACGAGGAATCTAGTTCGTTCTCCACTATCCAAAAAACCAGTCTTAAAGAATGGTTTTGGCGATATATGGCTAGCAAAAAATCGTCCAAAACTAAGATGATTTGCGGCTTCTATCTACCGAATTTGGCTTGGAGCAAAGTTGACTTTAAATTTGGCATATTTCTATATATTGCATACGTTCCGATTGACGAACGTACTACTAAAGTTAAACTAATTTTTTTCCGCAACTTTGCGACTCATCCCTGGTTAGATCGCTGGTTTCGCAAATTCAATTTGCAGGTGATGCAAGAAGATAAGGTAATGGTTGAGAGTCAGCGCCCTCAAGTAGTTCCTGATGATATTAATGCCGAATTGCACGCAGCCGGGGATGCTATAGCGATCGCTTATCGACGGCTACGTCAAAAAGGTCTGGCTCTAGGATTTAAATCAAAGGCAACTACAACTGGAATTCCTGATGCCGCCAGCAACGGCAATTAAACTGCAAGCCACCGGGTCGATAAGTCAAAAGTCAAAATCGTCAAATTGATTTATTGTGACATTGCTTGTCGATCGTTCGTTTTATCTATTACCTATTGGTTTATGTTAAAGAACTTCTGGTACGCTTGCGAATTCAGTCAGGCGCTCACCAATCGATCGAAGCAAATCGTGTTATGGCAGCAAACCATCGTCTTGTATCGCGACTCTACCGGACAAGTAGTTGCCCTGAAAGATCGCTGTCCCCATCGAGGTGCAGCCTTATCTTTGGGTAAGGTTGAAGGCGATTGTCTGCGCTGTCCCTATCATGGGTGGAAATTCCAAAGCGATGGCACTTGCAATGAAATTCCTGCCAATCCTCCTGGCGTAGCGATTCATCCCCAAGCTGGCGTTCAAAGTTACCCGGTTGAAGAAAAATATGGATTTATTTGGTTATTTTGGGGCGATTTACCACCAGATGAATGTCCGCCAATACCATCTTTACCAGAATTTCCCGACTCATCTTACAGAGCCGTTACTGTTGAGTTAGAATTCCAAGCTCACTATAGCCGCCTGCTAGAAAATCTATTCGATCCGGTTCACGCTACCTTCGTTCATGTTAATACCTTTGGTGGTGGAGATAGCAATAAACAACAATTTCTGACTCAAGGTAAATTAATTTTGAGAGATTGGGGAGCAAGTTCGATCGCGATTATCCAACAAGCTCCTCTCAAAGCTATATACTGGCAGGATATAGGTAAGAAAAAAAACTCCAAAGTCAAACTCGATTCCAGTTTTTACCTACCTAATCTGGTCTATCAAAAAATTGACTTTAAATCTGGATTATTATTCTGTATTGCTCTAGTGCCGATCGACGATCGTACCACCAAAGTTAAACTAATGTGTTTCCGCAATTTTTTGACTCATTCCTGGTTCGATCGCTGGTTTCGGAAATTGAATTTGCAAATCTTGCAAGAAGATAAACCAGTAGTTGAGAGTCAGCGCCCCTACGCAGTTCCCAACGATATTAACGCCGAACTGCACGTTGCTGGAGATGCGTTAGCGATCGCGTATCGCCAGCTACTTCAAAAATGTTTGAAAATGGAGTAAGTAGGTCAGCCTGAATATTTATCGTTCAGGCAAGTCAGAAGTCAGAAGTCAGAAGTGAAGAGGGTTTAGGACAACTTTACTTTTTGTTACATACTTAGTTCTTT
Source organism: Cyanosarcina radialis HA8281-LM2 (assembly GCA_019359615.1). GTDB lineage: Bacteria > Cyanobacteriota > Cyanobacteriia > Cyanobacteriales > CCAP-1448 > Cyanosarcina > Cyanosarcina radialis. The sequence continues at coordinate 14,254 of JAHHHA010000004.1, forward strand.
TTGCACCTTTCTACTTATAAACAATCATAAATTTAGTCATGAAGAGTAACTATAGCGTTTCTAAATGACTTGTGGGATAGCCGTCCCGGCTGTCCCACAAGATTGTTCACCAATGATTTAGACTCGCTATATTATGACTATTAAAATCGCAAGATTTCAGTGTCATAATTTTCTGGCAGCGGCTCGATTTCCCAAACCAATCCTTCTCCAGGCTCGATCGCGACTTCGATGAACAGTCTCTCTACCGCCTTGGTAGCTACATCTTCGTTGTTTTCAAAGGGTTGTAGATCTTCTGTCAGCAGTCTGAGTTTAAAGCCACCAGGAATGCGATCGCCCATTAATGCAGTTTGCAACTCAAACCGCCAAACTCCTGCGAGTTGTTCGTGGGGAATTACCCGCAACTCATAAGCTTTACCAGCGATCGTCAACTGTCGAGTTAAGATGGCTGAGGCGGTAGCTGATTCCGAGCCTTTAGCGCCTACAGCACTAGGTTGAAATTCCAGTTTGCCCCAGCCGAGTTGGACGGCAACTTCGGAAACCCCGGCTTGCAGCCATTGCCGGATCGACCAGAGATCGCTTTTCCCTAGTCGTAAGTTATACAAGTGCTGCCTCCAACCGCCATGCTCGAATAAAGCGCCCCACAAGGGAAAAGGAACCGCCAGCCGAGGATTGAGAACGGCAGGATTTCCCAGGCGTTGCAGTAGATTTTCGGCTCGATCGAGTGACAGAGTTGGCAAGGGATCGATCCCGGCTTTAGTTGGTTCTTCGGGGCAAAGTTGGCGCGATACCCACAGCACGTTAATGTCTTTAATGACATCGGTTTCATCCAAACAATAAGCGCGATCGCTCGGATCGTAACTCCCTCTACTCTTGAGTTGGAGGTGGGTGCAATATCCCCAAACTCTTACCCAACCTTCATCTGGTTCGACTTGCACGCCCAGATAGTAGTCTGGGGCTAATTTGGGTAGATCTACCCATTCTTGCGGAACCCGTAATTCGCTGAAATCGATCGCCTCGCTGGGAACCAACACCAATTTCATCCCGTCCATAGTAACGACTGTACCGTTCGTCACTTCCCAACTGCTCCGCAGCCCCGCTGGAGTTTGTCCCGCAGCAGCTTGAGGATTGTAATCTTCTTGCAGCCAAGTCAAAACCGCGCTGAGGCCGAGTTGGTTGAGATAGGCTCTCCAGCGACTGCTGGGATGAGAAAAAGACTGGCTTTGCTGCCAAGCGCGATCGCGTTGTGCTGGCGAGATCTCTAAAACTAGGTCGGTAGCGCTAGCTAAATCTAAAAAAGTGGTGTCGGTAGTCATGATGTCGATCCCTAGTGAAATGCATTATCCCTCAATTTCGAGAAGGGCTGTAGTGAGTTTTCAGCCACTCCTCTAGCAATGTCGTGCTATCTTTTATTACCTGTGAATTCAAAGAAATATGCAGGGTATCTTTACTCCATTGGGCTAGCGTTAGAAGCAAAGATTCTTTGGCTTTTGTCAGCCGTCGAGAAACGGTATATTGTTTGATTTGCAGTTCTACAGCGATTTCCTGCTGCGATCGCCCTTGGGCATAGTACATTTGCAACATTTCTTGGGCGGTTGGTTCCATTTTAGCGATCGCGGCCATTAACACCCCCTGGATCTGAAGTTGCTGAGATTGCCGTTTTTGTTCCTCTTCTAGCTCGATCGATTTGCTAAGTAATGAGACTTGTTCGGGATCGGCCAGATTATCTACCATTTCCCCTGTCTCTTGCCCTGGCATGGGGGCATTAATCGAAGTCTGAGCGGGGTAGAGGTACTTACGGACGGCTTTCTCGCACCCAAGAAGCCATTTTTCTACTATTTCGGGCTGAATTTCGTTTCCTGGCGGGTTGAGTTGGCTGTAGCGTTCGGTATTGTAAAGAGAGGCGATCGCCTTCCATGCAGTCAAATCGGGGCTGTCGAGCTTGCGGGTTCCTGTCGGTGCAGTGGGAACGTAAACAGTTTTAAAACAATTCCACGCCAAGATGTAAGCTGCGATCGCGTTTGCAGATAGCCCCGCTGCCTTTAAAGACTCTAGGAGCATTTTGTGGCTGATGCGGCGCAACAATGCCCAAGGAGTGCAAACGTCAACCACTCGCTGCTGGCGAAGGATTTCTCGCATCAGACTGCTGAAAATGACGCTAGCGTAGTTTTTTAATACCGAACCGCGATCGGGGATGAAGCCTTTGAGGACTTTATCGATTTGGGCGATCGCCAGTTGAAAGCAATCGGAGGTATTGTATTGGGAACTAGCAAAGCTAGCAGCAGTTTTGCTTGCTACCCAGTAGCAAGGTTCTTGCAAGTAAGCCATCAGATGCGCTCTGGCCGCAGAATCAGGTTGAGATTGCCAAACTTTATACCAATAGATCGCCCAAAAATTCTCTGAAGTTTCAGGTTGGGGTTGGCTGTTTAAACGATTTTGCATACTGCGACGCAACTTGGGATCTGTTATCCAACCGCTAAAGCGATCGGACTCAAATTGAAGGAAAGTCGAAAAAATTTCAATAATAGTTTGACGAGGACGCATGAATTAACTGTTTTTGTATCTATCTCCTCAATGTTAGACCGCTTCAACCCGATGTAAACCTTAATTAAGTCGAACTATTGCCCTGCCGTAGGCTTTAGACGGACTAAAGTTTCGATCGGGCGAATTTGCTGACGATTGCTATAATTTGGGACAGTTAATCGCCCGCGACGCTTGCTCCAGGCGATGATGGCAGCGATCGCATTCTCAAGAGAAAACTCAACATGAATTCTGAGATCGAGATGAAACTGGCATCTTTGTACGAGACAGACTACCAACTTTGGCTCGATCGAACCCTGGCACAGTTGAGAGCGCAGGATTTCAGCAATATCGATCTAGAAAACTTGATTGAGGAAATAGAGAGTTTGGGAAAAAGCGATAAACGGGCTATTTCCAGTTACTTAATGCGGCTTTGCGAACATTTACTCAAATTAAAATATTGGAAGGAAGAGCGAGAAACGTGCTTGCGAGGGTGGAAGGTAGAAATCAGAAATTTTCGCTTGCAGGTTAAAGCCATCCTCAAAGATAGCCCCAGCCTGAGAAACTATCTCGATGAGAATTTTGTTCTTGCCTATCAGAATGGTCGGAATTTGTTTCTGGATGCAAGCAGCCTGAAGCCAGATCTCATTCCCGAAGAGCCTGATTTTACGCTAGAACAAGCTTTGGACGAAGACTGGCTGCCTTGGGAACCTGAATAACTCGATCGCAATTGGCTCAACTATGAGGCGATAAGATAGCTGGCGGTGACAAAATACCAGCGGGGGTTTTGCTGCTAGCCCACTGGCTGTAGTCTGATAGCAGTTGATGGATCAACCTTTGTTTGATAGTTAGCAAGACGCTCTTGAGCAAACTGTTGCCAGTCATCTCTAGTAGGGGTTTGGGAGTCAACCAAAAAGCTGGCGGTAAATCTACTTCTACTGTTAAATTAGCTACCCCCTGCAAACTCGTACTACCCCCCTCTTGTCGGGGAACTAGTTGACCTTTAAGATTGAGGGCAAAACGTCGATCGATGTACTCCACCCCTCTAATTTCACAACCTACTGACTCTAGATGCACAGTTCCACTCGATGAAACCCACACTTTTAGGTCTACTATCGGTTGGATGCTCAACGTCATAAAGCTCAAAGGTCGCATTTTCAGCCGAAAGCGATCGTCGCTAAGCTGTTCCATGCGAGTCGGATCGACTAGGGCATTTACCAGGCGGTGGGGCTGACGCAAATAGTGTTGAATCGGCACTGGCTGTGCTGGGACGGCCATCTGAACGGATTGAGCGGCGACAAATTGAATGTGCATGAGGAGTCAAGAGACAATAGCAGGAGTTTAGGGGGTAGAGATGCAATATCTCGCCTCTCTACGGGAGTTTAGAAAAAGGAGTAACAATTGGTGAACCCCTATTTTCATTCTAATTTACATTTCTTAATAATAAAGATCGACAGGACACTTTTGCGACCCAGCAGTTAATCTGGTGTCGATCGTCATTTCCCTCCTGTTGGTGATTATAAAGATTTATGTGACAACAACTTCCTTTTATGAGAAATATCGAGAAACATTAAAAAATTCTTCAATCAGAAGAATACAGAAATATGCGCCGAGCGCAGGCTGCGCCAACAGGAGTGCAGAAGTTCAGAATGCTTCTAAACTCCTACACTCCTACATTCTGAACTCCTTTTAATTGCTTATGACCTCTATTGCCTACTTGGGTCCTGCTGGTACGAATGCCGAAACGGTTGCCTTAGCTTACGCTAGCTGGCTGACTCAGATCGGGCAAGAAGCCCAATTATGCCCGTATCCCAGTATTGCCCAGGCGATAAAAGCCACCGCCCAAAAAGAAACCGATCTAGCTGTAGTGCCAGTAGAAAACTCGATCGAAGGCAGTGTCGCCATGACCCTAGATACAATCTGGCAATTAGATGGACTGCAAATTCAGCAAGCTTTGGTTTTATCAATTTCTCACGCGCTGCTATCTCGCGCCGCCAGTTTAGGAGAAATTAAAACCGTTTCTTCACACCCCCAAGCTTTGGCGCAGTGTCAAGACTGGTTGCAGAAACATCTGCCAGCGGCACGGTTAATTCCTGCGAACTCGACTACCGAGGTACTCAAGCATCTAGACGCAGATCGAACATTAGGATCGATCTCTTCTCCCAGAGCGGCTCAACTTTACAACTTACCGATTCTAGCCGACTCGATCGGCGACTATCCAGACAACTGCACCCGCTTTTGGGTAGTCGGCTTACAACCCTCCCCTGGTGGGACTCATACCTCTTTAGCTTTCAGCGTTCCAGCCAATGCCCCAGGGGCGCTAGTGGAGCCACTGCAAGTCTTCGCCAGCCGAGGCATCAACCTCAGTCGGATCGAATCTCGCCCCACCAAGCGATCGCTAGGAGACTATCTGTTTTTCCTCGATTTAGAAGCCGATGCCAGACAAGAAGATATTCGTTTGGCGATCGAAGAATTAACCACCCATACCGAAACCATCAAGATTTTCGGCAGCTACGAAATTTTAAATATTCGATAGATTGTAGGTTGGGTATAGCTCTGCGAAACCCAACGAACCCAACCATAATCGCTGATTTTAACTATCTAAATTATCGATTTAATTGATGTTCTCCTCACTAGCGCGATCGCTTTCTCTAAAGTTGGATCGTTTTCCTCCCGACTGCCCTCATAATGAGCCTCAAAATCATCCTCTCCAGTAAAACAAAGATAATTTATCCCCACTACCCAACAAGGGCGAATACCTAAAGCTTTTGCTAGTGCTTCGTGGCGATCGATGGAGCCAAAATCTTCTATCGGCTTGCTCAGTATCGCCTCTATTTGTGCGATCGCCTCTTCTTTTTCAAACGCCCTAGCTAATGTCCTAGCATCTCCACCCTTAATTTCTCTGCCTGCTGTCTCGCCGATCGTTCTTCCAGGTCGCCAGTGTTTATCGCCCGATGAGAAGACAAACAAACCATGGCTGTATTGTGTCCATCTCGATACTGGCGCAATAAAGAATCGATCGTAATTAATGTAGGTACTATCCCTTGCGATAGCAAAACCCAACATTCCTGGGATGTTGGGTTTTACTCCGTTCAACCCAACCTACCATCAATCTGATTATGGGTATTTAACCGGATTCGATATGAAGAGCGATCGCTTCTTTATATTCCTTCGTGGTTTGTTAAAAATTTAAGATCGCTACTCGCACATCAAAGTATCGCGAGTATTCCTACCAGTAGTCGGGTTAGTACCTTTAGCCAACTGACAGAGTTGTTCGCGAACGTCTTCGCGCAGCAGCACGTCAGTAAAATCTGCACCATCGACGATCGCTTTATCAAACTTAGCGTTAAAAGCAAAAGCTCCCTCTAAAATCGCATTGGTGAGATTGGCTTTAGCAAATTTAGCCGTATCTAAAGTAGCGTTGGTGAGATTGGCTCCTTCTAAATTCGCCTCTTGGAAATTAGCACCAAACAAACTGACACCCCGTAAATCGGTGTGACTGAGGTTACTTTTCTTCAGATTAGTTTTGGTAAAGCTAGAGTCGGTAAGCACGCGACCGGAAAAATCGGCACCAGTCAGGTTTTCTTGGTTGTAATCTAAAGCCAAAACTGGATGAGCGATCGCCCCCAAAGTCACTAAACTGGCAACTAGAACAATAACCAGATTTCTAACCGCAGACCAGAGATGGTGAAGCCGATAATTCATAAAAATCTTGCAAAACCTTACTATCTATATATTACCAGCCTACTGAAGCATGAAATTACCCGACCCCAATTTAGGCGAACTGGGAGAAGAGCTAGTCGCTCGCTGGTTGCAGCAGCAAGGCTGGAAAATTTTGCATCGCCGCTGGCATTGCCCTTGGGGAGAGATAGATTTAGTCGCGATCGAGGGAGAGGGAGATGGGGAGATGGGGAGATGGGGAGATGGGGTGAGGGTAACTCCAAGTTCTTCATCGCCCCTGCTAGCTTTTGTGGAGGTAAAAACTCGCAGTCGCGGCAATTGGGATGCTGACGGATTGCTGGCAGTCGATCGCGCCAAGCAAGCCAAACTTTGTCAAGCTGCCCAGCTATTTTTAGCTCGATATCCCGACTTGGCAGATGTTGCCTGTCGATTTGATGTAGCTCTCGTTAAAAAAATCTCTATAACAAAAAATGTCAGTCGCCAAGTAGAAAAAAACTTCCCCTCCCAGATTGAAATCGGGCAAATAGTATCTTTTAATAACTGTCAACTTATCCTACAAGACTATATTCCCTCGGCTTTCGATACTGCTTGATAGCAGAAACACCTAGTCAAGAGAAAAAAGAAATCTGCTGCATCACGAAGTCAAAATTCCGAACTCCGTAAGCGCCAAGCGCAGGCTACGCCTTAGCGCAGCGTCTCCGCAGGAGTTACTCCGAACTCCGAACTCATGAGGCTTACTGGCCGAATTCCTCGCGGGCTTTTTGTACTAACTCTAGCGTGACAGTCTCTTCTCCAAGTTGGCGGGCTAACTGTTCGATTTTTTGACGAGCCTGCGATCGAGCAAAAAACGGAATTTTCTTCAACTCAATACTGGCTCCGGGAGTCCAATGTAGAACATCTGTCAGATCGGAATCGCGCATATGACCTTTAGCCGCTAGGAGGCAATTTACTTTAATCATAAATGGCAACTAGATCGATCGGCTCTGATGCTCCAGAAAAATTATTTCCTGATATAACTTTAGAGGTCGCTATTAATCGCCAACTTACAATTTCAATGTCTCCTCAAACCAAGCTCTACGAAGGTAAAGCCAAAATTCTTTATACCACCGAAGATCCAGAAATTCTCTTAGCAGAATTCAAGGACGATGCCACTGCATTTAACGCTCAAAAACGAGGAGCGATCGCTGGTAAAGGCGAAATCAATTGCCGCATTTCTGCCTACTTGTTCGACCTGTTGGCAGCCCATGACGTGAAAACTCACTTTATCGATTGTCCGGCCCCCGATCGAATGCGAGTGAAAAATGTAAAGATTTTGCCGATCGAGGTAGTAGTCAGGAACATTGCCGCTGGTAGTTTGTGTCAACAAACTGGGTTGCCAGTCGGCACCGTCTTACCGCAACCCTTGGTGGAATTTTTTTATAAAAACGACGCTCTCGGAGATCCTTTGTTGACGCTCGATCGCCTGCTATTATTAAACCTTGCCACTCCCGATCGAGTGGAGCAATTGCAAGTTATGGCCAAACGAATTAACCAAATCCTCTCGGATTTCTTCGATCGCTGCGGCATTACCCTGGTAGACTTCAAGCTAGAGTTTGGCCTCGATCGCCAGCAACAACTGCTGCTAGCAGACGAAATCAGCCCCGATACTTGCCGCCTCTGGGATCGAGCCGAAGTAGATCCAGACAAACGGGTGATGGATAAAGATCGTTTTCGCCGCGATTTAGGCAACATCGAAGATGCCTATCAACAAGTTCTCAAACGAGTTTTGGAAACTAAAATCCCAACGAAAAACGTCTAAAATTGTTTAATTGTCAGGTGTGTGGAAGTCTCAAATTACGGAGTGAAGAACATGCGCTTATCGCCCTTGCTCGTGGCAACTTTAGTTGCCGCAACCACGTTGAGTTTGCCAAATCCCGTTCGCGGACAAACGGTAAATTCTTCTACTCCCGCCTCAGCTTCAAAGCCAAAAGATGTCATCGTCCCTACCACTAATCGTCCGGTAGTGGTGGTATCGACACCAGTAGTCCAAAAACCGAAAACCCCAGTTTCGCAACAACCAAGCCCCGGCACGGAATCGACCCCCGGACAAGAAACCCCCGATACTCTGCGATTTGACGTTACCCCCGGAACTCCAGGACTGGAGATTAACCCAACGCAGCCTGCCCCCACATCTCCCCCTAGTACCTCTGAGCCAACTCAAACTCAAGAACCTGAAGCTACGGTATTGGTAGGAGAAGTGCTCGTTAATGGGGCTGAAGGAGAACTGCAACAAAGGATCTACGATGCCATTCGCACTCGTCCGGGCAGCACTACCACCCGCAGCCAACTGCAAGAAGATGTCAACGCGATTTATGGCCTCGGTTTTTTCTCTAAAGTAGAAGTGACTCCCGAAGATACCCCAGTGGGGGTGCGCATCACTTTTACCGTCCAGCCGAACCCCGTACTGCAAAAAGTTTCGGTTAATTCCGTTCCCACCAGCGAAGGCGGTGCGGCAGTGCCCGATAAGGTGATAGACGAGATCTTCTCGCCCCTGTACGGCCGCATTCTCAACTTGAACGACCTGCAAGAAGGAATTAAAAAACTCAACCAGTGGTACAAAGATAACGGTTACGACCTCGCCCAGGTGGTGGAAGCCCCGAAGGTGGGAGAAGACGGTACGGTTAACTTGGTAATTGCTGAAGGGATAATTGAAGACGTGCAAGTCGGCTTCCTCAACAAAGAAGGCGAGGAAACAGACGAGGAAGGTAAACCCGTTACAGGTCGCACCCGCGACTTTATCATCACTCGCGAGGTGGAGTTAAAGCCAGGAGATGTCTTCAACCGTCAGAAAGCCGAACGAGATTTACGACGGGTGTTTGGCTTAGGGATTTTTGACGACGTGCGGCTGAGGTTCAAACCAGGCCAAGATCCCCGCAAAGTGGTGATGATCGTCAGTGTAATCGAGAAAAATAGCGGCTCGATCGCGGCTGGTGCTGGTATTAGTTCCTCCAGTGGGTTATTCGGTACGGTCAGCTATCAAGAGCAAAACTTGGGTGGCAACAACCAAAAACTGGGCGGAGAAATCCAATTGGGGCAGCGCGAGTTCCTGTTCGATGTCAACTTCACTGACCCTTGGATTGCTGGCGATCCGTATCGCACCTCTTACACGATTAACGGTTTCCGCCGTCGATCGATCTCGTTGATTTTTGATGGCGGCGACAACGAAGTCAACTTACCCAATGGAGATACGCCCCGCGTCGTCCGCATTGGGGGTGGAATTACCTTCGGGCGACAACTCAGTCGAGATGTCTACAATCCTTCAGAGTGGAGAGTTTCAGCGGGCTTGCAATACCAAAGCATCTCCATTCGCGATAGCGATGGCGAACTCAGCCCTAGAGACGAATTGGGGAACGACCTGAGCTTTAGCGGCAGCGGTAGAGACGATCTAGTCACTCTCCAGTTAGGGGCAGTACGCGATCGTCGCAATAACGCCTTATCTCCCACCCAAGGTTCCCTGCTGCGCTTCGGTTTCGAGCAGTCCTTGCCCGTAGGTTCGGGAAATATCTTACTCAGTCGCGTCCGAGGAAGTTACAGCTACTATATGCCAGTGACGTTTACTAAGTTTACTAAAGGCCCCCAAGCCTTAGCCTTTAACGTGCAAGCTGGTACTGTTCTGGGCGATCTACCGCCTTACGAGGCTTTTATCTTAGGCGGCAGTAACTCGGTCAGAGGCTACGATGAGGGCGATGTCGGCAGCGGTCGCAGTTTTATTCAAGCTACGGCTGAATATCGGTTTCCGATCTTCTCGGTAGTTGGTGGCGCTCTGTTTGTGGATGCAGCTACCGATCTGGGAACTAGCGGCGACGTGCTTGGCGATCCGTCTGGGGTACGCGGCAAACCGGGTAGCGGCTTTGGTTACGGTGCTGGGGTGCGGATTCAATCTCCTCTGGGGCCGATCCGGATCGATTATGGTTTTAACGACCAAGGCGATAGCCGCCTCCACTTTGGTATTGGAGAACGCTTTTAAAGAAGTGTTGAGTGTTAAGTGTTGAGTGTAGAGCGATTGAGAGTAGTTGAAATGCGATCGAAAACTCAAAACCTGCAAACGCGATAGATATGCTGTCTCGATCGACTACAAATTCCGGTAGATGTACCTTGGGGGCATCTTTTGAGATGTCTGGCGTGGGACTTCACAGCGGCACAGTCACCCGCGTCAAAGTGATGCCAGCGGCAGCAGACGAGGGACGCTATTTCGTCCGCGTCGATCTGCCCGATCTGCCTCAAATTCCGGCGCGGGTAGAGGCGGTCGGACAAACTACCCTATCGACTCAATTAGCTGCGGGCAATGCCAGCGTGCGGACGGTAGAACACTTGCTGGCCGCTTTGGCTGGTCTGGGTGTCGATGATGCCCGAATCGAGATTGATGGTGGCGAAGTCCCCTTACTAGATGGTTCGGCCCGAGAGTGGGTAGAAGCGATCGATCGAGTAGGAGTCGCCGTCCAAGCAAAAGAGCTAGGGAAAGATCCAAACAAAGAAACTCTCCCCATCTCCCCATCTCCCCATCTCCCCATCTCTCTCACAGAGCCAATTTGGGCATATCAAGGCGATGCTTTTGTTGCTGCCCTACCATCGCCCGTGCTGCGATTTACTTATGGGATTGAGTTCGATCTACCAGCAATCGGCAAGCAATGGCACAGCTTTAACCCGACATCAGAAGATTTTGCCGAAGCGATCGCCCCAGCGAGAACTTTTGGCTTAGCCGACCAAGTAGAATCTTTACGAGCCGCTGGTTTGATTAAAGGCGGTAGCTTAGAAAATGCCCTAGTTTGCGATCGCAATGGTTGGCTGAACCCACCCTTAAGATTTGTCAACGAACCAGCACGCCATAAGCTGCTAGATTTAATCGGAGATCTAAGCTTGTTAGGGACTTTTCCTCAAGCTCATTTCCTGGCCTATAAAGCCAGCCATAGCCTACATATTCAACTGGCCGGGCAGCTAGCGGTGGTGAGGGAGCAGGGGAAGCAGGAGAAGCAGGGGCAAATTAACTACTGACAACTGACTTCTCAACTCCTAAACTTCTAAACTTCTGTATTCTCTCTCTCAAATAAGTTGAGGAAGGGTAGCATTTGTTAATAAAATCTAAACGTCGATCCATAAATTTCAGGTACCAATGCTCTCTGGCAACTGCCTGAGATTTTGGATGCCAGCAGATAGGCCCTATCCTCTGACTCACTAAATTTGCTCATGTCTATACCGATCGTTGTTAATCAAACCCATGCCGACAGCCACCTAAAAACCCAGCACAGCCAGCCGGTAGAAGCAGTTGTCTCAGAGCAGCAACCCTCAAACCGCTCGATTTTTACGCTGGAAGATATTCAGAAACTCTTGCCTCACCGCTACCCATTTGCCCTGGTAGACCGAATTATTGAGTACGTACCGGGTCAACGGGCGGTAGGAATTAAAAATGTCACATTTAACGAACCTCACTTTCAAGGGCACTTTCCCGGCAGGCCGATGATGCCAGGAGTGCTGATCGTCGAAGCCATGGCTCAGGTAGGTGGGATTGTTTTGACTCAGCTACCAGATGTAGAGGGTAACTTGTTCGTATTTGCTGGGATTGACAAAGTTCGGTTCCGTCGGCCGGTAGTTCCAGGCGATCGCCTAGTGATGACGTTGGAACTGCTATGCGTTAAAAGACGTCGTTTTGGGAAGATGCAAGGTCGGGCTGAAGTTGACGGCCAGTTAGTCACTGAAGGCGAACTAATGTTTTCTTTAGTGGACTAATAATCAGGAGTTCAGAAGTCCAGAAGTCCAGAAGTCCAGAAGTTCAGAAGTTTAGGAGTTTAGAAGTTTAGGAGTTTAGAAGTTACAGATGCGAGCTCTCGCGTCTGTAGAGAAGAGAGAAGCGTGGAGTGTGGAGTCTGGAGTTAATAAATTCTCCTGAAGCTCCCCCTGCTCCCCCTGCTCCCCCTGCTCCCCCTGCTTCCCCTGCCCCCTGCTCCCCTCTCCCCCATCTCCCCCCTTCCCCTTGCCCTCCTGTCCATGACCGAATTAATTCATCCTACCGCTGTTATCCATCCTGATGCCCGACTGCATCCTACTGTGCGGGTTGGAGCTTATGCTGTCATTGGAGAGCAAGTCAAAGTAGGCCCTCAAACTACGATCGGCCCTCATGTAGTGCTGGAAGGAGAAACAGAGATTGGCGCTGACAATCAAATTTTTCCTGGAGCAGCCATCGGTTTGGAGCCTCAAGACCTGAAGTATGAAGGCGATCGCTCGGCGGTGAAAATTGGCGATCGCAATATCATTCGCGAATACGTGACGATCAACCGAGCTACGGGTGCAGGCGAAGCCACATCGCTCGGCAACGATAATTTGCTGATGGCTTACTCTCATGTGGCTCATAACTGTACGATCGAAGACTCGGTAATTATTGCTAACGCCGTGTCTTTAGCAGGTCACATTCATATCGAGTCTCAAGCCAGAATCAGCGGGGTTCTAGGCGTACATCAATTCGTCCGGATCGGCAGGCTAGCAATGGTAGCTGGCATGAGCCGGATCGATCGCGACGTGCCGCCTTATATGTTAGTAGAGGGAAATCCAGCCAAGGTGCGATCGCTCAATCTAGTAGGACTAAAAAGAGCCGGATTTGATGCCGCAGAACTGGCATATCTCAAAAAAGCCTTCCGCCTGCTCTATCGGTCGGAACTAACTTTTACTCAGGCGATCGAACGGCTAGATTTTTTTCCAGAAAGCAAACATTTACAACATTTACAGCAGTTTTTGCAACTATCTCAGCGCCCGGGCCGTCGCGGCTTGATTACAGGAAAAAGAGTAAAAGATGAAGAATAAAGCCATAGCAGCAGAGGAGCAAAGGAGAATTCTTAACTCAACACTCAACACTCAACACTCAACACTATCCTCGCCTCGGCGGATATTTATCAGCACCGGAGAAGTTTCTGGCGATCTGCAAGGGGCGATGCTGATTCCCGCTTTGCAGCGCCAAGCTGCGGCTAGGGGATGGGAATTAGAAATCGGGGGCTTAGGAGGCGATCGCATGGTAGCAGCGGGGGCCAAAATCCTCGGTCATACTACCGCCATCGGCTCGATCGGGTTGCTCGAAGCGTTGCCCTATATCTTGCCTACTTTCCAAATCCAGCGTCAAGCGCGGCAATATTTGCGGCAATATCCACCAGATTTGGTAGTGCTGATCGACTATATGGGAGGAAATGTCAGAATCGGTAACTTTCTGCGCCGCCAGCTACCGCAAGTACCGATCGTCTATTACATTGCCCCCCAAGCTTGGGTGTGGTCGCCCGGTCCCAAAAGTGCCATGGAGATCGGCCACGTTACCGACCTGCTGTTGGCGATTTTCCCCGAAGAAGCTCGTTACTTTGAAGCCCGCCAAACTAAGTCTATTTGGGTAGGGCATCCCCTGGTAGACCGGATGGTAGAATTTCCCAGCCGAGAACAAGCGCGAACCAAGTTAGAAATCGAGCCAGAACAAATCGCTATTGCCCTGCTACCTGCTTCCAGACCGCAAGAGGTTAAATACCTCTTGCCAGTCATTTTTCAGGGGGCTAGAGCCATTCAGGAGCAAATGCCAGCCGCTCATTTTTGGATTCCCCTATCTCTAGAAAAATACCGTCAGCCGATCGAGGCGGCGATCGCCACTTATGGTTTGCGAGCCACCTTAGCGAGCGATCGCACCCCAGAGATCTTAGCCGCAGCCGATCTAGCGATCGGCAAATCTGGGACTGTCAACTTAGAACTGGCGCTATTAGACGTACCCCAAGTGGCGATCTACCGCGTTCACCCCTTAACTTATTGGGTAGCCCGCACTTTTTTCAATTTTTCTATCCCCTTCATGTCTCCTGCCAACTTGGTATCGATGCAGCCGATCGTGCCCGAATTATTACAGGAACGAGCCACCCCAGAAAATATCGCCCGCGAAGCTTTAGAACTGCTGCAAAATCCAGAGAGGCGATCGCAAATCCTCGAACAGTACAAAGAAATGCGCTCTAGTTTGGGAGCAATTGGAGTATGCGATCGGGCCGCCCAAGAAATCCTCCAAATGCTCGGCGGTAATGCGATCGAGGCTTAGTTTTAGCAACGTAAAAATATAGCAATCTTAAATCAGTTTAGAGAACTACGATTTTGCTAACAATCTCGAAAAAGATGGGAAATATACTCCTGACAACAAGCTGGAATTAAGACATCAAGTGAAGATATTGAAGCGTATTGCAATCCCAGCAGGGGTCATTACGATAACCTTGTGGGGTGGCTATAAATACTTAATTTATAGCCACGAGCAGGAGTCAGTAAAACGTCTTCATAATGGGCTTACTTATCGCCGCCTCAAAGCTGAATCAATTTCCTGCACATCAGATGAAGTGTTTGACATAAATGTAGATTGTACGTTCAAAATCGATCGAGAGCAATTTTTCAACTCTCTCAAGCAATTTGACTTAGAGTATATCAAGGTTAATGTATCTTCCGCAGATTTAGAAGAATTAGAGTTCAAAGATCTTAAAACAAATAAAGGGCAAAGCGGACGCGAACTTGGGTATAGGATAAACTCCTCGCTAGGCAGCAACAAATTTTGCGAAGATCTACTAATTTCCAAAACTTCTTCAAAGATTGACCTGTATATTTTTATCGTCGATCGTCAATATGACTCAGAGATATATTACGTCAGTCAAACTGAAACTGGATGTGCGACCATAGTTTACCCTGTGTCTTTCGGCTGATAAAACCTACTGAAATGACAATACGCAATGAAATAATGATGATTTCGCCAGAAAAATAGCACCACGATACCTGAAACTTCTAACATGGAACCGACACCATACATCGAATGCGGCGGTACAGAAGAACTAGCCAAAGCTAAGATAGTAGCTAGGCAGAAGCTGCTGGCTATGGAACCGAAAGAAGCTCAAAAATTAGTAGATATGACGTTATATCCCCAATATTGGTCGTGCGATCCAGCAAGTTTTACCTGGTGTGGTTCTTTAGATGTAAGCGACTGCGATGACGAAACTGACTCCTGAAGACTTGCTAGACATTTGGCTGAAGCTTCAAGCCGTTAATTTGGATGTTGTTGTGGTAGGAGGACAAGCGGTAAATTTATGGGCAGTCAAATACAGCGATCGCTGCCCTCAATTGCTAGATTTCTTGCCTTTTGCTAGCGAAGATCTGGATTTTTACGGAGGCAGAATAGAAGCCATTACTTGTCGAGACGCATTGGAAGGGGAGGTTAAGTTAAACCAAGATTTCGATCCCAGTCCAAATTCTGGGGTAGTTATCGCTAAAAGAGAAAACGGAACTTTACGAATTGACTTTCTGGCTTCTGTTTACGGATTAAATGACTTAGAGATTACCGATAGTGCTATCTCATTTACTGGAGAAAATCGACTAGCTGGAGTTAACATCAAAGTATTAAACCCGCTTCTGTGTTTAGAAGGGAAGCTCAAGTGTCTGAGAGGATTACCCCAAGGTGGAAGACAGGACTTAAAGCACGTCAAGATAGCAACTTTGTGTGTTAAAGAATTTCTGACGGATATTTGCATCAATCAAAAGCCTCGCACTGGACTCAAACTAGTCGAACGGGTGCTGGAAAATGCCGTTCGAGAAGATGGATTGAGCGCCTGGTATCGCTACCAGATAGAAGTAGAATCAGCAATTCCTTTAAAGACTATAGCTAAGCTAATTGACGAAAAATGGGCGAGATTTGCTGAAACTAGACTACCTCAAATTGAAGAACAAATTAGGCTAAAGCGACAAAAGTATCTAGGTTTAATGCAGCAAATCGAAATCAATCGTCAAAGAAGCGAAAAACCAGGAATGGAAAGGTGAAAGTACCCAAGTTCATTAAGTCTATCGCGATCGCAGCAGGGGTCATTACCGTAACCTTCTGGGGTGGCAGCGAGTTCTTCAGTTATATGAACGAACGGGAGTCAGTCGAACGGGTTAATTATATATTCGCTCGTTACCAGGTAAAGGCCGAAACAATTTCCTGTAAATCAAATTCTGCGATTGATTCAGAAGTAGATTGTACGTTCAAGATGAATCGAGAGCAGTTTTTCAATTTACTTAAGGCAAAGAAGCTTAACCGAGATTATATCAAGATAAATATATCTGCCGAAAATGTAGAAGAATTAAAGTCAAAAACTTTTAAGACAGATGACGGAGGTGAATTATATTATAGATTTGGCAACTCATCAAACAACAAATTTTGTGAAGACCTACTAACTCCCAAAACTTCCTCAAAAGTTGACTTGTACGTTCTTTTTCGAGGTCATTCAGATCTTTATTACGTTAGTCAAACTGAGACAGGATGCATTGCCATCATTCACTTCTTCAAAGATTGAATAATTGTTGGCAGGGCGATCGCCCATCATGCTTAAGGTTGGGGCAACCTGGATGAGAGCGATCGTAAATTTATGTATATCAATCTTCAGCAAAGATATAACGATGTAACTCGCTCGGATCTGGTTCGGGACTGGTTTCGGCAAATCGAACGGCTTCGTCAATTTCGGCTTGGATTTTTCGATCGATCGCTTTGAGTTCGTCTTTGTCGGCTAGCTTCTGCTCTACTAGATAAGCGGCAAACTTGGTAATCGGATCGCGGGCTAACCAAAATTCTTTTTCTGATTTAGACCGCAGTTCGTCTGGATCGGCTAGAGAGTGACCCCGGAAGCGGTAAGTCAGGGCTTCAATTAAAGTGGGACCTTCTCCGGCACGGGCGCGGGCGATCGCTTCTTTGGCTACCGTATAAACAGCCATCACGTCCATGCCATCGACCTCGACCCCGTGCAGGCCGAACGCGGCAGCTTTTTGGTAAATTTCGGGAACCGATGTGGCTCGCTCGTGCGCCATCCCGATCGCCCATTTGTTGTTTTCTACCACGTAGAGGATCGGCAGTTTCCACAATGCTGCCATGTTCAAGCATTCGTAAAACTGACCGTTATTGCAAGCGCCATCGCCGAAAAAGCAAGCCGTCACCTGGTCGGCACTTTCGTCTTTTAAAGCTTCGCGGCGATACTTAGATTGAAAAGCTGCCCCAGTAGCTACCGGGATGCCTTCAGCGACAAAAGCATAGCCCCCCAACAGCTTGTGGGCGGCAGAAAACATATGCATCGAACCGCCTCGACCTTGACTGCAACCAGTAGCTTTACCGAACAACTCTGCCATCACTTCTTTAGCGGGTACGCCCGCACTGAGGGCGTGAACGTGGTCGCGATAGGTGCTGCAAACGTAATCTTCATCCGGTCGCATGGCTTTGATGACACCGCTCGACACCGCTTCCTGACCGTTGTACAAGTGGACGAAACCGAACATTTTGCCTCGGTAATACATTTCCGCGCACTTGTCCTCGAACAAGCGTCCCAAAACCATGTCTTCGTAAAGTTTCAACCCTTCGGCTGGGGAAATCGAGGCGTAATTGGGCTGAAATACAGGTAAAGTTCTCTCTTGCACCATGGTTTTGTCTGATTCCTTGCATTAACTACCTAACGATCGTCTTGCTCTCTTTTGTTCCCCGTAAGTAAATATTCCTGAAGAACATGGTTAGCTTCCGGAGAAACAGGCGAGAAATTGCTAAAATTATTACCACTTTATAGGCTACTTTATTTATTAACCTATGCTAAGGCTCCATTTATACTGTTAGGGCAACAGCCATCAATGGCAGCACTTGTAAACAGATTATTGTCTAATTACTTGGGGTGTAGCAAGGAAAGTCGTGCGGGTTGCGCTAGATTACTATCGAATTTTAGGATTACCAATTCAGGCTCCTGCCGACCAGGTGCCACAGGCTTATAGCGATCGCTTGCAGCAGTTGCCTCACCCAGAATATTCTGAGGTGGCGGTGGCGGCGAGAAAACAACTGCTCGACGAAGCCTACACCGTGCTATCGGACCCAGAGCAGCGATCGATCTATGACATTGGCTTTCTCAAACCTAGCGATATCTCCCCGCTCGAAGCAGGGGCAGAACCTACCGCTACCGAACCTCCAGCGGCAGAAACCAACGTTGAGGCATATAACTCTAGCCTGGAAATTCCCCCGCAACAATTCGTCGGCGCTCTGCTAGTCCTGTACGAATTAGGAGAATACGTCCAGGTACTGGAGTTGTGCCAACCTTATCTGACGAGCGATCGCCTCAATGTTGCCTCAGACAGGGCCGATATTATTTTGACGATCTGCTTGTCTAACCTAGAACTGGGACGAGAACAATGGCAGCAACGTCAATATGAAAATGCTGCTGCTGCCCTAGAATTAGGTCAAAAGTTATTGCTCAAGGAAGGCTTATTCCCCGACATAGAAGCGGAAATCGCCGCCGATATCGCCAAACTTCGCCCTTATCGAATCTTAGAATTAATTGCCCTCCCCGAAGAGAACGTGACAGAACGCTTGGCGGGATTGCAACTGCTCAAAGGTATGCTGCAAGATCGTGGCGGCATCGACGGTAAGCAAAACGATCGCTCTGGGTTGAGTACCGACGATTTTATCCGCTTTATCCAACAATTGCGAGGTTATCTGACCGCTGCCGAGCAGCAAATTTTATTTGAAGCTGAAGCCAAGCGCCCCTCAGCCGTAGCCGCATTTTTAGCAGTTTATGCCCTAATCGCCCAAGGTTTCAGCCAGCGGCAGACGGGCCTCATCTTGCGGGCCAAGCAAATTCTTACCCGTTTGGGCAAGCATCAGGACGTTCATCTGGAAAGGGCTGTATGTGCTTTGTTACTAGGTCAAACCGAAGAAGCGATTTCGGCTTTAGAACTGAGCCAAGATCGGCAAGCAGTCGCTTTCGTCCGCGATCGATCTCAAGGTGCCCCCGACTTATTACCGGGATTGTGCAAGTACAGCGAACAGTGGTTGCAAACCGAAGTGTTTCCTCACTTCCGAGATTTAGCTAATGAGAAAGTCTCATTGAAAAGCTACTTTGCTGACGAGGGAGTGCAGGCAGAACTAGAAACTTTGTCAGCGGCAGAACTCCCAGCTTGGGAACGAGAATTATTAGAACAACATCGGCTGGTATACGCGCCCCCAGCTAGCTCCGAAGACACCAGCGTTGAGGATGAGAGTTGGGCTATTGAAAGCGGCGATCGATCTTCAGACAAAAATGCCAGATCGGCAGCAGAGAGAGTGCTCCCAGACAGAGAAATAGCAGCAGGCAGGGTTTCAACTCTAACTCCCACACCTTCGTTTTCGACTCGAACCGCAGAGGAGCGCTCTTTAGGTACGCCCATCCAGCGGCGACGGCGGCGGCGATCGCGGCAACGGCATCAGCAAGATGGACAAGCATCAAACGGCCGCACTCCATCTTTACTGACTAAGTTCAACAGCCTCCCCAAAACTGGGCGTTGGCTGATTCTTGGACTGGCTAGCTTAGTAATTGTCCTGCCAGCGATCGGGATTTACTATTGGTGGCACAAAACTCCCAATGGTGTCGCTACTCCCGCTTTAGAAGGAGAACAACTAGACATCAGTTTAGATAAGCCTCTATTTCCAACTCCTACCGCCCAAACTCCCAGTCCACCTCCCGAAGATTCATTCGGGGAAGCAACCGCCCAAGAAGCAATCGAGCAATGGTTGGCAGCCAAAGCTAAAGCTATGGGCAAAGAGCATCAAATCGACGCACTGGAGGCAATTTTAGCCGATCCAGTTCTATCTAAATGGCAGCAGCGGTCTGAAACGGCAAAGAAAAATAACTCCTACTGGCAGTACAAACACAACGTGAAAATTAAATCGGTGAAGGCAAGCCAAGCTAACCCCGATCGAGCTACCGTGGAAGCTAGCGTCAATGAAGTTGCAGAGTTATATAAAGGCGATCGAGTCGATCGCAACTCTTCGTATAACGAGCAATTGCTGGTTAAATACGAACTGGTACGCCAGGATGGAAATTGGCGCATCAGCCAAATTGAGGTAGTCAAATGAATAGGAGTTTAGAAGTTTAGAAGTTTAGAAGTTTAGGAGTTTAGAACGTAGAGACGCGATTCCCTTGTCTTTACAGAAGTGCAGTTGTAGGGGCGGGGTTTTGCCATTAGTCTTAGCTACATACCATTAATATTCGTTCAAACCCGCCCTGCCACACCATCAACCTCAATGGGGTTCTTCGGAAAGTGAGAAGTGTTGAGTGTTGAGTGTTGAGTACATAATGCTCTCCCTCTCTCCTTCTTTTACCCCTCTCCCCTTTTCTTCTTTCTACTGCGATGAAAATTGCTTGTAATTCACTAGTTTTGACTTTGAGCCTGCTATCTACCTCGACGACAGTAGCTTTAGCAGCAGAACGCTACTCTTTTAGTCCAAATCGCTCTGAAGAAATTGCCCAAATCGATCGCCCGAAAACCCCAACCTCTCAACCGCCTAGATCGACTCCTAAGCCTGCCCCAACTAGCGCCCCCAAACCAACCCCAGCGGATAGTCCAGCAGCTATTCCGGCACAAACTTCAGAACCCGCTCCCGAAGAACTAGCACGCCAGCAAAAGCTGATCGAAGCAGACAGGCTGTATTTAGGAGGGCAGTTTGCTGCGGCTGAGAAATTATATCGAGAAGCTAAACCTCCTTTTCCTAATACCAAATCGACAGTCGATCGACTGCGCCAACCAGTTTATGATGTCGCCCAACTGCCAATTCCAGGGCGAGTATATTGGCGGATCGCCCAACAAGGTTTGGCTCAGAAATTAGAAACTAAGACCTTGATTCCGTTGAAGATGCTGGTCGAAAAATATCCAGAATTTATTCCTGGAAGTTTGCAATACATTCAATCTTTAAAAGATTACAAACGCCAGCCAGAAGCGATCGAGGTTTTGGAGCGAGTGACGACGATCGTTCCTGGAGAAGCCGAATTAGCCAAAGTGAGAATTGCCACTTTGAGAGAATCGGAAAAATGGTTAGACGCATCTCTCGCGGCCCGTCAATTTGCTTTAATTAATCCCAACCATCCAGAGGCAGCAGAATTTACCAAAATTGCCGACCAAAATATGGAGCGATATCAATTGCATCTGCGGGCTAAAATGCGAGAAAATACCGCTGCTAATTTGTTAACTGGTGTTTTTAATTATGCCGTTACTGGTAATTTTCTCGGTCTGCTAACGGGAATAGATTCAACTGCATTACTATTGCAAGGAGAATCAGCCGTAGGCGAAAAGGTATCCGAGCGACTCCTAACCCGGCTCCAATTGGTAGAAGACGAACAAGTGCTAAATTACGTGCGAGAAATCGGCAATAAATTGGCAGCAGTAGCAGGGCGTAAAGATTTTAAATACGAATTTTATGTAGTCAAAGATGAAAACCTCAATGCCTTTGCTTTGCCTGGAGGGAAAGTATATATCAATGCTGGGGCAATTCTTTACACCAATTCCGAGGCCGAATTAGCTGGTTTGCTAGCTCACGAGTTAGCCCATGCAGTGTTGTCTCACGGATTTCAATTGGCGACTCAAGGCAATTTAACCTCTAACTTGGCGCAATTTATTCCTTATGGAGGTACGGTTGCCGATCTGATCGTACTCAAATACAGCCGCGACATGGAGCGTCAGGCAGATATTTTAGGAACGAGGCTATTGGCTACTACTGGTTATGCGGCTGATGGAATGTGGAATCTGACCGTAACCCTGGAAAAACAAGAACGCGAACGCCCTGGTTTTGTTTGGCTATCATCTCACCCTGTTACTGACGAGCGGGTGGAATACATTCAAAATTTAATCGAGCGTAACGGCTACAACCGTTATGCCTATGAAGGGGTAGAACGACACCAACAAATTAAAGCGAGGTTAAAGCAATTGCTAGAGCAAGAAAAACTCCGCCAGGAAAGGCAAGAGCAGGAGGAAAGGCAAAAGTAGAGATAAAAGGTATAGCAATTATCGGTTTAAAGATTGACATTGTAGATCCCCCTAAATCCCCCTTAAAAAGGGGGACTTTGAGTTTCCCCCCCCCTTCAAAAGGGTGTTATACCATTTTGCTAAATATCTGCCACGCATAAATTCCTCGTAGGGGCGCAAAGCATTCATTGGTGTCAACTTAAGGCTAGAGCCATTGCTGGTCCTCGATCTTCAGCGCCAACCGCCAAGGGTTCAAAACCCTTGGCTAATAGCACAAGTCCACTTCAGTGGACTAAATTTACCAGTATTCAGTCCTCTTTAGAGGACTTTACCTGTGAGGCAGGGGTTTTCAACCCCTGACGGGTAAAGCTTTTGACCGTTAAGTTGACGCACATGCAAAGCATTGCGTCCCTACCCAGGATGTGTCGCTTGCTCGAATAGTCTTCGCAACAGTTTTAGAGCGGGGTGATGGGGATCGAAAGTAATTTTTCGATCCCCATAGATCGCCTCGCGAATCGGCACCACTTGGACGACGCTATTAGTGTAAGCGATCGCTGACAATCCGCTGACAAAATCTTCATCCCAAGGCACTTGTCCTACTTCTCGATTTTGAGTTTGCAGCCAATCCAAAAGATGCGATCGCACCACTCCTGGCAAAATACCTGCTTCTAAAGGCGGTGTCCACCACCTTCCCTCTCGCCACCCCCACAGGTTGCCCGTACTGGTTTCTAGCCAATTTCCTCCCTCATCGACCAAAATAGCTTCTTTAGCCCCATATTGCTGTGCTTGAGTTAATGCCAGCCACGCCGACAAGTAGTTACCTGTCTTATGCCCTGGCAAACAACGCCGCCAAAAGTGTGGAGTGTGGAGTGTTGAGTGTTGAGTGTTGTAGGAAGTGTGGAGTGTTGAGTGTTGAGTGTTGAGTGAAGAACGCTCCCCTGCTCCCCTGCTCCCCTGCTCCCTCTCTCCTGCTCTCCCCATCTCCCCATCTCCCCATCTCCCCGCCGCTACCCAAGCTACCACCCCTCGTTCTTGACGTTCTGCCAGATCGGTAGGTAAAAATCTCCCTGTTACTAGCTCCCGCCCGTCAGGGAATAATGTAACTCGGAGGACAGGAAAAAATGGGAGTAAAGCTTCTGCCCCTTGCCGCAATCTTTGCCAGTTGGGTTCCTGCCAGCCAAACGCGCAAATACTCTTTTGGAGGCGATCGCAATGTCTGTGCCAATTAGTTAATTGACTATCTAAAGATTGACTGTAGACTCGTAAAGTCGTAAAAACTGTAGCACCATACAGCAACCCTGGATCGTCAATTGCTAGGGTGATGGTATTATCTGTTACGAGTTTGCCACTATACCAATATTGGGGATTTCGCACTAATATAGTAAATTTACGGACTTTTATCGCTCTAAACCCTTATTTTAGCCTGACGATCGTAAATTTACTGTTGCCTTATCAGATTAGTTGTCACAATATATAGCTAGAATGTGGAGAGCATTCGCGGAACGTTTCCGCAGGAAATTCATGCGGTATGCGTGCTGCCAGTGTGGCTTTTCATTGATTGCCGAACGGTTAGATGCCTTTTAGCTTTACTCATAAAAATAATTTTTTACCCTAACACTCCTACTCCCTTGACGCAATTAAGGACGGTAGCTAAATTTTATGCCTCTTGTTAGTCATTCACCTAATCCTCGCGATCGCCAACCCACCCGCACGGTATTGGTGATCGAAGATCCTCAAGGTAAGCGAATTATCAATCTCGATAAAAACATTTACTCTTTAGGTCGCGACTCTAAAAACTCTATCGTCCTGCGCTCTCCTCACGTTTCTCGCTATCATGCCACTTTGTTAAGGGTATATAATGCCGAGAACGACAGTTATTTATTTCAAATTATTGATGGCGATCTCCAAGGAAATCGCAGCACTAATGGTTTAAAAATAAACGGCAAAAAGAACTTTTCTAAATCGTTGCAAAATCACGATATGATTCAATTTGCCGAACAAGTTAAAGCTTATTATATTGTTACTAACCCTGAAGTTGAAGATTCAGTAATTTATGAAACCTACCAAAACGGGGAACCAAAAAGAAGCGAACCCGCTGCCAAAAGAGCGGCGATCGATCCTTTTGAAACTGTAGCTTCAGATGATACCGATGGTGAAGCTTTAAGCGATGTTGCCCTGTTCCGGTTAGCTTCTTTTCCAGAACTTTTACCCAGTCCAATCATCGAAATCGACCTCAGCGGCAAACTGACTTACCTCAATCCGGCGGCGCTAATTAAAATTCCCGACCTGCCCCAATTACAGATCCAGCATCCGGTTTTGCAAGGGTTAACTGATGCCGTGCAAAACGAAGGCAAACAATTTTTTATGCGGGAAGTTGCTGTTGGTAATAGCGTATTCGAGCAAACAGTTCACTACATTTCTGAAAGTCGTTTAATTAGAAGCTACTTAGCTGATATTACCAAACGCCAGCAGATGGAGTTGGCCTTGCGAGAAAGTGAGGAACGATACGCTCTCGCAGCGCGGGCGGCTAACGATGGTTTGTGGGATTGGAAGATTAAAACCAATGAGATTTATTACTCTCCTCGCTGGAAGTCAATGCTGGGATTGGAAGATCGAGGGATCGGTAATAGTTTGGATGAATGGTTCAATCGAGTCCATCCCGAAGACCTCCAGCGGGTGCAAGCGGAACTAGCTGCCCATGTAGAAGGAACTACTTCTCACTTTAAAAGCGAATATCGGATGCTGCACAAAGATGGCAGATACCGTTGGATGCTCAGTCAAGGAATTGCCGTCCAAGACGAGGACGGGCAAGTTTACCGGATGGCTGGCTCTCAAACCGATATTAGCGATCGCAAGCAAGCCGAAGCCCAATTGCTGCACGATGCTTTGCACGATGCGCTTACCGGGTTGCCCAATCGAGTTTTGTTGATGGATCGGTTGGGACACGCCTTAGAGATGTCCAAACGGCGGCAAGATTATTTATTTGCCGTGCTGTTTTTAGACCTCGATCGCTTTAAAATCGTCAACGATAGTCTCGGCCACCAAAGCGGCGACCAACTGTTGATGGCTTTGGTGAAAAGACTAGAACATTGCATTCGATCCGCCGATACTCTAGCTCGTTTGGGGGGCGATGAGTTTTCCATCTTGTTGCAGGATATCAGATCGATTAACGATGCCAAATACGTTGCCGAGCGGCTGCAAAAGCAACTGGCATTACCTTTTAACATCAACGGCCAAGAAATCTTCACCAGTGCCAGTATTGGAATTGCTTTGAGTACCAAAGCTTACAACACCGCCGAAGAAGTCATTCGCGATGCCGACATTGCCATGTATCGGGCGAAAGCGCAGGGCAAAGCTTGCTACGAGATTTTCGATCCCACCATGCACAATAAGGCGCTGACGCTGTTGCAGTTAGAAAACGACCTGCGCCGCGCTACCGAACGGCAAGATTTGATGCTTCACTATCAGCCGATCGTGGGCATGACAACGGGTAAAATTACTGGATTTGAAGCCCTATTGCGCTGGCAGCATCCAGAAAGGGGCTGGGTATCGCCTACCGAATTAATTCCCGTGGCCGAAGATACCGGATTGATTATTCCCATCGGTTATTGGGTGCTGCGGGAAGCTTGTCGTCAATTGCGGATCTGGCAGCAGTTGTTCCCGGTTTCTCCGCCGCTGTCGGTTAGCGTCAACCTCTCTGGCAAGCAGTTTAGAGAAGGGAATTTATTGCAACAAATTCAAAAAATCTTGGTAGATACTGGCGTGCCACCTTCAACTTTAAGGTTGGAGATTACCGAAAGCGTCATCGTCGAAAATGCCGAAACCGCAGCTAAAACCCTTTCTCAACTGAGGGAAATGGGCGTACAAATTTACGTCGATGACTTTGGTACGGGTTATTCCTCCTTAAGCTATCTCCACCAGTTCCCGTTAGATGCTTTAAAGATCGATCGCTCTTTCATCAACCGAATGTCTAACGACAGTGAAAGTATCGAGATCGTGCAAACCATTATCAATTTGGCTCAAAACCTCAAGATCTACACGATCGCAGAAGGGGTAGAAACTAAAGAACAATGGGATATGCTCAAACAAATAGTAACTACTGGCGGTCACTGCCAAGGATACTACTTCTCCAGACCGATCGATATTGCTGCTGTCGAAGAATTGATGGCTAAATCCCCGCAATGGTAAATGGGAGTTCGGAATTCGGAGTTGGCCCTCACCCCCAACCCCTCTCCCACGGGAGAGGGGTGCCGGAGGCTCCTTTGAGGGCGCTTATCGCCAAGGAAGTCCACTTGGGGCAAATCTCCCACGGGAGAGGGGTGCCGGAGGCTCCTTTGAGGGCTGGATTCATGGGGTAAGAGAATAAGTTTACTGTTAAATAGCGATCGATTAAAGTCGAATAAACTTGCTTTAAATCGCTGATTGTATAAATGCGATCGCCACTTCTGGATTTATAGCAAATTCAGTTTTAAAATATTGTTTATTCTTCAGTCCGCGCAGGCGGACGCAAGTTTGTATAGCTGCGGTTTCAACCGCCAGGTAAATTAAATAATGTTATGGCTCTAACCATAGAAGAAGTCATCAAAAAAGAAAAGGCTTTGTCGGGCTTCATTCCTTTTGTCGAAATTGCGATCGCCCTAGAACAATTATCATTTAACCATCAAATAGCTTTCTTTTGCTCTTGCGGCGAAAGGATCTTGCCAACATATATGCTACTCGATGGTGACGATCGTTGGGGCGATATATCAATCCTCAGATCTGTACTAGATGAGTTGTGGCAAATAGCAGGTGGAATGTTACTGAGTGAGGACGAAATTGAAGCTCTAAATCATAGAGTATATGAAGTATTTATCGAAGATGAAGAAGAAGGTGAGAGCGATCATTGTATTCGCGGTAGCTTATATGACTATTGGGGTGAAATAGTTCCCCAGTATATGAGTTTAGTTTTGAATTACATTGGCAGCCATCAAGTTGAGGTTTATTGTTCTATTTTTACAAAAATAGTATATATTGTGTATGAATATTATGATATGTACTTGCCTGATATAGATCCCGAATGGGAGTTTAAGAGATACGCAGAACAAGCCTCAATAGTAATGAATACTATTTTGCTGCAAACCGAGCTATCGAAGGAATTAGCCGATTTACAATTCCTGAAAAATACACCTGAACTCAGTCGTGAAATACTATCTACTTTTAGAGCTAATGCCTGTCCCAATGGTGTAGGAATTTTAGGTTCTCTGGACGAGATTAGAGCTACCCTAGATTGGGGTTAGGTTTAATAGCTCGATCGGCTTATTACTTATTTGCCAGCATTAAACACTTGTTCTGCCGTCAACCCTAACTCAGGAAAAGTAGGAGATACAATTCGTTCGCTGCCCCGAAACCGATCGACTTGGTATTCTTCATCAATTAGCTGATAGACCGAAATTGTAGGTTGTTTGGGATCGCCAATAAACTTCCTCGCTCCCAATGCTGCATAGTCAACAATCCAGTATTCGGGAATACCCATCTGTTCGTAATCTGCAAGTTTCAAATAATAATCATCGCGCCAATTGGTACTTACAACCTCGATCGCTAAAGGAATCGATTTACCATAACTAACCGTAGAATATTTTTCCCAAAGAGGTTCATCAGCCAAGGCCGCGTCATTTAGTATTAATACATCTGGTAAATAACCTGATTCTCTTTCAGGTGGTTTTACTATTGCTTGAGTGGGGATAAAGTAGGGGAGATTTAATCGTCTAAACTCTAAAGTTAATTCAGCTGCCGAAAATCCTTTTACTCTCTCATGCTTCCCCGCAGGCTGCGACATTTCGACAACTTCTCCATTATGCAGTTCGTAGCGGCTCCCAAAGTTTTCGGGATACCAAGCAATAAATTCGTCAAAGGTAACTATTTTGGCTAAGGCTTGCGTCATCACCGCTTATTTAATATGGGTTTGTTTTTATTCTAATGGCTAGATCCCTCTTCTACCCCGCCCCCTTGTTTCACAAAGATTTAAGCTCTTTCGCGATCGCATTAGGAGCATTACTATTTTCTCCTAGTTGTTCTGCACCACCCTCTGAGTCAACTCGATCTGCACCTACCAGCTTGCCCACCCCAAGTGCGCCCGTCCGCTATCGTTCCTACACCTTGCCCCACAGCGTCGTGCATATCGTGTCGATTCCGGTGAGAGATGGGTTAGCTGTTGCCCCAGCTATAGCGACCGAGTTAGACACGATAGAAGGGTTGGCGCGGAAGTATCGAGTCAGTGCGGTTTTAAACGGCGGATTTTTCGATCCTAGCAACCAAAAAACGACATCTTATGTCATCCGACGAGGAAAATTGGTGGCAGATCCGCGTCAGAACGATCGACTGATGAAAAATCCCAAATTAGCGCCTTACTTGCCCCAAATTCTCGATCGAACGGAATTCCGGTGCTATCTGTGCGGGCAAACTTTTCGTTACGATATCGTTTTACATAGCGATCGCGTCCCAGTAAATTGTCAGTTAGTCGATGCTTTAAGCGGCGGCCCGCAATTGTTACCGCAGATGACTTTGGCGGCAGAAGGCTTTTTAGATATCGATCGCGGTAAAGTTATCCGAGATGCGTTAGGGAGCAGCCAACGAAATGCTAGAAGTGCGATCGGGATTACCCGCGATGGCAGTATCGTCTGGGTCATGGTAGCCCAAAAGCCAAGTCTTCCAGCTAATTCTGGGATGTCGCTGTCAGAATTAGCTAAGTTTATGAAAACTTTAGGAGTCGAAAAAGCGATGAATTTAGATGGCGGTAGTTCGTCAGCGCTCTACTACCAGGGACAGATTTTTTATGGCAAGTTCGATCGGCAGGGAAATCGGGTAAAACGGCCGATCAAGTCAGTTTTATTGGTTTTAGAGCGATAAACTAGGCCCGGTCGCCAACCTAGTTTATAAAGATTTAAGCTCGCAGACAGTTGTTTCTCAGTGAAAACTCATTAAGCTGAGTTTAAATAGACTCTCAGACCAAATCCGGTTCGATTACCCCTTTTCTCTTGAAGTCCGCGCAGGCGGACTTTGCTTGCCAAGGCTGCGGTTTTAACCGCCAGCGCCAAAAAGAGGTGAGATCGATGCGGATTTGTTATCGGATTGAATCACCTGCGGAAGAAAACAGCAAAAGAAGGATACTTGTGACTTATCTTGAAACAGCAGCGCAATTCTATAGCGAAGTCGCTCAAACCCCAGAAGTTGGTCTTTGTTGCGTTCAAACTGGTTCCCTGCAACTGCCAGGGCTAAAAATTCCTCTTCCCATGCAGGAAATGAACTACGGCTGTGGAACAACCGTTCATCCTGCCGAATTAGTTAACTCCCCTACGGTGTTGTATGTCGGCGTGGGTGGTGGTTTAGAAGCATTGCAATTTGCTTACTTCTCCCGCCAGGTTGCAGGTGTCATAGCTGTCGAACCTGTGGCAGCGATGCGTCAGGCTGCGGCACGAAATTTAGCCCTGGCGGCCGAAGAAAATCCTTGGTTCGACCCTAGTTTTGTGGATATCCGCGAAGGCGATGCTTTTGCTTTACCAGTGCCAGATGCTTCGGTTGACGTAGTGGCTCAAAATTGCCTGTTTAACATCTTTAAGCCAGAAGACCTCAAAAAAGCACTCCAAGAAGCATTCCGCGTTTTGAAACCCAGCGGGCGCTTGCTGATGAGCGATCCTATTGCTACTCGTCCGATTCCCCATAAGTTGCGCCAAGACGAACGCTTGCGGGCGATGTGTCTCTCTGGTGCTTTAACTTACGACGAGTACGTCGGGCATCTAGTCGATGCGGGCTTCGGCCAAGTGGAAATTCGCGCCCGCCGTCCCTACCGTCTGTTGGACGCTGAAAGTTACGGTTTGGAGTCGAATTTGCTGCTAGAAAGTCTCGATTCGGTGGCTTTTAAAGTGGCAATGCCTGAAGATGGGGCGTGTATTTTTACCGGAAAAACGGCTATTTATGCGGGTTCGCAGCCGTTGTTTGATGATGGTAATGGCCATCTGTTGCAAAAGGGCATCCCAGCAGCGGTATGCGATAAAACCGCTGGCAATTTGGCGAAGTTGATGCCGGATGAGATTATTGTGACCGATTCTACTTGGCATTATGTTGGTGGCGGGTGTTGTTGAAGAAGTGAAAAGTGTGGAGTTGTCAGTTGTCAGTTGTCAGGGGTTAATAATTTTCCCCATCTCTCCATTTTCTCCTCCTCTCGATCGATCCCTCAATCTATCAACTAATTAAAGGAAAAAATGCTACAAATTGAAGTTGCTGACTATTCTTCTGGTGTATCGGTAACGCCATTTAGACAAAAATTGGGTTCGCCGTTAACTAAAAAACAGATTAGCGTTTTACAAATTAATTTGGGTAAGCGATGCAACCTGACGTGCAATCATTGCCATGTCGAAGCCGGACCTAAACGCACTGAAGAGATGACCGAGGAAGTTTGCGAGCAACTAATTGAGTTAATCTATAAATTTCCTCAAATTAAAATTGTCGATCTCACGGGTGGCGCACCAGAAATGAATTATGGCTTCAAGCCACTAGCAGAAGCTGCCAGAAATACAGGCAAACAAGTCATTGTCAGATCTAATCTAACTATTTATTTTGAGATAGGATTTGAAGATTTGCCGGAATACTGCGCCAAAAATCAACTGGCGATCGTCGCTTCCTTACCCTGCTACCTGCCAGATAATGTCGATCGAATGCGAGGCAAGGGAGTCTATGACGGCTCGATCGAGGCTTTACAAAGGTTAAACCAACTGGGTTACGGTAGAGATCGAAAGCTAGCTCTCGATTTAGTCTATAATCCACCAGTTCCTAACTCAGATAAATTTAATTTAACTCCAGATCAAAGTAAGTTAGAAAAAGATTATAAGGCTTACTTAAGCGAACATTTTAATATCGTATTCGATCGGCTACTGACTATTACTAACTTACCAATCGGTCGCACCAAGTTTCATCTAAAACATCGAGATTTATATCTACCTTATCTCCAGTTTCTAGAAACGAATTACAATCCTGACACTCTAGGACATTTAATGTGTCGAAACGAACTGTCGATCGATTATCTCGGTAATGTCTATGACTGCGACTTCAACCAGATGGAAAATCTACCAGCTAAAACTCGCGACGGTAAAACCCTAACAGTCGATCGACTTTTGGCAGCAGGAACATTAGATTTAATCGATGAGGTGCAGACAGCTTTATTTTGTTACGGTTGTACGGCTGGCTGCGGTTCGAGTTGTGGTGGCGCTTTGATTTAAATTAGATGCGAATGAGCATTTATCTGGCGGTTAAAATGGCGGTTGAAACCGCAGCTATACAAACTTGCGTCCGCCTACACGGAGTAAATAATAAACAGGATTTTTACAACCAGTTTGGGATCGTGTCAAACCCGTTTAATACTAAATTCGGTTTGCAAAACCATCCTTCCCTCAAGCTCCCCTCTCCCTTGGGAGAGGGGTTGGGGGTGAGGGCTAGATTCGGGGTTTTAAAAACCGGAATCGCTCTTTAAGTAATTGGTTTCCAACCCGCTAAAATATTAGGTCTGGCTAGCGGTTTAGAGAATAATTGCTTCAAACCAGACTGGCGATCGCTTACTGGTTCTTTAGCTAAATTCCACAAGGTTTCATAGAAAAAGAAAGACACGCCAGCAAAATCTTTTTGCCGCACGGCTTCTACTTGTTCTTGAATCCGAGACATCGGTACCGGGCGGGGTTTCAATCCAGATAAAAGACCAATTCCTACAGGGATGTGACGGCGGGCGGCTTCAACTTCTGGGCGTTCCATTTCGCCAATCAATTTACTCAGGTCCTCGCGATACAACTGAATTACCAATTCCTCAATTAAACCCTGTCGTTCCCAAGATCTCCAATCTTGCAGAAAAGTAGTATAAGCAAATTCCCACGGATTGGGAGATACAGCAAAGAGAACTTGAGGACGGCGCGATTTAACTGCCTTGAATAGCTGTTGGACGACTTTAGTAATTTTGTCAGCCCGCCAGCGTACCCACTCAGGATCTTTAGCATCTTCAGGCGGAGATTTACCGCCGTGTTCTTGTTGGTAAAGCTTGACAGTAAAGTCATCGTAGCCAAACTCAACCGGAAAGCCCAAATGATCGTCAAATTGAATCCCATCAGCATCATAAGTGCTGACTATTTCTGCCACTAAATCGGTAAAGAAATCTTGCACGTCTGGACGCAAGGGATTAAACCAAACGCGATCGTGCGGCCCTTCTTTCCAAATCGTCGAACCGTCGCGCCGCTTCAGCAGCCAATCGGGATGGCGTTTGGCTAACTCGGAAGTCGGATCGCATTGCGGTGCGCCAGAATCGGCTGTACCCATAAACCCAAACTCAAACCAAGGAATTACCGCCATACCTCGATCGTGTCCCTCAGCGATGGTTTCTGCAAGCAGATCTCGCCCTGTCAGGCCCGGTTCTG
Source organism: Cyanosarcina radialis HA8281-LM2 (assembly GCA_019359615.1). Taxonomy (GTDB): domain Bacteria; phylum Cyanobacteriota; class Cyanobacteriia; order Cyanobacteriales; family CCAP-1448; genus Cyanosarcina; species Cyanosarcina radialis. The sequence goes on from JAHHHA010000004.1 coordinate 46,677, forward strand.
GATAAAGCTCGCGCCCGATAACTTTCTTAGCTGTCCGACTGGGATAGAGGGTGTAACCGCAGTTCCAAACGGTGGGATAGAGAGTATTAAAGTTGAGTTCGTGCAGTTTGGCGATCGCATTTTTCAGACGATCTTTATCGAACAACACGTTGCTATCGATATTTGTCAGCCATACGCCTCGAATTTCTGTAGCTGGCGCGTTACCTCCCGATGTGGGTAGCATGGCCGTACCGCCAAATTTAGGCACGTATTTAGCTGATATCGTCTCCGAATTGCCCGCGATTTGGCACAAAAAAGCTGCCACTTCCGCCCTGGTTGCTGCCCGATTGGGGTTGAGGGTGCGGGCATCTGGGTAATTGACCACTATCTGTTTTTCTGTAGCCGAGGCGATCGCCTTGCGGGCATAATTGGGGATCTGGGCCGCATCGCTGTAGACAGAAGCCAAATCTCTTCCTAAAGCAGCCGGGGGATATTTCAACCCGCTGGCCAGCGACACCAACACTTGCACTCGCGGAATCCGCTCGTTGGGAGCGAACGTCCGATTGGGATATCCAGACATAAATCCGGTTCTATTGGCTCGGTTAATGGCATCTTTAGCCCAGTAATTGGCTGCCACATCTTGAAATTCGCTGCCAGTTCGTACTGGAGTCGCATTCGGAAAAGCTTTGCCCACCATGACGGCAAATTCAGCCCTCGTTACTGGGTTATTGGGTTTAAAAGTGCCATCGGGATAGCCAGTAATAATCTGCTGCTGGGCTAGATTTTCGATACAAGATTGCGCCCACAGCCCTCGAACATCTTTAAATTTACTTGCCGGGATCTGAGAGTAAGCGCCAAAGGGCAAAATCGTCGTTAAAGTAAAGCTCGAGGCAACTAGAAAAGCCAACCATACTCGATGCTTAAAGTTACGACTAAAAGCAACTAGCCAGCCTGCAATAGCAGTAAAAATACGTTTGACCATAGTTTCGCGATCGGTCTTAAGTGTTGCCCTTTTTGGGGCGGCTTTGATGAATTTCTGCAATGCCATATAATATCAGCGATCGTGCGAATAGTTGCTTGCTTCTGCACTCAGTATCAATTTTAGAGAAGGAGCGATCGAGCGACTAGACACTGGAAATGCCGATGCTGTCTAACATAAGTAGTATTGCTCGTCGATCGTTATTAAATATTATTCGCAATAATACAGCTTTCTTGACAATAGCCGCACTGATTCGTTATCCTGGTCAATAATTGACAAAGTATTTTATCAAAGGCTGCCTATGTCTCTCTACACAGCAGCTTCTCTAAAGGCTGAATTAAACGATCGAGGGTGGCGTTTAACCCCTCAAAGACAAACAATATTGCAGGTATTTCAAAATCTGGCTAGAGGTAAACATCTCAGTGCCGAAGAACTGCACGATCTGTTGCAAGGTGAAGGCGAGCAAATTAGCCTCTCCACGATTTATCGAACGCTGAAATTAATGGCTCGCATGGGTCTGTTGCGAGAATTAGAGCTAGCCGAAGGGCACAAGCATTACGAGATCAATCAACCTTATCCCTATCACCACCACCATCTGCTGTGCGTGAGGTGTAATAAGACGATCGAATTCAAGAACGATACAATTCTCAAAATTGGCAGCAAGCAAGCGAAAAAAGATGGTTTTCATCTCCTCGATTGTCAACTGACGATTCATGCTATTTGCCCTTCTTGTCAAAGGGCATTACTGCCAGTTTGATCGAGTCTCGAAGAAGCTAGAAATTATCGTTCTAGCGTCTAAAACGGTGCTCCTGCGACGGATTGATAAATTTAAATCAGAGTAAAGGCGATCGCCGTCTAACGTACCCTACGGAAATGATTGTAGGGTGCGTTACGCTGCGATAACGCACCTGAATCCGATCGAATTACAACCCCAATTTTTCTTTAATTACCTCTTCCTTAGCCCTGAAACCGACTAGCACGGCTACCCCATCTTTGACAAACAGGGGACGTTTGAGCAGCATCGGATCTTTAGCAAAGGCATCGATCCACCGATCGTCTGTCCAACTATCTTTTTGCTCGCCCAGAGCGCGGTAAGATTGCCCGGAGGTGTTACGCATCGGTTTTACACCTAAAGACTTTACCCAATTAGCGATCGCTTCGTGGGTAGGGGGATTTTCCTTAGTGTTAATAAATTCATAGCTGACACCTCTATTTACCAACCACTGAAAAGCTTTCTTGCAGGTGCCGCAATTTGGAATGCCGTAAACTTGAATAGACATGGCGATCGATAAGCAATATTAACTCTGCCGATGAGACTCAAAGGCAGGCAAGATGCCTACCTTACAAAAATTATTGTAGAGGTCTAGGAGCTAGTTTTAGTTCGCCATTGGCGGACTGCGATTTGCGATCGCTCCAATAACCAGGAATCGTATTGGGGATAAACTGGCAAGCGAGGAACTAATTGCCAACCTGCGGTTTCTAAAATTTCTTGCAGCCTGCGGGCGGAAGAATGGGGATAATCGGGATTGACTTCATCTTTAGGGCTGATGCCGCCTAAATCTCTGGCACCAGCGTCTAAACAAGCCAGCAACCAGCCAGCATCTTCTACCAGGTTAGGGGGAATTTGAATGGTAATATCGGGGGGCAGAATTTGACGAGCGATCGCGACTACTTCTGGCAACCGATGGGGATGAAAAGTCGGTGCGTCCCAGGTTTGAGTAGTACCGAAGCTATAGGGTTGCAAAATGACTTCTTGAATGTGACGGTATTGACGATGGATATCTGCGATCGCTGCTAAACTTTCTTGCCAATCTCGATCGTCTTCGCCGATTCCCAAAAGCAACCCGGTAGTAAACGGAATTTGCAATTTCCCCGCCCATTCTAGTTGCTCTAACCGCACTTGTGGAATTTTACTCGGAGCCTGTTGGTGAACTGTCGATCGCAGTTTTGGCGTTAGCTGCTCTAACATTAACCCCATAGAAACATTTACCTGCTTTAACTGCTCCATTTCTGGATAACTCAAAGGCCCGGCGTTGGTGTGGGGCAAAAATCCTAGCGATAGGGATAATTCGCACAAATCGTAAATCCGCTGGAACCAAGCGGAACGCCTGGCCGAATTGGGATGCACTTCACCGCTCAGAATGAGGATTTCGCAGATCCCTTGAGGTTGCAGCGGTTCTAGTAAGCCAGCGGCGGCTGTTAGCGTCATCCAAGGACTAGTACCCGGATCGCTGCGAAAATTGCAGTAGCTACAGCGATTGAAGCACTCGTAAGTAGGAACTAAGGTATAAGCCGGACTGTAGGTAACTGTGCGAGCGATCGACATTATGAATTTTGTCACTTACTTGGCAATCGTAAACCCTCTACTTGTGGAGTAGTCTTTAATTTCCTTCTTCCCTCAGAGGAAAGGGGCAAGGGGGTATCAAAAGCTGATTTTTCATTTGTCGATCGCACGCTTAAGGAGAGTCATTATTTTTCCTAAAGTGTAAAAATGCTTGAATTCTTGCCAGCAGATTATCAAATTCGATCGGTTTGCGAATGAAATCATTAGCACCGAGTGCTAATCCCTGAATGTCGCTGGCATACTGATGGGCTGTCACCAGCAAAATCGGCATGAAGGGAATTTGCTGATTTTGACGGATTTGCCGAACTACCTCGTACCCATTCATATCGGGCATCATCACATCCAGCAAAATCAAATCGGGCGGGCAAGATTCCACCTTAGCTAGAGCCGAACTCCCGCTATCTGCTGTTTCAACCTCATATCCTTCTGCTTCCAAAACGGTTTGCAGCAAGAATAAGTTATCGCTGATATCATCTACTACTAAGATCCGAAAGGTTGGGGAAGCACACACGGGAAGATATTTACAAGACGATCTTTTATTTATTCTTCCCCATCGAGCAGGATGTTAACCTCATTCTGGAGAAAGAATTTGACGATCTGGGGTGCGATCGAAATAATAGCGCAGCTTCACCGCGATCGCTTAATGCCACAAGACGTTAAAAGCTAAACGCTCTGAGATTTTACCAAACGTTCTCCCTTTTAAACCCTATTGCCATAAAAAAATCCCCAAGTCGATTGCGTCGGCTTGGGGATGGTAAAGAAAGAGAAGGTCTACATCGATCGCAGTTGGCATTTGGATAGTCTTGTAGGATAGCCCTCTGGGCTGTCCCTGTCCCGCTGCTAAGCCAAAATCTGGGAAACCATGCCAGCACCGACGGTCTGGCCGCCTTCGCGAATAGCAAAGTGCATTCCCTGCTCGATCGCGATCGATGCTTGCAGTTCGACTGTCATCTGGACGCGATCTCCAGGCATTACCATATCTACAGGGCGATCGTTATCGGCGGTGAAGGAACTGAGGGTTCCAGTCACGTCGGTCGTTCGCACGAAGAACTGAGGTCGATAACCTGGGAAGAAGGGCTTGCGCCGTCCGCCTTCTTCTTTCTTGAGAACGTAGACTTCAGCCGTAAATCGCGTATGGGGAGTAATCGAACCGGGCATAGCAACGACCATACCCCGTTCGATTTCGTGCCTTTGCACTCCCCGCAGCAGCAGGCCGACATTATAGCCAGCTATCCCTTCTGGCAGGGATCTCTGGAACATTTCGATATCGGTGACAGTGGTTTCGCGAGTTGCTTGCAGCCCGATAATTTGGACTTTATCGTTGGGCTTAATGCGACCGCGATCGATCTTACCCGTAGCAACAGTACCGCGTCCGCCGATCGAGAATACGTCTTCAACTGGCATCAGAAATGGCTTTTCCAGATCGCGATCGGGTGTAGGAATATAGATATCGGCGGCATCCATCAGGGCGTAGATCCCATCTACCCACTCGTTCTCGCCTCGTCGCAGGTTGGGGTTAGCGGTCATCGCTTCTAGTGCCTTGAGGGCAGAACCAGAGACGATCGGAATTTCATCTCCAGGGAAGCCGAATTTACCGAGCAGTTCGCGGACTTCGAGTTCTACCAACTCCACCAGTTCTGGATCTGCTGCCAGGTCTTTTTTGTTCATAAAGACCACCAGATGAGGTACGCCAATCTGTTTGGCTAACAAGATGTGTTCGCGGGTTTGGGGCATAGCACCGTCGAGGGCAGAAACCACTAAAATTGCACCATCCATTTGGGCCGCACCTGTAATCATGTTCTTGATATAGTCGGCATGACCGGGACAGTCTACATGAGCGTAGTGACGCGATGCAGTTTCAAACTCGACGTGAGCGGTATTGATGGTAATTCCCCGCTGCTTCTCTTCGGGAGCGGCATCGATCTCTTCGTAGTGCTTGGCCTCTGCCTGACCCAATGCTGCTAATGTCAGGGTGATGGCAGAGGTGAGAGTAGTTTTGCCGTGGTCAACGTGACCGATCGTACCGATATTGATGTGAGGTTTAGTGAGTTCAAACTGCGTGCGTTTCATAGTTCGTGTTTCCTATTTGCCGACGTGCATATTTCAGGTGTTCTCCATTGGGCGAACGTTGGTATTTGCTTTCGCTTTTACAGCCAAAGCAATCCACCAGGCAGGTACTGCCCCTGCTATAGCCGCGTTATCGGCACGGTGCTTCACTTTTCAGCCTCTGGTGGTGACGGAAGGCGGAGGAATCGAACCCCTACGTTTATCAGACGTACCACGGTTTTCAAGACCGCTTGCCCACCATTTAGCAGCGCCTTCCATAATCGATAAAACTTATGCAAATCCTGGTCTAATGCACCATTGGTAGGGGCGCAATGCATTGCGCCCCTACTATATGTCCTGTTTCTGCGGTAAGCTCTATTTGATAGCGGAAACTGGAGGAATCGAACCTCTACAGCGGGTGAACTGCACGCCTGTTTTCGAGACAGGTTATCGCCCATCGATCGCAACTTCCATTTAAGGTGACTGGCGAGAGTCGAACTCGCTAATACTGGTGTCACAGACCAGCCCCTCCACCACTTTGGGTTCAGTCACAGTGGAGCCAAGGGGAATCGAACCCCTAACCTCCTGCTTGCAAGGCAGGCGCTCTAGCCAATTGAGCTATGGTCCCAAGTTTGTTGAAATAAAATCTGGTTTTCAAAACCTCTTTTTTTCCCAGTCCGCGCAGGCGGACTTCGATTGTATAGCTGCGGTTTCAACCGCCAAACTTATTGCGTAAAATCTCCCGTACTATTACCAAAATTTCTCCCAACTTGTTCTTACCGCTACCATCTGCACCGCAACCCCAGTAATAATCAATAGGGGAATTTTCCACTAATAATTCATCTCCCGTATCCAGAAGAATTTCGCGAATATCGGCATGAGTGGAGAACTTTTGTAAAACGGCTTTCTGCATGATTTCGTCTTTTACTTTTTCCCAATCTTGACGCAGAGGATAACGGCGTTCGCGTCCCATTTTGGCTGCATCATTAGGACGTTTGACTTCGCGAATTTTGTCAAACCAAGGGCGATGTGTATCAACAAACTTCTGTGCTTGGAAATAATGTTCGCTAGTCGGCCACCAATAGCCATCTAGCTCGAAACCGTGGCTCGAAAAGTTAGAAAAACAGCCGTATGGTTGCTCTCGATCGCTGTAAAAATAGATCGCCATTAGTTTCGCTCCTCACTACAGGCTAAATCTAGCCTATGCCAAACTTGGTGGATACTGGTCAGAATCGAACTGACATCTTTCTACTTGCAAGGTAGACGCTTTTCCAATTAAGCTACAGACCCATCAGCGCCTCCACCAGGACTTGAACCTGGGGCTATCACTTTAGAAGAGTGCTGCTCTGTCCGCTGAGCTATGGAGGCAATTTATAGGGCTTTTCAAATGGATGAGGCAAGGTGTCTTTTTCTTGTGGGGTGAGCATCCTGCCCGCCCCATGGGACAGGCTGGAAGCCTATCCCACAAGATATTTACTGCACTCAATTAAGACCTATTATTAGCGAGAGTGGTAGGACTCGAACCCACAACATCCGCGTCCGAAGCGCGGCGCTCTGTCCTTTGAGCTACACTCCCACCAGGCGACTACCGTATATCCAGATTTGTCGTTTTGATGCTGAATACCTTGTAGATCCCCCCTAGCCCCCCTTAAAAGGGGGAAAGTCTCAAAGTCCCCTTTTTTAAGGGGGATTTAGGGGGATCGAATCGATAACGCCCAACTTCAACCCAAAAACTACGGTAGCAACGAGCGGAAGCGGTAGGACTCGAACCCACACAAAACGAAGTTAGGAACTTCGCGCTCTATCCATTGAGCTACACTTCCACATTTTGGTAGTCCCGACAGGATTTGAACCTGCAACCGCTTGTGTGTAAGACAAATGCTCTACCGTTGAGCTACAGGACTACGAAAGCGAGTGGCGAGACTCGAACTCGCGAATTGAGTGTGGCGCACTCAGATGTTGCCAACTACATCACACCCGCAAATTTTCGGGGGCATCCCGAAATTACTTTCTCGCCCTCACCCCAGCCCTCTCCCGCAGGAGAGGGAGCAAGAGAGAGAAGTGGTTCTGGAGTCAAAGCCCCTCTCCCCGTGGGAGAGGGATTTAGGGTGAGGGCTTTTTCAAGCGGATAACGAGGATCGAACTCGTGCCAAGAGTTTGGAAGACTCGGATGCTACCGCTACACCATATCCGCACGTTGAAAATTTAAAGAAGAGAATACAGAAGTTCAGGAGTTCAAGCTTCGGCTACGCTCAGCTTGAAGGAGTTCAGAATTTTCTGAACTTTTAGACGAACTTAAATTCGTCTTAGTAGAAAACCGATCGCTAAACTCTGCAAATGTACTTTTGGCTTTAGTCGAATCTAAAACCGAAAATAGTACGCTTTTAAATCTGCCGCTAAATTGACTTCTATCTAACAAGAGATCGGCAAACATTTGGGCAACCATCGATGGCTGATTTCTAAATACTCCACATCCCCAAGCACCTAAAATCAAAGCGTCGCACTTATAGAAAGCAGCTAAGCTCAAAACTTTAGAACCGCGATCGTACAAAACTTGAGGAATTTTTTGACTGTCTTCAGGTTGGTTTCTCCAAATTTCCCCAGCATTAGGCGCTGGACTGGTGATGAAATCCACCAAATAAGGTTGTTCTAACAACGCGCCATCATCCGTGCGAAAAACCGGACAGCTAGGAGAATAGATAATGCGATCGGAGTATAAAAGCGAGCCATGAGAGCGATGAAAATCGTAATATTCAGGACATTTCAACAAGCTAGAGTAAAGTCCAGAACTGCGAGCTAAACTTTCTTCTTGGGCTTGAGCGCCTTTAAGAAATCCACCGCCAGGATTTTTCGCTGAAGCAAAATTGAGAACGCCAATTTTTTCAAATTGTTGCGATTTTGCTAGTCGTGCTGCTCCCCTTAAAGTTGTCTCGTTCCTGACTTCAAATTCTGTATCAGAGAAAGGCACGGTGTTAGAGATAATCTCTTGTTTTATTTGGGAGAGAGTATCTGGTTGGTAGCATTTCGTGCTATCTACACAAGCTGCCAATTCTCCAGCAATATTGACTCGCCGACCTGTAAGAGATTCATAATAGCCAGCTTTGATAACTTTGACCGTATCTTCGGCGATCGCAATTCGTTTCATAATTATCACCTCCTCTAACACTGCAATATTTTTTTCCGAAGCTGGTGATAGGAATTGAACCTACAACCCACTGATTACAAGTCAGTTGCTCTGCCAGTTGAGCCACACCAGCACTGAATTTGGTGGCAGGGGTAGGAATTGAACCTATCTGATATCCAGGTTATGAGCCTGATGAGCCACCTTTGCTCCATCCCTGCGCGTCACCAATACCCCCGACTGGACTCGAACCAGCAACCTCTTCGTTCTAAGCGAAGCGCCTGCTTCCAATTGGGCTACAGGGGCAAATTTTATTCAATTCGCAATTGTCAATTCGCAATTCGCAGATGTTTTGGGCAGATTTAGCGGTTTACTCTTACCCGCTTACCAGGGTCTTGTTTCTTTACCCAAGATAGAAATTTCTGCATTCGCGGCTCGTTTTTGAGCTTTTCTGCCGTGTTGAGTTCTTTTGCCAGAACTTTGTTGTCGAACAAAACGTGAATCTGTTGATGGCAAGCCGAACAGATATCGATCGTCTGACTTGGCTCTTCTTTCCGGCGTTTGGTGCTTTGTCGCGGAACCAAATGGTGCGCGGTTAAACTCTCCATTTCTCGATCGCACAATTCACACTGCATAATTCCCATTCGTCCGCTTTACTTCCTCCTTCTCATTATGAGTAAATACCATGGGCGCTACAGGATTCGAACCCGTATCGGCCTGATTAAGAGTCAGGAGCATAACCGTTCTGCCAAACGCCCGTATTGTGTTAGGTGGGGTATACAGGAGTCGAACCTGTCTGAGTCGGATTAAAAGTCCGATGCACCAGCCGCTATGCCAATACCCCATATACAAGGCAGTCGCATATTTGCTTTGCCAACGACTCAAATTGGTACTCCCGACAGGATTTGCACCTGCAAAAAACTAGATTCTCGATCTAGCGCGTCTGCTGTTTCGCCACGGGAGCTTAGTACCCCTGACAGGACTCGAACCTGCAAAACACTCGACCTGAAGGAGCGACGGTTTCCAATTACGTCACAGGGGCATATCGGGATGGCAGGATTTGAACCTGCGACTCCATGCTCCCAAAGCATGGCTTCTGGCCGCTGAATTACATCCCGTTGATGCTCCTGGAGGGAGTCGAACCCACAAATAAGACAGGTTTTAAGGCTGCTGCGTCTTCCAGTTCCGCCACAGGAGCAAGTTTTGGTACTCCTGGTGAGATTTGAACTCACAACCTGTCGTTTTTGAGACGACCGCCTTCTTCCAGTTGGGCTACAGGAGCATAAAGCTGGGAAGGAGGGCTTTGAACCCCCAAACTTCGCATTCAAAGTGCGACGGCTTTGCCAATTTGCCTACTTCCCAATCATTGGATGCCGAGGCAGGGGTCGAACCTGCAACCTCATCGTTCAGAGCGATGCGACTTTGCCTTTCGTCCACTCGGCAATGAGTAATACCAAATCCGATTGCCAAAACACCTTTTCCTTCTAAGAAGCCTCCGGCTCCCCTCTCCTTGCAGGAGAGGGGCTGGGGGTGAGGTCTGGATGGAGGTAGGCGAACTAGATTCGATATAAAATGGCTGCCCTGGTAGGGATTGAACCTACGACCTTTCGCTTAACAGGCGATCGCTACTACCACTGAGCTACAGGGCATCAAGAACTAAATAATTTCAAGCTTTTTAGATGAAAGTAATGGGAAGAGAGGGAATTGAACCCACGTCTCTTGCTTTTCAGGCAAACGCTAGAACCGACTCAGCTATCTCCCCTTAGAAAATTAAACAGGCGACCTTTGTACTGACTCGCCTCTTGTTTGACTAGATCGTTGTGGTCGCTATGTTCAATGCGGTGACAGTTAGCACAAAGAAGTTCGCATTTATCTAGTTCTTTTACAATCAGTTCCCACTTGCGATGAGAGACATTGCCAATCGTAAACTTTTTGCGACTTGGATCGATGTGATGAAATTCATATGCTGGCAAGGAACCTGACCATCCACATCTTTGACATTTGCCCCCCAAGTATTTAACGGCTGCTTGCTTAGCTAGATAACGTCTTACCTTGGTAGAACAAGAGCGGCAAACTCTTCCTCGTCTAGTGTGAAGACGCTGACAAACATTGCAAATGCGTTGCCGATCGGAACTGTTGTTAGTTTGTTTTTCCCTTACTAGAGTTCGGTTTTTAGGTACTAACTGTTTTGTGTTGTGCTGACCGTAGGGAGAGCAATGCAAACAGTACTTTCTTCTTTGCAAATTTCGTTTTTTTCCATCGATTACTACCTTTGTTAGGAACTTTCGACCGCACTTAAAACATAGCTTCATTTTTATATGCCAGTTTAGTTGTTAACTAAATTATTATGTCATAATTTGAGCTACCAATAAACTATTCGTGCAGTCTGAAGGAGAGAGAGGGAATCGAACCCTCGTCGGATTTTTTTAGAACCCGATCGATCTTTCCAAGATCGCGCTATCGGCCTCTCAGCCATCTCTCCAAATAAAACGAGAGTGGAGGGACTTGTAGACGCGAAGCGGCTTCCCGAAGGGTACCCCCAAATCTTCAGCATCGCAGACTGAGATGTTATTCCACTTACACCACACTCTCAAAGGCGGAGAGCAGTGGACTCGAACCACAACTGTTAGTCCATCTGTTTAGCAAACAGCGCCGATCGCCCGATCGGTTTACTCTCCACAAATGGGCCGGGCAGGATTCGCACCTGCAAAGCGATCGCGGCTCTTTTACAGAGAGTTGCCCACTCTAAATAGGCGAGCCGACCCATAAAAATTGGTAATGCCGACGGGATTTGAACCCGCATTTACTTGTTTGAAGGACAAGGCGCTTAGCCAATTAGCGGACGACACTATGTAATATAAAATCCGGTTTTTAAAAGTAGGAATCCAACCCTCACCCCCTCCCCTCTCCCAAGGGAGAGGGGAGGGGGTGAGGGCAAACCAGACTTTGCTAACCGGATCTGGTGTAAATATCTACTCCGTACAAGTTTGAGAAGCTTTTTTTAGCCTCCATGATTTGGCGGAGGCTGTAGGAATCGAACCTACTTCGATCGGTAAAATCGAGTAACCAGTTTGTAGGCTTCGCGTGTTGGGGTACGGAGTAGAACGCAGAGACTAGGACTCGAACCTAGAGCCTTCGATTTTGGAGATCGAGATGCTAGCCGATTACACCATCCCTGCATTTTGGTCGCAGCGGTGGGAGTCGAACCCACATCTCCTCGGTTATGAGCCGAGTACCTTAGCCGTTAGGTTACACTGCAATGTTTGGAGTTCGGGATGGGATTTGAACCCACGATGTCGGTTTTGCAGACCAATGCCTTAAGCCTCTAGGCGACCCGAACGCATTTGGTAGTCCTGACGAGAGTTGCACTCGCTTCTCCATGACTGAGAATCACGGCGACTTATCTGTTCGCCCACAGGACTATACAGCGGGGATGACGGGACTCGAACCCGCGACCTTTCGCTCGACAGGCGATCGCTCTACACCAACTGAGCTACACCCCCACAAATTCAACTTTGGACGTTTTGGCGGATTACTCAGAGGGTTTAACTCAAGGGAGCTATTCCCAGTTAGGGAGTAAAATCCGCCGTTTGTCCAAAAATTAGTGACATGGCTTATTACTTATTCAGTTTTCAAGGTTCAAATCGCACCGGAGTTTAGCTTTGAGCCGTTCGCCTTTTGTGCTACATTTATATACTACAAAAATACTACAAAGGTGTCAAGGGGTTTGAGAAAATTTTTTTGCAGATGGTGTTGCCTGAGTAATTAATGATGCCGAAAACCCTTACGATTAAAGGAGTTAGCCGAAGAGAGGACGAAGTAAAAGTGGCAGGACGCAACTCTTTAGGTTCGTACTACAGGCAATTGAGTGTAGTACCCATGGCGATCGCCGCAGTTATCGCTATCCCCTCACCTCTCCAACAGACGCAGGTACAGAAACAGGAAAGATTAGCGATCGCACCTTCCCAGCAGTTCGATCGACCGCCAGCGCCAAAAGCCTTTTCCGTCCCCTCAAAGTTTCAAAACCAGATCGTTTATGAGGTGAAACTCAAAGAGAAGGTCATCGCCCTGACGTTGGATGACGGTCCCTGGCCGGAAACCACATTGCAAATGCTAGGAATTCTCAAGCAGAACGACGTTAAAGCAACTTTCTTTTGGACGGGACAAGCCGTAAAGCAGCATCCCCAACTCGCCCAGAGAGTAGTAGCAGACGGTCACGCGATCGGCAATCACACCATGCACCACTGGTATCACCACATGGGTAGAAATATTGCAGCGCGAGAAATTGACGATACGGCGGCGCTGATTTACCAAACTACCGGAGTAAAAACATCTCTGTTTCGTCCTCCTGGCGGCTTCTTGAAAAACGGCTTAGCAGGTTACGCCAAACAACAAAAATACGCTGTTGTCATGTGGTCTGTTTCCTCTGCCGATACCGATCGCAATGCCCAACCGCAAGCTTATGTCAATAACGTGCTGAAGGGTGCAAAACCCGGCGCGATCGTCTTGATGCACGATGGCGGAGGCGATCGCTCCAAGTCTGTCAAAGCCTTACCGCTGATTATTGCTGGTCTAAAGCAACAAGGCTACCGCTTTGTCACCGTTCCTGAATTGCTGGAAATGCAACAGCCGCAAAAGTGACTTGCAGAAAATCCAGCCCTCATCCCCCGGCCCCTTCTCCCGCAGGAGAAGGGGAGTCTCCCCTCTCCTTGCAGGAGAGGGGCTGAGGTGAGGTCAGCTACTCTCTAGCCGCAGCCGAGGGGCTGCCCCTTTGAGACTGAAACCAGAGTTGAAACAACAGAGATTCAATTCGATCGCCCAAAGCGGCCACGAATACGCCTTCTTCAGCGTCCGGATCGCCAGAGAGCCAAGAACCGCTAATGCTAACTTCGACGGACTCAGCATCGCACCGAGACAGATCGAACGCATCTATTCCTTCTCGTTCGATCGCCACTTCCAAATCGGAGAGTTCTGGCAAATCGGCAGCCAAAAGAAACGAAGCCGTGCTGGGTTCGACGCATATGCTATTGCCCACTCGCATAGCCAAAATGACTCGCCCTGCTACCCAATCTTCGACAGATTGAGTCAGAAACTCCAAGTGGAAGAAAGTATCGGTGTAAGTGAGTTTCAACATAAGCTAGGTATCTCCCCCGACAACAGATAAACTTGACTCCTCGGCGGCGTTCAGCGTAAACTGCTCTTTCCAAAACTGCTCGGCGAACGCTACGGCTGGGTGTGCTGGTGCTTTTGGTAAGGTGCGGAGCGACATCCCTGCCTGATGGGGCGTGCGATCGCTCTTGCGGCTGTTACAGCCTTCGCAAGCAGTGACGACGTTATCCCAAGTATGTTTTCCCCCTTTCGACCTCGGAATTACGTGGTCGAGCGTCAGGTGCTTGGTGCTACCGCAGTATTGACAGGCGTGGCGATCGCGTCTGAGAACCTCTCGGCGATTCACTGGCGGTAATTTCCACACGCGCTCGTTGCCATTAATAGTTAGGCGAATATGAGCGGGAATATGCAATATCTGTGAAGGCGATCGCACCATCGTTCCAGCGCCGCTGGTGAAGTCCAGAGGTTCGGCTTTGCCGGTGACGAGCAAAACGATCGCCCGCTTGATATTGACGCGACTGATTGGTAGGTAGTTCTTAGAGAACACCACCACCGAATGCCCTAAAACGTCAGTTGCGCTGGTCACGATTTTGCCTCCTCATACGACAAACCCCCACTTCTTCTGAAAGAAGCGGGGGTAGAAAAAACGCTCGGACTTGTCTTTTCGTTTTATATCGGTACAGGAACTTTGCGCCTGTACCTCCCGCTTCGCTGCTTTAATCTTGGATCTGCTCCTAGCAGATTGCCATAACATTCCCAATGACTGCTAATTTGTTTGACTTGCGAGAGCAAGCTATACCCGCCTATAAACAAAAACTCCACGCCCATAGCCGCTAATTCCCGATCGCGTCGGCGATTGGCGGCAGAATTTGAGGTGGAGGTGGTGGGTATGTATGTCACAGGAATGCTTTTACAAAAGATTTACTTAAAGCTTATTTTTAATACTACACTTGTATTACGAGTCTGTCCAGTATTTGGAGGAAAAATTTTATGTATACGCTCGCCAAGACCGCAACCACCGACATGGACGTTACTAGCATTCGCTTAGAGAGACAACTGAAAGATAAACTCAAAGAGCTAGCTGGCAGCCAAGGATATCAAGCTTTGATTCGAGATATCTTGTGGAGCTACGTCCAGCAAAAGTCAGGAGATTATCGACCGCAGTTTTCCAGCCATGATATTAGGGCCAGCATTACTGCTACCGCTCAAAATGAAGAACGTTGCGTACTCACTGGCAAATCCATTCGACCTCAAGAACCGATGTTATTAGGACTTACAGCCCATGGAGATTTAGTACCCCTCAGCGTCGAAAGTTTGTCTTCTCCATAAAAACAGTTGTGGAGACGTAGCAGTGCTACGTCTCCACAAAGGCGATCGTCGAGAGAAGAGGGGGAAGGGGAAATTCTTAACTCCACACTTCACACTCCACACTTCACACTTCCTAAACGTCTTGTTCGCTGAATTCGCGGCTCATATGATCGAACGGCCCGTCAACAACAGCAGCATTTTCCACCCCAGCGGCGGCTACTAATTCTTTCACGACATCCTTCATAATCTGAATGCCGCGAACGGTCGGACCGACTGGCACGCCCAAAGAATTATAGGTTTCCCGCAGGCCTTGCAGCACTCTTTCATCTAGTACGTTGTTATCGCCTGCTACTAGGGCATAGCTAGCATAGCGCAGGTAATAATCCATATCCCGCAAGCAAGCGGCATAGCGACGGGTTGTATAGGCATAGCCTCCTGGACGGAGCAGTTCTGGTACTTCTTCAAATAGCTGCGAACCAGCTTGCTTGACAATACTTGCGGCATTGCCGTTAATTACCCCCGCTGCCGCAACTCTAGCCGCACCGCTAGCAAAGTAGGATTTCAGCGTATCCATGGCGTTGCGATCGAAGTAACGACCTGTTTGGTCGTAATTCCTAATCAGGTTTGTGACTGCGTCACGCATGAAACTTATCTCCCAACAACAATTTTTATCTACTGACAATAAGCTTTGGATGTCTATCTACTAATAATCCCACAGCATTGACAGCGAAAGCATACTAGTCTGGGAAATTCGATTTTTGGGTAGCGAAGACTTCGATAAAAGTCGCCGACATCAAGCCACCACGGGTTTACAGAAATCCTCTTGGGGTAGGATGCCGCTGTTTGAGAGATGTCGATTTTAGCTAAAACCAGTTGTTAATTAATTTACAAAAATTTACATTTCGCGAGTCAAATCTAAGTTTCTAGGATCTAAAAGGGGGCTAGGGAGTTAAGTTGGTTGTTTGCTGGACGAGCAGGATCGATCGCGATTAAGATCGGCTCATCAGGCCTCCATCCTGCGATCGATCGAGAGCGGAGTTTCAGACCCAAATTTTCGATGAAGCCAGAAAACGTCAACCAGCTAGCTAATTGGCTGAGAGCCAACCCCAACTATTCTTTAGAACAGCTTCGACAACTTGCCTTACAGAATGGATACTCCGAAGCAGAATTCAATGCGGCGATAAATCTAATTAATCCTGGCGGAGTAAATCCAGTTCCAGCTACACCCCCAAATTACGGACAAACTCCAAATTACGGACAAACCCCAAATTACGGAGCGCAACCATCGCCACAGGGCTACTACAATCCATCAACCGCTCAACTTGAATACAAGGGCAATGGTATTAGATTTTGGGCTTGGCTGGTCGATACTATTGTGTTTGCGATCGCCTTATGGGTTTTTTCGATGTTATTCGGAGGATCGCAAGCTGGCGAGTGCAATGCTGAGGCTCAGATTGGCATAACCATAACTAACAATAATGATGTTAGATATTACGGTTTGTGCGGTTTTCCGGCACTCTTATACTTTTCGAGCGTTTTTACTTACTACGTATTCTTGGAGTGGACTCTGGGTGGAACGCTCGGCAAACTAGTAACTGGGATAAAAGTTGTTAAAGTCACGGGGGAACCGTTAGATTTTCTCGGATCGATAATTCGCAATCTAGTCCGAATTATTGATAGTATTCCCATTTTTTTGCCTTATGTAGTAGGCGCGATTTTAGTTTGCACGTCGAGCAAACGGCAAAGACTTGGCGATCGCTTAGCAAAAACAGTTGTTGTCAGCCGAAGATAGAATCATCCCAAGTAGGGGTTTTATGAGTAATCGAGATCGCACCATAGCTCGAACAGATTCTGCAACCAAATCCCAGTTTCATCCAAAACGCAGCTTTTTCTGGGAGGCTCGAACTCGGATTCTAGTTTGGTATGCACTGTTGATGACAGGTTGTATCGGGCTATCGATTCCCATCTTTTCGCAGCTAGTGTTTAATGACGTAGATCGACGAGTGCAAGCAGATATAGTCAATGACATCCAGGATTTCCAGGAATTCATGGCAGAAAAAACCTCAAGCGGTGAGAAACTCGATAAAGACAAGCTAGATGACCTGTTTCAAAACTTTTTGCGTCGCAAGATTCCTGAAGACGATTCGTATTTGATGGCTTTTCTCGACGGTGAATTCGAGCGATCGAGTCCTAGAGCCAGACCCAAACAGCTAGACGAGAATTCCAAACTGATGAAGTCTTGGGCAACACTGACTCAACCGCAGGAAGGAGAATTGGAAACGACCGATCCTGAGGTAGGCAGAATTATTTATATGGCCGAACCAGTCATCAGCGAAGGGAAAGTCCTGGGCGTATTTGTGACTGCCCATGCCTCTGCTGGCGAACGTCAAGAAGCCTACGATGCCGTCTTCCTTGCTGTTCAGGTACTTTTAATCGCTTTATTATTGGGTTTGATCGTAGCTTGGTTAGTTTCTGGCAGAATCTTAGCTCCGTTGCGATCGCTCCTGAGAACTGCCCGTTCGATCGGCGAATCAGATCTGACCCAACGCCTACCCGTTCGAGGATCTGGTGAAATCGGGGAGTTAGCTAAGACTTTTAACGACATGATGGATCGCCTAGAGGTGGCTTTTGCCAGCCAGCGGGCCTTTGTTAACGATGCCAGTCACGAATTGCGCACTCCGATTACGATTATTCGGGGTCATTTAGAACTATTGGGCGACGATCCGCAAGAACGGCAAGAAACGATCGCCTTAGTCTTAGATGAATTAGATCGGATGAATCGCTTTGTTAACGATCTGCTGCTGTTAGCAAGATCGGAAAGACCCGATTTTCTCCAATTACAGACGATCGATCTCGATCCCTTCACCGAAGAAATCTACACTAAAACTACTGCCCTCGCTCACCGCAATTGGCAGCTAGAAGCTAAAGGTCGAGGTCAAATCGTTGGCGATCGGCAACGCCTTACTCAGGCAATTACCAACCTAGCCCAAAATGCTACCCAACATACAGCCGAGACTGACACCATTGCTTTGGGTTCGGCTGTCGATCGTCAGTGCATCCGCTTTTGGGTGCGCGATACCGGAAATGGCATTCTGCAAACAGACCAGAAGCGAATCTTCGATCGCTTTGCTCGTGCTGATAAAAGCCGCCGACGTTCTGATGGTGCAGGTTTAGGATTAGCAATTGTCAAGGCGATCGCCGAAGCTCATGGCGGTAAAATAGAGCTAACGAGCGAATTGGGAACCGGATCGACCTTTATTCTCGTCTTACCTTTAGAACTCCCTCACCAGAGGACAACCTCATGAACCGAATTCTGATTGCCGAAGACGAACCTCGGATTGCGACTTTTGTAGAAAAAGGTTTGCGTTCCCAAGGATTTACGACTGCGATCGCTACTGATGCTGTTGAAGCGATCGAGATGGTATTGGGCGATAGTTTCGACCTGATGCTGCTAGATTTGGGACTGCCAGTGAAGGACGGATTGACCGTGTTGGAAGAGTTGCGCGGCCAAGGGGTAACTCTGCCAATTATTATCCTCACTGCCCGCGACGATATTCAAGATAAAGTGGCTGGGTTAGAAGGCGGGGCCGATGACTATATGACCAAGCCTTTCCGGTTTGAAGAACTGCTAGCGCGGGTGCGCTTGCGCTTGCGGAACGATCGAGCGACGACGATCGGCGAAAAAGATACGTCTATCCAAATCGGACCGGTAACGATCGATTTGCTTACCCGTCGCGTTTGCGTCGATCGCCAAGAGGTAGAACTATCGGCGCGAGAATTCAATCTTTTGGAAACTTTGGCCCGCCATCCAGGGCAAGTGATGAGCCGCGAACAATTGCTCGATCGCGTCTGGGGCTATAGCTACGATCCTGGCTCTAATATCGTCGATGTCTATGTTGGTTATCTGCGCAAAAAATTAGGTAGCGATTTCATTGAAACCGTCAGGGGGATGGGCTATCGCTTTCAAACATGAGAAAATTCTCATGTAAATCTTAATACATTTTTACATAATACGAGTTTAAAATCGGTAAAATAGCATAGGTAAAATCGCCTGTCTTATCTCTAATAATCCCACCAACATGGAGCAAAACCCAATAGCTCTTTGTCTTTTCGCTGCGTTCGGGCTGCTTTAAGTTGCCTCGAATCGTTATCCAACTTTATGAATCGCATTTTAATTGCTGAAGACGAAGCCCGGATCGCTAATTTTATTGAGAAAGGTCTGCGAAAAAATGGGTTTACGACAGCGATCGCTCCTGACGGCGAGCAGGCTGTATTAATGGTTAAAACCGATGAATTCGATCTTCTCCTGCTCGATCTAGGTCTACCAATCAAAGACGGTTGGGCAGTTTTGAAAGAATTGAGAGCGCAAGAAAAGCAAATTCCGGTAATAGTTGTTACTGCCCGCGACGATCTGGCAGATAAGGCGATCGCTCAAAAGTATTTAGTTAACGACTATATAACTAAACCTTTTAGCTTTCAAGATTTACTAGAGAAAGTTTTTAGCCATCTAGAGCGATCGAATTAGTAAATAGATCCCCCTAAATCCCCCTTAAAAAGCGGATGCAAGCGCGGCGAGGTTTCCTCGCCGTGCAGCTTGCACCAAGCAGGGGGACTTTGAATCTGGTTTTCCCGTCTTCGGGGAGAATTTAGATCCCCCTAAATCCCCCTTTTCAAGGGGGACTTTGAATTCCCCCCTTTTTAAGGGGGGTTAGGGGGGATCTACTCTTTCACAGGAAGCTAGGAGAGAACAAATGTCAATATCTCGCAGCCCAAATTTTAAAAACAGCGATTTTCACCTGCCATACAATCCTCAGTTAGTAGCAGGAGCAAAGGAATTACGTCAGAACTTAACCCCCGCTGAGAAAAAGTTGTGGAATGATTATTTAAAAACATTTAAGTTTCGAGTTTTGCGACAAAGACCAATCGATCGCTTTATTGTTGACTTCTATTGTGCTGCACTCAAACTAGCGATCGAGGTTGATGGAGAAGGACATTTTACAGAGGAAGGACAAGCTTACGATCTCGAAAGGACGCAAATTTTGGAGGGCTACGGACTTAAAGTGCTAAGGTTTACCAATTACGAGGTGATGAATAATTTTGAGGGAGTTTGTAGGCAGATTGAGGTGGAGATCCCCCCTAGCCCCCCTTGAAAAGGGGGGAAATTCAAAGTCCCCCTGCTTGGTGCAAGCTGCACGGCGAGGAAACCTCGCCGCGCTTGCATCCGCTTTTTAAGGGGGATTTAGGGGGATCTACAACTGAGAGAGTACCAACCTAAACTTGCTCTTTCTTCAACTGAAGATACTGGCGATCGTAAGCATTAGTTAGATAGCGATTCAGCACTTTTTCCCAACCAAACATCAGTTCTTTTAAGGGTTTGTAGCCGATCCCAAAGCTGAGACTCTTGCTAATCGGTTTGACAATGGTATTTTTGCGCCGCCAGCCTAATTTTTTGTACTTATTTTTGAAGTAGCCATCGTCAGCTAAATTCCATTTTTCCTGCAAGCGATTTAAACTGCCTAGCGTCCAAGCATCGCTCCAACGCAACATGAAAAAGTGCAGATCTGTTCGCTCTAAAGGCGGGCCTGGAACGTAGGTGGCAATACTGGCAGGTTCAAAGTAAATTGTCTCGCCAGCTTCAGTCACCATCATGCAGAAATCCAAATGTTCTTTGGTATTGAGCATCCCTTCGTCAAAACCGCCAACGCGATCGCAAATTTCTTTGGTAGCCAACATCAGGTGAAATTCGGTCAGTTCGGTTTGGGTTCTTTGCAGTTGAGATCCTACTTCAGAAACCTGTTGGCCTTGTTTGTACATTTTCTCCCGTAGGTGTCGTTTGCCATTAACATCGGTGACGATGTGGCATTCTCCAGCGGCGAAGTGAATGCGTTGGTGTAAAGGTTCTTTTTCGCACATTAAAGGGCCGACTACTGCTGCACCCGTTTCTTGGGCACAACTGACTAAAGCTTCCAGCCATCCTGGGGTGACGACGACATCGTTATCAAAGAAGACAACGTATTTAGTATCGACGTAACTCAAACCGATATTGCGGGCGTGATTGGGAGAGAGATAGTAATCTGTTCGTATTAGTGTAAAGTCTTTTTCTGATGCCATCGTTTCTAAGTAACGGCGAACTTTAGTTGGCGAATTCCCATCAACATAAACTAATTTGAAGGGAAAAGTGGCGTGTTCGTAAATGCTTTCTAGAGATGTTTGAGTGCAGCTAAAGCGTTCGCGAGGCACGACGACGATCGTAACTTGTGGTGAGTGCATAATTTAGTCTCCTGTTGTTAGTTGTCAAAAACTTAAATCTCCAACTAGATACCCCTAAATCCCCCTTATTAAGGGGGACTTCGATCCGGTTTCCCCCTTTTCAAGGGGGGCTAGGGGGGATCTAAAATGCCAAACTTGAAACCAAAAAATTGCTTACAGACAGCAACTTTACGAAGGAAGAGAGAGCGAATATTCCCCTCTACTGCCATCTTTTTTAAGGGGTGCAGGGGATATCTGAGAGTGGTTGGCGGAGAGGTCGAACAAACTTTGGTAAATTTCGACTAACTCGTTATTGAGTTTTTCCATGTCGTATTTATCTTCGACTCGGCGACGACCTGCTCGACCCATTTGCACCCAAGTTTCGGGATAAGACATCAGGTAATCTAATTTTTCAGCGATCGCATTGGCATCTCTTTCTGGTACGAGAAAGCCAGAAACTCCATCTTCTACCAGTTCGGGAATCCCGCCGTGGTAGGTGCTAATGACGGGTAATCCCATCGCCATGGCTTCTTTTAAAGTGTTGACGGGTGCATCTTGATTGCCATCAGCAGCGGTGACGCTAGGAGCGAGGAAAATATGAGAGTTATCCAATATTTCCACGATTTCTTGTTGGTTTTTCCAACCGAGAAGTTTGACTAAATGACCGACGTTTAGCTCTTGAATTAACTTCTCGAAATCTTCTTTTAAATGACCATCGCCGATAATATTAAATTCGATGTTGGGGTGAGTCGGTGCGATTTGAGATATGGCTCGAATGCAATACTCGATGCCTTTTTTCTCTACCAGGCGACCTGTAGTAGCAATGCGAACGCGATCGCCAATCGGTAAAGAACGGGGTTTAAAGGCGAATTTGCGACAGTCAATCCCCGATCCGTGGACGACAATTTTATCGGGGTTGCAGCCTAATTTTATAGCTTTCTGACGGAAGAATTCGCAGTTGGCTAGAAAAAAGTCGCCTTCAGCAAACAGTTTTTCGTAAACGCGATCGCCATTTTCAGTGACGTAACTACTGATATCGATTCCTCGAAAAGTCGTAACCAGCTTTCCTCGAATAATTCCCAAGTCTCGAAATAGCAACCCCATAGTGCTTAAGGTGCCAAACTGACAGTGAATAATATCGTAATCGCCGCGATCGAGAAATGCCATAGCTCGATACAACCATTTAAAAGACCAAAATTCGTGGTTGTATTTAAATAATTTTGGTAGTTGCAAGCAAGCTAAAGAGCCTCGACGAATATTTTTCAGAAGTAACCCTAAACCTTTAACGATTCGCCAGGAATAATTTTCTGGTTTGGTAGGTGGATAGTAAGTGCGATCGAGGAGATTGTATTCCTCAATTATGGGATGCAATTTTGTAGGTTTATCCGGTTTGCCATTTAAAGGATAAATGTGTACTTCGTGTCCGCGATCGATTAAACCCGTAATTTGATTGAGGATAAACGCCTCAGATAAAACTGGAAAACGCCAAACTAAAAATGCTATTTTCATAATTTGTTCGTTGTTAATTGTTCGTGGTTCATTGCTATTTATTGTCCTCTCCCCCTCTCACCCATCTCCCCATCTCCCCATCTCCCCATCTCCCCATCTCCCCATCTCCCCATCTCCCCATCTCCCCATCTCCCCATCTCCCCATCTCCCCATCTCCCCATCTCCCCATCTCCCCATCTCCCTCAATTCCCCGAAACGTTCATCGCCTGAAGAATGGGTGGGTGTTCTAAGTCGTGGTAGTGAATGATGCTGAGGGTTCCTGGCTGTAACTGCAAGCGCCAAAGTCGATCGGAATTCATGCTGAATATCTGTCCGATAAAATCCTTGATGATGGTGCTAGGTGCTACTACTAAAGAGGTGAGTAGCTGATGGGAGTTTTTGCGATTTGTAGCCATTAAAGATTGATGCCAAAGTCGAGCAAAATCATCTCTTAAAACTTGTAGCTGTAAGGTGGTAGGGCGATCTTTGAGAATTCGATCGGTAAGAGTTTGGTAGTGGTCGAGATCGGCAGTGATACTCAAATTTATATCCACATCTTTGAGCAATTGGGCAAGGCTTTTAATTTGGCGATCGCAGTTAGTTTCAGCAGCTACCAGTAAAAGTTTTAAACCATTTCCTCCTTCTCTAAGTTTGGGGAAATTCTCTCCTACATGAGTTGCGAAATTCATCGATTCCAACTTTGCCGATTCCAGAAGACCGTTGGGGAAATTTAAGATACTCAAGGCACAGTTAGATTGCTCGATTTTGTGATAATGAGCGGGAGAAATACCAAGGGCGGTACTAATTAAGGCGCGGTTTGTTCCACCGTGACTGACGACGAGTAAGGTGTGTCCGATATGACGAGGTAAAGTTTCTTGCCAAAATTTCTGGGCGCGATCGTAAATATCTAAACCTGGAAAGCAATATTGACGATTTTGGATTTTAAATCCCCCCTTTTTAAGAGGGGTAGGGGGGATCTGATTTTGGATTAGTGAAACTTCCCTTTCTGTGCTATTCCCATAGACGAGATCTTGATTTTCTAGGTTTTCTAACTGTGGAATTTCCATGCGAAACTCGTGGGGAGTTTGCTTCCAACAGTGATAGTCTTCAGGGAATTGTTCTCGCACCTGTTTGAACGGCAAACCTTGCCAAGCAGGAAGGTCAGTTTCTCTTAAGTTATGAACGATATGAAGGCGATTGGAGTCAAAATTTGGTTCGACAACTTTAAGGACTTCTTTGACTGTTTCTTGCACCCGTTTTAGGGGACTCGAATATACAGCGTCAAATGTCATTCCTTTAAGAATATTTCCGGTTTGTTGGGCTTGATGGCGACCGATTTCGCTTAAATTGGGGCGATCGCTACTTCCTTGATATAATCCTAGGGCGTTGTAGGTACTCTGTCCGTGACGCAAGAGGATAACGCGAGTATTCTGACTATTAGTTGAGTGCATAATGATTTTCTCCTCGATCGCTATTAACAGCATTCTGAAGTTGATATAAAGCTGCGTAGCCACCACTTTGTTTCATGAGTTCGGCATGAGTACCGCGTTCTAAAATTCTGCCGCCTTCAACGTAGAAGATTAAATCTGCGTCTTCAACGGCTTTCAGATTGTGGGAAATCAGAAAAGTCGTGCGTCCTTGGGTGAGGCAATTTAAAGCTCGATCGACCGCTCTTTCGCTAGCATTATCTAAGCCAGTTGTGGGTTCGTCGAGAATAATAATGGGTGCTTGGCGAATGGCCGCCCGTGCGATCGCAATTCGCTGTCTTTGTCCGCCAGAAAGTGTATTTCCTCGTTCTCCTAAAACTGTTTCGTAACCATCTGATAAATCCAGAATAAATTCATGAGCGTTTGCCAATTTCGCTGCATTTTCTATTTCGGCATCGGTAGCGCCTAATTTACCGTAGGCAATATTTTCCCGAATGCTAGCAGCAAATAACACGCTATCTTGGAGGACAATACTAATTTGTTGTCGTAGCGAGTCTAAAGTATATTCCCGTAGATCCTGTCCGTCCATTAATATCCGACCAGAATTAGGATCGTAGAGGCGAAGAATCAAACTAATTAAAGTTGATTTACCGCTTCCAGAAGCACCAACTACAGCAATTCTTTGACCAGGCTGTACCTCGAAATCGATGTTCTTTAAGATCTCTTTACCTGTTTCGTAGCCAAAGGTGACATTTTCAAAACGTACACCACCTAAAAAAGGACGAGCGGGTTTAGCACCAGGTAAGTTGCGAACGTGAGGTTCGTAGTCAAGCACGTCAATAATTCGTTCGCCAGAAGCCGTCGCTTTAGCAATTTCCCCAAACTGAGTAGCCAGCTTTCTGAGAGGTTCAAAAGCATTTTTTAGGTAGGTAATAAATACTAACAGATCTCCAGCCGTTAAGGTTTTTTCAATGACTAAATGCGCTCCCTTCCACAATACTAGAGCGATACTAATTGCCATGAGAATTTGTACCGTTCGCTGTAGAACTGCTGATAGTTTTAAAGACTTAGCGCCATGGTCTAAAGTTTGATTGTTTTGCTGTTGAAAGATGTCTTCAAATTGCTCGTGTAGAGATAGCGCCTGGACGACTTTAATCGCTCCAATTGTCTCGCCAGTAGTCGAAGCTAATATTCCTTGAAATTTGCGGTGTTCGCGAGTAACTTGACGAATTTGAGTTACCAAGCGATGCAGAGAAAAGACAAACACAGGGAAAACTATTAAAGCGATCGCAAATAGTTCCCAATTCATCCACCCCATCACCGCCAACATTCCCACTAAAGTGATAATGTTAGTCAGTAAGGGCAGCATAACTTTGACGATCGTGAGTTTGATGCGATCGATATCGGCAGTTACGCGAGTAATTAAATCGCCGCTTTTATGCTTGATATGAAACGAAAGAGATAGGCGTTGCAGGTGGCTGTAAAGATCGCCGCGAATGTCAGTTAAAATTTGCACTGAGGCTAACGCCATCCCAAAAGTAGATAAGTAAGCAGCAAAACTTCCTAAGACAGAAATGACCACAATTGATAGCGCCAGTAGTGCTAGTAAAAGCATGGGATCGATGCTGCTACCAACTACAACTTGAAATGAATTAGAATTGGCTTCTGTCACCAATACGTGGTCGAAGACAAATTTCAGCGGCCAAGGTTCGAGCAATCGAAATCCACTTTCAAATAGCAGTGCTACAAACGAACCAGCAATTAATAATCTTCGCTTGCGAATGTAGGGAAAAAACCTTCGCACTATGCGCGTCATTCCCGGTACAACCGTCTTCAAATCTTTTTCTTTAGTGCGATAACCCATAATTAATAAGTCAAAAGTCAAAAGTTTAAATTGCACCAGGTAGGGTGCGTTAGACGGCGATAATCTTTGCTATGAATTAAATGAAACAATCCGTCGTAACGCACGGGTTTAGATGTGTCTAAATAAAAACTTTATATTGCTGCGATCGCACCAATTCTTGCAAAATGAGAACAGTTTTTGCAGCACCTTGGAGGTCGAATAAAGTAGAATTGCGATCGCTAGAACTTTTGTTTAAACAGCTAATAATCCTTTGAGTCAAGTTTTCTGGAGTTAGTTCGCTCGGATCGATGACCTCAACAATTCCTAGCTTTTCTAGTTTATTAGTTCTGACTAACTGTTCCTTGTCATTGTCATAATGACCGATAGGAACTACCAAAGAGCGAACCCCAGTTCTCAGAATATTCATGGTAGTGTTATACCCAGTCAAACTAATGGAAAGATCGGCTTTTTCCATATAAGCTATCAGATTCGACGTATACCTTTGTAAGGTGACATTAGGTTTATTTAAAGCTGCTTGCTGAAGAGTAAGAAATTGCTCCTCTGGCATAAAAGGACCAGTAAAAATCTGAAGATGATGAGGCAGTAGATCGCCAATCATCGGACTAGCTGCGATCGCTGTTTCTATCAATTCATATCCCAGCCTGCCGCCACCGACGCTAACTAAAATTGTTGGCTCTTTGCGGTTAAGACTAGCTAAATCTGATACAGTTAAAATATTATTTGCTGAAATCGATTGAGATACAAAGCCAGTGTACTTAACTTCGCAACCAAGATCGCGCACTCTAGAAAAACTTTCTTCGAGTTTTTGAAATTTAGAATCAGAATGAAAGAGAATCAAATCGAAATACTGACTCGTTAACTGGCAAATCGTTTCTTCTTCCAAATTTAGATCGGTTCTGCCAACAATATCTCGCAAACTACAGACGATTTTAGTTTTAGGATGGGCAGATTTAAGGTGTTCTAACAAAGGGAGCAACTCAAAAAAGAGCTTGTGCCTGCCAAAAGGGAAAAACTCAGTAATCAAACAATCAGGTTGAAAGCGATCGCATAAATTAATTAATTGCTCTCGGCGACTTTCCTTCACTTCTTCGAGATTGTTAAATCCTTCAGTAACTTGTAATTCTCCATTTTCAATCCACAGAGGAGGTAGCGTCACTACTTCCACCTCTGGAGGCATTTCAAAACCTGGAATAGCCGGTCCGCCATTAATAAAGCAAACTTTAAACCTTTCCTCCAGATGACGAACGATTTCAGCACTCCGAACTAAATGTCCCATCCCGGTAAGGTATTGACAGTAAAATAAGATCCTTTTTGCCATTTATCTGACTCCTCAGTTTAAAACTAAACCTTTTATCCTTAAATGCGATCGCAGTTCCCGATCCCCTTTAGCAAAAGTCGATAAACTATCGATCGCATCTGCGTTAATCTGCGTGAAAAAATCTCTACCTCAAGCTCCCCTCAAGCAGCTTTTAAAGAAACATCGATCGCCGTTATAGCGAAACTATTTTCTACCAAGCGATCGCCTGCTTCAGAGCGGCCAATTCCAACGTAATAAAATCCTGCTTTGCTTAACGATTCTCGATCTAAGAAATTGCGCCCATCAATGATAATTTTATTCCTCATCAAACCAGCAAGTTGAGAATAATCGATCTGCCTGAAATCCGGCCATTCCGTCACTAACACCAAAGCATCGCAGCCTTCAGCGAGTTGTGCGGTATTAGTCGCCAACTCAACCTGAGCCGAAAGTAATTCCAACGACTTGAAAATTGGATCGTAAGCTTTAACCTTAGCTCCCAATCGACTCAATTCTTCGATTAAATTCAATGCTGGTGCATCCCGTAAATCGTCAGTATGAGGTTTAAAAGTCAGCCCCAGCAACCCAATTGTTTTTCCTTTAAGAATCTTTAGAACTTGTTGCAATTTCTCCACTACTAGCAGCCGCTGACGCTGATTGACCTTAACTGCTGCTTGCAAGAGTTCTGCTTCATAACCATAATCTCTAGCAATGTGAACCAAAGCCGAAACATCTTTAGGAAAACAAGAACCACCCCAACCAATTCCAGCTTGTAAAAACTTGTTGCCGATCCGCGAATCAAGCCCAATTCCCTTCGCCACTTGAGTAACATCGGCCCCAACGCGATCGCAAATATTTGCCACCTCATTAATAAAGCTAATTTTAGTCGCTAAAAACGCATTAGCTGCATATTTAATCGTCTCTGCCGAACCCAAATTGGTGACGACAACTGGCACCGCAGGTAGGGATTTATCAGCCGCGAATTCCCGCGCTACAATCGGAGCGTAAAGTTCCTGCATCAGAGCGATCGCTGCTTGACTGTTGCTGCCTAAAACAATGCGATCGGGGTTAAAAGTATCGTAAACCGCAGAACCTTCTCGTAAAAATTCTGGATTGCTCACCACGTCAAAATTAGCCGCAATTTTAGAATCTGAAACGGGTTGACGATTGACTAATTCGCTGAGAATTAATTGCCGCACCCAATCTCCCGAACCGATCGGCACAGTAGATTTATTTACGATTACTTTGTAGTCTTCAGTTAGATGAGTGCCAATTCCTCTAGCCACAGCTTCTACATAACGAGTGTCGCTTTCTCCTGTTGGTAATGGCGGCGTTCCCACGGCAATAAATAACACCTCCCCATGGGCTACACCCGCGCTTAAATCCGTTGTAAACGATAGTAATCCTGCGGTCATCGCTGACTGCATAATTTCTGCTAACCCAGGTTCGTAAATTGGCGACTTGCCAGACTGCATTAATTTCACTTTTTCGGCATTGTTATCTATACAGATAACCTCATGTCCGATATGAGCCAAACAAGCTCCCGTAACTAAACCAACATATCCAGTGCCGATGACACAAACTCGCATGATTTAAAATCTCCTTTGTTCGGTTAATTAAAGTAATGCTACTCAACTAACTAGCTGCTCTCAACGGATATAGTTCGATAATTTCAGATAGTTTGAATTGCAGATTTGAACTGCAATTGGGGTTCCCATAAACTAAATTTGAAATTGAGTAACTAATCCGAGGTAAAGCCTGTAAATCCAGACGAGCAACCGGAGGAAGAGAGCGATTATCGCTCTGAAGTTGCCCTAACACCGCATTCATCAAAGATTGAGGGGTAAGATCGTCAGGATGAATGGTTTGAAATAAACCAAAATCCGCCATTCTTTCAGCGCGAATCCATTGTTCTTGCACTGGATTAACGCGCGGGACAACTACTGCCTTTTTACTTAAAGAAAGCACTTCGCAAATCGTGTTGTATCCCCCCATGCAGATAACCGCATCGGCTGCTTCCATGTAACTAGCCAGATCGTCAGTAAACTCAGATATTTGGACGTGGGGTAAATGTCGCACGGCTCGAAATATTTCTTTCCTCTTATTCGGCGGCATTTCTGGTCCAGAAATAATCAAAGTTTTGATTTTGCCTTCCCGGTTACATTCTGCTAATCCTTGTAGATATGTTTCGACTAACCGATACCCGTCGCCGCCGCCACCGGGGGTAACTAATACTAATTTTTCGTCTGGCTGAACGTTTAGTTGTTGGCGGATAACTTCAGGTCGTTGACATCCATATTCCCGACGGATGTAGCCGCAAAATTCAGTTTTTTGGCAGAGAGAAAGGGGGAATTGATATTCTTGAGTCACATCAAAAATTTCTGACATCCCAACAACTAAAATGCGATCGTAATCCTGTTGGAGTGCCTGATAATAACCTTGCTGATGCCATTCCTTTATAGTTACCTCTGGTGCATCGAGGATATCTCGCAGCAACAACACCAGCTTAGTTTCAGGTAAATTGGTTTTGAGATAATCGATCGAGGCTTTGAGTTCGCCTTGCAACCCATAAGGCTTTTTATCGACCAAGAGCAGATCGGGTTTAAAGTTAATAACAGCAGCTTTAATTAAGTCAGAGCGCAGTTTCGCCGCTTCTTGAAGATTCGTTTTGAGATAAGTCGCTGATAGTTCCCCCGATTCATTGCGTCCCATGCAGGGCAACTTAATGTAATCTAACCCCGCTGGCATCCGAAAACTGTGCAGTACGGGAGAACCAGATATCAATAAAATCGAGAGTTCTGGTACGGTATTTAGCAGGTACTTGCAGATCGCCAGCATTCTGCAGATGTTACCGAGACCGAAGGCATCGTGTGAGTAAACTATCAACCTCATAGTTTTAAAATCCTCATTTGCTTCTGCTTCTGTTTCGGTATTGCTACCGTCACTTACTACTTTCTTCAAGGTGAGTAAAGTTAGCATGAAGTTTTAATGAGAAATTTCTCACGATCGCTTAAACCCTC
Source organism: Cyanosarcina radialis HA8281-LM2 (assembly GCA_019359615.1). GTDB lineage: Bacteria > Cyanobacteriota > Cyanobacteriia > Cyanobacteriales > CCAP-1448 > Cyanosarcina > Cyanosarcina radialis. Next base: position 76,905 of record JAHHHA010000004.1, read on the forward strand.
TCTCGGCTTCAGTTATATCAAATCTGGTTAATTGGACATAATATGTAGCGCGTAAGTCCTGCGGACTTACGCGCTACCGTTTATTCAGGTCAAGTGCGGATAAGTAGAAAACAGGGCCAATTGTTTTCCGGCTTCGCCCTCTTCCCTCTTTCCCTAAGCTCTTTCCGACCAAGGGCCCCAGATGGCAAAGGTAATTCCAGGTATTTGCATATTGACGAACATCGTGCGGCCATCTGGCGAGAAACAGACTCCAGCTAACTCTAGCTCGTTAACCGCGTTCCGCGCGAAACGGTAGGCTTGACCGTTTGGTTTCACGCCGACGATATATTGCGAGCCACCCCCATCCTCGCAGAAAAAGAGGTCGCCCCAAGGAGAAACAACGATGTTATCGGGGTTTTCCATTAAAGATCGTTCGCTAGGTTCTAGAAACAGTTCGATCGTATTGTTTTTAGGCAAATAACGCCAAATTTGCCCCGCTCTAGTCGCGCCGCCATCCGTACAGCAAAAGTACACCTCACCCCGGCCGTAACACAGTCCTTCTGACCTAGAAAATTGGGCTGCTCCTTTACTAAAGCCTTCTACTCTCACAGAATCGGTATCTGGATCGACATCTTCAATTCGCACCCATTCAACTGCCATCGGCTGGCGGAGTGGAAATTTAGCTTTGGTAATTGCTTGGGGCCTTTTCTTAATTTTGAGTGCCTCTAACACTCCACCTGCGGCCAAATTCCCTCGCTCCTTGGGAATAAACCGATAAAACAGCCCGTCGCCTCGATCTTCGGTTTGGTAAACGATGCCAGTAGTCGGATCGACCGCGATCGCTTCGTGGTTAAATCGACCCATGGCTACTAGAGGAATTGGCTCGACCAATCCTTGAGATTTACTGGGAACTTCAAAGTTATAGCCGTGTTTTTTCGAGACGTTTTTAGGGCTGTCTTCTTTGTTAGTAGCTAGAGTGGCGATATTTTCTTCGCAACTGATCCAAGAACCCCAAGGAGTTGCACCACCGCTACAGTTAAAGGAAGTTCCAGCTAGAGAAGCGTAATCTTTGACCAGTTGGCGATCGCGATCGACAATTAAGGTAGTCGTACCGCCTTTACACAAAGGATCGTACTGTTTGGCTTCGGGGGCGATAATCCCTGGCGATCGATCGGGGCCGAGTTCGTGATTGCGAACTAAGATCGTGGTATTTCTCGGCCCGGCAAAAGCTGCCATGCCATCGTGAGCGCCGGGAACGGGGTTGCCATCGCTCATTAAATCGCCAGTGCGAGAAAAGGCTCGATATCTAAATCCAGGGGGGAGATCGAGCAAGAGGGCGCGATCGCTTTTTAGGGAACCATAACCTTTACTGGCGATCGGTCTACCCCTCAACTTACTTTGAGCCATAAGTTGTAAGGGCGATAACATCACCGTACCTACAGTTGAAGCACCCGCTAAAGCCAAAAATTTTCGCCGTGAAAAGTCCATACCTGATTTAAAAGACTGCTTTGATTTAGTCCGCGTCGATGGTTCTACCCAGCGGAAAACAGCTAGCCGCGACTATCTTACTTTTCGAGGATCGGTCGCGAGAAGGCGATCGCCTACAGCCGTCAGGCGAAAGTTTAACATGGAAATGAATTATTGATGGTGTTGCACAACTCACCTATAAATCGAGATATTCAAGAAATAAGGGTAGTGTGGGTAGCATTGATGGTGTTAACTACAATAGATGAGGAACGAGCTAATCAAGAGGCTAGGCATTTGCTGGCGAGGAATCAACAGGAAGTCCCTCAAGCACAAAATCGCGCCATAATGGAGCTAATCACCACGATAATGGTGTACAAGTTTGAGGATAAGAGTCAACAAGAGGTAGAAGAAATGTTAGGAATTACACTGCAAGAAACTAGAGTTTATCGTGAAATTAAGGAAGAAGGAATACAAGAAGGAGAACAAAAAGGACGAGAAAAAGGAGAAAAATCGCTCGTTCTGCGTCAATTAGCTCGACGGGTAGGGGAATTACCGCCGGAGGTGCGTCAACAGGTGGAATCCCTCTCATTAGAACAATTGGAAAATTTGGGAGAAGCGTTACTAGATTTTACGAGTATGAGCGATCTGGATGCTTGGTTGGCATAGTTGGGCGATCGCTAGACGCGCAGCGGCTTAATTATTTAAATCAACCGAAACGACCGCTCACGTAATCGCGAGTTAGTTCCTCTTTTGGGTTATTAAAGATGGCTTCAGTGCTGTCAAACTCAACTAAATATCCAGAGTTGCTACCCTTTTCATTTACTCCAACGCTGAAGAAGGCTGTGAAGTCTGAGATCCGAGAAGCTTGTTGCATATTATGAGTGACGACAATCACCGTATATTGCTGCTTCAATTCATCTATTAGTTCTTCAATGCGTAAAGTCGAAATCGGATCGAGTGCCGAACACGGTTCATCCATTAAAATCACTTCTGGTTGAATCGCGATCGCCCTGGCAATACACAATCGCTGTTGCTGTCCTCCAGAAAGGGCTAATCCGCTCTTTTTCAACGAATCTTTGACTTCATCCCATAAAGCGACTTGACGGAGCGATCGCTCGACTAATTCATCCATATTGCCCCGATAGCCGTTGATGCGGGCCCCGAAGGCAATGTTATCGTAGATCGATTTCGGAAAGGGATTGGGTTTTTGAAAAATCGTGCCGATGCGTCGTCGGACTTCTACCGGATCGACGTTTTTGGCATATAAATCGCGATCGCGGAAAGTAATTTGGCCCGTAACGCGAGCAGTTAGAATTAAATCGTTCATCCGATTCAAACAGCGCAATAGCGTACTTTTACCGCAGCCTGACGGACCAATAAATGCCGTTACTTTCTGTTCGGGAATGTCTAAAAAAATATCTCTAACTGCTAGAGTTTTGCCGTAGTAGACGCTGACATTTTGAACTTTAAAAACTGTTTTTTCGTTGGCAGAACCGATAGATGAAGGGGTGGCTTTAGGTTGTTTTGAGTCAATATTTAGCATCGGATCGTTCTCCTCAATGGGTTGATTCATGAGGCGATCGTGTGAGCGATCGAATTGGCATCTTGCTGAGCTAGAAGGCGCTCGATTTCTGCAATACCGCGTTGAGTTGCGCCATTATCTCTGGGATTGAATACGCTATAGTGCAACAATTTCTCCCGGAGTGCTTGATAGCGATCGCACTCTATATTTAGATCCACCAATTGTTTTAACTGCTGCATATCATCGCAAACATCGCCGCATTGCCAGAGAAAGGTCATCGAGTCCACATCCGTACTGGCTTGCAAAACACCTGGTTGTGGATTGAGAAACACCATCGGTTTGTTGTAATACAACCATTCATAACCCGCAGCCGAGATGTCTCCAATAAATAGATCTGCTCGTGCAAACCACGGCATGACATTTCCAGATTTAATTAATTTGATGTTTGGGATTTTATGCAAGCGATCGACAATGCTGGCATCGTAAAACTGGCGATCGGGATTGAAAATATTAGGATGGGGTTTAACAATTAAGTTGTAATCTTCAGTCAGTCGATCGATGACATCGATACCATCGATAAATATTTCGATCGAGCTAATATCTTCTTTCCGCCAAGTCGGGCAATAAATCAGAGTCTTTCGATCGTTTTCAAATAGCGGACGAGATGTGGGCGGATAATCGAACTTGGGATAGCCGATTAGCTTCCACTTCATAGTTTTATTGCAGGGAGTTTGCAACAAGCGATCGGCTTGTCGCTGTCCGACGCAAAGACAAAGTAAATAGTTACTAAAATCGCGTTCGTAGGTAAACGGTTTGTCAGACATCCCGTGAAAAATCTGTACTGCCTGAGTGCGATCGGTTCGCTCTTCAGCCCGCAAAAAGGATGGAGTGACGACCAGATCGTAAGTATCTAAATCGCAATTGGTGGTAAACAGGTCGTTATAGCCAGCATACTCAGAGTTTTCTTGGCACTCCGAACTTAAATGCGATACTACTAAAAAAACTTGATGGATACCTCGATTGATAAAGTAATCGAGATAAGGTCTAATGGCAGCAAAATAGTGTAAATTGCCACAAGAACGCAGATAGAAGGCAATGCGCTTTGAAAGATTTTTGGTCGAGTAACTTGTTATGTATTCGTTCATTCATTTGTCTCCTAATTATCTTTTGGGGCATAGGGCATCGGGCATCGGGCATTACGCCTCTGCATTCCATCTGTAGCTCTAGGCAGCTACCGTAGACTGGATTAAGGGTGGTAAAGATACATATTCGCTACACCCTGCCAGCAGCCATTCAGTTTCAGCTACGACAAATTCCAAATGCTCTTGCCAACCGCAGGGTAGCTGTCGCAGAGAAGAAATTTTGCCCCGCATGAGTAGCTGAGTGGCAATCTGCCAAGCCAAACAGGTGCGATCGAGCTTCCAGTCGATCGCGGCTTCATATCCCTGGAGCAAGACCTCAATACAATTTCTCACTCTCTGGGATGAAAGTCGTTCCCGTCCGGCTAAATAGATAAAGTGCGCGATTAAACGACCGATATCGTAGTGCGGATCGCCCAGCGACAGCGTATCCCAGTCAACCATGCCTATCCGCTCTGGGTTGTAGAGAATCTGATCCCCAAACAGGTTGGCGTGAATGGGGAAATCGTTGGGGAAGTTAATAAGTTCTGCTGTTTCGGTCAAGAGTCTGCTCGCGCGATCGATCGATTGGCTCAGATCGGGTAATGCCAGCTTCACTTCTGCCATAGCCTTATCGAACTTTTTCAGTTCCTTTTCTGGAGTCCAAACCGTCGTGGGGTGTAAATCGGCGTGGTGCAGTTCGGCTAACAATCGCCCGACTCGATCGAACGGTTCCGGCTCGGTTTGACGCATGACATTGGTGAATTGCTCTCCTGCTAATGCCCTCATCGAAAACGTGCGGGATGCGGCATCAGTGGCAACTGGTTCGGGAACTGCAAAGCTCAGACGATCTGATAACTGATGAATCTGGAGAAAATTTTCTACTACTTTAGGAAATTCTGTTTCCGTACATAGTTTGATGAAGTAGCGCCGCTCTGTAACCGGACTGTTCCAGGTGAAGATCGCCCGCTTGAAGGGGACATAGCGAAAAAGTTGAGGGGGGGGATAATCTTCAGGTGCAGGCGGGAGGTCGCTAGGATCGATCGCCAGCGGACAAAAGTATTCTGGTTCTAAAAGTGCCGACAGTTCGGGCAAACAAGGGGCGTGAGGCAGCGTCCACACCACGGTTTGCCAATCGGCGATCGCAAAAACAGGTAGCGCGGCATTCGGGGGAATCGGTACTTCGTAGCCGCGTTCGACTTCCTGGCGGGCGCTTTCCGGATCGGCAAAGGTATTAAAGAATAAGTGCAACGCGATCGGCTCGATCCCGTCCTTTAAGGTTGCCTTCATTTCCGCCACGATGCGGGCGCGATCGAACGGTCTGTAGTAGGTTAAGGTGGGTTTAACCTCAATGGTTTGAGGTTTTTTGCCCAACCAGTGTTCCCAAGCGTCCATCAAAATCGGCTCGATCGCAGCAGGGTTGCTAATTTGTTCGATGGCTTGAAAAACCGGATCTGTGGTGTAATTCATGGCGGCGTGTCAACAATTGTCAATTCGCAATTGTGAATTGGGGGCGTGAGATAATAACCGGGTAAGTCCTGCCGACGACCTCGCGGTACGCGCAGCGTGCCAGAGGAATTCGCTCGTAACTGCGAATTGTTAATTGAAAATTGCGAATTGAACTTAACTGGCTTGGCGTTGCGATTTAGCTATGTGAGGTAAAGCCGCTGGCGTAATTAGCGGCCAGACGGTGTGACGCGCTTGGTGCAAATCTTCGGGAAAATCGATTTCAATCCAGGGCAATCCAGCAATATCAATCCCGGCGATCGACTGATGTTGGGCGAGGCGATCGATCGCTGCTGGGGCCCATTGATTCTCTCCACCTACTGCCAGGGCAGTTTCAGCTTCGGCAAATAACTCTGTCATACCTTCTTTGGTAAACTTCAACAGACCGACGCTTTCGCCTTGAGAATATTCTTCCGAGAGGGATTTGCTAATCTGTTGCAGTTTTTCATCTTTAAAGGCAACTTTCATTTGTTCGGCTTCATCGCCCGACCAAGAATCGTAGCTTAAGGCATTTCCTGGGACATTGAGCAACCGCTGGTAAATTCTAGGATGTGCCAGGATATCGCTATTCATAATCAGGCAATCATCCTTGACCCAATTGCGGGCTAACCACAGAGAGTAAAGACTGTTAGTTTCCGCATAGCGACGGTTGATAATGCAGTGACAGCGATTGCCCACGGCTCGATATACTTCATGAGCGCGATATCCCAGAACCAAACAGACTTCGGTAATTCCCACGCTCTTGAGGATAGCCAGTTGATATTCAATTAAGCTAATGCTGGGTTCGATTTGAGCTAAACACTTGGGCTTGCCTTTGAGTGCTTTTGCCAATCGCGAGCCACAACCAGCGGCTAAGATAATTGCTTGCATGACGAATCTCCTTAACTATCGACTAGGTTTCCTACAGTCTTTGGCGAGCGAAGCAACCGAGCTAGATAGTCACCGATCGACTGTTTACTAAGCCTTAACCAAGCTAATGTTTGGTTAACCTTAAGTTAATCTTGTCCGACCTTCGTAGGAGGAGCATGAAAGTAGTATGAGAGAATTCTCATCTGCGGAAATTCATGAAACCATCGACAATGCAAGTCATCGGACATCGGGGAGCCGCCGCTCTGGCCCCAGAAAATACCTGGGACGGCTTTGACGCTGCCCTAGATTTGGGCGTAGATGCGATCGAAACAGATATTCGAGCCACCAGCGATGGCCAATTAATCTTGATTCACGATCGCGACTTAGAAAGAACGACCAACGGACGAGGTAAAGTTGACGAAACGCCCTGGTCTGTAGTCCAAACCTTAGATGCTGGCTCCTGGTTTAGCGAACGGTATCGCCATGCCAAGATTCCCCGTTTAGATGAAACTTTAGAACGCTATGGCAGTCGCACCCATCTAGTGCTAGAAATCAAACAGCTAGGACTGGAAACCGAGGTTTTACAACAGGTACGAGCTTTAAATCTGCTCGATCGCGTCACGTTTACGGCTTTTGATTTTCCTGCCATGCAAAAGATTAAGACGCAAGTGGCAGCGGCGCGAGTGGGTTGGCTTGCGGCTAAAGTTGACGAAGAAGCGATCGCTCGTACAGTCGATGCCGGATTCGAGCAAATTTGCCTCCCTGCCAAAGTCTTATCCCCAGAATTGGTGGCCAGATTGCAAGCCATGGGTTTAGAGGCAAGAGCCTGGAAAGTCACCGATGAAGACCTCATGATGTCTGCCCTGCACGCCCAAGTCGATGGCATGACGATCGATTTTCCCGATCGATTATTGGCAGTTCTCGGTAGATCATAGTCATGCTCAGGCGATCGACCCCATAACTGGTGAATCTGCCCCCATTTATGTTTGCATATCGACAACTAGTTTGCGTTATGAGAACCTCATAGAAGTACAAGCAGACTACCAATCAGCTGAAGCTGTTGGCAATTTCACGATTTTTAATATCAAAGGCAATCGGTATCGCCTCATTCTGTCCATCGATTATGAAGCCCAAGTTGCCTATTTTAAATATTTTCTTACTCACGCAGAATACAGCAAGGACGATTGGAAAAATGACCCTTACTATTAATCTAAATAGCTATATAGACTTGCTAAATCGGTACGAAATCAGCCCCAAAATTATCGAAAATCAGCTAGAATACGAGCAGTTTTTAGCCGTTACTGAAAATTTGCTATCTAAGCGTTCGAGCCGTACTGAAGTCGAGAATGTTTTGTTTCGTTTGTTAGTAAAGCCGATCCGAGATTATGAGGAAAAAACTTACGCTCTTCAAGAATGGATGCAAACTACTCCGCATGAATTCTTAAAACACCTAATGGAGAGTCGAGGCTTGAAGCAAGTCGAACTGGGTGAAGCGATCGGTTTGTCTAAGGGACATATTTCCGCGATCGTGAATGGGAAGAAAGAGATTAGTAAGGCTCAAGCCAAGAAATTGGGTGAATTTTTCCATGTGTCCCCATCTGCTTTTATATAACCGAAACCCCACATGATACCGAATCGGGTTTTTAAAAGCAGGAATTCAGCCCTCACCCCTGCCCCTCTCCCACGGGAGAGGGGTGCCGGAGGCTCCTTTAAGGGTAAACCAACCTTTGCTAAGCGGATTTGGTATCACTTAGGTCCCGATTCCAGCGATCGCGTCAGATAAATCGTGTAAGCTTCAGTAGCAACGGCCAGTAAAACTCGCACGCCCAGCATTGCTGTCAATCCCCACGCATTCCAAAGCAAGCCTGCCAAAATCGGCCCGGCGATCGCGCCTGCATCTTCTCCCATTAACATCCAACTCATAGTTTGCGCCCGACGCTGAGGGGCATAACTAGAAACCTGAGCCATAATTGCTCCCCAAACCGGCCGGAAGGCACCTTTACCGACATCATCTGAGAGTTTGCCAATCGTAAAACCGACAAGATTTGGAGCCAGAATGTAGACGATCGAAGACACGATATTGCCAAAACTCCGTACCAGCAGCACCACCTCTTGACGACCTCGATCGGCCAGCCAGCCAAAAATGGGGCCGGAGATTAACACGATAACGGTGGAAACTATATAAATTAAACCCGTCTGGGCTTCGCTTAAACCCGCATATTCTGTTGCCAAAATCGGGAACAGTCCCCGTAACATTTCAGCGGTGCCATTAATTCCAAAAGATAAAATACTGAACGAGAGAATGACCGATTTCGCCGCACCCCTCGCTGGAGCGAGTTCGCCAACTTCAGACGATTCAGATTTATCCGAAATCCGATCGCCATTGCCTGCGTTGCTTGCCCTCACCCTCTTCCCCTCTCCCAAGCTTGGGAGAGGGGTGCCCGATAGGGCGGGGTGAGGATCCGATTCATTGTTTTCCAAGCCTGATTTGCCATTACTCGCTGCGATCGCTGTTGCCCTATCTGGCTTCAGGTAGCGAATGACGCTGTAGAGAGGAAATAAGGAAAGCAGAAAAGCAATATTGAACGCAAACGAAAAATTAGAAGCGGTAGCTGAGAGCAAAATTCCGGCGATCGCTTTTCCCATCGAACCGGCCACAATTTTGGCCGTGTGATACCAAGCAAAGGCAGAGGCGATCGCTTTTTTCCCGCCATATTCGGCAATCAGCGCGTTCGCTGCTGGATCGCGCAGGGCCTTAGATCCGCCATGAATAGCTTTAATGGTATAAAGCTGCCACGGAGTGTTAGCCACCACCAAACACAACGCAATCAGACTGCGGATGAGGATCGAGGCGGTGAAACTGCGTTTCAACCCCACGCGATCGGCTACCCAACCCATCGCGGGTTTGAGTACCATTGCCACCACTTGATTCAGGGTCATTAACACCCCAATCTCGAATAAGTTCATTCCCACGCGGTGGGCGTAGATCGGCAAGGCAAAGCTAATGATGCCAAAACTCAAGCGAGACAAAAAACCTTCGGCCACAATAGCGATCGTCGCTCGATTGGCAGCAGAACGTGGCGATGGTTGTGGCGATCGATTAGGATTCATGTCTTTAAAAATGCTCGTGCGATTATTTTGTAGATTCAATCCCAGCTTGGAATTTAATCTGCCTTTAACTTTCAGTTAAATTTACGTTCGTAAGGTTTTAATGAAATATAAATGAGAAGGTTCTCATCTTGTCGGGCCTGTAGGTTGGGTTGAGCGCAGCGAAACCCAACTAATATCGTTTCTCTTTAATTTTCCTACAGATGGCAAGCAGGGGAGCAGGGGGAGACTTGTAGCAATGATTTAGGTAATCGACATAGCCCAACCGTAACGCCTCAGATTAGCCTTGTCGATCGAGTAGTACCACCTCAGATCGAAATCTGTAGTACGAGCCTCTCGATCGCAGGCAAGATGCTGGTACTGCTTTTACAAGCTGGTATATATAAACGAAGCGCGATCGCTCAAACCTGACCTGCGATCGCGCTTGAATTAAGTGCTATTTACTTATTACCTAACTGCGGCCACCACGCGGGAATTTCCTGCCGACAACCGCGCTTGGCGATGTGCCACACCCTTCAACCACCTGACGTTCGCTACCGGCCGGGAAACCAACGTCAACTCTTCGGGATATCTGGGCTTGGGATCGTTAACCAACCAAATGGGGGGAACCATCATCGGATCGTATGAGGCTACAGTATCGACCGCTCCAGGGCAAGATTTTAACTCGACTCTAGTTCCCGCACGGTATGTCAGCGCTTCTTGGCGATCGAAATCGACTTCCTGTTGTCTTAAAACCATGCTTCCCTCCCTGCCCCAAGTGTCGCCTGCGATACCGTTTTTACTTATGATTTATATATCTTACACTTATTTGTTATTTTTGCTACAGTTTTTAACTTTTTTTAGCGTAAGTTTCATCTCAGTCCAGAATATTCTGTATCGCTAGATACAAAATCTGGGCATAGCTATCTCTAGGATGATTCACAAAGGGTTCTCTGGTGGCTGCCAGTAGGCGATCGCTGGCGCTAGAGGAAGTGCGCTAGCACCTATTGCTACTGTCACTGGCCGATTCACTAGAGTGGCGCTCGTCCTTCAGGGCGATCGAGGATTGACATCGATCGAGCATACACACCAAGGAGTTATTCATGGCTCAAACGCCTCAAGAAGTCTTGAAAATGATTCAAGACCAAGACATTAAAATTATTGACCTGAAATTTATTGATATGCCAGGAATCTGGCAGCACTGCTCGTTTTATCAAAATCAAATTGACGAGAGTTCTTTCCAGGAAGGCGTACCCTTCGATGGTTCTAGCATCCGGGGATGGAAAGCGATCAACGAATCTGACATGGCGATGGTGCCCGATGCGAGTACAGCTTGGATCGACCCATTCATGAAAGAAAAAACTTTGAGCATGATCTGTAGCATTAAAGAGCCGCGCACGGGCGAATGGTACAGCCGTTGTCCTCGGACGATCGCTCAAAAAGCTTTAGACTACCTGATTTCTACGGGATTAGGAGATATAGCTTTCTTCGGTCCGGAAGCCGAATTTTTCGTATTTGACGATATCCGCTTCGATCAAACCGAAAATAAAGCTTTCTACTACGTAGACACCGTGGAAGGGCGGTGGAATTCTGGTAAAGAAGAAGCAGGCGGCAACTTAGGTTACAAACCGCGCTACAAAGAAGGTTACTTTCCCGTAGCGCCCACCGATACGCTGCAAGATATGCGGACGGAAATGCTGCTGACGATGGCAGAATGCGGCGTACCGATCGAAAAACACCACCACGAAGTGGCAACTGGCGGCCAAAACGAGTTAGGTTTCCGTTTTGCTCCTTTAGTGCCAGCAGCCGATTACTTGATGACTTATAAATATGTCATCAAAAACGTTGGCAAGAAATATGGTAAAACTGTCACCTTCATGCCCAAACCCTTATTCAACGATAACGGTTCTGGGATGCACACCCACCAATCGATTTGGAAAGACGGACAACCGCTGTTCTGGGGAGATGGCTATGCCAACTTAAGCAAGATGGCGCTCAATTACATCGGTGGCTTGCTGAAACACGCCCCAGCGCTATTGGCTCTCACCAACCCCACCACCAACTCTTACAAGCGGTTAGTACCTGGATTTGAAGCTCCAGTGAACTTGGCTTACTCCCAAGGCAACCGTTCGGCCTCGATTCGGATTCCTCTCTCTGGCGGCAATCCCAAAGCCAAGCGGTTAGAATTCCGCTGTCCCGATGCCACTTGTAACCCCTATCTGGCTTTTGCGGCGATGCTTTGTGCTGGGATAGATGGCATTAAGAACGAGATCCATCCAGGCGATTCTCTAGACGTGGATATCTACGACTTGAGCAAAGAAGAGTTAAGTAAAATTCCTTCCACTCCAGGTTCTCTGGAAGCAGCCCTAGAAGCTTTGGTGAAGGACCACTCGTTCTTGACTAGCACGGGGGTCTTTACTGAAGACTTCATTAATACTTGGATCGAGTACAAACTCGACAACGAAGTTAACCCCATGCGTTTGCGTCCTCATCCCTACGAGTTCGCCCTCTATTACGATGTCTAATTGAGGAGAAAGTGCGATTCAAAAGTCAAAAGCTTGCACTGAGCCAAAGCCCTGAGCTTGTCGAAGGGGCAGTGAATGTGTCAAAAATCAGCTTTTGACTTTTGGCTTTGCCATGCTTTTTTCCGTTCTGATATTACTTAACTCGCCGAGAGACGTTGAACCGATTCTCCTGCTAGCATTTCGTGAGCTTCAGCTAGCAGCTTGGGAATGCAATCGCGATGGGGACTGTCGGCCAAACATGGCTGTAAATCGAGATCTTGCACTCCTTCGGCTTTAGCCCCTGGAAACCAATGACCGCCATTGCCTAGGAGGTTGTAGCGCATTTTGGCATAGTCTAACAGGTCATAGGCGATCGCTAAATTTCTCAACCACAAAATTACAGGAATATTCAAGCCACCAGGGGTTCGCTCTGGTGTCGGCAAGCCGACGTGCCAAGTTCGCACCCAATCTTTACCCAATCGTTCGATCGCCGTTCGTTCCAAACGTTCTAAAATTGGCGGCAAAATTTCAGATGAGCGATCTAATAATTCTAAAGTTTTCAGGTGTTCGTCAAAATCTTCAGGTTTCGACGCTCCGATGCTCAAAGTATTTACTTGAGGATGGCTCAAGCAAAACAAGTCATTAAACACTATTGGGCTGAGAGGTTGACATAATTCGACTAATTTTGCTGGTGGTTGATAGAGCATTCCACCTTTATCTGAAGGGCTGATAATAAACACTCCCATATCGTGATGGTTAGCAGCTTCAATTGCTGGCCAATTAATTTGATTGATGTAATACCAGTGCAAATTAACGTAGTCAAATTGTTTGGTTTCAATAGTTTTAATAATTACATCTGTCGGACCGTGAGTCGAAAAGCCAATAAATCTAACTTTACCTTGCGATCGCAGTTTTTGACCTACATCTAAACAACCACCAGGACGAAGGCTGTAGTCTAAAGTTTCTCGATCGTTAATGCCGTGCAATCCTAGCAAATCGACATAATCTAATTTGAGATAGCGTAAAGACTGCTCGAATTGTTGCTTAAATTCCCTAGCATCTGGCTTGGGAGAAACTTTGGTTTGAACGATAATCTTTTCTCGTGGCAACTTAGGTAAAATTCTCCCTAATTGCATTTCTGAAGTGCCATAGCCGCGAGCAGTTTCAATATGATTGATGCCGACTTCTAGCGCTCGATGAATTGTAGCTTGTAGATTCCGCTGGCTGTCTTTAGGAATTTGCCATCCTGGGACATCTTGCCACTTAAATTGGTATCTCATGCCCCCGCAAGAGAATACAGGCATCGATAATTCTGTCCGCCCAAATCGTCTGTATTGCATTGCGATTTCTCCTTGCCTTCAGATGCGATCGAACGCGATGAATGACATCTCTAATATTCTTACTAAACCTAATATAGTCTAAGCAAAAAAGTTTAATATTGTGGGATAGCCTTCTGAGTAGGACAGCCCAGAGGGCTATCCCACAAGAATGAGCCACTTATTTTTTAACTTCGAGCTATCCCTGGTGGATGGAGCTTCAAAACTCTCTGACGCTGGGCTTGCCGTCTTTAACTTCACCTACTAGCACCACATCGGTAACGCCCACAAATAACCCATTTTCTAACACGCCAGGAATATTATTTAGAGTTTTTTCCAATTCCGCTGGGTTAGCGATCGCATCAAATTTAACATCGATCACCATGTTGCCTTGATCGGTAATTACCGGCCCGGCTTTTTTTACTCCCATCCGCAGTTGGGGTTTGCCGCCTAGCTGCTCGATTTTTCGCATCACGGGGGCAATCGCCATGGGCAAAACTTCCACTGGCAACAAAAACGTAGAGCCTAGCTTATCGACTAATTTAGAACTATCGACGACGACGATAAATTCCTCTGCCAGGGTATCGACGATCTTCTCGCGGGTGTGGGCCGCACCGCCACCTTTGATTAAGTTTTTTTGCGGATCGACTTCATCAGCCCCGTCGATCGCGATATCGATGCGATCGCATTCATCTAAAGTAATTAAGGGAATGCCGTACTGTTTGGCCAGCACTGATGCCTGAAACGATGTGGGAATGCCTTTAATATCTTTGAGTTCGCCCGATTGGATTCTAGCGCCTAAATATTCTAGGGCATACGCTGTGGTCGATCCCGTACCCAGTCCGACAATCGAACCAGATTTGACACGGGCTGCTGCTGCTTTTCCGACTTCCTGCTTCATTACCTTGACTGGATCTTGCCCTACAGTCATTTTTAAAACTCCTCAGCTTGTCTCGTTTTTCTGACTAATGCCCACAATACAATTACCAATTAGCCATTAGCAATTAGCAAATTTCCATGCAGCTTGAATTTATCCCAGTTGAAGAGTTCTACTTTGCTCTGACTTTAGCCGTTCGCACTTTAGAAGATGTCGAGATCCCAGACTTAACCGCCCAGGTAAAATCGCGCCTCGAACGAGAATGCGGGCAACCCTCAACTGTAGCCGCTGCCAGTCAAAATACCTTCAATTACGTGTTTCGCGTCCTCGACGTTGACAACTCTCCAGCCAAACAGCTAATCGTCTCGATTGCCGACTGGCAGGGCAAATTGCGCTTGAGTAGCGATTACGGCTGGACTTTAGACGAAGAACGCAAGCCGATTCGCACGCCTCTATTTCAGCAGCGAGCCGAATTTTCTCACCAACTGCGATCGTACCTGGAAACTTGGCTAGAAGTGCCTTTAGCCGTTGCCGATTAGACTTCTCTTGCCCTCACCCTAAATCCCTCTCCCACGGGAGAGGGACTTTGACTGTGGCGTTCCTTGTTTCTCTGGTTCTCTCCTCTCTGGTTTCCCAATTCTGGACGAGGGGAAGCAAGTTATAGATTTCAAGCCCATCTTTTCTTCTCCCTCTTGCTCCCTCTCCCACGGGAGAGGGTTGGGGTGAGGGCTGAATAAAGCCCCACACAATTAGAGACGCGCCATGGCGCGTCTCTAATCAAATCTAACCGAAGACTGGCTTTGTCTGAAGGTGACTACAAATTACCGTTCGCTCCTCGAAATTGCCAAACAACTATTAAAAGATGCCAGCAAAAACCGAAGATGGGTTTTGACAACTAAGATTCAAGTTAGGAACTGCTAGCTTGAGCGGTTAACATTTCCTTCAACTTGGCTAATTCCTCTGCCCAGCGAGGGTCCACTTGGAAACTATCAGACGAGCCACCACCAGAGTTAGTATTTCCCGAACCGCGACGAGACTTTTTATTATTGCGCCGCCCAGAAGAACTGGTGCGGGTAGGGCTACCGCCGTTGCCGCTAACGACAGGAGCGTCGTTGCTAGCTGATTGCGGTTCCTCATCTCCTTTCTCTTTAGAACGCGGCAAAGCCTTTTCGATTTTTAGAGCCGCTTCTTGGAACATATGGCCGTTGAATTTTTCAATTATTTCATCGGCTTGTTCGTCGGTTTCGACAGTTACAAAGCCGAATCCACGGCATTTACCAGTCTTGCGGTCTTTGATGACTTTAGTAGAAACAAAGTCGCCAGCTTCTGCAAACACGGCTTGCAAATCTTGACGATCGACTTGTTCTTTTGGCAAATTGCCCACATAGAGACGAACAGGCATTTAAGGATACCTCCAGACTTAATTGGAAAGAAACTTGCACTTGTAGGCGTTAACAGCTATCTTAGCGAAGCAAAAACTAGATTTACGCAGGGTTTTCCCACCGCTCCATGTTTCTCTTTTCTTTGCTAAGCTCGATCGCATCGCTCTGCGTTTAAAAACGAGGCTAATTCGATTACTCTGCGCTCATTACCTGGCGGTTGACTTTCTGCTATATGGTTTTTCACAATAAAAATCATTGCCAGACTTTTTATCATTCCTTTATCTTCGCAGAATATTTACACCATTTTTTAAGTTATCACGGCTGTAGATCTGTAGCTACTAAAAAATTAATATTTTCACCTAGAATCATACTTTAGTCGTAGCTAAACTCAACCGTGAAGTCTACCTGAGAGTCTCAACCCTCTATCTGAAGAGGAGATCGACCATCGTCCAAATCGATCGATAGCAATATCAACTTCCATCATAGAATTTTGACTATGAAAGCACTCTGGCTACAGAATAACCGACTGCAATTACTCAGCGATGTTCCCGTTCCCGAACCGCCGCTAGGAGAAGCCTTGGTGCGGGTTGTCAGGGCTGGAATTTGTAACACGGACTTAGAATTGCTCAAAGGCTACTATCCCTATAATGGCATTTTGGGACATGAATTTGTGGGGGTGGTAGAACGGGGGGCAGAAGAATTAATCGGTCAGCGGGTAGTAGGAGAAATTAATGCCGTCTGTCACCAATGCCGATTTTGTCTGAGCGGACAGCCAACTCACTGCGAACACCGCACCGTGTTGGGCATAGTCAACCGTCAGGGAGCGTTTGCTGATTATTTGACCTTGCCTATAGAAAATCTGCATCGAGTACCGGATTCGGTAGCCACAGATGCCGCCACTTTTACAGAACCCCTAGCAGCAGCGTTAGAAATTCAGCAGCAGGTAGCCGTTAGTTCGTCCGATCGCGTATTAGTAGTTGGTGATGGCAAACTGGGGCAATTGGTGGCTCAAACTTTAGCTTTAACGGGCTGCGATCTCTTAGTAGTGGGTCGCCATCAGGAAAAACTAGATAATCTGGCAGCGCGAGGCATTCAAACCGGATTGGCTGAGGCAGTAAGCGATCGCTCTTTTGACTTATCGGTAGAGTGTACGGGCAATGAAGCGGGTTTTGCGATCGCTCGTCGGGCATTGCGATCGCGCGGTACGCTAGTTCTCAAAAGCACCTATGCTGGCCAGCTTACTTTTGATGCTTCTTCGCTGGTAGTAGACGAAATTACCCTGATTGGCTCTCGCTGCGGTCCCTTTGTCCCAGCCTTAGAACTATTAGCGACCAAGCAAGTAGATGTAGAACCCCTGATCCACGGCCGCTATCGCTTAAATGAAGGACTAGCAGCATTCGATCGCGCCCAGAGTCGGGGGGTGTTAAAGGTATTGCTGGAGATGGAATAGGGAGAGAGAGGGAAGAGAGGGCGGAGAGGGCGGAGCATAATTCCGAACTCTCTTCACTCCTGAACTCCTATATTCTCTCTTCCTTAGAGATCTACATCGGCGGCTTGTCTCGTGGCACAGCCGCTTTGCTTTTGTTAGGACTTACAGTTTTTTTATTGCTAAATGTTGATTATTGTAATGATTTAATGCAAATCGACAGCTAAACAAGTAATTCCGGTAATTTGATTAATGTAACCCTTATTTAATCTTTGTTGTAGCTTCTTACTATTTTTAGCTTGCCAAAGTAATAAAAAAGGATCGAAACGTTCTAAAACGGCATTAGTAAGTACATTAACTCGGTGCGATCGAGGTCATGGCGATCCCGATGAAATTCGATCGCGATCGCTATTCTGGTAGCGATCGCTCTTTGGCATCAGTGAGACAAAAATCTAAATCGTAATGGTATTAGTACCGACAACCAACCGTAAATTTACGGAAATAAAAAACAAAATTACCCAGCAATTTAGTCACTCATACTGATGGGAAATCTCTCGCAAGTACGCATACTGTTGCTGTACCGATCGAGGAAACTTGACAGGTGACACAACCGTCGAAACCTTTACTAGGCTTGGCTTGAGGCAACTTGTACCGATCGAACATGGAGGCTTAATGAAAAAAGTTTTATTCGTCGTGTCGGAGTGGGGTTACTGGGGCGAAGAATTGATCGGCCCGCTGGAAGCCTGCGATACGGCTGGATATGAGATCTCCTTTATCACCCCAACTGGCAAGAAGCCAACGCCTCTGTCGGTTAGCTGCACGCCTGGATATTTAGATCCGCCTTTGGGCAGGTCGGTGACTTCAGAGGAAATGGCCGCAAAAACCAACAAAGTCCATCAGTCGAACCGATTAGACCATCCTAAAAGTCTAGCCGATTGGTTTCCGATGCGAGCTTACCCTAGCTCGCCCACCTACCTCAGAGATATGGAAGCCTATTACAAAAAAATCGACAAGATTGTGGCTGAAGAGCTAACAGCATACGATGCCATGGTAATTGTTGGTGGCAGCGGTGCTTTGGTGGATTTGGCTAACAACAGCCGACTGCACGAACTAGTTATGGGATTTTGCAAGCTCAACAAGCCGATCGCGGCTGAGTGCTATGGTGTCAGTTGTTTGGCCTTTGCCCGCGATTTTCGGGAGAAAAAGAGCTTAATTTGGGGCAAGCACGTCACCGGGCATCCCATTGACTACGATTACCTCGACGGTACGGGATTTGAAGGCCCCCATGCGATCGATGGTTCTCACCGAGGCTTTGGAGATGGATATATCAACTTCGGGCCTCCCTTCTACCCGCTAGAGTATATTCTCCGCGATGCTGTCGGCCCTGACGGAGCTTATATCGGTAGAGTCGGTCACGAAACTTCTGTAATTGTCGATTATCCCTTTATTACTAGTCGTTCCACTGCTTCTTCGGTAGAGTGCGGTCGGATCTTAGTCGAAGTTTTAGAGAAGGGATTGACTCGCTACGGCTGGTAGGGAGAGGGAGAGAGGAGGAGATGGGGAGATGGGGAGACACGGAGACGCGGGGACACGGAGAATTTTCTCACCTTCTGACTCCTGATTTCTGACTTCTGATTTCTGACTCCTGAACTCCTGAAATTCTGAACTCCTGACTTCTGATTCCTGACTCCTGAACTTCTGAACTCCTGAACTTCTGAACTCCTCACTTAACTATGGGTCGCAAAACTGGTCGATTTGCCATTCTGGAGCAGTTTCTTGCTGATGGCATCCATTACATCTTTGGCAATCCGGGTACTGTCGAGCAAGGTTTTTTGGATGCTCTCTGGGAATATCCAGATTTGAAATACATTTTGACTTTGCAAGAGACGGTGGCGGTGATGACAGCCGATGGCTACGCGCGGGCCACTCAAAAACCAGCAGTGGTGCAAATTCATAGCACTCCTGGCTTGGGAAATGCGATCGGAGCCTTGTATCAGGCGAAGCGAGGTCATTCGCCGTTGGTGGTTATTGGTGGAGATGCGGGGATTAAGTACCAGGCAATGGATGCTCAGATGGCAGGCGATTTGGTAGCTTTGGCCGAACCAGTGACTAAATGGTCGACGATGGTGACGGAACCATCCTCGTTGCTCAGGGTACTGCGGCGGGCGATTAAGATTGCTGCAACTCCCCCAAAAGGGCCGGTATATGTTTGCTTGCCCCAAGATATTCTGGACGTTCCTGTAGTGGAAGAGGTGTTCCCGACTTCGTTGCCTTCTACCAGAGTAGTACCAGATGAAGAATCCCTGGCGATCGCAGCGGCGATGTTGGCAGCGGCGCAGAAACCGATGATGTTTGTCGGGGACGGCGTGGCTTTTTCTAGTGCCCAGGATGAGTTAACCCGCGTGGCCGAACTTTTGGGCGCAGAGGTGTGGGATGCAGATGCTGGCGAGTTGAATATGAGTCAGGTTCATCCCTTATACCAGGGAGCAACGGGGCATATGTTTGGCGACCAAAGTTTGCCCATCACTTCTAAGGGGGATGTGAATTTAGTCTGCGGTACTTATATGTTGCCGGAGGTGTTTCCGAAACTGGATAACATCTTTGCACCAGGGGCAAAAGTCATCCATATCGACCTGAATGCTTACGAGATTGCGAAAAATCATCCGGTCGATTTAGGGATGGTGAGCGATCCGAAGCTGACTTTGGCGAAGTTGGCGACGATCTTAGAAGTAATGATGAGCGCCGAGCAAAAGGCAAATGCCCAAGCGAGGACGGCGGAAATTGCTTCAGCAAAAGCTGCCAAACAAGAGAAAGAAAGAACGAGCGATCGCACCTTTAAAGACGCTGTTCCCCTCCATTTATCGCGCTTTATGGAGGAACTGGCGGCTAAATTACCAGCAGATGCGATTATTTTTGATGAAGCTTTAACTAATTCCCCAGCGGTTACTCGCTATCGACCGACTGCCGAACCAGGACATTACTTCCTCACCCGTGGCGGTTCTTTGGGGGTGGGGATACCAGGGGCGATTGGAGCGAAACTGGCTCATCCCGATAAGATGGCGATCGGGTTTACGGGCGATGGGGGGGCGATGTATACCATTCAAGCACTCTGGTCGGCCGCTCGTCACAATATCGATGCTAAGTTCGTCGTCTGCAACAACCGTTCTTACCGGATTTTGCAATATAACATCCAGCAGTATTGGCAGGAGCAGGGAATTCCAGCCCACGATTTCCCTTTGAGTTTCGATTTATCAAAACCAGAAATTCGTTTTGATGAAATCGCTCGTTCTTTGGGGGTGGATGCGGTTCGGGTAGAAAAACCAGAAGAGATTGCCGGAGCGATCGATCGAGCCTTATCCCACCCAGGGCCGTTTCTCATCGACCTAGTTTTAGAGGGTAACGTTCATCCAGAAGCTATTGGGGTGAGGTGCGGACAGTGAGAGAGAGGGCGGAGAGGGCGAGGAGGGCGAGGAGGGCGAAGAGGGCGAGAAAAATCTTTTAAAGCACTTATTTTGATGAGCTATCGACCGTGGGGAAAATCCAAAATCCAAAATCCAAAATCCAAAATCGAAACGATCGAGGCGATCGCCAAGTAACGCGACGCAAGATGTTATTAGTAACTGGAGCAGCATTTTCGGGATTAGTTTTGAGCGGTATTTGTGCGCCGCAAATCTTGGCTCGAACTTCCAAGAGGGCTACAACTTTATCAACCACAGATATCTTGGCGATTCAAGATCTCAGCACTCATTATTTCTATGCGATCGATGGACTTGATAACTTGATTCCTGGCGATCCGGCGGCTAATTGGGCTAACACATTTACTCGTAACGGCACATTTGCGATCGTCGATTCTAACGGACAAGTATTGATTAAAGCTACAGGATTTGACGATTTAATTCGCACTTACAAAACTTTTCCCGACGTACAAACTACTCGTCATTGGATTAACGATCTGGTAATCGAGCCAGATGTCGGCGGTGCTAAATCTGGATGCTACATCATTGCCATGAATATTAAAAATAATCCTGCCACCATTATCAGGACGGGGATTTACCAAGATCGATTAGTCAAAGTTGGTAAAAATTGGAAGTTTAAAAGTCGTACTCTCATCCTCGATCCTAATAGCCCAGCAGGATAAAACTGAATTATGAATTATAGCCTTTCTCAATGACTTGTGGGATAGCCGTCCCGGCTGTCCCAGTGGGCAGGCTGGAAGCCTACCCTACAAGATTGTTTGCCAATGATTTAGACTCGCTTTTGAATTTAAGAGGTTTACATGATCCATCAATTGATATTTGCCCACCCGAAACCAGGAATGAGCGAAAAGGATTTTCAGGACTACTGGGTCAACGTTCACGCGGTTAATTACGCTAGCAAAATTCCTCAAATCAAACGTTACTTAATCGATACTAGAATTCCCTTCGGGCCGGAACCAGAAGATCCGCGTTTCAGTGGGGTAGCGGAAATCTGGTTAAACAATGAAGAAGAACAACTAGCTTCATTGCAAACTCCAGAATTTCTCCAGGGGGCGCGTCTTGACGAACCTAAGTGGGCAGCATTTTGGCGCACGGTGGTCCTCGATACCACTACCCACGTTTTGCTGGAAGGAGAACCGCTAAAAAAAGACTCTAACCTGGTGAAAATTATGGCCATGGTGAAGCGCAAAGAGGGAATGCCTTTAGCTGATTTTCGCCAGTATAGCTTGGAAGTCCACGGAAAAAAAGATTTGAAACTTCCTGGCTTGCGCCGCTACATTCAATGTCACGTTCGGGACTCTTTTTATGGAATTGGAGAGGCAATTTTAGATAGCGTTTCTATGCTTTGGTTTGACGATCTAGCGGCAATTGAAGAGATGATGCGATCGCCTGAATATCAAGAATCGACCGCCGACTTACCAAATTTCCTGGAGATGAAATATGCTTACAGTTTTGTGACTAAAGAGCATTGGATTATCGGTCCAGAATTTCGAGCGTAATATTATTCATAATTAGGAGTTAATAATGACCGATAAAAGCGTTGGCACTCTAGCAACTGTGAAAAATTTGGGTATTTCTCTAGCAGTGTCTAATTTAGAATCAACTGCAAAGTGGTACAAGGAACAGTTGGGTTTTGAAGAAGTTCTCAGAAGGGAATTCCCTGAATATGGAACTAGAATTGTCTTTTTAGAAGTAAACGGAGTCAGAATTGAGTTAATTGAAGACCAAAAATGGCATCCGATCGATCGTCCTAATCCTCCGCAACATACGACGATTCAAGGTGTAAGTCAAATTACCTTTAAAGTTGACAACATTGAAGAAGTAATCGAGCGAGTGAAAAGCCGACCCATTACCATCGCCTGGGACTTAGTTGTGGTTAAAGATATCGGATTCAAAGAATTTTTTATTAGGGATAACGAAGGTAATATCGTTCAATTTGTTGAGACATTCACTCCCGTATGAACCCGATCGCGCCTAGAAGGACAAATCATGACTGATACTAAAGCAATTGTTATTGGTAGTGGGTTTGGTGGAGCCGTAGCAGCATTGCGTTTGGGGCAAGCAGGAGTAGAAACTCTGGTGTTAGAAAGAGGTCGTCGCTGGCAGATAGAAGATCCGACCAGCAATGCTACTTTTGCGACTTTTAGAAATCCCGACGGCCGGGCAGAGTGGCTCAATAGTGTTACGAAAACGCCAGGTTATGAAGGAATTGCGATCGAGAAATCCACGGGCGTATTGGAAATTATCGAGAAAGGAGATTATAAGTTTCTAGTCGGTTGTGGCGTTGGTGGTGGATCTTTGGCTTATGGGGGAATTTTAATTCAACCGCCGAAAGAACTATTTGAACGGGTGTTTCCAGCGGCGATCGACTATGAAGAAATGAATTCAGTTTACTTTCCGCGAGTTCAGGAAGTAATTGGCAGTTCGCCAATCCCTGACGATATTTTAGAGAGCGAATATTACCTGGGGTTGAAGGTGCTGGAACAACACGCGCTGAAATCAGGATTTCCTTACGTCGAGTCAACTAATTGCGGCTTAGTTAATGGGATTAATCGCTTTCCCATGGGAGTAGACTGGGATATCGTCAGAGATGAAATCGCTGGCAAGAAAGTTCCGTCGGTAATTGCGGCTGAGTTTTGGTTTGGCAATAATAGCGGTGGCAAAAAAACTTTAGATCGAAACTACCTCAAATTAGCTGAAGAAACGGGGGCAGTAGAAATTCGCACCCATCATCTGGTGACTAAAGTGGCGGCAAGATCTGAAGGGGGATATGCCGTTTCAGTAGATATTATTAACGATGCAGGTGAAGTTGTCGATCGCCAAACGTTAACTTGTGAGTATTTGTTTATGGCGGCGGGAGTAATGGGAACTTGCGAATTGCTAATTAAAGCTAAAGCTAAAGGAGCTTTACCGAAAATTAATGATGCTTTAGGTCAAGGATTTGGTAATGATGGCGATACCTATGCTTTCCGTACCAATCTGGCAGAAACTACTAATCCTCATTTAGGCGGACCGGGTGCGATCGCAGTTCTCAACTACGATAATCCGATTTTACCTTGCGTAATGATGCGGGCCCCATTACCGAGGTTTGAAACCGATTTCCCTAAGAAAAATGTTATTGGAACTTTTGTTTTTGCGATGACTAATAATCGAGGCAGTTTTAGTTATAACTCGGCTTCAGATACGGTGGAATTAAATTTTGAAAACGATCCTAAAGCTAAAGAGGCGGCTAAGTATTTGGCAGAGTTGTTGAGTAAAACTAATGGCGGTGAAGTGCCTCCGATCGCTTCGCAAATTACGGGACATCAATTGGGTGGTGCTTGTATGGGACAGGTTTGTGACGATCGCGGGCGGGTGGAAGGATATCGGAATTTGTATGTGGTTGATGGTGCTTTGATTCCAGGATCTAGCACTTGCGTTAATCCCGCATTGACGATCGCGGCGATCGCGGAACGCTGTTTGGATCGGATTTTGGTTGAGGATATTAGATCTTAAATGGGGATTTTGGACTGGGATTGACGATCGTTTTTTTTAACGCAGATTAACCGCAGATAAACGCGGATAAACGCAGATGATTTTGATGAGTTATCGACTTATGCAAGAGGTTTTATGAGTCAAGAAGAAACGCAAAGAGTGGCCGAAAAGTGGTTTAAGGCTTTGGATGAGGCGGATTATGCCACGGCGATGGGTTGTTTGGCAGACGATATTGAGTGGATTAATTTGCAACCAGTGGCGGGAGTCAGCGATGTGATTCCCTGGATCGGTACGTCTCATGGCGTGGCTGAAGTGACTCAATCTTTTCAAACCCGCGATCGCATTGCTGAGGTGAAGTTATTTAAGCCTGTGAATCTGGTGGTGCAAGGGGATGAGGCTTTTGGCACGGTCCATGACATCACTACGGTTAAGGCTACCGGACTGACTTTTGATATTACTTTTGCTACCTGGATGCAAGTGGCTGGGGGCAAGATCGTGAAGTGGAAGTCTTACTGCGATCCTTCGCCGATTATTGCCGCTTTGCGGGGAGATTCGTCGGCGGCGGCGATCGCAGCGGTGGAAAATGACGATTTAGCGGCTATGGCTAGTCTGTTGCAACAGGGGGCTAATCCTAATACTCGCAACCCAGTTAATGGTTTGACTTTGTTGATGAGTGCGGCTTGTCATGCCAATGTGGAAATGGTGAAGTTGTTGCTAGGTGCGGGTGCAGATGTTCTGACTACCGATAGCAAAACTGGGGCGACTCCGTTACACAAGGCTTGTCAGGGCGGTAGCGTTGAGGTGGCTAAGCTGCTGCTGGATGCTGGGGCGTTTGTGGATGCGGTTACGCCGACGATGGGGCATACCCCGATTATGGATGCCCTGTGGTACAAGTGGCCGGAATTGGTCGAGTTATTGGTGGAACGAGGTGCCAATCTGCATTTGGGGACTCACTATGGATTTACGATGCAAGATCACGTCAACTTTGAACTTAATGTCAATCAAGGTGAAGAAAAGCAGAAGTTTATTCTGATTCAACAAACTATTGATGGCGGTAAAAAAGCTGCTGAAGCCAGCATTGAGTCGCAAACAGTGATGGCGGCAACTAATAAGGGAGATCTAGAAACCGTGCGGCAATTAATCGGCGATCGCGCGGATGTAAATCCGCTTTATCCTCACATTAATTCTTTTTTAGATGGGCATACTCCCCTGTTGGTTGCTGCCCGCGACGGACATAAAGAAATTGTTGCCGAACTGCTTAAAGCTGGGGCAAAGGTGAGAGTTGAAGATTGGGTATTTAAGGGTTCTCCTATCCATAAAGCTACTTACAACGGCAATCCAGAAATATTAAAAATGCTGGTGGCTCATCCCGATATCGATTTGGACGTTCAAGGGCCGATTAATGGATATACTCCGCTTCACGATGCTCTCTGGCATGGATATAAGGAATGTGCTGAGATTTTGATTAATGCTAATGCCAGATTGGATTTGAAAGGACATGACGGCAAAACACCATTAGATATTGCGATCGATGTCTTTGGTACTGATGGTGCAATTCCTCAATTAATTAGATCTAAACTGGCAAGCTAAAACCTAAAATTATGAAACTTCAAGGTAAAAAAATCGGAATTCTGATTGAAAGTGACTTCTACGAACACGAGATTTGGTATTACCATTATCGCTTTCCCGAAGAAGGGGCAGAACTTCACTTTCTCACCCGCCTTTGGGGTCAACCTTCTCTCACTTTTAAAGGCCATGAATATCACGCACCTTTTGATTGTAACGAGAGTTTTGAGAGCATCGGCGATGAAGAACTCAATACTTATGCGGCCATAATTGTGCCTTCGGCTTTTGTTTCCGATCGACTGAGGTATACAGAAGACGTTAATAAATTATCGCCAGCTACCGAGTTCCTCAAGCGAGCTTTTGATAACAAAAACATTCTGAAAGGCATTATTTGCCACGGTATGTGGCTAGTTTCTTCGATGCCAGAATTGGTAAAAGGTCGTCCAGTTACTTGTCATAACAACTTGCATGGCGATGTGGTGAATATGGGGGCGATATATACTGACAAAGATGTCGTTGTCGATGGCGATTTGGTCACAGGACGCACGGGCGCTCACTGTCATCTGTTCGCTCAAAAGATTATTGAGATTTTAGCAGCAAAACCTAATAGCGTTCCTTAATGAAAAGCCAAATCTATTGTCATTATACCTCTGGCAAAAGCCAAAATTTCTTTTTTGTCCACAGATGAACACAGATAAACACAGATGATTTTGATGGGTTATCGACTTATGCAATATTTCTAATGTATTTTCTTCGCGTTCTTCGCGCCTTTGTGGTTCGTTTTCCATCAAATAGACTAATTTTGGAGAGTTTAAAAAGCAATGACTATAGCCGCAGATTTACCAAAAATTGCTTATCAAACTGAGAAGGGACATCACCATCCTTTGGGGGCAATTTGCGATGCAAATGGGGTGAATTTTTCGTTGTTTTCCGAACACGCCACGGCGGTGGAATTATTGTTATTTCACAAAGCCGACGATCTGGAACCATTTCAGGTTATTAACTTAGATCCAACGATTAATAAATCTTTCCACTTCTGGCACGTTTACGTCCAAGGGTTACAGCCGGGAATTCATTATGCTTATCGAGTTGATGGCCCTCAAGATTTAAGTGCGGGGCATCGGTTCGACAAGCAGAAAGTGTTAATCGATCCCTATGCTAAAGGTAATACTAAATCACTTTGGAAACGAGGTGACGCTTGTTTGCCCGGTGATAATTTGACGACCTCGATGCGCAGCGTTGTCATCGATACTTCTGAGTATAATTGGGAAGGCGATCGCCCGCTTAACCGCCCCATGAGCGAAACTATTATCTACGAAATGCACGTCGGCGGTTTTACCAAATCTTCCACATCGGGCGTTAATCATCCAGGAACTTTTGCTGGAATTATTGAGAAAATTCCCTATCTCAAAGCGTTAGGAGTAACCGCAGTCGAACTGTTACCGATCTTTGATTTCGACGACAAAGAACCGCTGCGATTTGTTGATGGCAAACCGTTAATCAACTATTGGGGTTACAGTACAATGGGTTACTTTGCCCCTCACTGCGGCTTTTGCGTCAATCCCGAAGCAGGCAAACACGTTGAAGAGTTTCGCGATTTAGTTAAAGCCTTACATCAAGCTGGAATTGAAGTCATATTAGATGTAGTTTTTAACCACACCGACGAAGGCAACCATCAAGGGCCGATGTTTTGTTTCCGAGGCATCGACAACAGTATCTACTACTATTTAGTGCCTGGAAACAAACAGTATTACTACGATTACACTGGCTGCGGCAACACTTTTAACTGCAACCATCCCATTGCCGAAAAGCTGATCGTCGAGTCTTTAGAATACTGGGTAAAAGAATTGCACGTTGACGGCTTTCGATTTGACGAAGGTTCGGTTTTATCGCGGGGACAAGATGGCGTGCCGTTACAATATCCCCCAGTAATTTGGAATATCGAACTATCAGAAACCCTCGCCGATACCAAAATCATTGCCGAAGCTTGGGACGCTGCTGGATTGTATCAAATCGGCTATTTCCCCGGTTATCGTTGGGCAGAATGGAACGGACGCTACCGAGACGATCTCCGTCGCTTTATCAAAGGCGATCCAGGAGTAGTAGGAGCAGTGGCTAATCGGATTTCTGGTAGTGCTGACTTGTATGAAAGTCACGGACATTTACCGATTAACAGCATTAATTTTATTACGGTTCACGATGGCTTTACTTTAAAAGATTTAGTTTCTTACGACGATAAGCACAACGAAGCTAATGGCGAAGGCAATCGAGACGGCATCAACGATAATTTGAGTTGGAATTGTGGAGTAGAAGGCGAGACAACAGATCCGGGAATTATAGAATTGCGCGATCGCCAAATTAAAAACTTTGCTACGCTGCTGTTACTGTCTCAAGGCGTACCGACGATCCTCATGGGTGATGAAGTTGCCCGCACCCAAAAAGGTAACAACAATGCTTACTGTCAAGATAACGAGATTAGCTGGTTCGACTGGAATTTAGTCGAAAAAAATCGCCATCTATTGCGGTTTTGGCAATTGATGATGAAGTTCCGCCAGCAGCATTCTACCGTTCATCGCCCTCGTTTCTTTACCGGGGCAACAAACGATCGCCAACTAGCTGATGTTTCCTGGCATGGTTGCCAACTCGACCAACCTGGTTGGGAAGATCCAAATGCTAGGACTTTGGCTTTTACCTTGGGCGGTTTTGATGGTGAAGCCGATCTTCATGTGATGTGCAATATGTATTGGGAAGAACTCGAATTTGAAATTCCGGTGATTTCAGGTAGACAGTGGTATAGAAGTGTAGATACCGCCCAACCTTCGCCGCTAGATATCGCTGAATCGGGGAATGAAACTGCGATCGCAACTAAGAGTTATTTAGTTCGAGGGCGCAGTGTAGTGGTGCTGATTTCTAAGTGACTTTTTTAACGCAGAGGTACGCCAAGGTAAGCGCAAAGGTGCGCCGAGTTTTTCGGCAAAATCTAGGTCAAATAATACACTAGCTTGCCAAAGACGATAACTTATCAACATCATCTGCGTTCATCTGCGTCCATCTGCTGTTCATCTGCGTTATACATCCAAAATTTTAATTTATCCAAGAGGTCTAATGAACAAGATAGATTTTACCTTCTCAGATTCGATCGCTGGTTACGTAACTAGATTCGATCGCAACGCCGATGCTTTTAGTCTAAAAACTGCCGACGATCGCGAATATCTCGTCCATTTAAGCGTCAATATTTATGGCGAGCTAGTACGCAATTTGGGAGAGGCATATCAAGATGCTACTGCCCAAATGCGAGATATGCTCGTGCCAGGAAGGTTTTTGTTTGCTTACGGGATCTTCTACCCAGATGGCGAAGGAGGCGATTACAAGTTTGAAGCTAAGCATCTCGTTTTTGTCGGGCGGACGGAGAATGAATACTTATTTGAAAAACAAAATTGGTGGATCAAACAAGTACGCCAGCTAGCTGACTTCTATATCAAATCAGAGTTTGGGGATGGTGAAATTGATTATTCCCAATACCGTACCAACTTAACTTTAACTGGCGATAAGCAAAAGTCAGGACGACAAGAAACCGATACCATCTCTCGCTTGGTTTACGGCTTTGCTTCTGCTTATTTGATGACGGGAGACGATCGTTATTTGGAAGCCGCCCAAAAGGGAACGCAATATTTACGCAAACATCTCCGTTTCCAAGATAAAAGTGAAAACATTTGTTATTGGTATCACGCGGTCGATATTAAAGATGATGGCAGCGAGCAAAAAATCTTTGCTTCTGAATTTGGCGACGACTACGATGCCATTCCTTGTTACGAACAGATTTACGCTTTAGCAGGGCCGACGCAAACTTATCGGATTACGGGCGATCCTCGGATCTTCAACGATATCAAAGGTACGATCAATCTGTTCAACCGCTATTTTAAAGATAAAACCGAAAAAGGCGGCTTTTTCTCTCACATCGACCCGATTACCTTCGATCCTCACAGCGAATGTTTGGGTCACAATCGGGCGCGGAAGAATTGGAATTCGGTTGGAGATCACGCCCCAGCTTATTTGATTAACCTCTGGCTGGCAACTGGTGCTAGCGAATACGCCGATTTCTTGGAGTATACTTTTGATACGATCGCTCAACGCTTCCCCGACTACAACGCCAGTCCGTTCGTGCAAGAGAAATTCTTTGAAGATTGGTCGAAAGACCAAAGTTGGGGTTGGCAGCAAAACCGCGCCGTCGTCGGTCACAACTTGAAAATTGCTTGGAATTTGATGCGGATGAACAGCCTCAAACCCAAGACCGAGTATAGCGATCTGGCGACCAAAATTGCCGCCCTGATGCCAACAGTGGGCAGCGATCGCCAGCGATGTGGGTGGTACGATGTGGTCGAACGGGTACTGGGACCGGGCGAGAAATTTCACCGTTATGCTTGGCACGATCGCAAAGCTTGGTGGCAGCAAGAACAAGCTATTCTGGCTTATCTAATTTTAGCTGGGGTGCTGAAAAAGCCCGAATATCTGCGTTTAGCGCGGGAATCCTCGGCTTTCTACAACGTCTGGTTCCTCGATACTGAATCTGGCGGTGTCTACTTCAACGTTTTAGCCAACGGACATCCTTATTCGCTGGGTACAGAACGGGGTAAGGGCAGTCACTCAATGGCTGGTTATCATTCCTTTGAATTAGCTTATTTGGCAGCAGTTTATACCAACTTGCTGGTCAATCAAGAACCGATGGATTTCTTCTTCAAGCCCATGTCAGGGGGATTTGAGGATAATATTCTGCGGGTGCAGCCAGATATTTTGCCGCCCGGTAGCGTGAGAATTGATGAAGTTTGGCTGAACGGTCAGAGTTACACCGATTTCGATGCCGCAGCCCTGACGATTAAATTGCCTACAGATCTAACGGAAATGAAATTTAGGGTACGGATCGTCCCTGCTGGAGTTAACTTCGATGCCGATTTGGTAGAACTAACTGATGGCGCAGCCAAGATTTGCTTGTCTGGATCTTTAGAGCCAAGTATGTTGAAGTACCTCAAGGAAGAACTGGAAAAAGCTCATGGGGCTACCAGCCTGACCCTGTTGATGCAGGATTTGCAGTCAATTTCTCCTGAAGCTTTGCGCTACCTTGCCTTCTTCAAACAAAAGGCAGGGGGGAATTTCTCGATTTCGGCAGTGGGCGCTTCAGGGCAAGTCAAAGAAGCGATCGATCGAAGCGAATTAAGTGATGAGATTACCTTAGTCGATGGGTAGTCAGTCATCGGCGAAAGAGGGCGGAGAGGGCGAGAGGGCGTGCGCTAACTCCTGACTCCTGTTTTCTGCCTTCTGCCTTCTGAACTCCTGTTGGCGCAGCCTGCGCTCGGCGCATACTCCTGAACTTCTGAACTCCTGCTTTATGCGTTACCAATTAATTTATGGCTTCGCTTTACTATCTTTGGTTTTACCGATAAATATTTCGACAACCAAAGCCCAAGAAATCGATCGAGCAGCGACAACAACTAAATTAAGTCAAACTCGACCCGATCCGACCAAGCCTACAGAGGTAGACGTAGGTATCTATATAATTGATTTTGACGATCTTGACGAACGAGATGAATCTTTTAAATTAGATGCTTACTTGTTTTTAACTTGGAAAGATCGGCGTTTGGCATTTAAGCCCACCCAGCCTGGATTGGATACTAAAGAATACAAAATTGGAGAAATTTGGTCGCCTCAAGTTAGATTTGTCAATATCGAACTAGGTCGAGAAACCGCTTACAACCAGATCCAAGTTAAATCGGATGGCACGGTCTACTATCGAGAGCGATTTAATGGCACATTTAATTCCGAAATGAATTTGAAAAGATTTCCCTTCGATCGCCAACAACTAAAATTAGTTCTAGAATCCCCGCTTAATGATAAAAGTACCATAGCTTTTACTGTAGACGATAACAAAACTGGCAAGTCGGAAGATGCTTTTTTAACTGGATGGACGCTCGAAGATTACCGGGTATTTATCGTCGATCGACAGTTTGATGTCGATCCGGTAGCTGTTAACCGCTACGTTTATGAAATCGGTATCGCCCGGAGTTATAATTCTTATATTTGGAATATAATTCTTCCTTCATTGTTTATCATCGGTGTTTCCTGGACGGTGTTTTGGTCGAGATCGTTTGAGTCTAATGTGGCGATTTCTTTTAGTTCTCTGCTCAGCGCGATCGCTTTTAATATAGTCATCGCTGAAGAATTACCCAAAGTTGCTTATTTGACTTGGATCAATGGGTTTATTTCGATCGGTTACATTTTTCTTTGCTTATCGATCGTTCAAATTGTCATCAAACATAATTTTAATGTCAAAAAAAAGGAGGAGCGATCGGAAAAATTAGATAGGCGATCGCGCTGGATATTTCCTATTGCCTTTGGCATCTCTAACGTCTTATTGATAGCAATTTTTATGCTCTAATGGTTGGGTTCGTTGGGTTTCCTACCGTCAACCCAACCTACAGCTATTGCACTGACAATTGACAATTGACAACTGAAATTCTGAACTCCTAAACTTCTAACCTTCTATAGTCCGAACAGCCAATGGCAGCTTCGGAGTTAGCGATGTGGGGATGCACCGTACACTTGAGGTGGTAGTCGTTCGTGAAAAACTTGCAGCCAGTGCAGGGGATTTGGTGCATCACTTTTGCCCTGCCCACGGTATCTCTGATTGCTGTCCAAAGGCTCCAAAAGAACAAGATCGCTAACGTCCAAGCCAGGAGAAAACACGCAGGTACTAAAAGAGGCTGGATGATTCTTATTATGGGATATAGAAGCTGAAACATAAATTAATGCCCGATCGCGGACTCAGCAAGAGATTATCAATAAAATTAATCGACTAGATTGGCTTTATTTATACCAAATTGCCATCTAGAGCAAAAGTTAGCCGCTCGAAGCACTATAGATGGCTCCACTTTCAGGTAGCGTTCGCCCTGCGGTGCTAGCGATCCTTCTGTTATCTTAATAGCATTAGAAATAGTGCAAACACTACCTCAAGGCAGATCGTGTTAGGAAAGTTGCTAGACGGGCGTTATCGAGTCATCCAAATCCTCAGCGCTGGAGGATTTGGGGAAACATACATTGCTGAAGACACTCGCCGCCCAGGTAATCCTCGGTGCGTTCTCAAGCTGTTAAAGCCTGCTAGTTCCGATCCTAACTATTTAGAAGTGGCAAGGCGACTATTTCAGACGGAAGCGGAAATATTAGAACAACTGGGCAATCACGACCAAATTCCCCGACTTTTAGCTTACTTTGAAGAAGACCGGGAATTTTACTTGGTGCAAGAGTTAATTGTCGGACATCCTCTCAGTGCCGAGTTGCGATCGACTCAAATTTGGACGGAACCTCAAGTTATCGAGATGCTGCACGACGTGTTGGGCATTCTCGATTACGTTCACAGGTATGGCGCGATCCACCGCGATCTGAAGCCAGACAACTTAATCAGACGAGAATTCGATCGCAAGTTAGTCTTGATTGACTTTGGGGCTGTCAAACAAATGCGCTCTGAATTTATTGCCAATCCCAGTCAAATCTCTCCTACGGTGGCGGTTGGCACTCCTGGGTATATGCCCGCCGAACAAAGTCAAGGCAAACCACGCCCCAATAGCGATCTTTACGCTCTAGGAGCGATCGCGATTCAATCTTTGACGGGCTTATTTCCCACTCAACTACCCGAAGATCCTCAAACTGGGGAAATTATCTGGCAAGATCGAGCGCCAGTTAGCCCTGGATTGGGGGCAATTTTGCAAAAGTTGGTGGCATACCATTACCGCGATCGCTATCAGTCGGCAGCAGAGGTTCTCTACGATCTCCAGCAATTAGCGAGTTTGACACCACCAACAGAAGTATACGCTCCTCCTGGGTTCGCTCCCTTAACCAGGTCTACCCCTACACCTTATAGCCCTACACGCAACTATTCGCAAATACCACCAAGCCGCTCTCCTGCGGCAACTGTAGAATGCGAGTGCGAACCATCTCCATCTCTCTCTCTGCTCAACAAAACTCTAGCAGCCATCAAATTCGTGCCGTTAATCGGAGCAGCGGGGGTATTGTTGTTTCAAGGTTCTACCTGGATCGTTCTTTTAGGGGTCGGTTTAGCTGCCCTAGGAGCGGGTTTGTTTGCCCTGCGCTCTTTATACCCCCAAATCGCTAAAGATTATGACGCTATTTTTGCGGTCATGTTCTGTCTTTGTGGCGTACTACTTTTATTTCAAAGTCAGTATGTCAAGCAAGAAATTCAGATTAGTCAATTTTTGCTAGCTGGTGCAGGAATTTTTTCGGCTACAGAATCTCTGCGGTTGCGGCAATAATCTGAATTATGAATTGTGAATGATGAGTTATGAATGGAGTGCCAAAAAAAATATGTTTCGCTAAACGACCAATATCTCGAAACTTAAAATCACAAATTAATTTGTTTGTAAACTATTAAAAATATGTCTAATTTTTTATCAAAACTGCCCAATCTTGTAAGTACAATTTTAATTATCGCAGGTATTGGTCTATGTTTAGTACCTGTATTTCGTCCTCAACTATTCAAACGTCAAGATATCCTGTTGGTTTTGCTATTTTTTGTTAGTGCTGCTTTGCTTTTATGGAAAGGTAAATATCTAGACGAGCGCCCGCAGTGGAGTTTGATTCTATTGTCAATTCCAGCAATTTTCTATACTATAGAAACCTTGTTGTTGCGGCATAAAAAACAGTTAAACGCCAAATCAGAAAAGCCTTTAGTTACTAGCAATCGCTAAATTTAATAATTGTTAGTAAATATCCGATTTTAGGACAAGCACTACAAAGTTTTGTTAGCGCTCAAACTCTTCTGACATCGCTATGACGGGCACAATTTCCACAAAAGTAGACGACACCCTAAAGCAGATTAAAACCAACAAAATCCAGTGGTTTCGCCAACAACTCCAAGCTTGGGCCGCTCAAAACTTGCGAGATTTCCCTTGGCGGCGCACTCAAGACCCCTACGCTATCTTCGTTGCTGAATTTCTACTACAAAAAACCGCAGCCCCCACAGCCGCGCCGATCTACGAGACTTTGCTCTCCCGATATCCCAGCTTAAAAGATCTAGCCGTAGCCCCAACAGCAGAAGTAGCCGAAATCATGCAGCCTCTGGGACTTCACTTTCGGGCCGATCGCCTTTGCCAGTCGGTAGGAATTATCATCGATCGATACCAAGGAAAAATTCCAGATACCGAAGCGCAATTGCTGGCTTTACCTGGAGTGGGCCCGTACACGGCACGTCAAATCACCTCTAACGCTTTCGGACAGCCCTCAGCCGCCCTCGATACCAACGTGGCTAGGATCTTAGAAAGATTTTTTGGATTGCAAGGCGATCGCGTCAAGTCTCGCTGTCCGCTACTCTGGAAAGCAGCAGAACGAGTTGCACCCCTCACCGCAGTAGGCAAGTGGAACCTTACCCTATTAGACTTTGGGGCCGCCGTCTGTACGGCTAAAAAGCCCCGCTGCGATGAGTGTCCGTTGCAAAAAAGATGCAGCTATCAGAAATAAGCTTTCCAGAGGTGTTATAACCTTGGAGGAGTAAGTTTAAGCAAAAGCGATCGCATCTCCTATGACTCCCCAACGTCAGCGTCGATTGAATTCCCGATTCAAATTGGTAGCGATCGCTTTTCTCGTCGTCATTCTGATAATTGCCGCCAGGCAACTCAATCTCGATCGACTTTTACTGATATTTTGCGGGTGGATTAAAGAGCTAGGGGATTACGGGCCTATAGCTTTCATCGTCATTTATAACCTGGGGACGTTGCTGTTCGTTCCTGGTTTTCTCCTAACGATCAAAGGAGGAACCCTGTTTGGGGTAGTTTGGGGTTCGGTTTATGTCTTAATCGCTGCCACTATCGGAGCCACCCTAGCGTTCGTGTTGGGACGCTACCTGTCTCGCGATTGGGTATACCGACAAATGAAAGAGCATCCCAAATTTCAAGCGATCGAGCAAGCCGTGGCCAGAGAAGGTTGGAAAATCGTCCTTCTTACCCGTCTTTCTCCCGTTTTTCCGTTCAATCTGCTCAATTATGCTTTTGGCGTGACAGATGTTTCTCTCAAAGACTATCTGTTGGGTTCTCTAGGAATGTTGCCAGGAACCGTGTTGTACGTTTACCTGGGAGCGATCGCTAACGATCTGACCGTTACAGGCTCGCCGGATATGGCAGCCCATCCAGAAGCCCAAATCGCTCAGTGGGCACTGCGTTTAGTGGGATTAGTCGCGACGATCGCGATCGCGGTTTATGTAGGGCGATTGGCGAAAAAAGCGCTAGAACCAAACCTGCAAAGCACCGATCTCGATCGTAACTCGTATCGAAGTTAGATCTGACATCAACGAAAGTCAGAGAGAGCTATATAACTTTGGTGACAAAGTAATTTGAGATGTTCGACAGATGTTTTTTCCAATTGGGAAATAGTAAGATAATATTATCGATGAGGTCAGCGAGCCATTAATTTAATAACTCCGGGTGAGTAATTAACTGTTGGTGCAAAAATCGTGTTTGACCTTTGGTTTCCTTGGATTGGTTGAGTTACCAGCTATTGCCCTGTTTGAGGTGGATAGCTGGTTTTTTCTTTTCAAACAGACCGCGATCGAGTCAATCGCGATCGCTAGTCGTAATTGGCAGGGAATGAATTACAGGCGATCGAGGTGCTATAGGCTGGTTGTGAGGATAATAGACTTATGAAGCTAGAAGAACTTAAAGCTTACCGCCAGGAAATACTTACTCTTGCCCAGAAGTATCATGCCCCTAATATTCGGGTGTTTGGCTCGGTGGCGCGAGGGGAGGCAACAGCCGAGAGCGATGTTGATTTTTCGATCGATGTCTCTCCTAAGCAATCATTGCTCGACCTGATTGGTTTGCTCCAAGATTTGAAGGAGTTGCTGGAATGTGAGGTTGATGTTGCCCAAAGTACCGTGCTTCATCCAGTAATTCTCGATCGAGTATTGAAAGAAGCAATACCGTTGTAGCTGAGAGGCATAGTTTTCGTTAACGGTAAGGGAGGCTTGAAACTGCAATTAACAATTGCGAATTGCGAATTAACAATTGTTTTGGTCAGTTTTGACCAGGTGACAATAATGTCCTTTGAAATCGACCATCTGTTTATTTGTACCGATATTAACGCGCCAGAAGCCGATCGCTTGGTGTCTTTTGGTTTAACAGAAGGTACTCCCAACGTTCACCCCGGACAAGGAACTGCCAATCGCCGCTTTTTCTTTCATAACTGTATGTTGGAACTCCTTTGGATAAGCGATCGCAATGAAGCACAGTCGGAAATTACTCGCCCCACATATTTTTGGGAACGCTGGCGCGATCGCCATATAGGAACCTGCCCTTTTGGGTTCTGCCTCCGTCCGACAACCGATCCTCCTAATGCTCTCCCTTTCTTGACTTGGGCATATCGTCCTGCTTATCTACCAGACTCGCTCAGCTTTTCTATGGCCACAAATGCCAGCGTATTGACGGAACCGATGTTGTGCTATCTTCCTTTTGCCAAACGCCAAGATTCCTATACTGACGATCGCCGTCAACCAATGAATCACATAGCGGGTTTAAATGAAATGACTCGCCTGACATTTGTGAGTCCCCACGCCGATCGCCTTTCTCCAGAATTACAAGCAATGGTCAACAGCAATTTTATCCAACTCAAACACGGGAAAAACTATCTCGTAGAAATGGGGTTCAATGGCGAAAAACAGGAAAATTACGCCGATTTTCAACCTGGATTACCATTAAGTTTGTCCTGGTAAAATGTTCTGCATTTAGATCGTATACGTGGGGCAGGCAGGATGCATATCCCACAAGAATTGAACTCAATTTCAATATCCAAAGTAGATGCTCTTGAGCTTAAAAAAATTAGTCGATCGAAATTAATTTAGCGTTATCCACGTGCGGGTGCTTGTTAGGTTAAGGAGTTTGTCTGATAGATTTAAGTATATTGCCGAGTCATACTAGTGCATTGCGGCGGAAATCCACCTACCATGACAAATCGCAGATGCGCTGATGGCATCAGGTTTTTGACTTTTGACTTTTGACTTCCGCGCAGCGGTACTAGCTATGCCCTCCCTCACCGTTGATTTTGCTAAGGAAAAGGAAGCGGGGTATCAACGCATCTTTTCGAGATCGCCTCTTTACAGCAGCGTCGCTGCCAATTGGGAGGGACTCTATGTGGCCTATGACTACCTGCTCCCAGGACAAACTCCAGAAGTTTCTAGCAAACAGCATGGAATTGCCATTTTTGTCGATCTACCAACTCCCACTCAGGCAGAACGAAAGATCGACGGACAATTTCGCTGCGAGCGAGTCGTTCGAGGAGATATGGTGGTGGTTCCCGCCCAAGCTTGGCAACAAACGACTTGGGATGCTCCTGGAGGAATCGTTATTGTAGGGCTTGAACTTGCTGACTGGGCTAAAACTATATCCGAAACTCTAGATCGCGATCGGCTCGAACTCATCCCCCACTTCGCCACGCCCGATCCCCTGGTGTATCAGATTGGATTAGCCCTCAAAAGAGCTTTAGAGAACTCGGCCAGCACCAACCGCCTCTACGCAGAAACCATGACTAGTGCTTTGATGGTGCATCTGCTACAACACTACACGGCCGAGCGACCCCAACTGGCAACTTATTCAGGTGGTTTATCGACATCCAAATTGCAGCAGGTGACAGACTATATTGATGCCTATTTAGATCGCAATTTGAGCTTGCGCGAACTGGCAGGAGTCGTGCAAATGAGTCCTCATTACTTCTGCCAATTATTCAAACGATCGACTGGATTGTCTCCCCATCAGTATGTCATTCGTTGCCGCATCGAACGCGCCAAGGAATTACTGTCAATGAAGCAACAGTCGATCGCTCAAGTCGCCAAAAGCGTGGGATTCACCGATCAAAGTCATTTTCACCGACATTTCAAACGCTTAACTGAAGTTACCCCTAAAGTCTTTCTTCAGCAAAAGTAGGCGGAAGAACGTACAAAAACAGGTCGAATTTACAAGACAGCAGCTTATTCCCCGCTCATACTCAAGGGTATGAGTCAAGCCCAATCCGGTTAGCATCGTTCGAGTTTGCCCTCACCCCAGCCCTCTCCCACGGGAGAGGGAGCAAGAAAGAAAGGAGATAGGGATAAGGTTTCAATTCGGCTTTTTAAAACTGGATTTGGTGTTGGTATATTGTCCAAATCTGATGGGAGGTACGAGGAGATGGGAATCATTGAAACCAAGACAGAACCGATGGTACTCAATATGGGTCCCCATCATCCCTCTATGCACGGGTGTTTTCGCCTCATTGTCACTCTGGATGGAGAAGATGTTGTAGACTGCGAACCCAGCATTGGATATTTACATCGCGGCATGGAAAAGATTGCTGAAAATCGCACCACTACGATGTACGTTCCCTATGTCAGTCGGTGGGACTATGCGGCCGGAATGTTTAATGAAGCTATTACAGTTAATGCTGTTGAAAAGCTAGCCAACATTCCAGTTCCCAAACGCGCCAGCTACATTCGCGTCATCATGCTAGAACTGAACCGGATCGCCAATCATTTACTCTGGCTCGGTCCTTTCATGCTAGATATGGGGGCTGGCACTCCCTTCTTTTACATCTTCCGCGAGCGCGAGATGATTTACGACCTCTGGGAAGCAGCCACAGGCTACCGCATGGTCAATAACAACTATTTTCGAGTAGGTGGCGTAGCGATCGATTTACCCTCCGGCTGGTTAGCCAAATGCCAGGATTTCTGCGACTACTTCTTACCCAAAATTGATGAATACGATCGCTTGCTCTCAGATAATCCCATTTTTCGTCGTCGGATTGAGGGCGTGGGCACGATTAGTCGCGAGGATGCCATCAACTGGGGGCTTTCTGGTCCCATGCTGCGGGCATCGGGAGTGAAATGGGATCTGCGAAAAGTCGATCGCTATGAGTGCTACGACGAATTCGATTGGGAAGTGCAGTGGGAAACCACTGGAGATTGTTTGGCTAGATACTGGGTACGAATTGGAGAAATGCGGGAGTCGGTGAAAATTATTCAGCAGGCGATCGATCGAATTCCAGGTGGTGAGTTTGAAAACTTAGAAGCCCAGCGCCTGAGAGCAGGTGCCAAGTCTGAGTGGAACGATTTTGACTATCAGTATATCGGCAAGAAAATTGCCCCAACTTTCAAAATACCCCAAGGAGAACATTACGTTCGGATAGAAACTGGTAAAGGAGAAATGGGAATTTACCTGATTGGTGAAGATAATATGTTTCCCTGGCGTTGGAAAATTCGCTCGGCTGACTTCAACAATTTACAGATCTTGCCGTATTTGCTGCGAGGGGTCAAAGTTGCAGATATTGTGGTCATTCTGGGCAGCATTGACATTATCATGGGGTCGGTCGATCGCTAGCGCTGAGTCGATAGATTTGATTACGACCCTCAATTTAAAGTTGACAGACCACTAGATCCTAAGAGCAATCAGGAAAAGCACAAGGGCACTGCCTGAAGCGCAGGCGCGAACAATGTTAAGGAGATACCATTCCTGACGTGCAGTTTCCCAATCTAAGGGTGGAGTTTTAGCCGTCCAACTTAAGATTCGATCGTACAAAGGTTCGTTAAACCAGCGAGATACTAAAAACATCCCCACAAAAAAGATAATCAGACCCGTGCCTGCAAGTCCAAACCCCAGCCAATTGGCAGATCGATAGAAGCCAAATAACGCTGGAATCGGGGCCAAAATTGAGGCAAACATCAGCGTCAAATTAATCGGCGCTCGCCTGGCCACGCCCAGGAATCTCTGCATCAGTTCGACATACTCGGTGGCAGAAAGTTGGTTCAGCAATGGTTGAAAGATAAACAACATGGTCAGCACCAGTCCTGCGAACAACCCTGTCGAAATTGCGGCCGTGCCAAGGGCGATCGAAACTAAAGACATTGGTTTCTCCTCTCCCGAACGGGAATGCCAGATCGATCGCTGTTTCCAAACTACCGCGATCGACTCCATCTACTTACTAATGATAATTACCCATAAACTAGCAGCTAACAAAATCGCGCCTAGATGTTGCGGTAAGAGCGATCGCACTGGTTGACGAGCGATTTTCTGAGTCAGAAATATACTGACAAATACTGAAATTATTAGCGTCGCACCTTGCAAAAAAGCAATTACTGCGGGATGGGCAACTAATACTGGCAATCCTTCAACCTGAAACCCAAAAGTGGCGAATGTTACTGGTAAAATTCGTCCGGCTTCTCCTAAACCTAAATTCAAATAGTGAGCTAAGTTTGCTCCTAAAACTAGCGGCAGATAACCGTAAGCTAACTCGACAAACGATCGGGGTTTGGTGAATTTATCGCTTAACTTTGGTAACAACCAGATGCCGCCATAAGCTAGTAAGGGGATAGTAGCGGGAACGATTAAGGCTAGCAAGGATAAGCCCAAATGAGGGAAAAAGCGATCGAGATCGAAATTTAAGCCTAGTAAAGATTGCAATTCCGGTAGGCGATGGAGAAAAACACCACTTAAAAGTAACAGCAACAAAGCCACTTCATAAGTGCGCGGTACGTGAGTCGTCCACAACTCAATTCCAGGAGGGCGCAAATTAAACTCGACCGATCGATGAGGGCAGGCTTTCAGGCAAGTCATGCACAAAACGCAATCGCGATTATCTTCTAATTGAGCCGGGTGCGAATATAAAGGACAGCCATCGGTTTCTAAACCTTCTCCTTTTTGCGGGCCGCCTTTATAACATTGATATGTAGTACATTCCGCCGAGCAAGTTCCCTGCTGCGCTCGCAATTCTGTCATGGATAATTTGGCGAATAGCCCGTTCATGCCGCCGATCGGACAGAGATATCGACACCAAAACCGCCGCTCGAAAATCGCTGAAAATATCATCGCTCCGGCCGTAATTAATAATAGCAAGCAAGCTGAAAGATAAGCAGTATTTTCTAAATCCCAGAGTTCTTCCCACAGAAAAATTAGGGTAAATAAGCCAAATAAAAACCATCCGCCCCACTTCTCTGCTTGCTCTCGCGGCCACTTTTTCAATTGTCTGGGAAATAACCACAAAGAAAGCTTTTGGGTAACTTCTCCATAAATCATGAACGGGCAAACCGCACACCACAACCTACCGACAAAAGGAAAGCCCAATAAAATTAAGGGCCACCACCACGCCCAAAACATATTTAAGGCAAAGTTTTCGGCTCGATTTTGCGGAGCCACAAATAGCACGCCGACGACAACGGCAAAGAACCACAAAGTAAAGCCATAGTTAATGCGATCGGGCCACCAAGGACTGCGGAGAAATCTTCGCAACCAAGGATAAGCATTTAAGAGATTAACGCGAAATACTTTTTTCTTAGTTTGTGGGGCCCAGAAAATTTCTTCGGTCAGTTCTGAACCACAATTAGACTGAACTATGGCGCGTTCGACTAAACTTTCCAACTCTCTCAAGTTTCCAGGAAAGTCATAAGCTTGCAAGCGACGCAAAGCTTCTGGCGTAACCCGATTTTTGCCCAGCCCTTTTTTGCGACATAGCAGATTGACGTAATATTCTACCTGGTCTTTAATGTCAGCTTTTCGCACTCGCAGCGGTGGCACCTTGATGGCATAGCCTACCTGACTCTCGATCGCAGGCAAACTTCTTTCAGCGATCGCCATAATCTTTGCCTGAGATGTAATCTCACCTGGCGTTGGGCGGGTTTCACTGCGCTTAAACCCGCCCCTACCAACCTTCTCGCCTCCCTCTTCCTCCTTTTCCCCTGCTCCCCCTAGCTCCCCCTCTTCCCTCTTCCCCACAGGCGTATAAGTATTGGTGGCTAACAACCGAGCGATTTGCGGCATTAACGCTGGGGGCAGATCTTGAACGTTGTTCAACAACAAAGTTCCCTCTCCCAACCATTCCAGCAAGCCTATTTTGCCCCCAACCCGGCCGAATAAGTCAGCACCGCTGGCCGACAACAGGCTGCAATTTACCTTAATCATCGGTTGCCGTCGGCGATCGGAACTGAAGTGAATTAACGCTGCCAGATTATCTTTTTCTAGTCCTGGTTCCCCAAAAATCAGCACCGAACGGCGATCGCGCGAGGCTTCCAAAATTTGCTGTCTCAAGCGCACGGCATAACGACTTTTACCTACTACCCCTCGGTTGGCTTTAGTAACCAAATAAGGCAATAAAGCTGCTTGACGCTCTCGATCGTAATTGAGACGAGAAGATAGCTGCGCTACTTCTTGGGCTAACTGCTGC
The DNA here is from genome assembly GCA_019359615.1 of Cyanosarcina radialis HA8281-LM2. Lineage (GTDB taxonomy): Bacteria > Cyanobacteriota > Cyanobacteriia > Cyanobacteriales > CCAP-1448 > Cyanosarcina > Cyanosarcina radialis. The sequence goes on from JAHHHA010000004.1 coordinate 119,686, forward strand.
GAAAAAGCTTGGTTAATTTCTGGGTATTGAGCCACTAATTGCCTGAAGCGATCGGCCCGAATAAACCACAGCTTGCATTCCGAGAGAGTCACGATCGTCCTAGAAGCTGGCTCGTTTAACAGTAACTCTCGTAAGTTAATCGTCGCACCGGGCAGCAAACCGATCCAAGCCGAACCGCTTTGACAGTGACGATCGCTCTCTAGCCTGCCTGAGATGGGGATGTAGAGTCCATCTGGGGGAGTATTTTCAACGGCTAGGCGCTGGCTGGCTGGAACGACTTGCTCGGAGATTTCTTGCGCGATCGCTTCTAACACTTGGGCTGGAAGAATGCCTAACGCCGTGCGTTCCTGCAACCACAGACCTACATCTGGAGCTATCATGCTAGAGCCTCCCATAACTTGCGTTGGCATAAGCCTGTGCGGTAGCACGTATCGCCATCTTAAAATAGAAGTTATCAGTTTTGAAAGCCGATCGAAAACTCTCATGTTCAATGCGATCGATCTCTGGGTTCCTCTAGTCCTCTTAGGAGCGATCGTCTTAGCGGCAATTTTTTTTAGTCGTAGTAGCTGAAAATACTTTCTCAGTTCAAATTCTCGCAAGGAGTCGAACTATGGTGTCAATAAAAACAGAGAAAGTCCGCTGGACGACCTCGGATTTAGCATTACTCGATGGAGATGAGTGGAAACGCTATGAAATCGTTGATGGAGATTTATTTGTGACTAGGGCACCTCACTGGCGACATCAAGGGGCTGGAGCTAATATTTGCTTAGAATTACAAATTTGGTCCCGTGAGAGCGGTTTAGGGCAAGCTTGCACCACTCCAGGAATAATATTTACTGAAAACGATAATGTCATCCCAGATGTAGTGTGGATTAGCAACGAACGGCTGGCGGTGTTACTAGATGAAGAAGGACATTTAACTGGTGCGCCAGAACTAGTAGTCGAAGTGCTTTCCCCTGGTAAAGTTCAAGAAGATCGCGACCGCCAAGCCAAACTTAAACTCTATTCGGTCGAAGGAGTACAAGAATATTGGATTGCTAATTGGCGATTGCAGCAAGTAGAGATTTATCGCCGAGAAAACGGTCAATTGAAGTTAGTCGCAACTCTGCTGTCGGGAGATGGAATTACTTCTCCCCTGCTACCTGGGTTTAAATGTCAAGTACAGCGTTTCTTTATTTAAGATCGAGCGAATGCGATCGCCTTTCCCGATCGAGATATGATGACCTACAGTAGATTCTCACCGCAAAGATCTCCAGGCATTCAACTTCAAGCTTGAGTTAAATGAAAGAAAAATTCTTAAATTGGTTAAACCGAGTTTTAATTGCCGATGTATTTTTAGTGCTGTTGAGCTTTTTTTGGTTTGCGATCGCTCTGGCCGGTCATGCCTTTGGTATCCCCTTGGGTTTAAATCTCTGGTATAAGCTTTGGGAACCCTTATTCACTCCCGCCATTGGTATCTTGATGGCAGGCGCAATTATCAGCGGTGCCACTAGCTGGATTTTTCAGCGGATTAAATCGAATTGAAAAGAGAGGGTGGAGAGAGCGAAGAGGGCGAAGAGGGCGAAGCAACTAACAATTCAACACTTCATACTGCTTGTACAGATGCGAGATCTCGCGTCTCTACCTCCTGAACTCCTAAACTTCTGCATTCTTCTTCAATGTCGCTCGCGCCCCTAAGTGTCAAGTCGGGATTTGTCGTCCTTGATTAAGATAGTAGGCGAGCCTAATTATCGTTAACGCCCACTTATGACGACTAATTCCGCTGGCAATCGACCGCAAACCACTGTAGTTCTGGCTATGAGTGCCGATGGTAAGATCGCAGATGCCAAGCGATCGCCTGCTAAGTTTGGTTCTGCTAACGATAAAACTCACTTAGAACGGCAAGTGGCCAAAGCCGATGCGGTGCTATTCGGTGCTACTACTCTTCGATCTGGAGGGACAGCAATGAGAGTAGTCGATCCGGCGCTAATCGCCCAAAGAGAACAGCAAGGCCAGCCGCCTCAACCGATACAGATTCTTGCTTCTAAAAGTGGCAACATCGATCCGGAATTACCTTTCTTTCGCCAAAACGTCCCCCGCTGGTTAATTACCACAGATGAAGGTGGCAAAAATTGGCAAGGGAAATCGCAATTCGATCGAATCTTAGTCTGCCAGTCGCCTACAGGAGAAACTGACTGGATGGCAGCTTTCCAACAAATGGCAAATTTAGGGATAAAAACCATTTGCGTTTTAGGCGGTGGGGAATTAATCGCCACTCTGATGGCAGCCGATTTAATCGACGAATTTTCCCTAACGGTTTGCCCGTTGATTTTAGGAGGTGCTACCGCCCCTACACCCGTCCAAGGAGAGGGATTTTTACAAAATATGGCTCCCCGTCTCGAACTATTAAGCTGGCAAGCGATCGACCAGGAAATTTTTCTACACTATCGCCTGAAGGGGAGAGGGGGAGATGGGGAGATGGGGAGAGAGGGCGAAGAGGGCGAGATAGGGAGCAGAGGAGCAGCCCTTCGACAAAGAGGAGCAGAGGGGAAATTAACAACTGACTCCTGAACTCCTGAACTTCTGAACTCCTGAACTCCTGAACTTCTGAACTCCTGAACTCCTGAACTCCTGCACTTCTAAATGCTCAAATCACTCAAGCCCAATTACTCGATCGCCTGGATTAACAAAATTGCTGAAGTCCCCCAAGCTGCTTGGGATGCGCTGGCTCAACCGCTGCCAACTCCTTTTTTTGAGTGGGACTGGCTGCACAGTATGGAAATTTCTGGCAGTGCTACAGCGGAAACTGGATGGCTGCCCAATCATCTCACCGTCTGGCGAAATCGAGAATTAGTGGCGGCGGCCCCGCTTTACCTAAAAGGTCATAGCTATGGAGAATTTGTTTTCGACCATCAGTGGGCAGATTTAGCCCATCGGTTGGGAGTGCGCTATTACCCGAAATTGCTGGGAATGTCACCCGTGACTCCGGCTGAAGGCTATCGGTTTTTAATTACCCCAGGAGAAGACGAAGCAGAATTAACTGCTTTGATGGTGCAGGAAATCGATCGATTTTGCGATCGCCATCATATCTCTAGCTGCAACTTTCTCTATGTCGATCCCCAGTGGCGAGCGACGATGGAACGCCACGGCTTTACTACCTGGTTGCATCACAGCTACATTTGGCAAAATCAAGGCTATCAAACTTTTGATGACTATTTGGCAGCTTTTAACGCCAACCAACGCCGCAACATCAAACGGGAACGTAAAGCTGTGGTAGAAGCCGGATTGACGATGAAAACGTTAACCGCAGATGACATTAACCAGTCTCTATTAACTTTGATGTATCACTTCTATGGAGATACTTGCGACAAGTTTGGCTGGTGGGGGAGTAAATATCTCACCCGCGATTTTTTTGAACGATTGCATTCCCACTATCGCCATCGAGTGCTGTTAGTAGCGGCTTATAAAGATGGTAACGGGCGAGAACCGATGGGAATGTCTTTTTGCATTACCAAAGGCGATCGCTTGTACGGTCGCTATTGGGGTGCTTTTGAAGACATCGATTGCCTGCATTTTGACGCTTGTTACTACACGCCGATTCAGTGGGCGATCGATCGCCAAATACAAGTGTTCGATCCTGGGGCTGGCGGTCGTCATAAAAAACGTCGCGGCTTTCCAGCTACTGCGAATCACAGCCTCCATCGCTTTTACAACAAGCGTTTAAATCAAATTCTCTTGCCTTATATCAAACAAGTGAATGCAATGGAACAGCAAGAAATCAACTCTATTAATGAAGAAATTCCGCTGAAAAAGAGTTAAGTCTGAGCAGCGTTGAGATCTACCAGATTCGAGTTGGGGGTGAGGGCTGATTGCTGGGTTTTGAAACCGGATTTGGGATGGCAAGAATCTAGCTGAATTGCCAGCAGCCGCTATACTAGAGGCGATACCGAAGCCCCTCCGAGGCTCCATCGTTTGGACTTTGCAGGAGAAGTACGTTATGGTTTCCCAAGCCTTACAACCCGATCGCGCGATCGTCACTGACGATTGGATGCCGATCTCCTGGGATGAATTCGTGCAGTTGGTCGAACAGCCAGAATACAAAGAATGCAAAGCCTACTATCACAACCAAAAAATGAGGCTGGAGACGATGCCCGTCGGTTCAGACCATGCCAAGGAACATTTAACTTTGATTATGGTTATTTCCCTATTTGGGATTTGCCGAAACCTGGGCTTGGATGGCCGCGATAACTGCACTTTCCGCAAAGTTGGGCATGAGGAATTTCAACCGGATATTGCTTACTACGCAGGCGAACGTGCCAATCAAATTCTCCAAGGCACTCGCATTGTCGATCTCGATCGATACCCGTTGCCCGATTTGGTAATTGAGGTGGCAGATGCGACGTTGAACGATGATATTGGCGAAAAACGCTTGCAGGATGAGGAACTGGGGATCTCAGAATATTGGGTTTGGGATGTTCGGGCTAGAAAAATTATTGCTTTCGCGATCGCTACCGATTGCAGTAGCCGTCGGATTCGCGTTTCCGAAGTGCTGCCAGGATTCGATTTAAACTTGCTGGAAACCGCAATGCGTCGCAGTTGGCAATCCGACCAATCGGCGGTAGGGCAATGGCTGATGGAACAGTGGCGATAATCGTTCCCCAAACATCACCGATAATTAAAGTCTTAACCTAGCTCCCCGCACCAAATGCCATAATTTGTTCTACCGTGAGGTTGAGATCTGGGAAGAAACTAGACTCAATGCGATCGCTTCCTGTATAACTCTTAAACTCGTATTCCCGTTCGACTAAAATGCCACGGGAAGCAACTAATTGTCCGATCGAAATCGTCGGTTCTTTAATTTTAGGATTCCTACGATTTGGATAGCGATCGACTGCAAGTAAGGGATCGACGATCCACAACTCGCTCACTCCAAAAGCTGCATACCACAGGGGTTTGTTGCGATAGTCTTCTTCCCAATTCGTGCTGACAATTTCGATCGCCACGCTGGGTGGTTCTCTCAATACCGCTTCCGACTTAGTTTGTCGATTCCAAGAATTTCGATCGATGACGATGAGATCGGGTTTACGAGTATCTCTAGGGCCTAACTCCAGCACGGGCTTCGGATGTACTAGCAGGCCCAGTTGGCATCGCCTGCTTTCCATTCGCAGTTCTACCAAAAGTTCCGATCGCAGGTTCTCGTGTTCTCCTGAAGGTTTTGCCATAGGTACTATAATCCCATTAACAAGCTCGTATTCGCGTCCTTCAGGTAAGTCTAAGTTGAGAAACTCTTCTACGGTATAGGTTTGGAATTGGACGGCAGCAACCATAATCAAAGAAGTTCAGAATTCTCCTATATTCTTGGTGAAAGCGGAATGACTATTTGGTAAATTGCCATTAGTTTGAGGCGTACCTCGGTATTTTTCTCTCCATATACGTCTGTATGTGCCTGGTTGTTAAATTCTGGTTTAGGGGTATGCGTAACTGTTTGACCTGGAACTTGGCGTACTTCTTCACAAACAAGCTGAATAACAGCATTTTCTGATGGTTTTCTCGCTCTTTTTTGCGTCTCTTCTGGAGTGGAGTATTTCTCCCAATCAGTAGACATACCGCTTCCAGGTAGATCTTTTGGTAGATTGCGGAAAGCACCTGGCTTAAGTTTACCGTTTTCATCAATATTTTGACTATGCACTCGCATAAATAGCCTATCAGTATTGGGAATGTCTTCGCTTTCCCAGATTTCTTCTATCCCATCTGCCATAGAAGTAACCATTCGTTTGGCTCGGACAGTTTTAGCATACCTTTTACTTCTCTCCCCAAAGAATCATAGCCATAGAAATCAGCAAGTTTATTACGATCGGCAGGCACATTAATTAGTAGCTTTCGATTGTCTGTTTCCCAATATATGTCTATGCTGCCCTCTGGACCGTTATGAATTGCAGGTGCGGTAACGCAGAATCCTTTTTCTTGCCATAAAGAGACAGCATTTTCCAGTAGAAAAGTTACTGCTCGCTCCCAAGTTTGTTCTGAATAACCAGGGCTACCTTCATCATCCCAATCATCCTGAAGCTCTAGTATAGAGCGAGACTTTTCAACTATATCGGCCAGATAATTAAGTCGATCTGGAATTCTTATTGAAAGTTGGCGGAGCATATGAAATTTTTTCCTGTTACATTCTGTAACACCTAACTAGCGAAGTAACTCAAGGTGTTTTCTCAATCTTAATAGCTTTGTACTCGACAAAAATCGACAGCAGACTAAAACTTAGGATCGTCTCATAAGTAGTGTTTTTATAAATTTTGTTTCATAAAATCCACTACATATAGAGTAATTATCGATCGAGCCTCAAATTAGATCGGTAGAATCTGCATATCTAATCAGGTGACTCTTCTACCGTGGGCATTAGTTCCGGGACAAACTCCGGCACAAAAGGCTGGTTGCGGTGTTGGGCAACTGAAGACTGTACTTCCATGATGGGGGGAAAGTGGCGATCGCGAGGCAACTCCTGAGAAGTATCGCTTGGTAATTCTGCTTGCGGATCTGCTTCTGGCAGCCAACCGAGAAAAGGTAAGGGTAGTAGAGTAGTGAGATTAGCTATAGTTACCAACAACCACAGGCGATCGAAGTTATGTTCTGAGATCCCCAGCCAGTGAGTCAGCAAGGCTCCAGTTTCGTGAGATAACAGTCCGGCTAAGTTGAGGACTGACATTAACAGGGCAAACAAGGTGGCTTCGATGCCAGGGGGACACAGCCTAGCAGCTAGTACCAATACGGGCATGAAAGCAATTTGCCCCATGACGGTTAGAACTAAATTATCTCCCAAGCTAAACCAGCGATCGTCGATTCCTAGAAGGCGATTGGTGTGAGTGACTAGCAGTAGGGTGGTCATTCCTAAAGCTGCTGATAAGACAATAGACCAGCCAAAAATCTGCCGAAAAGGTACTGTTTTGAGAAAGCGTTGAAACAGCCAGACACCCAGCAAAGCAGCTAAACTGCTGACCAATCGCACCCGACCCAAAAATTCCGGACCGAATCCCAATTCGTTGGTGGTGAAATAGAAAAACCCAGCTTCAGCGGTAGGAGTACATTGCCACAAAAACAGAAAAGCCGCAGGCATCCAAATAGTTTTTTGTTTGACCGCTTGCCACAACTGTTGCAACTGGCGACCGACTTGAGGCGCTTCAGAATTTTCCCCTGCTGGTTCCTCGGCAATCAGCCAAGCTACCCCAGAAACTATCAAAGGAAAAGCCGCGACGATCGCAAATACAGTGCGGGTATCGAGATGTTCTAAGAGATAGCCGCTAAAGTAAGCTGTCAGCAAGCCGCCTAAAGCCGAGGCTCCCCAACACAGGGATTGCAAAGACCCGGCTTCGCTAGCCGACTCTCCTCGGACTCGTTCGACTACCAGCGAGTCTACAATTACGTCGCTAACGGCTACTGACAGGGAACTAAGTGCGATCGCTAATGTTGCCGCCCAAGCACTATGTACTAAAGTGGCTAGGCACGTCCAAGCTGCTGCTCCCAGCAATCCCGATAAAATCAGGTACGGCCGCCGCCTGTAGCCGAAAATGGGCAATCCATCTGAAATCAAGCCAAACAGGGGCTTGACTACCCAAGGCAAGGCAGCAATACCCATCAAGGCTGCTACCTGAGCCGGACTTAAAGCTAGATCGTCTTTGAGAAAAAAGCTAATTGCCAGTCGCGCCAGCCCCAAGATTCCCTGGACTATATAGACCGACAAAATGCCGATTAACTCAGGAGTGGGCTGGTGTCCGAAAAACAGCTTTTCTACTACGGACTCTTTGATCTGGGATAAACCGGAGGGGGAAACAAACATTAGTAAAGAATCTTTAATAAATCTCAACTTTTCTTTATGATAGCGGCCAAAGAGGTGAGGGGGAAGGGGGAGAGAGGAGAAGCAGGGGAGGCAGGGGGAGCAGGGGAGCATTTAACACTCAACACTCAACACTCAACACTTCCTACAGCACTCCACATTTATTAAGCTCCGAACTCCGAACTCAATTCTCTTTCTTCCTGAGTTCTTCATTTTTTAGTTTTATTTTTAAAAGTAGAGCAGCCCAGCAGAGAATTTGATTTTAGTTGGTTAACTGAGTCGGTTGTCTGACAGGTTGAAAAAATAGATTCACAAACTTTGCGGAATCTGCCCGCGCTTTTTTGAATCTATAGTCAACAGTTCAATATGGCATCTACTTACACTAACTGGAGAGAAAATTATGCACGCCGATCTGTGGTCGATCTTCACCGTTCTTTCAGTTCTGCCTTCTAGCATTGCGATGGCAATGGTCGTATTTTTCGCTCTCGAATCGTAGGAATAATTACTTAAACCTTAACTGCCAATATTATTTATATAGGAGAAAAAATTATGCACGCCGATCTATGGTCTATCTTCACCGTTCTTTCGGTTCTACCTTCTAGCATTGCGATGGCAATGGTAGTATTTTTCGCTCTCGAATCGTAGCAGTAGCTATGTCGATCGCGAAAATTCTCTAATCCAAATTACCTATTTGAAATTGCTTAAATTTTTGTGGGGCTGGCATCTTGTCAGCCCCAATTTAATTATTAAACTACTAAAATTTAATTTCAACTTTCCGTCTTAATAAGTCTTGTAAGTTAAAATAGTCGAATGATAAAATTTGTAGAATATAAAGGTTTAGGATATTTCATTTGGGATGATGAATACGATTGGTGGTCGTGTGAAATTGAGATCTTTCCAGGGCAAATAGTAGGGTTATCAGTCGATCCAGAAGAACCAGAAGAGATAGAAGAGTCAGTTGTTTTTGAACTGGCTAGCCGCACCCTTGCTCTAATTCGAGCTTCAGAAATTAATCTGCGCGATCGCGCTGCCGAGCGACTTTTAGAAACTCACAACACGAGTTGGAATCGCGATGCTCCGATCGATCGCCAGGAGTTTATCGATCGCATGACTCTTGAAGATATTACTATTTATGCTAATGGCAGAGCCAATCTTTCCTACGACGATGGAGATCTGTTTGGCGGTCATGCGATCGTTATCAATATCGATCCCAATGGTTCGTTTGAAAATGTCAGCCTTTTTGGATAATCCCTTGAGAATTGCAATGTTACAGCTTAACTGGAGCGATCGCTACTTCTAGATCGGCTTCATCAATATCGATTTTCGCCAAGCCAAACTGTTCGATTACCCAAGCATTTGTAGTTAAGTGAGAGCTAATTTCAGCTACTCGATATTGACTGCTACTAGTAGCTAAAGCCGCAGGTAAAAGTAACTGGTCTGCTAAATGAACGTCTACAGGTGCGCCGCTTCGATCGAAGTCAAAAAATTCCCGACAAGCAATCTCGGCAACTTCTTCGGCTGGCAATCCTAGTTTGCCCAAAGCACTGAAACCCGCCCAGCTATGCTGGTATTCAGCCGTTAAGAAAATGCCTGCTCCCGCCCCTATACCGCTTTCTCGCTGGGCTTGAATGGAAGACTTTAAATCGCGCTCTTGCAACAACTTTTCGGCACGATTAGCCATCCGTTGGGAAATCTGGGCGGGCAGTTTGGTAACTATTGCCAAACCTCCCACCTGCTGTAAGGTTCCCCGTTCTAGCAAATCTATACCCTGCAAGCGACTGTCACCTTTGACGTGCAATTCCACCTCTCCCCCGCCTTGAGGATACCAACCCCAAGCGTTTAACTTCACCTCAGCTTGGACTCCCATGCGCTTTAACATCGGCAAATAAACTCGATCGATGTAAGTCGTAGGAGGGCTAAAAGGAACGTGAGTTCCTCCCCGCAAGATAACTTGCGAATCTCCCCCTGCCAGTGCTAAGGGCAGAAGAACCGTCTGTAAAACCAACATTGCCGCACCTGCCGAACCCCCAACTCGCGCAGCCGAGACATCAAAGGTGTAATTTCCGGCTTGGGTAGCACCACCGGGAGTAAATTCTAAAAACCTCGAACCCAAGCGATCGCCATACACTTTAGCTTGACAGATAGTTGCTGCCGCCTGCACCGCCGTTAAGTGTTGCGCTGCCAGTCCTGATTTTTTCCGTCCGGCACGAATATTATCGATAGTCAAAGGTTGACCCGTAATCGCAGCCAAACTGAGAGAGGTTCGCAGCACTTGACCGCCCCCTTCACCATAAGAACCGTCGAGGTAAATCATTTGAGAAGTTTAGGAGTTTGGGAGTCTAGGAGTTCAGAATATAAGAGCATTCTAAATTTAACTCCTCCCTTGTCCCCCTTGTCTCCCCATCTCCCCATCTCCCCATCTCCCCATCTCCCCATCTCCCCATCTCCCCATCTTCCACTCTCCGGCCGATGCTCCATCAGATAGATAATGCGATAAACTGCGAAAAGCGTGCATTTTGATGGCGAGGTGAGACGAAAATGGGTGTAGACCGCTCGCAATTATTAGCTGAAACCGAGAACTTAGAGACAGACGAACGGAGTGGGGCGATCGCCAAACACTCAAATAATTCAACGCGGTTGCAGCGGGCCGATTTCCCCAATCGAAATTGGACGATCGAGAAAAGCGAAAATCTCTACCGGATCGGGGGATGGGGGGAACCTTATTTCTCAATAAATGCTGCTGGTCACGTCACCGTTTCTCCTCAAGGCGATCGCGGCGGTTCTTTAGATTTGTTTGAATTGGTTAACGCCCTGCGGGAACGCAATCTCAGCTTGCCCCTACTAATTCGCTTCTCCGACATTTTAGAACACCGGATCGAGCGATTGAATGCCTGCTTTGCCAAAGCGATCGCTCGTTACAACTACGCTGGGACTTATCGGGGCGTATTTCCGGTGAAATGCAACCAGCAAAAGCATTTAGTGGCGGATATCGTCCGGTTTGGCAGACCCTATCAATTCGGTTTAGAAGCTGGCTCGAAACCAGAACTGATGATCGCCCTAGCCATGCTAGATACTCTCGGTTCCCTATTGATCTGCAACGGCTATAAAGACCGAGAATACATGGAAACAGCCATGCTCGCTCAAAGGCTCGGCCAGTGTCCGATCGTGGTTCTCGAACAGATTGAAGAATTACCGTTAGCGATCGAAGTCAGTCGATCGCTGGGAATAGAACCGATGTTAGGCGTGCGGGCCAAGCTGAGTGCCAGGGGAGTCGGTCGCTGGGGAACTTCTAGCGGCGATCGAGCCAAATTCGGCCTGACGATTCCAGAAATCATCGAAGTAGTCGATCGCTTGCGCTCGGAAGGGATGTTGGGTTCGTTGCAGTTATTGCACTACCACATCGGTTCGCAAATTTCCTCGATTAGCGTCATTAAAGAGGCGATCCAAGAAGCTAGCAAGATCTATGTCGAGTTGGCGCAGCTAGGGGCCAACATGAAATATCTCGATGTCGGCGGTGGCTTGGGCGTAGATTATGACGGTTCCCAAACCAATTTCCACGCCTCAAAAAATTACACCCTGCAAAACTACGCTAACGATGTGATCGCAGAAGTTAAAGATGCTTGCGATGAACGTAACGTCCCAGTACCGATGCTGATCAGCGAAAGCGGCCGAGCAGTTTCTTCTCATCAATCGGTTTTGATCTTCGATGTCTTGAGTACCAGCGGCGTTCCGGCGGATTTACCAGCCATCGCTTCAGATCCAGAAGAAGAACATCCGATTATTCGCAACCTTTCGGAAACTTATAAATCGATTAGCGTTGAGAATTACCAAGAAGCTTTCCACGATGCCACTCAATTCAAAGAAGAGGCCCTGAGCCGCTTTAACTTTGGCTATCTGAGTTTGACGCAACGAGCCAGCGCCGATCGCCTTTATTGGGCTTGTTGCAAGCGAATTTTAGAAATTGCCAGACAGCAAGAATACGTCCCCGACGATTTGGAAGACCTAGAAAAAATCATGGCATCGATTTACTACGTCAACCTGTCGGTATTTCAATCGGCCCCAGATAGTTGGGCGATCGATCAGTTATTTCCGATCATGCCCATTCATCGCTTAGATGAAGAACCCACCGAACGGGGAATCATTGCCGATCTTACTTGCGATAGCGACGGTAAAATCGACCAGTTTATCGACTTGCGGGATGTCAAACCCGTGTTGGAATTTCATCCCCTCAAATCGGGAGAACCCTATTATTTAGGTTTATTCCTTGGTGGTGCTTATCAAGAGATCATGGGCAATTTGCACAACCTCTTTGGCGATACCAACGCAGTTCACATTCACTTGACACCCAAAGGCTATCAGATCGAACACGTCGTCAAAGGCGATACCATGACCGAAGTTCTCAGTTACGTCCAGTACAATGCCGAGGATTTGGTAGAAAACATTCGCAGGCGATCGGAGCAAGCGTTGTTAGAAAAGCGAATTACCTTGCAAGAATCTCAACGATTGCTGCAAAACTACGAGCGCAGTTTGGGACGCTATACCTATTTATCTCCGTGAGCATCGAAACGATTGTCAATTCGCAGTGCGCAATTCGCAATTGGTAACTGCAAATTCTGGCGGTGGATATCGTCCCGATTCAACTAGGGGCCATGGTTTCTGGAATAGCTATCTCCAAAATCTAGGTTTTAAGCAACTGCTGCGATCTTGGCGATCGAAGTAAGGAAAATAGAAAAAGGTCGTTACTGTTTAATTTGCCCAAATCTGGCGAATAAATCTTCGATCGCTTCTAGCATTTGCTCTTGGCTCCAACCTTGGTAAAGATGAGCCGCGATCGCACTGGCCCCAGCGGCTACTCCTTCCTTGACGTATCCTCGTTCGTAAACCTGCAATTGGGGGTAACGAGAATTGGCAAAACTCAACTGAGTTGCGATTAAAGGCACTCGTCCGATCGCCGTCGCTAGTCCTACCGTGTCTCCAGTGGGGTCTTCTGCTACCCAACGGGTAGTACCGACGACAATGTTTTCCGGTTGCCAGTCCCAACTATATTGCCGGACCAGAGCTTGCATCAAAGCATATACTGCCAGCATTTGAGTACCTCCAGCTAGCAAAACCCCAACCTTGCGACTAGCTGCGATCGCCATTCCTGCCACTACTACTTGCATCGGATCGCCGACTGCCGCGATTAGCTGTAGGGGAGAGAACACATCCGCTAATATCTCTGCTTGCTTTAATCCTTCTTGTACTACTGCCCATTTTTGCTCGTGATTGCAATTAGGGTGAGAACTGTTGACTTTATCTGCGGCGGGAATGCCTAAACCAGTTAGCACTGCTAAGGCTGTAGTTGTTCCTCCCACGACGCACTCACCTAAGATTAGATAACCATCGGCTACTTCTGTAGCTAGTTTTTGCCCCCAATACAAACCTCGCTCTAGCAGATGGTTAACGGTAGCTAAAGGTAAGGCTGCCCCGGAAGTGAGACACTTAGCTGGCACTCCTCCTAAAGCGATCGCTGGGACTGATGGCTGTAGGGGCAAGCCAGCATCAAATAAATAGATCGGTAGGTTTAAAGCTTCAACGATGGCGCGGGAAATTAGTACCGGAGAAGCACCAGCCACTAACGGCGGCAAAGGGTATTCTAAGTGGGGTTGGACACCTCGACTTAAAAATTCGGCATCGGCTACAGCCGTGTAGCGGCGATCGTCTGGAGTGAGTCCAGCGGCAGAAATTCCAGGAATCAAACAGGTATCGGTAAATCCTAGAACGCAAGCCAACACCCCTGGCTGTCCTCGGTATCTTTTGAGCCACTGCTGTCCTCGTTCTAGCTGAGTATAGACCCGGATCATTTACTAAATTCTCAAGTTTTAGGCACAAACCGTATATGTAGTAGGGGCGCAATGCTGTTCCGTAGCTCTGCCGAAGGATTGCGCCCCTACCCATGGTATATCACCCGTCGATTCGGAGTGGTACAAGCCAAGGTCAGAGGTGGATGAGGGTTGTGTTGTTTAACAGTACGACCGTTGAGTGTAGGAGCGGTAGCCCATTTGAGAGAGGGATTTAAGGTGAGGGCGAATATTTGTGCGGAAGGTTTATTGTTGGTATATAAGCGGAGAATACTTATGACAGAAGGTTCAGAAAATACTTTAAAAGTTGCTCGTCAGGCATTTGAAAACTTACAGCACGGTTTGGCCACAGAAGACTGGACTCCCCTGTTAGATCTGCTTACAGAAGACTTCAGTTTTTGGTTTCCCGTAGGCCCCTACCACGGATTCAATGTAGGCAAGGAGAAGGCTAAAGCCTTTTTCCAATATGTCTCGGAAGTGTTCGGTAGAACCATTAAACTTACCAGCCTAGAGCGCGTTACCAGCAACGAGACTACAGTGGTGTTTGAGTTCCGCGATGAGGGCATGATGTGGAACGAACCTTATAAAAATCGGATAGCCGTGTCCTTCGACGTGCGAGGAGATAAAATTTGCGGCTATCGAGAATACTTTGGCAGCGACGGTAAATCGAATTGAAGGAATAAATGGACTAAATTGACCTCGGCTTAGTCCTCTAATGAAGGTTAACAATTAAATCCGGTAATTGTGGGCAGGCATCTTGCCTGCTCTCTTGTGGGGCGGGCATCTTGCCCGCCCCATTGGGACAGCCCAGAGGGCTATCCCACAAGAATTACCCAATTATTTTTTTAACTTCCATAAGAGGACTTTCGCTTTGAGACAGGGGTTTTGAACTCCTGTCGGAGCTAGTTTTTGACCGTTAAGTTGACGCGCATGAATGTATTGCGCCCCTACAGGGAATTGATATGTAATGTAAATCTCGTATCAGATCCAATCGAACAACCATAGAAGCCTTTCTCTATAACCCGTGCCGTCTGACCTTTGAAATTTTGTTGGCGTAGCCTGCGCTCGGCGCATACTCCAGAACTCCCATTCCCGTATTTGCACGGATAAAAAGACTTTGAAGCTAATTAAAAGCCGTATTTCCACCGTTCAATTATAGATAGTGCTTTATCTATTATCAGAATACAAACATTAATAGGTTCTTGCTAGATAACCACCTAAACAACTAACACCAGGAAACAAAAAAGCAGTAACCATTAGATTTTATAGCAGCTATAAATTAGTTTAACTTTAATCTCGATCGGATATTTGGAGAATAACTATGAAACGTTCTTATCTTGTTGGTATCGGTGCTCTATGTATTCTGGGTACTATTGCTGTTGTGACTGAGATGCCAGGTTTAGCTAATCTGCCATTTAATAATTCGATCGCCAGAAGCTCGCAAACAAAACCCAGAGTTCAATTAAATTTAATCGCTCAAAAGAAAGTAGTTGAAAACAACCAATCGACCTGGAAATCTTTAGGAGATAATGTCGAAGTTAAACCTGGCGATTTTGTGCGTTACAACTTAGTTGCCCAAAACAAAGGTAACAGTGCTGCTAAAAAACTAGTAGTGACTCAACCAATTCCTCAAGGAAGCGTCTATGTTCTCAATTATACTACTGACGAAACAACTAAAGTTACTTTCAGCATTGATGGAGGCCAGACCTTTGTAGCTAACCCCACTGTTCGAGTTCAACTACCTGACGGTCGAGTGGAAACTCGTCCGGCTCCTGCCGAACTATACTCATACATTCGTTGGGATTTCGATCGCCAGATCGAGCCTCAATCTACTGTTAAAGCTTCTTATGAAGTTAAGATTCGCTAATTAGCAGCGTCCAGGGGGCTAACGCCCCTCGATCGATAATTAAATTTCCTCCTTTGTTTGTTCGTTCGTTTCTCTCCCATATCCGGCAGGATAATTTTTATGCGTAAATTCCCGTTTGTCGTTAATTCCATCAAAATCTTAATTGTTGATAGCGAGCCAGAAAATATTTGTTTTTTATCTCAGTTTTTGAGACATCAAGGATATGATATTAAAACTGCCAATAGCGGCAAATCTGCCTTGATGCAAGCTCAAGTTGAAACTCCCCATTTGATTTTGCTGGATGGCAAAATGCCAGATATGGATGGCTATGAAATTTGTCGATCGCTAAAATCTTTACCGCTCACAGCCGAAATTCCTGTAGTGTTCTTTTGCCATCAAGAAGAATTAGTAGATAGAGCGAGAATCTTTGACGTAGGAGGAGCAGATTATTTACCTTTACCATTTCACTTACCAGAAGTTTTAGCAAGAATAGAAAACCAATTAGTTTTAAATGCAAAAATCCGAACTCGCGGTAACTCAGATAAAGATTTAGAGCGCCGAGGTAAACTATTATTTATTACCGATCGCGCCCTGAGAAAGACAGTTAAAAAACGCCATCATTTGCGAGATTCGAGCGACGATATTGCTCGCTACGATCGCCTAACGCATCTCCCCAATCAAAGTTGGTTTGTCGATCGCCTGCATCAGAGAATTATCGGCAAACAATCGGCTTCAGGCAATTCCTACGCCGTGCTGTTTTTAGACTGCGATCGCTTCAAATTAATTAATAACTCTTTCGGTCATCAGTTAGGCGATCGCTTGCTAGTGGCGGTGGCGCGGCGATTGGAATCTTGTCTGCGTGCTAATGATGCGATCGCTCGGTTTGGCGGTGACGATTTTACTATTCTGCTGGAAGGAGTTAGAGATGTCGAACACGCTATCATAGCAGCTAAAAGAATTCATCAGCATCTAACTGCACCATTTATCATTGACAACCATCAGATCTTTCTCAATATTTGTATCGGTATTGTTTTGGGTAACTCCGATTATCATTATCCCGAAACAATTTTGCGCGACGCTGATACTGCCATGCACGCAGCTAAAAGAAAAGGCACGTTCTGCGAAGTATTTTCTTCAGAGATGTACGATCTGGCCCGGAATACTTTAGAACTAGAAAACAATCTGCGTTTAGCTTTAGAACGTCAAGAACTGTCCGTTCACTACCAACCGATATTATCGCTAACCACGGGTGAAATTAGCGGATTTGAGGCTCTAATTCGCTGGTATCGTCCCGATGAAGGTTTTATTTCGCCAGCTAATTTTATTCCGATCGCCGAAGAAACTGGTTTAATCGTGCCCATTGGTACGTGGATATTGCGGGAAGCTTGCCGACAGTTTCGCGTTTGGCTGAACCAAAAATCGGTCAAATCGTCAGCTAGAATTAGCATTAATCTCTCGGTCAAGCAGTTTTATCAGCCGGATTTAATCGAGCAGATCGATAACATTCTGCAAGAAACCGATCTGTCAGGACATAATTTAAATCTAGAAATCACTGAAAGCGTCTTGCTCGATCGAGACGAATCGGCCATGAAGATTATCGAGCAACTCAGAGAACGCCAAATTCACTTAAGCATTGATGATTTTGGCACTGGTTATTCATCTTTAAGCTATCTTTATCGGCTGCCCGTTAATGCTTTGAAGATCGATCGCTCTTTCATTATGAGAATTAGCGAAAATAATAAAAACTTGGAGATCGTCAAAACCATTATTAACTTGGCCCACCACTTAGGAATGACGGTTACGGCTGAAGGCATAGAAACTGACCACCAAGCTACTCAACTGAAATCTCTAAAATGCGAATTTGCCCAAGGATTTTTCTTTTACAAACCACTTGATAGCAAACGGGTTGAAGAGATCTTTGAGCTTCATAAAGCGGCTACCTAGCCAGCATTATCTTGACTTGTGGGATAGCCCTCTGGGCTGTCCCTCTAGAGCTACAACTTTATATAAACTATGAGCTTTAAATTAACTTCATTATTATTTAAACGCAAAAATCAAGACCGAGTTTTGCCAGGTGGCTCGCTCGGACGCGATACCATAATTAATATGGGAGCGCGGGTAGCAGCAGTAATATTCGTCGTATCTGGACTGAGCTATATGCACTTTTTGCTCCGGCTCGATACCGATTTAAAAGGACGTTTAACCAAGTATATTACCGAGAGAGGAAAGCGAGAAGTAACTATCTTTGTAACAGCAGAAAAAAATCACAAAATTCTGCAACAGCAAGTTCGCAAACAGTTAAAAACTATTTCTGATAAGAGTGCTGCCACTACTTTTAAGCAAATTTTTTTCCAGTGGTCGGACGGTACGGTAAGAAATGCCCCCCAAGGTACGCCACCGGAGCGATTTAATACTGAGGAGTTCGCTAGCGCCTTTATCGGAAGAGGAGTGAAGCTAGATGCCGATTTCCAAAAGCGAATGGTGACATTTTACCAGCTGGTAGAGAAATTCGGTCCTGGATGGCGAAACAACTTTTTAGATACTTATATCAGCTTGCCCGAAGGAGCGATCGCAATTTTTTGGCCGGGGGCGGCTTGGGCGATCGATGCTAGCCCGACACTAGATATTACTAAGGAAGAGTGGGCTTATTTGGGAACTAAAAAACACAATCCCCAGCGTAAAACCATGTGGACGGGGGTATATGCCGATCCTGTAACCCAAGATTGGATGGTGTCAGCAGAAACTCCCATTGATGACGAAACAGGCAGGCATATCGGTACGATCGGGCATGATGTGATTTTGACAGATTTGCTCCAGCGGACGATTTCCGATCGTATGGAAGGAACTTATAACTTGCTAGTGCGAGCGGACGGACAACTGATTGCCCACCCTCAACTGATGAACCAAATTCAAACAGCAGGGGGTAAATTTACCGTCAAAGATGCCAACAATAGCAATCTCCAGCGCCTCTTCAATTTAGTCAAACAAAATCCTACCGGACAACACGTTATCTATAATGCCGTCGATCGAGAATATCTGGCTGTCGTCAAACTAACTGGCCCTGACTGGTATTTAATCTCAGTCTACCCAGAATCCTTACTGCAAGAGCAAGCGATGGATGCTACCAAATTTATTGTGCTCCTTGGCAGCATATCTTTGTTGGTAGAAATTATTTTATTGCTATTAGTTTTGCGCCAAAAAGTTGCTAATCCATTAGATCGACTATTACTCGCTACTAACCAGATTATGGCAGGTAAGTTTGATGTCGATCTAGATCGCGAACGTCGCGACGAACTAGGGCAACTAGCTACGGCTTTTACTCGAATGACAGAACAATTGCAAGAGTCATTCTATACACTAGAGCGAAGAGTTGCAGAACGTACTCTTGAGTTAGAGCAAGCCAAAGAACAAGCAGAAGTTGCCAGCCAGGCCAAGAGCGAATTCCTAGCTAATATGAGTCATGAGTTACGAACTCCTCTCAATGGAATTTTGGGTTACGCTCAAATTTTGCGACAGTCAAAAAATATAACAGAAAGAGAAAAAAAAGGTATCGAAATTATCAATCAATGCGGCTCGCATCTTTTGACTTTAATTAACGATATTCTCGATCTTTCCAAGATCGAAGCTCAGAAAATGGAATTAAATCCGACTAATTTTCATTTTCCCCCTTTCTTACAAGAAGTAGCAGAAATTTGTCAGATCAAAGCCGAACAGAAAGGAATTGAATTTGTATATCAAGAGGGCGATCGCTTGCCAAATGGCATTCAAGCCGATGAAAAGCGATTGCGACAAGTATTGATGAACTTGCTGAGCAATGCAATTAAATTTACTGAAATTGGCCGAGTGACGTTTACCGTCAAGATTTTAGAGCAGTGGGAGAGCGATCGAGCAAAACTTGCAGGTGATGACCCAGATAAATTAACCAGAACAGACTTATTATCTAAAAACTCAATTCTCCAAACTCTGCCCTTCAATGTAGATGAAGTTCAGCTTTCAGATAATTCTACAAATAACAATACTAAACAGTATTATTCCCTACGCTTTCAAGTTGAAGATAGTGGAATCGGTATTAGCAGCGAACATTTAGAAAAAATATTTTCCCCCTTCGAGCAAGTGGGTAACGCTAACAAACAAGCTGAGGGGACGGGTTTAGGATTAGCTATCAGTCAAAGAATTGTCAGTTTAATGGGTAGCAGTTTGAACGTTCACAGCCAACTTGGTAAAGGCAGTGTTTTTTGGTTTGATGTCGAACTACCAGCCGCTCAGGAATGGTCGGTAAAGTTACCAGCTGCTCAACAGGGTAATATTATTGGCTTTAAAGGGGAAAAGATAAAAATATTGGTAGTAGACGATCGCTTAGAAAATCGGTCGGCGATCGCAGATTTACTCTCACCTCTAGGTTTTACAATTCGAGAAGCTACTAACGGTGTAGAAGGCTTAGAGAAAGCTATAAAATGGCAACCAGATTTGGTTATTACCGATTTATCGATGCCAGTAATGAACGGCTATGAAATGCTTGTCAAGTTACGTCAAGAAGCCCAATTGTCAGATTTAGTAGCGATTGCTTCTTCAGCTAGCGTGTTTGAGAGCGATCGACAAAATAGTTTGACCGCAGGTGCTAATGAATTTCTACCCAAACCGATGCAAGTTGAGACTTTATTAGCTACTTTGGAAAAATATCTAAAATTAGAATGGCTTTATGAAGAAAGCAAAACTGTAAAATTAGAACGAGCGGAAAATAAAGTAGAAATATCTGCATCTGAGATCTTACCGCCACCGCCCGATAAATTAAATCTACTTTTGGATCTAAGTCGCAAAGGTTTAGTTAACAATTTACTTCAAGAACTTGAAATAATTGAAAATATAGATCCTCAATTTATTCCTTTTTCCGATCGTATTCGTCAATTAGCTAAAGGCTTTCAAATCAAGCAAATTCGCTTATTTATCGAACAGTATACGATCGCTAAGTGACGAACGCTTAAATTAGTGTAACGCGACTAAAATGGTGCGTCATGATGAAGATTATTAGCCGGAGGTTGGGGGAAGGATAGGAAAACCAACTAACCCAATCATAATGCCTCATTTGTTTTATTAAAGATCGGTAAATTTACAGAGTAAGTCTCTGTCATTTTATCTTGCAATTTAGGGAATTATAGATAAAGTTGTAACGCCATAATAGCCTCGCCAATGAAGACGATCGCCATAAATCCTTAGTTAAGTACAAACCAGGTGAATGAATGAGATCTATTCCAAATCGCTCAGGCACTAACTGAGGAGGCGGTCGCTCTTCAATGCGATCGCTAAAAAAGTTTAGAGGTTGGCGGTAACAACTTTTTGCCCAAGCCAAATTCTGCCTGACGCTTGATTAATTTTATTACAGACACATCTCCAATTAAAATGGATATACGAACAGAGTCAACCAGCAGAGTCAAATCAGGTATAAAATCAGACCAAGCCTATAGCAGGTCAAATTATCCTTCTGTCCGTTGAAGATTTAGCTTTACTCTTAGCTCTAACTCGCAAATCGAACGATATCTATAAGCAGTCAAAAGTCAAAAGTTATTGGTGCGGCAAACTATGATTTCAATTCCAGGCGGTCAAACCATCTTAATAGTCGATGATAATCCTACTAACTTAGAGGTGCTGTCAGAAACTTTGACTGGTGCCGGATTGTCAGTGTCAGTAGCCATTGATGGCGAAAGCGCGATCGAGCAAGTAGAGTATCATCAACCAGAGCTAATCTTGTTAGATGTGATGATGCCTGGAATTGACGGCTTTGAAACCTGCCAGCGCCTCAAAGCTAACTCCATAACAGCAGAGATTCCTGTCATTTTTATGACGGCTTTATCCGATACCGAGCATAAAGTCAAAGGTCTGTCTTATGGAGCGGTGGACTATATTTCTAAACCCTTTCAGCAAGAAGAAGTGCTAGCGAGGGTAAGAGTACACTTGCAGTTGCGCCACCTCGCCAGAACTCTCAAAGAGCAAAATCAAAAGCTGACAACTGAAGTTCAAAAGCGCCAGCAAGCAGAATTAGCTTTACAGCAATTAAACCAAAAATTAGAGCAACGAGTCGAAGAACGCACCGCTGTTTTATCTAAAGTCTTGCAAAAGCTCAGGCAAGCTCAAGTGCAACTGCTACAACATAATGAAGAATTAGAAAGGCGCGTGGCAGATCGCACCGCTCAACTTAATGAAGCTAAAGAGGCGGCTGAGGGTGCAAACAAAGCTAAAAGCGAATTTATTGCTAATATGAGCCACGAAATTCGGACTCCGCTCAATGGTATTCTCGGCTACGCCCAAATCTTGCAATCATCGAGAAATCTCACCGAAAAAGAACGCAAGGGAATCAACATCATTCACCAATGCGGTACTCACTTATTGACTTTAATTAACGATATTCTCGATATTGCCAAAATCGAAGCTCGGAAGATGGAAGTTTATCCGAGCAATTTTCATTTTCCTTCTTGCTTGCAAAGTATTGTCGAAATCTTTAGTATTAGAGCCGAACAGAAAAAGATCGGTTTTATTTATCAAGCAGATCCGCACTTGCCCAGTGGCGTTTATGCTGACGAAAAGCGCCTGCGGCAAGTTTTAATCAACCTGATTGGCAATGCCGTTAAATTTACCGATCGCGGTGCAGTAACTTTCAAAGTCAAGATTCTCGATCGAGAAAAAAATCCTGAAAGCGGCGATCGCTCTTCTAAAATTAAAATTCGCTTCCAAATTGAAGATACAGGAACCGGGATTAGCGCCGACTATCTCAAAAAGATATTCAGACCGTTCGAGCAAGTAGGCGAAACTAGATTGCAATCTCAAGGTACTGGATTAGGGCTGACGATCAGCCAAAAAATCTTAGCTTTGATGAACAGCCAAATTCAAGTTAGTAGCGAACCAGGACATGGGAGTATTTTTTGGTTCGATCTAGAACTTCAAGAATCGTCTGAATGGGCCCAGTCAATGAGAGTCTCTACCCATGGAAATATTATCGGTTTCCACGGCGACAAACGGAAAATACTGATAGTAGACGATCGCTGGGAAAATCGATCGGTAATCGTTAATTTGCTCGGCGAGCTTGGCTTTGATGTCGCTGAAGCTATGGACGGGCAAGAAGGTTTGGAAAAAGTCGATCGATTCCAGCCAGATTTAGTCATTGCCGACTTAGTAATGCCAGTAATGGATGGGTTTGAAATGATCAGGCGGCTGCGCCAATCACCTCAATTGGAAAACTTATCGATTATTGTCTCTTCTGCTAGCGTATTTGAATCGGATCAGTATGAAAGTTTAGCCGCTGGCGCTGACGACTTTCTACCGAAGCCAATCTCGGCAGAAAAATTATTGGAAATGCTCCAGTCGCTTTTACACGTGCAATGGATTTATGAAATTCCAGATACTCAGAAGACCGAGCCAGAAAATTCACTGAAAGCCGAAGATGAAAGCGCTGAAACTTCAGTGGAAATACTTCCACCTTCGCCCGAAATACTTGCTAAATTATATAGTCAGGTGAAGAAAGGAGATTTAGACGGAGCGGTCGAAGAAGCTAACAAGTTGAGACAGCAAGATGAAAAATTTAAACCATTTGCTCAACAGCTTTGTCAGCTAGCAGAAAGCTTCCAAGTCAAACAACTCCAAACTTTTATTCAACAGTTTATTGAAGAGTAGGAGTGTAGGAGTTCGGAAGTCAGAAGTCAGAAGTCAGAAGTCAGGAGTCAGGAGTCAGGAGGTAAGAGTTCGGAATTAATAAATTATCTTCCCTCTCCGCCCTCTCCGCCCTCTTCTCCCTCTCCCCTGCACCTGTCCTTATAATTAAAAAACTATTTATGAATATGCAAGAGATCGGCGCTATATTAATTGTTGATGACAATCCCACTAATTTATCGGTATTGTCTCAAACTTTGAAATCGGCTGGCTTCAAAGTACGAGTAGCTATGGATGGCGAAAGTGCGATCGAGCAAGTACGAGAAGAACTGCCAGAACTGATTCTATTAGACGTTCAAATGCCAGGAATTGATGGTTTTGAAACTTGTTCTAGAATCAAAGCCGATCCTCTTACTAGCGAGTTGCCGATTATTTTTATCACTGCTAAAGCTGATGTCGAGAGCAAAATTCAAGGGCTATCGGCTGGGGCTGTAGATTACGTGACGAAGCCATTTCAATATGAAGAGGTGTTAGCTAGAGTTAGGGTACACCTGCAACTGCGGTTTTTAACTCGGAAAGTTCAAGAGCAAGCAGTCGCCCTGCAACAAGCTAACCACGAGTTACAACGCCTTGCCCACCTCGATGGTTTAACTCAAGTGGCAAATCGCCGCCAATTCGATCGATATTTTGCCCAAGAGTGGTGGCGGCTAGCGCGAGAGCAACAACCCCTCTCTTTGATCTTGTGCGATATCGACTACTTTAAGACCTATAACGATTACTACGGCCATCAAGCCGGGGATGCTTGTTTGCGTCAAGTCGCCCAAATGCTCAACCAAACCGTCAGACGACCGGCCGATTTAGTCGCTCGTTATGGCGGCGAAGAATTTGCGATCGTTCTGCCTAATACTCCCGCTGAAGGGGCGGTTCGCGTTTGTCAAATGCTACAGTCGGCGATCTCTAACTTAGAAATCGTCCACGGCAGATCGCCCATCAGTCCTTATGTTACCGTCAGTTTGGGAGTTAGCAGTCGAGTTCCCACTCACGATGTTGAAGCTGCATCCTTAATTGCCGTAGCGGATCGCGCCCTTTATGCTGCTAAAGCTCAAGGTCGAAATCATTATTGCGTGGAAGCATTTCCCTCAGAAATGGCTTGCGAACCCTCTAAGTTATTGGTGAAGAATATGGGAATTTAACCCTCAGCTTGGGGTCGATCGAGATCCGATCGTCAACCGTCCAAGTTCGATCTCAAACGGCAACCGGAGCGAGCGCTACTAACCAAGCTATGACTACCAAAATCAAAAAGGCAATTTTGATGAGTAGGTAAATACCGCTATCTGGAAACAGAACAGGGCGTATCATCGCTTTCACCTCCATCCTTGTTAGCTAATTCTATTTTCTCCTAAAAATTAGGAGGCGTGGTAACTTTTTAACTAAGTGTCACATCAAGCAATTTTGACAGACTTTAGAAAGTTTTATTCTCCGGTTTAGGCTTAGAAGAAGAACGAGCGCCAGTTTGAGGCGAGTTAGAAGCCCCCTCAATATTGGTAACAGGCTCAGATTTAGGATGTGAAATCGTTCCCCCCATAACTGTTTCTAACTCGGTTTCAGCTATTTCGGTTTCGATCGCCGCTTGAATTTGATCGTATTTAGCACACATGAGATTGCTCCTCGATTTAGTTGGTGTTGAAAAGGCAGTTACAGTTGTCGATCCCCAGAAAGTCGATCGATACCGATCTGGAATCGTCAGCATAATTTTTAGCTGTGAATCAAGATTAAATTATTAGTTAAGATTTAGCGGTCAGATAAAGTCAGATAAAGTCAGATAAAGTCAGATATTTTTCAAAATAGCATCTGTCTGCCTCACGGGTTTGAGAAGGCAGAAGTAGTTAGAGTAAAGTTTTTAGTAATAATTTATACAGTTTTTATTCTTGCTGCCAAATCCGATCGAGACGTGCGATCCGCACTACGGGCAGGCTACGCCAACGCACGTCTCGACCCTAAATATTAACGATGATGGCGACCGCGAAAACGACGACGGCGACGGCGGTGATGACCTTTAAACTTAAAATGGGAACTTCCTCCCGTTACTCCTTCCAATTCCAAATCGGAAAGTTCGCCATCGATGAGAGTTTGCATTTCTTGATTTTCAGTAAACATGGTTGTTCTCCTTGAATTTGGTGTAAATCGAGTTATTCATCTAGCAATTGCTAGAGGTAAGTTATTACCTGAGAAATTAACGGCGACGACGGGAAGAGCAATAGCGCTTACCATTTTTGTAGTAACAGTACCTGTAATAACGTTTGTGTCCGCCTCCAGATACTCCTTCCAATTCCAAATCGGAAAGTTCGCCATCGATGAGATTTTGCATTTCTTGATTTTCGTTAGACATGGTTGTTCTCCTTCAATTTGTTATTAATCGACCCTAAATATTAACGATGATGGCGACCGCGAAAACGACGACGGCGACGGCGGTGATGACCTTTAAACTTAAAATGGGAACTTCCTCCCGTTACTCCTTCCAATTCCAAATCGGAAAGTTCGCCATCGATGAGAGTTTGCATTTCTTGATTTTCAGTAAACATGGTTGTTCTCCTTGAATTTGGTGTAAATCGAGTTATTCATCTAGCAATTGCTAGAGGTAAGTTATTACCTGAGAAATTAACGGCGACGACGGGAAGAGCAATAGCGCTTACCATTTTTGTAGTAACAGTACCTGTAATAACGTTTGTGTCCGCCTCCAGATACTCCTTCCAATTCCAAATCGGAAAGTTCGCCATCGATAAGATTTTGCATTTCTTGATTTTCGTTAGACATTATTGTTCTCCTTAAATTTGGTGTTGGTGCGAATTGAAAACTAGTAATTGCGAATTAAATTTATTCATCTCGTTTACCAGTGATTTTCAACTCTGCATCTAATCTAAATTACAAATTTGAGTTCGCCTGCATGAAAAAGTCAGAAAACGTCAGATGTTTTCCTAATATTTTCTCGATCGCTCGTCATTAAAGGTAGTAAAAGGTCAGATTGAAGGGCTTGAAAGTAGCGTTGGTGCTAGAAAGCAGGGCGTTAGCACGTATCCGCCCTCAATCCGGTAATTGTAGGATTGCTCTTTGCATGGGACAGCCCAGAGGGCTACAGTTCGACAAGCTCACCGCAAGTCCCACAAGAATTAGCCAATTATTTTTTTACTTCCATAGAAGGGGAACTTTGAGAAGCAAGCTGCACGGTGAGGAAACCTCCGGCTCCAGCCCTCCAGACCGCGACCTCTTGCATCCGCTCGATCTGGCAGGGATTGGGCATCAAAACTAGAGATGTGTATACGCGGTAGCCCGTACAGATAAGGTCTACAGGTCATTCTCATTATTTTTAGATTTTGCTCTATTAAATAAATAGATTTATATAAACGCTGATTAACATTGGTATTTAAGATTTAAATCGTCTCATTCGAGGGAATTCCAGCATTCCAGCCACGATCTATGAATACAATAAAAGTTAATGAATACTATAGATACTACTCTCACTTATGCTAAGAATTATCACTGACTTTGACGGTCCAATAATGGATGTCTCGGAGCGATACTACCAGACTTACAAGCTTTGCCTGGAACAGACTCGCTTGCCAGAGCAACCAGTACGGCAATTAACTAAAGCAGACTTTTGGAACTATAAGCGATCGCGCACTCCCGAACAGGAAATCGCCATCGCCTCTGGCTTAGATCGAAAGCAAGCTAGAGAATTCGCTCACTTGCGGCGGCAAAGCGTCCACCAACTGGCCAATCTAGCCTACGATCGACTCATTCCAGGTGCGATCGAGGCTTTAAAAACAGCACGACGCGCCAAGGTAGATCTAGCCGTGATGACCATGCGGCGGGAAGTCGAGCTAGAGTATGCGTTTGAGTCTTACGATTTAGGGCAATTCTTCCCTAGCGATCGCTGCTACTGTTTGGCTAACGATTACCACAAAACTCGCGATATCGACGATAAGCCTTTGTTGATGAAAAAAGCTCTAGCTGAGTTACCCCCCGCTGCCGACGTGTGGATGGTTGGAGATACGGAAGCAGATATCGTGGCGGCAAAAAGATCGGGAGTCAAGGTCATCGGGATTTTATCTGGAATTCGCGATCGCGCTCAACTAGAACTATTCCAACCCGATCTAATTTTGAATAACCTCAGCGACGCAGTTAATTTCATCTTGCGTGAGTCTGCACTCCAAGCAGCGTAAGAATTAGGCGTGCCTATTTTAATTGCGAATTGACAATTGCGAATTGACAATTGTTTTGGTCATCACTTGGCGATCGTCGCAGCGTAAAGACAGCCCACAGCGATGATAGAGAGATTTAGCAGCTAGATTGTCTTCCCCAACTTCAACCCCTACCGCTAGCGCCCCGTGCCGCTGGCACTCTGCTAATAAAGCCTTTACTAATTCCATCCCCACGCCCGACCGCCTATACTCAGGACGAACGAATAGGTCGTCGATCGCCCCTGCCATGCCACCGTATTCCATACTGAAGTGTAGGGTAAGCACGACGTAACCAGCAACGTTACCATCGACTCGTGCCAGCCAGACGCTGCCCCAGCTTGGATTAGCTAAGAGGGCTGAGAAGCTGTTGGCAGCCCAATCTCGATCTAAAGTAAAACCCGACTCAGCATAGAACTCTGCCATCAGATCGACCAGAGATAGGAAATCTGCGGCTGTAGCAGTGCTAATAGTAACTGTCATTAACTATAGCCATCCTCAATAAGTTGTGGGATAGCCGTCCCGGCTGTCCCACATCCCCAAGAAATTTCATCAACTTTCATACTGGAGGTACGATCGATATTATTCGATATTTTGCCGAGCGATCGCCTGTTCGCTATCTTTCGCGATCGGTGCTAGATTTAACTGTTTTATGGGCAATTCGATCGAGAATTATTGACATATACAACTTGGGGATAGATGATTACCATTCCTGGCTATCAAACTGTTGCTCAGATTTATCAAAGCGCCAATTCTCTCGTGTACCGGGCATTGAGAGAGCACGACGAACAAAAAGTAATTCTCAAGTTGCTCAGGCAAGATTATCCGACACCTGCCGAACTGACTCGCTACAAACAAGAGTATGAAATTACTCATGACCTCAAGTTAGCAGGTGCGATCGAAGCCTATAGCTTAGAAAAATATCAAAATACTTTGGTAATCGTCTTTGAAGATTTTGGCGGTGAGTCTTTGAGGATGTGGTGCGATCGGCAAAAATTAGATATTAAAGCTTTTTTGCGCGTTGCCATCAAAATTACTGAAGCATTAGGTAATATCCACGATCGCCACATTATTCACAAGGATATTAATCCTTCTAATATCGTTTTCAATGCCACTACAGGGCAACTAAAAATTATTGACTTTGGGATCTCTACAGTTCTCACTCAAGAAAACCCTATATTCAAAAATCCCCAGGTTTTAGAAGGAACTTTAGCTTACGTTTCTCCAGAGCAAACTGGGAGAATGAACCGCTTCCTAGATTACCGCACTGATTTTTATTCCCTTGGGGTCACGTTTTACGAGTTACTGACTAACCAGCTACCATTTACAGCTACCGATCCCTTGGAATTAGTACATTGCCACATTGCCAAACAACCGATTCCACCTCATCTAGCGCTCGAAGAAGAAAATTGCCCTCAACCTATCTCACAAATTGTGATGAAATTGATGGCAAAAACGGCCGAAGAACGCTATCAAAGTGCTTGGGGAATTCAAGCAGATTTAGTAGAATGTTTGGCTCAATTAGAAGATTGCGGACAGATATCTCAAATCGATCTCGGTGCTGAAGATATCGCTAACAAATTTCAAATCCCTCAAAAACTCTATGGGAGAGAGCGAGAAATTGAGAAGCTACTAGCAGCATTCGATAGAGTCATTGGGGTAGAGGAGGAACAATCCAAAATCCAAAATCCAAAATCCAAAATCCAAGTAATGCTGATATCTGGCTATTCTGGAATTGGCAAGTCAGCCTTAGTTAAGCAAATTTACCAACCTGTTACCCAATGTCAAGGTTATTTTATTTCAGGCAAATTCGACCAGTATCAGCGCGATATTCCTTACTACGCAGTCGTCCAAGCATTGCGAGAATTAGTCAAGCAATTGCTAACTGAAACTGAATCTCAAATCAAAACCTGGAGAGATAAACTTCAGGCAGCGTTGGGGACAAACGGACGAGTAGTTGTTGAGGCAATTCCAGAATTAGAACTGATTATTGGCGAGCAACCTTCTATCCCTGAATTACCAGGGCAAGAAGCACAAAACCGCTTCAATCTAGTATTTCAAAATTTCATCAGTGCGATCGCTCGACCGGAACATCCCCTAGTTATTTTTATTGACGATCTCCAGTGGGCAGATCTTGCCAGCCTGAAATTGATGCAACTTCTAGTAAATGCTTCAGAGATTCGATCGCTGTTTTTAATTGGAGCTTATAGAGATAATGAAGTGAGTGCAGTTCATCCCTTAATGCTAACGCTAGAAGAGATGAAACAAGCCGGAGTAGCGATCGATTCGATTTCTCTTTCACCTCTAACTTTAGAAGATACCAATCGATTACTGTCAGATGCGCTTAAATCTTCTCCAGAAATGACGCGATCGCTTGCCGAACTAGTCCATGTTAAAACTGGAGGAAACCCCTTCTTTTTACGAGAGTTTTTGGAATCTTTGGTTGACGAAAAATCGATCGAGTTCGACCTAAAAACTCGTAAATGGCTGTGGGATATCGAGCAAATTAAACGACGAAGTTTTACTGATAATGTGGTGGAATTGATGAGTAACAAAATTCAAAGATTGTCATCACCTACGCAAGAAGTTTTAAAGCTAGCAGCTTGTATTGGCAATCAGTTTGAGTTGCGACATTTAGCAATTGTTTTAGAACGATCTCTACAATCGATTGCGCTGTTACTGCGGGAAGCAATGCAGGACGATTTAGTTTTACCGTTAAGCGCAAATCACAAGTTCGTCGAACTCGTTAGCGAAGCAGAATCTGCTCGACTAATAACCAATAACCAACAATCTACCATCGTTAGTTATAAATTCGTTCACGATCGAATTCAACAAGCTGCTTATGCTCTAATTCCAGAGGAAGGGAAACCAGATTTACACCTAAAAATTGGACGACTGCTCTGGCAAAATACTTCATCTGAGGAACAAGAGGAGAAAATCTTCGATATTGTCAATCAAATGAATTTTGCCATCGAGCGAATTGACTCTGAATCCGAACGAGAACGACTGGCTCAACTCAACTTAATAGCTGGCAATAAAGCCATCAGATCGGCTGCTTATGGGTCAGCATTGAAATATTTGCAAGTTGGGCAAGAACTTATACCTAAAAATAGCTGGGTTAACTATTACGAGCTAACATTAAATTTATTTAATTCAGCCGCAGAATCCGCCTATCTAACTGGTGATTTTGAGCGGATGGATAATTTGGTACGGGTAATTTTGAAAGAAGCTGTAACCTTACTCGATCGAGTTAAAGCTTATGAGATCGAAATTCGAGCTTATATTGCCCAAAATAATCTATTACAGGCAGCAACTACTGGATTGAGATTGCTTAAACTTTGGGGGATAAGCTTTCCTAAAAATCCGAATCAATTAGATGTTTTATTAGCACTGATAAAAACCAAGTTAATTTTAGTGGGTAAAACGCCAACAAGCTTACTCGATTTACCAACTATGACCGATTTTAATAAAATCTCTGCGATGAAAATCTTAGCTTTGATTACTCCTGCTGTTTATTCGACAATTCCTACATTACTACCTTTGCTCATTCTTAAACAAGTTAATTTGTCAGTTAAATATGGAAATACCAGCATTTCTGCTTATACTTATGCTAGTTATGGAGTAATTTTGTGCGGGATAGTAGGAGATGTTGAAACAGGATATGAATTCGGCCAATTAGCTTTAAAAATGGTATCAAAATCTAATATTCAAGAAATTAAAGCCAGGACTTTATTGGCAATAAATGGTTTTATCAAACACCGAAAAGAACATTTGAATCGCATATTTAAACCTTTACTAGAAGCATATCAAACTGGATTAGAAACTGGTGAATGGGATTCGGCAGCTATCTGCTTGACGTTTTGCTGTAGCACTTATCTAATGTTAGGCAACGATTTGAAATCGCTCGATCGAGAAATAGTAGAATATATTAACAAGGTGACGCAGATCCAGCAGCTAACTTATCTGACTTATCTAAAATTAGATCGACAATTTGTCTTGAACTTAATGGGAATGTCTAAGCTCCCTTGGCAACTAAAAGGTAAAGCTTATGATGAAGAATTTATGTCGATGCGATCGCTAGAATTAGATAATAAATCGACCACCTTTCATTTTAATTTTAATAAAACACTTCTTTATTATCTTTTCGGCCAATACGATCGAGCGATCGCTAGCGCCGAACTAGCAAAAAAATATTCTACTTTAGGAATATCAGGTGTTGCTATATTATCTCTCTACGATTCCTTGGCCAGGTTGGCGATTTATCAAGATAGCGAAAAAACACAACAAAAAATCTTGCTTCGTCAAGTTCAAGCTAATCAAAAAAAGCTGAAGAAATGGGCAGATGATGCCCCAATGAATTTCTTACATAAGTTTTATTTAGTTGAAGCCGAACGATATCGAGTGCTGGGAAAATATGCCGAAGCGATAGACTCATACGATCGTGCCATTAATCTAGCTCACGAAAACGAATATCTCAACGAGGAAGCCCTAGCCTACGAACTAGCAGCTAAGTTTTATCTAGCCAAAGGTAACATCAAAGTTGCAGAGACTTACATGAGACAAGCGCGATATTGTTATCTGAAATGGGGGGCGATGGCTAAAGTCAAAGATCTCGATACCAAATATCCCGAATTACTCTCTACTATCTCTCAACCGCCAACCACATCAGAAACCACTCAAAGGCAACTGACGACTACCGGGAAAACCAGTCAACAATTACTCGACTTAAACACCTTAATCAAAACCTCAAAAGCCCTCTCGCAAGAAACCGATCTAGATAAACTGCTATCAGACCTAATGAAATTTGCGATCGAGAATGCTGGAGCAGAAAGAGGGTTTCTGCTGTTAGCCAAAGACAAACAATTAACGGTGGAAACTGAAGGCTCGATCGACTTAGGAATTACCACCGAAAGATCCCCCACAATTCAAACCAACGATCGCCTGTCAACTACTATTATTAACTACGTCTATAGAACCCAAGAAAATCTGGTGTTGAGCGATGCCAGTGCGATGGGGTTATTTACTAACGACGATTACATCAAAACCCATCAAATCAAATCGGTTTTATGCCTGCCAATTCTCAGCCAAGGAAAAGCTATTGGCATCCTTTACCTCGAAAATAACTTAGCAGTTAATGCCTTTACCGACGAACGATTAGAGATCTTGAAGCTGATCTCATCTCAAGCTGCTATTTCTTTAGAGAATGCCCTGTTGCGCCAAACAGAAAAAACCGCCGATTTTGAATATCAAGTGGGGGGATGTCTGACAACTGATGCCCCAACTTACGTTATCAGACAAGCAGACATTGACCTCGATCGCAACCTCAAAACCGGACATTTTTGTTACATTCTCAATTCTCGCCACATGGGGAAATCTAGCTTGCGGGTGCGAGCCACGAATAGATTGCAAGCTGAAGGTATTATCTGTGCCTCGGTCGATCTTACCAGTATCGGCAGCAAGAATATTTCTGTGGAGCAATGGTATGCCGGAGTAATTTACTCTCTAGTAAATAGCTTGCAACTTACCGATAAATTTGACTTTCGCAGTTGGTGGCGCAGTCTAGATTTTCTCTCTCCCGTTCAAAAGTTCAGCGAGTTTATTCAACAGATAGTTCTCCGGGAGATTTCAGGTAAAATTGTCATTTTTATTGACGAGATCGATAGCACGTTGGGGTTAAATGCCAACATGGACGATTTTTTTGCTGCCATCCGTGCCTGCTACAACTATCGCGCCGAAAATCCCGAATACAAGCGTCTTACTTTCGTCCTCTTAGGTGTTGCCAGTCCGTCGAGTTTAGTACAGGATAAAAATTGTACTCCCTTTAATATTGGCACGGCGATCGCCCTCCAAGGCTTTCAATTGCATGAAGTGCAGCCGTTGATGCAAGGAATCGCAGCCAAAGCTATTAATGCTCAAGCCGTCCTCCAAGAAGTTTTAGCCTGGACGGGAGGACAACCGTTTCTGACGCAAAAGATTTGTAACTTAATTGTCGAATCGCAGACCCCAATTTTAGAAGGTAAAGAAGCCCAGTGGGTAGCCGATTTAATCCAAACAGAGGTTATAGAGAATTGGGAAGCTAAAGACGATCCAGAACACCTCAAAACCATTCGCAATCGGTTGTTAAAAAGCGAATCGTCGGCTCCTCGGTTGCTGGAGTTGTATGGGCAAATATTAGAGCGAGGGGAAATTGCCGCTGACGATAGCCCGGAGCAAATGGAATTGCTGTTGTCGGGATTAGTTATCAAACAACCAGGGAGATTAAAGGTGTATAACCGCATTTATCAAACGGTGTTCGATCGCGATTGGATTGCCAACAACTACCTAGTTTAGAAGCAAATAGCGATCGCGCCTCTATACTTGCTCTGGATCGATACCCATGGCTCGCAATCTTTCTGCTAATCTTTCGGCTCTTTGTTCGGCAACTTCTCTTTGCCTATCTAATTCCACATAACTGAGAAACCGCTCGCCATCTGGACGATAAAGCTGCAATTCGCCATCTACTAATTCAAATCGCACCCCCAACAGCGGACTCACCCAACCTCGAATCGATTCAATTTCATTGAGATTTTCCCCAGTACGCACCCACCCAGTTAATTCGCCTTTCTCTGGATCGTAAAGGTAATATTCCTCTACCCCATATCGCTCGTAAAACCGGAATTTCTTCAGCATTTCCCCAAAGCGATTGCCTGGGGATACGACTTCAAACACTACTTGGGGAGCAATATTGTCCTCTCGCCACTGCTGGTAAGAACCCCGTTGTCCTTTGGGTCTGCCGAACACCACCATGACATCAGGGGCGATGCGAATGGTGTTGTCTCCTTCCACTGGATACCACAGCAAATCGCCAGCGACAAACACGTCCGGACGATCTTTATATAAAGCGTCAAATCCACCCTGAATAGTGACGATCCAGCGAAATTGCTCGGTATTATCTGCCATCGGTTGACCGTCGCTGTCTGGATAGATAACTGGCGATTTCTCTAGCGGTGGGACTGATGCGGTCACGATCTCCCTCCATTTATTGCTCCTTTTACCTTAGCCGATCGCAGCCAAGCGATCGCCAAAAAACTGACGGTACAATTGGCAGCGGGGAGTAACTTCGTTGCCTTGCAGGTTGACTAACCCCATGCTGTGCAACTTAAACATCTCTACCGACTCCAATCTCACTGGCGAGGAAGTCTCTAGTACCATTTTCATCGCGGCTGCGAGATTCGACTGTTGTTGCAAGTTTCCTAAGTGTCGGCGGAGATGATCGCTAAAAGAACCTGCTTCTGTAGGTGCATCGTGCAATAGTTCTTCTAAAGTGGCGTTCTGTTGGACTAGATGGTAAAGTGCCACCCGTACTAAATAAGGATGCCCTCCAATCGTCTCCATTAATTTCTCGACCTCTTCTCGATTCCAGTCGAGTCCGTGACGGCGAGCTAAATCTTCTACCTGAGATGGGGTAAACTCTGGCAGTTCCACTGCTAGCCCAACATTAAACGGCGATTGATTGATATTGAGCGGGATATAAACTTCTGTAGAATGAGCCAAGACTAATCGCAGCTTTTGCCAAACTTCGCTGTTCTTAGCCTCTTCGTGCCAAGAACGCAACAGGGAAAAGAAATCGTCAGAGAGGTCAGGATGGGGAAAAATATAGTCCACCTCTTCTAATGCTAGTACCAGGGGTTGGTCGAGTTTAGCTAGCAGATAACGCTCGAAGTAATCTTTGCAACTAGTTTTGGCCCCAAAAATGTCGTCCCAGTAGTCGGCGACCTGACTGGGCAATTCTAGGTTGCGGCTGATGGTGGCGCAAAACCATTTGAGCAATCGATCTAAGTCAGCGAAAATCTTGCTATCTGCTAGCTGAAAATTTACGGTGGCAGTGCGATATCCTTGTTGGGCGGCGTGGTGGAGAACTCTGACCATCAACGAACTCTTGCCCATCTGCCTGGGGGCTTTGATCCGAATCAGAGATCCAGGCTTGACCAACGTTTGATAGCAGCGAGATTCGATCGGGGGCCGCTCCATGTAAAATTTAGACCCTAGCTGCACTTGACCTTCTGGCAACTCTAGATCGATCGCACCCTCAACTCCCGCAGACAAAGTTCCATGTACAGCAGTAACGGCGATATCGGTTCGGCGCTCGAAAGCCGCTCGAAAGTTTTTCTTTCCGACTTTTTCTTCTAATCCTTGGGAAAGCAGTTCCCAAAGTTCTGCGCCCACCATCTTGACGTGAACATCAGAGCAGTAGCACTCTTCCGCGATCTCTTCATATCGTTGTCCCGACCATGCCCCTCGAAATATAGAGGTTTGTAGGGTACTGAAGTGCTTGCCCGTCTTAGCAAAAACCAGAGCATCAGCGATCGCTAGTGCTTCCTCAACCCCCATAGATTTTCGTACTCCGAGTTTCCTACTTCCTACTTAATCATACTTAATCATACTCGATCGTAACTTTTGCATCTTTGGTTTCAAAACTGGAAACTTTTAGTCTCAAATGTCATACTCGGATTTCATACTTTTTCATAATTTTTCAGACTGAGAGATCGAAAAATATTATTTATAGTGGTGGAGCACCAAAATATAACTCGATCGGGAGACAGAATAAGATCGAAAAAGTCTTTCTGTTCGATCGAGATATTAGTCTGCGTAAAATAAATAAGCTCATCCGCCAAGATGCTTTACATAAAAGCATCTTGGCTATTTTTGCCATTAATTTTGGTTTAAGCAAATCATACTTTTTATAACCGCTTTTAGAAAAATAATTTGAAGAGCAACTTACTTTTTATTACTTTTTCATGCTGTGCAAGCCGAAGGGTTATAGCAAGATATAAATGTGCAAAACAAAAAGCCAAGTCAAAAGATTAGCATCTAACACTTTTCTCAACCTTTTCATTTAATAAGGAGTCTTCTGATGTTTCAACTCACCAATGGTACTCAAGTTCCCTCTGCTGCTAAGAAGTCCATTTCATCGAAATCTACTTACGCTCTCGCTTATCGCGGCACCAGCTATGAAGCGCCAAAAAATCAAATCTCAGAAACAACCGATCGCTCGATCGACCAGAAATTAATTTATCGCGGTGCTAAATATGCGATCGATCGCGAAGTCGTTTTATCTCCTCTCAAGTCCGGCCGGTATTTAACCTATCGGGGTGCAAATTACGCGATCGCTGATGCCTAATTTCATACCATTTCGCCTGATGTATGCGATGGGGTTATCGGTGTGGCAGGGTGGGTTTGATTTGACATTAACGATCTACCGACAACATTACTGGCAAAACCCGCCCCTACAACCTGCCTCGTTTCTACCATTCACATTTACCAGGGTTTGTGTTGATATCGATATTTCATTAAAGAAGGGCGATCGCTATGTTGTATTACCTAGATTTTCAAGTAGAGTATCCGGCGGGAATGTCTCAACCAGAACTGTTTAAGATCTGGGCTGAAGAAGCTGATGCGGCATTAGATGCCAAAAAGCAAGGAATTGTCGTTAATTTATGGAAGTGCGTTGGCACGCGCCGAGTGATTGCGATCGTTGATGTTCCCGATCCCGATACGCTCGATCGAATTTTGTTTGACTTACCCATTATGCAAAAGCAGGGGCAGCACGTTCGAGTTGCTGTTACTCCCCTGAGAAGATATGAAGATTTCGCAACCGATGTGAAATCGAGAATTGCCTGAAAAACCAATTCGCAATTCGCAATTCACAATTCACCTACCCAAATCTCAAGCGAGGACAAATTCATGCTGGCAACACAAATCAGCAATCCAACTATAGAGCAACGTCTGACAGGAACATCTATGCCCGATCGCGACTGGTGGGAAACTTTGTGGTCGCAACCGAAAAGAACGCTGCAAGCATTGGGACTAAAAAAAGGAATGTCGGTGCTGGATTTAGGATGCGGTTACGGCCATTTCACCATTCCAGCGGCGCAGATCGCCAAGTCGTCCCCCGTCATCGGAATTGACGTTGACGTTCCCATCCTGGCAGAAGCGAAGAAATCCGGGGCCAGATTCGCAAATTGTCTGTGGATGAACCAAGATTTTCTCGCACTTCCCGATCTCATGGTGAGCAAATTCGATTACGTGATGATGCACAGTACCTTTTACGGCTTGAGCGATCGAATCGAGTTTGTTCGGAGTGTAGTAAAACTGCTAAATCCTGGTGGCTACTTTTCGGCCATCAATTGGCTGCTCCTCCCTCGCGAGAATACTATCTGGATGGGCAAGCCGCGCGGCCCGAAGACGGAGATGCGTTTATCAGTCGATCGGTTTTTGCAGATCGTAGGACTAGCAACGCCTCAATTGGTGCCCGTGCAACAAGTTATCCTTCCTCCCTATCACTATGGCGTAACCTTTCAGCTTCGTCCTTAGTCCGGCGGTTGAAACCGCGACTATACAAACAAAGTCCGCCTGCGCGGACTGAAGAATCAACGGTGTTTTGAAACCATGAATCCAACCCTCACCCCCTTCCCCTCTCCCAAGCTTGGGAGAGGGGAAGGGGGCGGGGTGAGGGCAAGCCAACCGGATTTTGTATTACTCATCTTTCTATTCCAATTCAATTTTGCTATTTCAAGAAGAAACAAACCATGCAACTCAAAAAGCACGCAACTTTAGCAACAGCGATCGCTATTGCTCTGGGCAGCTTGGCCGCACTGCCGCAGTCAGCCATAGCAGCAACCAATATCAATACTTGCACTACTATTAGTACGCCTGGCTCCTATATAGTGACTCAAAATCTGAAAGCTAACGGTAACTGTATACTCATTAATACCAGTTTTGTAACTATTGACCTGGGCGGCCATACTTTGACGGGTAACGGTACAGGTTTTGGTATTAGTGCGTCATCTACTACATCTTTTAACAACGCCCATCAAGGGATTAAAATCCGTAATGGTACTATCACTAACTTTCAAATTGGCATTAACTTTTTTACCTCTGCGGCCAGAAGTGTAGTAGTAGAGGAAACGATCGTCGTTGCTAATAAAAGTATTGGCATCGCCGTAGATCGAGGAGCCACCGTGCGCGGAAACACTGTATCGGGAAATGGCGATCGAGGAATTTTGGCCAAATCTAGTCTGATAATCGAAAACAACGTCAGCCAAAATGGTACTTTTGGAATTGACGCTCCCTGCCCTAGCAATGTAATTGGCAATATATCTATTCTCAACAACCAATCTAGAACTGGTGGTGCCAATCTAATTACTGGTACTTCTGGCTGCACCAATGCTCTCAATAATGCACCTTAATTAATTTTGCTTGAAGCAGTAGCGATCGCATTTCCTCTCTTAGTGGGGCTATGCTTTACCCACATCCGATCGAATCCTTACCTCTGCTTGCCTTCCACCGCCGAATTAATTCAGCGAAACCCAAGCTAAAGTCAGTTTTAACGGACTGCAAAGAGAGGATTTTTAGTCGGTTTTAACCGACTTGAGCTATTAGACAGGGGTTTTCAACCCCTGGCGGTTCAAGGGGAAAACAGTTCTTCTTAAAAGGCGATCGCTCTCATTTTTAATCTGGTAAATGCTGGGCGATAGCGATTGAGATTAACTTCGTTGCGGCTCACCCCAGTTACGGCCACGAACTATGGAAGAGCGATGGCACTGCGGCTGGTACGGTTCTGATAAAAGACATCAATCGTGGAAGCGGAAATGCTTCTATATCGCAGTTCACTAACGTCAATGGCACAGTATATTTTAGGGCTGATGATGGTAGTCACGGATACGAACTGTGGAGAACTAACGGCACGACTGCTGGCACTTTTATGGTGGCAGATATCAATTATGGCAGTGGCAATTCTTCTCCATATAATCTCACCAATATCAACGGCACTTTATACTTTGGCGCTTATAACGGCAGACAGGGTTACGAACTGTGGAGAACTAACGGCTCTTATACTGACACTTTTATGGTCAAAGATATCTATCTTGGAGTTAATAGTTCCGAGCCACTTGAGTTGACGAATATTAATGGCACTCTTTACTTTCGCGCCAACAATGGCAGTCAGGGAAGAGAATTGTGGAAGAGTAACGGCACTACTGCTGGTACGGTGTTAGTCAAAGATATCATTCCTGGAATTGGTAGTTCCAAACCGTCAAATATCACTAATGTTAATGGGACAGCGTACTTTGCGATCGACAGTAACGGCAACAACGTCTACGAACTGTGGAAAAGTAATGGTACGGCGACTGGTACTGTCAAGGTTTATCCTTAGTAACCAGTTAGGTTGAGCAAGTAGCGATCGCAGGTATCACCTCTCCCCTAGCCCCTCTCAGATCCCCCTGACCCCCTTAAAAAGGGGGTCAGGGGAATCGACTCTTAAATAAAGCGATCGCCCCTCAACAAAAAAATCTACAGTTGAGGTGGAACCCTTTCGATTAAGATAAGTAACGGACAACTCTAGGCAAAAAGGAGGAGCGCCAAATTGCCTACGCTGGGAGTTAACATCGATCACATTGCCACGATCAGGCAAGCGCGGCAGACGGTAGAACCAGATCCGATCGCAGCAGCAGTGCTGGCAGAACTAGGCGGTGCCGATGGTATTACCATGCACCTGCGAGAAGATCGCCGTCACATCCAAGAACGCGACGTGCGGTTGCTGCGTCAGATAGTGCGCACCCATCTCAACTTAGAAATGGCAGCCACAGAAGAAATGCTAGCGATCGCCCTCGATATTAAACCCGATTACGTCACCCTCGTCCCCGAACGGCGCGAAGAAGTCACCACCGAAGGGGGATTAGATGTCTCAAGTAACATTGCCAGACTCAAAGACGTAGTAGATCGATTGCAAAGTAACGGCATCCCGGTAAGCCTATTTATCGATCCGGAACTGTATCAAGTAATGGCAGCGGCTAATTTGAAGGCCCAGTTTGTTGAATTCCACACCGGGCGCTATGCCGAAGCCACTAACGAAGCCACTCGGCAAAAAGAACTAGAAGTATTAGCTAAAGGAGCCAAACAAGCGATCGCTGCTGGCTTAAGAGTCAATGCCGGACACGGTTTGACTTACTGGAACGTTTACCCCGTTGCCTGCATCGAAGGCATGGAAGAACTCAACATCGGTCATACTATTGTTAGCCGAGCCGCCCTCGTCGGCATGGAACGAGCCGTTCGCGAAATGAAACAAGCAATCCGGGGCAATGGATAAGAATTTAGAAGTTCAGGAGTTTAGGAGTTTAGGAGTCAGTAGTCAATTGTCAGCGATCGATGGTCAGTAGTTAAATTTCTTCCCTGCTCGCCCCATCTCCCCATCTCCCCATCTCCCCATCTCCCCATCTCCCCCTCTCCCCCTCTCCCCTCGAACATATGAAAACTTACTACTACCTTTTAGCCAGCCAACATTTTTTAGTGGAAGAAGAACCGCTAGAAGAAGTGCTGCGGGAACGCACCCGCAATTACCACGAACAGGAAAAAGAGATTGACTTTTGGTTGGTGAAACAGCCTGCTTTTTTAGAAGCACCAGCAATGGCAGACATTAAAGCTAAGTGCCCCCAGCCAGCAGCAGCTATAATTTCAACCGATCGCCAATTTATTACCTGGTTGAAACTGCGCTTAGAATTTGTGATTACTGGAGAATTTACCGCTCCTACGACCGAAATTCCCGATCCCATTGCTTCTCTAGCCTCTGTTTGAAGAGGAGCGCTAGCAACGCGATGGCGATCGCTTGGGCGTGATATAATTGGAAATCGTGCCTCATCAGCACTGAGTCCGAAAAATCGAGGTAAGCTATACTGGAGGGAACTAAAAGCATTACCGATCGATTAGTTTTCCAGCGGTCAAACTTTAAAATTTGCCATTACAGTTAGCAACCTCCAAATAACTATAGACCTTTTTCTCTAGTAGGAACTATTATAAGCTGCCGATCGCCGAGCAGTTACAATGGTGTCTTTCCAGTAAAATTAGTTTGTATGGGTGTGAGTATATTGCAGAAAAAACTCATTTGTTAGATATTTAGTGGCTGAATTAAGCGGAGAGATAAAGAACTGTGGCTAAGAAAAATGAAGCAGAAGCAGAAGAAAAAAGTTCTGGTGTAAACGCCCTTAACTTCTTTGAAGAAACTAAAGAAGAACTCAATAAAGTTGTTTGGCCGAGCCGACAACAATTGATTAGCGAATCAGCCGCCGTGATTTTGATGGTATCTTTATCCGCCACGATAATTTATTTAGTTGAAGAATTATTTAAGTGGATGGCAGGGAAGGTGTTTATATGACTTTTACGTCAGACGAACTACATGAAGAAACTCCATCTCCAGAAACAGAGTCCGCGCCTGTCGATACTGGTTGGTATGTAGTGCAGGTAGCCTCTGGCTGCGAGAAACGGGTAAAGAGCAATTTGCAACAGCGGGTGCAATCTTTCGATGTGAGCGATCGCATTTTTCAAGTGGAAATTCCCAAAACCCCCACCGTGAAAATCCGCAAAGATGGCTCCAGACAGCACTCAGAAGAAAAAGTCTTTCCCGGTTACGTGCTAGTGCAAATGATCATGGACGACGAAACTTGGCAGGTAGTAAAAAATACCCCCAACGTGATCAACTTTGTCGGTTCGGAACAAAAACGCGGCTACGGACGCGGGCGCGGACACGTCAAACCCATGCCCCTAAGTTGGAACGAAGTCCAACGAATCTTTAAACAAACTACAGAGCAAGAACCTGTGGTCAAAACTTATTTGGCAGCAGGAGACAAAATTATGGTACTCTCAGGCCCGTTTAAAGATTTTGAAGGCGAAGTAATTGAAGTTAGCCCCGAAAGGAGCAAACTCAAGGCATTGTTATCCATTTTCGGTCGGGATACCCCAGTGGAATTGGAGTTCAATCAGGTTCAGAAACAAAGTTAAATCACAGATGGCCAAGAAAGTTGTCGCAATCATTAAATTAGCCCTCAATGCCGGAAAAGCTAACCCCGCACCGCCAGTAGGACCTGCACTAGGTCAGCATGGCGTTAACATCATGGCATTTTGCAAGGAATACAACGCCCGCACTGCCGACCAGGTGGGAACGGTAATTCCGGTAGAAATTTCGGTTTATGAAGACCGCAGTTTTACCTTCGTTCTCAAAACTCCTCCAGCTTCAGTTTTAATTACTAAAGCAGCAGGAATCGAGAGAGGTTCTAGCGAACCGAATAAAAAGAAAGTTGGCTCGATTACCAAAGATCAACTGCGGGAAATCGCCCAAACCAAAATGCCCGACCTCAATGCTAACGACATTGAAGCAGCGATGAAAATCGTCGCGGGGACAGCGAAAAACATGGGCGTGAGTATTACGGACTAGGAGAGAGCGGAGAGGGCGGAGAGGGCGGAGAATGGTTAACTCGACACTCCAAACTTCTCACTATCTTGTACAGACGCGAGATCTTGCGTCTCTACCTGCTGAACTTCTCACTCAACACTCAACACTCAACACTATTTAAAGGGGGAGAGGCGCAGCTTCGTTATTGACCCCAGGAGGAAAAAATGACAAAGAAAGGATCGCGCAGATTTCAAGAACTGCAAAAAAAAGTTGAAGACAGGGCTTACTCGCCTTCA
Organism: Cyanosarcina radialis HA8281-LM2; assembly: GCA_019359615.1. GTDB lineage: Bacteria > Cyanobacteriota > Cyanobacteriia > Cyanobacteriales > CCAP-1448 > Cyanosarcina > Cyanosarcina radialis. The sequence continues at coordinate 162,553 of JAHHHA010000004.1, forward strand.
GACGCACTGAACCTATTAAAGGAAACAGCGACAGCTAAATTTCCCGAATCAGCCGAGGCTCACGTTCGCTTGGGGATCGACCCTAAATACACCGACCAACAGTTGCGGACGACGGTAGTATTGCCTAAAGGTACGGGCCAAACCAAAAAGGTAGCTGTAATTGCCAAAGGCGAAAAAGTTACCGAAGCTAGCAATAACGGGGCGGATTTAGTCGGCTCTGAAGAACTGATAGACGAAATCCAAAAAGGCATGATGGATTTCGATGTTTTGATCGCTACCCCAGATATGATGCCTCAAGTGGCAAAGCTGGGACGGATGCTGGGTCCGCGCGGTTTGATGCCATCTCCTAAAGGCGGGACGGTAACGTTCGATTTGACTCAGGCGATCGCCGAATTTAAAGCTGGTAAGCTAGAATTTAGGGCCGATCGCACGGGTATCGTTCATGTTATGTTTGGTAAGGCAACCTTCACCACCGAAGATTTGCTAACGAACCTGAAGGCATTGCAGGAAACAATCGATCGCAATCGCCCTGCGGGAGCCAAAGGACGCTATTGGCGCAGCATTTATGTATCTGCCACCATGGGGCCTGCAATTCAACTTGATATCAACGCCCTGCGCGACCTGAAACTGACTGAAACAGCCTAATATAAAGTGTTGAGTGTTGAGTGTTAAGTGTTGAGTTGGTAAAGATGACAACTGACAATTAACCACTAACCGCTAACTACTGACAACTGGCAACTAACAACTAACCAAAGACAGCAGGCGCTAACAGCTTAATATCCTGCCGAGGTTAAAGCCAAAAACATTTACTGTCGTCTCATTCCCTGCAAGGAGTGGAGAAGCATTTTGAATGTGAAGCTGACCCCGGCAAAATATCCGGGGTTTTTTTGTGGCTGCGTACTTCTAAATTAAGGAGGTGATACTAGATGGGTAGAACGCGGGAAAACAAACAAGAAATTATCGACCAACTCAAGCAAAGCTTGAGCGAATCTCAGCTAGCTGTGGTGATTGATTACCAAGGGCTATCTGTGGCGGAAATTACCGACTTGCGCCGCCGCCTCAGACCAAAAGGTGCGGTTTGTCAGGTAACTAAGAACACATTGATGCGAATTGCGGTTGAGGAAGACCAAAAATGGCAACCGATGACCGAATTCCTCAAAGGTTCTTCTGCCTTCGTGCTAGTCAAAGAAGACATCAGCGGCGCGATTAAGGCCTATCAAGAATTCCAAAAAGCCTCCAAGAAGACCGAACTTCGCGGTGGCGTAATGGAAGGTCGAGCCTTGAAACAAGCTGAAGTCAAGGCCATTGGAGACTTACCCTCCAAAGAACAACTCATGGCTCAAATTGCTGGTGCGCTCAACGCTGTGGCCACCAAGATTGCCGTGGGAATCAACGAAGTCCCTGCTTCCTTGGCTAGAGGACTCAAGGCTTATGCCGAGAAAACCGAAGGCGATACCGCTGATTAGAGAGTGCGAGAGTGCGGGAGAGCGAGAAATTTATCTTTTCTCACCCTAGCCTCTTTATCCTCTTCAAAAATTCCAACACTAGAAATATAAGGAGTTGAAATCCATGTCTGCTACTGATGAAATTTTGGAAAAATTGAAATCCCTAACTTTGCTAGAAGCATCCGAACTGGTCAAGCAAATTGAGGAAACTTTTGGCGTGAGTGCTGCTGCACCTGTCGGTGGAATGATGATGATGCCAGGTGGTGGTGGAGGTGCTGCACCTGCTGAAGAAGCCGAAGTTCAAACTGAATTCAGCGTGATTCTAGATGAAGTTCCAGCCGATAAGAAGATTGCGGTTCTGAAGATCGTGCGGGAGTTAACTGGTCTAGGTTTGAAGGAAGCCAAAGATTTGGTGGAATCTACGCCTAAGCCAGTGAGAGAAGGCGTTCCTAAAGAAGCCGCTGAAGATACCAAGAAGCAATTGGAAGCTGCTGGCGCTAAAGTGAGCGTGAAGTAATAGCGGAGATCGCCCTCACCCTAAATCCCTCTCCCACGGGAGAGGGACTTTGACCCTGACTTACCTTATCTTCATCTTTTACTTTTCTTGCCGTTCCCCTTCTGGCTCCCTCTCCTGCGGGAGAGGGACTTTGACCCTGGCTTACCTTATCTTCATCTTTTACTTCTCTTGCCGTTCCCCTTCTGGCTCCCTCTCCTGCGGGAGAGGGCTGGGGTGAGGGCAAGCCTTCAATTACGGGCACTGAGCCGATCGAATACTAAACGAGACATTTGGGGTAAGATGCTACCGTTGCCAGCATAGCTGCCGTCGTCACCCAAGACCACTAGCACGTAGGCAGTTTTGTCGTCGGGAGTGGCCACAAAAGCGGCATCGTGGCGATCCGTAGAAGTACCGCCAGCTTTAGAGGCAAACTTGAGATCGGTGTTGGGAAAAGCTTCGCCTAACAACCCATAAATCGGGTGAAAACCGCCAGCTTGAGCCTGTTTTTTCCAAGCTTCTGGCTTTAAATCTCTAGTTAATACTTGACACATCTTTTCGCTAGCTGCGGGGGAAACGGCTTGCTTGGTAAAGCAAACTTCGTACATCAGCCTAGCAGCATGATAAGAGCTAATTTGATTGGCGAGAGGCAGTCCTGGAACTCGTCTGATTTGCAGGTCGCTCCCCCTCGGAGTCGGCAGATTTATCGAGTAAACCGGATAGGCTTTTTGATTGATATTAATTTTCTCGTAGCCTGCTTTGGCAAAAAATTGATTGACTGTTAAACGCTTATTCAACCACACCTTAAATTTTTCGTCGCTCAGAGTTGGCTGAGATTTGGTATCTGTAATGCGATCGAGTACAAATGCTGCCGAATCGTTGTCAGAGTTTTTAATCATTTTCTCGACTTCGGCTTGTAACTCTTTGCTATCCGACACCAGACCGTTTTCTAGTTGGGCGTATAAAGCCACCAACCAAAACATCTTAACCACGCTAGCAGGATATCTCAATTCGTCTTGTTGATAACCAGCTATTTCGCCTCTTTTGGCATCGATTAAAGTAATGGATAAACGCTCGGTCGGTAAGTTTTTGCTGCGAGCCAGAGCGACCAGTTCGTCTACAACTGCTTGCAACTCCTCACTATTTTTCAGGTCGGGCGGTGTAGTAACGTTATAAACCAGCGTAGAGCGATCGACTGGGGTTTGGACGTTGGAGCTTGAGGACGTATTGGGAGGATTTTGGTTAGCAGGTGAAGAGAGCGAGCCTGTAGGGGCTGGTTTAGTTCCAGAGTTGCTGGCAAGGCGATTGAAGAGCAGCGTGGCGGCAAAGCTGATGCCAGCAAAACCAACAAATAGAGCAATAGCCAACAGAGCCAGTCTTCTCAGCCAAAAACGATTGGTAGCGCGGCGTTTAATTATGCGCCTGCGTTTCATCGGTGCATCTAGTTGGCGCTGAGGAGAAGTTTTGGTGCGAGACTGAGGAATTCTATCCATTAATGCTGTTGGCTGACGACTGTGACGATTCTCTAGATAAGAAACTCGACTTTGCAGTTGATAATTTTTCTGCTTGAGCTTTTCAACCAGTTTATGGGCGCGATGAAGTTCTGCTTCCAGTTTGGCAGTTTCTTGGTTTTGCTTGCCTGGTTCTGGTTGTTGTTTCTTAGTCACGATCTACTCCTGCTTGCTGTTTTCCCTGTATCTCATCTAGCTCGAAGCCGATCCCGTAGTTTTGAATAGAGTATAACCCCGACGATCGAAAAAATCGTATTATTTTTAATATTCTGCGATTAAGAAAAGTTATCGACCAGGCAGAAATTGCAGAGAAGCACCATATGTAGTAAGGGCGCAATGCTTTCATGTGCGTCAAATTAAAGGTCAAAAGCTTCATCCGTCAGGGGTTTTCAACCCCTGCCTCATAGCTAAAGTCCTCTAAAGAGGACTAAACTGAGGTCAAGTTAGTCCATTTTAATGGACTTGTGCTTAAGCTGTGGGGTTTTGAACCCCTGGCAGTTGGCGCTGAAGATCGAGGCCCAGCAATGGCTCTAGCATTAACTGGACACCGATGAATGCTTTGCGCCTCTACAGAGGGTATACAAGCCAAATAATATCAATTCCTAACTGTCAGGCGATCGAATACTATCCGCGACATCTGAGGAAAAATTTGACCGTCACCAGCATAGGCGCGGCTGTCGCCAAATACAGACAACACATAAGCGGTTTGACCGTCTGTAGTAGTGACAAAGGCGGCTTCTCCTCTAGTAGAGGAAGTCCACCCAGCTTTAGAAGCAAAGATAACATTATCCTTGGTTAAAGCCTGACCGAAAAACCCTCTAACTGGATTGAACCCGCGATAGTTAGGTTGATTCCAGGCTTCTGGACGCAAATCCCTGGTGAGTAATTTTTGCATGATTTCATTAGCCGCTGGCGATCCGGCTCGGCCGTTAAAAATTTCATAGATCAGTCTGGCAGATCGATCGCTGCTAATTTGGTTGCGAATCGGAGTTTTAGGATCGCCTCGCATCTGCAAGTCAGTCCCTTGCGGTCTTGACATCGAGCCAACCGGAAAAGTTTTTTGATTTATATTAATGTCTGAATAACCTGCTTGTTGGAAAAAACGATTGACTCGATCGCGTTTGTTGAACCAGATTTTAAATTCTTCGGCACTCAATTTTCCTTGAGATTTAGTATCGGTAATTCGATCGAGAATGAAGCCAGCCGCATTATTGTCAGACTGCTGAACCATCTTGGCAACGTAGGGCAGATCGTTATTGTATTCTGCACTTTCTGGCTGGGTGTAGCGACCGAAGAAAGCCACCATCCAAAACATCTTGACTACGCTGGCGGGATATCTAGGAACGTTCGATTGATATTCGGCAATTTCACCAGTTTTGACATCGATCAAGGTAATCGATAAAGGTTGCGTCGATAAACCTTTAGCCGTAGCGGTATCGACTAATTCATTAACGATGCGATCGAGTCTGGCGCTTGGTTTGAAACTGGGAGGAGTAGTAACGTTATAAATTGCTTCAGAATTTTCTCGGCCGATTTCAGGAGCTTGCGCTCTATCGGTGTCAGCGACAGCCGAGGAATTGAGAGCAGTCGATTCAGCGGCACTCGATTTAGGAGATGAAGCCGTCGAATTGCGATCGCCAATTCGACTCACCGCCAACCCAGCAATAGTTAATGTTGTAGCTAGAGCGATCGCTATTCCCACTACTGGTTTAGCAGTATTTTTTTTCCGAGCCATAAAGATTTTAATGTAACAAGTTAAATTAACCGACGTTTAGTTCGAGGGCGGATTGTGTAGGTTGGGTTGAACGCAGTGAAACCCCACATTCACTAAATTTATTGGGATCGAATTTAATATCGTTTGAGGGCGCGTTCCATTTCCCGTTTGTCTTGCTTCTGTTTCAAATCTTCCCGCTTATCGTGCAATTTCTTGCCTTTGCCAAGTCCAATAGTCACCTTCACCAAGCCATTTTTCAGATACATTTTCAAGGGAACCAGGGTTAAGCCTTTTTGTTCCACTTTACCGATGAGTTTGCGGATTTCCTGTTTGTGCAAGAGCAACTTGCGGGTGCGGCGCGGATCGTGATTGAAATATTGACTGGCAGTGGAATGGTGGGAGACGTGGACGTTCAACAACCATGCTTCCCCGTTGCGGATCAGGGCATAACCATCTCGTAAGTTAGCCCTACCTGCCCGGATCGACTTGACCTCAGTTCCTTTTAGTTCTACACCTGCCTCGTAAGTTTCGAGGATCTCGTAGAGAAAACGGGCCTGACGATTATCGCTGACAACTTTAAAACTTTCACTCTTATCGCTCATACTTTCACTCTAACAACTCAACCAAAGATAGTCGATCTGCTCCTGAGTCTTTACCATACTAGGTATGATTATCTATAGATTAGGTAAAAAGATTGAATTTACTAATGTTTGAAGCTCTGTGTGAATTTTCCCGCGATCGCTGCATTGCGATTTGTGCCTTTCTGGTGCCAGCCAATCTGCTGGTAACTTCGCTAACGATGATTTTTACAGGACTACAGCGCCCGCGAACCCAGATCTGGCAAACAACAGCTATTGCCAACATTTTAGCTGTGACGATGATCTTTCACGTCTTTACTTGGTTCGCTATTGGGGTGGTAATGGCTCCGACGTTCATCTTGCTGTTTTTGGGGTGTACTTGTTTGAGCATTAATTTGTGGGCCATAGTGCATCCCAGCAGCCTAGCAAGATGCCTGAGATTTCCTTTATCGCTACTACAACGCTGGAGCGATCGCTTGGCGATTTAAGCTTCCACAAACTCTTGATGAGATAGCCGACGTTGGGCATAAGCGTTAGCCGTTGCTGCCAAGATGCCCTCGAACAAATCCATGCCGTCGGTGTTGCCTAGCGCCGGATCTGAGGCTCTTTCTGGGTGGGGCATCATGCCCAGAACGTTGCCCTGAAGGTTGCAGATCCCAGCAATATTGTTGAGGGAACCGTTGGGGTTTTCTCGGTGATAGCGAAAGACAACTTGACCGTTATCTTCTAACTTCGCTAAGGTGTCGGCATCGGCATAGTAGCGCCCTTCGCCGTGAGCGATCGGCAAGGTGATTACTTGATAAGCTCGATAGGCTTGCGTCCAAGGTAGGTTGGTACGCTCGACGGAAATGGGAGAGCGATCGCAAATAAAGTGCAAATCCCGATTGCGGATTAATGCCCCTGGCAACAGTCCTACTTCGGTGAGGATTTGAAAGCCGTTGCAGATTCCTAAGACCAATTTCCCTTTTTGGGCGTGGCTGATGACTTGTGGCATGACGGGAGAAAACCTGGCGATTGCTCCACACCGCAAATAATCGCCGTAGCTAAAGCCGCCTGGAATTACTATTACATCTAAGTCAGAAATATCGGTTTCTTCGTGCCAAACCATCCGGGTTGGTACTGATAGCAAATCGCGGGTGACATAGGCGACATCGCGATCGCAGTTGGAACCTGGAAAGACGATAACTCCAAATTTCATGCTCGAATTTCTCTATATTGATTTTGAGGAGTGCTGCTAATTTTGGAAGAGCGAACGATCCTACGTCCCGATTAAATAATTGTTTTTTAACGCAAAGGAGCGCAAAGGTAAGCGCAAAGGTTCGCAGAGGTAAGAGTGAATATTAGATAATTGATTCACTTTGAGAGCCGATTTTATTTATTGATGCTCGGTTGTTGTTCGAGTAAATCGAAGCGATAATTTTCAATGACGGTGTTAGCTAATAGGCGATCGCACATCCGATCTACTTGTTCCTTCGCTTCATGTTCGCTGGCAGCACTTACAGTCAGTTCGATGTATTTGCCAATTCTTACTTGCTCTACATTATCATAGCCTAAGTGTTGCAATCCCGACTGGACGGCGGTTCCGGCTGGATCTAAGACTGAAGGACGGAGGGTGACATAGATCTGCGCTTGATAGATGAGTTTTTCTGTCATCGTTAGGTTGAGCTTCAATATCATTCTCTTATTTTGCAGAAATGGTAGTCTAAAAGTAAACAAGATCCTAAATTCAAGCCCTGTTTGGCGCTGGATTGTGCGCTAGCACGTATCGCTCTCGAACGATCTACTGCATGAAAACTCAACGCACTCGCTCCTCGAACCGTATTTTGAACTTGCTGAAAACTTTAAACCGAGGAATTTCGGCGCAAGAGATTTATCTGGAATTGCGTCAGAGCAGTCAAAGTATGGGTTTGGCAACAGTTTACCGCGCTCTGGAGGCGCTGAAACTTGAAGGCGCAATTCAAGCGCGGACTTTAGCTAACGGCGAATCTCTCTATAGCTGCGTTCAGGAAGATAAACACCATCTGACGTGCTTGCAGTGTGGAGTATCGATCGCCATCCATCAATGTCCGGTACACGAACTAGAGACTCAATTGCAAAAATCTCACCAATTTAAGATTTATTACCACACTTTAGAGTTTTTTGGCTTGTGCGATCGCTGCACTGAAGCTCAAGCTGTTAGCGATGAAATCAATGTCGATATCTAGAGGAAAATAATTATTTATTCTATATCCTTTAGCCAAAATTTCTGTCAGAACCTACCGAGTTAAGTTGTTAGTTTACGATCCATTTCAGGAGGCGATCGTCCAATAGAACGATTAGAACGTTATCGACAAGTCATATCAAATCCGGTCGCTCGGCCGTAATTAATGTAGGTTGGGTTGAGCGATAGCGAAACCCAACACACCACAAGTGTTGGGTTTCTGCGATCGCTCTCGATCCTAAGACGGCTGCACTGGGAATTGCCCAGTTTGGACGTTCAGGGTTACAGTTTGTCCTTGACGGCGCAATTCCAGTGGTAAATTGCTGCCCACCTTGAGATCTCGGACAATTTGTTGCAGTCGATCGACATCTGTAATCGATTCGCCATTGATTTTGACGATCGCATCTCCAGAACGCAGTCCGGCTCTAGCCGCTGGTGAATTAGGCACGACCCGCACGACCAAAACACCTCGCTCCTCATCGATCCTGACATCGGAATTAGGATTGCTATTTAGCTCTTGTTTTAGCTCTGGGGTGATGGTTGCCATCTGAATGCCTAAGTAAGCGTGTTCTGCCTTGCCATTCTTGACTAATTCGTCGGCAATGTCTTTGGCGGTATTAATCGGAATCGCAAAACCCAGTCCTTGCGCTCGTTGAATAATCGCCGTATTCATGCCGATGGCTTCACCTGAAGAATTGAGCAACGGCCCCCCAGAATTACCGGGGTTGATGGCAGCATCGGTTTGAATGAAGCTGACTCGTTTATCGGGGATGCCCACCAGACCGCTATTACGACCCGTACCGCTGATAATCCCCGTAGTGACGGTATTATCTAAACCGAGGGGATTGCCGATCGCGATCGCCCATTCTCCAGATCTGAGTCGATCTGAATCGCCCAAAGCTACAGTGGGAAGATTGTTAGCCTCAATTTTGACTACGGCTACATCTGTTAGTGGATCTGCACCCAAAACTCGACCTGTCAAGCTGCGGCCGTCTTTGAGAATCACCCTAACTGTATCGGCCCCAGCTACTACGTGGGCGTTAGTCAGAATTTGACCGTTGGCATTGATGATGAAGCCAGAACCAGTACCGCGTTCGATCTGTCTTTCTGGGCGTGAAGGCAAAGCGTCGCCAAAAAATTCGCGGAACATAGGATCGTCAAACCCTTGTCGTCCCCGATTTACGATCGTGCGGGAAGACTCAATCCTTACTACTGCCGGACCGACTTTATCGACTACATTGGTGACAAAGTTTTGATTTAGTCCAGCTTCAAGTGGCGAAGCTGGAGTGGGTGCAGCCACAGCTACATCACTAATACCCCCAGCTAATGACAGTGATGGTCGATCTCTACTTCCTAGATAACTGCCGGAAAACCCGATACCAGCACCTACTAGCACTAGGGAAAGATAAGTAAATCCTCGTTGCCAAATTCTAGCAATAGGCTTGGGCGATTTAACAGCTAGGTTATCTTGAGGTTTTACTATATTAGGATTTCGATCTAGCATATACAGCGTCTCGGTAGATATTACATCTAAATCTAGACATCGTTTATGACTTCTTTGTGACAAATCTGTTGCTAGGGTGTGAAAATTTGCCTCTAGAGCTAGCCATAGCCGAATCGAGCCATGAAAATTATCAACTTCGCGATCGAGTACATCTCGCATTTTCTGGTAAGATGTAAAGAAATGTAACCCGCTGGCGGATGGGAACGCACAGACAGGGTTTCCTCGAACTTAAACGACAACTTAAGTACGAAATAGCATCAGACCAGCGATCGCTGGTCTTTTTATTTGGCAACTTGGCAAGGTACAGCGATCGGCAAGTCAAAAATCTGAAATCCCCGTAAACCCTAAGTCCGTCTGGTCTTGACACGGCAAGGGTAATACCTGTTAAATTGTTCGCAGCTTATGGGTTCTCCCTAACTCGATCGAGAGGATTCATCTGTGGGGTGTCAGCGCGTCCCCTGCAATGTCTGTATGGCCTGTTTGAAAGTTCGGCGATCGCCCATAGAGAAAACTCTCAAAGTCGCTAAAATCAAAAAAGAAATATCAGGATCGGCAACCTCAATGATTCCTACCGTAATCGAACAATCTGGTCGCGGCGAACGCGCCTTTGATATCTACTCTCGACTGCTGCGAGAGCGCATAGTATTTTTGGGTCAACAGGTAGATTCTGACCTCGCTAACCTCATCGTTGCCCAACTGCTGTTTCTCGAAGCTGAAGATCCAGAGAAAGATATTTATTTATATATCAACTCTCCTGGCGGTTCGGTCACTGCTGGTATGGGCATTTTCGACACCATGAATCAAATTCGCCCGGATGTCAGCACGATCTGCGTGGGACTCGCTGCTAGTATGGGCGCTTTTCTGCTCAGTGCTGGTGCTAAAGGCAAGCGCATGAGTCTGCCTAACTCTCGAATTATGATCCACCAACCTCTGGGCGGCGCTCAAGGGCAGGCAACCGATATCGAGATTCAAGCTAAGGAAATTCTCTATCACAAACGTCGCTTGAACGAGTGGTTAGCCCAACACACCGGACAACCTTTAGAGAGAATCGAACAGGATACCGAGCGCGACTTCTTTATGTCAGCAGAAGAATCGAAAGAATACGGACTGATCGACCAAGTGATCGATCGCCGTCCTTCTGCCACTCGCGTACCAGCAGAGGTGGCGTAATATCGTTTCTCTCTAATTTTGCTACAGATGGCAAGCAGGGGGAGCAAGGGAGCAGGGGAGTAGGGGGAGCGTTCTTCACTCAACACTCAACACTCCACACTTCCAAAGCTCCTAAACTCCTCAATCGTTTAAATCGTTTGGTGAAGATTGCAATTCTAAATACTTCAGAAATTGCTGCAATTGTAGATCGGTTAATTCCGATCGCTTTTGCTTGCCATAGGTCACTTGCAAATACTCGTTACCTTGCTTATTGCTCCAGCCCAGACGCTTGACTTCAATAGTAGTGCGGGCAAAAATTTCCTCTCGATTTAAATTTTTTTCATCCATCGTTCAACTCGTTTGGTGAAGGTTGTAATTCTAGATAATCTAAGAATTCCTGTAATTCTCGATCGGTCAGTTCCGATCGAACTTTTTTGCCGTAGGTCGCTTGCAAATAGTCGCTACCTTGCTGACGACTCCAGCCCAGACGCTTGATTTCAATGTCTGTTCTGGCAATAATTTGTTTTGGACTCAATTTTTCTTCTAAGATAGCAGTCTTCTTGGGCGATGACCCTTTGGCAGCGGGTTCGAGTTCGGACTTGGGAGAGGTAAAGGTCGGTAGCTCCAAGGACAAATTATTTTGGGGTGCGGGCATCTCTGCTTCCTGAGAAGTCAGATCGTCAGCAAAGGGAATTGCATCGACCTCAGAGAATTTTGGCTGACTAAAAGTAGGGGGAGCAACCTCAACCTGGGGAATTTCTGGTAAAACCTCGTGCTGGTAATTCTGGCTGGCGGTAGCTGGCGATATCGGGGTTGACGGTTGAAGAGTGATGCTGGGAGAAACTGAGGGAGTTTCTCGATCGTCAGGAACTCCGGAGGCAAGAAGACCTAAAACTGCTAAAGCTCTGCTTCTAGCCCGGTCTTCGGCGATTTCAATATTGTCGTCTGCGGCCAAACCAGTAGCTAGAGTCGCGCCTTCGACTTGCACCAAGGCTTGTACTACATAATTGCCGTTTTCTATCCTGAGCAACTTGCTAATCAGACAACCTTGAGGATAACGAACTCGAAATCGATCGAACATAATCTTGCAGCGATAGACGATTTACATTCCCATCTAATCTAACAGTTAAGACCAAAACGCGAGAGAGCCACAAAGATCGCGGCTAGTCCTGATACAATTGCATTAACCGATCGAAACGCTGCGTTCGGCTTTGCCGTCTCGAAGAGAATCGTTCCCCGACCTCTTAAAAGTTGGGAACCTCCTGGTTCGTGCCATGGCACTTCTAGAAGGTTGAATAAACTGAAAGCTTGGCGAGCGAATTAGCAACTACAAATGTAGCTCGGTCAACCTCAAAGTAGACTTGATGGGAAAACTGCCCAACAAGTAACGGCTATTTAACTAAAGAAGTTTGAAGGTTGTACGCCAAGCTTACTGAAGGATAGGCTGAACAAACGGTAATTTCATCCTTCACCTTTCATCCTTCTTTCCTTCAGTTGACTTAGCTGAAAAAGACTGATCCAGGGCGGTTAGTGCCCCTATAAGTCAGTTTTAAAAGTCTCTTTGGTCGATCGATCGCTCCCGATCCAGGCGGTATTCCAGAAAATTTCTGGTTCTTCGCAGATGAATAAGAAGAATACAGGAGTTCGGGAGTACCTTACTCTTCGAGAAGCCTATCGGCTACGGGAAGGCTTAGCCTACAGGAGTTCGGGAGAATCCTCAACTGAGAACGAACTAAAGTCCTGACAGCCGAGAGGGATTGAGGGTCGCAGAGCCTCTCACTGAAATTCGTTCCTTGGCTACCGTTCGGGTAGAGTTACAATCCCCATTCTGTGCCCGCAGCGTTTCCGCTCTTAACTCGTTTCAAATAACCAATATGGAACTTTCAATCGCTACACTGCTTTCTAACTTCACAGATGATAAATTAGTCGCTCCTAAAGTTTTGGAGAAAAAACTGGGCTGTAACGACGAACTCAGTTTGAAGAAACTAGAAATTGTCTTGGATGCTTTAGAGAAAATCGGGATTTTAGTCAAGGAACGCGGCAAGTATAAACGGATCGAAGAAGAAGATGTCGTCGAAGCCAAACTGCGTTGCTCTAGTAAAGGATTTTGTTTTGCCATTCAAGATGCCGAGCAATCGGAGGATATTTACATCCGAGAGAGTCACTTGAGTAATGCTTGGAATGGCGATCGCGTTTTGGTCAGAATCACTAAAGAAGGCAGCCGCCGTCGCAGCCCTGAAGGGGAAGTGCGGTTGATTCTAGAGCGGGCTAATCCTTCGGTGCTAGCGAGAGTAAAATCGAGCGAAACTGGTTTTAGTGCCGTGCCTTTAGACGATCGACTATTATTTGAACTCAACCTCCAAGCAAATGGCGAAAATCTCGAAAAGGCGATCGATCATCTCGTTCACGTCGAAGTCTTGCGCTACCCCATAGCTCAACATCCACCCATGGGCAAAGTGGCGCGGGTTCTCGGTAGCGATGCGGAAGCCGCAGATGAAAAAGAAATAGTTTGTTGCAAGCACGATTTGCGTCGGGTCTTTCCAGCAGAAGTGCTTAAAGCTGCCGATGGTTTACCCAAAAAACTGGGTAAAACTTCAGGGCGAATGGACTTGCGCCAGTTATTTACAGTGACGTTTAGCAGCGAAACCGCCGCCGAAGACAACCAACCCGCGATCGTCGAGAACGCCCTGACTTTAGAAAAAACTCCCACTGGAGCTTGGCAGGTAGGAATCCACACGACAGATGTGGCCCATTACATTCAACCCGATACGCCCTTAGATCGAGAGGCTAAAAGAAGAGGCACTGCTGCCTATTTGGGAGATACTTGTCTGCCATTGCTGCCAGAAGCTCTCACTCGCTTGTGTTCCCTGGTTCCCGGTCAAGACCGATTGGCGATCTCAATTCTGTTGACTTTAGACGATATCGGTCAGGTAGTCGAGTTTGAAATTCAACCAACTACAATTCAGGTAGATGCTGGGCTGACTTACCAGCAACTCCAGTCGATGCTGGAGGCGAAATCGACTCAAGAGGCAGAAGCAAGCCATCCAGATTTAGCCCCAGCTACGGTGGAAATGCTCAAGCAGATCGTTAACTTAAGCGTATCTGCCAGGGTGCAAAGGCTACAGCGGGGGGCTTTTGAACTGCGTTTGCCCGAACCAGTTTCACCGTTCCCCGATGAAGGCAGACTGGGAGCGTTAACGGTTTCAGTAGCAAATGGAGATTCGATCGCCTCTTCTCCTCTATCCCGCGCTCTCTTGAAAGAGTTATTCATTTTAGCCAATCAAGCTGTAAGTTCTCATTTACTAGCCTTGTCGCTGCCAGGAATCTATTGCCTGCAAAAAGCTCCTCATCCAGACGAACTTGAGGATCTGCTCAAACTAGCCAGCCATTTGCAGCTTAATTGGCAGCTAGAACAGGAAGATGAAGTTCGTCCTTCTGACTTCCAACGGTTCATCCAGATCTGCGCTGAATCCGATGCAGCCGAGGTGTTGAATTACTTATTAAAGTCGGCCTTGAAACCATTCGGCTATGGCAAAGCTCCCGGCCCCCACTTCGGACTGTCTTATGCCAATGGCTACACTCACTGCATATCGCCGATGCAGCGTTACGCCGATCTGCTCGTCCAAAGGGTGTTGGCTACCATGTTTGAAAAAGGACGCGATCGCCGTTCTACCAAAGCCAAAGATAGCGTCAACCTGCGTCACAGTAGCTCTCACGGGCAAATCAACTGGAACGTTTTGCCCCCAAATCTCGCCGAAGATTTAGAGAGTCAGTTGGCTTCGGTTATTCCCCTGCTCAACGAGCGAGAAAAAATTGCCATGGATGCCGAAGCCGATTTTATCGGTTTAAAGAAAGCCGAAATGGTAAAAGAGCGCACGGGCGAAGTATTTCAGGGGATGATTACTGGGGTGCAATCTTACGGTTTCTTTGTAGAAATTGAAGATTTGCTGGTCGAGGGATTGGTTCACGTCAGTTCTCTCAAAGATGACTGGTATGAATTTCGTTCGCGCCACGCCTGTTTGGTGGGCAGAAAAAATCGAATTGCTTATCGATTAGGCGATCGCGTCGAAGTTCAAGTTAAAAGCGTCGATTACTATCGCCAGCAAATCGATCTCGTTACGGTTGGTGGTGGTAGCGAAGCCAACAACGAAGATATGGAAACTGAGGAATAAAAGGGTATGGGCTTCGGCAGGCTCAGCCGAGCGGGCATAGGGCATTGAGAATGTTCTACTGGTTCTAAATCCTTGTGGAAATTTCTTGTGGAGCAGGCAGAAAAGCCTGCCGTGGGACAGCCGGGACGGCTATCCCACGCTAGCCTTGCAGGAGATCGAGATCGTCGCCAAATGAATCTACTAAGTAGGTTTCATCGGCTGCCGCTGGATCGGATCGAGTGGCTAGATATGCTTGCCAGTATAGTTTTACTCGATCGTCATTCATGGGGTTGAATCATCGATCGAGTTTCTCTAGCTCTAATGGGATAGAGCCAGCTTGCTAAAAGTCCATAATTAGGCGTTTGTAGTTCATAATCTCACCTCAACTAACAAGATTGTTGAGACAATTGCCGATCGAATTTTACTCAAGCTTAACTAAGGCGCAACGATTCGATGACTTTGAGAATTTCTTCATTTGTAACTAGAGCATTGTTATCTACGATCGCATCCCAGACATGATGGACGCTAGTAGCTATTTTGTTGTATTCTTCGACTTTTTCATCCGAAACTGGAATATGCTCTGAATTGTCTCGATTTTTTACTCGTTTCAAACACTCTGCTAAATCGGTATAGACTTTGATTCGCTTGACATTGTATTTTGTCATTAGAGAAGCATGAAAGCGATCGAATCCATCTCCAGCACCTAAGCTTTCGATCGCGACTTCATCATGTTGTTGAAAGGCTCGATCGATTGCTTTCTCGACGGCTTCCCAACCATTTTCACCGGGAGCTAATTTGAGCCAGATTGGTTCTACTCTGATAAATTGAATAGTTGTGTGTCGAGCGATCTGAGTTCCAATGTGAGTTTTGCCTGCACCTTTTGGACCGATTAAGATATACAGTGTTTTCTGCCGATTCACGGCTTTCAAATTGGGATGAACGACCTGAAACCGCTCGCAAACTAACGGCATTTCTGGCGTAGGTTCTTTGCCAATTTGGGGAAGAACGCGGGCAAAATACTTCCAGTGTTCTGTTTGCCAAGATTCCAGGGAGCGATCGTCCTCGCCTTCCTCATAAGCAAACTCAGCATCTACTTCGTTGAAGGGGCAAATCGTGACTTCGGTTGTTTCAATGATACAAACTGGTTGGCGATCGCCATTGAGGACGATCGTCTTTAATCCAACTGAAGGTAGAGGACTGCCTTCTGCCTCCCATTCCCACAAAGCCGAACAGGTAGCTATTTTCACTCCCAACAGCACTAATCGAGCCAGTCGGTTTGCTAGATCGGGATAATCGCCAAATGTATCTGCTTCGTAGGTTTCATCGACTGTACCCTCAGATCGAGTTGCTAGATATGCTTGCCAGTATTGTTTGAGGCGATCGTCGTTCATTGGCTTTTACCTGTCGATCGAGCTTTTACATTGACTTGTTCTATCAATTTTTTTGAGAATAATGTCGAGGAAAGTTTGGTTTCAAAAATCAGCGAGTCGCGTTTTTTTCGGTTTTGATAAACTGCTGCTAAAGCGCAGATTTGACACATAGTTGTTTTCCTTTTATACGAAATTCGATTAGTTGCAACATATTTGAGGTAGGGGCGCAAGGCATTCATTGGTGTCAACTTAGAGCCATTTTTGGGCCACGAGTTTCAGCGCCAACCGCCAGGGGTTCAAAACCCCACAGCTTAAGCACAAGTCCACGCTCAGTGGACTAAATTTACCAGAATCGATCCCAATGCTCAAAAATAACTGGGGTCTTAGTTGATATAGATGCTCGATCTAGCGTTATTTGAGAGTTTCGATCTATTGAACCAGTTTTGAGAATTACTATTAGTCCTCGTTTAGAGGACTTTCGCTATGAGGCAGGGGTTTTCAACCCTTGCCGGATCGAGGTTTCGACGTTAAGTTGACGCTGACGCAATGCCTTGCGCCCCTACACAGAATTCGTGTGTAGCAGGTATGCGAGCAAAATGGTATGAGATTACTTCTTTTGCACGATGTAATAGTCATTGACAAAATCGAGATCGAGTTCCTTAATTTCTACGCTGCCGAATCCAGCGGCTGCGAGCATTTCTAAAGCCTTTTCTCGACCCCACACCGTTCCCAATCCCATGCCGCCGGATGAGAGAGATACCGTCATGCAGTGCAAGCAAGATATGGTATAGAGCCAAGGTCCGAGCGGATGCTCCAGATTGTTATTTACTTGACTGGATGCCCGAATCTCTTGCATGAGATAAATCCCGTTGGGGCGCAAGGCTTGGTGAATACCATGCAATACCAAATCCGGGCGTGCTTGGTCGTGAATGGCATCGAAGGTGCAAATTAAGTCATATTGCTCTACTTCCTCTAGTTGGGCAGCATCTTTAACTTGAAACTGGACGTTGGTTAAATTGCGATCGCTTGCTTCGGCTTGGGCAACGGCGATCGTTTCTTCGGAAAAGTCATACCCAGTAAACCGACTGTTGGGGAATCTCTGTGCCATGGTATTGACGGCCCGACCGCAACCGCAACCGACATCTAAAACATCAATTCCCCGTTCCAAAGCTGCTACTAGATCGGGAATTAGAGGCAAAACTGCTGCTTCTAAACCCGCAACCACCGATTGACCGCTCTCTTCTGCCATGACTTGATGGAAGCGATCGTAGGCAGAGTAGGGAACGCCCCCGCCTTGGTAGAAGCAGTCGATGACTCGATCTTCAACTCCTGCTAACACGGGAATAAATTGAGCCGTCACTGCAATGTTTTGGGGACTGGTTCGGGTCAGCCAGGCGGCGTGTTCGGGAGGCAAAAAGTAATTGCCCGTCGCCGGATCGTAATCGATAAAACTGCTCGTCACCATTGTTCCCAACCATTCCCGCACGTATCGCTCGTTTAATCGCGCAGCGGTGGCAATTTGTTGGCTGGTAGAGGGTGGCAAACTAGCCATCGTATCGAATAATCCGGTGCGGTGGCCGATCGAGGTCATAATAGCGATCGCGCCACTATTGAGTACGTCTAGCATCCGTCCGGCGAACGCTTCTGATTTTTCTAGATCTAGGGTTTCCATAGTTGTTATCTTTGATAGGGCGATGGTTGACGATTCGGGGTTTTTAAAATGGGAGTGGAGATGAAAGGTACGTCCACAAAACGGGCAAGCAAGCTTTACAGATAGCTGCGACGTGGCGATCGTCTGTGCCGCAACAACCACCTAAGATGTTGAACTGGGGAAATTTATCTCGCAGTTGGCGATACTGACTCCCAAGTTCGGCTGGATTGCCATCGTCGAGGGTTTCCGACTCGTTGAGTTCGGCGTGGCTTTTGGTGGAAGCATTGGCCCGGATGGCGCGAATGCGCTCCAACCAAGGCTCGCCAGCCTTGAGTACCCCTGCAAAATGATTGGGATGAGCGCAGTTAATCCCGTAGTAGACAGGCGCATTGTTGGTGACAGCATCAACCCGATCGATCGCCTCTTGCAAACTCTGTCCCGTAGGCAACTTGCCATCGGTTTCCACGGTAAAAGAAATTACTACGGGCATCCCCACAGCTTGGGCCGCCAGGGTAATACCGATCGCTTCTTCGACGTAGTTCATGGTAATTGCAGTCACTAAGTCGGCATCAGCATCCCGAAAAACTTCAATTTGGGGGCGGTGATAGGCTGCTGCTTCATCTACTGTCATGGCATTGGCGGGAATGTACCCATCGCCACGGGGACCGATGCAGCCGCTGATGGGCATCGGACTTCGTTCGGTTTCGTATTCTTGGCGAATATCGTGGAGGAGAGCGATCGCTTTCCGATTCATCTCTGCTAAGGCAGTGCTAGAGTAGCCCAACTTAGTCGCCCAGTCGGGATTTGCCCGCCAGGTGGCACTCTCTAGAATGAATCCCACTTGATTTTCCTTGGCGATACTGGCATAGGTGCGAAAGTATTTCTGAAGCGATCGATAACCTGCGTCATGCTTCAACAAATCGAAGGCAGCAAACTCAGGTAAATCCAGTCCTTCGAGAAAAATGAGTGTAGTTTCTAACCCGCCATCGGTGAGGAATAAATTGCTCGATCGTTGGGGTAAATTGTTTCTATATCTCGCCATTATTTTTATCCTTTTAGGTGTCATACCAAATCCGCTCAGCAAAGGTTGGTTTCCCCTCTCCCAAGGGAGCCGGAGTCGAACCAGTTCGGATTCAACCGCTAGAAATTCTCCCCGGCCAATTCTGGTGGTTAAAGTCCCTCTCCCGTGGGAGAGGGATTTAGGGTGAGGGCAAACTTACTCAGTTACGACGTAGGTTCCAACTCCAGTACGAGCAGGTAGATTGCAACGGATTTCGTAAGCGCCACCAGGGGTTTGCTGAACCCGGCCGTCGAAGAAGAGCGAGGACTTCCCAGGAGTGCCAGGTGCACCGCCGCTGACAACTTTGGTTAATCGCTGAAACTGAGCGCCTGTTGGTCCTAGCTGATTGACCCCATAGGCTCGCAAGTCGCATTCAAGGGTGGTGCTAGCAGCATTGTTGTTATATACGTGAACTAAAGCCGTCGGGCCGACTTTACCGTTTTCAGTGCCACCAGTGATATCCCGCACGACCGGACAATTCACTTCCACAGTGGAATTACTGACGTTAATGACTTGTCCGCCAAATAGCTGGATACTCCCAATGTTGCTAGCAGTGGGGTTGGCCAGATAACATTGGCTACCAGGATAGACCTTGGCATCGCCAGCAAAAGCGGCGCTAGAGATGGCAGTGGTAGACATTAAAGTTGTTAGAGCAACTAGAGCTTTGAGTTGATTTTTAGAATTCATGATTTACCTCGGTTTGGGTGTGAATTTCATCATGTATTCACTTTAAGAAAATACCAAGATGTTGTCAGTAAGAAAAAGTCTGAAAAAGTAGGTTGTTTTTATAAAAAATCAGAATTAAAATTTAGAGCGATCGCGACAATAATTAGCAGCAAAAAAGTCAGAGTATTAAAAATAATACTCTGACAAATTAATTTATGGCTATAGCAATCAGTTCTATAAAGCCATATTTACTGAGACATAAAGGCTATAGCATATGGATTGCGAAGTAAAAATTTAAGAAAAATACATATTATTGAATCTCCGTTATCTACGCGATTAGTAGATCCCACATATCGTTAATTAATCCTTAATTTTTACGGCGTTGCATGAAGTCAAATATGGCGATCGATCGCCATATTTGCTAGACAATTTTGTAATTTCAGTAAAAGGATAAAGGCAAAAGTTAGTAAATCTACTTTGCCCTTATCCGTAACTCAACCAAATAAAAGAAGCCATACCAAATCCAGTTCTCATACCATCCATTGCTGCCCTCACCCCCAACCCCTCTCCCAAGGGAGAGGGGAGCCGGAGTCGGGGCGAGGTCAAGACGGTTTTGTAAACCGGATTTGGGATCGATTTGCTTGCTTAACTCAAGCAAGTTGTTTTCAATGAACTTAAATCTAAGGTAACGAGTGCAGCGATCCGAAACCGTTCCCAAAGCGTTCCGAGTGCGTTCCGTTTTCCTGAAGCGTTTTGCTAGCTCATACCATTGCCCGCTGCCATTGCCCTACCCATGTATTCCATCACAGAGGAGTCGATCGCACCTCGACTGGCAACTTCGGCTCCTTCTTGCTGGTACATCTGGTTGAGCGATCGCTCGATTCCAGGATCTCCCCCAGTAAATTCTTGAATGAGGGCTTGCCCGCGTCGAGCTAATGCTTGCACGGCTTCACTGCTCGGATCGATGCCGTTTTGCATAGCGGTTCGGGCTTGCTCGATTAGTTCTTGCCATTCAGATTGGACTCGCTCGATCCTCTCCGGGCCGATGGTTTGCGCTCTTTCTTTGAGATAGTTTATCTGTTGTGGGGTGTAATATTTTTCGATCGTCATGGTGGCCTCAATTAATTGCAGGAATTCTTCTAGGGAAACTGTTTGAGCCGATCGCAGATGAGCGGCTATAGCTTCTAGTCGGGCAGAGAGCTTTTGCTGTAATTCCATCTGCTGCTGCAACCGAGAAAGGTGCAGTTGTACGACGTGGTGAGGAGAAAATCGATCTCGATCGAGGCATTGGCGAATTTGTTCGAGGGAAAACCCGATTTGCCGCAACGAAACGATTTGCTGCAAGCGGATGATGTCATCTTTGACATACAAGCGGTAGCCGTTTTCCAGCCGTTGAGAGGGCGCTAGCAGCCCGATTTCGTCGTAATAGTGCAACGTCCGCACGGAAACACCCGTCTGTTTTGCCAGATCGCCAACTTTGATTGCCGTAGCTTGCATGGCTTTTCTCCTTGCCACTCCCAAACAGTTTCGGTTATGAATTCATGCTAAGAGCCTCACGTAACGTCAGAGTCAAGAGGAAAGGGAAAAAAATTATACTTCTTATCCCAAATCCAGCCCTCACCCCAACCCCTCTCCACCTCACCCTACCCTCTCCTACAAGGCTACCGTGTATACATAAGTCCCCCAGAGCTTTGCTAGACGCGGCTTGCCCTCATCCCCCAACCCCTTCTCCCCAGGGAGAAGGGGAGCCGGAGTCAAGCCAGTTTCCAGTTCAGTCGCCAGCAATTCTCCATGACCAATTCAGGCGGTTAGAGTCTTTCGTCCCTCTCCCGTGGGAGAGGGATTTAGGGTGAGGGCGAGATGTGTATACACCGTAGCCTACAAGGAGAGGGGAAAGGAAGTTTCTGTTTGCTGGAGAGGGGCTTTCATTCTTGATTTTTCGTTTGGTTCTAGACAATCGCCTGCCCGCCAGCCTTGCGTACCGATCGTCCCTCGATCGTCTATTACTACTGGTTCCAACACATCCACTGTCCACACGCGGGCAAACGGCAAACCGACTTTGCGAAACGATCGCCTCACGGTTTCTGCATCTGGGGCTTCAAATTCGCAGATGACCCTAGAGCGATCGCGCGACATCATCGATCGAATCCAACGGACATCATGAGCATTGTGGCATGGTATCGCCTGCTTGACATCTTGATTCCACTTTTCCTCGCTGATGGGTGGATCGAAGATTTTTTCAACTAGAATTCGCGCCATAGTTCTCTCCCAATTTATCGGAAATTAAAGACTCTCTGTTCTCTCCCGATCCCTCTTACGGTTTGAGGATCGTTGCCGACCAAACGCGATCGAAGGCAACTCCAACTCTATACTGAGCTTCTCGAACAGACTCGGCATCGGGGGCATTCAGTTCGCAAATCAGGCGAGTGCGATCGAGCGACAGGTAAGATTGAATCCACTCAATCCCTTGCTGGGTGTAACAACTCAACATTTTACTGCTGACCTCGTTCAACTCTTCCTCTCCAATTGGGGGATAGGTGCCCTCAATTACCACCAGCAGAGATGGATGGCGCTCTGGTTGAAGGCCCTCTGGCTTCAGCAATTCCCCAGCCCAGATCCGACTGAATCCGGCTCCACCTTTACGATAAGACTCTCGCACGGATTCGGCATCGGGAGCATCAAAGGTACAAATCATGCGATGGCGATCGCTCGACAGCAGCGAATAACGCCAGGTGGCGTGGCGTTCTGCCAAGCAATCCAAAACTCGAAGACTAATATCGTTCGGTTCCTCTGGATTGAGGGGAAAGTCTGAGAGGGTTTCGACGATCGCAATAGTCATAGGGCATGGGGCATGGGGGAGAGAGGGAAAAATTATGGCTATTCCAATGGCTGGCACGTAGCAGGGATGCCTGCCTGCATTTGTTGGATTGCCCGATCGATCGCTGACTGAGCCGAGAAACTCAAATCGTAATGCTCGATGCTCTGTTGTAGCAGTTCCAGTTGAGCCATCGCTCTTTGTCTTTCTCCCAACACCAACAATCCCTGAATCAAAATTGCCCACGAGAGCGAAATTTCGCTGGGATGATTGACGATTTGGGCGTTTTTGAGAGCGACTTCGGCCCGATCGATTGCTAACTGGGGTCGATCGCGACTCAGATCGAATTCGGCAGCACCAGTTAGGACGTAGGATACCATTCGTTTGGCATCCATCTGTTGCAGGGTAGCGATCGCCTCAGTCAACTCTATTTCTGCGTCGGGCAGATCGAGGCAATAGCGAGCTAATGCTTTCAAAGCCATGGCAACTGCTGCTTCGCTCCCCTCCCCTTGAATTTTGGCCGCCACCACCAACATTTCATCGCAGTAAGGTAACGCTGCCATCGGCTCGCCCGCCTCCAACTCAGTCATTGCCAGATAGCTGAGATAGCTAAATTCCCGCCAGTGGTCTTTCTGCGCTCGCGTCAGTTGCCATCCCTGTTGGAGATGCGATCGAGCTTCAGCATAGTCTCCGCGATGGCGACGCACGCATCCCAATCCACCCAAAATATCTCCCATCTCTAAACCCACCCTAGCTGCCAGGGATTGCGCTTCCAACAGCAGGGCTTCTGCCCGCGCCATCTCTCGGCCGATTTCTGCCAAACAGGAACCGCTCAATGCCAGCATCCGGGCGGCTGTTGCCGGACTGGCAAACTGACTGGCAGCAGCTTGCAGGGAATGCTGGTGGACGCTGGTAAAGTTGCCGCGATCGAACTGTAAGATCGTCAAGGCTTCGAGAGCGATCGCTTCGGCCTCGCTCGAACCTAAAGATTTGGCTTCAGAGAGCAGTTGTTGGATCTCCGTTTCTAGTAGAGCGGCGCTCTCTCCGGTTACGCCTGCAAAGACGCAAACCCTCAGCAATCCGGCATGAAGGGAAATTCGAGTTTCGGGTTCGAGAAATCGACCGTGCTGGATGCCTTGCTCGGCTAACTCTAAAGCTTCAGTATAAGCAAACAATTTCAGGCAGCGTTCGGCAGCGGCTAAGGCGGTCGATGCCGCTAAAGCGCGATCGCCTCCTAAAGAGGCATGGTAGGCAATATCGCTAGCGAGGGAATCGTCGGTAGCAAAAGATTTTTGCAGCGTCCGGGCTATTTGCAGGTGTACTAAGCGACGGCGGGCAGTCGATAGCTGGTTGTAGGCCACTTGACGCACGATGTCATGCACGAAGTCGTATGGCGTTTCGCCTTCGCTCGCTGCTGCCGGACGCACGATCCCTTCTTGTTCTAGTTCCTCGATCGCTAAGAGCAGTTGGTGAATCGGACAATCGGCAATCTGGGCGATGGTGGTCGGGTCGAAACTGCGACCGAGCGCCGCTGCCCACAGCATTAGTTCTCGCGTCGATCGATCTAGTTGCTGTAGTCGATCCTGAATCAATGCTTCTAAGTTGTCCGAACTAGCCGTGCCGTGCTGAGAGATGGCGCGGGCGATTTCTAGAGCTAACAAGGGGTTGCCCCCGCTGTCAGCAAATACTCGATCGACTGCGATCCCCCCTGCCCCCCTTAAAAAGGGGGGTGGGATAGATGTATCCGCTTCTTCGGCACGCCCTTTTTGCTCGATCGCACGCACCAGTTCCCCAATCTGCTCTCGATCGAGTAGTGGCAGTTCCAGAGTTTGCAAGCGGCGATCGCGCCGGAGGGCTGATACCAATTTACTCGCAGGTCGATCTCGCTCCAACTCGCGAGGACGGGCAGCACAGGCAAACCGCACCGTAGTTCGGCCGAGTAAGCGTGCCGCATAATGCAGGAGGGCGGTTGAGGCTTCGTCTAACCACTGGATGTTGTCGAAAATGACAACTGTTAAAGTCCGATCTTCCGATCGCCCAGACAAGAGACGAACTACTGCATCGAACAGCCGACCGCGATCGGCTGGTGCTTCTGGTTGAGGGGAAACTTCGGGGAAAAGCGATCGCAACTCTATAGGTAAGTCAGCTAGAGATGGTTGGGGCAGCGTTGGCGTAGCCTGTTGGGAAGCAACGTATCTGATCGCATCGATCCAAACACCATAGGGTCTGAGCATTTCAGCTTCAAAGGCGCATCCCCAAAGCACCTGACCGTTTCGATCGCGAACGGCGGTGGCTAGTTCTTCTAACAGGCGAGTTTTACCAATTCCAGCTTCTCCCAGCAGCAGCAGGATTTCTGAGGTGCTGGTTTCTGGAGTAGCGACCAACCAGTCGTGGAGGACTTGCAATTCGCGATCGCGCCCTACTAAGGGAAGAGACGGCGAGAGCGGGAGAGCGCGAGAGGGCGGAGAGGGCGGAGGAGCAGCGGAGCAGAGAGGAGGTAAATCCTTGAAGAGCGACGGTTCGTCTTCATTTAATATCCGTTGGTAGAGATTTCTAGTAGCCAAACTCGGATCGACACCCAACTCTTCTCGCAGTACGGTCATGCACTGGTAGTAAACTTGGAGGGCATTGGCACGATCGCCGCTCAGTCCGTGTAATTGCATCAAGGCAGCATAAGTTCCCTCGTTCAGCGGCTCGATCCTTAATAGTTGTTGAGCGTAGCCGATGGCAGTTCGATAGTCTTGGCGCTTTTGCAGCACTTCGATCGATTCCTCCAACGCTCTGACTCTCATTTGCGCCAGTCGTTCTCTTTCTGGGACGATCCACTCATCCTCGCAGCTTGGTAATAAGTCGCCACCGTACAACTTTAGAGCTAGATCGAGATGCGATCGCGTTTTGTCCAGGTCAGTCGTTTGCCCTGCGGCTTTGACAGACTCTTCAAATTCCATTACGTCTAGGGTGAAGGGAGCCGTTAGCGACCATTGCAGGGTTTTGGATTCAATTAGGAGAAATCGATCGGATTCTGGTAAATCGCGCCTCAGATAGCTCAACTCCTTGCGGAGGTTGGTACGGGCTTGAGGGTCCGTCGAGTCGGCCCAAAGGGCAAAGGCAATCCGCTGACGAGATTGGGCAACTTGGCGATGCAACAGTAGGTATGCTAACAACGCTTGCGATCTGCTGCTAGCGATCTCTGTTACTGCGCGATCGCCGTAAGTTAGAGAAAATCCCCCCAATAGCCCGATGCCCAAACTGAGAGACACGATCGTTATACCAACTCTCTATATATATTATTGTCTCTGGTCTTCGCTCCAACTGGCGGCAAGACGATCGTTGTCTGAGAAAACAGGCGATCGAGCTAAAAGATTCCTGGGAAATTTATGATGGTTTTCTGAGTTGGGGAGGTTGGCTTGCCCTCATCCCCCAGCCCCTTCTCCCAAGAAGAGGGAGAAGGCGATCGTACCAAAGTGTCTTTTAGCCGCCTTTACTGTCAGAATTGACCGGGGAAATAATTTTGATACGACTATCGATGTAATCGTTCAGAGCATTCCTCAGCTTCTCTTTTTTTTCTTCATACTTATTTAGAGCTTCCTCAGAACACGGCAGCATTGTTCCATAATATTTGCGAGGATCGTGATTTTTAACTTGCTGTTTTTGTTCGAGAGTTAATTTTCCTAGATCTCCAACCTCCCTGAGAGTGTCTTGATAATCGACTAAAGCATTGGCTAACGTGTCAAAAATATCTTTCATAGGACTAGTTTTTTGGTTGAGTATATCCACTTATACCATTTTTTTTAGATTGTGAGAGATACAGTTTAACTGTAGCTAGTAGTCAGTTGAATTGAGTATAGAGAAACCCAGTATTTACAAAGTTTTGGACTTGGGTTCTGTCCCTCGACTCAACCTACAGGATCGGCAATGATAAAATGGTTGTAGATCCATAGGAACTCTTATGCTCAGAACTATTGACCTCGAACAAACCTTGCTAACTAACTTGAGACGGCTACCACCAGAAAAACAGCAGCAAGTCTTAGTTTTTGTCCAATCTCTTCAAACTTCAGAACCAGACAATCAACAGCAATTACGGCATTACTTGGTTTCACAAATCCTCCCAGATTTACAACGGATTCATCGCGATCGCTCCGAACCACCTTCACCTGTTTATGCCGATAGCCTAATTAGAGCCATGCGGGAAATGCGCGATCGCTCTCCTCACGATCCTTTGACCAAAATTATCATGGCACTTCACAATGCAATGACCTTTGAAAATCGTTGGATAACATATAACGGCGACCAATACCAGCAAGCTTATATCCTGCTGAAAAGCTTGGTCGAAACTGAATCCCTATCAGAAAAAGACGTACAACCAGTGATTTTAGCTCTAGAGAATCTGGGTTTTGATACTATGCCCTACACGATCTCGACTGAGAACGAACCAGAAGCGGACGGTAACGATTGAGTTAAGATGGCTGATGCGACTTCTACCAAATACCTTCTCGACTCCTCCGTAGTCCGCCCCATGTTGCTGGGGACTCAAGCCTACCAACGATACTTTGAATCCCAGTTTGGCTCTAATCCTCGTTACATCTCTCCTTACGTTCAGATGGAGATGAAACGCAGCTACCTTCGCAATATTATTAATTTCTATTTCACCTTACGCCTCCCGACTATTCCCACTATTGGAGATGCCCTCACCTTCTGGAGTAATTACTTCCAAGGCAGCAAACATAAGGCAGTCGAACAACTTGTGGCTCAACTTCTCAGTACCCAAGCTTTAGATTTCACTCGTCCTGA
Organism: Cyanosarcina radialis HA8281-LM2; assembly: GCA_019359615.1. Lineage (GTDB taxonomy): Bacteria > Cyanobacteriota > Cyanobacteriia > Cyanobacteriales > CCAP-1448 > Cyanosarcina > Cyanosarcina radialis. The sequence continues at coordinate 189,651 of JAHHHA010000004.1, forward strand.
AGCTAAAGAAATAGCTTTAAGAGTTCTCGAAGGACTCATCGCCCAATTTGTCGAATCTCTGGAGCAACAATTTCTCCAAATCGATCGAGACTCAACCAAATGCGCTCGTGCTAGCGTTCTCTTTCAGATCGATACTCCAAATGCTGCCACAGAACTCAAGAGGTTCATCGATCGCTTTGACGATCTAGAAACTTGTCGCCGTCAATGTCAGATCGATCGGTTTCTGCTAGAAGACCATCGCGATCGAGTGGAACAGTACATCGATCGAGCCACTCGACTACCGAAAAATGATAACACTCGTGGATTTATTGGGATCGTTAACAATTTGAAAGAGATCGTCGAGCGAGGTGCGACAGCTTGCTCGTGCAAGCGATGCGAACGCATAGGTGATGCTGTCATTGCTCTCGACGCACCACGAGATATGCAGTTAGAACATACCGATAATTCCTTCGATTATCTCTGCTACTCGATCGACCAACCTCACCGCAAACACCCATCGGAAACCCAGATTATTTTGGGCTATGCCTAATAAATTTCAATACTTGAAAACAAGGCAGCAAAAGTATGATTCAATTATCGATCGACTATGGCGAAAGTCCCTCCCGCGCTGGACTGCCGCTACGTTAGAGTATTGCAGTAATAAGCGAATAGAAAACTATGCTGAATCTATTTTCTCATTTCCTGACGATCGCTATTTGGTCGTTGCCGCTTTCTCAGCCCGATCTTGCTATTCCAAGGATCGATCGAGGCTCGATTTCATTAGCGCAACTCTACACAGCTAAATCTAAAAACTTCCCTATTGTTCTCTCAAGCTTGCAAGCAATCGTTCATCTGGAAGGACTGAAATTACCAAAGCCTCAAGTTCGAGGACAAGCGATCGTTCCCTTGGAATTACTACCATCAACTCCGGTATTTATCTTGGATGTTAATATCGGCGATCGATCGAGAAAATTTTTACTCGATACTGGCGCATCTACGACCATGTTATCTTCTCCATTAGTTCAACAATTAGGATTAAAAGGAGAACCTATTTCTAACGATAATTTAGGTTATGCCGTAGCGGGCAATGAATGTCCTAATATGAATGCAATTTTGCATCGGCTGCCTAAATTAAATATCGATCGAGTGCAGATTGAAAAACTTAGAGGGTTGGAATTTACTAACACGATTATTCCTCCTGAAGTATCTGGAGTTTTGGGAATGGATGTTTTAAGTAACTTCGATCTCAAGCTAAATCCGCAAAGCCGACAACTGGAATTATTGTCCCCATCTACTTTACCTAAAAGAGCGTTCCCTCAAGCAATTTTGCTGCGCAAAAAACTAGGGGTAATGCTAACCCAAGTAAAGATTAACGACCGAGAAACTTTTACTTTTATGTTAGATACTGGCGCTGGTAGTACATACATTTCTCAACGAGTAGCCAGGCAAACAAGGATCGATCCAAAATTGCGACAACCGATTCAAATTAGGGGATTTTGTGGATTGGAAAATGCCGAGCGATCTAAGCTTTCTAAAGTTAGTTTAAAAGATCGCCAAGTTAACGATATTGAAGCAATTATTTTATCTTCTTCTTCTATTTTAGATTTGCTTAAAGTTGATGGCATTCTCGGTCAGAATTTTTTCAATAACTATCAACAACATTGGCGATTCACTTCTGTTAGTTCTGCCGATGGTAGTTTAATTTTAACTCCTATATCTCAGGCACAGAAGAATTGAGGAGTTAAGGAATTTATGGCAATTTAAAGACAAAACGATCGATGCCTGTATGGGCGGGTTTTGGCAGTCATACTGGGGTAGGCAAGATGCCTACCCCACAAGAATTATTGAATTCAAAACTGAATGGGTAAGCGAACGCCGACACCAAAAGTTAAAGGATTATCAGCTTGAACTCTGAGGTTCTCGAACGGACTCCAACCCAATCTATTAGTGGCGTATGCCTCAATTTGAGCGCCCGTATTGTTATCATCGGAAAACGGATTCCAGCGCAAGCCGACATTCCACGGAATGATATCTTTGCGCCTATTGCCAATCAAAGCGTTACCTTCACCGTTAAACTCTACCCCCGCTTCACCAATTAAATCGAGGTTGCTAGTCAGAGGTATCGAACCACCGAAGTTAATGCCAGCAATTTGCAAGCCGTTGCGTTGCACGAATCCTAATGTCGGAGTCATCCAAATCGCGCTACCGCCTTTGAATTCGTAATGGATAGGAGTAGAAAGCGTGTAGACAAATAATTCTCCGGTTCTCTCATTTCTAAACGCAAAACCGCCTTTTCTCAATCCCCTATCCTCAAACTCATTAGGGTTATTGCTAACTAGGTTAATCATCACGTTATTAGAACGCGCTAGAGTGCCTGCCACGCTTAAAGTGAAAGGATCGCCATCGGTTTGGTGTAAAAGGCGAATTCGGCCGCTAAAACCTAACAGCGATTCATCGGTAGTACCGCCGATGTAGTCGATAAAAGCACCGATTTCTAAATCGTCCATCAAGCCGTATTGCAGCGCCCCAGATACGCCTCCATCTCTGCCTTGCCCCGATAGTAATAGCTGTCCGCTAGGAATCGTACCGCCGTCTAAAAAGGCAAATCCGGCTGGTATGGCTGGCGGCGGTTGTTGGGTAGGACGAAAAGAGGTGGCATAACGGCGATTAGCACTGGTAACTCCTGGTAAAAAGTTGATACTAAAGCCAGCAAAGGGAAAATCTTTATCGGCAATAACAGATAATGCCCCCGTGTTACCGAGAGTATTAGAAATAAATAAATCTGCCGACAATCGAGGATTAATGATGTATCTAAATCCAGCATTATAGGCGATCGTCTTGGCTGGTAAGCCGCTATCTCGATCGATCGTGTTATTCCCCGTGAAGGGCGCAAAAACATCTCCCCATAACATCAATCGCGAAGTCGGACGATAGCTGACTCCGGCTGCTAGCCCGAATGTCGTGCCAAAAGTACCTGCATTAGGAATGGGCAGGGTGCGGAAATATAAAGCATTATCTTCCGGTAAAAATGCAACTTTGGGAGATAAGGTAAACTGAAAGCGATCGCCTGTAGAAACCGTAAAAGGTAACTCGATCGCTGGGACTATTTCTGTTTTCTTACTGTCTAGAGTGGTACCGAATACGCGATAAGGACGCACCCCTCTAGATACAGAAACTACCGCACTCAATCCCTGATTGCCTTCGCGATTTTGCCAGAGACGTTGCTTAGCTTGAAGGGTCAATTCTTGAAAGAAGTTAGGGTTATTTGCAGAAGTTCCGGTAGTTCTTTGAGCGCGGAAATTTCCTTGACGACCGGGACCCTCATTATCAACAGTTTGAGCGTCAAATGTTAACTCTAAATTGTTGGTTACTCCCCAAGTAAATCCGATTGTCGGTTGTCCGGTTAAACCGCTGAGAAAGTCGTCGTCGGGAAACGATTGACGATAGCGAACAGTTGTCAGAATTTCTCCTTGATAAAGTTGATGGGCAGTATTGAGGAAAGGATGGCGATTTTCAACCGGATTGCCTCGCAAACCTTCAACTTTAATTACTTCATTTTCTGGGGTGGTTTCTTGAGTTACAGGTGCTTGATTATTTGGTTCTTGAACTCGAACTGGTTCTTCTGCTGGGGGAGATTGTTCGACAATCGGTTGTTCTCCCTCTCGCGGCAGGGGTTGTAATTGAGTCGGTGGGACGGTGGGATTGCCTAACTCGACTCTAGGAAGCACAGTGGGCGAACTCGGTTGCTCGATCGTTCTCAATCTTTCGGGTTCTGATTGTTCCGATCGAGGGATAAATTCCAATCTTTGCGGTTCGTCTGCTAAAGCCGACTGAGAAAATATTCCCAAACAGGCGAGTAAAAATCCTAAACCTAAGCTGTTAGATATAATCGGTTGGCGAACTAATTCAATTACCAGACGATAATTCTGACGAAAACAATTGTCAATTCGCAATTCGCAATTCGCAAATGAGTATTTTTGTTTCCGATCTGCGGTCATGGTCGAACTCCTCACACGTGCTCGATCGCTTTATCATACCATAGTTAAGAGTCTTCACTGTTAAGTTTAAATCCGTATTCTTAAACAAGCAGATAAAAATAGGAAGAATTTAACTCTACCTCGCTACTACTGCGGGTGTTAATAATTGGTAAAATTACTCTGTTTTTCATCCCCATTTGTTCTCATGTCAACTGCTGCGATCGCCCTCAAAAGTACCGAAGATCGACAAGATTTAATCGTGCAAACGCCAACGGCTGGTTTATCACTGCAAGGATGCCTGCGAGTACCGGGAGATAAGTCGATTTCGCACCGCGCCTTGATGTTAGGGGCGCTCGCCCAAGGTGAAACCCAGATTCAAGGGTTGCTGTTGGGGGAAGATCCCCGCAGTACGGCTGATTGTTTCCGCGCTTTGGGAGCAGAAATTTCCGCCCTAAATACCGAATTGGTAACGGTCAGAGGGATCGGTTTGGGAAATTTGCAAGAACCAGTTGACGTGTTGAATGCGGGCAATTCCGGTACGACTATGCGGCTGATGTTGGGGGTGTTGGCTTCGCAACCGGGGCGATTTTTCACCGTCACCGGAGATAGTTCTTTACGATCTCGCCCGATGTCTCGCGTCGTCAAACCTTTGCAACAAATGGGGGCGCAAATTTGGGGGCGGCAAGATGCTGCCTTTGCCCCGCTGGCAATTCGAGGAGAGCAATTGCGATCGATTCACTACCATTCCCCGATTGCTTCTGCCCAAGTTAAATCTTGCATCTTGTTAGCTGGCTTGATGGCAGAAGGGGAAACAACCGTCACCGAACCAGCTTTGTCTCGCGATCACAGCGAACGAATGTTAAAGGCATTTGGGGCAGAACTAAAAATCGATCCTGAAACTAACAGCGTGACGATTTCTGGTGGGGCGAAGTTGCAAGGACAACCCGTTATCGTTCCAGGGGATATCAGTTCGGCAGCTTTTTGGTTGGTTGCTGGGGCTGTAGTTACTGGTGCGGAACTAACAATCGAAAACGTGGGGGTGAATCCCACTCGCACGGGGATTTTAGAAGCGTTAGAGATGATGGGGGCTGACATTACTTTAGAAAATCAGCGCCTAGTAGCTGGCGAACCAGTGGCAGATTTGCGGGTGCGACACGGCAGCTTGCAAGCGTGTCAAATTGGGGGCGATATCATCCCGCGCCTAATCGATGAAATCCCGATTTTGGCAGTGGCGGCGGTATTTGCCAAGGGAACTACAGTAATTCGAGATGCTGCCGAATTGCGAGTGAAAGAAAGCGATCGCCTAGCTGTGATGGCAACACAATTAAATAAAATGGGGGCAAAAGTTACAGAGTTACCCGATGGTTTAGAAATTACTGGCGGTACGCCTTTAGTTGGGGCTGAAGTTGATAGTTGCACCGATCATCGCATTGCCATGAGTTTAGCGATCGCGGCCCTCAATGCTACTGGTACTACTACTATTAATGGGGCGGAAGCGGCTGCTATCTCCTATCCAGATTTTGTCACTACTTTACAAAAGGTTGCTATTGGTTGAGGCAATACGAAATCCGCTTAGCCAAAGTTGGTTGGCCCTCAAAGGAGCCTTCGGCACCCCTCTCCCAAGCTTGGGAGAGGGGACGGGGGTGAGGGCTGGATTCGTGCTTTTCATAACCGGATTTAGTATGAGATCGATCGGGTTATTCTATTCTGGCAGCACTTCATCGTCCGCAGGTGGTAGGGGAATGGGGGCAAATACCTTAGCATCGCCCCGATCTAATTGATGGGCCAGATCTGCCTCTTCCAATCTTTCTAAAATTGGGACGATATCAACAAAACTGCGAAAGCCTAGCGGTTCTAAATCTGCCATCGTTATCGTGTCATCAGATAAACTCCCCCGTTGTTGCAATAAAATGCGAACGCGCTCCTCTTGGACGTTCAATGCGGCTCGTTGGAGGAGGGTTGGGGCAGCCACTTTTAAGCATTCTTCTAGCACGGTCTGAGTAATTAACTGTTCCTGAAGTTCGGCGGCCCTTGAGAGGACGGTATTACCCAATCGATTGAACAAACGAGGCTTGCCCAGAGAAACTTGACAAAAACGCCTTGCCGCTTCTGGCACGAAAGGTAGCACGGAACGGGGATCTTGCAGATCTTTACACTCGTTATCTATTCGAGCCGTGTTGAGGTAGTTGATTAACATCCGATAGGTGGTTTCTCGATCGAGTTCTTTCAACTCCAGTTGCAGGTCGAACAAGCCCCGTTCGCTAGTCAGCAAGTCTCCTGTGATGCCCGTTGGATGACCTGTAAGCAAAAACCACGCTCGTCCCTTAAGTATGCCTTGGGCATCGTGCATCATTTGCCGCACTACACTAGGGTTTTGCTTGTCTAGATCGTCGATCGCAATGACTACACCTTCAGGATATTTCTCGCTTGCTCGCTCTAGCAGCGTTTCCAGGCTGACGGTAGCATACTGAGCTTTAGTCATTGGCAAGTCTTTCTCGCTCAATTTAGCACCAAAGCCCATAGTTGCTGAGGCTTCGGTGGTGCGTTCCTTCATGGGCTTCGTGGTGGGAATGCCCATCTGGTGAAGTTGGCGCAGGGCCCAATCGTCGTCTGGCATTTCTCGCGCTACAGCAATCAAGGCTGTAGTTGCCAGATCCAGATCGGAAGGCAAAGAGATATAGGCAGTTAACATTTTCGGGCGCTTGCGGCGCAACACCGACAGCACTTCTAGTAAAAAGGCACTTTTGCCAATCCCTATCCGACCGTAAACCAAAATCCGGCGGCGATCGCGACTTTGGAACTGGTTGAACGCTTTTTCCAGTTCCCCTTCTCGTCCAGTAAAAACACACCTTAGAGTTTCGGAGTTCAGAGCGATAGGGCTTTCGGTAAAGGGAATTTCCTTCAGACCTAATCGACGAATATTATTAGCAGATCGGTCAAAAATATCGTCGGCTGTAGTCATAATATGTCTTGCAAAAGTCGATTAATCATCAAAAGCATCTGCGTTTATCTGCGTTTATCTGTGGTTCATCTGCGTTATAAATCTGAAATTTTGATTCACGCAAGAGACGAGCATGAACTACGTTCACAACCAAGGATAAAAATAGGAGATTTTCAAGACAGGTCTATACATAAACCTCGTTACTAAGTTGCTGTTCCCATGCCCGTTTTGCTAACTGGTAGAGTCGATCGAGTTCAGCCGCTTTGTTTGGCTTTTGCAAGTGCTGATAGATCTCCTGGGCTTTGGCCAGTTCCGCCAGCCCTTTTTCTAGATATCCCTGAGATACCAGCACGCCTCCCAATCCGGCCCGGCTTTGGGCTATACCCAGTTCGTCCTTCAGATGTTCGTACAGCCGCAGAGCATCCCGATAGTAGAGGCGGGCGTTGTCCCAATCGGACAGAAATTCGTGGGCCTTTCCGGTTTGAAACAAGGCATTGGCGTGAGCGTAGAAATCGTCACCGCGACTCAGTTGGTTGATGCTGTTGAGTAAAAGCTGTAGTCCTTCTTGCCAGCGACCATCTCGCACCAAACGGCTGCCCAAGATCGATTGGGTGGTGGGTAGGGCTTGCCAGATCTGCTTTCTGTCATAGTGTTCTGGATCGATCGCTTCGAGAGCGATCTTATAAGCCTGTAGAGCCTGCTGGAGATCTGCGGGATTCTGCGTGTATTCATAGTAACGAGAGAAGGCATTGCCCAAGCGATATTGGGAGTCAATGAAGTAGGGAGTACCACTAGCTGCAACTTCTAGCGAAGCCTTCAGCAGGGTAATGGCGCTATCTAGGTCGTCGATCTTATTTGTCAGGGAGGCTCGTTTCATCAACGTCTCCGCTAGATCGCTTTGATTCTTTGCCCACTGTTGGGGAAAGGCATCGCGCGAAAAGACTTTCGCAGCTTGTTGGTAGAAAGCGATCGCCTGTTCCAGATTCTCCCCTCGCTCTCCTTTGATGCGCTCGCCATAAGCAGTTCCCAGGTTATTTTGCGTCATCGCCCAATCTTGGGGAAAATGCTCGCGAGTGCGTACTTGCAGGGCTTGTTGGTAGGCAGCAATCGCCCGTTCCAGGTTCTCCGCCCGCTCTCCTTTGATGCGCTCGCGATAAGCAATGCCCAGGTTATTTTGCGATCCCGCCCATTTTTCCGGGAAATGCTCGCGAGTATATACTTGCAGGGCTTGTTGGTAGGCAACAATCGACTGTTCTAGGTTCTCCCCCCTGTCTCCTTTGATGCGCTCGCGATAAGTATTGCCCAGGTTATTTTGCGCCATCGCCCATTTTTTCAGGAAATGCTCGCGGGTATATACTTGCATGGCTTGTTGGTAGGCAACAATCGACCGTTCTAGGTTCTCCGATCGCTCTCCTTCGATGCGATCGCCATAAGCATTGCCCAAGTTATTTTGCGCTCTCGCCCATTTTTCCGGGAAATGCTCGCGAGTGTATACTTGCAGGGCTTGTTGGTGGAAACCGATCGACCGTTCCAGGTTCTCTGCCCGTTCTCCCTTGATGCGAGCATGATAAGCAATTCCCAGGTTATTTTGCACTCCTGCCCAGTCTTGAGGGAAATTCTCGCGAGTGTAGATCTTTAAGCACTCTTGATAGGCAGCGATGCTCAACTCTAGGTTTAGCATTCGATCGCCCAAAGGAAACTGCTGGATCGAATTTCCAAAGGTTAGCAAAAACGGTGCAATCTCTTCTCGTTCTGGTGTTAACTTCTGTACTACCAGCGGCAATGCTTCTAGCAAAGATTCATTCAATTGCGCCTGGTGAGACTTGAAAAAGTTATGAACTCGATCTCGATCTTCCTGAGTTTCAGCCATGCAGCGCATGAACGCTAGCAAAAACTTCTTTGCTTGTCGCGTTGGCGGTTCAGATTGACCGAATCCTTTTTTTCCCATTGCGCTCACATCTACGATCTAGGGTTAGCATCGAGCGATCGCGGCTCTTTTTGCCAACTATTGTAACTTGCTCAATGACTTGAATCCCAGGCGATCGCGGCTTCGATCGTAAGTTTAAAGGTAGGATTTGGGTTGGATAGGTAGAATAGAAGCAGAAAATTAAGATGATATCAACAAAAATATAGGGAGTCTAAAAAATCTTGTGGGGTAGGCTTCCAGCCTGCCCACTGGGACAGCCGAGACGGCTATACCACAAGTCATTTATCAAGGCTATCAAAGGATAGATACATGACTTAATCACTGAGAATTCCCGACGAACAAACAAGAAAAAAAAGACTAGAAAATTTAAAGAAACTCGGACGACAATTAGATTTTATAAGCTTAGAAATGGATGAATTGTTAGCAGCGATCGAAGTAGAAGTTTGTTGTCAACGTCGAAAAAGCTTGAAAAAAACTCTAAGATTAATTTATCGATCGATGATAATAAAAGGAGCCTTTCACCCATGACAGTACGAGACAAATTAACTCAAGAAATTCAACAAACTTGTGATTCAGTTTTAGAGGAAGTCTTAGATTTTCTCTTATTTATCAAATCGCGCAAAAATCCAGTGCGAGTAGAAACTAATCTAAGTCAAAATCCTCAAAACGACCCCTCTATAGCAACATCAGAACAAAGCGATCGCCCAATTTGGGAGATTTTTGAAGAAGTCTCTGATAATTTACCGGATGAAATTTTAACTGACTTACCAACTGATGGCTCTACCCAACACGATCGTTATCTTTACGGTAGTCCAAAACAATAATTATGAGAGTCTTGTTTGCTGATACTTTTTATTGGATAGCTTTACTGAATCCCAAAGATGAAAATTATCAAACTGTTAAATCTTTTAATCGAACCTTAATTGAAACTCGCATCGTGACAACCGATGAAGTCTTAATAGAATTTCTCAATTTTTACTCATCTTACAATCATCAGATGCGGCAAAATGCAGTTCACCGAATCGATGACATTATGATTAATAAGATGGTTCGAGTTATCCCTCAAAACCGGGAATCTTTTATGGCAGGATTATCTTTATACAAACAAAGACTCGATAAAGGGTATAGCTTAACAGATTGTATTTCTATGATAACTATGCGTCAATTATCGATCGATGAAGTTTTAACTCACGATAAACATTTTAGACAAGAAGGATTTACTATTCTATTTTAGGGCGTAGTTAAACCTAAGAGTGAGTTTTATCGAAGCGATCGCCTAGCTGCAATGGCACGATTAAGAGGTTATTCGATCGCCACTAACTCCTGAAAAGTGAATTTCTCTTCCCGTATATTGGGGAACCCAACCTTCAGTACCGCTGAAGTAGCGCACGGCTTTCATCCGGCGAGTAGGGGTTAAATGAAACCAGTGTTCCGTACCCGCTGGCACATTGATGTACTCTTCAGCTTGAACTGTCAGTTCCACTTGAGAGCCATCTGGACGCACAAACCCAAAAACTCCCTCGCCAGCAATGACGTAGCGCACCTCGTCATCAGCATGAGTGTGGATGCGATCGAACTTAGATAGCAACTCATCTAAATTGGGAACTTGAGGATGCAGCACCAGCAAATCTCTAGATTTATATCCCGCTGTCTGCTGGAGTTGCTGAAAATAGCCATCTAGAGCCACCAGCACTCGTTCCTTCTCAGCTTCGCTCAAACTCTCTTTAGTCAGCAATTCGTGCAATTGGGGTTCTTCCCCTATACTCTGGCGATCGATCTGGACGTTTAAAGCAGCTAACTCGCCAGCAATATCGTTGAGGCGCTCTAAAGCAGTGCCATTTTCCAGTCGTAGAATTGCCATATTTTACTTGCCTAACTCAACAAATCGGGACGGCGATCGCGGGTTCTTTGAATTTGTTGTTCTCTGCGCCAGCGATCGATGGCGGCATGATTTCCTGACAGCAACACTTCGGGTACTTTCCAACCGCGAAACTCAGCCGGACGAGTGTATTGAGGATAATCTAATAAATCGGTTTCAAAACTCTCGGCTTTCAAAGACTCTTCTTTTCCCACCGTTCCTGGCAGCAGCCGCACCACGCCATTAATTAAGGCTAAAGCGGGAATTTCTCCACAAGTTAACACGAAATCTCCTAAAGAAACTTCGCGAGTAACTAAATTTAGCACCCGCTCGTCCACGCCTTCATAATGCCCGCAGATAACTACTAATTGCTCGTAATTAGTAGCTAACTCCTTCAATAAGGGCTGTTTGAGCGTTTGTCCTTGAGGAGTCATCAAAATTACCTCCCGTCTAGGACAAATGGGTAGCGATTCCACAGCCGCAAAGATCGGTTCTGGTTTCATTAACATTCCCACGCCGCCACCATAGGGTTCGTCATCGACTCGTCGATGTTTGTCGGTAGCAAAGTCGCGAGGATTAACTAAATTTGCGATCGCAATCTGCTTGGCTAAAGCCTTCCCCAATAATCCCGAACTCAAAGGAGAATTAAAGAAATCTGGAAATAGGGTAATAATGTCGAATCGCACTGGTTGAGATCGCTAATTTCTCGGAAAACTGGGATATATCGATCGAGGCATCCAGAAGATTTCGATCGCGGAGCGTCTCTGAAAGAGAATCGCCCGCCTTCTAAAGTGAAACCGATTCGCAATTACCATCAGTGTTGACTCTGAACCCACTAATGGCCAATTATCCAATTGAATGCTGGCATTACGAACATTGCGAATTGCGAATTGCGAATTGCGAATTGTCAATTAACAGCAATTTTAACACTTCCTCGCGATCGTCTTGGCAGAGGTCAGCAGTCCCAATCTTATAGATCGGACAGGGTTTCGGGGGCTGAGATCTAAAATTAGTCTCAAATATGTTAAATTTTTTCTAAAAATTGTTAAGTGTATCTGGCATTATCCATATAGGGGAATGCTTTGCTGACCTGGTAAGGTCGATTGGCAGAATCGCTTACCTTCCCCACCGCGTGCTGTTGCCAGAACTAGTGCCCACCAATGATATGATGCTCAATCTAGAATCTCAATCACTCAGAATTAGAATGCCCCAATCTACTAAAACTGCCATTTTGGTCATTGGCGGCGCTGAAGATAAAGTCCACGGGCGAGAGATCTTACAAACGTTTGTTTATCGTTCTGGAGCAACTGACGCTCGAATTGCCATTGTCCCGTCAGCTTCGCGAGAGCCAGCAGCTATAGGCGATCGCTACAGCCAGATTTTTCAGGAACTAGGCGCTCAGACGGTCAAAGTTTTGGATATTCGAGAACGGGAACACTGCGAAAACGAGGAATTACAGGAGTTCGTGCGAGAGTGTACTGGGGTGTTTCTCACAGGTGGCGATCAACTGCGACTTTGGGGATTGTTAGCCGATACCCCTTTAATGGAAAAAGTTCGCCGCCGAGTCAAAGCTGGTGAAATTACCCTCGCTGGCACTAGTGCGGGGGCAGCGGTGATGGGCGATCTCATGATTGCTGGCGGCGGGAGTGGAGAGTGTCCCAATCGTTCTTTAGTAGATATGGCGACAGGGTTAGGAATTATTCCGGAAGTGATTGTCGATCAGCATTTTCACAATCGCAATCGCATGAGCCGACTGATGAGCGCTGTAGCCGCTCATCCCGACAAGCTGGGGATTGGCATTGACGAAGATACTTGCGCTTTATTCGAGCGCGATGGAGTTTTGCAGGCTATAGGCAAAGGAACGATCACGATCGTCGATCCGGCCGATGTTTCTTACACCAACCACGATCGAATCGCAGCCACCGATCCGATTAGCATTCACAATCTGCGCGTTCACGTTCTCAGCTACGGTCATCGCTACCACCTACACCAACGCACTATTCTGCCTTCAGAAAGATGAGGCCCATGGCAGTTCAGGCAAGAGGGAATAAAGGGGCAACGAAACCATGTTTGTAAATCTCGCATCATACCAAATCCTGTTTACAAAACCCTCTTGACCTCAAAGGAGCCTCCGGCTCCCCTCTCCCTTGGGCTACGGTGTATACATAAGTTATCGGTTATGCTGTTTGACATCTCGATCCCCCTAAATCCCCCTTAAAAAGGGGGACTTTGAGAGCTTCCCCCTCCTTGGCGCAAGCTACATGACGAGGGAACCTCGACGCAACTCCCCCCCCTTTTTAAGGGGGGCTAGGGGGGATCTAATGCAGGGCCTCCAAGTTTTCCCACAGATGTGTATACACGCTAGCTCCCTTGGGAGAGGGGTTGGAGGTGAGGGCTAGCCCAGCCGGATTCCAGACGATCGCGCTGGGTATTTACACTGCTCGACATTTTGGTAAAAATTACTATAATTAAGTAAACTCCTCTGGCTACATCCCTAAAATATGAATCTTGACTCCAACACGTTCGATCGCGAAGCACATCAAGAAGATCTCGAACTGACGTTGCATTCCGAGGAATATAGCCTGTTAACCGATCTGTACCAACTAACAATGGCAGCTTGTTACGTCGGTGAGGGTTTGGAAGAGAGAACAGCCAGTTTTGAGATGTTCGTTCGCCGCTTGCCAGCAGGTTTTGGCTACTTAATTGCCATGGGGCTAGAACAAGTCTTGGATTACCTGCAAAAACTGCGTTTCAGTTCCTCTCAAATCGCGGCTTTGCAGGCCACAGGCATTTTTGCCAGCGCCCCTACCAGGTTTTGGTCGTTACTAGAGAGTGGCAGCTTTACAGGAGATGTGTGGGCAGTGCCAGAGGGAACGGCAATTTTTCCCCACGAGCCGATCTTGCGCGTAGAAGCACCGCTATGGCAAGCGCAGTTAGTAGAAACTTATTTATTGAACGCCATCAACTACCAAACTTTAATTGCCACCAGGGCGGCCAGATTGCGAGATATCGCCGGATCTGAAACTACGCTGTTAGAATTCGGCACCAGACGAGCTTTTAGTCCTCAAGCCTCTTTATGGGCAGCACGGGCAGCCCTAGCAGCCGGATTCGATGCTACTTCCAACGTCCTAGCAGCTTTAAAACTAGGTCGCCAACCCAGCGGCACTATGGCTCATGCGTTAGTGATGGCGCTCAAAGCTACAGAGGGGAGCGAAGCCGAGGCCTTTGCTGCTTTTCATCGATATTTTCCTGGCGCACCCCTATTAATCGATACTTACGATTCGATCGCGGCTGCCGAACATTTAGCCGCACGAGTAAAATCGGGAGAAATGGAACTATCTGGCGTGCGGATCGATTCGGGTGACTTAGTGACGCTATCCCAACAAGTTTGCAAGCTGCTACCAGGGGTTTCGATCTTTGCCAGCGGGGATTTAGACGAGGGGGAAATTGCCCGACTCAAAGCGGCTGGGGCCGAGATCGACGGCTACGGTATCGGTACGCGCTTGGTAACGGGAACACCCGTCAATGGGGTGTATAAACTAGTAGAAATCGATGGGATGCCAACCATGAAGCGATCGCACAGTAAAGCCACCTATCCGGGGCGCAAGCAAATCTGGCGGCGGTTTGCAGGAACTCAGATGCAGATCGATCGCTTAGGACTTGCAGGAGAGAGGGAGATGGGGAGATGGGGAGATGGGGAGATGAGAGCAACTTCAGAAGCAACTATAGAGGAAAAACCCCTACTTCAGTTGATACTCAAACAAGGTCAAAGAGTACAACCACCATCTACCCTAGATGAAATTAGAAAACGCACCGATGCCTCTGTCGCTAGCTTACCTGCTGCCACCCGTCATTTAGATAATCCCACCCCGCCAGTTGTAGAAATCTCTCAGGCGTTATTGGAGCTAACCGCACAAACCGAGAAGGAGTGAGGGAGAAGTCAAAAAACAATGAACGATGAACGCTTGAAACTCAACACTCAACACTCAACACTTCACACTCCGAGCGGAGCGAGGATTGCCTTATTTGGAACCAGTGCCGATCCGCCAACTGCGGGACATCAAGCAATTATGAATTGGCTGTCAGAGAATTACGATCGAGTAGTAGTTTGGGCATCCGACAATCCGTTGAAATCGCATCAAACTCCTTTGTTTCATCGAGAAGCGATGTTGAGGTTGTTAATTGAAGAGATCGAACCCCCCAGGCATAATCTGAGGGTGTACTCAGAATTGAGCAGTCCCAGAACCATAGATACGCTGCAAAAAGCCAAAACAATTTGGGCCTCAGCACAATTTACGCTCGTCATTGGTTCCGACTTGGTAAATCAGTTGCCTCGTTGGTATCGAGCCAGAGATTTGTTGCAGCAAGTGCAGTTGCTCGTTGTTCCGCGACCTGGATCGCCAATAGATCCAACGGGGATACAGCAGTTGGAACAAATGGGTGCTAAGGTAGCGATCGCTTCTTTATCCGCACCATCAGTTTCCTCTACTGCTTATCGGGAACAAAGAGATCCTCACGCTTTAACGCCAACAGTTGAGGCATACATTAATCGAGAACGCTTGTACCTATGCCAGAACGCGGCCACAGAAATATCCCAGGTTCGTTAAAGCAACCATTAGCTGATTTTAAAGTCGGAGTTGATAATGCGATCTTTTCGGTCGATACCGAGCGAAATCGCTTGTTAATTTTGTTAGTCAAGCGTCAGGACGAACCTTTTCTAGGTCAGCGGTCTTTGCCTGGAACTTTAGTCCGTCAAGGAGAATCATTGGAAGACGCTGCCTATCGGATTCTCGCTGAGAAAATTAGAGTAGAAAACTTATATTTAGAACAGTTATATACCTTTGGCGGGCCTGGACGAGATCCGAGAGAAGATGCGACGAGTTATGGAGTGCGTTATTTATCAGTTAGTTACTTTGCTTTGGTGAGATTTGCTGAAGCGGAGTTAATTTATCAAACCACTGGCGACGTTGCTTGGTATCCGATCGAAGATATTCCCAAGCTGGCTTTCGATCACGAGAGAATTTTACAGTATGGATATCAGCGCTTGCGTAACAAATTAGAGTATAGTCCGATCGCTTTTGAAGTTTTACCAGAAGTCTTTACTTTGAACGATTTATACCAACTATATACTACTGTTTTAGGCGAAAATTTTTCCGATTATTCTAACTTTCGATCCCGCTTGCTCAAGCTAGGTTTTTTATGCGATACAGGCATTAAAGTTTCTCGTGGAGCGGGCCGTCCTGCTAGTTTGTATCGATTTGACTCGAAAGCTTTTGCACCTTTAAAAGATAAGCCATTAGTCTTTATTTAAAGATCGACATTGCCACTATTCAAAACCCCCGGTTGCTTTCTACCGCCAAATCAATTCAGCGGCTCATATAGCGGAACTAAATCGTTGATGAAATTTCTGGTAGTCAGGCAGAAAAGCCTGCCGTAGGATAGCCGGGATGGCTATCCCACAAGAATTGGATTTGAGATTTACAGATGCGATCGCATCTTCCTCAAGACGTAAGCAAGATTTCCTTCTCATGACATACAGGTGTTCGATCTCCCTACGATAGGCTGAAGATATAACGGAATCGCGGCGTTTTTCAACGCGCAAATTCAATAGACATCTCCCACAATTATGCTTGTGAGGTAGGTAGGATGCCTACCGTTGAGTTTAATTTCTGGAGAGGTCTAATAAACGTCGAAATCAAACAGCATCGCAATCGTCGGAGGGAAAAAATGAAACTTCTAAAACTTTCTAATCTTGTTGGCAAGGGATTGCTCGTAGCTGGTTTAGCAACTTTGTCCTTAGCTTTACCTGCAACCGCCAACACCACAGCCGCAAACGACTATCGACTAGCACAAGCAACAACAGACGATAGCACGAGTGGCAGCAGAGATATCAATTATTACCCAGCGATGAACGATTATCAAATCGGTCGTCACGGCTTGTCAGCGCCGAGGTCGGTGGATGGCACTCGCCAAACCCAATCGACATCGACATCAAGTAATGGCATCGGTGGTCCCGACGGCGTAGATATCAATCGCTACGAAGAAATGAACGATTATCAAATCGGTCGTCACGGTATGTGGTACTAGTTGAAATCGGTTCTTTTTTTGAACAAAAAATGACCTTGTAAGGGTAAAGGGCAAAGGTACTAGGTGATTTCTATTTTTCTCTTGTGCCTTGCCCTATACTCTGTGTAGTCCCAAATGGAAGTCTCTACCGATCGGATTTCAGAGGTTTGGGAGGCGAGGTTGGAGTTAAGGGATCTCGATCGCGAACTAACAACAAGGGCACGCTCAATATGCCTAGAGTAATTACCACTACCGTCATTATCCAGACGGCGAAGCGATTCGGTCGGTAATCTCCTCGTTCGATTTGCCAGAAGACTCGATCGTATCGCCAAGCAGCGAGAGCGATAGTGGCAATCCCAAAAATCACTAAACTTACACCCAGGTTTTCTGAATTAAAAATCGGGTTTACGGGCATTTCTTGCTGAGTAATGGCTACTCTAAGCTGTTGCAGAAATAGACCAAAACGAGCGATGGCAAATCCAAAACCAATCAAGGCTACAGAGGTACGCAGCCACGCTAAGAAGGTGCGCTCGTTAGCTTGATGTTCGCGCTGGCGATCGTTGGATGGCCCAGTCATGATGTGTCCGTTGACTTACGTTAAATGAGGATCGCGATTTTATGTATCTCTAGTTGCAAACTTCAACCATTAAAACTATATGATTGTTAAAATAGGTAACAAATCTGAAAAATAAAGGGATCTGTAGCAGCTATGGGTCGTGTTGGGGTTTTACTACTGAATCTGGGCGGACCAGATGAAATAGAAGATGTACGTCCTTTTCTATTTAACCTATTTTCCGACCCTGAGATCATTCGTCTGCCATTTCCGTGGATGCAAAAACCGTTGGCGTGGATGATTTCTACCATGCGAGCGAAAAAATCTCAAAAGAACTACGAGCAAATTGGCGGCGGTTCCCCGCTGCGGCCGATTACCGAAGCCCAAGCTCAAGCCCTACAAGAACAATTGAGCGATCGCGGGCAAGAAGCTCAGATCTATATCGGGATGCGCTATTGGCATCCATTTACCGAAGAAGCGATCGCCCGGATCGAGCGCGATGGCATTGAAAAGTTAGTAATTTTGCCCCTTTACCCGCAATTTTCCATCAGCACCAGCGGTTCTAGCTTTCGTCTTCTAGAAAAACTTTGGCAAGAAGACCCCAAACTCTCAAATATCGAATATACCGTCATTCCTTCTTGGTATCAGCAACCGGGATATCTGGAAGCGATGGCACAGCTAATCGCCCAAGAACTAGATACTTTCCCCGATCCCAGTAAAGTTAATATCTTTTTTAGCGCCCACGGCGTGCCCCTCAGTTATGTGGAAGAAGCTGGCGATCCCTACCAAAAAGAAATCGAAGAATGCACCCGCCTGATTATGCGGACGCTGAATCGATCGAATCCCTACACCCTGGCCTATCAAAGCCGCGTCGGCCCGGTAGAATGGCTCAAACCCTACACCGAAGAAGCCATTACCGAACTAGCTGCCAAAGATGTCAAGGATTTGCTAGTGGTACCGATCAGCTTTGTCTCAGAACACATCGAAACCTTACAAGAAATCGATATTGAGTACCGAGAGTTAGCTGAAGAATCTGGCATTCACGACTTCCGCCGCGTCCCAGCCCTCAACACTCATCCCCTATTTATCAGCGGTTTGGCAGATCTAGTCACTAGAGCGCTCAATTCTCCAAATCTGAAACTATCTCAAGTTCCACAGATGAAGAAGATGGTGAAGATGTACCCGCAAGAGCGGTGGGAATGGGGCATGACCACAGCCGCAGAAGTCTGGAACGGACGGCTGGCAATGATTGGTTTTATCGCTTTGCTCATAGAATTAATCAGCGGCCGCGGCCCTTTGCATTTCATGGGATTGCTTTAGGGAAGTGTTGAGTGTTGAGTGTGGAGTGTTGAGTTGTCAGTTGTCAGTTGTTAATTTTCCCCTCTGCTCCCCTGCTCCCCATCTCCTCACTCTTCGGCCTCTCTCCCCATCTCCCCATCCCCCCCTCTTCCCCTAAAGCTCGCTCCTGCTATAGTAGTGAACTGTAGGCTGTAGGGGAAAAAGATGGCAGACTGGCAGCAAGTTTCAGGTGGAATCACGGCTCCCAAGGGGTATCGCGCGGCAGGGATAGTAGCAGGGTTAAAACCTTCAGGACTGCCAGATCTAGCATTAATCGTCTCGGATACAGAAGCGATCGCCGCTGGGGTCTTCACTACCAGTCAAGTGCGGGCTGCTTGCGTAGATTATTGTCGCCAGCGCCTGCTTGCGAAGCACGGTGCCCGCGCTATCCTCTGCAATGCCGGACAAGCAAATGCGGCTACAGGCAGCCAAGGCTGGCTGGACGCGCTCGAAAGTGCGATGTTAGTGGCGCAAACTTTGAACGTCTCTTCCGATCTAGTGCTGCTAGCCTCTACTGGAGTCATCGGACGGCGGATCGAGATGGATGCCTTGCGAGCGGGTATTCCCCAAGTAGTGGCGGCTTTATCGCCTACTGGGGGCGAGTCCGCTGCCCAAGCGATCGTCACTACCGATTTAGTCACCAAATCGATCGCTTTAGAGACAACGATCGACGATCGCCCGGTTCGTATCGGCGGCATGGCTAAGGGTTCGGGGATGATTCACCCCCATATGGCAACCCTGCTAGCATTTGTCACCTGCGATGCTGCCGTTTCTCCTGCCCTCTGGCAACAAATGCTCAGTCGAGCGGCCGATCGCAGTTTCAATCAAATTACGGTCGATGGCGATACCAGTACCAACGATAGCTTGATTGCTCTGGCTAACGGCGAGTCTCGCACCCCGGCGATTACCGAAATGGGGCCGGAAGCAGAAAAATTAGAGTCGATGCTGACGGCTGTTTGCCAGTATTTAGCCAAAGCTATAGCCCGCGATGGCGAGGGTGCAACTTGTTTAATCGAAGTGGAAGTTACGGGCGCGACTGATGAAAAAGCTGCCTGTCAAGTTGCCAAAACCATTGCTGGTTCTTCTTTAGTCAAGTCGGCAATTTTTGGCCGCGATCCCAACTGGGGCAGAATTGCCGCCGCTGCGGGTCGTGCGGGAGTCTTTTTCGAGCAGGAAAATTTGCGAATTCAGCTAGGCGACTTTTTACTGATGGAAAACGGTCAACCTTTGCCGTTCGATCGCGCTGCTGCTAGTGCTTATCTGAAACAGCAATCTGCCAGCCCAACTAAAGAGACGATCGCTACTAATACTAGCAATGAGTTAATGTCTGTCGAGTCCGGTCAACCAACAGCCTTCAGCCGTCCGGCATCCCCGGCTGATTTTACGGACAATACAGTGGCGATCACGGTTAGTATTGGCAATGGTTCCGGTACGGGTAAGGCTTGGGGTTGCGACCTAAGTTATGACTACGTGAAGATTAATGCCGAATACACAACTTAAATGTCACTTTGGAGCCTAATTGTTTTGTGAAGGCGATCGATTAACCGAAGCGGTTGAGTTATGACAAAAATCCGATTGTTATCTATTAGAGATTACAGCGCGATCGGTTGGGGAGTTATACCGTATTTTTGCTGGATAACCCCACCAATTTGGGGAGTTATACCGTAAGATTACCGGATAATACCCCAGTTATCGGGAGTTATACCGCAGATATGCGACATAATACCCCAAATAGGAGTTTTATCAAGCAAGGTGCGGTATAATATATAGTTATGCGGCTCAAATTGCTGGTTGAGACATCGTTGAGTGTTATTGATTTTTGTGTCAGAATGCTTCATGAAAACAGCAGTCTTGGAGGTCTAAGATGCCTGTCGTGAGTAAAGCTAATGGCTTATTGGCTGAGTTTGCTATCTTTCCAGTTGAGCCTGACAATCAAGCAAACTTAGTCGAAAAGGTTATTCAAAACATTGAGTCTGTTCTCAAGCACAATACAGGAGTTGTGTCTGGCACAGTGCTTCGTAGCCGCGATGGGTTAAGAGTAACAAGCTATACACAATGGGCGAATCAAGAATCTTATGTAGCTACTCAACCCTTCACAGATTTTGCTGTTCCTGATGTTCATCTGTTTGAGATCTTTGCTGAAGAGCCAGAAGATAGTGCATTGCAGCTTTCGTCAGGTATGAATGGACTAATCAATTTTGGCATCTTTAAGATGAAGCAACCCGAAAATCAAGCTCGATTCATAGAGTTATTTCGTGAGGCGCTAGTAATGGTGTCAGGGCAAGCAGGGTTGATTTCGACTCATGCTCATCGTAGTTTAGACGGTTGGCGTTGTATTAATTTTGGGCATTGGCGATCGCTGGAGGAATATACAGCGATGGATGAAAACCGACCCTTTTCACCCCTCTTTGCTGAGATGCTTGATTTGGCAGATAACGAGTACCAGAAAACTTTGCACGAAGTTGTGTTTATAACTTGAAGAGACGGCAAGCCGCCGCATAACAACCCTAGTGCAGCGGACGGTTGAGAGATCTTGGTGGTGATGCAAAAGTAATCTGCCGCCGCTGACCAGGAACGTTAGATTGGCAACAAATATTTAGCAACTTTCGTCGATCGCTAAAAGATCTCAAATCGGTTCTATACATCGAGTTGTTATACTGGCGATCGCGATCGACTAATCCCATCAAGTATCCACTCCATATCGTTTCTCAACCCGTATCTGGCAGCGAAGCTGAAAAACTGACCCAAGCAATTATGACAGCTTTAAATTTGCTGGTTCAAGCACTGACAACTCTCGTCTGAGCCTTAAATTCCAGTTGAGGTTTCAGGATGACCCGAATTTCTACATCACTGCCAAGAGCATTTAGGAATCTAAACAGCCGTTCAGTTGAAAAACCAGAGAGTTGGCCATTTAAGAGCGCAGAAATTTGAGGTCGATCGATGCCAAGAAGCTTTGCAGCTTCAGTCTGAGTTAGATTTTTGGCATCAATTAAGTTACTAATTTGTCGGACAAGTTCTGCTTTAATCAACAACTCATCAGCATTAGCAAGTCCTAGATCGGCAAAAACATTCCCACTGCTAGATTGAACCTTGATTTCCTCACTCATGCTTATCCTCCTCTGACTGGTTTTTGTAATATTGCTCGTAATGTTCTTTCGCCCGTTTCAGTCGCTTCTCAATCAGTTCAATATCCTGCTTGGAAGTCTCAATCCCGCGCTTAGACTTTTTCTGGAACACATGGAGAACGTATACAACCTCCTCAAACTTAATTGTATATACCGCTCGATATGTGTCTCGATCGAAGTCTTGAACGACTTCCAGCACTGATGCTCCCTTGAAGCTCCTGAGTGGCTTTACACTTGGATGCTTTTCGCCACATTGCGCTCGGTATAGTGCGTACCCCACAGCTTGTTGAACTTCGTCAGGAAAGTCTTTCAGGTCGTCAAGCGAACTGGCAATCCATTCAACGGGTTTCGGCAGTGAATTCATACTGTCTAAAGGTTATCTAAAGCCTGGGGTTGCAACCTGAATTCTGACTGCCTGAAGATTAACGCTGAGTACACCACCTGAAGGGATTTTAAAGAGCGAAATGATAGTTCGCTACCAATCCGCCTTATAACGTCAAAATCCCTAGAGAAACATGAATTCAACACTTACGGTTCAACACCTTCCTCCTGAAGCAATCGATCGACTTCTAGACTACTTGCCCGATTATGTCAAAACTGCTCTCCAGGAAAAAGCAGTTGAACTGGAGTGTTCTCTAGAAGCAACCATTGAAATGGCGATCGCTAGCTTCCTGGATGAAGAGGCGTTCAGTTTTGAGGATTGTCTTTTAGCAAAACGTCTGACAAATTTATCTGAGAACAACAAGGGGAGTTAGTTAATAGCTTTCAACTCCCTAGCTATTGTGCCAGAATTACTAGCTATGACAATTCCCAGAAAAGGTACAAGGCAAATAACTGTTGATGGGATCTCGTATCGCTGGCTCGTGTCACCAGACGACGAACCAGGTCTAGGAATCATCGTCGAGCGTGCAGAGTTTCCGGCAAACAAGGTGGGTGCTTTAGTCGAGCATGGAACTATTATTTCACCTGGGTTAGTTAGAAAAGTAATATTGCACGCCTTGTCAAAAGGGTGGCAACCTCAAAAGTCAGGACAGGGAATGGGATTTCGATTTGAAGAAATTATTTCCAAATATCCCGACGATACAGAATCACCGCTATTATTGCGCAACTATCAAAAAGAAGACGATCGATCCATTTGGCACTTGTATAATCTCGGCCTCGAACGAGTTGGAGTTCGTCGAGGAGAAGGCAAGTGGGATGATGATTTACGGAATATTCCTAGCTTCTATCAAGAAAGTAAGGGCGCGTTTATTGTCGGTTGCTTGGGTAAACAAGCGATCGCGATGGGAGCCTTCAAATATGTTTCAGAACAAGAGGCGGAGATCCGGCGGATATATGTCGATCCAGATTTTCAGCGACTGGGTTACGGTCAACAATTACTGGAATACTTGGAATCGCAGGCTGTAAAGTCAGGTTATAAACTGTTAACACTTCATACCAATTCAATCCAAGTGGCAGCGCAGGGATTATATGTCAGGAATGGCTACATTGAAATTAAACGACAGTCCTGGCGTGGAATAGAGCGGATCTATTTTGAGAAGCGATTCTTGTAAGTGCGGGGCAGAATTAATTAACACAACTTCACTCACTCTGAGTTGAGTTAAAGTATGAAATTCACCTGTCAAGTTGGCTGTATGTTGAATGTTAATGGATAATTACGTTAGCTCGATCGAAAGAGATGGATTCACTATCGTTCCTGCTGCGTTTGTACAACATAACCGTCTCAAATTTTCTCTTCAGGAAATCGCTGCCCTCTGACTTCGCTACCAAAATCTTGCACGGCTTGGGTAACAATCTCTCGCAAATTGACGTAAGATTTGGCAAACGGCGGCTGTCGTTCTGAGAGTCCTAAAACATCAGCGGTAACGAGCACCTGTCCGTCGCAATCCGGCCCTGCGCCAATGCCAATTGTCGGGATGGTGAGTTTTTGGGAAATCTGGGCAGCTAAAGCCGATGGAATGTGTTCTAAGACGATCGCAAAGGCCCCAGCTTGTTCGAGAGCGATCGCTTCTGATACTATCCTCTCGCTAGCCGCTGGCGTTTTTCCCTGCTGTCGATAACCTAGTTGATGTACCGATTGGGGTGTCAAACCGACATGGCCCATCACCGGAATTCCCACTTGGACTAACCGCCTGACGGTTTCTGCCATTTCTGGATATCCGCCTTCTAACTTAACGGCTTGCACTCCAGTTTCTTTCAACATTAAACCCGCCGAATGGATCGCCTGTTGGGGGCTTTCTTGGTAGCTCAAAAACGGCAAATCTACTACTACCAAAGCTTTTTTTACCCCTCGACGAACCGCTTTGGCATGGTGCAGCATTTCTTCTAAGGTAATCGGCACGGTAGTTTCATACCCTAACGTCACCATCGCCAGAGAATCGCCCACTAAGACGATATCGACTCCAGCCAGATCTAAGATTTGGGCGATCGCGTAATCCCAACCCGTGAGCGCCACAATCTTTCGCCCTTGTTCTTTCCATTGACTCAACTGTTGGGGATTAACTGCCATTTTAGAAGCGATCGACCTGAATTTGTTCGGGATGTAATGAGACTAAAGACCTCTATCTTTAATATATCTTGCCTCGCTAAGCTACAGATAAAGCTGAAGGCGATCGTTAAAATGAAGGTGGCATAAGTCCTGTTAACTATAGTCAGAAAAACTAATATGCCAACAACTGCGATCGGTCTGCAATTAGAACCAGATCAAAGGAGGACATGAAGTTGTTACCTTGCTCTCTTTCGGTCATGTAGCAGTTAGGAATTATTCTGAACTCCTGAACTCCTGAACTATTACATTCTTGTCGTTCAACTCCCCAGGCAAGATTCGAACTTGCGACCAATCGGTTAACAGCCGACCGCTCTACCACTGAGCTACTGAGGAAAGTGGGTAGCTTTAAGCCATTAATAATCATAGCGATCGCCCATCGCCTTTGGCAACCCCTCAAGCAAAATTTCTGATTTTTCTAAGGTTTGCGATCGCCAAGATTTGTCCTCAAGAGCTATGCTGAGATGATGTCCTCATCGTTATTGTGGGGTTTCATGCTGACGCATCACCGTCGTCCAGTATCTCTATCTTTAGTTTCTACCGATCTGCCAATTTGGTCCGAGATCGAAACCGCTGCCACTCTCTATCAAAAAGACAAGCAGGTATTTCACCTGCTGTTGACCGAACCTGCAATTGTCGAAACTGAAGCGATCGCTTCATCAGTTGCCAGCCAACCCAAAGAGGGGAATTTTCGGCTGCTATGGCTAGAACTATCTCCTTATCGGGCAATCCTAACGGTACAAGAAAACGGCAAACTGAGTTACCGTCACCTGTGGGAAAAAGGGATTTATGGCACTAGTCGCTATTGGCTGCATAGCGAGTCATTGCAAATCAACGAACCCTTGCGTCTGCGAAACTACACCCGCAGCCTCACCCTAGAAGGTTATCCCATGCCCGAACGCCTGCGAGTCGAATACGAACTGTGGTCGGCAACACTGCCACTAGGACGCTATATCTTTAATTTGGATATTCATCACTAAAATAGAAGTTCAGAAGTTCAGGAGGTAGAGACGTTGCATACAACGTCTGTAGAGGAGTCAGGAGTCAGTTGTTAATTTTTTCCCCTGCCCCCCATCTCCCCATCTCCCCATTTCCCCATCTCCGCCCTCTCGCCCTCTCGCCTTCCCCTATGTCTGATAACGCTGCGTCTCCATTTTCTTTAGAAGAAATTGCTAATGAAGGAATTAAACCAGAAGAATATGAGGAAATCGTCAGGCGATTAGGTCGCCATCCGAACAAAGCCGAACTGGGGATGTTTGGGGTCATGTGGTCGGAACATTGCTGCTATAAGAACTCCCGTCCCCTACTCAAACAATTTCCTACCGCAGGCGATCGCATCTTAGTCGGGCCGGGAGAAAATGCTGGCGTGGTGGATTTAGGCGATGGACTGCGGCTGGCATTTAAAATCGAATCTCACAATCACCCTTCCGCGATCGAACCGTTTCAAGGTGCAGCTACAGGAGTAGGAGGCATCCTACGGGATATCTTTACCATGGGAGCGCGTCCGATCGCTTTGCTGAACTCTCTGCGCTTTGGTTCTTTAGCAGATCCTCGAACTCAAAGGTTATTTAACGGCGTAGTAGCAGGAATTTCCCACTATGGTAATTGTTTAGCAAGCAACGAAACTTTTATCTGGCGCGATCGCACGGGCGTACATTTTGACACTATTGGCAATTTTGTCGAATCCCGGTTGCCTGCTAATTGCACGACTCTAGAGTTAGATCCCTCTAGCACAGTTGAAACCCTCTCTCTAGAACCAGATAGCCATAAAAGTTGCTGGCAACCAGTGCGTCGCCTATTCAAACGCCGCGCCCGTACCCTAATAACTGTCCGCACTGCTCTCGGTCGAACCTTAACCGTCACGCCAGATCATCCCACGCTGCTCTGTAGAAACGGTCAATGGGACATCTGTGTTGCCCAAGCCTTAACGACTAGGGATGAAGTGCCAATTCTGGCTTCCTGGCCTGCGACACCTGAGAGTCAAGATGGCGTTACCGCCCTAGATTTAATCGCTAGTTTAAATCCTCAAGCCCCTAGTGGCAAAAATGTCCATGTCGAATTACCACCAGACTGGCAACCTACAGATGTTGTCCGCACGGCGCTATCGTTGCTGGAACCATCTGTGGGGAAACGACATAGCTACTTGAAAAAGCACAGATTGCCTCTGGCGCATTTTCTCAGTTTAGAGCCTCTGTTAGGCGTTGAGCGCCACGAAGTTCGGCTGTTTCGTCGGGGAAAAGCTAACTATATGAATGGACTTATCCAGCCAAATGAGGTGTTTGCTCGATTGCTTGGCTATTACCTCTCCGAGGGATGCGTTTCTCAAAATGGCAACACCTATAAAATCATTTTCACCTTTGCCCTAGACGAACTTGAGTATGTTAATGACGTAGTAGATGGGCTTAAAAGTCTGGGACTCCGCCCCTGTGTCGAGAGACGCATTTCTACGATCGCTGTTTATGCTACCTCTTGGCTGTTTGGTTATATGTTGCAAGAGGTTTGGCAGTGCGGCACTGGAGCGAGTAATAAGGCATTTCCAGCATTTGTTTTTCAATGGAATCGTCACTTACAGCGCGAAGCTTTAAAGGGTTTACTCAGAGGCGATGGTTCCATGACTACAAAAACTCATGGCAACCATGCCAAGATTACCTTTGCCACCACTAGTCATAAGTTGTTCGAGCAAGCCTTAGTGCTGATCCAAAATCAGGGGGCAATCCCATATATTTACGAGCGTCCGCCAGCAGAAGGACAAATTGAGGGTCGCAAACATACGCGGCTACCGCTATGGCAGCTAGAAGTTATTAACTTTGCTGGACTGACGGCTTTAGCCAACGTTTTTTCTGAAGAACGTACTGTTGAACTAGCAACTGCTTTGGGGTGTTATAACGGCACTAAACATTCTTTTCCCCGTTTTACCCAGCACGCAAAGCAGGTGGTGCTTGTCAAGATAAAAAGTATAGAAACCAATACCGTTGATGAATGCGATGTTTATGATGTTGAGGTAGACAACTCTCATCTTTTTGTCACTACTTCGGGCATCGTTACCCATAATTGCGTTGGAGTGCCCACAGTGGGCGGCGAAGTCTACTTCGATCGAGCTTATTCTGACAATCCTTTAGTTAACGTCATGGCACTGGGATTGATGGAAACCCCAGAAATCGTTAAATCTGGAGCAGCAGGAATTGGCAATCCGGTACTTTATGTCGGTTCGACTACGGGACGCGATGGCATGGGAGGGGCTAGCTTTGCCAGCGCCGAACTCAGCGATGAATCGGAAAAAGATCGTCCTGCGGTGCAAGTGGGCGATCCATTCCTCGAAAAGTCGCTAATTGAAGCTTGCTTGGAAGCATTCAAAACTGGTGCTGTAGTAGCCGCCCAAGATATGGGAGCCGCCGGGATTACCTGTTCTACCTCAGAAATGGCAGCAAAAGGCGGCGTAGGCATCGAACTGGATTTAGGCAAAATTCCGGTGCGGGAAACGGGAATGGTGCCCTACGAATACCTGCTGTCTGAATCTCAAGAACGGATGCTGTTCGTGGCTCAACCGGGACGCGATCGAGAATTAATCGATATTTTTCACCGCTGGGGACTGCAAGCAGTGGTGGCTGGTAAAGTAATTGCCGAGCCGATTGTCCGAATTCTGTTTCAAGGGCAAGTAGCAGCAGAGATTCCGGCTACAGCTTTAGCTGACGACACCCCGATCTATCATCGAGAGTTGCTAGCAGAACCGCCAGAGTATGCCCGTCAAGCCTGGGAATGGACACCAGAGAAATTGCCTCCCTGTACGGTAAATGGCATAGAAATCCAAGGACAATTTCAAAATTGGAACGATATTTTACTAACTTTGTTGGCTGCACCAACTATTGCTTCTAAACGTTGGATTTATCGGCAATACGACCATCAGGTACAAAATAACACTGCTATTCTCCCTGGCGATGCCGATGCTGCCGTAGTGCGGTTGCGTCCCCAGAATGTTGTAGAGACGTTGCATGCAACGTCTCTACAAGGTGCGGAAATGGCGACAGGGGTGGCCGCTACGGTTGATTGTAATTCTCGTTACGTCTACCTCGACCCTTATGAAGGGGCCAAAGCAGTGGTGGCCGAAGCTGCACGTAATTTGAGTTGCGTCGGGGCCGAACCTTTAGCTGTCACTGATAACCTCAATTTCGGCAGCCCAGAAAAACCTGTAGGCTACTGGCAACTGGCCCTAGCCTGCCGGGGAATTGCTGAAGCCTGTGAGGAGTTCGGCACGCCCGTTACTGGCGGTAATGTGTCTCTTTACAACGAAACCCTAGATGCTAGTGGCAATCCTCAGCCCATTCACCCCACGCCTGTAATCGGCATGGTGGGATTAATTCCCGATC
Organism: Cyanosarcina radialis HA8281-LM2; assembly: GCA_019359615.1. Classification (GTDB taxonomy): domain Bacteria; phylum Cyanobacteriota; class Cyanobacteriia; order Cyanobacteriales; family CCAP-1448; genus Cyanosarcina; species Cyanosarcina radialis. The sequence continues at coordinate 218,324 of JAHHHA010000004.1, forward strand.
TCAAACGAGTTTGCTCTCAAGGCTGGCAGAAAACCGGAGATGTCATCTATCTTCTGGGACAACCATTAACTGATGTAGAGACGCGAGATCTCGCGTCTCTAGGCGGTTCGGAATATCTAGCGACGATTCACGAACTAGTTGCGGGTAAACCCCCAACCGTCGATTTCGATCGGGATCGCCGCGTCCAAGTTGCTTGTCGGGAAGGGATTCGCCAAGGTTGGGTGCGATCGGCTCACGATAGCTCTGAGGGCGGATTGGCGGTGGCTCTGGCAGAATCGTGTATCAGCAGTGGATTGGGAGCCGAGATCGATTTAGGGTTAGCTTCCACATCGCCTCACCGCTGGGATTTGTTGCTATTTGGCGAAGGTGGTGGCAGAATTTTTGTCTCGGTAGCGAGAGATCTAGCAGAAGTTTGGGAATCTTATTTAAATACACAACTAGGTGAAGATTGGCAAAAGCTCGGTTTAGTTGGCGAGGCGAATGGCAACCTGCAACTGCTAACCGCTGACGGGATATCGGTTTTAAACGTTAGGATGACAGATATAAGCGATCGATATCTCAACTCGATTTCCAGACAGATAGCTATTTAGCCGCTACTTCCCGCACTTCATAAGCCTAATTACTTACGATCGGGTGCGATTTTGCCGCTCTAGTGAGTTACTTTAGTATTAGTAGTGTTAAGGAAATGTTAAGTTGAATCAAATTTTCTAAAGCTCGATGCTGTTCGATCGACTTTCTTTAGATCTAGCGGCATCCCCAAATTGACACAGGCGAGATCTCGCGTCTTTACCCTCTTTTCCAGACTCAATATCCCCGCATTAGGAGCAACTCGGTAGCATGATCCCCAACTCTCTGTTTTTGGCTGATGAGGAACCGACAATCGATCGAGCAGTACGATCGGATAAGCCAGAAGAAGCTTGCGGTGTTTTTGGCATCTATGCACCAGAGGAAAATGCGGCCAAGCTGGCCTACTTCGGTTTATATGCCTTACAGCACAGAGGTCAGGAATCAGCGGGCATCGCTACGTTTGAGGGCGACAAGGTTCGCGTTCATAAAAATATGGGGTTAGTTTCTCAGGTGTTTAACGAAACTATCCTCGATCGCTTGCCAGGAAGTTTAGCCGTCGGCCACAACCGTTACTCGACTACAGGTTCCAGCCGCGTCAGCAACGCCCAGCCAGCGGTGGTAGATACTCGCTTGGGCACTTTGGCTTTAGCACACAACGGTAATTTAGTCAATACCGCTCAACTGCGGGAAGAATTGCTCGATCGCAATTTCGATCTAGTCACCACGACCGATTCGGAGCTAATTGCTTGGGCAATAGCCGAAGAAGTAAATGGCGGTCAACCTTGGCTTGAAGGAGCGATTCGGGCTTTCAACCGCTGTCAAGGAGCCTTTAGCTTAGTAATCGGCACTCCAGCCGGATTAATGGGAGTGCGCGATCCCAATGGAATCAGACCTTTGGTAATCGGCACTTTGGGTAATAAACCCCAACGTTACGTTTTAGCTTCGGAAACTTGCGGTTTAGATATCATTGGGGCTGAATATTTGCGAGATGTCGAACCAGGCGAGTTGGTATGGATTACCGAAGAAGGTTTAGCTTCGTTCCATTGGACTAAAGAACCGCAGCGGAAGCTTTGTATTTTTGAAATGATTTACTTTGCCAGACCCGATAGCGTCATGAACGAAGAATCGCTCTACACCTATCGGATGCGACTGGGACACCAACTAGCTAAAGAATTTCCCACCCCAGCCGATATCGTCATTGGCGTTCCCGATTCTGGAGTGCCAGCGGCTATCGGTTATTCTCAAGCATCGGGGATTTCCTATGCTGAGGGTTTGATCAAAAATCGCTATGTCGGACGCACGTTCATCCAGCCAACTCAATCGATGCGCGAGGCTGGAATTAAAATGAAGCTCAATCCGTTGAAGGACGTACTAGCGGGAAAACGGGTAATCATTGTTGACGATTCGATCGTCCGGGGAACTACCAGTCGCAAAATTGTCAAAGCCTTGCGGGATGCAGGCGCAACTGAAGTGCATATGCGAGTTTCTTCGCCCCCAGTCACTCACCCTTGTTTCTACGGCATCGACACTGACAACCAAGATCAGTTAATTGCAGCGACTAAATCTGTCGATGAAATTGCCAAATTAATTGAAGTTGACTCTCTAGGTTTTCTCAGTTGGAAAGGAATGCTCGAAGCTACGGGTGAAGATCCCAATAGTTTCTGTTCGGCGTGTTTTACAGGCGACTACCCAATTCCAGTTCCAGAGACAGTTAAGCGTTCTAAATTGATCCTGGAACAACCTACACCAGTTTGAGAACTACAGCAGTGGTAAAGATGCGAGACATCGCATCTTGACAGAAGTTGTGAAAATACTATTTATGCTTGAGTCCGCGCAGGCAGACTTTATTTGCCAAGGCTGCGGTTAAAACCGCCTGGGTAAAGTAACACGTCTTGGGTAGGGGCGCAATGCATTGTGCCCCTACAGGTAATTTGGGTGTGGCAGGTATGCCAGCAAAACGGTATGAGTTGTCGTGCAGACATAATGACATCTAAATCGATCGAAGATTAACCTTCAGAGAGCAAGCCGAGAGGAAGATCGACATCTTTTCCAATCCCCCATGCTTCCTTGAGAAGTTCGCGGAAAGTCGTGGTCTGAAATAGCATGGTTTCTCGCAAATGAATCAGCAACTCCTGGGCCTCTTGCTGAGAAAGCTCTCGAACCTGACCTTCAAAGACTTGAAGCTCAAACTGCTGTTCTAGCGGTAACTGCTGGCGGATATTCATAGGATTCTTGCAATTTCTGCTTATGAACTTATGTAAATAAATGTAACACATATTTTCAAAATGTTGCGATTCGTAATTTTTTATGATAGATAATAATACTCAACATCCAAACTGGATCGAACAGCGTGGGGAATAGGGATGAGTCCGGCAAGCAAGCGATCGATCGAGGAGTAGGTGTCTTTTTTGCCAGTATTATTGGTTGAGGCTGCTAGTTTTTGCAATTAAGCAATTAACAGTTCGCAATTACCGTAGAGGCTCGGCATGGCACAACTCAATGGCACGATGATGCAATATTTCCATTGGTATACGCCCGATCGCGGGCATCTATGGGATGAAGTCAAAAATCGCGCTACAGAATTGGCTGATGCTGGTTTTACTGCCCTGTGGCTGCCCCCAGCTTACAAAGGAGTTGGCGGCCGAAGCGATGTGGGTTATGGAGTTTACGATCTGTTCGATTTGGGGGAATTCGATCAAAAAGGGACAATAAGAACTAAATATGGGACTAAAGAGGAGTATCTAGCCGCGATCGCCGCCCTGCATTCGGCAGGAATTGAAGTTTATGCCGATACGGTACTCAACCACAGAATCGGTGGCGATGGTGCTGAGACTTTCAAAGCGACTCCTTATCCTCAAGACGATCGCTTAACTCCCAAAGGCAGCTTACAAGAGATTAAAAGCTACACCCATTTCCATTTTCCCGGTCGTCAGGGTAAATATTCAACTTTTGAATGGCACTGGTGGGATTTCGATGCAGTGGATTATAACGAGTATAACCAGGGCGATCGCAGTACGGTTTATTTGGTAGAAGGCAAACTGTTTGACGATTACGTCGCCTTAGAAAAGGGCAATTTTGCCTACCTGATGGGGTGCGATCTCGACTTCCAAAACGAACGGGTGCGCAATGAAATTACCGAGTGGGGTAAGTGGTATCTCGAAACCACGGGGGTAGATGGTTTTCGGCTCGATGCCATCAAACACATTTCAGCTTGGTTCTTTCCCCGCTGGCTGGATGAAATGGAACGATTTGTCGGCAAAGATTTGTTCGTAGTCGGCGAATACTGGATACCAAAAATTAACGACTTGCATTGGTATATCGATGTCGTCGGCAGCAGAATGGCGGTTTTTGACGTACCGTTGCATTACAACTTTCATTACGCCAGTCGTGCGGGTGGCAACTACGATATGCGGCAAATCTTAGACGGAACGCTGATGCAACAGCGATCGCTCCACGCCGTTACTTTTGTCGAAAACCACGATTCTCAACCCTTACAAGCCCTAGAATCTGTAGTCGAAGCCTGGTTTAAGCCCTTAGCCTATGCCATCATTTTGTTGCGCCAACAAGGTTATCCCTGCGTTTTTTATCCCGACTACTACGGTGCCGAATATGAAGATTGGGGACGGGATGGCAATCGCTATAATATTTCTCTACCTTGCCATCGTTGGGCGATCGATAAATTGCTTTATGCCCGCCAAAACTATGGCTACGGTCTTCAGTACGATTATTTAGACCATTGGAATACGATCGGGTGGACGCGATTGGGTAATGACGAACATCCCCAGGCTATGGCAGTAATTATGAGCGACGGGCCAGAAGGCTTTAAATGGATGGAAGTCGGTAAGCCCAATGCCAAATTTATCGATCTGATGGAGCAGATTAAAGACCCGGTTTACACCAACGAGTGGGGTTGGGGAAACTTCCGCTGTCGAGGCGGTTCGGTGTCGGTTTGGGTGCAACAGTGACCGCAACAATTCGCAATTGCCAATTCGCAATTCGCAGTAAATCCAACGGCTTCACTGACCTACACTCATGACAAGCCTAGACGGCTATCCCACAATTCATGAATGGCCTTCTTTTTATGCTGCTGTTTCGATTAACTCCGGGCTGTCGTGAGTTGTCTTATTTACCAATGTTCTCACGGGATAAGCTGCCATCTGCTCGGCTGGATAAGCGCTCAATAGGGGCTGTAGCAATTCTGGCTTTTGTACCCCTGGATCGAGCCACAAATCGTAGTCTTGCGGATGGAGAATTACTGGCATTCGATCGTGAATCGGTTGCATCAGATCGTTAGCCGCTGTGGTGATAATCGTACAGGATTCTATTATTTCGCCTTCTGCACTTTCCCAATGTTCCCACAACCCAGCCAAGCCAAAAGGCTGTTTGTCTGGCAAATGAATATAAAATGGTTGCTTTTTACCTGCCAAGTGCTGCCACTCGTAAAATCCATCAGCTACCACCAAACAACGCCGTCGCTTGAAAGCCGATCGAAAAGAGGGTTTTTCTGCTACTGTTTCGGCTCTAGCATTAATTAATTTAGCGCCCATTTTCTTATCTTTCGACCAACTGGGAATCAAGCCCCAATAAAGCATTTTGAACTGTCTTTTTTCTGATTCTTCAGGCTTGATAACCGTTCCCACCATTTGGGTAGGAGCAACATTATAGCGGGGACTCAATTCAGGAACGTCCTTCAAGTCAAAGGCTTGGGCGATCGCTTCACTATCATGACTTTGGGTGAATCTGCCACACATAATATAATTCCCCTAAAGCGTTGAAAATCATCTTTTTCCTTAACTAATTATAGCAACTATTGAAAGCGATCTGCTAATATTATCTAGCTTGTTTTTGGCAGGCAATCGCCTTTTTTTGACTGCGATTTCACTTCTGCAACTATGATTCATCGCGATCGACTAATCCAATGTCTCAACTCGATCTCATGGCGCGATCGAGCAGTTATTACCAGTGAAGCATTTTCTTTAATTGAAGAACATATTGAAAAAATGCGTTATGTCATACCTCGCATTATGGCAAGGCAAAATCTAAATGAAGACGAAGCTCATGGCTTTGCCCAGGCAGCAGGAAGCGATTCTTTGGAATATGGGGATTTGTTAGATAAACTCTTCGCAGATGCAGATTTTGCAGGCGCAGGAATTAGACATTCTTTGATAGCATCGATCGCTGCTGGCTATTGCTGGCATCTAGACCCTGAATTGAACGATCTTCCGAACCCTTGGATTCCTTTCTTAGCATTAATTGAAATGGGTTACACAGTAACTACTGACGCTTCGTTAGAAGGCGATGAAGTTTTCTTGCTAGTCGGATACAAGAACGGGATAGCTCGTTTTCTTATAATTTAAACAAAGATTTTCAGTTGAAGGTTTCTGCAAGAACTTATATCTGCCATGTCACATAACGATTTCTTACCGATGAGGCAGAAATCGGTAGTGGGTTTAGAGCAAGCATCGATCGAAACTGCGAATTGCGAATTGGCAATTGCGAATTGTCTTGAGCGATCGCGGCGGAATTCTGACTCGATCGGTTACTATTGACTGTAGCTTATGCAGACTGCCCTAGAATTATGAAAGACCTTTGGAGTACCATCTCTCGCTATCCCCGCTTCTTGTTAATCGTGATTGCGGGAGTATTCTTTGCCTTATTCGGGTGGTCGGCTCCTTTGTGGAAACGCCCGACCACGGCGATCGCCATGGTAGTTTTTTTGGTAGCTAGTATCAGCTTTATAGCTCTCACCTTGCAAGCCATGTTGGGATTGAATGCGCCTTAAGGCGCTTAGCGATACGTGCGGAGTACGCGCTGCGCGATCGCCCAGTAATTTAGCATTTGGGTAGAGTTACGATCTCTACCTCCATCGAAAGAGGTAAACTCCTATGGCTACAAGTCGTCGAGTCTCTCGCGTTGCCGAACTAATTAAACGCGAAGTCAGTCAAATGTTACTCCACGGGATCAAAGACGATCGCGTCGGCACGGGTATGGTCAGCGTTACCGATGTAGCCGTATCGGGAGATTTGCAACACGCCAAAATCTTCGTTAGCATCTACGGCACCGATGAAGCCAGAACCGAAACCATGGCTGGGTTAAAATCGGCAACCGGGTACGTTCGTAGCGAACTCGGTCAAAGAATTAGGTTGCGTCGCACCCCAGAAGTAGTGTTTCTCGAAGATCGATCGCTAGAAAGAGGCGATCGCATTCTCTCGCTATTAAACCAAATCGGCCAGCGGGGAGAGGGGAAAGAGAGCGAAGAGTGAGGAGAGGGGGAGATGGGGAGATGGGGAGATGGGGAGATGGGGAGATGGGGAGATGGGGAGAGAATTCTTCATTCCACACTTGACACTTGATACTTCTTCAACTTCTGAACTCCTGAAATTCTGAACTCCTGAACTCCTACCTTAAAACACCCTAATCGCTCCATCTAAGACAAACAATTGCACTGGCGTACCTACAGGCAAGGCTGGGACTTTAGGGGTGCGGGCGTGAAGTTCTCTGCCAGAGGGAGTTTGCAAGCAGTAGCGGTACTCGCGTCCGAGGAATTGACGATCGCGAATTACTACTTCCGCACTCGGATCGGCTTGGAGAATCAAGTCTTCCTCGCGGATCATTAATTCTCCCTTTTCCACGGCGATATTTTCCGAACTTAAAGTAAAAGCGCCGATTTCGGTTTCCCAAATTCCCGACTGGATGCACCGCGCGGGCAAGAAGTTCGCTTGGGTGACGAATTCAGCGACAAACCGCGAAACGGGTTGAGTGTAAATTTCTTCTGGCGTGCCGATTTGTTCGATCCGCCCTTGTCGCATCACCGCGACTCGATCGCAGATGGCTAGGGCTTCTTCTTGGTCGTGAGTGACAAAAACGGCTGATATTCCGGTTTTTTTCAAAATTTCTCGCAATTCCTCCCGCAGCCTCAAGCGCACTTGCTGGTCTAAATTGCTCAGAGGTTCGTCTAACAGCACCATTGCTGGTTGCGGTGCAAGCGCCCTGGCTAAAGCCACCCGCTGCTGCTGTCCGCCAGAAATTTCGTAAGGATAGCGGTGTTCTAGCCCTCCCAATCTAACTAGTGCGATCGCTTCTTGGGTTCGTTGTCGGCGTTGTTTTTTCTCTAAATTTGGCAACCCAAAGGCAATATTTTCTGCGACCGTCAGATGCGGAAAAAGAGCATAGTCTTGAAATACCATCCCTAACTGCCGCTGTTCTGGCGGTATCCAACACTTAGCACTGGCAACTACTTGGCCCCCGATCTCGATGCTTCCAGTTTGCGATCGCTCGAATCCTGCAATCAGTCTCAAAAGCGTAGTTTTACCGCAGCCAGACGGCCCTAGCAATCCCAAGATATCCCCTCGATTCAAAGTTAGTGTTGCATCTGCCACCGCTGGCAGTTGAGTTGCAGCAAATTGCTTGGTTACACTTTCTAAACGCAGAATCGGAGTTGGTGTCATTTGTCCTTGGTAATTGGGCATGGGGCATGGGGCATCGGGCATCGGGCATCCCATCGAATTCTGTAGGGGGAAAGCATTTGGGCGATAACTTAATTGTTTGAACCAGTCTTCGTTTGCCAAATGCTTTGCCCTACCCAACCTTTTGATGTCGTTCTTGCAGGAGCAAAAATAAAGTGGAGCCAAAACAAACTGAAAGCATTGCCAAAGAACCAGCGGCGGCTTCGGCAAACGAGACGTTTTCAGTAGCTTGCCAAATTTGGGTAGCCAGAGTTTCAAACCCGATGGGAGCGAGCAGGAGGGTAGCTGGTAGTTCTTTGATCGCGGTGAGAAATATCAGCGCAATCCCGGACAAAATGCCAGGGCGCACTAGGGGGAGGGTGATTTCTTTGAGAATTTGCCATTGATTTCTACCGAGCAAGCGGGCTGATTCTTCTAGTTGGGGATTGACTTGCAATAAAGAACTCCGCACCGTGCCGACAGATTGGGGCAGAAACAATACTAAGTAGGCAAAAATCAGCATGGGCAGAGTTTGATAGAGCCAGGGCAGGTAGTTGGCTCCAAAGAAAACTAACGACAGAGCGATCGCAATTCCAGGTAAACCAAAACCGATGTAGGTCATGCGTTCGACTATTGCCGTGAGGCGACTGGGAAAGCGCACCGCTAAAATTGCTACTGGCAAGGCAAATAAGGTAGCGACTACTGCTGCTAGAGTTGATGCTCCCATTGAATTCATGACGGCTGAGAGCAAGTTAGGAAAGGTGGCGCTGGTAGTTAAACCCCGGATCAGCCAGAAGATCGTAATCCCGATGGGCAAGACTAAACTCAAACCGACTAGGGCAATACAAAAACCCAATGCCAACCACTTCCAAGCACCTAGTTTGGCGAGCTTGACGCATCGCCCCCCAGCAGAACCCCGACTGTAGTAAGCCGCCCGCGACCTAGCTTTTTGTTCTAGCCACAAGATGACTGCAATCAGCCCTACTAACATCAAGGCCGAAGCCGCCGCTGCATGGCGATCGAAACTAGTTTTGTACTGTAAAAAAATCACCCTGGTGAAAGCATCGAATTGCATCAGCGAGGGCGTACCAAAATCTCGCAGGGCGTATAACGCCACTAGCAAACCTCCAGCTACTAAAGAAGGGCGCAACTGAGGCAGAACCACCTGAAAAAAAGTCGCTCTGGGGCTTCGTCCCAAGCAGCAAGCCGCTTCTTCTAAACTCGGATCGATTCCTTGCAGTCCAGAACGGACGCTCAACAACAGATATGGATAGGTAAATAGCGTCATGGCCAATACCGTTCCTGGCAAACCGTAAATCGAGGGTAATTCTTGCACTCCTAGAGGTTCTAGCAGCATTTGTAACAGGCTACCTCGCGGACCGAAAGCGGCAATTAGGGTAAAACTACCGACATAACTGGGAACTGCTAGGGGTAAAGTCGTAGCCACCAGCCAAAATTTTCGTCCTGGTAAATCTGTCCGCACCGTCAACCAGGCTAGGGGAACAGCTATTAAGGCCGAACAGGTAGTGACGATCGCAGCTAAGGCGGCACTATTAAATAGCACCTGGAGAGTGCGGGGACGGGTTATGAATTTAACCAGTTCTTCCCCGCTAGCACCAAGGGTACGAACGACTAGATAGATTAGGGGTAAAGTAATAGCGATCGCTACCACTGTTGCCAGCATCGATAGCAATAGGGGCGGACGAGCGTTTTTTATCGCCTGAAATAAACGTAAGACTAGCGATCGAGCGCGATCTTTCCCGCTAGCCGTTTGGATTTTTTTGTCCTTTTGAAACGATCTTTTTACGTCTAAATCAGTTTTCAAGCTTCACAGCACCCCTACTTTTCTAGCAGCTTTAATGTTCCCCTTTTGACTTTTGATTTTTGACTTTTGACTTTCTACAGCACTCCCGTTTCTTCCAATAGTTTTAAAGTGCCTTGCAAATCGTTCAAATCGCTCAAATCGACTTTCGGACTTTTAATTTCCTCTAAACTCTTCAACTTACTAGCAGTCGGCACGCCTTTAGTTAAGGGATACTCAAAAGTCTTAGTAGCAAAGTATTCTTGCCCCTCTTGAGATAGCATGAATTCGACAAATTTTTGAGCGGTTTCCGGCTGTTTGGCACTGTTAAGAATTGCTATTCCAGCAACATTAATTATCGAGCCGACATCATTAAAGTAGTGATGCGCCACGGGAATTTGCGGGTTTTCTTGTTTGGACTTTTCTAAGTAGTAATGATTGATAAATCCGACCGCAATTTCTCCCTTAGATAAAGCATCCAAAATTTGGACGTTGTTGCCATAAGTTTTGACGTTGTTGGCTTTAATTCCTGCTAGCCATTGTTTGGCTTTCTCTTCTCCCTGAGATACTCTGAGGGCGGTTACAAAAGATTGAAACGAGCCATTAGTGGGTGCCCAGCCAATTTTGCCTTTCCATTTAGGATCGGTAAAACCAAAAACCGAATTGGGTAAATCGGCGGGTTTGACCAGCTTAGTATTGTAATCAGCGGTGCGGGCGCGACCGGATATTCCTACCCAATTACCTGCTGGAGAACGAAAACGTTCGTCCACTTGGTTTAGAAGCGAAGCGGGTAACGGTGCTGCTAATCCAGCTTTTTGAACTGCTCCTAGTGCCCCTGCATCTTGCCCAAAGAACAAGTCAGCGGGGCTATTTTTGCCTTCTTCTTGCAGGGCGGCTGCCAGTTCGGCCGTATCTCCATAGCGGACTTTAACTTTGACTCCTGTTTCCTTCTCAAACTGTTGGATCAGCGGGCCGATTAGTTTCTCGTTCCGACCGGAGTAAACTACCAACTCTTTGGCCGAGGAACCGCTGTTTGTGGGCGGTGCGGCTGAAGTGTTAGTATTGTTACCGTTGCTACAAGCGATCGCCAGCGAACCGCTAACTGTTGCTAGCCCTAACAGGGACAAAATTTTCCGACGTTTCACGCGCTTCTCCAGTTTAAAATCTTTAAGAATTTTTCTTAACTATGTTTTCAGATTGAAAAGACTCTATTCCCTATCTGGAGATCGATCGGAAATAGATAAGATGCTATTTGTTAATTAACAGGGTATCTAATAGCTATCTTTGACTATAAGGTATTTAAGAACCTTTGTCAAAATTACTGCAATTAATTCTCAACTGATTGGACGAAGAAAAGAGGGCACAAATTATTAACCCTTGTAGGAGCGCAATAGACATCTCCAGAAATTAAGCTCACGGGCAGACTGGATGACTACCCCACAAGAATTGTTGGCAGATGTCTGATGAAAAAAGGTAGGGGCGCAATGCATTCATGCGCGTCAACTTAACGGTCAAAAGCTTACCTCGACAGGGGTTTTGAACCCCTGTCTCAAAGTTAAAGTCCTCTAATGGAAGTAAAAAAAATAATTGGGTAATTCTTGTGGGATAGCCCTCTGGGCTGTCCCACAAGAGGCCCGCCCCACAATTACCGAATTTAATTCTTAACCTTCATAAGAGGACTCAATGACTTTGGGAAAATTTAGTTCCTTAGTCCATTAAAATGTAGCCAGGGGTTTTGAACCCCTGGCGGTTGTAGCTGAAATTCATAGTGTAACAGTGGCTTTAGCTCTAAGTTGACACCAATGAATGCAGTGCGCCCCTACTATATGTGGTGTCTGTGGGATAAGTCCTGTTACAGCAATCCTTCTAAGGTGGCTGCTACCACTCGATAATCTAGATCGTGACGCAACTCTACCAAAGCCGCTTGAGCTTGGGGATTGTCAAAGGATCTCAAGGTTTTTGCTACTTCCGCTCGAATTTCTGCCACTGGAGCAGTAGCCAGCGAAAGCAGAATTTCTAGAGCATTATCGGCTTGAGAAGTTCCGTGTAGTTTGCGCAAGTTGGCGATCGCCGCTAGTCTGACTACAGGATCGTCTCCTTGAATTCCTAGCATACACATTTGACAGAGAATTTCAGGGCAATCTATATCTTCCATCGCGGCAAAAATGCTCTGTCTTACCAGCCAGTGGGAGTCTTGGACGAACAGTTCAAACAAATAGGGCAGTCCTTTATCGCCGTATTTAGAGATGGAATTGGCGGCTTCGGCTCTGACGTTATAGTCGCTGTCAGATTCGATCAGTTGCACTAACATCTCAAAGCCTTCTTCTGTCTGCTTGTACCCCAAACCCATGGCGACAAAGGAGCGAATCAGAAATTCTTTGTCATACATCCGCCGCTTGAGCAAGGGAACTACTACTTCTGGCGTATACTCTCTCAAGTTCACGATCGCTCTCATCCGCTCTTGAGGATTAGGACTGTCTAGGTAGGTTTCGATTCGATCGAGTTCCATTAGCGCCTCAGAAATTTTAACTATCTTTACATCGATTTTACAATCGGTTACAAAAACGCATGGGGGGGATAGCCGATCTTCGATCGCCCAGTTTAAACTACTTTGCCCTTGCAAGGTAGAGATGTATGGACGTAGCTGTTTTCTTGCTACAGTATGGGCGAGGAGAGAATCGAACTCTCACGATCGCAAGATCGCTAGATTTTGAGTCTAGTGCGTCTACCAGTTTCGCCACCCGCCCTGGGGTTTAGCTTTCTGATTATACAACATCGAATGTTGTTGCAGCAGAGATTGATAATCTTGACTGCTAGCCCAGCGATCGATTTCTTTGGCTCTAATGACGGGAACTGGGTGAGTCAAATTGGCAGTTTGGGCCGATTTGAGCATTTCGCCTAGCTGAGTATTGCTGACATCTTCATAGGCTCTAGCCTGGGCCAGAAAAGCATCGACGTTGAGTTGCGGGGCTAGAGTTGGAGAACCGCCTGCTAATTTCATCAACACCGAAATCGCCAATTTGGGATCTTGAGTAGCTAGCAAAGCCGCGCGATCGCAAGTAAACTCGGCACAGCGCAACCATTCTAACATCTGGGTTTGTAACGCTTGAGCGATCGACGCACCCCAACCGGGTAGCTGTCCGGCGGCTAACACCATAATATTGGCCAGAGTTAAGTAAACTCCGTGATCGCACTTGAGATGGCCCAATTCGTGAGCGATGACCGCTTGAATTTCTCCTGGGGTGAGCAAATCGATTAAAGAGGTATGCAAGACAATAAAAGGTTGCTTCCCTCGCATCGCAAAAGTGTAAGCGTTAGGAACTGGATGCTGATGGACGTATAGCTGCGGTACTTCCAGATCCAGAATTTTGCAGGCCTCTACCAGCAGTTGATGGATATGCGGCAACTGTTGAGGCCCGACTAAGACGCTAGCGGCAATATTGTTGAGGTAAAAGAACTGTTCCGCGACAGGTCCGAGCAAATTGCGCACTACCATATCGAGTCCCGGTAGTTGCTTCAAGGCTGTGGTGGCTTCTAAATCCAGGGGATGACGAAATTGGTCTGCTTTCAGACCCAGCAATGGTATTTTCAATCCCGATTCTAAATCTACGTTCATAAGAAAAATTTGGGAGCATCCAGATAAAAGCCCTAACCTTTTTAACTTAGCGCGAAACTTCTCTAAACAGCAGACTGAGGGCGCGACGCACGTATACCGTCCAAGATTCCGATGTTGGTTGAAACAGCAAGGCATAAAGCATGATGCCACTCATAGTGTCGAAAATCAAACTGGGATCTATATCTGCCTGCACCTCGTTCCTCACTTTGGCTCGTTCGATGACAACAGCAAACGCTTTTCGTCGAGGTTCTAAATATTTTGTCCGATAAATCCGGGCAAACCCGGAATTGCTGGAGGCACTGCTAACGATCGTGGCCACAGTTTGTCGTCCCAACGGACTGAGGGTGATTTTGGCAGCATTCTCAATTAACGCCTCAATATCGCCCCAAAGGTTTCCCGTATCGGGAATTAACACCTCTTCCCGCATACTTTCAATGGCATCAGCTACCAATTCTTCTTTACTGCTGTAACGTCGATAGATGGTTGTTTTTCCTACCCCAGCACGAGAAGCAATAGCTTCTATACTCATCGCCTCAAAACCCACTTCTCCTAGCAGTTCTAATGTGGCTTGTAGCATTGCTTGATGAGATTGGGTGCTTCTAGGTCTTCCAGGTGACTTTTTACGATCGGCATGGTTCATAAATTTCGATTATAATTTACGATACTATTACGTATCGTAAATACTATGACGACTCAACGCCCCGACTACATGGATAAAAACAGCACTCAAGCAGTGCGAGTAGGTTTAGCAGAATACTACGCCTTTAATCCTCATGTGACCCCTGCTGACACGCAACCTCCAGAATTCGGCAAAATTTTACTGGCTCATGATGTCGGTCATGTCATTTATGGCTGCGATACAGGAATGTATGACGAGCTAAAGATTCTGCCGCTGTTTTGGTGGACGAGCGACTGTACGTTTCAAAGATTCCGTGAAATGAGGAGAACGCCAGCAGTAGATGTGATGTATGAAGATATGATTAGAGAAAAGGGCGTACTTTGGCTTTATGGAGCAATTCTGAGAAACCTGCCGCCATTGATTCCAGAACTAATTTCTATTTGGTTCAAAACTCGCAATCGCAGCAAAAGATTACCTTTTCTAGAATTTGAACCTCTGCTCGATCGATCGCTTTTAGATATCCGTCAAGAATTCGATCTGTTGCCATTCATCAAGTGAAGGGGAGAGGGCGAGGAGGGCGAAGAGCGCGAAGAGGGCGGAGAATTTTTAAATTTGAACTTCAATCAACCAGTTAAGCATTCTGAAGGTACGGGATATTCTCCTTGCAACCAACCGATAATTTCTTGGCTGTACGGGTTATTGAAAGCCGTATATTTGTCGATTAGCTGTGCTTTTGACTCGGAATTGATGCGATCGAGTCCTTCATCTTGAAACAGCGGCAAATCCTCTAGCAAGCAATTAGCTAATGCTTCTGGACACAAGGTTTTGACAGCTTCGATGAAAGCAGCAGTTGGAGAATAGCGATCGCCCTGTTGGTAGCTCAAATTTAGCGTCATTAGGGGAATTTGCGACAGATAAGCCTGATTCATCGGATTCACTGCATGACCGACAGTTAATTCTGCCATTGATGACGGGCGATTTTCAAAAGCGCGAAGGTGCAGAAATTTACTCATCCTAGCTCCGTCGTTGACTGGGTAGTTATCCCAAATAAATGGTTTTCTGCCCAATCTTTGAGCCACTTCTTTTAAGTGAGATTCTGGATAAGATTTAGAGCAAACATCAGGGCCAGTCCAGAAAATATTTACTTGGGGATCTAAAGTTTTGCCCAGCGTTTCTAAATAATCTTGAGGGCGTTCTCCAAACAGACGATCGAGAATCCGATTATCTGTGTAGTAAGTAGGACACATAATAAAAACTTTAGCCGTGCTTAGATCCATGACTCTTTGGATAACTTCTGTCTGGATTTTCGCCAGTTTATAAAAGTCTCCTCTCATGTCGTCGAATAGAATGGCTAAAATATCTATATTTAAGTCATTTAAGGACAAAATCTTTTGTTTTAACGAGGCGATCGCTTCATCATTGTAGTCTTTATAAATCTCAAAAGGACTCAATCCAATTCCCCATTGCAAACCCGATCGATGATAAGTATCCCCAACTTCCTTTAATGACTCAAATTCTGAAGCAGACCAATTTTGCTGCCAATTCTTGCGCAAAAAGTCGTCAGCTTTAGGAGCATATATGTAGTAACTATATCCATTATTTTTAAGGAAATTAGCGTAATCTTTTCGCGTCTCCCAAGTCCAGGTTAGACCGAAAAATCCTTCGATTACTCCATAATTAGAATTGCTCAGTTTATCCATATTTAGCACCACTAAATAACTGGCTTTATAAGTTCAACCAGCTAAAAACTTGTCGAACAGTTAGTTCTAGTTCGATTCCATTGAGGATTGGCAGACGATCGCTATTCTTAAAGTTTTGGACGCGGCGATCGTCAAATACAGCTAAAATGCTTTCGTCTTCTGGATCTAGCAACCAGCCTAACTCTGTGCCATGTTCGGCGCAGTGCAGCAAGTTGGCTAAAACTTTTTTATACTTTTGTTCGGGAGAGAGGATTTCAATCGCCCAATTGGGATGAATTTCAAAGCGGTTGGCAATTCTACCGGATGGCTGACGGGGAATGCGTTCCCAACGAAATACTGACACATCGGGAACGATCGCTGCACCACCAAAAACACATCTTAACTCTGGGAAGGCGATCGCTACCTGTTTAGGTTCAGTAACTCGATTGATGTTTTGGCAAAGCTTAAGTTGTAGTAGGCTGTGTTCTCCTTGGGGCATAGGCTTTTGGTTGATTTGTCCGTCGAGGAATTCTGAGGCTGGCTTGGTTTCTGGCAGTTCCAGAAACTCCTCTAGAGTTATAGGTTTGGCGATCGCAACAGTCATAGTTTACCTCTTATCAAAACTATAAAAATTACTTAATTATGTATCTAAAAGTCAAGCTAATTCTTTGTTCTGTACTAACCTCTTTTGGAATAGCGTGCATCCACTCATCCTGAACTTCTTTATCCATGGCAAGAAGGCTGCCATTTTTCAAAAGATATTTATATTTGATTTCCTGGTCTGCTTTGCTGCGATAAGAAATATATCTTTCAGCCCCAAGCGAAATAATAACTACACTTGTTCCTGGTTTTAGCTCTTCAGAAGAGTCAGAATAGTATCCCATTGAAGAGTTGCCATCTAAGTAATAGTTTATCAAACAATTATTAGGCATAAATCCTATATATGTTTCTATTTTTTTGCAAACAGGAACTAATTCGCTTAACATTTCTGTTTGAGGATAAGTGATACCTGAATAATTGTAAGCAACTCCAAAACTAGCCGTTTTTCTGGCTTTGATTCTTTCATCCCAGATAATAGTATCTCGAATAGCAACAAACAATTCGTTGGGCTTTTCGATAAAATTTTCAATCAGGATAATTTGAGGTTCTGGCATAAGAGAGTAAAAAACTACCTTGAGGGAGGTGCTAGAGGAGCTGCGGGCGTGGGAGTATGAGCGTTCGGATCGATCGGAGCAGATTGTTTCCTCGTAACACCTCGTCAGCTTAAACCTAAAATGGTGCGTTACGACGGATTGTTAAATTCAAGTGTGAGCTAAAATTATCGCCGTCTAACGCACCCTACTTTAATGCACTATTTTAAGCTTGCCACGCCAGTAGTTGCCGATTTTTGAGCCGCTCCTTGAGTTCCCGACTGAATCAACTCCACTTTGTACCCGCTGGGATCTTGAACGAAAGCAATCACCGTCGAACCGTGCTTCATCGGCCCCGGTTCGCGCACTACCTTACCCCCACGCGCCTTAATTTCTTCGCAAGTAGCGTAAATATCATCAACCCCGATCGCAATATGACCGTAAGCATCTCCAAGATTATATTCTTCTACCCCCCAGTTGTAAGTTAGCTCTAAAACCGTATGGTCTGACTCATCACCATAACCGACAAAAGCCAGGGTAAATTTCCCATCAGGATAATCCTTTTGCCGCAAGAGTTTCATGCCCAAGACGCGGCAATAAAAGTTCAAAGACTCTTCGAGGTTGCCGACTCGCAGCATCGTATGTAACATTCGCATCGTTATCAATCCCAAATTCTTTGTAAGATCTGACACCATAATTTCCATTCAGGACGTATTCTAGCAAGCGGGCTGAAAAGTCACTTTGAGAAGGTGAAACAACAAGAATGAGGAATATGCCGGATACTGCCATTGACGACATTCAGGCACGGGAAATACTCGATTCTCGCGGCCGTCCGACAGTAGAAGCAGAAGTTTATCTGAAAAGCGGAGCCGTAGGAGTAGCTCAGGTTCCCAGCGGGGCTTCCACAGGCACTTTTGAAGCTCACGAACTGCGCGATGGGGATAAAAGCCGTTATGGTGGCAAAGGCGTTCTCAAAGCGGTGCAAAACATTAAAGAAACGATCGCTCCAGAACTGTTGGGGCTAGATGCTCTCAACCAAGCTCTAATCGACGGCACAGCGATCGAGTTAGATGGTTCGCCGAATAAATCCAAGTTGGGAGCAAACGCCATCCTTGCAGTTTCCCTCGCCACTGCCAAAGCGGGAGCCGCAGCTTTGAAACTACCCCTTTATCGGTATTTGGGTGGTTCTTTAGCTAATCTGCTGCCAGTACCGTTGATGAATGTGATTAACGGTGGCGCTCACGCCGCTAACAACATCGATTTTCAGGAATTCATGATCGTCCCCATCGGGGCCACCTCGTTTCGGGAAGCATTGCGCTGGGGAGCCGAAGTATTTGCCACTCTCAGCCAAGTATTAGATGAAAAAGGCTTGCTAACGGGCGTGGGCGATGAAGGTGGGTTTGCGCCTAATTTAGAGTCAAATCAAGCAGCTTTGGAATTCTTAATGGCAGCGATCGAAAAAGCTGGATACAAGCCAGGAGAACAGGTAGCCTTAGCCTTAGATGTGGCGGCGAGCGAGTTTTACAAAGATGGGCAATACGTCTATGAAGGCGCGTCTCACTCTCCAGCCGAAACGATCGACTATTTGGCTAGTTTGGCGAGTAAATACCCGATTATCTCGATCGAAGACGGGCTGCACGAAGAGGATTGGGAAAGTTGGAAACTCTTAACTCAAAAGTTAGGGGACAAAGTACAGTTAGTCGGCGACGATTTGTTCGTTACCAACGAAACCCGCTTGCAAAGAGGGATTGAGTCGAAGGCAGGGAACTCGATTTTGATCAAACTCAATCAAATCGGTTCTCTGACGGAAACTCTAGAAACGATCGACTTAGCGGATCGCCATCGTTTTCGATCGATTATCTCTCACCGTTCTGGCGAAACCGAAGATACCACGATCGCTGATTTAGCCGTTGCCACTCGCGCCGGACAGATCAAAACTGGCTCTCTCTGTCGCAGCGAACGGGTAGCTAAATACAATCGCTTGTTGCGGATTGAAGACCAATTAGGCGATCGGGCCGTCTATGCTGGCACAATGATGTAAGCAATTTTGAGGCGAAAACGGATACCGCTGTCTTTAGTCGCGCGATCGCTTTTGTTGCAACACATCCTGGGTAGGGGCGCAATGCATTGCGCCCCTACAAGAAATTCGTGTGTAGCAGGTATTTAGCAAAATGGTATGAGATGAATTTTATGGGAAGCGATCGCTTCTTCTTCGATCTCGCCGATTTCTTGCCAATTCATACCAAATCCGGTTTCCAAAACCGTCTTTCCCCCAAGGAGCCTCCGGCTCCCCTCTCCCACGGGAGAGGGGTTGGGGGTGAGGGCAGCAATGGATGGTATGAGAACCGGATTTGGTATCAGACCTAATTTCTCGCTAATTTCAGTAAAAAAAGAGAAATCCACTGGCTTGCAATTTCTCTGGCGCTCTCCTACTCTGTCTCTTCATATTCTGGCTGTTTGATGCGTTGAGGAATTTCAAGCGGCTTATTAGTATCTTGCTCCCAGACATCGCTTTGCAGATCGTCATCTGCGTTCTTGTAATCGTAGTTACTTGGTGTTGGGCTATAAGTTGGCTCCCGATTGTCCTCATACTCAGGCTCGACATACGCTTGCTGATATTTTTTGCGAGTCGTGGTATCGGTGGCTTCGCTCCAGTTATCTTCTTCCTCTTCGTAATAAGAAGCGGTTGGCTGTCTTTGCGGTAAAGGTTGCAGCGGTTGTTCTTCGTAATCGTCTTCGTTCCAAGAATCTTGCGCCGCCACTTGAGTCTGACGTACTTGAGATGCAGTTTGAGTAGCTCTGACTGGCAATCCAGTTCCTAGTTGATTTTCCGGGCGCACTTGAGGAGTCAAGTAACCATCTTCCTCATCCCGTTCCCAAGGCGCTCTCCCCAGTCCCAATCGTTCCAGTACGCCTACAGTTAGTTGGTTGAGGCGTTCTTCCGAGCCTTCAAAAACGATCAGGCGGTTGGGGCCGCTGCTGACGATTTCTTCTACAGGGAGTTCGTAGGTGCTGATTACTTGGTCGGGAATTTGCGGCAGCCCGAAGGAAGCGATAATTAAAGAAGAAAGTTTGCCATCTTCAGTATTAAACTTAAAGCCTCGAACTCTACCTAACGGCTCGCCAGTTTCGGTAATGACTTCATAACTAATTAAGCTGCTATAAGCCTCTGCATCGATATCTTCGATCGCATCTTCGTTATCGACTAAGATCACATCCCCCCATTGCCGGATAGTGTCGATAAACATATATCGCGCCATGCCCGATAGCGAAAGCAGGTTGTCTCGCAAACCAAACGCTACAACTTCCCGGCGATCTATGTCTATTAAGATATCCTTGATCACTCCCAGGCGTTTGGCGCTATCGTTAGCAATTACTTGAGTGTTGACGATATCGGAGCGGTAACGGATGTTTTCAGATGTCATTTTTAGTTAAGTGGGTGTAATTATAATCTTAATTGAGGACTGTCAAACCAAGCCAAAAGTCAAAAGTCAAAAGTCAAAAAGAAGAAACAGTTACGTTAAAAACAAGTTTATGTGCTCGATCGTACAGAAGCTTTTGCTGGCTGTAATTTAAGTCCTAAAACTTGGGTGTATGCCCCTCTAGCTTGAGTGACACCAATAGTGCGTTCGGAAGATTCGATCATGGGTCGTCTGAGACTGACAACAATAAATTGAGCTTGTCGTGCTTGTTTTTCGATCATTCTAGCTAATCGCTCTACGTTTGCCCCGTCTAAAAACATATCGACTTCATCAAAAGCGTAGAAGGGCGACGGGCGGTAGCGTTGCAGCGCAAAAATAAAACTTAAGGCAGTTAAAGATTTTTCTCCTCCTGACATGGAAGCTAGTCTCTGTACTGGTTTGCCTTTAGGGTGCGCGACTAAGTTCAATCCGCCGTTAAACGGATCTTCGGCATCTTCTAGTTGCAGGTAGCCGTCGCCATCAGAAAGTTCGGCAAAGATGGTTTGAAAGTTTTGATTGACGGCATCAAAGGCTTCTTTAAAAGCTTGGAACCTTAAGGTAGTGAAATTTTCAATCCGCAGTAGCAATTCGGTACGTTCGGCAGCGATAGTACCTAATTTCTCCGATAGTTCTGCCAATCTGGTGGTGGTGCGATCGTATTCCTCTAAAGCCAGCATATTAACGGGTTCCATGGCTTGCAGGCGTTTTTGCAGCGATCGCATTTGTTCTTGCAGAGACGCGAGATCTCGCATCTCGATTTTTTCTGGTAAGGGCGGCAGTGGATCGGGCAATTCTATTTGATGCGCTTGCAGTTCGGTTTGGATTCCTTCTAGTTCTTGGCGGCGAGTTGCTTGAGTTTCTTGGAGCTTTTGCAATTCCCACTCTAGTTGTTGTTGCTGCAAGCGTTGTTCTCGCACTGCTTGTTCGGTGCGATCGCGTTCTTTTTTCTCTTCTCCTAATTTCTCTTCCAACTGTCTCAATTTATCCTGACTTTCAGCAATCTGACTCCTGACTCCTGACTCCTGACTCCTAACTTCCGCTAGCTGGGTTTGTTGTTGATTTTGTTGCCCTTCATAAGCTTCTAGTTGTTGTTGGCATTCTTGAATTTTTTCGATCGAGCGTTGTTGTTGATTTTCTATATCTTTAAAACGGTCTTCAGCCGCCCGCAATGAAACAGATCGTCGATCGAATTCTACTTGCCGATCTTTAATTTTTTGTTGAATTTGCTGCCATTGTTCGTTAGTTTGCGTTTTTTCTAGTTCGGCTAGAGTTTTTCTACACTCTTGAAGTTGTACTTCTTTCTCTGGCAAATCTAGCTCTAAAGTTTTCAGTCTGGCTTCGGCAATTTCTATTTCTTGGTTGTTTTTTGCTAGTTGCGATCGCACTTGTTCTTGTTGTTCGCCAATGCTATAAATCTCTTTTTTCAGTTGTTCCAATCGCAGTTCAATTTCTCTTGCCATCGCCCTTTCTTCTGTCAGTTCTTCAGTCAGGCGTTTGGTTCTAGCAGTAAAAGTATTAATTTCTCGATCGCAGCGTTCTAAGATATTATCGATTTCTTGCAGCCGCGCTCTCAAATTCTTAATTTCGATCGATTCGGCCGTTTCAGCTTTACCAAAATGTAAAGACGAGCGATCGCTGGTACTTCCGCCTGTCATCGCCCCGCTGCTTTCTAACAGTTCGCCATCGAGAGTCACCATCCGATGTTGCCCTAAATGAGCGCGAGCGGCTTGGAGGTTTTCAAACACGACGGTACTGCCAAATACGTAAGCAAAAACTTGGCGATATCGAGGTTCGCATTCAATCAGGTTAATCGCCCAGTCAATGAACCCATTGGCATACCGCAAAGTCTCTGTGGGGGTGAAGCGGGGGGGCTGAATTTTGTTTAAAGGCAAGAATGTGGCCCTGCCAGCCCGTTTTTGTTTCAGCAATTCGATCGCGGCGGCAGCTACCCCATCATCTTCGACGATTAAGTTGGCCAATCTGCCCCCCGCTGCCGTTTCTAGGGCCAATTGATAGCGAGGTTCGACTCTACCTAGTTGGGCTACCAATCCGCAAACCCCAGGTATGCCAGTTTGCAAGACGATCTTGGTAGCAAACGTCCCTTGGGCTTCTTGTTGGGCTTGAGCTTGAGCTTCTAACTTATCTAGTTGGCGTTGTTTGTCTCGTTGCTCTGCTAGCAGTCGTTTTTGGGTTTCTTGTTGCACCACCAATTCTTTTTCGGCAGCAGCTAAAGACCGTTCTAATTCCTGAATTCTTTGAGTAAATCCGGCTAGTTGTCCTTCTAAGTCGCTGACATAAACTTGCTTGGCAGCCAAATCTGGTTCGGAAACTTGCAATAATTGGCTTTGTTCGTCGATTTTTTGTCTTAGCTGGCTGTAGCGTTCTCTCAGTTGCGCTTGCTCGGTGCGTTTCGGTTCGATATCTTGTAGCAAAGTTTCGATCTGGCGGCTGAGGGCGGCTTGTTGTTGCACCCAAGCTTCAGAAGCCGCGGCGATCGCATTACCTTCTTCTCGACTCTGTTCCAATTCTTGTCTGGCAGCATCTCGTTCTTGCGTCAAAACGGCAATTTCTGCCCCAACCCGTTCTCGTTCTTGAGTCAGTCGTTCTAAAGTTTGCTGGTGTTGTTGACGGGATAATTGCGTTTGTTGTAAAGTTTGAGTAGTATAATTTACTGCGTTTTCTATATCCTGCTTTTGCTTTTGCAGCAATCGCAGTTCGGCTTCGCGATCGGCTAGATGAGATTGCACCGCTAAAAGTTCCTCTTCACCCAAAGCTTTAACGCGAGCGTTCAACTCTTCTAGATTCTTGCTAGTTTGCTCGATCGTGGCTGTCAGGTTAGTCAATTGACTAGATCGATCGGCAGCCGTGCGATCGCCTGCTTCGATCTGTTCCCTCAGTTGCCACTCCTGCTGTTGGAGGTAGCGCCACTTCATCAGAGCTTCTTGTAGTTCCTTTTCCTGGAATTCCGCCCGTAGCTTTTGGTATTTTTCGGCTTTGAGGCGATCTTGTGACAGGCGATCGCGTTGGACGATCAGTTCGTTCTCGATAATGCGGCAGCGGTCTTCTTGTTCCTTAACCTCTTCTAAAGTTTTCTTCGCTTGCACGATCTTGCGATCGAAAGCTGCCACTCCTGCCAGTTCGTCAATAATTTCTCGCCTCTCTCGCGAGTTCATCGAAATGATGCTAGTGACATCCCCTTGCAGCACGACGTTGTAGCCTTCGGGATAAATTCGCAATTGGTTGAGTTGTTCGTGCAGTTCGGTAAGGGTGCAAGCCTCCCCGTTCATGTAGTAATTAGAGGTATAAGTGCCTTGTTGAGTGACGCGCAGCTTGCGGGTAACGCTCCATTCTAAACTGGTTTTCGGCTTGCCGTTCCCATTACCATTACCGTTACCGTTGCCGTTACTATGACCGTTGCTGTGACCGTTGCTGTGACCGTTCCCATTCCCATTACCATTGCCAGAATGTTCGTGATATCCATTTTGAATAATTTCCACTTCTGGGCTGAATTCAGAACTTGCCAGAGCTAGAGACGCGAGATCTCGCGTCTCTACATTTTCTAAATTCTGAACTCCTGAACTCCTAAACTCCTGTACAGACGTTGCATTCAACGTCTCTACCTCTAAACTCCTAACATCCGACACGTCAAAAGTCACCGTGACGCTAGCTTCTACAGTACCTCGGCGATCGCGGTTGTGATTGACTAAATCGGGCAGGCGTTCGGCACGCATTCCCTTAGAACTAGAAAGTCCGAGGGCGAAGAGCAAGGCATCTAAAATATTTGACTTGCCGGAACCATTGGGACCTGAAACCACAGTAAACCCCGGCAGCAGGGGAACTTGGGTCGTGCCGCCAAAAGATTTGAAGTGCGATAATTCCACTCGCTTGATGAACACCATAGGCGGTAGCTGGGATAGACGCTACAAAATGGTAAAAGTGTATCGCAACATTGACCAAATTTAACCAAATCGAGAAAAAATTATTTACAACAATGTTGGCTTTTACTCCAATCGTCTGCCAATAGAAGTAAAAAAATTGGGTAATTCTGGTGGGATAGCCCAGAGGGCTATCCCACCAGAAGGCAGGCTTTCCTCAAATCAGTCGATCTGTTCGATCTGACCGGGAATAATAGCAGTAGCCGATTGCACGTCCAAAGGTCTAGCGAAAAAGTATCCCTGACCGAATTCACATCCCAAAGTTTGCAATTGCTGGAATTGTTCGGCTGTTTCCACTCCCTCAGCCACGACTGCCATGCCTAAAGTATGAGCCAGGGTAGTAATGGTACGGACGATTTCAAAGTTTTCGCGATCGCAGTTCATCCGGCTGACAAAAGCGCGATCGATCTTCAAGATATCTACTGGAAACCGATGGATATAGCTCAAAGATGAATAACCCTGACCGAAATCGTCGATGCTCAACTGAATATTTCTCTCTCTAATCGAAAATAAAACATCGAGCGTATCTTTAAAATTATCCATCAGCATCGTTTCGGTAATTTCTAATCTTAGACAACTACCTTCTAAACCAGTTTCTTCCAAGATCGAATCTAGTTGCTTGATGAAATTAGGTTCTCTGAGTTGTTTGCTAGCCAGGTTGACGCTGATCTTTAACGATGGAGTAGCAGGGAATTTCAGTTGCCAAGCCCGCATTTGACGGCAAGCCTCGCGCATTACCCATTCTCCTAAAGGAACGATTAACCCCGTGTCTTCAGCAATGGGAATGAATTCTCCTGGAGAGACTAGACCGCGTTTGTGATGTTGCCAGCGGATCAAAGCTTCAAAGCCAGTTAGCTGGCCAGTTATCAATGAGATAATCGGTTGGTAGTGGAGTAAAAATTCCTGGTAGTCTAAAGCTTGCCTGAGATCGCTCTCTAACTTCAGGAGTTTGAGCGTCTGGGCGTACATTCTTTGGTCGAAAATCGCATAACGAGCTTTGCCCATCTCCTTAGCGCGATACATGGCAATATCGGCATCTCTGAGCATTTCGGTCGCTTGCTCGTACTCGCTAGAGTTGAGAACGATGCCAATGCTGGCGCTAGTGACCACCGTGTGTCCCTGAAGAGAAAACGGCAAGAGCAGTTCCCTTTGGATGCGCTCGGAAATGGTAATGGCGCTGGTAATGTCGTCGATATCGTCTAGCAAAACGATAAATTCGTCTCCGCCCAAACGAGCGATGACATCTGTAGGTTGCAAGCATCGTTTTAATAAATCGGTAAACTCGATCAGCAATCGATCGCCGACTTCGTGCCCTAGACTGTCGTTAATGATTTTGAATCGATCGAGATCGATAAATAGCAAAGCAAACAAATATTCTTTGTGCTTCTCCGCCTGTTGCAAAGCTCGATCGACATATTCGATAAATAAGTTGCGATTGGGCAGATTGGTAAGATTATCGTGCAGGGCATCGTAAAGAATTTGTTCCTGAACTAGCCTGCGTTCGGTAACGTCGCCAACGATCCCATCTAATCTTACGGGTACGCCATTTGGGTCGCAGATGACCCGCGAGCGATCGATCACCCACCTGACTTCGCCATCCGGCCTTAAGATTCTATACTCTAACTCTAAGCTGCCTTTCTCTAATAACTGGTCTAAAGAGCGATCGATTAGCGGCCGATCTTCTGGATGAACTACTTCTAAACGCAGGTTGGGATGGCGGAAAAATTCTGAAATCGATCTTTGATAAAGTCCTTCAGCAGAGTTATTGAGATAGAGTAACTCGAAGGTAAACGGACAAATAGACCAAACCACATCTTCGAGAGAATTGAGGATACTTTCGAGTCTTTCCTCGCTCTCCTGCATCCATTGTTGGGCTTGTTGCCTGTCAGCAATTTCTCGTTTCAGTTGATGGTTAGCTGCTTCTAACTCGAACGTGCGCTGCCTGACTCGCTCTTCTAGCTGAGCGTTCAACCGCGAAATTTCTGATTTGGTAGTTTGCAGGGCAATTTGACTTTTCACCCGCACTAAAACTTCTGCTACTTCAAAAGGTTTAGTAATGTAGTCTACTGCTCCCACCTCAAACGCTTTCACTTTTTCAGTTAAATCTTTTAAAGCGCTCAAAAAAATTACTGGCACTTCACTAGTAGCAGGTAAAGCTTTCAATTGCTGGCAAACCTCATAGCCATCAATGTCTGGCAGTTTGAGATCTAGCAAAATTAAATCTGGCACCTGGGCTTGCGCTGCAACTAGGGCTGTTTTGCCATTTTTGGCACATCTAACTTCATAGCCTTGTTCGGTGAGGGCACCTTGTAGTAAGCGGCGGTTCTCTGGCGAATCATCAACGATTAAAATTTGTCTCGGAAGAGCATTAAGCTCGCGATTGCTCATATAATTGGTCGCGGCATCGAGCAGAATCATAATCTAGGCCATAGTTTTCCCTTATCGGGAGGTGAAACTATCTTGAGAGCAGATGCACTTGAGGGGGAGAATTTACTACCTTAAAAGTTATACATAGATCTGGTTACTTAACAGATTAACTCGATTTTGATGAATCTTGAGATAGAATTTTGCCAGATCGAGCAGGCCGATCGACTTCCAACGGTCAGATGGCTTGAAATAGGTTATTTTTAGTCGAGGATCGACGCAAACTCAAAGCCAACAATCTTATTTTGACAGTATTTTAGCTCGATGGCGATCCTCGTCAGAAATTTCCTCTTATCGCTCGATCGACGTTTGGCTCGTTAAGTTTGAGTACCGCTGTGCTCGTCCGCTGGCTCGACTGAAATTTCGTATTAGTTAAAACCCTCAATCTTACTGGTTGAGAAAAGAATTATTTGTCGCTAACTTAACAATTTTTGGTTGGCGATCGCTAGCATAATTATTATCTAGAAATCGCCGGAAAAAAATCTCGATCTCGCTGACACGATTTGTTAAGTGCGTTTTTGAGGAAAATTATCTCGATTTAATGTAAAGTTTTGTGGCGATCTGACCGATCTATGGGGTTTTGAGTCCAATTTATTAATATGAAAAGATAAAATTAGCCCGCTCGCCGTACTCAAGCTAAGCTCTAGTAATAATACTCATTGTTAGAGCGCCAACTCGATCGCCAGAGACACGGTATTCGATCGAAAGGTATAGATACTGGAAAATAGTCGCCAAAACCTCATGTACGATGCCCGATCTGGCGCAGAGCTAATTTATTACCCGACCAAAAAAGTGAAAGTGGATTAGTATCAATAGTGAAGTCAGTTTGCCTCACCCGGAAGTTATATCTCTCCTCGATCGCTGTAGGGATCTAAAACTCGTTATTGCCCCATATATGAAAGAAAACCTCAAAAAGTTACCGATACTCTCAAAAGTCATCTTAGGTTCGGCTGTTGCTGCCACTAGTGCTTTGTTTTTATCTGCTCCTCTAGTACAAGGTGGCGCTCGCGCTGCCCTGCAAGATAGCCCTAAAGCAGTAGTCGATGAAGTTTGGCAAATTGTCAACCGCGACTATGTAGACGGTAGTTTCAATCAGGTTAATTGGCAAGCAACCAGGCAAGAACTATTGAGTAGAAACTACTCCTCTCGCGAAGAAGCTTATGCTGCCATCAAAGAAGCTTTAAAAAAATTGGGAGATCCGTTCACGCGGTTTATGACTCCTCAAGACTATAAAGCCCTAACCAGCCAAACTGAGGGCGAAATCTCTGGCATTGGCATTCGGCTGGGAATCAAAGAGGAAGATCGAAGTCTGGTGGTAGTCGAACCGATTGAAAACTCTCCAGCGTCTAAAGCTGGCGTGAAATCTGGAGACGCACTGGTAGCAATAGATGGCAAGCCGACTAAAGGAATGACCGTCGAGCAAGCATCGGAGTTAATTCGAGGCGAAGCCGGAACGAAAGTCAGCTTGAAATTAGAGAGAGAAGGCCAAGGAGCATTCGATCTCACGTTGACTCGCGCTCAGATCGAACTATCATCAGTGCGTTACTTGGTGAAAAATGAAGGCAAAATTCGAGTAGGTTACATTCGCTTAGATGAGTTTACCGCTCACTCGGCCGAGCAAATGAAACGAGCGATCGCTAAGCTGAGCAACGAAAAGGTTAATGGCTTCATCTTAGATCTGCGGGGAAATCCTGGAGGGCTATTAGTGGCTAGCGTTGACATCGCTAGGATGTGGCTAGATAACGGCGCGATCGTTAAAATCGTAGACAGGCGCGGCAGCAATGACGAGTTAAAAGCCAATCGCACTGCTATTACCAAACTACCTTTAGCAATTTTGGTCGATGGCAACTCTGCCAGCGCCAGCGAAATCCTCAGCGGGGCGCTCAAAGATAATCGACGAGCCACGATCGTTGGCAGTCAAACTTATGGCAAAGCCTTGGTGCAGTCGGTTCACGAGCTTTCTGATGGCTCTGGTTTGGCCGTCACCGTCGCTCACTATTACACCCCCAACGGCACCGATATCAGTCACAAGGGCGTGACTCCAGATGTCAAGCTCGACTTAACTGCCGACCAGTTGCGCCAGCTAGCAGCCAATCCCACTTGGATTGCTACGCCCAACGATCCTCAATATGCCAGAGCGATCGCGGTTTTAGCCAACCCTAACGCAGCGCAACCAGTTTTCTCCCCAAGAAAACCTCAGCTTGGCAGCCGCTAAAGAAGTCAGAAGTCAGAAGTCAGAAGTCAGGAGTCAGAAGTCAGAAGTCAGAAGTCAGAAGTCAGAAGTCAGGAGTCAGGAGTCAGGAGTCAGGAGTTACTAATTGCTCCCCTGCTCCCCCTGCCTCCCCATCTCCCCCTCACCCTTCAGTCGATGGGATTTCGCTGACAACTTCGTAGAAAGAAGTATTCGGTGCGTGTACGAATAAAGGATTCATGTGTTTGAAAATTTCTTGGACGATCTCGTTCTGATTGGCCTCCATATTCTCTATACTTTCCCAAAAAATTATTGCTATACCCCTATCGCTTGCTGGTTCTTGTAGCAAGTAAGCCCCTTGAAAGCCTTCGTGATAGGTAGCTACTGCCTGGGTAAAAAGTTCTTTCGCTTCAGCAAACTTACCAGGCTTGAATTCTCCAATCGCTACATAAGCAAATTTATTTTTGAGAAAATCTAAGAATTCTGACATCTTTGCCTCCGCCATCAGCTTTAGATCGATATCTTATCCGATCCCACCAAATGGCGATCGCTTAAAATCTAATTGACTGCACTAGAGCCATCTAATAATAAAGAAAATATTAATTTTAACCGCTACCAATTGCTAGTCTGCGACAGTAGATGTCAACTAAAGCAACTTAGGATAAGATGTTCTCCACGACTGGAGATTAAAACCTACCTTAAAAGTTTAATTGGGCTGGGAATGCCAGGTTTAGGCAAGCTAGACAAACGATGAGAACTCGTTCCCTGGCAATTAAATTAATTGGGTTCAGATTCTCCTGCGTTCGTTAGAATTGAAAGTAGGTAATAAGTAAATATACTAAGGGAAAATAAATTATGGCTAGCGGTAAGTCTCAAACTCCATCGCCGCTCTCAGATCGAGAACTGCAAATTATTGAGTTAGTCACCTCTGGTTTAACCAACGAGCAAATCGCCCAACAACTGGCGATCAGCAAACGTACTGTTGACAACCATATTAGTAATATCCTCGATAAAACTAAGACGGGAAACCGGGTGGCCTTGGTGCGCTGGGCTTTGCAGTGGGGTAAAGTTTGTATTGATGATGTCAATTGCTGTCAGTTGCCCGTAGCTACCGATGAAGTCGCTTCTTAAGCGATTCCCAGAAGCTTGGCGGTTGAAACCGCAGCTACAAAACCAAAGTCCGCCTGCGCGGACTAAAGAATAAATAAGATTTAGGATCGAATTCTTCCAGTGTCATCGATCGATCGTCCGTAAGTAGCGAGCGTGATGACTTGGCAAACGATCGATTGGCAATTATTTCGATCGCCTTCAATTGCTAGAGGCTATTTTTGACTTTATCTTAGTAATTAGCCTTTGGATTGCTAGTTTTGTCAGCCGCATTTTGGTTAAGTTGGGAATAGAATTTCGGTGATGTTTTTGTCGATCGAAGAAGTCGTCAATTTCCGGCAAAATAATCTTTAAACGTTGAATGATATTTGCCGTTCTATACTCGGCTAAAAAGCTTTCTGATAAAGCGAATGAGGGCGGCTCTTTAATTGTTTTGAGAATGCGATCGCGATCGTATTCTTGAGAGTATCCGGCAATCTTATGGCAATTAAATCCAGGATCTAGATAATCAGATAAGCCGCCGTTGATACTAGAAAATACCTGACAACCACAAGCCATAGCTTCTAACGGTTGCAAGCCAAAACCTTCGCTTACTCGTTGAATTGCCCAATATTCTGCTGAATCGTAGAGATAGACCTTAGCTCGATTAAATAGCTTAACTAAATCTTCAACATAAGAATTTACCACAAAAACATTACACTGTTTTTGCAAAACTGGAATTAATTCTTTAATTAAATAATGCGAAGATTTCCGCGCTTGAACTAAAACGTCAATATCTCGTTCTAAGTTTAAATCTTGAAATTCATCAGAGATTTGATTGGGTAAATAATAAATTAGTGAATTCGGGGCTATTTGTCCCCAATATCCCATCGTATTGCGACTAACTGTAATAATCGGAATTCTAGCGGGAATCTGAAATCCATAACCAGCACTGTGAGCGTGATAAATGACATTATATGACTTCAATTTAGCAGCTAATTTAGGAATATGAAATCCCCAGCTAATAACAAAAATAGCATCATCGCGGGTTGGGCGATCGAGCAGATCGTCGAGAAAAAGCGTATTTGATTCTCGTTGGCGATAAGTTACAACTTCTGCTTCACAAACTTGCCGAACTAAATTGAGTGTTTTTAACTCTGCCCACAGACCTCCACAAGCAAATTTACCTCCAGTTCCAGGTACTAAAAAATAAAGCTTTCTCAACACTATTCTCCTTCTAAACTCGTGTACGGGCGCAATGCTTTGCGCCCCTACGACTAAACTCCTCAATTCTTCTTAAAAAGCCCATTTACCCTGAGCGAACAAACTGACAAACAACGAAAAAAATAGTAAAGACCAAACATTGATAACAGTGAACCAAAAACGATTTTGAGCTTGGCAAGCAAACAGAATATAAAGGGGAAACAAAACTAAGGTATAACGAGGAACGCTCAAAATAAATGACGTGCTAGTAAATAATAGCCAATTTCCGGTCATCCAGACGCTATAAGCTGGTCTGAGTCTCAGCCAACTCCAAATCGTTCCAGCTAAACCCAAACCAATAAAGAACAATTCCTGGATACCAACCATTTGCCGATAAGTAGGAGAAGCTTCCCAGAGGCGGGCAATAGTAGATTTAATCCCGCTCCAGGGCAACGCCCCAGATTTGTGCCAGAACTCGTGCTGATGGGTTAAGAATCCGAAGGGATTGCCAGTAACAAAGAAATTACAAAGCAGATAGATCCCAAAACCTAAAGGGACAAACCCGATCCACAGCCATCGTTTATCGAATCGCTTGGTTATCCAGTATTGATGGCCAGCTTCAACTAACAGAGTAGGAAGTAAGATCGTGCCATTAATTCTCGTCATGCTAGCGAATGCCCCTAAAATTCCTGCTAGCGCCCAGCGCTCTCGACGGGCTGACAGCAAACAACCAAAAGTTAAAGCTAAAAATAGACTTTCTGTATAGGCAATATGCAGAAAATAACTGGTAGGAAAAATCAGAAAAAACCAAACTGTATAGCGGGCTAAATTTTTGGAAAAATCGAGTCTAACTAACTTTTCTAGCAGAATAGCAGCCGCGATCGCAGCGATTCCTGAGACAATTAAAGCACTGAGAAGGTAATTTTGAGTAAATAACGTTCCCAGCCGAATCAACCAGGGAAATAGAGGATAAAAGGCAATATTAACTCGATCTTCGCCAGTGGTTTGATAGCCATACTGAGCGAGATTTAAATATCGAGGTGTATCCCAGCGATTCCAAATAGAAAGCCAATCTCCAATTTCATTGAGGGGAAGATTTAGAAATATTTGATAGCTCAATCCTCCCAAAATCAAGACCGCCATCTTCATTACCAAAACTTGGCCGATTAATTGCCAATCGAATTTAGCAATTGTAGATGTTAATTTATTGTCTGAAATTTGGCTCGACTCCAGCAATTTCATCCTCTCTTTCACCATCGTTAACAACTCCAGCAGTATCTCGCGCTCCTACTAAGTAGGTAGGTTTTCATTTTTGTAACGCTAACTGTACCCTGTAGTGATAGTATTTGTATCTTGTCAGATACTCGCATCTTACCGAATCGCCCCTCTACCAACTAGTACGTGGAAATGATGGTAATGACCAAAAACAAGCGGATACAAGCCTCCCTCAAGAAGTGGAAAAGTTTTTGCCTTTTGTCTGGACGCTGAGCTTGTCGAAGCGTTGACTTTTGACTTGATTTGATATCCTGGATCTTTGCGAATGTCAAAAGCATCATCAATATAGAATACAAAACTTATTTCGCCCATATTATTGTTTGCTATGTCAACCAATCCCTATGCTTGGCTAAAAAAATCCTTAGATACGATTAAACAAGCTGACTGGTATCGTTCCGTCCAAACGATTCAAAGCTCTCCTGGGGCTAAAGTAACGGTAGAAGGGCGCTCGCTCATCAATTTCGCCAGTAACGATTATCTAGGATTGGCTGGAGACGATCGCTTAATGCAAGCCGCCATGGCAGCTATCCAGGAATTTGGCACTGGTAGCACTGGTTCGAGATTGCTGACGGGACATCGGGAACTGCACCGAAAATTAGAAACAGCGATCGCTCATTGGAAACAAACGGAAGACGCACTAGTATTTAGTTCTGGGTATTTAGCTAACGCAGGCACAATAGCTGCGATCGTTGGCAAGCGCGATCTGATTTTGGCGGATATCAACAATCATTCTAGCCTCAAGAGCGGAACTACCCTCAGCGGTGCCACAGCGATCGAATACGCTCACTGCAATGTTGAAGATTTACACCAACATCTATACCAACACCGACAAGCCTACCGCCGCTGCTTAATTGTTACCGATAGCGTTTTCAGCATGGATGGCGATCTTTGCCCATTACCAGCACTGCTAGATTTGGCAGCAGAGTTTGACTGTATGCTGCTAGTCGATGAAGCTCACGCTACTGGCGTTTTAGGCACAACTGGTGCTGGTGGGGTAGAACATTTTGGCTGCACCGGACGACCTTTAATTCAAGTCGGCACTCTCAGCAAAGCTTTAGGCAGTTTGGGGGGATACGTTGCTGGCACTAAAACCTTAATCGACTTCCTCCGCAATCGCGCCCCTACCTGGATTTACACTACTGCGCTTTCACCCGCAGATACAGCCGCAGCCTTAGCCGCTGTCAAGGTTGCCCGACAAGATCCAGAACGCCGCTCCCAACTCTGGCAAAACGTCAATGCTCTCAAGCAACTAATTGCCTACCAGCTACCTCACCGCCAATTTTTGCCTTCTAATTCTCCGATTCTCTGCTTGCCAATGGAGACACCAGCCGAAGCTTTAAAGGTGGGGCAACAACTCCAAACTGCGGGGATTTTTGCTCCAGCAATTCGTCCGCCTACAGTTACTACCAGCAGAATTCGCTTTTCGGTAATGGCAACTCACAAGTTAGCTCACATTCAGCAGCTAGTAGAGGCTTTAAAAACTTTGTAAGTAGGTAGGCAAAATTGATGATAAAGTTCGAGTCTGGGCATGGGGTATAGGGCATAGGGCATAGCCATAGATCGTTTATTCTGCTTAGGTACTTAAACAATTACTCTGGCAAAAAGTCATCATTTACTACCTCTGCTAACTCGTAAGAACACCGTTCGGGAAAAGTTTCTAAAGGCAATCCAGTTTCGGCTTTGGCTTGTTTGACTGCATCCTCATAAGAGCGATCGAAAATGGTTTCTAGATATGGCTTGAGACTGGGAGAATCTTCGATCGCATCTCTAATCCGCCTGCGATGTTCGACAATGCTACCTTCCCAACTACCGCTTCGACTCTCTGGCTGAAACTGCCACTTGAGTAAATGGAGTAGAACGACTATCAGATTACTCTTGAGGCTCTGACGTTCCCTTCTCCCCATATCCTCAATTTCCTCGATTAGATTTTCCCAATCGACATTTTCATAGTCCTGACTCCGTAATTTATCTAAGGTAGTTTCTATCCATTGCCAATAGTCAGCTTCGTAAAGAGTTTGGCAATTCGATCGGAGGATAGTCATAAGCCAGCCAAAGGGGGAAGACCAAAATTCGATCCTAGCAAATAGCTGAACTCTGACAGTAACATTTGCGAATTGTGAATTGCGAATTGCGAATTGTTTTGGTCATTTAATATTGACAGTCAAAGTCAGATTGCTCATCCCCCACACGGCAAAAAACTGATTGAATAACTCCCGGCTCGCTGAGGTCATATCTCCATCGTCATCGATGATTCCCCCTGGAATTAGTCGTCCGCCATCGGTTTGCAAATCTAAGCGCAATTCGCCACTATCGCTTTTGTGAATTACGAGGCTACCCCTAGCTAAGACCTGCCCCGCTCGACTAACAACCATACATCGCATTCCCAAGTTCCTCAGATCTGATTGCTGTTCGATCGTACTACCTTTGTGCGACTCCTTTGCCGAGCCAAATCAATCCCGATAAAATTAGTCGGATATGTTTGACGAGTATTTTTGCCCGTGTTACCATCGACCTCAATTAGTTGACGCACATTCCCCTACTGAGACTATGACCCAGACAATCCAATCCCCAGAACTCGCCACCCAGGCAACATTCACCGCTCTGAAGTGTAAAGAATGCGGTGCCGAATACGAACCTCAAGCCATCCACGTTTGCGAATTCTGTTTTGGCCCTCTGGAAGTCTCTTACGATTACAACGCTTTGCGCCGTCAAGTCACCCGCGAAAGCATTCAAGCCGGACCGAATTCTATCTGGCGCTATCGCTCCTTCTTGCCAGTTAGCACCCAAACCCCGATCGATGTGGGAACGGGGATGACTCCCTTAGTGCGAGCAAATCGTTTGGCCCGTCGTCTCGGTCTGAAAAATCTCTACATCAAGAATGATGCGGTCAATATGCCTACCCTCAGTTTTAAAGATCGAGTGGTATCTGTGGCTTTAACTAGAGCTAAAGAATTGGGGTTCTCGACAGTCTCTTGCGCCAGTACGGGGAATCTGGCTAACTCGACGGCTGCGATCGCGGCTCATGCAGGATTGGATTGTTGCGTCTTCATCCCTTCAGATCTAGAAGCAGGCAAAGTCTTGGGAACGTTGATCTACAGTCCGACGGTGATGGCAGTGCAAGGCAACTACGACCAGGTAAACCGCCTGTGTTGCGAAGTAGCAAACACCTACGGCTGGGGATTCGTCAACATTAACTTGCGTCCCTACTACTCCGAAGGTTCAAAAACCCTCGGCTACGAAGTCATCGAACAGCTAGGGTGGAAATTACCAGACCATATCGTTGCGCCTTTAGCGTCTGGCTCCTTATTTACAAAAATTCACAAAGGCTTCCAAGAATTCATCAAAGTGGGATTGGTTGAAGATAAGGATGTGCGCTTCAGCGGAGCGCAAGCTGACGGTTGTTCCCCCATCGCTCAAGCCTTCCGAGAAGACCGCGACTTTATCGCCCCAGTCAAGCCCAATACCATTGCTAAATCGATCGCTATCGGCAATCCTGCCGACGGCGTTTACGCCCTAGAAATCGCCAGAAAGACAGGCGGCAACATCGAATCGGTCAGCGATGCGGAAATCGTCGACGGGATCAAGTTGCTGGCAGAAACCGAAGGGATATTTACTGAAACTGCTGGCGGCACGACGATCGCCGTGCTGAAAAAGCTGGTAGAAGCAGGTAAAATCGATCCGGACGAAACTACCGTCGCCTACATTACAGGTAACGGCTTGAAGACTCAAGAAGCAGTGCAGGGATACATCGGCGAACCCTTAACGATCGAAGCCAAACTAGAAAGCTTTGAACGCGCTTTAGAACGTTCCCGCACCCTAGAACGCCTAGATTGGCAACAAGTGCTAGTTTAAATAAGAAGTTCAGAAGTTCAGAAGTTCAGGAGTTCAGAATGTAGAGATGGAGTGTCGAGTGTGGAGTTACCCTCACCCCCTCACCCCATCTCCCCATCTCCCCATCTTCCCATCTCCCCCAAACATGGCTGTAAAAGTTCTAATTCCCACTACTCTGCAAAAATTTACTAGCGATCGCGCTACCCTAGAATGCGATGCCACCAGCATTGCAGAATTAATCGATTCGATGGAACAAAGCTGTCCTGGAATTAAGGGACGGCTGTGCGACGAAGAAGGCAAACCTCGGCGATTTTTGAATCTCTACGTCAACGATGAAGACATTCGCTTCCTCGAAGGCGTGCAAACTGCACTCAAAGATGGGGACCAAGTGAGTATTGTCCCAGCCGTAGCTGGTGGCTAATCCAGGCTAGTGGATCGACATACCTCAGACAGTGCAATCGCTGTAGGTTGGGTTGAGGGCCAGCGAAACCCAACAAACCCAACCATCATGCCTCATTAATTCTCTATTCCCTCATAGAAGATAATGGCGGAAGAAACCAACCAAAATCCTGCGGAAGAGCAACCAGCAACCCCGGCTGAAGCCGGAGAAGAAAAAGCTGCGAAAAAGCCTGCTGCTAAAGCACCCAAAAAAGAGAAAGCCCCAGCCGTTGAAGATAAACCTTTTAGCGAGTTTATTCAGCAAGACTACTTGCCCACCCTGCAAAAGGCGCTAGCAACTCAGGGTATTGAAGATTTATTTCTCAAACTGGAAAAGCAAAAGATCCCAGTAGCTGGTTTCGATCGAGATCCCGATTGCTGGCAAGTCATCGGCAACTGGAATCGGGGTTCCCGTCAATTCAACCTCTACTTCCCCCAAGAAGATATTCAAGGACAAAGAGGATTTTCTTATGCTGAAAATCGCGGTCAACCCAGCACGATCGAACCATTCTTGATCGACGAACGCAAGGTGACACTGGATCTATTGGTGTTCGGTGTAGTGCAACGCTTGAACGGGCAAAAGTGGCTGGGAAGGAATTAACCAAAACGTGAATTCGACGAAGACTTTGCCCTCACCCCAACCCCTCTCCCAGGCTTGGGAGAGGGGCTTCAAATCTCGCTCTTTCTTCTAGTTCCCCTCTCTCAGAATTAGGGAGGGGGCTAGGGGGTGAGGGCGAGTTTGCTGTCGAACTGACGTAAATTCAGGTATCTTCTAATTTTCTAACTCTTTGCTCTAATTGGTCTAATAAGTCTTCAGTACGAAATAGATCTACTTGCTGACTAGCTGCTAATTGAATCAACCTTTCAATATTTCTTTGCTGCCGTTCTGAATTCTCTTTTAAGGCTTCAATTTCGTTTGATTGTCTTATCTGGGCCTCGAAAAATTGCAATTGTCTTTCCTGTAAGTTTCTTTGTACTTGCAGCATTGCTTCTATAGTTTGCTGCATTTCTTCCAACGTCATTAGTTCTCCTTCTTATTATTCATAACGATTTCATCGATTCTAAAGTTCGATGAAATCGTAGATGATAACGCCCGTTTCTGGGTGGTTGTCTACCTCAACGTATCTGCTTTTAACCATTTGCTTTAAAGTGGCTTCAACTTCAGCGAAACTAACTCCAGTATCCATCACTGCTTGAGTGACAGATATTTTGCCACCTCTTTTAGCAGCAGCTTTGACGAGTTTGACCATCAACTCATCGGCCGTCAGGGGTCTAGCCGTCATCGCTATCGCCCCATCAGGAGGCAGCGGGATCGCTAGGGGCGATAAACCCAATTTTGCCCTCATCTTTTGGTTATGGTCTTCTACCATTCTTGACATTAAGAACAGATCGGCGAACTGCCCCATCCAAAACAACCCAAAAGTAAACAACCACAAAACTCCCGTAACGTACTGCTTGTTGTAAAAGCGGTGCAGCCCGTGAATTTGCAGCAAGCAAGCCAGCCAAAGCAAGTAGCTAGTGCCGACGTTGTTCGTCGATTGAGCCTCAATTGCTTTGTCGTTTGGAGAAGTTGCCATAAACCCATAAATTATGAACGTTGCCCGATCTCGATCGTAGAAATTTTTTTCAGAGATTGGGGTGCTAACGCCTCCTCATATATGAAGCTTTGTTACGTTACGAGCGCGATCGGCATTTGTCACAAAACTTGATATCGCGTAGTAACTCTTAACTCAATCGATCGCTTCTGCCCCTCAAGATATTGATAAACTGAAACACAGCCACAATAAGCAGTTTTGAACGCTTTATAACAACACTTCTGTAGCTACCGTCATTACCAACAGCAAAACCAACTATGGTAGATTCGCTCAAGAAACCAAACTTTGAAGAGATCAGACCTGGAATTAAAGTCCCAGCTAAAGACACCATCCTGACACCAAGGTTTTATACGACAGACTTTGATGCCATGGAGAAGATGGACATCTCGCCTAACGAAGATGAGTTGAAAGCCATCCTCGAAGAGTTTCGGGCTGACTACAATCGGCATCACTTCGTCCGGGATGCCGAATTCGAGCAGTCTTGGGATGGCATCGACGGCAAAACTCGCAGGTTATTCGTCGAGTTTTTAGAGCGTTCCTGCACGGCAGAATTTTCTGGCTTTTTACTTTACAAGGAACTAGGACGGCGGTTAAAAAACAAAAATCCCCTGTTGTCGGAGTGTTTTACCTTAATGTCGCGGGATGAAGCCCGCCATTCTGGTTTCCTGAATAAGGCGATGTCAGACTTCGATATCTGCTTAGATTTGGGATTTCTGACTAAGAACAAAAAATACACCTTCTTTAAACCCAAGTTCATCTTCTATGCGACCTACCTATCGGAGAAGATCGGCTACTGGCGCTACATCACGATCTATCGGCATTTAGAAGCCCATCCCGAACACCGGATCTATCCGATTTTCCGGTTCTTTGAAAACTGGTGTCAGGATGAAAACCGCCACGGTGACTTCTTCGATGCGATGATGAGAGCGCAACCAGACACCTTAAACGATTGGAAAGCCAAATTGTGGTGTCGGTTCTTCTTGCTGTCGGTGTTCGTTACTATGTATCTCAACGACATCCAGCGAAAAGATTTCTATGCCTCTATCGGCCTAGATGCTCGCAACTACGATAAGTACGTGATCGAAAAGACCAACGAAACTGCGGCGCGGGTATTTCCGGTGATGCTAGATGTAGAGAATCCCCAATTCTACGATCGCCTAGAAACTTGCGTCAAGAATAACGAAAAAATTAGCGCGATCGCTAACTCCAACACTCCTAAATTCCTGCAATTATTCCAGAAGTTGCCTGCATATATCTCTAATGGCTGGCAATTCTTGCGCCTGTATTTAATGAAGCCAATTGATGTCACTGGCTGGGAAGGCACTGTGCGCTAAAATAGCGGAATAACGCATAGAATTCTTTACCTCGGTGAAAGTGGTTCTGTAATTAGCAGAGCCACTTTTTTTGTGTCTGCAATATCTTATGTCGATTCGATCGCCAGTCATATCAAATCCGGTTCTCATACCATCCATTGCTGCCCTCACTCCCAACCCCTCTCCCACGGGAGAGGGGAATGGAAGTTTCTGTTATTTGAGGGGGGAGCAAGGAGAGGGAATCCGGAGGCGGGTGAGGGCTTTCCCTGGCTTTGCTAAGCAATTTGGTATCGCTCTAACCTAAATTTAAATCGGTGACAGCGCCCAAACTGCTAGAAGATACCAAATGAGCATACTTGGCTAGAACGCCTTTAGTGTAACGGGGTTTGGGGGGTTGCCAAGCACTGCGACGGCGGGCGAGTTCTTCATCGTCTACGTGCAAATGCAGTTTTCGAGAGTGAGCGTCAATGGTAATGGTATCGCCTTCTTCAACTAGAGCGATCGCCCCGCCAACCGCCGCTTCTGGGGCGACGTGGCCGACTACCATGCCGTAAGTTCCGCCGGAAAACCGCCCGTCAGTAATCAGTCCTACCGAGTCGCCCAATCCCTTGCCGATAATGGCTGAAGTCGGGGCTAGCATTTCTCGCATTCCCGGCCCGCCTTTAGGGCCTTCGTAGCGAATGACGATGATATCTCCAGCTTGGATTTTGCCATCTAAAATAGCTCGCAAGCAGGATTCCTCCGATTCAAACAGTCTCGCCGGACCCGTAATTTGGGGTTTCTTGACTCCAGTAATTTTAGCCACGGCACCTTCAGTAGCCAGATTGCCTCTAAGGATGGCTAAGTGTCCTTGAGGATAAAGCGGGTGGTTCCAGGGACGAATGACATCTTGGCCCGTCGGGGGTTCGTCTGGCACGTCTGCCAAAACTTCAGCTACCGTTTGTCCGGTAATCGTCAAAGCATCGCCGTGCAAGCGATCGTGGACTAGCAGCATCTTCATAACTTGAGGGATACCGCCGACTCGATGTAAATCGGTAGCGACATACTTGCCGCTGGGCTTGAGATCGCATAAAACCGGAACGCGGGCGCGAATGGTTTCAAAGTCGTCTATAGACAGTTCTACCCCAGCCGCGTTGGCGATCGCTAATAGGTGTAAGACGGCATTAGTCGAACCACCTACTGCCATAATGACGGAGATGGCATTTTCAAACGCCTGACGAGTCAAAATTTGCCTGGGTAGCAGCCGACGGCGAATGGCTTCCACCAGCACGAAAGCTGACTTTTCGGTACTTTCTGCTTTTTCGGTATCTTCGGCTGCCATGGTAGAAGAATAAGGCAAACTCATCCCCATAGCTTCAATGGCCGAAGACATGGTATTAGCCGTGAACATCCCACCGCAGGAACCCGCGCCGGGACAAGCTTGACGTTCGATCGATTGCAATTCTTCTGGTGCGATTCTCCCAGCGCTGCGTTCGCCAACAGCTTCAAACACGCTGACTACGGTTAAGTCGCCTCGTTGCTCGTGATGTCCTGGTTTAATCGTTCCCCCATAGACAAAAATCGCGGGAATATTCATCCGGGCGATCGCCAACATGGCCCCTGGCATATTTTTGTCGCAGCCGCCAATCGCCAGCACTCCATCCATGCTTTGGGCGTTGCAAGCAGTTTCGATCGAATCGGCAATTACTTCCCGCGATACTAAGGAATACTTCATCCCTTCCGTACCCATGGAAATACCGTCGCTGACGGTAATCGTGCCGAACATTTGAGGCATAGCCCCAGCTTGACGAGTGGCGGCTTCTGCCCTGAGTGCCAGTTGGTTAATTCCCATATTGCAGGGAGTAATCGTGCTGTAGCCGTTAGCAATCCCGACGATCGCTTTTCCCGCTTGAAAATCTGCTTCCGTAAACCCCAGAGGATATAACAT
The DNA here is from genome assembly GCA_019359615.1 of Cyanosarcina radialis HA8281-LM2. Lineage (GTDB taxonomy): Bacteria > Cyanobacteriota > Cyanobacteriia > Cyanobacteriales > CCAP-1448 > Cyanosarcina > Cyanosarcina radialis. The sequence continues at coordinate 259,860 of JAHHHA010000004.1, forward strand.
CGCCCGACTAGGCGATCGCTCGTCTCCCTCTGTGACAATTTTGCTTCTCCAGTTGTCTGCCATAGCCAGTACTTGCTTCGATTGTCGTACCATTATAAATAGGTTCTGTCCCTCAACTATCCCAAATAAACGCGGAGTTAGTAGAAAGTACTGCCGAGAATTTATGGACCCAGAGTGGGAAGGCGGTCAAACTTTACCCAATGTAGAGGAAGCCGAAATCGATGTTCGCAAATTTGAGCAATATTCCCTAAATCCTGAGAATCCTAATAATCAAGGAAAATGGATGGCATTCGCAGCAATTGGATATGAGGTCAATAGTCCTCAAGGTCGCCAGATCGCTACAGAAGATATTATTGAGCAGTTGCGTACCAAACTTCCTCACCTACTTGCTACTCAAGAAGAACCCAGTATTTATGGTCTTCGATTTGAGGTTCAAGTCACCATTCGAGGATTAAATGGAAAAGAAGGAAACCTAATTACTAAATGGCAAATCGATCGCGGTAAAACTAAACCAAGATTAATCAGCAATTGGCTAAAATTTCCTCAATCGAGGGAGATGGAAAATGAAAGCTAATATTTATGATTCGATCGTCACTTTAGTCGATGTTTACACAGACTTCGGTAAACGTATGATTCCTAAAGGAACGCCGGGAACAATAGTAGAATGTTATGAAAATCCTGAAGGGTATGCCATAGACTTAGCCATTTCTGATGACAGATGGATTGGCGGTTTCGACTATGAGAATGTCATTCTTACTTCCGAACAGTTTGAGTTAACAACTTCCCCAATAATTCTTGTTAATCAATAGACATCTCCAGAAATTAACCTCAAAGGCAGGCTTTCCTGCCTGCCCCATCCGTTCTGGTAACTGCTCCAAAATGATTTGCCCAGCCGTGGGTGAGAGTCGATCGTATTCCTTAGTTTCTCGCATTGTCGATCGACTCCATTTCTGTTAGCTTGCGTGGCTCGATGATAACTCTGTTGACAATATCTTCTAGATTCATCTCCAATTATGGCATTTTGGTTTTAGATCCTGAATGCGGACTGCGCTGGTGTAGCTGCAATTTGCCATTTTAACTATTTTAATTGTGAGCGATCGCACCCTCGATCGTAGCCCTCACCTACTAACTTCTTCCGCTTCTTTCTCCCCTCTCCCAAGCCTGGGAGAGGGGTCGGGGGTGAGGGCAATCTTATAGCATTTTTCAAAAATAACCACAGACAAATGTAAGTTGGGTTGTAGGCAAACTCTAAAATTTATAGGGATACATTCGCGCAACTAAATATGGCAAAACTACCTCCAGAAACTACGGAAATCATCAATCGGCTCAAAGATCGATCGCTAGCGATTGTTGACGCAGCTACAGCCACGGAATTTACGATGTTTGAGATTTTCGGAGAGACAGATCGGACTGTGCCATTTTTTGAGGATATCAAAACAGTGGCAGAAGACGCTAAATCTTCGTTTTCGAGACTAAGCAATCTCCAGCTACGGATTGCAGAAGCTCAACCGATTGCTGCTGTGGATATACTAGAGCTATTAGCTCAAACTATTAATCGAACTAGTAACAGAATTCCCGCGTGGGAGCGTAGTATAGAAGAAGTTAGGTTGGAATGGAACCTGTCATGACTGAGCCACCACGTATTCCCGATCCAGAAACAGCTAAAAGACTCTTAAATAATTTGCGTCGCACTCATATAGAAATGGAAGAATTTAACCTGGAACTTGAAAAGATTACCGCTCAGTTGGAACACGATATTCGCCAACAAAGTTTGAGGCGGGTAAGGGGTTGAGACTGACCTAACCCCCTTACCTCCTTAAAAAGCAAGGGAACGGGGAAATCCCAATTTTGCTCCACTCCCCTGAGAGGAAAAATCCCATCTTTCTCCCCTCTCCCAAGCCTAGGAGAGGGGCCGGGGGTGAGGGCAATATGGCAAAGAGAAAGGGAGTCCTCACGCCGAAAGAACAACGCGAAAACCGTAGATGGTGAAGCGGACATCGGGAAGGCCCCTAACGCGAGCCGCACCACGACAGTCCCACGGAAGGTCGTACCAAGAACCACCGCGCAGCGGCCGCCGTGTATTATCTCCTCCAGATTCCCAAATACTTCCGTCGGTGGGTGCGCCATTGTAATTTTCATGCCAAGGATCTGCACACCATTCCCACACGTTCCCGTGCATATCGTATAGCCCAAAATTGTTGGCAGAAAAACTACCGACATCGGTTGTTTCTTGGCGATAGACTCCTTTTGAAGCAGAACCATAAGTAGAGTTACCGTGGTAGTTTGCTACATCTGTGGTGATTGTTTCACCAAAATGAAATGGTGTGGTGGTTCCGGCACGACAAGCATATTCCCATTCCGCTTCGCTGGGCAATCTATATTTTTTTCCTGTCTTTTGCGATAGCTTTTGACAAAAGTCATTAGCCTGATGCCAGGAAACATTTTCTACAGGTCGTTTCTTCCCTTTAAAACGAGATGGATTTTTCCCCATCACAGATTCATATTGTTCTTGAGTGATGGGATATTTACCCATAAAAAACGGTGCTACAGTTACCCGATGCTGTGGACTTTCATCGCTACTATATCCTTCTTCACTATCCAGCAAACCCATCATAAACGTGCCATCAGGTATCGCCACCATTTCTAGAATTACACCACTACCTAAATTTTCAGCAAAGTATTCTGCTCGTTTCCGACTCTTATTACTTTGAATGACGGCAGTCTTGTTAAGAAATCCTTGATATCCCGTAATTTTCAATGTCGCCACTTCAAATTCAAAAGTTTGTAGTGCTAATGTCGGAGTGTTTGGCTGAACAGGACTCGATGGCAGATTGACAGCCATCCTTGGGGTTACAGGTTGAGCAACAGGTTGACTTGGTGGCGGATTGACAATAATTGTTGTCCCTAAAGGTTGAGCAACAGGTTGACTTGGCGGCGATATAGGCTGCTGATTGAGAGCAGTTAATACTTCGGTAGCAGATTGATAACGCTGCTTTACATAGTCTTGCAACAGCTTATCTAAAACTTGTCCTAATGGCTCACCAATAGTTGTTCCAGGTAGCAATTTATCTCGCCATGCCCAACCACCTTCAAAATGGTTGAAAAGTTCATCTGAGCCATCCATATTTCGCAAACATCCCGTCATTAGCCGAATGCAAGTAACGGCTAAACTATACAAGTCGCTAGCGGGATAGGTAACACCATTCATTTGTTCCATGGGTGCATATCCTGGCGTGCCTACGGTGGTTCCTTGTTGGGTTAATAAGCTGCCACCTTTCTGTTTGGCAACGCCAAAGTCAATTAACACCAACTTGCCATCAATTTGGCGGCGCATAATATTTTCGGGTTTCAAGTCACGATGAATGACCTTGTGGTCGTGAATAAACTGCAAAACTGGTAATAAGTCATTCAGTAGTTCGCGAATTTTAGTTTCAGTAAAAGTTCCTTGTTCTTCTAATTCATGCAATAAGTCTTGCCCTTGAATAAATTGTTGAACTAAGTATAAATAATTGTCTTCTTCAAAGTAAGCAAATAGGGTAGGAATTTGGGGATGATCTCCGAGTTGCAACAGGCGATCGGCTTCTTGATTAAACAGTTCGGTGGCTTTTTTCAAGGTTTCAGGATCGCTTTGCATTCCTAGCGCGGGGGCAAATTGTTTGACGACGCAGTTGGCGTTGCGCCTGTCGGTGTCTTGGGCGAGGTAGGTTCTGCCAAATCCTCCTTGCCCCAAGGTGCGAATAATTTGAAAGCGATTTCTCAAGAGTTTGATGGCAGTGCCGCAAGTTTGGCAAAATTTCGTTCCAGGTGGGTTTTGGGGGTTTCGACAGTTGGGATTGAGGCAGCAATTCATCTGAGGATGGTTGAAGAGAGATCTGATTATATTTTGGCTGTTTTTCGATCGCGATACCAAAAATGCCTTCATCTCCTGCCTTATCGACCTCACCCCCTGCTCCTCTCCTTGTAGGAGAGGGCAGGGTGAGGTGGAGAGGGGAGCCGGAGACTCCTTTGGAGGAAAAGGGGTTTGGGCAACCGGATTTGGTATGAACGCGATCGCTCATCGCTATAGTAGGTAGGTGTCGATCGATGAAGATCTCCTATGCCATATCCCGACCCTAATAATCCTCATCCCATGTCAGGATTTCCCCAAATTTGTTTTATTAAAAATACTGTCTCTAACCCCAATATCATTATTGGAGATTACACCTATTACGACGATCCTGAAGATTCAGAGAACTTCGATCGCAACGTGCTATATCACTTTCCCTTTATTGGTGACAAGCTAATTATTGGTAAATTCTGCGCCATTTCCAGAGGTGTAAAATTCATCATGAATGGTGCAAATCATAAAATGTCTGGATTTTCCACCTATCCTTTTGAAATTTTTGGCCAGGGCTGGGAACATATCGCTCCCCAACCAGATGAATATCCTTTTAAGGGGGATACAGAAATTGCTAATGATGTTTGGATCGGATATGAAGCCGTCATCATGCCGGGAGTAAAAATTGGTGATGGCGCAATTATTGCGGCTAAATCTGTAGTGACTAAAGATGTTGCCTCCTACACAATTGTAGGAGGTAATCCAGCCAAAGTAATCAGACAACGTTTTTCTGATGAAATAGTTGAGATTTTGCTAGAAATTGCTTGGTGGAACTGGGATATGGAAAAAATTACCAGAAATTTGCCCCAAATCGTCAGTGCAGATATTGCAGCTTTGAAGGCGTGCCAATAACTTGAATGAATCTTTAGAATGTTGCTATGAGCGTGAAAGTGGAGCAGGCATCTAGCCTCTTGTGGGATAGCCATCTTGGCTGTCCCACAAACTTAGTTGATTCTTAACTGGTTTAGGAGACAAAGATGAGTTTCATCCCAAAAAGAACGCGGCGGACTTTTCTCGCAGCAAGTATGGCCGTCGCTAGCGGTATCGTGGGCAGTGCGGCATTCAAACACCAGCGAACTTCTGCCCTCAAAACCCAGCAACCAGTAACTTTTACCATGCCAGAACGGTTATTGGGTAATACTGGGGTCCGAGTGCCGATTTTAGGTTTGGGCGGTGCGGGACAAACGCCGCTGTCGTGGGACAATGCCCAGCCGGAAGCTGTAGCTATGATTGAAAAAGCTTTGGAGTTAGGAATTCGCTACTTCGATACTGCTGCTAGTTACGGACCGAGCGAAGACTATTTAGGACAAGTGTTGCCACCCCACCGCCAGCAGATTTTTCTGGCCACCAAGACAGCCGCTAGAGATCGCGATGGGGCTTGGCGAGAGTTAGAAAGTTCTCTCAAACGTTTGCGAACAGATTATCTCGACTTGTGGCAACTGCACCACGTCTCGTTTGATTCAGATATCGAGACGATTTTTGGTCGAGATGGGGCTATTGCCGCTTTAGAACAAGCCAAACAACAAAAAATAGTGCGATTTGGCGGAATTACCGGACATCGCGAACCGGAGATTATTACTGAAGGTTTGCGGCGATACCCCTTCGATACTGCGCTCGTGCCGATTAATGCTGCTGACAAACACCACCCCCGCCCTTTTATTACCTCATTCCTACCAGTAGCTAGAGAAAAGCAGGTAGGTGTAATTGCCATGAAAGTACCAGCTTACGGTCGGCTGTTTCGACCTGGCGTACTCGACGGGATGCACCAGGCGCTCTCATATACTCTCTCGCAATCGGGGGTTCACTGTTGCGTTATTGCCGCCGAAACTGTCGCCCAACTAGAATCTAACGTCAAAGTGGCGCAAGCATTTCAACCCCTTTCAGAGTCAGAAATAGCTGAAATCGAACAACGCACTATTGCTACTTGGCAGCAGCAAAATTTCTTCCGCGCTTGGTCTTAGTGATGTATCTACAGGACAATGTTTGAGAACTTTATTCAGATCGCATCGTTGATTTCCTTTCTGGCCGGACAAATGCGATCGCGACCCTGTTTTTTAGCCTTATAAAGAGCTAAGTCAGCAACAGTTACTAAAGTTGATGGCGAGATATCGGCTGTGGGCATGATACTCGCAACTCCCAAGCTGGCGCTGACGTATTCACTTACTTGGGAACCTTCATGCTGAATCCGTAAATCCCTAATATTTGCTTGCACGAACTCTGCTACTCGCAAAGCACCGATGAGATTGGTTTGAGGTAACAGAATTGCAAATTCCTCGCCACCATAACGCGCCACTAAATCGGCAGGACGATTTGCCGCTTGTTGAATAGCAAAAGCGACTGCTTGCAAGCAAACATCGCCAGCTTGATGGCCGTAAATATCGTTATAAGACTTAAAAAAATCGACATCGCACATTACTAAAGACAACGAAGTTCGATCTCTAGTCAGCCGCTTCCACTCGTCATGCAAAACCTCATCAAAACGACGGCGATTTGCCACGTGAGTCAAGCCATCGTAGTGAGCCAAAACTTGTAGCTTTTCATTGTCTTGCTGAAGTAGTGCCTCAGCTTGAGCGAATTCTAGGCGCTCGGTTTCGGCTTGTCGGCGTTGAGTGATATCTTGAAAAGCTGCGATCGCATAAACGATTTCTCCCCGTTCGTTAAAAATCGGAGTTGCAGACACTTCCAAGGGAATAATCCGATCGTTTTGGCGAATTTCCATATCGTCAACAGCGACGCTTTCACCCTTTAACGCCCGCATAATCGGTTGTCTGTCGATCGGATATAGTAATTCCGTTCCGGCTAAATAAGCTCGATAAACTTCATTTAATTGCTCTCCTCCCACTTCAGTAACGATACCTTTACCCAATATTTCTTGAGCTTTTTGATTGGCGTAATAAGGCTTGCCATCAGCATCGATCGTGAAAATACCTACTGGCACGGCTTCAAGAAACTGAACTAGTTTCTGTTCGCTGACGCGCAACGCTTCTTTAGCTATTCGTTCTTGCTCTAAAGTTGTTTTCATCTGCTGGACGTGGGCGATGGTTTTGTTGGTTGTTGCTTCTAAATCTTCTAAGCTGAGCGGCTTAGTCAAGAAATCAAAAGCCCCATAATTCATCGCCCTTCTGATATTTTCCATATCGTTGTAGGCAGAAATCACAATGACCTCGATCGTGGGATATAATTCTTTCAGCCTCGATAGCAAAGTTAACCCATCCATTTGAGGCATATTGATATCGGTTAAAACGATATCAACATCTGCTTGAACTTGCAGTTTTTCCAAAGCTGAAATTCCATTACGAGCGAAGAAGAATTGCAATTCTTCCTGCCGAATTTTGCGCCTAAATTTCTGAGAAACTAAGGCTTCCAAATCAGGCTCATCATCTACAACCAGAATTTTAGCTGGCATCATGTTTGGCATTTGGCGATTGGCAATCTGGGAAAGGCGGGGGAGATGGGGGGATGGGGAGATGGGGGGATGGGGAGATGGGGAGATGGGAGAATTATTAACTCCAAACTCTCTTCACACTTAATACTCCACACTCCACACTCCACACTTCCAAAACAACTAACCCTTGGGTAACGTAACGATAAACTCTGTATGGCTGCCTAATTGTGTTTTAACGTCGATCTCTCCTTGGTGTTCTTGAACAATGATATCGTGCCCGATCGATAAACCTAAACCAGTTCCTTCGCCAGTGGGCTTGGTGGTGAAAAAGGGATGAAAAATTTTCTCAAGTATTTCTGAAGGGATGCCCGTACCGTTGTCGCGAATGCGAATTTGAACGCGCTCGCCCAAATCTTGGGTGCTAACTGCCAGTGTAGGCAAAAAGTCCTTATCGCTAGTTTGTCTTTTTTCATAGGTGGCATCGCAGGCGTTGTTGATGATGTTGAGAAAGACGCGGCTGAGATCTTGCGAGACGACATTTATCCGCGAGAGGGTGTCGTCGTAGTTGGTGACAACGTTGAGGTAAAACGATGGATGCTTGGCACGCATCCCGTGATAAGCCAAGTTCACCGCTTCTGCTAGCAAAGCGTTGATGTCTGTTAATTGTCGTTCGCCTGGTTGACTGCGAGAGTGCATTAGCATCCCCCGAACGATACTATCGGCTCGCTTGCCATGTTCGTTGATTTTCTGGGCGTTATGACTCAAATCTGCAATAATTTCGGCTATTGCTTCTCTGTCGTTAGCATCTATTCGCTCTTGATGGCTTTCGATCTCTGCTTGCAGTTCTAGGGCTAAATCCACAGAAAGTTCGGCAAAATTGTTAATAAAATTTAACGGATTTTTGATTTCGTGAGCGATACCTGCGGCTAAAGCGCCTAAAGAGGCTAACTTTTCTTGGGCAATAATCTGATTTTGGGTAGCTTTGAGGGTTTCTAAGGTAGTGGCAAGTTGAGCATTTTTCTCTTGGAGTTCTTGGGTTCTCGCTTCTACCTTATTTTCTAAGGTGCGGCTGTAGTTTTCTAGCTGTTTGTAGAGACGGGAGTTTTCGATCGAAATTGCCGCTTGGGCGGAGAGAATGCTTAAAACTTCGACTCGATCGGGAGTAAATGCCGAAGTGGTGAGATTATTTTCTAAATATAAGATGCCGCTGAGTTTGCCTTGATGGAGTAGGGGGGTACAAAGTACCGATTTAGGCTGACAATCGACTATATATGGATCGCGGATGAATTTCTCTTCGGCGGTGGCATCGTTTAAAACTACATTTTCTTGAGAACGGATGACATAATTAACGATCGCTACTGGCAGTAAGGTAGTTTGGCGTTCGCTATCTATTGAGTCTATAGGTACAGATTCCAAAACGGCAATCTGTTCGCGATCGATATTACCAGCCGCTTCAATCGCCCAGTTGCCAGATTTATTTAGGATCAAATAGCCTTTTTGGGCCCCAGCGTTCTCGATTACTGTTTTGAGTAATTTCTCTAGTAATTTATCGAGAACGATTTCGCCCGAAATGGTTTGAGAAGCTTTGAGAATGCTATTTAAATCTAAAGCGCTTGCCATTTGGCGATCGGTATTAGTAGTTGCAGTTATTAAACCGATTCGATCGCGTTCTTTTGGCTCTTGAGTTAGCAATCGAGGATATTGCCTCTCTAAATCTTGAACCTTAGCTTTTGCACCCCAGCATTGATAGGCATAGCGGGCATCTAGTAGATATTGACGGGCAATTTGTTCTCGATTTTTTGCTAGATAAAACTTAGCTGTTAGTTCGTAGGCTAGGGCTTCTTCTTGAATATATTCGTTTTCGTGGGCTAGAGCGATCGCGCGATCGTAATCTTCTATAGCATGATTATCTTTACCCAATACTCTAGCTCGCTCGGCTGCTACTAAATAAAACTTATGCAAATGATTCATGGGAGCTAGATTTGCCCATTTTTTCATTTTCTTTTGGTTAGAATCGACTTGCTTTAGTAACTTTTTGTGTTCTGACTTTGAAACTCGATCGAACATTGCTAGCCGCGCCAGAGAATCATAAAAGTAGAATAAAGGTACGTATAACGTTCCAGCTATACCAGTTAAATAACCCGAAGCGCGATCGGCAAAACCGATCGCGCGATCGTAATCTTCAAATAAATAACCAAGAATTAGTTTATATAAATATAAATTACAAATGGCGGACGCATCGTTAACTTCAAGATGAAATGGCAGACTAATATCTTCGTTATACACTTCTCCAATTAAAAAAGCAGGATTTTCAGTTTTTTCCATTAAATTTAATAAATTTTGTCGTAAAATCTTGAGGTAATTTAAGGCTGTTTCTTGCTTGAATTGACTGAATGTATCACAATATGTTGCTATTTCTTTTTCAATTACAGATAGTTCTCTACCGACTGAATAAGCACATACATAGTACATGAATGCACTATAGCAAGCACATTCTACTTCTCCGGTTTCGATCCCCATTCGATAGGTTTCTCGATAAGGATTTAATGTCTCTTTTCCTGGTTCTTTCCAATGTTTAATAAAGCCATTAAATATGTGATGTACTCTAACTTTGATATCATCAAGCGATCTGTTTTCTGATAACTTTAACGCTAATTTACCAAATTCATACCCATCTTCGATCTTTCCTAGTCCACCGCATAAAAGTAAACCATAATTAACATAGACAGCAGCAGATAAATAAGTATTGCCATACTTGACTAACAAGTCAACCATTTTCAAACCCATTAGCAAGTATAATTCTGGAGAAGATACATAAGTAGCAACAAGCACTTTCAATAAAATACCCATGGCGGCTTTAATTTCCAAATTCGTCATCTCTGGAAGTTCGCTTAAATCTTCGATGTGTTTCCCTGCCAAAGCAATTTTAGTTCTAAATAAACTTAGTAAAATCTGCCATTTACTCGGTACTTCTGGAAAATCGATCCCTAATTGCCTTAGCACCGATATTGCCATTTTTATCGCTGCTTTCGGCTGATTTTGCGACATATAAGCTTGGAGCTTAACTTCATATACTTTTACTTTATCTAGTAGCGTTTTTGCTTGCGATAAAACGATAGTAGCAAGTCTCTCCATTTCAGAAAATTGACTGCATAAATAGGCGGATTCGGTAGCTGAAACTACTAAATCTAGCATCAATTCGTATTGCTTTTTCCAGCCATCTTTACCTAATAGTTGAATACCAGTATCGAAATAATTAAATGCTGATTCATAAGCAGCAGAAGCTAATGCTTTCCTACCTGCTACGAGGTTCAATCGAGCTTGTTCGTCTCGTTCGGATTGAGAATTACATAATTCAATTCCTAAGTTTAATTGATTGACAAGATCGAATATTTTTTGCTCGCGCTCCTGAAGTGGAGTATTTTGCAGCAGCAATCGTCCAATTTGTTGGTGAATAGCACTCCTTTTCAGCGATGGAATCAGGGAGTATGCTGCTTGTTGAATGCGATCGTGAGCAAATTTATAATCACAGGAATCGGGAGTAAGCAGTGAAAAAGCAAAATCATTTATTCCTACATCTGAACTTTCTATTTGAAAAAGTTTGTAAGCATTACTTAGGGGCAAGATTAGGCCTTCAGCGATCGCTTCCCGTAACAAGCTGGCGGTTTCTCGCATAGGTAGAGATCGAGCGATCGCTAATGTTTGTAGGTCGAATTGATGACCGATACAAGCCGCTAGCTGCAATATCTGTTGAGTATCTGGCGATCGCTTTTGCATTTTACTCACCATCAGATCGACCACATTATCGGTAAATTCTCGCGACTGGATTTGCTGTAAATTCCATTGCCAGCCACCTCGATCTACTTCTCTGTCTCCAGACGATATAAAGTTAGTAAAATCAAAAGTTAAGAGTTTTTCAGTATATAGCGATTTCAAAAATTCATTGATAAAGAAAGGATTACCGCCAGTTTTAGCTAATACTAATTCTGCTAAGCCTCTACTCTTTTCTAAAGAACAGTCAAAAGTTTCTGCGATTAACCGATCGACTGTTGGTAAATCTAAAGGAGTCAGATGAATAAAATTAACAATCGTTCCCGATTTTTGAATTTCATCTAAAGCTAACATTAAGGGATGAGCGGCACTAACTTCGTTGTCGCGATATGCACCTATAAAAAATAGATATTTAGTATCTGTTGATGTCATTAGTAGCTGCATCAATTGTAACGAAGCCCCATCTGCCCACTGAAGATCGTCCAAAAAAATTACGAGTGGGTGTTCGGGTCGAGTAAAAACTTTAATAAACTTTTGAAAAACTAAATTAAAGCGATTTTGAGCTTCAGTTGGTGACAAGACTGGTACTGGAGTTTGCTTACCAATAATTAGCTCTACTTCTGGAATCACATCAACAATTACTTGGCCGTTGTAACCGATAGAACTTAATATTTTTTCTCGCCATTGCTGAAGCTGAGATTCACTTTCTGTTAGCAGTTGCTTGACTAACTCTTGAAAAGCCTCAATCGCTGCTGAATAGGGAATATTACGTTGAAATCGATCGAATTTACCTGAAATAAAATAACCGCGTCGTTGAGTTAAGGGTTGGTAAACCTCTCGCACTAATACTGATTTACCTACTCCAGAATAGCCGGATACTAATATTAGTTCGTTAGGCGATCGCTCCACTTTAGAAGTAGGCGATATTGAAGACAGTTTTGAATTAATATCTTCTTGTTGCTCTCTACCTGCTTTACTATCTGTATTGGTTAGTCGCTTAAATATCGCTACTAATAATTCGATTTCTGCTTCTCTACCATAAAGTTTTTGAGGAATTTGAAATCGCTCTGAAATATCTCGACAAGCTAGCGGAAATGAAGAAATATTATCCTCACTTTGTAGTCGATTTAAGCATTGTTCTAGATCGGATTTTATTCCCCAAGCACTTTGATATCTATCTTCAGCATTTTTAGCGAGTAGCTTCATTACCATATCTGAAACTACTAAGGAAATAGCTGAATTAACTTCATGAGGCGATCGCGGCTGTTTGGCAATATGACAATGTACTAACTCCATGACATCATCAGTTGGAAAAGGTAGGCAATTAGTCAATAATTCATAAAAAGTTACGCCCAATGAATAGAAATCGGTTCGATAATCTAGAGCGCGATTCATTCTACCAGTTTGCTCTGGAGAAATATAAGCTAGCGTTCCTTCAATAACGTTGGGGTTAGTAATAGTAGTGTTTTCGCGAGGTAATATACTCGCAATCCCAAAATCGATAATTTTTACTTGCTGGGTGTTAGGGTTGAAAATAATGTTAGATGGATTAATATCTTTATGAATAATATTAGCAGCATGAATTCGACCTAAACCATCAGTAATTTGAATTGCGATCGACAAAAAGTCTTCCAGCGTCAACTGGCGACTCTTCATCAAGATATTTAAAGATTGTCCTCCTACATCTTCTAAAATAATTACTAGCGTTCTTTGATATTTTTCTAAACTGTAAGCCTGGATGATACCAGGTAGATTTAAAGTGCGAACGATTTCGTATTCCTGTTTGTATCTAATCAGTTCTTCTGGACTGGGATACTCGGTTTTTAAAACTTTGAGGATTACGGGTTGTTTATCTGAGTCTCTAATACCTCGATAAACTAGCGAATTGGCGCTTTCATAAATTTGAGTGATAACGGTTATTCCAGGAATCATGACTATGATTTCTTTGGATTATTTGATTGACTATGATTTCGATCGACTATGATTTAGCTTGAGCAATATTAAGATGACACAACTATCTCATCATAGCTTTCATTCAATCATTAAAATCATAGTTAGATTTTCTTTTCGGTTTCATTACTCTTTTAAACTGCAAGCTGGGGTTGCCAAAATTAATTAGCAATCCAATATCTAAACCAGAGGCTTCCAGGTAATTAATTGCTTGTGCTAGATGAGCGTCTTCCTGCTGGATAACTGCTTTGATTTCTAGCATGACTTTGCCTTCAACGAAAAAATCGACCCGTCTGGTTCCGATTTGCTCTCCTTTATAAAAAATGGGGATTTCATGTTCTCTCAAAAATGATAAACCTTGCAATGTCATTTCTTTTGCTAAGGCCCGTTGATAAATTACTTCTTGAAAACCATTGCCTAGAACACTGTGAACTTCCATGGCACAACCGATAATCTTGCCTGTTAGTTCGCTTTTAGGATATTGAGGATTAATGAAAGACATGACTGCAATTTGAATGATGAAACGAGGACTATGATTTGAATGATGAAATGAAAACTATGATTGGATGGTTAAATAATTATATCATCAAAATTAAGTCAAGAGAAAAATCATAGCTAATCAATAAATCAAATCAATCATAGTAACTGTCGCCCTATAATAACTCCCAGTTGAACGCAAATTATTCCTAAAATAGCACTGCCTGCCCAATAAAAAACTGTAGAAATTGCATAACTAATTGACTCTGGACGCGATAGGCTAACGCGCAACAAAATTAGACTATCTAATCCGTAGGTGGAAAAAGTAGTATAAGCACCCAAAAAACCAGTTGTTAACATCAATACCACCTCCGGTGGAATTTTCACCAAGCGATCGCTCACTAAGGTCACAAAAAAGCCCATTGCCAGACAACCCGTAAGGTTGATAAAAAAAGTGCCGTAAGGAAAACTCGTACCGAAGCGTTGAGCGAACCATAAAGTTAGGTAGTAACGACTTAAAGCACCTGCGATCGCACCAAAACTAATGGCGATCGGATAACGAATTAGAGGATCTTTTAGCATCTTGGCTTTAAAAAAGTATGAAGTTTAAACTCTGAACCATCCACCGAATAGTTAGATTAGAAGTAGAAACACAAATTTAGCTTTGACAATACAAACGATCGCTTACGTCAATTAAAAACCCATTTTGAGCAGGATCGACATTATGAATCAGTTTAAGACTGTTGCTCTCCTCGGTTTGTTAAGCGCCTTACTAATTACCATCAGCTACTACCTCATCGGTGGTTCTACAGGGATATTGGTAGGAGTGGCAATAGCCGCCGTGACGAACATTGGTTCTTGGTATTACTCGGATAAGATTGCCCTAGCAGCTTATCGCGCTCAGCCGATCGATCCCAGTCAAGCACCTGGCCTTTACAACATGGTAGAACGTCTCTGCCAGCGGGCTAATTTGCCGATGCCAGCACTTTACATCGTCCCCAGCGCTGGGGCTAATGCTTTTGCCACCGGGCGCGATCCGCAGCACGCCGCCGTAGCGGTGACAGAGGGGATAGTCCAACTATTGCCAGAAGATGAATTAGAAGGCGTAATCGCTCACGAACTCAGTCACGTCCGCAATCGCGATACTTTAACTCAAGCGGTAGCTGCAACTATTGCTGGGGCGATCTCTTTCTTGGCGCAGATGATGAGTTACAGCCTGTGGTGGGGCGGCGGTTCCCGAAATAGCGATCGCTCTGCTAACCCTCTGGGCTTGCTCTTGACTATTACCCTAGCCCCTCTAGCAGCCTCGGTAATTCAAATGGGGATCTCGCGCACGCGAGAATTTGCTGCTGATGCTGGTGCGGCTAAACTGACTGGCAATCCTCGCGCCTTAGCTAGCGCCCTCCAGCGGCTAGAAAACACTGCCAAACAAATCCCCATGGGGAGCAACCCAGCTTTTGAACCCCTGTTAATTGTCAATCCGTTTTCTCGGCAGTTTATGAGTAGCTTGTTTTCGACTCATCCTCCCACAGCCGCTAGAATCGAGCGACTGCTCGAATTGGAAGGAGAACTGGGCGGACAAACTCCCAATTTGCTCGTTTAAAATCCTTGGAGGAAGAGGGCAGAGAGGGGAGATAATTTAACTGTCTCCTGCCTTCTAAACTCGTAAACTTCTAAACTCGTAAACTTCTAAACTCCTAAACTTCTAAACTCCTGAACTCCTGAACTCCTGTTGGCGCAGCCTGCGCTCGGCGCATACTCCTGCCCCTTCTCTTTGCCCAGCAATTGCACTTGCAAGCTAGCGATTGCTTCCCTGAGTTGCTTGGGTTCATCAATCAAAAAATCTGGCTCGTGCTGGGCTAGTATTTCCTTAGAATTGAATCCCCAACTGACAGCAATAACTTTAATATTACTTCTTTTAGCTGCCTCTATATCTCTAATTTCATCCCCTACATATATAGCTTGTTCTAGGCGTAAATTTTGTTGTCTTAAAAACTTATTAATTATTCTATTTTTGCCAAAAAGCGTAGTGCCAGAACTCAAAAAACTAAACAAATACTTGAGATTATTACTACTTAAAAAAGCTTCTACATTTTCGGCTGAATTAGAGGTAATAATTCCTAACTGATATCCTTGCTCGTGAAGATCTATTAAAACTTCTTTAATGCCGTCGATCGGCTTTAGAAGGTGAATCTCTTGATTTAATTCTCTTTTAACTTTTTTAATAATAAACGGTAGCTGAAATATTGATACCCCAGAAGATTGCACGATATGACTGGCAGTTGAATTTCTAAATTCAGCAATCTTTTCTGGACTCGCAGGCAAATAACCAAACTCGGTTGCTAAGCGATTGATTATCTTAGCTAGAGTATCAAATGTATTGGCGATCGTGCCATCAAAATCAAAAATAATTACTTTCAGCTTCATCGGTTTATTTAAAAGTCAGTTGTCAATTGTCAGTTGTCAGTTGTTATTAGTTATTTTTGAATCTAAAATTCTGTGGTTTTCATAATTCATCAGGTTCGCTTTGGCATTTCGTCGTAGCATCGGTGGTTTAATCCGTCTGAGGGCTGAGGCCCGAAACCGTCGATCCCATTCATCATCTGAAATTTCGGCTAAATCGGCGATCGCGGGGGCTAGATTTTCTTGGTAAGGTTGAAACTCTGCGACATCAGTGGCAACGGCAAAGCGTTGGTTCCAAGGACAGACATCCTGACAGATATCGCAACCAGCTACCCATCCTTCCAGGCCAGAAGCGATCGCTTCTGGTAAAGTTTCCTCCCGATTCTCGATGGTGTGGTAAGCCAGACATCGATTAGCGTCTACCACGAACGGTAGGGCGATGGCCCCAGTCGGACACGCCTCGATGCAGCGGGTGCAACTACCGCAATGCGGCAAATGAGGGAGATCTGGTGTCAATTCGAGGTTAGTTAGCACTTCCCCTAAAAACACCCAAGAACCATATTCTCTGGTAATAAGATTACCATTTTTAGCGATCCAACCGATCCCGGCCCGCTGCGCCCAAACTTTATCTGATATCGGCCCCGTATCGGCATAATAACGAGTTTGAATGCCCTCTTGTTGGGATTGCAGCCAATCGGATAGTTTTTTCAGTTTTTTGTGCAAAACCTTGTGATAATCTCGTCCCCAGGCGTAACGAGAAATTTTAGCGTATTCTCGGCCTGTCGGTCTTTGGTGTGAAGTGTAATAATTAAGCGCCACACAAATTACCGATCGCACCTCCGGCATAATTAAGCGCATATCTTGCCGCTTGGCCTCTGTCATCCACCCCATATCGGCGTGATACCCTAGATCCAGCCACGCGCTCAACCGTCGTGCGGCTAATTCTTCAGCCTTGACATCTAAATTAGCGATTCCCACTTTATGGAAACCTAAATCTAAGGCTTTCTGCTTCACTTGACTGCTAGCGATCGACATGAAAGGAATACAGAATACAGAATACAGAAGTTCAGAAGTTCAGAATCACCCTATCTATGAAGCAATGGGTTTTAACAGGGATTTTTGAGCATTGCACTCATCAAGAGTGAGACTTTTAACCCACGTTCGCCCGCTATTCATACAAAAGGTTACAAACTTCTTCGCCGTAAATATTAACATTGTAGCTGGCGTGTAATTAATGAAACTGTAAGTATTTATGCTAATTGCTAATATACCTTTGTTCCTAATTCTAAACTTCTAAACTGCCAAACTTCTATGATCGATGCTTTTGCTCCCATACCTCCTGAATGGACCTCTACAGCTATTCACGCTCAAGAATTCTGCTGTCCCAAGTGTCGGGCGACGAGTGCCGAGTCCGAACGAGTTTGGCTGAATCGAAGATCGCCAGTTGTTAATGAAGATAATCGGCGCAAATGGCAGGAGTTTTACCAGTGTCATTGTACCTGCGCTTGGTGGGCTTGGAGCACCGATCGCCAAAATACAAATAAATTCATTACCGATCTCGATCGAACGGATTAGCCATCGATAATTGTCTGATAACGCCATGAGTGAATATAAATTCAAGCGATCGTTTGCTGAAGACTCAACTTTGAGCGATCGCCTATTTGAATTATTAGAAATCGTCTTTCCTGGAATTAGTTCTCTGGCAGATACGATCGCTACATTAGGTGTATCTTGGGAAGCTGCATCTACTCCATTTGTCTATGTTGAAGGCGAAAAAGTTATTGCCCACGTAGGAGTTTTAGAAATCCCCCTAGTGGTAATGGGAAAAAAGATGATAGTTGGCGGAATTCATGCGGTCAGCACTCACCCAGAATTTCGCCGTCGCGGGTACTATCGTCAACTAATGACAGAAGTTCTTTCTCATTGCGACGATCTCTATCAAACGTTAATCTTAACCACAGACCAACCGCAATTATACGCACCTTTCGGCTTTCGTGTGGTTCGAGAACACGCATTTATTGCTAAGCCTACTTCTACTTCTAAAATCAATAGCTTCCGCTTATTAGATCTACAAAATGCCGGAGATCGATCGTTGTTGAATCGCCTGTTAGGGGAGCGGGAATCGGTTTCTCAAGTCGTGGGCGTAGTTAAAGAAAAAGCCGTTTGGTGTTTTTACGAAGCGACTAACCCTTTATATTATGCTGAAGATTTAGATGCGATCGCCTCTCTGGAGATAAAACGCACTCGTCTCAAACTGTTCGATGTTGTAGCGCCCAAAATCTGTAGTCTAGATGCGATCGTCCAAAGGATAGAGCGGCAAATTGACGAAGTAGAGATTTATTTTAGCCCCGATCGCCTGCAAGTAGAATATCAAGCCCATCCTCACATCTTTGAGGGC
The DNA here is from genome assembly GCA_019359615.1 of Cyanosarcina radialis HA8281-LM2. Lineage (GTDB taxonomy): Bacteria > Cyanobacteriota > Cyanobacteriia > Cyanobacteriales > CCAP-1448 > Cyanosarcina > Cyanosarcina radialis. The sequence goes on from JAHHHA010000004.1 coordinate 278,121, forward strand.
GATTCTTTCTTGATGGTGCGCGGGGATTTTGCCGCCGAAAACCAGCAATTCATGCTACCTCGATCGGCCCGTTGCTAGACTAGCAATATTGTTGTGCGGTAGGGGCGCAATGCATTGCGCCCCTACGAACCGTAATTAATCTAGAACGTTTGCAAGTGAATTGGCAAGAAATTTCTGGTAACTGGGCATTAATTCCCCAACACCCTAAAGGCATTATCCATTTTCTCGGAGGTGCTTTCTTAGGCACAGTCCCGCACGTTACTTATCGCTTGTTACTAGAACATTTAGGCAAGCAAGGATACATCGCGATCGCTACCCCATTCGTTAACACCTACGATCATACGGCGATCGCTCGATCGGTATTGCGCGATTTTGAAAGTACCTTAGAACAACTGCGCGACAAAGCACTGATAAAGCGGCGCTATCTGCCCACCTATGGATTGGGGCACAGCATGGGGTGCAAACTCCATTTATTAATTGGGAGTCTTTATCCAGTAGAACGAGCGGGCAATATGCTCTTGTGCTTTAACAATTTTGCTGCCCGCGATGCCGTACCTTTAGCAGAGCAATTTTCTCCGATTTGGGGAGAAGAATTTACTCCCTCTCCGCTAGAAACTATCGATTTGATTGCTAAGCGGTATCAAATTAGACGCAATTTACTAGTTAGATTTACTAACGATACGATCGACCAATCTTTAGCTTTAGCAGAGATGCTCCAAAAAAACTTTCCGGGTATGGTTGCGGCTAAAACTCTTCCTGGAAACCATCTCACGCCGCTAGGACAAGATGTCAAGTGGGAAGCAAACAGCGTTTTTACCCCCCTAGATGCGATCGCTCAGTGGATGAGGCAAGAAGTGTATCGAGACTTAGATCGATTAAAACAAGAAATTACTCTCTGGCTCAATCCCTTTTGAAGGAAGATAATAGGGCATGGGGCATAGGGCATAGCGATTGTCTTTCTCCCAATCCTTGGGTGACAATCCACTCAAGCCGGATTAAACTTCGATTTCAGAAATTGCCCTAATCGTCGCCAATTGGCTCGCACTACCTTCCACTGCTCGATCGAATGCAGCACTACGAAAGCCAAGAACGTATAGGATAACCAAAAATGTAAACCCCGTCCCACATCTACCATCACTTGATTCTGCGGAAAAATATCAGGTAAAAGAATCCCAAAAAACTTGACATTGCTAGCTTTAAACGAATTTGACAGCAAAAAACCAGTTATTGGCACTGCCCACATAAAAACATACAGGCTCCCATGCAGCGCCACCGTTTGCCACCAGTGCCTACTAAGTTTCGGAAACCGCTTGGTGTACTTCTTCCACCACACCTGTAGCAACAACAAAATCCGCCAAGTCAACAGCGCCATCGACAGCACGCCTATCGACTTATGGAAATCGTAAAAATCATCTCGAAAAGACACCTCTCGATTTAACTGAGACATGAAAGTGCCCGTCGAGAACAGCACGAGATATATCCCTGCCATCCACCAATGCACTGACATCAATTGCTTAAACGCAGAATTCAACCGAAACTTAGTCGCGATCGCCATAGCAACACCTCAAAATAGTTAAAATTGCCCCCCGATGCTTGCTATAAAATCGCGCAGTAGCCTCTAAAAGCAATACTTGGCAATAGGCGACTATTATCAATTCGCAATTCGCAATTCGCAATTTTGGGATTGTTTGTAGCGTTCTCTTTTATAAGTAATACCAATTTAAAAAAAGAACTGGGCAAATGGCTTCGTCAAACCTAGATGGAGAAGCCTATTCGCAATCCAAAATCCAAAATCCAAAATCCAAAATGGTATAAAACACTATACATTCCCGAAAATTGCCACATTCTACTTATGTTAGATCGAACAACAGGATTTCTGCATCCTGACTAGCTCGAATGGTAAATGACTGTCCGCGTTCGATCGCCACGCTGTCCCCTGCTTCGAGAGGCTGGCCGTTCAGCAAAATCACGCCGCGAGCGACTTGCAACCAACCATACCGATCGCGATCGAGCTTATAAGAAATTTGCCGCTCCGGTTCTAACACCGCAGTATATACCTCGACATTCTGATGAATAGTCGCCGATCCGTCTCTGCCGTCGGGAGAGGCAATCAATCGCCACTGGTTGAGTCGTTCTGCCAAAGGGAAGGCAATCTGCTCGTAACTAGGAGTCAATCCGGTGCGATCGGGTAGAATCCAAATTTGCAAGAAGTGCGTCAATTCGGTATTCGACGGGTTGTATTCGCTGTGAGAAACGCCCGTACCAGCACTCATCCGTTGGATTTCGCCCGGTCGAATCGTCCCTTTATTCCCCATACTATCTTTGTGTTCCACCGCACCATCTAGAACGAAGGTGAGAATTTCCATATCGCGGTGACTGTGGGTGGCAAATCCTTCCCCTGGAGCGACTCGATCTTCATTGATCGCTCGTAGCGATCGAAAGCCCATATGGTTCGGATCGTAATAGCTACCAAATGAGAAGGTGTGATAGCTGTCGAGCCAGCCGTGGTTGGCATGACCTCGTTCTTGAGCCGATCTGATGGCAATCATGGTGAAAACCTCCTAACTGCGATCGAAGAATACGTTTTGGGCAGGACTGACGCAGTAACTCAATTTATGGTGTTGATGGTGCGTTACGCTGCGCTTATGGAAGTTAAAAAATTATTTCGGTAATAATCCGACGTAGTGTAGGAGATCTTGAGAGCCTTGACGAAACTGGTCAAGAAAATCGCCGACTCGCTGTTTGAGAGTAGGCCAATCATCGCTCAGGCGATGTAAATGAACTACCTTTTGCTTGAGCCATCGCCAGAGCTTTTCAATCGGATTGAGCCAAGGGGCATAAGTAGGTAAGTTGAGCAAGGTAATCGGTAGTGGGTGTGCCGAGGGTGCTGGCATCTGCAACTGTGACCAACTACTGGGCAAGGACGGCGGATAAGCAAAATCTTGGGGTGACAACTGCGCCAACACTTGAGGATGAAAATGAACTGGCCAGTTATCTTCCACCACGTAGATTTGTTCGACCGTGGGATAATCGGCTCGCAGCAGGGCAAACAATTGGCACAGGACTGAGACGCTGATTTCCGAACGCAACAAATAAGTGACTTGTCCAGTGAGGGCGTTGAGGGCCCCAACCCCCCGATAACAGGTGTTGCTTTTGTAAGCCCGCCGCGCTAGGGGCTGGGAGTCACCGACAGCCTCCCAATCCTGAGCCACGGTGGGCTGGCGATAAATCCCGAATTCATCGAGATAGACTAGGACATAGCGTTGAGGTTCATACCAGGCTCTTAGTAAGGCCAATTCAATTTGACTACATTTTTCTTGATAGAACCGATCGGGGCTATGTAGGTAGTCTCGCCCTCGTTTATAGCTAATCCCTAAACGCTCTAGCAGTTGTGATAACCCGGCTTTGGTGGTGAGGTGCAACCACTGACAGCAATCGCTGATGGCTTGTAAACTCCACCGACTTTGAGCATAGCCCAATACCTGCGGGTCGCGGCGTACCACTGATAGCAGTTCAGCTTTGGCCATAGCTTCATCCTCACACTCAGGGGAAAAAAGCGGGTTTTCGTCCCCGCCCTGTCCGCATGATTAATCCTTTCACCCCTTCGGATTCATAACGCTTGACCCACTGATAAATCGTATCCGGGTCACGGGGCTTGAGTAAGCCTCTGGTGGCGACTTGCAATCCTGATTGCCCTGCCGCTACCTTCAGTAAAGCTGCTGCCCGTTCTCGCACATACGGACGTGCATCGCGATCCCGCACACTCTCTAATTCCTCCGTTTGTTCGCCTGTCAAAGGTAGGCTAATCGCTTTTCGACTCATACTCGAATACCTTCGGTTCTCTCCTCCTCTAAATTACCGAATTATTTTCTTAACTTCCATTAGCGTAGCCATGCCGCAGGCTATACACACCCTACTGGCTACTGGCACTCGCGCATCCACCTTAAAGTAGGGTGCGTTAGACGGCGATAACCTTTGCTGTGACTTAAATTTAACAATCCGTCGTAACGCACCGTTGTAGGTAAGTCAGCCCTGTTTGGAATACTCTTAGTATAGATTGAATCTAAAATAAAGACAATACAGTATTTTGTAAACATATTGTATCTTTTTTATCGACAATATCGTGGACAAATTTGAAAGTTTGCGTGCCTTTACTCAAGTTGTAGTTTCAGGGGGATTTGCCGCAGCGGCCCGCCAGATGGGGCTGTCGCGATCGGCTGTCAACAAACTCGTCATCGCCCTAGAAAACGAACTGGGGGTACAGTTGTTGCACCGCAGCACGCGGGTAGTAACGCCAACAGAAGCTGGCCTTGCTTTTCACGAACGCTGTGTCGAAATTTTGGCCAGCCTGGAAGAAGCAGAAAGATCGATCGCCCAACTGCACGAAGAACCCAGAGGCAGGTTGCGAGTGAATGCGCCGATGACCTTTGGCACGATGTATCTGGCTCCAGCCTTAGCAGATTTTTTAGGGCAATACCCCGATTTGCAAGTGCAACTGACGCTCAACGATCGCTTAATCGACCCCTTGGAAGAAGGCTTCGATGTCACCATCCGCATTTCTCAACCGCCGGAATCGTCGAGTTTAATCGCCCATCGGCTAGCCCCCGTCGAACTAGTTTTCTGTGCTGCACCTAGCTATGTAGAACGATATGGCACTCCAGATCGTCCAGAGCAATTGCGACAGCATTCCTGCTTGCACTACGGCCAGATTGCCACACAGAATCAATGGACTGCGATCGGATTAGATGGCAGTCATATAATTCCGGTAGTGGGTCGATTATGCTCGAATAATGGCGAAGTGTTGAGAGATGCAGCCGTTCGCGGCTTGGGAATTATCTTGCTACCTCGCTTTATCGTCGAACGGGAACTCCAACAAGGCACGCTGCAAATAGTTTTGCCAGATTACCAGGCTGCGGAACTCTCCATGTATGCGATCTATCCAGTCAATCGCCATCTATCGGTCAAAGTTCGGTTGTTGGTTGAATTTTTACAACAACGGTTTGGGGGGCAATCCGACGAGGGGGGACAAAGCATTCATTGACACTCCCTTGATGGTCCGAATACTGAGACTAGCGATCGCTATTGCAATTCTTAGTCAGAAACTGGTGGGCGATGCGATTTTCACTCGATACGTGCTACGCACAGGCTGCGCCAACGCTAAAAGCGACAAACTGAGGAGGGTTGAAGGGGGCAAGTGCGATCGGCGATCGGGTTTTTGTCGAGGTAAAGGTCTGCCAACCTTGTTAGATTTGATAGGGATTTGGGGTCGGCGACTTGGTTGTTGCTGAGGTTAAGGTACGTCAGCTTCGTCAGATTTGATAGGGGATTGAGATCGGCGATTTGGTTGTGCGATAGGAAAAGCACAGTCAATTTGCTCAGCCTGGATAACGGTTCGATCTCTGCTATCTGGTTTTTGTCTAGGCTAATCTGAGTCAGGTTGCTCAGATTCGAGATCGGTCTGATGTCGGATATCTGGTTGGTTGCTAGGTAAAGCCTATCCAGATTGGTCAAATTGGAGAGCGGTTTCAGGTCAGCGATCTGGTTGCCCCATAGTTCAAGCCACTTCAGATCGGTCAAATTGGAGAGCGGTTTCAGGTCAGCAATCTGGTTTTTTGATAGGTAAAGCCTAGTTAGCTCGGTCAAATTAGAGAGCGGTTTCAGGTCAGCGATCTGGTTTTCTGATAGAGAAAGCCTAGTTAGCTCGGTCAAATTAGAGAGCGGTTTCAGGTCAGCGATCTGGTTTTCTGATAGGGAAAGCTGCCTCAGATTGGTCAAAGTGGAGAGCGGTTTCAGGTCAGCGATCTGGTTTTCTGATAGGGAAAGCTGCCTCAGATTGGTCAAAGTGGAGAGGGGTTTGAGGTCGGATATCTGGTTATTTGATAGGTAAAGCTCAGTCAGATCGGTCAAATTGGAGAGAGGTTTGAGGTCAGATATGTGGTTGTCCCATAGGCCAAGCCTAGTCAGATTGGTCAAAGTGGAGAGAGGTTTGAGGTCGGACATCTGGCCAGTCGATAGGTGAAGCTCAGTCAACTCGGTCAACTTTCGATCGGCAGCATTACATTCTCTAGTTCCTACCTCTTTTAACAACACTTCTACTGTATGTTTCTGTTCGGTCGATAGCTGGGATAAATTCTCGCACCACTGAGCAAAGGTTTTGTATTCTTTACTGGTTTGCGACAACCCGATCGAGCAAGATGTAGCTGAGTATCCTAATATTACAGCGAAGACTATTTTCATCTGTCGATTGGCTATCATCTGTTTTGCCTCAGCATATCTCGATGTCCAAGTATATTTAGCTTTTTTGGCAAGTCGCAAGGGTAAAGGCTAATTGATGTCAGATCGGTGAAGGCGAGCGCCCAATGGATGAAACAAAAAGTCTATCGAGACTTAGAGCGATTAAAACGAGAAATTACCCTCTGGCTCAATCCCTTGTAAAAAAATGCCAGATTGAACTTTTAACCATGATGAGGGTGCAGATTTTTATTTTCCTTAGCGATCGCCTTAACACAAAACTCCAATGCCGTAGATAATTCGCTGGTTTGTTGGGGATAGACGACTTCAGGACGAGCGATCGCAATTAACCCAATACCCAACTCAGCCGCCACAGCCCTTTTTACATCTTCCCCTCCCGTACTTCCTGAAGCCTTGGTCGCGACTAGAGAAATTTTCCAGTGCTGCCACAAAGCTTTCTCTAAATCGAATGAAATTGGAGGCCGCAGGGCAATTAATCGATCGGAAGTAAACCCCGCTGCCATCGCCGCTTCTAAAGCTGACACCGAAGGCAGAATCCGAGCAAATAAAGTCGAACGTTCTTGCCAAGAACTAAACAAGTGTAAATATCTATAACCTACGGTCAGTAGAACTCTTTGCCCTTCCAGATAGTCCCCAGCCACCAGAGCATCAAAACTATCTACATAAATTTCTTGTCCTCCCCTCACGCCCTCACGCCCTCTCGCCCTCTCCCCCTCTGGTCGCTCGTAACGCAAATACGGAATTTGAAACCTTTGGGCAGCCGCGATCGCCATTTGAGAAATTGCCACGGCATAAGGATGAGAAGCATCTAAAACCGCCGCGATTTGCTCTTGCTGCAAAAACTGTGCGATCGACTCAGCCTCTAAACGTCCCACCCAAACTCGCAGCATCGGAGATCGAGTATAAAGTCCTACTGCTGCCGGAGTAGTAACACTAACCGTACAAGGAAACTGGGCGAGAGCGATCGCTGTTGCCAGTTCCCTACTTTCCGATGTACCGCCAATCAGCCAAATGCGATCGCCCATTTATAGAAGTGTGGAGTGTTGAGTGTTGTAGGAAGTGTGGAGTGTTGAGTGTTGAATGTTGAGTGTTGAGCTAAAAATTCTCCCCATCTCCCCATCTCCCCATCTCCCTAACCCTTCAACGCCTTATTAAAGTTCTGACGGTAGGATTTATTTACAAGTAGTACCGGCCATAGCAGGGCCAGTCTCAGCCGTCCTTCAGTAAAATTCGTGCGTTTAAAACCCTTCCAGAACTTCCAAGTACCTCCAGCGTAAACGATCGCTAACACGATGCCGACTGCCGTACCCATACGATTAAACCTCTTGACAAATTTGCTTTTAATCAGAGAGAAATTGAAATTGCCTGACCTTGGCGATCGCATTCAATCCCCTAATCCCGAACGGGATGCAGCGTTGTAGCCTACTATGGTGTTAGAGGTACAGCCGCTTCCTCTAAGGGGTAAAATCCCAATCGATGATGTTAATTTAGTTATAGTCTATTGGAAGTGACCTTGTAGCGTCACTATCAAGAGATCGCAACGCTAGGAGTAGGAATTATGCGAGCAGTCCTGATGGCAGGCGGATCGGGAACGCGATTGAGACCGCTAACCTGTGAATTGCCCAAGCCGATGGTACCGATTTTAAACCAGCCGATCGCCGAACACATTATCAACCTGCTCAAGCGGCATCATATTAACGAAATTATTGCTACGCTTCACTATTTGCCCGATGTCATGCGCGATTACTTCCAAGACGGCAGCGATTTTGGGGTGCAGATCACCTATGCCGTGGAAGAAGACCAGCCGTTAGGTACGGCAGGTTGCGTCAAAAATGTGGCTGAGCTACTAGATGAAACCTTTTTGGTAATCAGCGGCGATAGCATTACCGACTTCGATTTAAGTGGTGCCATTGAGTTCCACAAGCAAAAGCAGTCAAAAGCAACTTTAGTTTTGACCCGTGTTCCCAACCCCATTGAGTTTGGGGTGGTAATTACAGATAACGACGGTCGCATTAAGCGATTTTTAGAAAAACCTTCCACCAGCGAAATCTTCTCCGATACCGTCAACACTGGCACTTACATCCTGGAACCAGAGGTGCTCAAATACTTGCCAGCTAACACCGAATGCGACTTTTCTAAAGATTTATTCCCCCTACTACTGAAGAAAGACGAGCCGATGTACGGCTACGTCGCCGACGGTTATTGGTGCGATGTCGGTCACTTAGATGCTTACCGAGAAGCTCAATACGACGGTTTAGCCCAAAAAGTCAAACTAGATTTTTCTAAATACGAGCAGCAAGCTCCTGGAGTGTGGGTAGGACAGAATAGTTACATTGACTCAACAGCAAAGATTCAAGCGCCCGCGATCGTCGGTGATAACTGTCGGATCGGCCCGCGAGTGGTAATCGAGCCAGGAACCGTAATTGGCGATAACGTCACGGTGGGGGCTGATGCCGATCTCAAGCGTCCGATTATTTGGAACGGCGCGATTATTGGCGAAGAAGTACACCTGCGAGCTTGCGCGATCGGTCGCGGTACTCGCGTAGACCGTCGTGCCCACGTGTTAGAAGGTGCTGTAATCGGTTCTCTGTCAACCATTGGCGAAGAAGCTCAAGTAAATCCCACCGTCCGCGTTTGGCCCAGCAAGGAAATCGAAGCGGGTGCGATTTTGAATATCAACTTAATTTGGGGACACACCGCTCACCGCAACCTGTTCGGTCAGCGGGGCGTGCAAGGCTTGGCAAATATCGATATCACCCCAGAATTTGCCGTCAAGCTAGGAGCCGCTTATGGCTCGACTTTAAAGCAGGGTTCCCAAGTTACCGTTTCGCGGGATCAACGCAGCATCTCGCGCATGGTGTCGCGATCGCTAATTGCGGGTTTGATGTCAGTGGGCGTAAACGTCCAAAACCTAGACGCTACAGCTATTCCCGTAGCTCGCACGGTGATTCCCACGATGTCGGTAGCTGGGGGGATTCACGTCCGCTTGCACCCCGATCGCCAAGATCATATTTTAATCGAGATTTTTGACGCTCAAGGGATTAATATCTCTAAAGCTCAAGAGAAAAAAATTGAGGGAGCCTATTTCAAAGAAGATTTGCGCCGAGCGCAGATTAATGAAATTGGTAACGTGGCTTACCTAACTCAGGTTCTCGACATTTACAGCGAGGCTTTCGAGAAGCAACTGAACCTAGAGGCTATTCGTCAGGGCGGTCCGAAAGTAGTAATCGACTACGTTTATGCTGTTTCTGGGGCGATCTTACCGCAACTGCTAGCCAAGTTCGGGACTGATGCGGTGGTACTCAATGCCAGTCTCAATCAGTCAGCTTTATCAGTGTCCGAAAGAGAAGCATTGCTCAACCAGTTAGGTCATGTCGTCGAGGCGTTAAAAGCCACTTTTGGAGTTCAGGTTTCCGCTCATGGCGAACAAATGATTTTGGTGGACGAGGCCGGAACGCCGATTCGCGGTGAAATGTTGACGGCATTGATGGTCAACATGATTCTGACCGCTCACCCCAGAAGTACGGTCGTAGTGCCAGTTCACGCTTCCAGTGCCGTAGAACAAATTGCCCGCCGTCACGATGGTAAGGTAGTGCGTACCAAAGCCAATCCGACGGCATTAATGGAGGCTTGTCATACTAATCCGAATGTAGTTTTAGGCGGCAGTGGCGAGATGGGCTTTATTTTCCCGCAACTGCATCCGGGGTTTGATGCCATGTTCTGCATTGCTAAACTGATGGAAATGCTGTCGTTGCAAGAGCGATCGGTCGGTGGAATTCGCGCCGAATTGCCCCGCGTCAGTCATAAAAGCTATACAGTTCGCTGCCCTTGGACGGCTAAAGGCGCTCTAATGCGACATCTGGTAGAAACTCACCCAGATGAATCTTTAGAACTAATCGATGGCGTAAAGATTTGCCACCCGCAAAATGACAGTTGGGTGCTGATTTTGCCCGATGCTGGGGAACCTTTAGTACATATCTTTGCCAACAGCAGCGATCGCTATTGGGTTGACGAAACCTTAAGAGAGTACCGCACCCGCGTTCAAGAATTTGTCGAAGAAGAACAAGGACAAGGTGTAGAGCCGATGAAAGGAGAAGAAGTTGTATAATACGTTTGTACTGAATGAGAAGTTCAGGAGTTGAAGTGTGAAGTGTTGAGTGTTGAGTGTTGAGTTAAAAATTCTCTCCTGCATCCCCTGCATCCCCTGCATCCCCTGCTTCGCTCTCTCTCCCCATCTCCCCCTCACATCCTAAAGGAGAACTAATAATGAATAGCTGTATTTTAATGGTGCAGGTCGTCAAAGACCCAGAACTGCGTTACACCCCTGACGAACTGGCCCTGGCCGAGACGATCGTACAATTCGATGCGTTGCGGGCTGAGGAACCCCCAGCCACCTTAAAAATGATCGCTTGGGGAAATTTGGCTAAAGAAGTACAAGAACGATATCACGAAGGCGATCGCTTAATCGTGGAAGGGCGCTTGCACATGAATACGATCGAGCGTCGTTCCGATGGCGTAAAGGAAAAACACGCCGAACTAGTAGCTGGTCGAATTCACCCCTTGGAAGCTAACGTCACTCTAGGCGTATCAGTAGCCGTTGCTCCATCAGAGGGCGCTTCTGGATCTCAGCCTTCTAGTCCGCCAGCATCAAAACCAGCGAAAAAAACTGTAGAGACACCAGCAGCACCACAATTCTCCGATGAATCTAGTTCCACTCCGATGTATTCGGGTGTAGAAAAGGATTTAGATGAAATCCCGTTTTAATAAATGCTATGCAGGGGAAACTCGGAACGAATATTCCATTTTTTACCATCGTGGGCTAGCAGTGTCAGATGGGTAGCAACGAAATCGAATTCTATCGATTTGGACTTAAACTCCGGCCAAGCTACCTGAAAATTTGTCCGGGTTAAGTCTCGAAAAGCTACCGTCAAATGAGGAGCATAGGGGCGTTTTTTCCCCATCGGATCGACGATCGCTAGCGATGCTTCTAGTTTTGAGGTTAAATCTTGCTGACAAGCTAACAATTTTGGTGTCTTCTGCACGTTAATGTAGATGACGCGGGGAGCAAAAGCCCCAAATCCCGATAGCTTCATCGGCAATGGCGATCGCGCTTTACCAAACTCTTGCAAGCATTCCTCCAATTTAGGTAGCGCCTCTAGTTCCCACTTAAAGGGAGGTTGCAGGGTAATATGAGGAGGCGATTTGAGAGCAGCGCGACTACTATAGCGATCGGCAAAGTATTGCTTAATCTGGTTGATTTCAGCTTGAATCTCAACTGGCGGCAAAATGGCGATAAAAAATAGTCGATCGTTCATCGCACTTCATAATTCATCATTCATAACTCATCATTCACTCGATGCCTTGGTTTGTCAAAATTGAAGAAGGAATAGTCGATCGCACCAACTTCGATCGTCACGTTTCCGCTCACAAAGCCTACGTTCGAGACTTAATCGATCGAGGACATCGAGCGCGTAGCGGCTACTGGGCAGAGTTTGGTGGTGGCATGATGATATTTGAAGCCGCTTCCCTAACAGAAGCTCAAGAAATTATCGATCGCGATCCCTTAATCGCCAATGGCTGCGTCAAATATATTCTCCGCGAATGGCGCATCGTCGTCGAGTGAAATCCGGGTCGCTTCAAGATTGTTTATTTGTCGATCGCCCCAAAACAGCTATAGGCAGATTGCGGCCGATCGAATTTATCTATCTCCCAAACTGCCCGATCGATGTTATATTGAAATAGATCCGGGTCCATGCGATCGCAACGCCCAAATCTTGTCAGGGCTTGACCGCAGCAGCAATACGGGATGCTTGCGATAGGCGTGAAATCCGGGTCACTCCAAGATCGGCAAACATCTCTTCATTAGTAGCACCGATCTAAATGCAGGTAATCGGAATCCCTAAATCTTGTCAGATCGGAAGCAGCAGCAATACAGGACGCTTGCGATCGCCGTAAAATCTCGATTGCCATTTAGTCGAGCTAAGCTTTTGAAGTTTTACTGTGAGCCAGTAGGCAGTTAACGCTGTTGGCGTTTATGCTGGAATCAGTAACACAATAAATAACTACTAAAATTCTTATGGCTGGGATAGGAGATGTCGTCCAAAAAGCGTTTTATCTAGGCGTAGGGCTAGCAGCTTCTGCTGGTGAGAGAGCCGGAGAGAAAATAGGAGAATTGCGCGTTCAGGCTCAAAAACTAGCGGAAGAAATGGTGGCCAAAGGAGAAATGACCACCGATGAAGCTAGGCGTTTTGTTGACGATATGATTAAGCAGGCGCAGCAACCCCAAGTGGAACAGCAATCTACTAACACTGCTCCCAAACAACCGCGTCAGATAGAAATTCTGTCGGAAGAAGAAGAAACGGCCAAGGGAGATGCGGTAGACGCAATGCGGCAACAAGTAGAAGCCCTCCAGGAAGAATTGCGGCGCTTAAAACGCGATCGCTCTTAATTCTAGGAAAAATTCAGCCAGCTAATCGATTTGCTACTGAGCGCCCAAAATGGAAGATTGGTCAAAAGATTTTTTTCAAATGTTAAACCAAGCTGTGGAAGCAGTCGATGAGTTCTTAGTAGAATTAGCAGAGGCAGTGGAGACGGCGATCGAACAGGTGCACACTACTGTCATGGTAGAGATCGAGCAGTATTTGCAGGAGCTATGCGAACCTCTTTCCGAGCTTGACTTGGAAGAATTAGAAGAAACCGCTCAATTCGATCCGTTTATTTTTCCCAGAGAGGAGCCGACTTTAGAAAAACATCCTGCCTGCATCGGGTGTCGCCACTATCACGGACAAATTTACGGTGGCAACCTATTAGTCTGCGCCATGCACCCTTATGGTTGGGACGATGCCAATTGCCCCGATTGGGAAACCGCTGAATTATGAATGAGGAAATTACTTTAGAGATGAAATATGGGGAACGCAATATTGCCCAAGGGCAGTTAATTACGTTCCCCAATCCGCGAATCGGGCGGCGTTATGAAATTAACATTACGCTGCCAGAATTTACTTGTAAGTGTCCGTTTTCCGGCTATCCAGATTTTGCCACGATCTACCTGAGCTACGTCCCCGATGAAAAAGTAGTAGAGTTGAAGGCGCTGAAACTATATATTAATAGCTACCGCGATCGCTACATTTCTCACGAGGAATCTGTCAATCAAATTCTCGATGACTTCGTGGCCGCTTGCGACCCATTGGCAGCTACGGTCAAAGGAGATTTTTCTCCTCGCGGTAACGTCCATACGGTTATCGAGGTACGTCACCAAAAACCCCAATAGGACAAGAAACGTTGGTTCCACCCAATCCGCAATAGCCGCCAGGGTTTTTCGCTAAGTATTGTTGGTGGTAGTCCTCAGCAAAATAGAATTCAGGTGCATCGAGGATCTCGGTGGTGATGTCTCCGTAACCTGCGGCGGTCAAAGCTTTCTGATAAGCAGTTTTTGACTCTTCTGCTGACTTTCTTTGGTTCTGCGAGTAGATGTAGATCCCCGAACGGTATTGAGTACCAACATCATTACCCTGACGCATTCCTTGGGTAGGATTGTGATTTTCCCAAAAAGCTTTGAGCAGTTCTTCGTAGCTAATGACTTTGGGATCGAAAACTACCCGCACGACTTCATTGTGTCCCGTCCTGCCAGTGCAGACTTCTTGATAAGTAGGATTGGTAGTAATGCCGCCAGCATAACCGACAGCGGTGCTAAACACGCCGTTGAGTTGCCAGAATTTGCGTTCTGCACCCCAAAAACATCCCATGCCAAACATGGCGATTTCCATCCCTTCTGGGTAAGGAGGTTGGAGGGGATTGCTGTTGACATAGTGACGAGAGGGTACTGGCATGGGTTGCGATCGCCCAGGCAATGCCTCTTCAGCAGTAGGTAGAGTTATTTTTTTGCCAAATCCAAAAATTGCCATGAGTTTTAACCGTGAGTTTGTGACATTACTTAATATTCTGCCATTCTCTCCCTGAGAATGGCGGCAGCCAGAGATTAGAAGTTGGTCAGTCACTCCGCGCTAAAAGCGACGGAGCTTGGACCTGAAGTCCACCGCAATTCCGAGAATCTTTGAAGACTATCAGCTTTGGCTTCAACCTTCGATCCATCAGGGAATACTGACAAGATCCCCGTACTCATCCAGTCTTGCCGAGCGAGCAGCGTTCTGAGTGCGATATTTCTACTTCCCAACAAATCGGCGTGCAACTCGAAATTGCAGCATTCACAGCGGAATAAAAGCCCTTGATTCGGTCGATTAGCTCTAGAAGTATGTCCGCATTTTACGCAGCTTTGTATCTCGTGAAAACAAAGATGGCAACGATATCCTAGAGCTTGACTGCGGCTAAAGCCAAGGTAGGCTGAAATTCTGGAGGTTTACTCCAGAATTTCAGCCTACCGCCCTGGTCGCTTTTCCTCCGCCACTTGCAAGATGGCGGATTCCAAGCAAGCTCCTGTAATTTACTAGAGAAGGTTAGAGAGCTAGAAGTTTATTGCCTCCAATCCCCAAATAATCCATGGCTTTTTGGGGAACAATGATAGCAATCGATAATTTTGACCGAGATTTTCATGCTTGCTAGAGTCTGGAGCGCATCGATCGTAGGGATTGATGCTATTCAAGTGGGTGTAGAGGTAGATGTCTCAGGCGGACTACCTGGAATTACCGTCGTCGGATTGCCAGATACCGCCGTGCAAGAGGCCAAAGAACGAGTAAAAGCAGCTTTAAAAAATGCTGGGTATGCCTTCCCCATGCGGAAGGTGGTAATCAACTTAACGCCCGCCGACCTCAGAAAGGAAGGACCGAGTTTCGATCTACCGATTAGCGTCGGGATTATGGCAGCCTCCGAACAGGTAAATCCCGAACTTTTGGGGGATTATCTATTCTTGGGAGAAGTTTCTCTAGATGGCAGCTTGCGTCCGGTGGCTGGCGTGTTGCCAATTGCTGCCGCCGCTGCACAGATGGGGATCGCTGGGTTGGTAGTTCCGGCTGATAATGCCAAAGAAGCGGCAGTAGTTAAAGATATAGCGGTCTACGGATTGAAAAATCTGGCGGAAGTAGCTGATTTTCTCAATACTCCAGCCGCTTATCAACCTGTCCGGTGGGACAACGTGAAGGAATCGGCATCTCCCCAACTTCATCCCCCAGATCTCAAAGATGTTAAAGGACAAACTCATGCTCGTCGCGCCTTAGAAATTGCTGCGGCTGGAGGACATAATTTAATCTTCGTCGGACCGCCTGGAAGCGGTAAAACTATGCTGGCGCGTCGCTTGCCAGGAATTTTGCCGCCGTTGAGTTTTGCTGAAGCTTTAGAAGTGACTCAAATTCACTCAGTAGCGGGGTTGTTAAAAAATCGAGGTTCCTTAGTGAGCGATCGCCCATTTCGCAGCCCGCACCATTCAGCTTCGGGTCCTTCCTTGGTGGGCGGTGGCAGTTTTCCTCGCCCCGGAGAGATATCTTTGGCCCATCGAGGCATCCTTTTCCTCGATGAATTAACCGAGTTTAAGCGCGATGTTTTAGAATTTCTCCGCCAACCTTTAGAAGATGGTTGCGTCACTGTATCTCGAACTCGACAATCAGTAATGTTTCCGGCTCAGTTTACTTTAGTCGCCAGTACCAATCCTTGTCCTTGCGGTTATTTTGGCGATCCGATTCAAGCTTGTACTTGTTCCCCCAGACAAAGAGAACAATATTGGGCCAAACTTTCCGGCCCGTTGATGGATCGAATCGATTTGCAAGTAGCTGTCAATCGCTTGAAACCAGAAGAAATTACTAGGCAAACATCAGGGGAAGAAACCGAGACGGTAAGGCAACGGGTACAACAAGCTCGCGATCGCACTTATCATCGCTTTCAAGCCGAACCTGCTTTACGTTGCAACGCTCAAATGCAAAGCCGCCACCTCAAACAATGGTGCGAACTAGACGATGCCGCGCGGAACTTATTAGAAGGAGCGATTAGGAAATTGGGATTGTCGGCGAGAGCGAGCGATCGAGTTTTAAAAGTGGCTCGCACGATTGCCGATTTAGCCGGAGAGGAGCAACTCAAAACCAATCACGTAGCCGAAGCCATTCAGTATCGGACGATCGATCGAATGCAGTAAGTAGTGCCAGGATATCGATCGCGATCGAGGTGTGGGCGCGAACGCACTAAATAGCTACTGCCAGAAAATTACTGACATCTCGTTCGGAAGTGTTGAAGGCAGTCACTAAGCGCACTGTAGTTATGTCATCTTCTTGCTGCCAGCGGTAGAATTGAAACCCGGCGGCAAGTAGGCGATCGATAACTGCTTCTGGTAGTTGGACAAAGACTTCATTCGCTTCAACTGGATAGCACAGCTTCGCTGCTGGGAGTAGCTCTAATCCCGCTGCCAGTTTGGCAGCCATCTCGTTAGCGCGGGCGGCGTGACGCAGCCACAAATCGTCTTGCAGGTAAGCTTCAAGCTGTGCCGATAAAAACCGCATCTTAGAAAATAAATGACCAGCACGCTTGCGACGATAGCTCATGGTCTTAGCTAAATCCGGCTGAAAAAAGATCGCAGCTTCGGCAGCCATCGCCCCATTCTTAGTAGCGCCAAAAGATAGAACATCTACACCAGCACGCCAAGTTACATCCGCTGGAGAACAGCCGAGGCTAGCTACGGCATTAGCGAATCGAGCGCCATCTACGTGCAGGTGCAAACCATAATGGCGGACGATACGGGAGATTTCCTCAATTTCTTCCGGGCGATAAACCGTTCCCGCTTCGGTGGCTTGAGTCAGGCTAACTGCGGCTGGCTGAACCCGATGGACGATTCCCGCCCCGGCTCGCTCTAGAGTTTTGGCCAGATCGATCGCGGCTATTTTGCCATTAATGCCAGTCAGAGGAACTAATTTGGCTCCACCAGTGTAGAATTCTGGCGCACCACACTCATCTAAATTGACGTGAGATTCTTGATGGCAGTAAATCGCCCCAAAAGGAGGTGTTATGACTGACAAAGCCAGGGAGTTAGCTGCCGAACCCGTGGCTACAGGAAATACGGTTACTTCTGTCTCGAACAATTCTGAAAATAAATTTTCTAGACGCTGACTGCATTCATCTTGTCCGTAAGGCATAGCTGCGCCTTCGTTGGCGGCGATGATGGCAGCTAAGATTTCTGGGGCTATGCCAGTGACGTTATCGCTACAAAAATTCATAAGAGAGGGCGAGCAGGGGAGGCAGGGGAAGCAGGGGAGGCAGGGGAAGCAGGGGAGGCAGGGGAGGCAGGGGAGAATTTTTAACTCAACACTCAACACTTCTGAAAGCACTCCACACTTAACACTTCCAACGCTCCTGAACTCCTGAACTCCTGAACTTCTGTATTCTAGTTAATTGCATAAATCGCGATCGCTCTGTTGTACTTGGTCATTTGTTCGCAAATAATCTCGTGCCCACTGACAACTATAAGCGAGTAAATCTACCTGAAGAACCCTTTTTAAGTCCCAGATAATTACTTTCAAATCTTCACCGCCAGAAGCCAGTTTTTGACTGTCGGGGCTAAAATCAACCGTCCACACCGTGCCGCTATGTCCGCTTAAGGTAGCTAGCAGGGAACCATCTAGTTTCCAAAGTTTGACGGTTTTGTCAGCACTGGCTGAAGCCAATAGTTCTCCGTTGGGACTGAATTTAACGCTTTTAATGCCGCTAGTATGTCCGTTGAGGGTAGCCAGCAAAGTGCCATCGGTTTTCCAGAGTTTGACCGTTCGGTCGGCACTGCCAGAAGCAACGATCCCCTCTTGGCCCCCCTTATTAAGGGGGATCGGAGCGATCGCGACTGTTTGAACGGCCCCTCTATGCCCCTTGAGAGTAGTTAGCAATTTGCCCTTTGCCGTCCAGAGTTTGACCGTGCGATCGTCGCTGGCCGAGACAATTAGCTGGCCGTTGGCACTAAAATCGACCGCCCAAACCGGGCCGCTATGACCTTTAAGAATGCGCCAAGGCATTACTTTCAAAGCCGACTTGGAGAGTAAAGATGTCCCTCCCTCTCCCCTCTCTCCCCTCTCCACATTCCAGAGTCTGACCGTGCCGTCCTTACTACCAGAAACCAGCATTCGACCGTCGGGACTAAAATCGACCCCCCAAATCGAACTAGTATGCCCTACGAGGGTGGCCGATAGGCTCCCATCTAACCGCCAGAGTTTAATCGTGCGATCGTTACTAGCAGAAGCGATCGTCCGATTGTCGGGACTGAAGGCCACGGCGTACACTTCGGCTGAATGTCCCTTTAAAGTCGTCAAAGTGTTGTCAGATTTCCACAGTTGCAAGGTGCGATCGTCGCTGCTGGAAGCTACCATCTTGCCGTCGGCGCTAAAAGCCACATCGATGACGACGGCGGTATGTCCTTCAATGGTTTTGGTAATTGCTGCTTCTGGCTGCCAGAATTTGACAGTGTTGTCCCAACTGGCAGAGGCGATCGTTTGGCCGTCGGGAGAGAAGGCGACATCCCAAACTCGATCGCGATGTCCTTTGAGGGTAGCGATGGGCGTGCCGTGACGGTGCCAAATGGCGATAGTGTTGTCCCAGCTAGCAGTAACTAGTCGCTGGCCGTCGGGAGAAAATTTAACTTGCGCCACTGGGGCGTTATGCCCTGGCAGCGTCGCTAGCAAGGTGCCATCTGTTCGCCAAAGTTTGACGGTACGATCGTCGCTGGCAGTGGCTAAAATCCCCCCTTTGTCTCCCCTATTAAGGGGGATCGGACTGAAAGCTACTCCTCTGACGGTAGAACTATGCCCCTTGAGAGTGGCGAGTAACTGGCCGCTGGCACTCCAAAGCTTAACCGTATTGTCCCGACTGCTACTAGCAATCAGCCGACCGTCAGAACTGAAATCGACTCCCCAAACTTCTCCTTGATGTCCTTTCAGGGTTTTCAGCAGTTTGCCCTCAAGGTTCCAAATTTTGACCGTGCCATCTCCACAAGCTGAGGCTATAGTTTGACCGTCGTGACTGAAGGCCACCGCGTAAATGCTGCCACAGTTACCTGTGAAGGTTCGCAACAAAATTCCTTGCCGATTCCAGAATTTTATGGTGCCATCTCCAGAAGCTGATACCAGTATCTGGTCGTCGGGACTAAAGGCTAGATCCAAGATTTCGTCGTTATGACCCGTCAAAGTTCTCAGCAGCCTACCATCTGGCTGCCAAATTTTAATCGTGCGATCGACGCTACCAGAAGCCACGCTCCCACCATCGGGACTAAAAGCGATCGCGTTTACTTTGTCTTCATGTCCCGATAGGGAGTTACGTTCTACGACTCCATAAGCACTCTGGCGCAGCGCTGAATCAACCATTTTTTGGGTTTTCCAGTCGGGCTGGTTTACCCGATTCAGTTGTTGCTTGGCTCTGATGGCTTGAACTAGAGCTTCTAACCTGCGATCCGAGAGAAATAGGGCATCGGCAGAGGTAGCGATCGCCTGGATTTGGCTGATTTTGCTTGTCTGTTGGCTGCGGCTAGTTTGGTGGTACGCTAAAAAGGCTGCTAGCACCAACCCCAGACACACAATAGCCCCAGCAGTTGTGGCTTGAAGGAAGTATCTTTGCAACCTAGCATTGGCGATCTCTTGTACCCAGATCAACTCCAGTTGTTTGAGTCGGTCGATTTCCGCTCGCCTTTGTCTCTCTTGCTGCTCCAACGACTGGCTGGAGACTAGGTAGCGATAATCCCAATCGGTCAAGCTTCGACCTTCAGACCACTCCAGAGCCGCTTGCAAAGCTTTTCCTCGCAAAAGGTGAGATTCATCGCTACAGTCCGAACTCACCCACTGGCGGAGAGCTTCAGCGTAGGGACGCAATCGGGCTAATTCTTTTTCTACCCAAGCGAGATTGAAAATTTCTCGATATATGGGGTTGCGAACCGCCAGTAGGCTGCCTTGCTTGACGACTAACCCGCTCAACAATAATTTAGTTTGTTCTGGACTGTCATTGAGGGGAATCGTTTTCTCCTCCAGCAAGCGCTGATACTCTCCTAGTAAGCGTTGCAAGTTAGCAGATCGCTGTTCGTCGAGCAGGCGAGTGCGAATGGTTTTTAAATGCTCCGGTCGATCGCGATCTTCCCAATCTTCCAGCAGGTGCGATCGCACTAATCGATCTACCCATTCTTTTTCATCCCCAGAACGAATAGCTATTCCCTCTCGATCGGTGACTTCCCGACCTTCTCGGCAAGCCGTTACGGCTAACTGGCAAACCTTTTGAGTTAAAAATGGCTGTCCTCCCGTCCACTGCAAAATCTCGGTCAAAACTGATTCGGGATGGTGGCAAAAGCCTTCAAGTCCTCGCGCTAGAGGCATGGCTTCTGAGAGTTGAAAGCCTTGCAATTCAATGGCTTTGCCGATATTAAAGGGAGTGCGGCGGCGATCGCGGATTAAATCTGAAGGCGTAGCGACTCCAAACAAAGCCACCGTCAGGCGATCGTAGGCGGATTTTTCGGCTCTTTGATTGTAAAAGAAACGAATTAAAGCAAAAAAGTCGTCGGTCGGAAAATTTAGCGCCATCACGCTATCGATTTCATCGATAAACACAAAAATCTTTTTTGAGGTTACTTCTACCAGCAAAACCTCTTCGACAAATCGCTGCAATCGCTGAGGAGGCGACAGATCTTCGCGTTCCTGCCACCACGATTTAAGCTTGAATTTTCTTAATAGATTAAACCCCCGACATAATTCAGAAATGATGCCTTTGTACCACTGCCCCGGAGCAATATTTTCGCTACCGATACCAGTTAGATCGATAGAAACGCACTTAAATCCTTCTCGTTCTAACCGATCTTTGACCCGCACTCTCAGGCTAGATTTTCCCATTTGGCGAGAGTTAAGAACGTAACAAAACTCTCCTGCTTTTAAAGCTTCGTAAAGTTCTATATCTGAGTGTCGGGGTATATAACTGGGGGCATCAATTTTGAGGCTGCCGCCAACTTGATATTCGTAGGAGGTTGATGGAAGCATAAGAATAAAAGGAATTCAGGAGTTCAGAATAAGTTTTAATAGAGAGTTCGGGACAATCCGATCGAACAATTAATCCCAATCATAACTGGCAGTTATTTGTAGGGTAGCCAGATGAATATGAAAATTTTATCTCTGGTGCAAAAGTCGGTCGCGAGGTGCGATGCCAAATCCGGTTGCGAGCGACTAGTGGTCTGTCAAAATTCAGGATGTGGGTACAGACGCTTAAGGCGGATGCGGGCATCAGTTGTGGTAAATTGCCAATCTACTGATTTTTGCTCTCGATTGCGTTCGGTATACCAAGCTGTTGT
>JAHHHA010000050.1 GCA_019359615.1 Cyanosarcina radialis HA8281-LM2
TTTTTGATAACAAGTAAAAACCGTAACATATGGTAAATTCAACAGTGTATCTAGGTGAAAATCCATTTTGAAATCGTGGTAAAATGTAGCTTAAGCTACATTTTACCACGCGATGTCCGAAGAGCCGACATACCTAAAAGGATGCCCTGCGACGGATTGTTAAATTGAAGCTAAAATCAGGCATTATGGTTGGGTTCGTTGGGTTTCCTCCCCTTCACCTAACCTACAGCTAATGGTACGTCGCACCGAGCGTAATTGCGAATTGCGAATTGCTAACTGCGAATTGGATTGGCTTTTGCTTCATTTTTCTTTACACAATGTCCTAGATTTGCAACTCTAGGCTTAGCATTCAGTTAGGGTTGATTAGCTTAGGGAAATCAAAAGTTGAGGTGCGTAGTGGCCAGGATGTTTCCCGAACGGATGCGCTCTGACGTAAAAAGCTATGCTGAAAGACGTTTATATCAGGCATTCAAAGAACAGTTGCCAGACGATTTCACCGTCTTTCATCAGGTGCGCTGGCAAGTGCGCCATCTCAACAGCGGCGCTAGAGATGGTGAGGTTGATTTTGCGATCGCTTGCCCCCATTTGGGTATTTTGATCTTAGAAGTTAAAGGTGGCGTTATTACCTACAACAGCGCCGCGCATAAGTGGTATAGCTACAACCAGCAGATCCAAGATCCATTTGAACAAGCGTGCGACAGCAAATACAATTTGCTCGGTAGACTTAAAGAACAATATTACTGGCGCAAACGTTGGATTCCTATCGGCCATGCGGTGGCTTTCCCCGATACTCGCATTCAAGGAAGGCTGCCTTTAGATGCACCCCGTGACATCATTTTAGATGCCATTCAATTGCAGAATTTATCAGATTGGATACAGGCTGTATTCAACTACTGGCGAGGACATGACAGAACCAGAGGCAATTTCGATGCCAATAGTATTAGAGAACTGGTCAAAATCCTGAGTCCTTCGATCGTTTCTGAGTCAGTTCTCATTAGCAAAATTGGTACGGAAGCACAAGAATTTAAACGCCTTACTGAAGAACAAATTAATATCTTAGATTTATTAAGCCAACAGCGGCGAGTAGCTATTAGCGGTTGTGCTGGTTCGGGAAAAACGATATTAGCCCTGGAAAAAGCTTGTCGCTTAAACGAGCAGGGATTTAGCGTTTTATTAACCTGTTTCAATCGCGCTCTGGCTCAGTATTTACGCAAGCAAAAGAATATCGATCGCCGACTGAATATGCACGTTTATACGTTTCACGGCATCTGCGAGAAGTTATTCCGCGAGGCTGGTTTGGCACCAGAAAAAAATCGATTTACTGAAGAGGAGCTTTTTAATAGAGTTTATCCTAACTTACTATTAGAAGCTGCTGACAAGCTTAATTGGCGGGTAGATGCAGTCATTGTCGATGAAGGACAAGATATTTGCGAAGACTGGTGGTTAGCAATGAAATGCTTGCTTCACGATCCAGATAATGGAATTTTTTACTTCTTTTATGACGACAATCAAAATATCTTCGATCGCCATTGGAAGCCCCCACTAGAAGAAGCACCTTTCTCACTGACTAAAAACTGTCGAAACACGCAAAAAATTCATTCTTATGTTTTGCAGTTTTATAGCGGACAGAATCTCACTCAAGCTGTCGGTCCGATTGGACAGGATGTAGAAATTTTCCACTATGACAACGATCCTCAATTAAAGAAGACTCTCAGCCGTCTGTTGCACTATCTAGTAGTCAAACAAGGATTTTCTCACCGAGATATTGTGATCCTAACCACTAAGCGCAAACAAACACTACAAAATCAAATTATCGGCCAATTTCGCATTAAAGCCGATCCCAATCTCAACCTTCAGGAGATTCTTTGCAACACGATTCATCATTTTAAAGGTTTAGAAAGTCCGGTAGTAATTTTAGTAGAAACTGAACGGACAAATGCTAACAATTTTAACAAGTTGCTGTATGTCGGTACTTCCCGCGCTCGTCACCATTTAATTGTTTTGCAACCAAGTGGAATAAAGTAGTCGTTTTGTGGTTTCATTTTAGGCGATCGCATATATTGGTTGCAATCATAGATACAAATAAGGATATAATTCTGCTTCAGGAATATATTTGCTTGCTTGTCTAAAAATTGCTTTGCACGTTCCTGTATCTAATTATTGATGATTGGGGATTGTTAGAGTTTCTTTGCCTGTAACTCCCAAACGACGAAGTTTAATATGGCTGCCTTTTTGACTATGCACTTGAAATCCAAAAACAGCCAAAATATCTATTACTTCTGCACCTGACAATCTTTTGATTCTAGGCATATTCTGGTTGCAATTCCAAGGTAACTATTAACGACGGATGAGCAACTAATCCAAATTCTGCGGGGTCTTCATCGTGTAAGTGTAAGGTAACTGCTTCTACTAGATTACGTGCTACTTCATCTAAAGTTTCTGCTTGAGTCACTACAGCTATTTCTAGGCATTCAGCTATATACCCTTCTTGTTCGCCAGGACGAATAAAGGCTTTAATATTTTGCTGTAATTTCATATTGGTGTTGTAAGGGATTTAATATTTTATTTTAAGCGATCGCTCGATCGAAACAGATCGGGAATTGATCGATCGAATTTACTGCCCTATGCCCAGGCCTCGACTTAGATCCTTCGATCTCGGCTCGCTATACTAAAATTATTCCTTATTGGCAATTAGTCATGGTTGCGATTCAGCTTCAACAATTGCTCGTTCACCCCGGTCAACGCATCCAGCTTCAAGGGGTCAACTGGAGCGAATTTGAAGCTATTCTTGACGAACTAGGAGATAAACGTGCTAGTCGAATTGCTTATAGCGATGGAATTCTAGAGATTCGGATGCCTTTACCAAAACACGAAAAAGCCAAGGTTCTAATTGGCGATATGGTTAAGATTATTCTAGAAGAACTCGATATAGATAATGAATGTTTTGGTTCCAGCACGTTTAAGCGTCAAGATATGGCCAAAGGCATCGAACCAGATGACTGTTTTTATATTGAAAATTCTGCTCGGACGATCGGTAAAGATCGAATAGATCTGACCGTTGACCCACCTCCAGATTTAGCGATCGAAGTAGATGTTACCTCCAAAACTGGACTTGATGCTTATCAATCCCTTGGCGTTCGGGAATTGTGTCGGTTTGAGGACGGACGACTGCGAATCAGCCTGTTAGAGAACGGGCAATATCGCGATGCCAATTTCAGTCCTCACTTTCCCAATTTCCCTATTGTCGATCGTCTTTCTCAATTCCTCGATCGCAGTAAAACAGAAGGACGAAGCCAAACCCTAAAAGCTTTTCGCCAATGGGTGCGAGAATTTGCTAAAGGAAGACAATAACGATATTAGCCCGTGTGAAGCTGATGAAAACAAAACGTTCCTGCGAACTACAGCAAATTCCAGGGGTGGGTAAATCCATTGCCCAAAATTTGAATGACTTGGGCATCCACTCGATCGCAGATTTGAAAGGGCGCGATCCAGAAGAACTCTATCAAAAATTGTGCCACCAACAAGGCAAACCAGTCGATCGCTGTATGCTATACGTGTTTCGCTGTGCTATTTACTACGCTTCCACCGAAGAGCGCGAACCAGAATTATTGAAATGGTGGAACTGGAAGTTAAAAAAATAATTAGATAATTCTTGTGGGATAGGCATCTTGCCTGTCCCACGCAGCAGCACCAAAGATGCAATATGAGCCGTAAAACAACCATTATCATCTGCTACTTAGTGGCGATCGCCTGTGGCTGGCTCAGGAGGTCTACAGCGGCTTGATATTGTCGATCGCTTTTGGTGGCAAATTCTACTAAAGAGGTTGGCTCTAGAGGGACTAGGCGATCGGGAACGATGCCCAACTTATGGATATCGCGGTGATTGGGGGTTTCATACTTAGCCACCGTTACTGCCAATCCCGAACCATCGGGCAAGTCAAACAAAGATTGAATGATGCCCTTGCCAAAGGTTTTTTCGCCGACTAGCACCGCTCGACCGCTATCTTGAAGGGCACCTGCTAGAATCTCGCTGGCGCTGGCCGTGCCGTGGTTGACTAAAACTACTAACGGATCTGGTGTCAGCCAGCCATCGACGGCATCAAAGCTACCCATGGTCCCTTGACGGTTGACGGTATAAACGATCGTCCCTTCGTTCAACCACCTGTCAGCTATTTCCACTCCCGCTTGCAGCAAACCACCTGGATTGTTCCGCAAATCTAAAATATACGCTTCGGCCCCTTGTCGTTCCAAATCTTTGACCGCTCGATCGATCTCGGCTGGGGCGTTAGCGCTAAACTGGCTCAACTGGATATAGCCGATCGAAGTGCCATTATCTAAAGCCCGCAATTCTGCCCGCACGGGATTGAGAGCGATGCGAGAGCGCACTAGTTCGACTTCTTTGGTGGGTTCTCCCGGCCGCTGGACGGTTAGGGTTACCGTAGTGCCGATTGGCCCTCGCATTTTCTCTGCTGCTAGATCGAGGGTGAGTTGGTTAGTCGGAATGCCATCGATGGTCAAAATTCGATCGAGCGGTTGCAGTCCAGCGGCGGCCGCCGGAGAATCGGCGATCGGCGCTATAACTTGGATATTGCCAGTTTCGGACTCAAAAGCAATTTGCAATCCTACGCCGCTGAGTTCTCCAGAAGTATTTACTTGCAAGCTGCGATAGCGATCGGGTCTGAGTAACCGCGTGAACGGATCGTCCAAGCTAGCAAGCATTTTTTCGATCGCTTCGTAAGCTTCCTCCCGATTTTGCCAATTTTGTTTTAAAGCTTTTTCTCGGATAAACCACCAATTTTGATGGTTAAAAGTGTCATCCAGGTAAGAATTGTTGACGATGCGCCAAGCTTCCATAAACAGTCGCCGATCTTCCGTTAATGCTGCTGCTGATGGTGTCCGCCAACCAAATGCCAAGAAAACTGATAAGACCACCAAGCAACAGATCGAGAAAAATCGCTTACGCATGACACTAAATTTAAATTTCCTATTTCAGCTATATTATCAATTCTTCACTGAGAGGAAACGGGTCGCTGTCAACACCATGGCTCCGACAGGCAATTGAATCTTGGTTGCAAAGGCATAGCAGATCGGGTTTGTTGGGTTTCGTTCCTCAACCCAACCTACAGCTACCTTCTTGTGGGATAGCCCTCTGGGCTGTCCCTGTGTCCGTTCTTATGCTCCTTCTCGCAGCTTATCTAACACGCTCCGATCTTCTAACGTTGAGGTATCGCCAGCTACTTCTTGTCCGGCGGCCAGATTGCGGAGCAACCGCCGCATAATTTTCCCGGAACGGGTTTTAGGCAGAGCGTCGGTAAACCGAATTTCTCCCGGACGAGCGATCGCGCCGATTTCTTTAACTACGTGTTGCTTGAGTTCTCGATCGAGTTCTTCGCTAGGGGTGCGATCGCTCTCTAGCGTGACGAAGGCGACGATATCTTCTCCTTTAACCTCGTCTGGCTTGCCGACCACCGCTGCTTCTGCTACGGCGGGGTGAGACACCAAAGCCGATTCGACTTCCATCGTTCCCAAACGGTGGCCGGAGACGTTAATCACGTCATCGACCCGCCCCATCACCCAAAAATAACCATCCTCGTCGCGCCGGGCCCCATCGCCCGCAAAGTATACATATTTTCCGTCTTTGGGGGGAATGTGTTCCCAGTAGGTGCGGCGGAATCGCTCTGGATCGCCGTAGACGGTCCGCATCATCCCCGGCCAGGGATGCTTAATTGCTAAGTAACCCCCTTCATTATCTGCCACCGAGTTGCCATCTAAATCGACCACATCCGCCAGAATTCCGGGGAAGGGACGGGTAGCAGAACCGGGTTTAGTGGCGATCGCCCCAGGTAATGGGGTAATCGTAATTCCACCCGTTTCCGTTTGCCACCAGGTATCGACGATCGGGCAGCGTTCGCCCCCAATGACGCGGTAGTACCACATCCAAGCTTCGGGGTTGATCGGCTCTCCAACGGTTCCTAGCAACCGTAGAGAAGACAAATCGCGTGCTTTCGGTAACTCTTCCCCCATCTTGATAAACGCCCGAATGGCCGTGGGGGCAGTGTAGAAGATGGTAACGCCGTGCTTGGCAATGACATCCCACATACAACCGGGATTAGAAACGCGGGGAGCGCCTTCATACATTAAAGTGGTAGCCCCATTGGACAAAGGCCCGTAGACGATGTAGCTGTGTCCGGTAATCCAACCGACATCGGCAGTACACCAATAAACGTCGGTATCTTGGAGGTCGAAAATCCATTTAGTGGTGATGTGGGTGTAGAGGTTGTAACCAGCGGTGGTGTGAACCACGCCTTTAGGCTTGCCCGTAGTACCAGAGGTGTAGAGAATAAACAGCAGATCCTCGCTATCCATCGGTTCGGCAGGGCAATCTGGCGATACAGTGGCTTGCATTTCGTGCCACCAGCGATCGCGTCCTGGCTGCATATAAACATCTTTTCCAGTGCGACGCACGACCAAAACTTTTTCTACTCCAGGCGCACCGCCATCGGCTAAAGCTTTATCGACTTGCTCTTTCAAAGGCACGATCGCATCTTTCCGATAGCCACCGTCGGCAGTAATTACCGCTCTCGCTTGGGCATCTATTAACCGCTCTTTTAAAGCTTCCGCACTGAAACCACCAAATACTACCGTATGAGGCGCACCGATGCGGGCGCAAGCCAACATCGCGATCGCGGCTTCTGGGATCATCGGCATATAAATCCCGACGCGATCGCCTTTTTCTATCCCTAATTGCTTCAGGGCATTAGCCATCTGACAGACTTCCCGATGCAATTGGGCGTAAGTCAAGGTTCTGACTTCTCCCGGTTCGCCTTCCCAAATCAAAGCGGCTTTGTTTTTGCGCCAGGTAGTCAAATGGCGATCGAGGCAGTTATAGGAAATATTGATTTTGCCGCCCACAAACCATTTAGCAAAGGGGGGCTGCCAATCTAATACCTCATTCCATTTCTGGAACCAGTGCAATTCTTGCTCTGCTAGTTCCGCCCAAAACTGTTGGGGATCGGCTTGAGCGCGAGCGTAGAGCCGTTGATACTCTTCTATACTTTTAATATGGGCTTTGAGGGAAAATTCCGTCGGGGGATGGAATAGCCGTTTTTCTTGCAGAATGGATTCAATAGTAGGTTGCGACATATCTTTAAGCTGTATTCGACTGCTCTCAACTATTTTGCAGGCAGATTGCCCCACCACACTTTGATTTTCATTAAGTTTAAAATTTCTTTTAGTCTTTTGGCATGGCGATGCCGATTTCTTCATGAAGGTGAAGCAGTATGACTCTAATTTTAGAAGCTAGTAATTTATCTTTAGATGACGTTCATCGTCTTCTAAAGCCGGAAAAGCAAATCGGAGAATCGTTCGCAAATTTATTATCTTTAGAACCTATAACCGAAATCGAGCAACAAGATCTTTGGCGCATTAGAGATGATTTCGATCGCTACCTCAGTGCGGGCAAAATCTCGGAAGGAATGGTCAAGTTTTTGACTCTGGCCCCTCTAATGCGATTGACAGGCTTCTACGATGCTCCCATCAAAATGACGATGGAAGATAGCATTGCTATCTCTGTGGAAGACGAAGATACGACTATTACAGGGCGAATGGATATTTTAGCAGTCAATAACGCTCGATCTCTAAATGCTGCCAATTTCTGGATTTTAGTAATTGAAGCCAAAAACAGTGCGATCGCTGTTTCCGAGGGGTTGCCGCAATTACTAACTTACGCTTTTAAAAGCCTCGATCGACAATCTTCAGTTTGGGGATTGGCAACTAATGGCGAGAGTTATCGGTTTGTGCGTCTCAGTCAAGGAAACCCACCAATTTATCAGATTTTACCGGAACTCAACCTCATCGATCGCGATCGATCTCTTCAGTTAATCCAAGTCCTCAAAGCCATCTGCAAATTACAGGACGATTGACAGCAGGATCGAGCAGACAGGCGGTAGCTAAAGCTTTGTATCTGGTTAAAGAACATCAAATCGAACTTTTGAATAAGTGGAGAGAAATTCATGGAGATGAGTGAAGAGTTAGAAGCCGAAATTAGCCGCGCCAGACAAGCTGGATTGATAGCTAAAGAAAACGAACTACGCGCTGTAGCTGTTAGATACGAGCCAGAATCGGCAACGATCGTAATCTATTTAAATAATGGCTGTTACTTTGGCGTACCTTATCAAAGACTAGAAGGCTTACAAACAGCTACCCAAGCTCAATTAGAAGAAGTAGAGATTAGTCCGTCGGGATATGGCTTACATTGGAAAAGCTTAGACTTAGACTTAGCTGTAGCAGAAATGGTGCGCGGGTTGTTTGGGACTAAAGCTTGGATGTCTCAAATCGCTCATCATGCTGGGAAATCTACTTCAATAGCCAAACAAAAAGCGGCGCGAGAAAATGGAAAAAAAGACGATCGCATTCTAAATCTTCACTTCCCTAGCGCAACGGTCGCCTCTTCTCTAAAAACGGAGGCAGATCGGGATCTGAGCTAGATTTATCCGCCGCAGGTCTTTGAGAAGTATAAGCTGGCGTGAATGGACGCTTGGGCATTTGCGACACTTTAGAACTTGGCGAAGCCGATTGAGCTTCTCCAGTGAAACCCGTCGCGATCACGGTAATTCTAATTTCGCCTTGCATTCTCTCGTCGATCACCGCTCCAAAAATAATATTGGCGTTAGGATCGACAACTTCATATATAGTCTCGGCAGCAGTATTTACTTCATGTAGAGTCAGGTCGTTACCGCCAGTAATATTGAAAACAACTCCCTTAGCTCCTTCGATCGAGGATTCTAGCAGAGGTGATGCGATCGCCGCCACCGCTGCTTCTCTAGCCCTAGATTTTCCAGAACCCAAACCGATTCCCATCAACGCCGAACCCGCATCTGCCATTACTGCCCGCACGTCGGCAAAATCGACGTTCACTAAACCTGGGATCGTAATGATGTCAGATATGCCTTGTACCCCTTGACGCAGAACGTCATCGGCAATCCGAAAAGCCTCTTGCACTGGCGTTTGCTCGGAAATTACCGACAGCAACTTATCGTTAGGAATCACAATTAAAGTATCCACCCGCGTTTGCAAAGCCGAAATCCCTTCCTCGGCTTGGCTGGTGCGCCGCCGCCCTTCAAACATAAAAGGACGAGTGACAACTCCTACCGTTAACGCCCCCATCTCTTTAGCAATTTCTGCTACTACTGGGGCTGCACCCGTCCCAGTACCGCCTCCCATTCCAGCAGTGATAAAAATTAAGTCGGTGTGTTCTAAAGCAGCGGCGATTTCGTCGCGAGATTCTTCCGCCGCTTTTTGACCGATAGCTGGATTGCCGCCAGCACCCAAACCTCGCGTCAGCTTTTGCCCGATTTGCAAGCGCTTGAGGGCTGACGAATACGTCAGTGCTTGAGCGTCAGTGTTGATCGACCAAAATTCTACCCCCACCAAATCGCTAGCGATCATCCGGTTAACGGCATTCCCGCCACCACCGCCAACGCCAATAACTTTAATTTTGGCGATGCTGCTAGGCATGATATTGTCTCGCTTGGGGTCTTCCCTGGGGAAGCCTTTGGTCTCAATTGCCGAATTTAAATTTAGACCAGAGTTGCTAAAGGGATTATTGGAGTTGTTCACTGTAACTGCAAGACCTGTTTTATCTGGGTTGGCGAAAATGGGATAATTATGCCCTAGTTTACTATTAACTGTCCGAAGAAAAGGAAGTTAACCAAACAAAATTTTCAATTTTAAGGTACTCATCCGATCTAAGCCTGTATTTTAGTCATTTTTCTGAGGATTGTAACCATTTATTAAAATTTGTAACACGAGTTGGTCGCTATTACCATAGCAACTCTCTGCTCTCGCCGCCTCAATTATGCTCTTTGCTAGGCAGTGAGACTGTTTGAGAATATTTGAATCGCATTCGATCGCTCCTGTTGGCAAGAGTTATTTAATACATTTGTACTAACAAAAAAGCTGGGGCGATTCTGCTGGTTTATTTATTTTAAAGACACGATCGCTATTTATTAGCCTGCCTAATAAATAGCGATCGACAGCTATTGCCATGACGATTTTAAAGCTAATAGCTGACCGCTGAAATCTTAAAGCTGAAAGGGTCATCGGGGATCCGAGTCGGGGTTTTGTTTGTCTTCTTTGAGTTGTACGGAGGGAGAGTTGGGGTTTCTGAGGTCGATATAGTCAATTTGATTGGGATTGATATGGGTTGGTAATTTACGCAAGCGATCGAGCGCCGCTAGTTGTTCTGGCAGTCGAAAACTACTGTAGGGGCCTAAATACACTTTTCCTAACTCAGTTTGTCCGACTAAATTGACAGGATCTCGCCAATCGATCTCAAAAACTTTTACTGGGCTGCGGCTGACATCTTGGTAAAGTTGAGTCCAATAAGGGCGATATCGATCGCTAAAACCAATAACTTTGAGCTTGGGTAGCTCAAAAGCAGGTTTATCGGTCATATAGCTGTTTAAGGGTATCCAAAACCCTTGGAGATCTAGCAATCCTACTGGGGAAGAAGAGGAGGATCGATCGCTTCTGGCAGAATGATGCAAAATAGCGATCGCTACAGGTTGCCTCTCTCTGACTTGAATTATCAGCTTGGGCGGCCAAAGTTGGCGGTTAACGCTAACTTCAGCAATTGGCGGATGAGCGTTTAACTTTTGAGCGATCCCTTGCGGTTGGACTTCTAATAGGTATTGAGGATAGGAAATAGGCAGGAGCGTTCGAATGTTGGCAGTCGAGAGCAAGCGGTTCCCTTGAATTTCGACTTGTTCCGGTTGGCGAATCGTCCAATCGGAAAGAGTAGACACCCAATAGATCCCACCAGCAATACCGCTAAAGAGCAGACTGCGCCAAAGAGCTTGAAAAACTTTGATCCGCCGCTTGGTACGTAACTTTCGCCGCCGCTGGTTAATTTGTGTAGGAGAAACAGACGTGATGTTAGCCATAAGTGAGGAGTTCAGGAGTCAGAAGTCAGAAGTCAGAAGTCAGAAGTCAGAAGTCAGAAATGTGGAGTTGAGAATTTTCTCCCCATCCCCCCATCCCCCCATCCCCCCATCTCCCCATCTCCCCATCTCCCCCTTTTGGGCTAGACTATGCGAACAATCTACTACAGGAGGATCGCCGTGGACGTTAAAGCCGCAGTTGCTTTGGCAGCAGGTCAACCCTTAATCGTTGAAACCGTACAGCTTGAAGGTCCTAAAGAGGGGGAGGTGCTGGTCGAGATCGAAGCCACTGGAGTTTGCCATACTGACGCTTACACCCTTTCTGGTGCCGATCCCGAAGGTTTATTCCCAGCTATTCTCGGTCACGAGGGTGCGGGGATTGTAGTTGAAGTCGGGGCGGAGGTCAAAAGTGTCAAGAAAGGCGATCGCGTGATTCCTCTCTACATCCCTGAATGCCGCAACTGTGAATATTGTCTTAGCGGGAAAACCAACCTTTGTCAAGCGATCCGCGTTACCCAAGGGCGAGGATTGATGCCCGATGGTACGAGTCGATTTTCCTTCAGTGGGAAGATGCTCCACCACTATATGGGGACATCTACTTTTGCTAACTATATCGTGCTGCCAGAAATTGCGATCGCCAAAATTCGGGAAGACGCACCGCCAGGAAAAGTTTGTCTGATCGGTTGTGGAGTGACTACGGGGATCGGTGCAGTCATTAATACTGCCAAAGTCGAACCAGGGGCAAATGTAGTCGTTTTTGGCTTAGGTGGCGTTGGTTTAAACGTAATTCAAGGCGCTCGCTTGGTAGGCGCTAATATGATTATCGGCGTAGATACTAACCCTGCGAAGCGAGAAATTGGGGAAAAATTTGGTATGACTCACTTCGTCAACCCCAAAGAAGTAGAAGGAGATTTAGTTCCCTACCTCGTAGATTTAACTAAAGGGGGAGCCGATTACAGTTTTGAATGTATTGGCAACGTTAATTTGATGCGACAAGCGTTAGAATGCTGTCATAAAGGTTGGGGAACGAGCGTAATTGTAGGGGTGGCTGGTGCTGGCGAAGAAATTAGTACGCGCCCATTTCAATTAGTTACGGGGCGGGTTTGGAAAGGCACTGCTTTTGGTGGTGCTAAAGGACGCACCGACGTACCTAAAATCGTCGATTGGTATATGGAAGGCAAAATTAATATTGACGATTTAGTTACCCAAGTGATGCCAATAGAAAGAATTAATGATGCTTTCGATTTGATGCACAAAGGCGAGTCGATTCGGAGCGTACTAACTTTTTAAAATAGGAAACTTCGGTTATGGTTTTAGATAAAGAACGAATAGATTTTAGCAACACTTCAATCGCTCCTTTAGAAAGTGGCGATCGCCTGTCGCGCTATGAGTTTGAGCGTCGATATGCTGCTGCCAACATCAAAAAAGCTGAATTAATTGAAGGAATTGTCTACGTGGCTTCGTCAGTACGTTTTCGATCGCACGCTGTCCCTCTATAATTCATAATTCAGATGACTCAAACGATCGCCACTACAGAAATTCTTCCGATCGTCTTACAAATGTCTCCAGCATTTGAGATGACAGATGACCAATTCTTTGATTTTTGTCAACTTAACCGAGACTTAAGTTTTGAACGCACTGCTGAGGGGGAATTAATCATCGTGCCGCCAACTGGAGGAATA
The DNA here is from genome assembly GCA_019359615.1 of Cyanosarcina radialis HA8281-LM2. GTDB lineage: Bacteria > Cyanobacteriota > Cyanobacteriia > Cyanobacteriales > CCAP-1448 > Cyanosarcina > Cyanosarcina radialis. The sequence continues at coordinate 12,623 of JAHHHA010000050.1, forward strand.
ACGGGAAACCATAACTTCAACCTTGCTGGGCAGTTTTGGAGTTGGGTAGAGCGAGATGGTACGGGAATTGCCTTTGACTCTTCGACTGGCTTCAAACTCCCGAATGGGGCTAACCGTTCTCCCGATATTTCTTTGCTGAGGCTGTCTCGATGGAACGTTCTTTCTGTCGAACAACAAGAGAAGTTTATCCCTTTATGTCCCGATTTTGTCGTCGAGATTCGCTCCCCTAGCGACAGTCTTCAATTTCTCAAAAAAAAGCTCCAAGAATATATCGATAATGGCGCTCTATTGGGTTGGCTGATAGATCGTAAAAATCGCTGCGTTTACGTCTATCGTCCAGGGGTAGAAGTAGAGAGATTAGAGCGTCCGGCGGTTATAAGTGGCGAGCCAGTTTTATCTGGCTTGAATCTGAATTTGGAGAATATTTGGTAGATAACTTCTGCAAGCAGTCTATTCAACATCTCCAAATAACTCACTTCAAAGGCAGGCAGGATGCCTACCTTACAAGAATTGTTAGAGATGTCTATTGATGAAGCGGATCGTGTCCCCAATTTTTGAGGGAGTATCGCCAGCGGCTATGCTCGATCTTAGAAGCAGGTCTTTGGGCCGAGTGACGGCGAACGTAGCTTATAACTCGGCGCATTTGACTGTAATCAGCTTCGGTGTAGTCTGAGGTTTCCTTTTTGAGCAGTTCGACGATTTGGCGACCCGACTGATGCCCTACTGACTCACCATCTTCGCTCTCTTTCATCCCCACTGCTTTAGACTCTCTGGTTTTCAGCCAGCGTTCGAGTTCTCTGGCCGACATATTAACCACTTCTTGAAATTCCCGCAGAGTGGTTTCGTTTTCGGTCTCTGTACGCTCTATCATAACTATTTCTCTTCAACTTTTCTCAGTTCTTCCGCCCGATGAATAGCTTGTTTTCCACTTTTGTCGCTTTCAACTAGATATTCTGGACGCTCTTTTGAGGCAGCAAAGTGATGGTTCTTGAAATCTGTCGGTTCGGTCACGATCTCCTTAATTACGCCGCGCGACGTGCCGCCAGAGGAATCCCACTCCATGGGATCGCCTTTTTTGAATTGCTCGCTCATCAAATTTATTCCTCAATTTTTAGTCGAACTATTATGCGATCGACAATTAGAACTTTTGTCCTTCAAGCAAAGATTAACTGCGGTAAGCTGAAATGTTGGAAACAGACTCTAACATTGCTTACCTGGCAAATGGCGCATTGAAGTAGACGATTCTTAAAAAACCATATTCCTATTTCAGGCTAGAGCTATCGTGCCGTATTGACCTCTAACCAATGGCGTGCAACAAACTCTACCTTGGGACTGAATTAATCCCCTGGGAGAAGGGTGTTTGGGATGGGCAAATTTTCTCTATCTTGGAGAAGGATAGATAGAAAAAGCAGGTATGGAAAGTCAGTTAGATCGGCAACCAGCGATCGAAATTGCTGTAGTTGGCGACGTTCACGAACAATGGGAAGAAGATGACGGCATTGCCCTCAAGCATCTCGGTGTCGATTTGGTGTTATTTGTGGGCGATTTTGGCAATGAGTCAGTAGAAGTGGTAAGCGCGATCGCCTCTCTAGATCTTCCCAAAGCAGTTATTCTAGGCAACCACGACGCTTGGTACACGGCCACAGACTGGGGCAGAAGCAAGTGTCCTTACAACCGCCAGCAAGAAGACTGGGTACAGGAACAGCTAGATCTGCTAGGTAAATGTCACGTCGGCTACTCTCACCTAGATTTTCCCGAATTGAATTTAACTGTAGTTGGCGGCAGACCTTTTAGTTGGGGCGGTTCCGATTGGAGATATGGCGATTTCTACCAGCAACGATTGGGGGCTAGCAGTTTTACTGAATCGGCCGATCGCATTGTCTCAGCCGCTTTAGAATCGACTTACGCTACGACAATTTTTCTCGGTCATAACGGGCCTTTGGGTTTAGGCGATCGCGCCGAAGATCCTTGCGGTAAGGATTGGGGAAATCCCATCGGCGGAGATTTTGGCGATCCAGATTTAAAAGAGGCAATCGATCGAACTCGCTTAGCTGGTAAAACCATACCCCTAGTCGCTTTCGGCCATATGCACCACCACCTGCGCCACACTAAAGAACGGTTGCGAACGCCTACTTACGTCGATGCAGCGGGCACATTTTACTTAAATGCAGCCAGCGTCCCTAGAATTTTGCCCGTCAAAGGCGATCGCTGGCGTAACTTTTCCTTAGTTTCTTTGCAAACAGGAGTTGTTACCCAAGCATCTTTAGTTTGGCTCGATCGACAATTTCAAATCGCATCCGAGGAAGTTTTTTATAGGAGGAAGGAGTTTAGGAGTTTAGAAGTTTAGGAGCTTTGGAAGTGTTAAGTGTGGAGTGTGGAGTGTGGAGTGTTGAATTAAGAATTCTCCCCTGCCTCCCCTGCTTCCTGCCTCCCCTGCTTCCCCTGCTCCCTGCCTCCCCTGCTCCCTGCCTCCCCTGCTTCCCCTGCCTCCCCTGCTTCCCCTGCTTCCCCTGCCTCCCCTGCCTCCCCTGCTCCCTCTCCACTACCTGTACATCTGCTGCTCTAACAACTGCTTGGCTCTGGGTTTAAACAGCAAATAGAATAGCGACTCGATGTAACGAAGTAAATCCTCGCGATTTTCTTGAGAAGTGAAATTCCAAAAACCGTAAATTCGGGCTAAAGATAGCAGTTTTTTGGTGTGAATTCTCCACGTATAAGTGGTGTAAACGCGATCGATCCCTCGCGTAGAAACGTCGAGCCAAGCATTAGGATCTTCATCGCACTTAATCACAAATTGGAGAATCTTTTCAGCAGTTTCTTCGAGATGCGTCGGGTTAATGTAAAACCCATTAACGCGATCTTGAATGATCTCTAAGGGACCGCCAAATTGAGTAGCAAATGTGGGCAATCCAGAGAGCATGGCTTCTAAAATAGTTAAACCGAAAGCCTCAAATAGCGCTGGTTGAACGAATATACCCCGACGATCGCTAATTACTCTGTAAACTTCACCAGAATCGCCCTTAGACAGACGAACCCCCAACCAGCGAATTTTTCCATGGAGATTGTACTGGTCGATGATGTGATACAGCTTTTCAATTTCGCTAGCTTCTTCGCGATCGCTTGTTTCCTCAGTTCGTAATTTACCAGCGATTAAAATTAAGTTACAACGCTCTTGCAAAGCTTCATTTTTACCGAAGCATTCAGCTAAGCCAGTCAGGTTTTTAATTCGATCGAGACGCGCCATCGAAAATATTGGACGCTTATTGGGATCGTCGAGTTTGCCAAAAATCTGGGCTGGATCTTCTTGGGTAAAAAGCATCGCTTCCAGCCTTTCTTTATCGCTAGAAATTCGATCTTCTTCCTGGGTATAGGGGAAGTAAGTATTCTCATTTACCCCAGGTGGAACCACGTTAAATTTAGGGCTGAATAACTCAATGCCACTCACCACATGATATAAATCGGGCATGGTAAAGCACTTGTAAGACTCATACTGACCGACGCTATCTGGCGTACCGACGATTTCTTGGTAGGTGCTGCTAATAATAAAATTGGCAGCATTCATGGCAATTAGGTCGGCAGTGAATTGGAGGGAAAAGTGATAGGTATCTTCCGATTCTTGCCAATAAAGATTGCTGAACAAATATTTCGATTTTTCTAAGGCATGAGCGATATTGCATTGCGTCACTTTCAGGCGACGAGATAACAAAAATGCTACCAAGTTGCCATCGGAATAGTTGCCCACAATTAAGTCGGGTTTACCTTGTAATTCTGCCAGCAATTCTTTTTCAGAGTCGATCGCATAAGTTTCGAGATAGGGCCAAAACTCAAACCGCGAGATCCAATTTTGGGTCATATTGGGGTTGAATTCTCGCAGGGGAACCCGCAAAATCCAGGCATTTTCAGTGCCGTGGACTTTCTCTAAACGTTCGTTGCAACGAGTGCCGTCGCTATTGGGAATCAGGCGAGTGAGGATGATAACTTTGGGCTTGACCTCCAAACCATCTAAACCCGACAGGGTAATATCTTCTTGCAGTTGCTTTTCTAAACTCTTGGCCTGGTCGAGGACGTATACCACCTGACCGCCAGTATCGGGTCGCCCTAAAACGCCTTCTTGCCCAAACCAGCCATGGGGAGATACCAAGACGATTTTGAAAATCATCGGGACGAACGAGAGAAACGCCTCTAAGGTTTGGGGATTGGGAGAATCAATTAATTCGTCGAGAATTTCTAAAGTATATTGAACGCGGGTAGCAATGTTGCCCCAGCCAGGTTCAAAACCCATCCCTTGGAGGACGAACCGGAATTTGTCGTAAGGTTCCTCCATCGGTCGATCGCTTACAAACGAAATCGCTTTTTTTACTTGTTCGGAAAGTTGTTGCGGCGATCTGATGCGATCGTTAATTAATAACTGTTGTCCTTGATATTGATGCAGGCGCAGAAAGTTATATAAAGCTGCTTGTCCCTGCTGGGGATCTTGGAATAACTTGCTAGATAGATAGCGGTTTAGTAGTTCTACTCCCTTGCCGATGTTTTTGGGGTCGCGAATTCTGGGGGTGTAGTCGTAAAACGGTTGAAAATCGAGTTCCAGGATATCCCCATCTAAAGGGTGAAAGTGGTTGACAAAGCGATCGCGCAGATCTAGTAAATCCTGAGTGGTCATGGACTCAACTGTCAGATCTTCCGTCAGCCAATAGATTTCTTGAGAGGCAATTTTGGAGCGCACGATCAAACAGAGATTTCCACCGTCGCGAATGATTTCTTGCGTGTAATAAACTAGCCTTCCCAGTTGAGACGATCGGTAAAATTCAGGCGGCTTCTGCTGTTGGGTGCAATAGTCAGCAAAGGCAGTGAGAATGTCATTTCTCAGTAAGTAGGGTTTTTCCTGATGGCGCAATTCGCTGGCAAACTGACGGAGATCGTTCTTTTCATCGCTGTCAAGTACGGCCTGAATTAACTCTGACATGGCAAGTTCCTTACTAAAATCGGGATTAGCGATCGGCGATATCCAACCTGGATATATTAAACTACTTTCTTCTGGTAACGAAAGTGGCAGCGATCGCTATTAGAGCCTACCTGGGCAGGCTCAAGAAAAGATAATTTTTTAAGATTGGATTTAGTTTGACTGGGGATCGAAGACTAACAAATATGCTTTACTTAATAACTTTAAATTTATTTAATAGTAAAGCTTTTAGTAAACAGCTTGCAGGTTAGCATAATTTCAGCGATCGCCCAAATTCTTGATTTTGATTCGAGGGAAAGCCCTCACCCCAACCCCTCTCCCAAGCTTGGGAGAGGGGCTTCAATCCTCCGCTTCTGAATTTCGATCGGCGGTATTAGTGCCAAAAATGGCTTCTTCAATTTTCAAAAGTGCTGTTTCCAGGTCGTCGTTGACAATCTGGATCTGAAATTCACCAGCAGCGGCGATTTCGGTTTTGGCCCGCTGGAGGCGATGGGCGATCGCTTCTTCTGGATCTTGTCCCCGTCCTCTAATTCGCCGTTCTAGTTCGTCTACAGAAGGCGGCAAGATGAAAATACTCAGGGCATCGGGAAACGATTTGAGGACTTGTCTGGCCCCTTCTAGCTCGATTTCTAATATTACCCACTGACCGCGATCGATCCGTTCTTTAACGGCTGGGCGAGGAGTGCCATAGTAGTTACCTGCATACTCGGCCCACTCTAGCAGTTCTCTAGCTTGAACCATTTGTTCAAACTCACTGCGACTGACAAAGTAATAGTCTTTGCCATCGACTTCTGTGGCGCGAGGCGATCGCGTGGTGGCAGATATCGATAGATAAAGTTCCTGGTGGCGATTTAAGAGCGATCTGAGCAACGTACCTTTGCCCACGCCACTCGGCCCGGTTAGAACGATTAGTTTGCCTCCCATTACCTGTTAACCCATTTCTGCGTAACTCAATCATCCTAGCGGCGATCGCACCCTTGATGTTTGTCGTGCAGAGCGATCGCAGGTCGGATTTTAAGACTTTGAGGCTGTTTGGGTGCAATTCCCAAATGGTGAGGTTACATTATTGAATAATTATTCGATCGCAAAATAGCTCGATCTCTTGGGATTCTTAGATTCAGAAATAAGTAGCGCCAATGACTAATGACGAATTGCTGGAAATAATTCAACAAGCTGCACAAACTGCTCCACGTTTTGTCACTACCCGTCCCCTAAAACCTGAATCAGAAGAGGGTAATTATGATTCAAAAACTTGATTCCCTATTTAAAGAGTTAGATACCGTTGCTCTTACTCGCGATCTTCCAGAACAAGGGCTGAAGCGAGGCGACATAGGAGCTATTGTCCATTGCTACTCCGATCGCACAGCCTTTGAAGTCGAGTTTGTAGATTCAGCAGGAGATACTATTGCCCTACTCACACTAACAAATAACGATATTCAACTTGTTAACACCGCTCGAAACTATGAGTCAACCAATGTCAAATAAAGCTGATGAAGACTAGGGGTATTTAAAAATAAATCTCAGATAAACTTCAGATTCCTATCATGGCAATTTCAGCCAACGCCTTCATACTTAACTGTAATCTAACTACTGCGATCTTCCTGGAGCCAATTCTATGAAAACGAAACCAGTTATGCTAACTGCGATCGCCTGCCTCACTGCCAGTTTAGCGATCGGTTGCGCGAACCAGCAACAGTCCGATTCAGGAACTTCTCAATCTGGGTCGCAAACCAGTTCTGCCTCAACCGACAAAGCATCTCCAGGGGCGAGCCTCGTTTACACCAACGATCGAGGAATCGCCATTGACGGCACCGATCCAGTGGCTTATTTCCAAGAGCAGCGTCCGGTTGCAGGCAACCCCAAGTTTAGCCATACCTGGAAGAATGCCACTTGGTATTTTGCCAACGCCGCCAATCGCGACCTGTTTTCTGCCAATCCCGAACGGTATGCGCCCCAGTATGGCGGCTATTGCGCCTATGCCGTCGCCAATGGCTATGCCGCTTCAACCGTGCCAGATGCTTGGAGCATAGTAGATGGCAAGCTCTATCTGAATTTTAGTTTAGGAGTGCGCGATCGCTGGGAACGAGATATTCCTGGTAATGTCGCCAAAGGGAATCAAAACTGGCCTGCCGCAGCCCGCAACTTTAAAGGATAATTAATGCGAGGTTTACAGAAAAATATCGGCGATCGCGGGTTGTCCATCGCAAGGGATTAGTACCATCAAGATTGCCCAAGCCTTTTGATAGCGATTCTCCTAACTTCGCCCTTGCCACCAAGCCCGTAACGATTGTACCGCTTCAATTTCATCCTCCTTCGCCTGCTCTAAAAACGCACACAGCCGTTCTTTGGGCACTTGGGGAAACGTGGGACTGACCTCAACTTCTACATACACGCCTTCCTGAAGTTGGTAAATTCGCCATACTTTACCATTAAACCGCCAAAACTCTGGAACTCCCAAGCTGGAATAAAACTGATTTTTGGCAATATCTGTGTGAGTAATATCCACCTCAACCACCAAATCTGGCGGTGGATCTTGGCTAAAATCTACAGTTCGACCTTTCACCAGCGGCTGATTTTGAATGTAATAGGCATTGTCTGGTTCTGCGCCTTTCTTAAGTCGAGGGTAGTTCATGGTTGTCGAACCCATCGTCTTGATTCGCATTCCCATCAATTCAACCATGGTCCAGATGAAGCGTTCGATCGAACGACCCAAAAACTCATGAGCTTCTAGTGGCACGGTAATTTCCAATACTTCATCATCGTAAGTCAATCGCGAACCACGAGATTGAGGCAGTGCCTCCAGAATTTGTAAATAAGCCTCCCAAGATAAGCCCCGCAGTACAACTCGCTGCTCTCCAACAGGCTGCAAATCAGCTTTTGGTTCGGGTGCGGCAATCACCATTGATTCTCTCCTGACTTCAGAACCACTAGCGAACTTACCTATTCTATTCTCAGTAGCGAGAAAGTGGAACTCGATTTAATTTTATCGTATGACTTTGAAGATTACAGTTCCCATTACAGTTGAAAATCAATCTCGTGCTTAATTCTGATGTTGGTGTAACCACCAAGCCCGTACTAATTTGATTTCCTCGTAACCACACTGTTCTCCTAAATGTTCGTGAATTATCTTGAGGGAATCAACACCCACTGCTTCGATCGCTTTAACGATCGCCTCTTGCCGAGACTGACTGACTAATCGCTCTAAATCCACTGGTAAGTTGAGGGCAATTAATTCTGCTAAATGAGTTGCGATCGTACTGACGCGCAGTTGGCGACTTGCAGAAATTTCTTCTAAACTCAAACCTTGTTGGTGTAAGTTTAGGGTTAACAATTGAGTGTAGCTAGCACCTTTCGATTCAAGCTCTGGCAAGAAGTTAGACTCAGTTGACAAATGCTGTGCCTGTTCTTTTATGTGTTGCTCGATTTCAGACACAAACCTAGCACCATATAAGTCTTTTTTGTGCGGACTGATCCCAGAAATTTTTTCAAATTCTTCTAGCGTTTGCGGTCGTTGTCTCGACATCAGTTTTAAACTAGAATCTCCTAGAATTGCATAGGGAGCAACTGATTGTTCGTCGGCAATTTGTTTGCGGAGCGATCGCAATCTTTGAAACAAGATTTCTGCCTCGATCGATTTGGGATTTTCTGCTAAAACTTTGGTGGTTACTGTTGTCTCGACCGGAATTTCTACCGAGCGTTGACTTTTCAAGATTTCTCGACTGCGATCGTTTAACTTCAAAGTACGATAGCCGTCGGTAGTTTCGTCAAGTAAGCCCTGGTGTAAGAGCGATCGGGCTAACATCTTCCACTGATCTGCGCTTTTTTCCCTGCCAATACCGTAGGTAGAAAGTAAGTGATGTCCGTACTGTTCGACCTTTTTATTGTTAGCCCCTCGCAGCACGTCAATAATATGCTTGACACCAAACCGTTCTTGACAGCGCACCACGCAAGAAAGAAACTTTTGGGCTTCGATCGTCCAATCTTCTATAGGTTTAGGATGGCGACAATTATCACAATTTCCGCAATTTCCCCCGAAACGTTCGCCAAAATAACTCAACTGGATTTTGCGACGGCAATCTGTGCCTTCAGCATAGTCAACTACTTTTCTCAATTGCTGAATCGCAACTTTTTGTTCTCGAACATCGGGTTTTTGCTCGATTAAATACTCAATCGTTTTCAAATCACCAAAGCCGAATAACAGCGTACAATTAGCAGGCTCTCCATCTCTACCAGCCCGCCCGGATTCTTGATAGTAACCTTCTAAATTACGAGGTAGGTTGTAGTGAATTACAAACCGCACGTCGGGTTTGTCGATTCCCATACCAAAAGCAATAGTTGCCACGATAATTCTGACATCATCGCGAATGAAGCGAGTTTGATTGTTAGTTCTATCCTCATCGCTCATTCCGGCATGATAAGGTAAAGCTGCGATGCCATCTTTTTCAAGGCGAAAAGCAATTTCTTCAACTTTCTTCCGACTGAGACAGTAAACTATTCCTGCCCCTTCATTTTGTTTGACTAACTTTAATAATTGAAAATATGACTGTTTTTGTTTGGGCTGAACGTCATAGTAAAGATTGGGGCGATTAAAACTAGCAATGTGGACATCCGGTTGCCTGAGTGCTAGCTGTTGAATGATATCTTCGCGCACCACTTTGGTAGCCGTAGCAGTTAAAGCTAAGACGGGAACCCCGTTATAAAGTTGGCGTAGCTGTCGCAGTTGTCGATACTCAGGACGAAAATCGTGTCCCCACTGAGAGATACAATGAGCTTCGTCGATCGCAAAAGCCGAAATCCCCACGTTAGAGTGCAATTGTTCTAAAAACGGCAAAAATCTTTCTCCTAGTAACCGTTCGGGGGCGATATAGAGGAGTTTGACTTTGCCCTGAAGAATTGCTGCTTCGCGCGATCGCACTTGTTCCCGGCCGAGGCTACTATTGATAAACGTCGCGGCAATGCCGTTATTGCGCAAAGCTGCTACCTGATCTTGCATTAAAGAAATTAATGGCGATACCACCACGGTTAAACCAGGTTTCAGCAGGGCTGGTAATTGAAAGCACAGCGATTTACCGCCCCCTGTAGGCATCAAAATCAGCAAATCTCGGTTTTGCAGTGCAGTTTCAACGATTTGACGCTGCCCCGGACGAAAGGTTTCATAGCCGAAATAGTATTTGAGTGCTTCCTCCAGAGAGAAAAACTGAGGCATGGTGAATGATGAATGCTAAATTATGAATGCTAAATTATGAATGATGAATGAGGCCGGGGCATAGGGCATGGGTTATTCTCCCCTCATCTCCCCATCTCCCCATCTCCCCCTCCCCACTAGCACTCTTTGCTATGATGAAGGCGCAGTTAGTAATTTATGATAAACGAGAATGCCAAAAGCTATCTGGAATGGCACGCAGATTGCCCAGAGCGATCGCACTGAAGTAGTTGAAAGCAATCACTACTTTCCCCCCGAAGCGATCGACAAGCAGTATTTTAAAGCCAGTCAAACTCATACTACCTGCCCTTGGAAAGGTGTTGCCAGCTACTACGATATTGAAGTAAACGGGCAAATTAATAAAGATGCAGCTTGGTATTACCCTCAAACTAAAGATGCTGCTAAGAACATAGAAGGATATATTGCCTTTTGGAAAGGCGTAAAAGTTGAAACCTAGCTAAGAGCGAGCATTAATTATCTGGGAAGTAAGCATAGTCAGCAGGACACTCAGGCGCTGTAGCATTAAAATTTCCCGCTCCGGGTGGAGTTGTACCAGGGGTTAAGGCTTCGCACATCTTACTAGAAATGGCGATCTGATTGGCCCCGTTATTATACCTGAGATTAGCACCATAATATCCTTTAAGAGCAGTATCCCTAGCTGTGGCAGTGATGGTAGCGGTACTGTCATTACCAGCAATGGTGTAAGAATAATTGGTAGTTGTGGCGCTATTACCTCCTGTCAAACCAGAACCAAGAGCTAAATTATCGAAAGCGGTGGCAAACTGATTGCGTTCGGCTCGATAAGCCGTTTGAGCGCGATTAACCGTGCCCACGTATTGTCGTCCTTCTGACTCTTTAGATTTGGCAGTTTGGTTCAGGAAGGTTGGCAAAGCAATTGCTACCAAGATACCAATGATAATAATAGTTACCAGTAATTCAACTAAGGTAAAACCTGAATCGCGTTTTTTGCGATTGAGGTAATGTAAAAATTTAGCCTGTAATTCTGGTTTCATCGGGGCAATCTCCAAGAGGGTTTTGACTGGGCTGTAAGAATGAATCTACTATTCCCCAATCTTGCTCTTTTCCTATCGCCTATAGTTTCCGTATAAACACGTAATTATTAATGTTGGATTGATGGTAGCACCCGCACTTTAACGTAATTTATGAACTAAATGTTAAAAAATTGCTCCGTCAATCTCCGTGAATTTTCTTATTCAAGCATCACAACTTAACTGCAAGGATCTAGCTTGGCTGAGAGCGAAATTTTTGCTATAATCTGAAAACTTGCGGATGTGGCGGAATTGGCAGACGCGCTAGATTTAGGTTCTAGTTCCGAGAGGAGTGAAGGTTCAAGTCCTTTCATCCGCATCAATACTTTGTCTGGTTCCAGGTTTACCTCTGGTATCTATAAGCCCCGTGCGGCTCGATCGCTTCTGAAACAGATTCATGAGGGTGGCACGTCGGATTAACTATGCGATCGCAGAATTCGAGTCACCCGATCGCTTTTTGAGTTTATCGATCTGGGCTTGCAAATCCTCCCGCAAGGTTTGGGCTTGCTGGTAAGCAGTTCTGTTCTGGGAAATCGCTACATCTTTTGCGGCTGACAAGGGTTGATATGGGGGTTGCACTACATATTTGAGGCGAGTTCTCATCGCCCAAACTCCCATCGAAGGAAAGAGAATAAACACCACCATCAAGCCTGACACGGGGAAGAAAGGTAGCCTGAGCTTTTTGGCTAACGAGTCGATTCCGATCGCCCAAGGATGCAAAAATTCGCTGCCCAAACAAAGCACTGGTAAAATCGGAATTCGATATTGTTGGCTCAAGCGGATAAAACTAGGATGAAAAGTCTGCAAGCGATCGCGCCTTAACCATCCTTTAGCAGGTCCCCGCCCACCTTCTGGGGCATACAACAGGATAGTTTTTTCGGCTAAAGCCGCTTCAAAGTGTTCGGCATCGGCTCTCACGCCACCTAAAACATCGCTCCACCCTGGAGGCAACCACCAAACCACCCAAGGATGATCGAAGATCGCCATGTGAGCCAAAGGTTGTACTACCCATCCTTGCGATCGATTCAAGGCATAAGCCAATCCCAAAAAGTCCCACGGAAAACACATTCCAGCATGATTCATCGCTACGATTGCCGGGCCGTTTGCAGGCAAATTCTCGACACCTTTTAACTCGATGCGAAAATAATGATTAGCGATCGCCCCGATAATTTCATCAGCAAAAGCTTTTTGGTAATTGGGATCGAACTTACTGCCCTCGCTGCTAGGACGGCGACAACCGAGACGCAGCCAGCGAATTAACCAAGCTAAATAAAATCCCCCAGGAACGAGAAACAAGAGATATTCCAGCCAGTTCCAACCATCGGGATCGGCATGATAGTGTTGCCAATGGCGGTTAAATAAAATCAGCCAGCCTGGGGGATACCAAAGACAAAACCAATCGAACCAGGTAAATCGATAGTTGTGAACACTCCCAGCCACGCCATCTTGAATCTCGCTCTTCTCGGTCAACAACAGCGACCTCAACTAAATCTGTTGGTGGTTATTAGCGCGATTTTACCGGATATTCCGATTTTCGTGTTTTATTTTTTTGCCAAGCACGTCTATCGTCTGCCAGCAAAGGAAATTTGGTCGGTAGCTTATTATCAACCCGTTTGGCAAAATATCATCGCTACCTTTCATTCTATTCCCCTGGCACTAATTGGCTGGGGTATCGCTCGTTATTACGGCAAGCCGATCGTAGAACTGTTCTGCTTGAGCCTATTGTGGCATTCTCTGCTCGATTTACCAGTTCATAGCGAGGACGCGCACCGACACTTTTTCCCTTTCAGCAATTATCGCTTTATCAGTCCGATCTCTTATTGGGACCCCAAGCACCATGGGAAAGTTGTGGCTTTAATTGAGTTACTGTTGGTCTTGGTAGCGACCGTTCGCGTCTTTCCTTTCGTTCGTTCTTATATGGGTAGAGGGTTGATGGTGGTAGTGAATTTGTTTTATGCGATCGCCTACTTCTTTAGACTTCTTGCAGAAGTCAGGTAATAGATAATAGTTAATAGGTATGAGTTTTGACGGTTTCAACAGTCCCAACAATTATTTTTTCACTTTTGCAGGAGGTGTTTTTTCTATCTTCGACGATAGGCGATCGAAACAATTGCCAATTCGCAATTTGCAATGTTTGTAAATCCCACATCACAGATTTGAGATTATACCAAATCCGGTTCTCATACCATCCATTGCTGCCCTCACCCCCAACCCCTCTCCCTTGGGAGAGGGGAGAAAGATGTCTTTTAGACATTTAGCAAAATGGTATTGGTATTATTTAGTTTTCGATGGCTCGACTTTCATGAAAATCCGATGCAGCAGAATTAGTAGAAGTCCGATGCCGACAAAGACGGATGCCAAAATATGACTTTCCTTGGAGGCAAAAGCAATCAAAATCAAGTTAGAGAGTAAGGCTAAAGCTGGAATGACAAAAGGAACGTTAAATCCTCCCTCAACTCTGTTGCCATAGCGTTGTTTGATGACTAACAGCGAGAGATTCACGCCGCAGAACATCAATAAAATCAAGGTGGCAGTCGTTCCCGCCAAGAATTGCAGCGTCCCAGAAAGAGCCAGAAAGATGACTATCGGCAAAATTACCAAGAACGTGCGATAGGGGGTACGCTGGCGGTGATGTAATTGGCTCAACCAAGCAGGCAACAAGCCTTCTCTCGACATTCCATATAACAACCGCGAAGCAGTGACAAAGTTGAGCAACGCCGTGTTGAGTACGGCAAATAGAGGAATGAACGCAAACAGAACGCGGGGAAAATTAGGCTGCGATCGCGTTACTACATCCAGCAGGGGGGCGTTGGAGGCTGCCAAGACTGACGGACTGATGACGCTGGTAGCCAGCAAAGAGACGATCGTATAGATAACGGTGGCTATGGCCAGTGCCAGCAAAATCGCTCTTGGGACGTTGCGTTCGGGATTTTTAACTTCCTCAGCGACATTGACAATATCCTCAAAGCCGATGAAGGCATAAAAAGCTAGGGCCGCGCCCTGAATTACTGCCACCCAAGGAACTGCTGAAGTATTAGCAATAGCGTTGGCAGTTCCAGCATCGACATTAGTGCCGCCACCGAGCAGAAATGTACTAGCAGCCAAGATGACGATAATCAAGCCAGAAACTTCGATCGCGGTACAAACGATATTGAGGGCAGAAGATTCTGCTATGCCGCGAAAATTAACCAAAGTCAGCGCGGCAAAGAGACTCAAGACGATCGCCCAATCGGGAAATCCGGGAATAAAAGCATTGAGATAGCCTGCAAAAGCTTTGGAGAGGGTTGCCATAGAAACCAGGCAAGTGCAAAACATCAGCCAGCCGACGAGGAGAGAGAGCCATTCTTGCCGAAATGCTTGATGAATGAAATATGCCACGCCGCCGCTGCGGGGAAAGCGGCTGCCCAGTTCGGCGTAACTCCAAGCCGTAAGCGCAGCAACGATGGCAGCAAAAGCAAACGAGGCCCAAACTAAAGAGCCAGAAATTCCGGCAATTTTGCCAATAACAGCATAAATACCCGCACCGAGAATATCTCCTACTCCATATATCGTCAGAGTAGCCAGACCGAAAACTCGTTTGAGGGAATCTGCTTGTGTGTCTGTTTTTGCTTCCATACTTTTCATTCAACCTGAAGATTTCTTCGACAGGAGTTCAGCATACCTTCGATCGAACTCCTCTTGTGGGATAGCCCAGAGGGCTATCCCACAAGAGGAGCTTGGCCTCAGCCTATCCAACTGCCAACTGCTATGAGGTATCCTTACTATCCAGATTCCAAAGTTATAGCAGATCTAATCCTGACTGCCATCAGCGGGGACGAAGGTGAGAAAAGATGCCTACCTCGATCGCATTTGGATTAGAAACAACCAGTCAAACATTAACCATCCTGGTAATATTTGGGCTAAAACAATTGTGAATTTCTAATTGAAATTGCGAATTGCGAATTAGCAATTGCGAATTGAAGTTGACGGCTTAAATAATATATGGTAAAAAGTAGATTAAACTACTTTTTAGGTCATATCTATGAAACTATTCAGTAACCGCTTTTTTTCATATACAGGTGTAGTAGCGATCGCTTATTTGGCATTGCAATCGGGAGCTTGGTTAATCGAGGCTAAACCTTCATTCGCCCAGAGTTCGGCAAATTGTATCAAAGTGGCAGGCAATAGCCCAATCAGAGATGAAAGAGATATATCGGTAGGCAAAAAATCGGAGCGCAGTCTTTGGAGTTTAAGAGCTTATCCGAACTTTTTCCATTTATTTACCTGTAAGCCAGAAAGTTCGCTAACTACTTTAGATGGTTCTTTAGCAATTCCAGATGATTCTACCTTGCTGTCAGCCGACATTTTGTTTTATCGAGATGGCAAATTAGAAGAAACCATTAAGGTTTCTAGAGATGCAGTAAATAATTTTACCTTTAACCTCAGTGGCGCTCAAACTTTTGCCATTGAATATCGGTTTGTCGGCGGTGGTAGTTCCGATGTTATGTACGCCCTGAAATGGGATTTTAAATAAGAAGTTCAGAAGTTCAGAAGTTCAGGAGTTTAGGAGTTTAGGAGTTCAGGAGTTCAGAAGTCAGAAGTCAGAAGTCAGAAGTCAGAAGTCAGAAGTTAATTTCCTCCCTTGCTCCCCTGCCTCCCCTGCTTCCCCATCTCCCCATCTCCCCCTCTCTCTTACTCAGGTAGTCCGATAAGTTCGCCACTGCCAGCGATCGCTTCACCAATAACATCGGCTTTTAACCCTCGATCGTTAAACCAATCGAGGGTTTTTTGCGCTCGATCTGAAGCCACGAGCAAGACAAAACCAATGCCCATATTAAAGGTATTAAACATGGCGGTAGAACTGACCTCTCCCATCTCGGCTAACCAGGAAAAAATGGGGGGAATAGTCCAACTATGGGGGTCAATTTTAATCGATCGACCTGTTCCCAAACAGCGGGGTAAATTTTCTGGCAACCCGCCACCCGTAATGTGAGCCATGCCGCGAATATCGATGCCAGCACGGAGAGCTTCGAGAACGGGTTTGACGTAAATTCTGGTAGGTGCGAGTAAGATTTCTCCTAAACTTTGACTGCTGAGAATTTCAGGAG
Source organism: Cyanosarcina radialis HA8281-LM2 (assembly GCA_019359615.1). GTDB lineage: Bacteria > Cyanobacteriota > Cyanobacteriia > Cyanobacteriales > CCAP-1448 > Cyanosarcina > Cyanosarcina radialis. Next base: position 28,922 of record JAHHHA010000050.1, read on the forward strand.
AGAAATCTAAAGAAAGTTGGCGATCGCTAATAATTTTCCGGACTAAACTAAAACCGTTGCTATGAACTCCACTGCTGGCCAAACCAATAGCTACATCGCCGATTTCGACTTTAGAACCATCAATAATTTGGCTCTTTTCCACAATTCCCACGCAAAAACCTGCCAAATCGTACTCGCCTACCTGATAAAAACCAGGCATCTCAGCGGTTTCTCCCCCTAGCAAAGCACACCCAGCTTGACGGCAACCTTCAGCAATTCCCGCCACAACTTCAGCTAGTTGTTCCGAATCGAGTTTACTGGTAGCCAAATAATCTAAAAAGAATAGCGGCTCGGCTCCCGATGTTAAAACATCGTTGACGGACATCGCTACTAAGTCGATGCCAACGGTATCGTGGCGGTTTAAGATGCCAGCAAGTTTCAACTTAGTGCCTGCACCATCAGTGCCAGAAACCAAAACGGGTTCTCGATAGCCTGCGGGCAATTGAAAGCAACCGCTAAAGCCTCCGAATCCTCCCAAAACTTCAGGTCGGTGCGTGCTTTGTACCATGGTGCGGATGCGATCGACAAAAGCCCTTCCCGCTTCAACATCTACACCTGCGTCTCGATAATCCATCTTTAGCTCTCATCTCGAACTATTACATTATCGATGATGGCCGTTCGTTGTCGATCGCTGGGCTGCCACCTAACTGCAAACGAGGGAGTAGAAAAATGTAGTATGATATCCAATCCATCAGCACAAATCGATCGACGATCCGTGCTACCGCAAAGGCTCCGCCAAGACTTTTCGAGCCTATTATCTAAACATTTAAAGCCTATGAACTGGTTTCGCCTGTTTGCCCAGCCGTGGCGACCTTGGGGAAAATTTGTTACCCTCTTTTGTTTATGTTTGGTACTGGCGATCGCTTGCACCAGGCCGCCTAGTCCTTCAGGTTCGGGTGGTTCTCCCACCGCTGGCAGTGGATCGGGTGACGGTCGAGTGACCATCGGCACGACTCAAAAGCCTAGAACCCTAGATCCGGCTGATGCCTACGAACTGCGATCGATCAACTTAATTTACAACATGAGCGATCGCCTCTATACCTACACCCCAGGTAGCACGGAAATCAAACCCCAACTAGCCACAGCTTTACCCAAAGTCAGCGCCGATGGTTTGACTTATACTATTCCCTTGCGATCGGGAGTGGTTTTTCACGACGGTACGCCCTTCGATGCCGCTGCCATGGCCTTTTCCTTAAAACGGTTTGCGGAAAATAAAGGTAAACCCTCGTTCTTGCTGTCAGATTTGGTAGCCTCGATCGAAGCCACTAGCAAAGAGGAACTGACAATTAAACTCAAAAAGCCATTTGCTGCCTTTCCTTCATTGCTAGCATTCGGCGGCACTGGAGCAGTTTCTCCCAAAGCTTACGAATTGGGAGCAGGTAAATTTAAACCAGATACTTTTGTCGGCACCGGCCCTTACAAATTAGGGAAATATAGTCCAGATTCCGTCCGCTTGGAGGTATTTGACAAGTATTGGGGCGAAAAACCGACTAATAAAGGCATTAACTGGCAGATATACACCAACAATCCGGGGAATTTATTTAACGCCTTCAAAACCAAATCGGTCGATGTGGCTTACATTTCCCTCAAACCGGAGCAAGTTCGCAACTTAGAAGATGGGGCTAAAAAAGGCAATTGGCAAGCAATTTCATCTCAAGGCAGCGCTATCAGTTATATAGTTCTCAACCGCCGCCAAAAACCTTTAGATAACCCAGTTGTCAGACAAGCGATCGCGGCCTTTGTCAATCGCACGCTGCTGAACGAACGGGTACTATACAATCAAGCCGAACCGCTCTATAGTACGATTCCTAATACTTTCGACGTTTCCCTACCCGTCTTCAAAGACCAGTATGGAGATGGCAACATCGACAAAGCCAAACAATTGCTCCAACAAGCCGGATTTTCCGCTGCCAATCCGGTGAAGTTGCAAGTTTGGTATCCATCGGCTTCGCCAACTCGCAGCGTCACCGCCAACGTTCTCAAAGAATACGCCCAAAAAGAGATGGGGGGAATGTTGCAGTTCGAGCCAAGTAATGTCGAAGGTGCAACCTTTTTTAAAGACATTACCAGGGGTGTTTATCCGGTCGCTTTGTTAGATTGGTATCCCGACTTTCTCGATCCCGATAACTTCGTGCAACCATTTTTAGAGTGTCCCAAAGGTTCGGACGCTAATGGTTGCGAACAGGGAGGGAGTCAAACTCAGGGGTCTTTTTATTACAGCGCGAAGATGAATCAGTTAATCGATGCCGAACGCAAAGAACAAAACCCCGAAGCCCGCAGAAAAATCTTTGCCGACATTCAAAACCTAATCGCCCAAGATGTCCCCTTAGTTCCCCTGTGGCAAAGCAAGGATTTTGCCTTCGCTCAAACTGGCGTTTCTGGCGTAGCGATCGATCCAACTCAAATTTTGCCCTACTCGACCATGAAAAAGTAATGGGGCATAGGGCATAGGGCATGGGGCATGGGGCATGGGTTAGGAGTTGAGGAGTATGCACCGAGCGCAGGCTGCGCCAACAGAATGTCAGTTGTCAGTGGTTAATTTTCCCCTCTGCTCCCCATCTTCCCATCTCCCCATCTCCCCATCTCCCCATCTCCCCATCTTCCCATCTCCCCATCTCCCCATCTCCCCATCTCCCCATCTTCCCATCTCCCCATCTCCCCCATGTCTCGTTCTAAAGCCTTACAGTATTACGTTGTTGCCCGTCTGCTGCTCGCCCCGTTGATGCTGTGGACGATCGTTACCATCGTCTTTCTCTTACTGCGGGCGACTCCAGGAGATCCTATAGATGCCATTTTAGGCGGTCGCGCTCCAGAAGAGGTCAAAGCCGAACTCAGAGAAAGGCTGGGCTTTAATGCCCCGTTGTGGTTGCAATATGTCACTTACTTGGGTAAATTGCTGCAACTCGATTTGGGAACTTCCCTCAGTGCTAGCGGCAAATCGGTGTGGTCGATCGTGCAAGAACACTTCCCCGCGACTGTAGAATTAGCCGTGTTTAGTATGGCGATCGCAGTTATTGTTGGGGTGGCTATTGGCATTTTTTCTGCCTCCCGTCCGGGGACGATTATCGATGCCAGCGGTCGGTTGTTCGGCATTATCAGTTACTCCCTGCCGATGTTTTGGGTGGGGATGCTGCTGCAATTGATCTTTGCGGTCCAGTTGGATTGGTTTCCGGCTCAAAAGCGTTTCCCAGAAGCCCTGCCGCCACCAGAAACTATCACCGGGCTGTTTACGATCGATAGCTTGTTGCACGGCGATTTGGGCCAGTTTTTCACCTCTCTCTACTACCTGGCTTTACCGAGTCTGACTTTAGGTATTCTCTTAAGCGGCATTTTTGAGCGGATCGTTCGGGTCAACCTCAAGCAAACGCTCAAAGCTGACTATGTAGAGGCAGCTAGAGCTAGAGGTGTGGGCGAAAGGCGAATTATTATGGCTCATGCCTTAAAAAACGCCTTAATTCCCGTGATTACCATCTTAGGGCTGACGCTGGCTTCATTGTTAGGCGGAGCAGTGCTAACTGAAGTTACTTTTTCCTGGCCTGGATTGGGCAATCGACTATTTGAAGCGATCGTCGAACGAGATTATCCTACAGTTCAGGGAGTAATGGTATTTTTTGCTGCGATCGTGGTAATTGCTAGCATTGCGATCGATGTTTTAAATGCCTACATCGATCCTCGCATTCGATATTAAAAGGAGAGGGCAAAGAGATTGTAGGGGGCGCAAAGCATTCATTGGTGTCAACTTAAGGCTAGAGCCATTGTTGGGCCTCGATCTTCAGCGCCAACCGCCAGGGGTTTTGAACCCCTGGCGGATCGTGCTTTTGACCATTAAGTTGACGCGCATACAAAGAACTCCTGCATGAGACGTTGCATGCAACGTCTCTACATTCTGAACTTCTCACTTTGGCAACAACTTTTGCACTACTTCCAATAGGTCGGCTGACTGGAAAGGTTTAGCAATGTAGGCATCTGCACCTTGTTTCATTCCCCAGTAGCGATCGAACTCTTCATTTTTAGTCGAACAAATAATTACGGGTAGTTTTTCGGTTTTGGGGTTACTTTTGATCCAACGGCAAAGTTCGTAGCCGTTCATTCTCGGCATGATGAGGTCTGTAATGACTAAATCTGGACTCTTAGCATCTATTTTTTCTTTGGCTTCCATCCCGTCAGATGCCTGAACTACCGTCACTCCAGTTTGTCTCAGGACATCTGAGATCATTTCTCGTAAGGTGTTGCTGTCATCGACAATTAGAACCGTACTCATAACTACCTAAATCTAAAATTTTAAATTGCGCCCGCTAACCTACTCTAACCTACACCGAACTGGTGCAAATAACGCCTCAAAGCTAAGAGAATCAAGAATTAGCCGACAATCGCGATCGCTCCGATCGGACTGACCTTGCTCTCAAGTTGCTGCTGCTCTATTTGAGGATACCTCAAATAAGCTGTAGAAGACCCAAACAGAGAGTGTTAAGTGTGAAGTGTTGAGTGTGAAGTGTTGTAAGAAGTAAAGAGTGTTGAGTGTTGAGCGTAGAGTTAGGCATTTTCCTCGCGTTTCCCCTCTGCCCCATCTCCCCCTGCGATCGAGCAATTACTTTCTTCTAGGGAATGCTTCGCTTAGAATGGGAGAGAGTATGTAAACTTTCGTAAATAGCTCGCCCTATCCGGCCGATCCATGACCTCAGTATCCTCCCTCTTTGCTCCGGTTGAAGAAGATTTACAGATTTTGACGGAGAATTTAAAAAAGCTGGTTGGCAATCGCCATCCCATTCTCTATGCAGCAGCAGAACACTTGTTTACAGCCGGAGGTAAGCGAGTTAGACCAGCAATCGTGCTATTAGTCTCACGGGCAACGATGCCCGGTGGAGATCTTACCCCTCGCCATCGGCGGTTAGCAGAAATTACGGAGTTAATTCACACCGCTAGTTTGGTACATGACGATGTGGTCGATGAATCTGAGATCCGGCGCGGCGTTCCCACCGTCCACAGCCGATTTGGCAATCGCATAGCCATCTTGGCAGGCGATTTTTTGTTCGCTCAATCCTCTTGGTATCTAGCTAATTTAGATAGTCTGGAAGTAGTCAAATTACTCTCAGAAGTAATTATGGATATGGCTCAGGGCGAAATTCAACAAGGACTGAGCCAGTTTGATACTAGCCTGTCGATCGAGGCTTATCTAGATAAAAGCTACTACAAGACTGCTTCGTTAATTGCCAACAGCGCTAAAGCAGCGGCGGTATTGAGCGATTTAAAACCCTCAATGACAGAAAACCTCTACAACTACGGCCGTAATTTAGGTTTAGCCTTTCAAATAGTCGATGATATTTTCGATTTCACTGGTTCTACGGAGGCATTAGGCAAACCAGCAGGCTCGGATCTTCAAAGCGGTAAACTGACAGCCCCAGTTTTATATGCTTTAGAAGAGAAACCTTACCTAGAGACTTTAATCGAGAATCAGTTTACTTCTGAGGGAGAGTTAGAGCAAGCGATCGCCTTAATTCAAGAAAGTCAAGGAATCGAACGCGCTCAAGAATTAGCCAAGCACCACGCCCAACTAGCCGTTAAATGCTTAGCCGATCTTCCTCCCTCCCCTTCTTTGCAAGCCCTGATTAAAATGGCTGACTACGTACTCAGGAGACTCTACTAATGAAGTGTGGAGTGTTGAGTGTTAAGTGTGGAGTTGGGAAGGTGAAGAAGTGAAAAGTATGGAGTTGTCAGTTGTCAGTTGTTAATTTGCTCCTTTGTCTCCGCTTTCTTCGCCCTCTCCCCTCTCCTTACTTAGCGCTTTCTAGCTGGTCGAGCCGCAACCAAATGTTGGGGGTGGGGACGTAAAACTTGACTAGGGCATAATCGCCGCGCACATCTACAATCTCGCCTTGGGTTTCAAATAGATAAGAAGAAAAGCGGCCGTCGCTGGCTTTTGCTTCTAGAGAAGTTTCTAATTTTTCGCGAACAGCGCGGACTAGATCGCCTTTTTTCAGTGCCATAGCTTGAAATACTACAAAAATTTGCCAAGCTTCATTTTATCGAATTGCTGCTGTCCATGGAAAGCAGCAATAACCCCAATCGCCAGAGTAGGTCAAGAGGAAGACTACCTCGCCGATTGGAACATAGGGCAAGGCGCAACTAGAAGAATTACTTATTACTTATTACTTAAAATCTGGCTCTAGAGCCAACTCGCAAGCTGTCTTGTTCTGAAGATTCGACCCAGATACTACAGTCGGGTTGGGTGGTGTCAAAGTTGCAAGTATAAGCTGCTAGCAGCGCTTGCTGGGGGTTAAACACTCTGATGTTGTAGCCATATCCTCTAGCCACAGTACCAAATTGATTGACAAAACTATAGCGATCGATGTAATCGAGTAGCGTCCACAGTTGGCGGTTCACCACTACATCTACTCGATTTTCTTTGGGGTAGGCAATCCAGTTGCCGATCAATTTGCCAGAAAATGGATCGAATTGTTCTTTGGCCCACCACAGGCTGGGAACGGTTGGTTGCGTTTTAGAAATGGTATCTGCTGTTACTACATCGTTTCTGAGGAGCGATCGATCTGGTTCTAGCAGTTCGATTTCTAAAGGTACGGTAGAAGGTAACAGAGCAGATCTTGTCTGTGCCTGTACCGATATGGGGAAGGAACAAGTTGCTGCTACCAACAGAAAAACCAATTGTGTTTGCCGCATCGATCGTTTTCTCTCCCAGCAAAATTGACTGAAACAGTTTTGCTCAAAAACTCATTTTTTTATGGTTTTCAGCTATTAATAGTTAACCAAAATTTAATTTAATAACTTATTAGAAATGGCGGGTTTTCAGTCTAAAGTAATTATACAATGTCAGCAGGCTTATTAGATAGCATTAAATTTTTTTTAGGCTCAATTACTCAGTTGCAAATTTGATTCGATCGGTGGGATCGCCTACTCACAACACTTATAGAAGAATAGTTATCAGAAAAAGAGTTCGATCGCACTTCTTCTCCAATGACTGGTTAGCTGGCTGAGTGCAAGAATTTCTCCCACTCAAGGCGGTAGTTGTCTTTTTCGGCTTTATCTAAAAACGTCGCGGCCAAAGTATTCAAATTGAGTTGCCAAAGTTCTTCCCAGCTAAATCCTTGTTCTGCCAGGGTCAAATACTCATTGGTCAAACTCGTGGAAAACATGGCTGGATCGTCGGAGTTGACCGTGCAGTATAGGCCGGCATCAACCATTTTCCGGAGCGGATGAGGCTGACCCCGCTCGACCACCCCCAAACAGTAGTTGCTCTGGGGCGACACTTCTAAGGGGATTTGACGTTGGCGGAGGATCTCGACCAGTTCTGGATCTTCTAAACATCGAATTCCATGCCCGATGCGTTCGGCTTTTAAAGTATTCACCGCGCCCCAGATACTTTCTGCGCCAACTGCTTCGCCAGCATGAGCGACTATTCTGAGTCCGTGCTTACGAGCTTCTGCGTAAGTTTCTGCGAACAATTCTGGCGGATATCCCACCTCCAGCCCTCCAACTCCCAAGCCAATAAATAACCCTCGTTCTTTTCCCTTTAAAACAAACTCTAGAACGCGATGTTGAGAGTCAGGAATCTCGCGGGAAATATCGGGAATCAGATTAATCTGGCAGCGATATTTGGCTTCGCCCGCAGCCCGTCCAGAGGCGATCGCATCGAGAATTTCGTCATCCTCAAACTTGTCGGTCAGAAATGTGGCGCTTAAAAAGGCTTCGGTGTAGCGAATGTTTTCTTCAGCTTGCCGAGAGTAAAAACGTTCGATCGCCAGCGCGTAGTCTTCTGGGGTTTGCAAGCACTTGACGGCGGCGGCATAAACTTCAATGAAACGAGAAAAATCGCGAAATTCAAAAAATGATTTCCATGCTTCCAATGAATCGGCTGGTAAATCGACTTGATTTCGCTGTGCCATTTGGTAGAAGGTTTCAGCGTCGGTTGCCCCTTCAATGTGAACGTGGATCTCGGCTTTCGGCATGGCGCGAAGACGATCCGCAAGTTCGGGAGCAAGCAGGGTGGCAACGTCGGTCTGTGACATCAATTCGGCCTCTCGATCGGTAGAAATATCTTGCTTTGCCGATTCTAACGCTGGCAATGACAAATCGCTGCTCGATCGCGCCCGCCTAATTAACTTTTTCTTTGCTATATTATGTCCGACTAAGCTGTTGTACATTTAAACTGTGATAATAGCATTGCCCTTGTTTTTGAGTTTTCGTCCCCACTTAATAATCAATCCTCCTTCATTTAAAAGCTGGTGCAACAAATATTCTAAATCTTCTATCGA
>JAHHHA010000006.1 GCA_019359615.1 Cyanosarcina radialis HA8281-LM2
TGAGCGTTAGGATGCGGCATTGATTTTAAGGCTCACAGGACTTCTTCCCTCTTGACTAAGCATCTTTTAGTTTATGACTTTTTCCCTCTTTTTAACTGGTCACTTATTTCCGCCAGCTTGGTCTAGCAAGATCAGAACGAAATATTCGGCACGGCTACCAGTTGATAGTCTGAGTCGGGGGTTTCCAGGGATGACTAATCGAGCCGGTGAAGGATAGAAGGCGGCGACTCCCGATTTCGTGAAACAATCGGCAAACCACCCCAGAAAGTAACCCAGAACTAGGGCTTGCCAGGATTGCCAACTAACGAAGATCAGGGGCAAGAAAAGAAGAGCGATCGCACCTGTGGCTACAAAACTATGAGTGATGCTGCGGTGGGGGTAGCGTTTTTCCAGAAAGCGGCTGAGGGGAAATAAGACTCGCCCTACTAGGCTTTTGCCAGTATCAACGTCGGGAAGCTGCGAAGCTAGAGCGGCAATTCCTAAAGTAATTGGTTCGGCGGTGGAAAGGGCAATGGAAGTGACGCAGACACTTAAACAGATGTGGGTGACGTTCATCATTTCGATTTTGGATTTTGGATGAGAGGATTTTGGATTGACGATTTTAGATTTTTGGTGTGGGATTGGTGTGGTTTTGTCGGCTGCGGATGGTTTTAATTGAGGTGACACCAATTTAAAAAAAGAACTGGGCAGATGGCTTCGCCAAACCTAGACAGAGAAGCCTATTCGCAATCCAAAATCCAAAATCCAAAATCCAAAATGGTATGACAACCATGGCAACTATTTCATCGGTTTCAGCCATGAGGCTTTTGAGCTTCGATTCGGGGACGATTTCTGCTTCTGCTAATAGTTCGAGCCAATACAAAGTTTCGTCTCCTTCTTCCTCAACAATGCTGAGTTTGTGAAGAATATCGGCGGTTGATTTGGCGCGGCAAGCAGCCCGATAGTTAGCTCCTACTGATGTCCCAGAACGCAGTAGTTGTTTGCCAATTACTTGAGCGGAAGTCTTCTCCGGCAATGCCTCAATCAGCCGAATTATCCTCAATCCCAACTGTTTGGTTCTCTGTTTAAACTCTTGCTCGTTCATAATCCAAAATCCAAAATCTAAAATCCAAAATCGAAGTAATCCAAAATCCTATTGTCCTAACTTCCCGGATTTGCGAGGCAAGCTATAGAGCATCAGTCGGAATATCCCTACGGCTACAGTTAAAATGCCACCAATCAGATAGAGAGTGGTGGAGTTTACCCCTAAGCCGATCAGTCGCACGACGGTAAATACCATCAATCCGGCAATTAAGAAGGGGGTGCCGTCGATCCATTCGGTATGATCTGGCGAGGTGTCGTCTAACCCTAGATATTCTTCCTTCACTACTCGTCGCGCTAGCATCGGGTTTCCTCCAACTCGTTGCTGTAAGGAGGCTAGTTGGGCTGGATGCAAAGTAATACCCAGTTCTTGGGCGGCGGCGACCATGATTTCTCGAATAGCCTTAGAAGGAAGCGGTTCGAGTTCGATTCGCGGTAGTTTTAAAAAAATGTCCCGCGCTGGGGGAAAGGTAGCAAGGAGTAATAACGGTTGACCTGCGGCGTGCAATTCTTCCAACCAGCACCGCAGGGAGACTGGCAGGCGATGGGCGTTGTCGCACACTAAGAAGGCGGTGTGTTCGGAGAGGAAATCGGCGATCGCAGATTGGAGTTCGCTGGTGGTGAGGGACTTGCCTTCCAAAGAGCAGGTTTCTACTCCTAGTTGTTCGGCTACCGATTGGAGGGTTTGCTTGACGGTGGCGGGAGAAGCGATCGCTACTAGATATCCCAACTGTTCTAACTCGGCGGCGACGGCTTCGCCCAAAAAGCTTTTGCCGCAGCCAGATTCGCCCACTACTAGCAGGCTGGAGTCGGCTTTGAGGGCAGCGACGATCCGGCGTTTTTCTCTGGGTCTATAGAGGGTGGGGGAAACGGAACCGATCGAGAGACTTTGCCTCTCTGCGCCATCTGGGGAGACGGCATAGGTATATACCCGCTCCTCACCGCTCTTCAGTTTCCGTCGTCGTCTCTCGATCGGCATCGGTATCGGTAATAATTTCGGAATTTGGGATTTGGGATTTGGGATTTGGGATTGTTTGGCTGGTGGCCGATCGCAGGGATAGCCAAGTGAGTGACACAGCAGCGATCGCTACTCCCAACACCAGGCTGAAAGCCGCGCCGACGATAATTAGTTCTGTTCTTCTTCGTCGGCGGATTCGAGTAAGAGATTGCTGCTGCCATTGCTCGATGGCGGCAAGCCATTCATCCCACCTGGTAGCGGCGCTCGGCTTGCCAGTTGCGCTAGGCGGGTTTGGGCTAAAAAAACTTCTGGTTCGTAGGCGGCGGCTATGCCTCTCATCGCTAGTTTGAGATTGTTTCTGGAGTCTTCCACCTTTTCTTTGAGTTCGGGAATTGTGAATTCTCCGGTGGCGAGGTAGTACATGGTGAGGGCATCGCTACTGACCCGGAGAGCGGCGGCCCGGTGTTGGGCGGCTTCGTCGATGTCTTTGAGATCTTCGCTGGCGACGGTAGCGGTTTGCTCTTGGGCGGCTTCCTCGGCGACAGCGGCGGCGCTGCGACGTTTTTTGGTTTTAGCGGTGCGGCGCTTGACTTCTTCTAGGACTTCATCGGGGTACTCGGTGGCTGGCGCGTGCCCCATTTCTAGGGCGATCGCTTCCACTTTACGGCGAGTGCCGTGCTGCATCAGTTGTTCAATTGTTACCATGGTTTCTTCCTATTTTTTGGATTAGTTCTCTCCGGCTACCGCCCCTGGCGTAATGGCTGTTGACTGCCCTCAACTGCTCGAATTGCTCTCGATTAAAGGATCTCAGCTTAGGAGGGAACCCCAGATCGGCACACCATTGACCGATCAGTCCTTGACTTAAAGGATGCTCTGGAGCGCGTCCTCTTTCTTCAGAAAGAATTAGTATGGCTGCACCCCTGGTGATTTCTTCGGTAAATGTTGACGACTTCATCATTAATTGGCGATCGCTGGTTGTTTAGCCATTAAACAGTGGTTGTTTAGTCATTAAATAGTGACTGTTTATTCATTGAACAGTGGCTGTTTAGCCATTAAATAGTGACTGTTTATTCATTAAACAGTGGCTCTTTCTTGACTTTCATACCTATTTTATTGTTTCTGGTGGTTGTTCGTTGAATTCGACATCCGCCACTAACTCCTCCAATCGTCCATTCGATCTGTTTCTCAATTCAGAATTATTCAGCACCCGCCATGCCGTTTGCCTGCCGATCTTTCCCGATTTGAGGAACGTCCAACTTCCTCGTCTGTAGGCTCGATCTTTTTTCCTGGTAACGGGTTTAACTCCGATTAATTGCTGGACTTCGGCTGTGGTTAAAAGCCAGGATGAAGCTCTAGCCTGATCAAGCTCTTTCAGATACCAAAGCGGGTTGTGGGGTCTAAGAGAAGCGATCGCCTTGACTAGTTCTCCTGTCCATTGACTGTCTGCTAAAGTGTCTATCACCCCGTCTATTGAACTGTCTATTATCCTGTCTGCTGAGGCGTCTAATTGAGCAATTTCCACGGGAGTAATTGGAGTAAAAGAAGCCATGGTGTTTCCTGATTTCTTTAGATGCTCCGATAGCCGATCTAGCTGTTCGATTTGCTCCGGTGTAGCATAAACATGACCGTTATTATCTTTAGCTAAAGAGATGTTGAGGGCTTCGCACCAGTTGTAAATTGATTGCCTAGTTTTGAGGTGATAGCGTGCTAAAAGTTGCTTAATCTTCATCACGATCTAGGTGTCTATTTTATGGTCTATTACTCGATCGACAGTGGTAGTTTTCATCTGTCTATTACCCAATAGACAGGTGTAATCACTCCGCAACTAGAAAAGAAAGACTCAATCGGCTTCAGTAATTAAGCTCGTCGAGCGGCGGGATTCGATCGCAGATGTTTTCTCATCATCAGGAAATGCTGAAGCCATTACGGTAGTTTTATCAAGCAAAGCTCGAATTTCCTCAGCGATTGCTACGGCGGCATCGTTCGCGTGGACTTCGAGGACAGCGATCGCTCGTTGCATTACTTCCTGAAAAGGCAGCCTATTCTTGAGGCGTTCCCAGATCGCTAGCACTTGCTCGTCTGTGAAATTTTCACAGTGATTGAGAAATCCGATCGTCCACTCGTTGCTGACGGTGGCAGGTGGGGTGGCAAAGGGGCGTTCCTCTGCTAAAGTGTCTGGCGGGCCTTGATTGCGATCGATATCTGGTAGTAGCTGACCGTTTTTGAGATGAAGTCCGAAGCGGTCTTCTAACTGTTTGAGTTCTTCCCCAACGCTGGAAAATTCGGAGTTATGGTTCTGCAACTCAGAACTCTCTGTTGCTAACTCCGAAATTGGAACTCCGAACTCCGAATTCCGTTCGCGCAGCGTTTCCGCAGGAAATACTCCTAACTCAGAATTCTCTAAGACTTCTACCTCCTCCAGAGCAATCCAACTAGAAAGGCGATCGCGTCCAGCAGGATCGTCATAGGCCACTTGTACTCCTGGCACTTTGGGATTGATATTGCAGATCGTTCCCAGTTGCCCTCGAACTTTAACTCGACTACCTTTGGTAATGCCCGACTGGGAAATTTTCACAACGAACTCTCGCTCGTTGATGATGTTGCAGATGGTGCGGTAGCCAGAAGCTGGCAATTTGAGAAATTCGGCAATCTTCCGACTGCTCCAGATGCGGCGCTCGTCGTCTAAGGGCAGTCGCTCGCGGCTGTCTAGGAACATTTCGATCCGCCGCCGTTGGTCGGCAGGTCGCAAGGGTACGCCGTGGTCTGTGTTCTCGGCACAGTTGAAGATGACGATCTCTGGCAGGCTGGCACGGCGAACTTCAACCAAAAGCAAGCAAGCGGCTTTTCTGGCAGCTTTGGTGCGGTGGTGGCAAGCGGCATAAAGTTGACCGTCATCGCCCAGGAAAACGACTGGCAGGGGTGGGCGCTGGAAATCCCAAAGATGGCGATCGTTTGATGCCATCCGTTCGGCATATTCTTCAATCTTGCTCTCGTCTTCCCAAGCGCGGGGTTGGGTGCCTGCGTCAGTGACGATTTGGTTGGGGTCAACCCATTTGAGATTTTGGATTTTGGATTTTGGATTTGGGATTGCTGTCAAGGATGAGTCTGACGATTCTCCACTACTTAATAGGGAGTTGTCCAAAGGAGCAATCTTCATCTTTCCTTCTCCCTCACCCCCTCTCTCCCTTACCCCCTCCTCTTCAAATGTTTGAGTAGATGGGGTGGTAGTGCGATTCGCCTGCGGCGACCCTATGCGCTCGCCAGAATCTAATTCCATCAGGGTTGATTTCGACTGACTCGCTCCATTCAAACCGTCCGATGGTTCTGATGGGGAGCAGATCGCCTCCACTTTGCTAGTCTCGACCCATTTTTTTCGGTTGCTGTCCCCATACTGGATTTGAGTTTGCCCGGTGCGATCGCCTTTACCATGGGGAATCAGCACTTCCGCTTTTTCGATCTTCCCGACTCTAACAAGAGTACCTTTGGTAATAGTCATCCCTTCACCTCCACAGAACTGTAGCCAAACCAAATCGTCTGTCGTTCCATTCCTTCAACATGGCGCTGTTCATTATTCCTCCTGGATTGAGCTATTTATTTCCACCCCCTCAGAGGTGTCTGTGTTTTTTGTCTCTTTTTCTACCCAGTCGCCTTGTCGCCACCAATTTCCTTCCTTGTCCCAAAGACCATCGAAAGTGGGATCGAGCTTTTTTATCCGCCCGTCTTGCAATCCTTGGGCGATCTGTTCCTCTACAACACGCTGCCCGTTGCCGTAGCTAGCGCGATCGATATCTCCTTGCTTTCCAGGTAGTACGTCCGTTCTTTCTCGGCTGTAAACCTGCCAGTACATTCCTAGAAGTTCTTCAAAATGTGCTGCGCTCCACGACTCCACAAGCACTACCTTCTCTGGCATTTCGTTCGCTTTTCTTTGACAAAAAGCCATAAATTTCTCTCTCTCGCTTTCTGAGAGAGTTTTGAGGAAATCTGAATAAGTCTTATTAGTCTTAAGATCGTAGGACTTATCAGCCATAAGCTTTTCAGGCTTCGGTCGCGACTTGGGAGACGCAGCCGCGACATTGGTGTCGCCATTGCGACAGGGATGACGCTCTAGCGACGTGGATGTCGCGCTCGCGACATCCACGTCGCTAGACAAGGCTGATGTCGGAACCGCAATCCCATTACCTACCGTGGTATTTACCGCTTGGTGTATCGCGTGCTGGCTGCGGACTCGGAAATTAAATCTGGTAATTTCCAGATCTATTAGCTCTAGTTCGGCGAGCTTGAGAACTGCTCTTTGCACTGTACGCTGGCTGATTTGCAAAGATGTGGCGATCGCTTTGGTACTGGCTTCTTTAAACTTCTCGCCAAATGGATCGAGCGTTCGCAGGTAGTAAAGCACCCTCAGTTCGCTGTGGTTTAACTTTTGAGAGAGTTCCACCCATTCCAAGTTTTGTAGCGGGTAAAACTTTCCGGCAATTTTGGGAAGATTAGTCATAAAGGTTCCTAATTCATCCTTTGCGGTGTTGAGGGGGAATGGCCAGTAACTTGGCAAATTCCACCACGTTGACTTGCCAGCTAGGGCGGACAGCACCTACTTTCCCCTTGTGGCGGTAGTGGATGCCGCATTTGAGATCGGTGTTTTTCTCAAGTTGGGCTTGCTGAATCTCCTCGATCAAACGGTGGCGACTCACCCCCAAAATTGCCGCTGCTTTAGCTGGAGATAGCCACGGACCGTCAATACTGTGAGCGGACAAAATCTGACTCATCCACTCAACTTTTTGCTCTAGCACCCGAACTCGCTGCTCTATGCTCATTGACCGTTTTTCCTAAGCCACGCGATCGTCACTATCACCGTCGCCAGAAAGTTCGGGCAGGTTTTTGTCTTTGCCCTGCTTGGCAGCTAGAACTTCCTCAAAAATTGGTAAAGCTAACAGCCCGATTCGGACTAAAAACTCCACCATCCGAGTTTTCCCTAATCCCCACTGAGATGCCGCCTGGGATACTTGGGAGTAGAGTTCGGCATCGATGCGGGCGTGTGGCTTGTAACGATCGCTGATTTTCATTTGCGGATTGCGTTTCGCATTTATCCATACTATAGGCTTGCGTATTGTGTAACGCAATACGCAAAAGCGAATCTTGGATCTTGGACTGCGTTACGCACAACCGTCATAATGAAAGAGTCAAATAGAGTCAATCGAGCAGGGGTAAAATGCCAGTGTGTGCCACCAGGCGAAACCCTTCTGGGCTGTGGACGAAATCGGGGTTATTGAGGCTAGGCAAGATCGTTGCTCAAGCTCGGAATGCGCGGGGATTGAGCCAGAGGGAAGCGATTAGATTTATTGCCGAAAAGACGGGACGGACGATCGCCGACAAAACGCTGTCGAATCTGGAAAATGGCGTGGGCGAGCCGAAGTACTCAACGCTGGCGATCGTCGCGGCGGCTGAATTGGTGCGTAACGCACAGACCAAAAAAGCGTTAACGGTGCGGGATTTCTGCGAGATTGCGGCGGAAGAATGGATTCCAGCCCAACTGGAATCGAGTACGGCAGACGATCTATGGATGCCATCTCCACGGGAATGGCAAAGGTTGTCAAGCTTGTTCGTTCGGTCGATGGATGCCATCGGGATCGATATCTACTCGGCTTCAGAGAAGTCGGGGGTTTCAGTGGTTCAACTTGGCGCGTTGGCAGAGAATCAAGCTGGATACAGTATGTGGATCGATACTCTGGAGAAACTCTGTCCGCTACTTTTCCAAGTAGAGCAGTGGCAAGAAACCACTGCTTTGATTGCCAGCGATACGCGCTCCGCGCACGCAAGCGATCGCACTTATGCTGGGCGGGTTGAGGATTTACTTAAAGATCTGAAACGATGAAAGTAGCTACTAAAACGGGTTGAGATAGCCATATGAGTTGGGCTTGAATCGTGGTGGCAATTTGATTGCCAAAGCGATCGAGGATGACTAAGTGTTGGGTAGCGATTTGATGCTGCTGCAACTGAGACTTGAGATCGAACCACTGTTGAGGATCGGAAAAATAGTTGGGCGCGTATTCTTCTACTGGAAGTTGGCAGAGGAGTTTATAGGGGTGGTTTTGAGCCAAAATTCGATCGGTAGATCCGTCTATGACTGCGGTTGGTTGTTTAATGGCTTGGATAGACCAGTTGATGGCGGTCACTTTGGCATCAAATTCTGCTCGTTCTGGACTGTCGAACAAGTTAGGGCAAACATAAGAATCGATGTCAGCAGAACGTCCTTTATAGCTATACAAGAGGCGATCGCCTTGTGCGATCGTGAATAATTCAAAGATGGCATTTTGAAAAAATTATTTTCATCTTCAAAGTCTGGAAAAAGTGACAACCTTACGATCTTCCTCGCTTTTGGCAGGTCAAGTCTCTTTGCTCCAAGAAAGCAGTTAGTGATTGGAGGGATTTAGTGTGCCGCAGGCAATTGTTGCGAATTGACCATAGACAATTGTTTTGGTCAACTAACCTAAAAGCTTTTCCGCTTGAGTCATTAACTCAAAGGCTGTTTGATGGTGTCTCTCTTGTAAAAATAGGTGGTAGATCCGACAGTGTACGTCTACTGAATGCCCCATCCATTTAGCCGCGATCGCCACATCTACTCCCAGGGCTGCGGTTCTGCCTGCATAGGCGTGACGCAAGTGGTAGGGCGGAAAAGGAATGCCCAAGTCCTGTTTAAAAGTTTTAGAAACTACTGCTCCTAGATCGTTGTTGTTCTCGGCTTTGGGCAAGGGGGGCTTCTTTACATCCCACAGTTGAAATTCTGACAGCCAGGCTGAAGAACAGGGGTAGCACAATCTTTCACCCGTCTTGGTTGACGCTAAAACTCGTAAGACTCCAGGCGAAGAAGCCAGGCGAGATGTATCTAAATGCCAAAGTTCGTGCGGTCTAATGCCAAATGTGGCTATGACTCCGAAGCTCCAGCGCCAAGCGGGATCGGCAATTTGGTAGTACCAGGCTTCGATCTCCTCGTCGCTGGGCAAATCTCTGGGGGAAACGTGTTTGGGGCTGTAGGCACCAATTAAGGGTTTGAAGTTACATTCAATGCCCGCGATCTCGGCTAGTTTCTGACAGGCTACGACCCAACGCTTGCGATTGCGGGTTTCTGGGCGCGAGCGTTTGAGAATTGCTGCTTTGAGGAGGTCGGTACTCAGCAATTCTTCGGCTGGCAAATGTCGGAAGATGGCAGTGAATTCTTTCTTGAAGGTGTTGAGTTTCGTGGGGGTCTGAGGACGCGACTCAAAATAGTTTTGAGTAAATTTTTCGACCCATTCGCCAATTGTAGTTCGATCGGTCTGGAGAACCTGCGTTGATTGCTGTTGTTTGAGATACGGTGTCCAGTCAAATGTCTTACTGTCAAGCAGTACGCTGATTTCTTTTGCCTTGGCTTCTGCTAGCTTCAACCCAATTGGATTAGCAGAAATACCCAAAGCTAAACTCCGTTGTTTGCTGGCTATTTCTCCTGGCTGTGGTGGAAAAGTTGCACGCAGATAGAGCTTGCCACCTACCTTTCTAATTTGTACTCGAATGTTAGCCGTTTTCAGCCTGCCATTAGCCTGACCGATACGTCCGTCAATATCCATTTACCTAAATCTTACCTAAATTTAATGGTCTATTACCATCAAATATACCTGTTTAATTGACTGTAATTAATCGGATTTAGGGATGGGAAAGGGGAGCGAAAGCCTTGCTGAGAGAGGGAATGATAGTCAATCCAGAGTGCTGGGGTCGAACCAGCCTTGGGATTCCTCCCACGGATTATGAGTCCGCTGCCTAAACCGCTCGGCCAACTCTGGAAGTGCTATTTATTGTAGCAAGCTGTGGGATCTCGAACCACTGAAGTTAGCATGAAAGCATTCCAGTCAGTTTTAGATTATGATAATTGACGAGTTATTTTGGGCTTGGCGGCACTAAGAGCGAGCGAAAAACCCTGAAGTGAAGAATTGTATGAAAATCAATTACACGGTATGGCTGACATCAATTTTGCTCCTGCTGATGGTAGGTTTCGGCCTTACCACCGGAACTGTAGGGTTTTCTTTGGGTGACTCTGCTCTCAAAGGGGTAACGCAGCCTGAGAGTCGGCCTGGGAAAAAGATAGGTGGTAACAAGCAGATTCATATCGGTAAAGAGGGACTGGAAATCATCCCAGAAGAAGACATCCTGGCTAAGGTCAGGGTAAAAATCTACAACGATGGCAAAGCTGGGGCTGGAAAAAAACAATCGGAATCTAAGGTCAAGAAGAAATCGACCGAATCGGAAGAAACTAGCTCCGAAGAAACCAGATCCGAACCAACCAGATCCAGGCGAACTCGATCGAGGCGCACTAGATCGGAAGAGGCTAGCACTGATGAAACTAGATCTGAAAGCCGGAGATCGAGAAGAAGATCCAAGCGCACTAGATCGGAAGAGGCTAGCCCTGATGAAACCAGATCTGAACGCACTAGATCGAGAAGGAGATCCAAGCGCTTGAGATCGGAAGAGGCTAGCACTAATGAAACCAGATCTGAAAGCCGGAGATCTAGGAGAAGATCGAGCAGAATTAGATCGGAAGAGTCTAGCTCCGAGCGACCCAGAAGATCTTCAAGGAGCCGCAGGCGGTCTTCTGAGGAATAAACAAGAGATTGGGTTTGGAGTCTAAAAAGTGAGAAGCGTGGAGCGAGATCGACCCGATTCGATCTCGCCTTAATACCCTACGACTGGAAGCTATAGGGAAGCGGATCTTTAAGCCCCAGTTCGGCAAAAGCAGCAAGTCGCAACTGGCAGGAATCGCAAACCCCACAAGCTAACTCCTCGCCAGCATAGCAAGACCAAGTTTTCTCCCAAGGAACGCCGAGACGATTTCCTAATTCCACGATCGCGGTTTTCTTCAGATCGATTAGCGGCGTAACAATAGCAATCGGTTCTCCTTCCCGTCCCTGTTTCGTGCCTAACCGAAATACTTCCTGCATGGCTTGAATGTAATCGGGGCGGCAGTCTGGATAGCCAGAATAATCTAAAGCATTGACTCCAATATAAACTCGTTGTGCTTCGATCGCTTCGGCGTAAGCTAAAGCGAAGCTCAAAAAAATCGTGTTGCGAGCCGGAACGTAAGTGATGGGAATCGATGCTGACATTTCCTGCAAGGAACGCTCTGTTGGCAAGTCAATTGCCAGATCTGTTAATGCCGAACCACCCCAAGCTCTTAAATCGAATTGCACCACTTGATGCGCCGCCACGCCAGCACTCAGAGCGATCTTGGCAGCGGCCTCTAACTCTCGTCGGTGTCGTTGCTGGTAGTCAAATGAGAGAGCATAGCATTCCCAACCATCTTTCTTAGCTTGATAGAGAACCGTCGAGGAATCTAACCCTCCAGATAATAAAACGACCGCTTTCATCGTGAAATTCTCCTTATCAGTTATATGAATAATATTTATCTAAGTTATGGATCTCGACGATCGTTGTTGTCATCGCCAATCGAGTTCGGATCTTTGTAACCTCCATCCGCTGGTCGTTCTAAGTAATTATCTCTAGTGGATCTGACGGTCGATCGAAGATGGCGATCGATATTCAGGCTAAAATCGCTAAGAATTCGATTGCTGCTTGAGGAACATCAACCTCCCTTTTAAATTCTTTACAATAAGAACCGCTATGGTACTATCTGGATGGTCTAAGGCAGCTAACTGTGGTTAACTGACCTCATGCCAGTGGTGGAGGAGTATATTAGGAGTGCAAAATAGCATGTCAGCTAGACATCTCGATGCCCATTTGCAACGAAAGGGAATGCCACCCATTAAAATCGGCGTAGTCGGCGTTGGCAATATGGGACAACATCATACTCGAATTTTGACAATGCTCAAGGATGTTGAGCTAGTAGGGGTAGCAGATATCAACGTCGAACGAGGTTTAGACGTTGCCAGTAAGTATCGAGTCCGCTTTTTTGAAGATTATCGCGACCTTTTACCCTATGTCGATGCAGTGTGCGTGGCTGTCCCCACTCGCTTGCATTATGAGGTAGGTATGGCTTGCCTCCAAGCTGGGATCGATGTCTTAGTGGAAAAACCAATAGCCGCCAGCATTGCTGAGGCTGAGTCTTTGGTGAACACCGCTGCTGAGTATGACTGTATTTTGCAAGTCGGGCACATCGAACGGTTCAATCCAGCCTTTCAAGAACTCTGTAAAGTCCTCAAAACCGAAGAGTTGCTGGCGATAGAAGCTCACCGCATGAGTCCCTACTCTCACCGGGCCAATGATGTCTCTGTAGTTTTGGATTTGATGATCCATGACATCGACTTGATGCTGGAACTAGCAAACTCGTCGGTCATTAAGCTGACCGCTAGCGGCTCTCGTGCTTCTAACTCTGGTTACTTAGATTACGTCACCGCTACATTGGGTTTTGCTAATGGCATCGTCGCTACTTTGACATCTAGCAAAGTAACGCACCGCAAAGTCCGTCAGATTTCGGCTCATTGTAAAAATTCCTTGACAGAAGCAGATTTTCTCAATAATGAAATTCTGATCCATCGGCAAACTACAGCCAACTATATGACCGATTACGGTCAGGTGCTATATCGCCAAGATGGTCTAATCGAAAAGGTATACACCAGCAATATCGAACCTTTACACGCTGAATTAGAGCATTTTGTTAACTGCGTCCGAGGCGGCAATCAACCCTCTGTAGGAGGCGAGCAAGCACTAAAAGCATTGCGGCTAGCAAGTTTAATCGAACAAATGGCTCTTGACGGTCAAGTTTGGCACCATCCAGCTTGGGAAGAACGTCGCGAGTTGACTTCGCCGATGATTACAGTCAGCTAATTGCGCTCTGTGGTAGTCAAAAACTTCGCCCGACAGACCGACAGGGGTGCAAAACCCCTGTCTCATACCTTGAGTCCTCGGAAGAGGACTCAGTTAGCATTTGCAAGCGAATGAGTTGATAAAGAAGATCGAATTTAACGGGTCTGACGGGACTCGTATACTATATGCTATATTGGCTTCTAGAGACACTTCTAGCCAAAGACAGAGCTAGATTACTAGAGTATTACTAGAAAGATGTATAGCACTACCACAAGCCACTGGGGTCTGATCAGAGTTTCTACAGATAAGGGCTACCTACGCTTACAATTCCCGTCAGCCCTTAGTCGCACCTTCTACGGCAAGCGCCAGTTCTTTAAAGGTCTGGGTAGACCAGATACGCCCCAAAATCGGGAATGGGCTGAAAGATTAGTCAGCAGGATGCAAGCTGACATTGACCATCCTGATGCTTCTAAGTTGTTCGATCCGTCCTTAGAGAAATACTTAGGCATCAAGGTTGATAATGTGATCGCTCATCCCAGTAGTAATTCACTTCAATTGAAAGAGTTATGGTTTGAATTTATTGAATTTAAATTGAGGACGGGTAAGATTGCTCAAACCACTTATAAAACCAGATACAAACGGACTTTCTCTAATTGGTTAGAACCGTATTTAGATGAGACTCTTTCGTATGAATTAGCAGAGAGAATTACTTTCGATCTGTTAGATAAAGTCTACAAGCCTAATTTGAAAAAAATGATAACAGCCTTGAAAGAAGCTTGCGATCGAGCAATCGGACAAGGAAAGTTACATTGCAATTTTTTTGCTAATCTTACTGACAGCATTAAAGTTAGTAAGAAATCTAGGCAACTATCAGAAGAGGAAGACTATAGAGCTTTTAGCCTCAAAGAAAGGGATATTATCCTTAAATCTTTCCGTCAATCGAACAAGTTAGCAGAAAGACAAATTGCCGATTTGATAGAGTTTTTATTTTTAACAGGCTGTAGATTGGGAGAAGTTTTTGCCCTTAAATGGCAAGATGTCAAACAAGATTGGATCGTGTTCGATGAATCTTACTCTAGCGAAACCAAAATAACTGGACCTACCAAAACTGATACTATTAGGATTTTTAGAACTAAAGGGTATGGGCGACTGAATGGTTTAATCGATCGCTTACGCACTAAACCTCATAAAAACAGCGATTACATCTTTACTACTGTTACAGGTAAGCAATACGATCGCTATAAGGTCAGTTCTGTCTGGCTAGGAAGCGACAAAAGCAAAAACGGGGTTGCGTATTACTATCCTGGAGTTGTTGCTAGATTAGTTGATGAAGGTGATATCAGTCAGTATCTAAAGCCTAGTGCTACACGCCATACTTTTATTACTCTTCAAGCTCATAATGGGGTAGATTTGAAGCTTCTAGCTGATTCAGTAGGCAACTCTGTTGATGTCATTTACAATCACTATTTAGGAGTAAATAGAGAAGCTACTTTGGCTGATATTTAATAGATTGGAAATCAGGGCTAGAGCCAATCTAGCCCTGATTTTTTATTCAATTATCAAGGTGCTGTTGGGTGAGCCTTAGTCTTGATTATCCTCTGGACAGGTAGCTCCTTTATTTATCGATCCATTTCCTCCGCAAAAAAAGCATAGATCCTCTATCAATTCCCCTTTGCCGTTGCAATAGGGACATTCTTCGTATTCTCTACTATCGTTGCTGTTGTAGTCTGAGTCAGTCCTACCAAGGAAGTTCGTCAGTCATCCTCATCGTCATCATCGTCATCAATTTCCCCGTCTATAGCATCATCGTCATCAGGGGAAGCACCTAAAAGCTTTGGTAAATCCGGCACTTCATCGGGCTTTTTCAACCCTTGTGCAACCATAAAAGTTGACATCATTTGCCAGTTTTGTTGAGCCTTTTGTAGCTTTTCGTTCAACTCGTCAAGCTGCGTTTCTGATTTACATATATCGTTCCTCATCCTGTAGTAGCGATTCATAGAGGTTGATTCTCCTTGAACCTTAATCTTCAAATCTTCAAGCACCTTGGCAAAATCATCGTTTTCGTCTAAGTCTGCTGTCAGTTCAATCCGTTCGTATTCGTTATTTCCTAGATGATTGTGAGCCAAATAAGATAGCGTTCTGAGTTTCATGATTTACTCCTGTGGTTTGCATTGGGTTACTTCAACTGCGCGATCGCACAATAATTGCCAAATAATTTCAGCTTGCTCCTTTTCAAAAATACAAGTAGCTCCACCCATTTCGACCTTGACAAAACCATCAATGTTAGTAGCTGAACTGACTAGCTCTAGATTGATAATTTGATTGTCGATTTTGATTAATATTATTGGCGGATCGCTCATTAATTTCTCCCTTTATCAGTTCAAAACCGTTCTAGAATTTAGGATGTACTGATAGATTTCTTGTCCCCATTTCTCCTGAAAAACTTCAATTGCTAGATCGACCTCTTCATCAGTTTTTGTCCTGTCAGTAGCGATCGATATCCATTCCGCGATCGCTTCCTCTGAAACGTTATGCTCGGCAAGATATGTAAAGTCATAAGCTGTTTGTGGCATTCAAGTACCTCCTCATGTGATGCGGGCCAAAGTGTTAATGACGGCATCCCGCCTCATATCCATGACCTCGATCGCTTCCCACCAAGGCATCTGCTCGAAGTTCTGTAGCACTACCTTGAGACAGTTGCCGTTCGAGCTAAAAAACTTGTCCCTGAAAATCCCTTGCTCGATCGCCTTGTCGATCCTCTTCTCTGAATCCGGATCGATCGGTCGCACGTCTGCCAGCATCCCTGGTAATGGACCTGGATCTGGCATTGGGGCTAATCCTTCCCTACAAGCCCTTACAAAGAGTCCTGCTGGCTTACTCGACCACTTCTGCTGTTTGACGTACTCAATAGCGTTTAAGAGGGTTTTAAGGGGGAATTTGGTGAAAGTCCAGCTAACGTCGTCAGGACTGATTCTCGCTTCCCGTAATTGCTTGACTACATCCTTCAATCCCTCTTTATCGATGCAGTTGTTAGGGTTCCTAGAAGTAGTTAGAGAGTTATTAGATCTACTACTACTAGTGTCAGTTTTAGAGCCTGTGGAAAACTCATTAGGACATGGCGATCGCAAAGGTGAATCGCCCTCAGTATCAGCGTTTGAGTTAACCGATCGCAAATTTGCAACTGACTCGTTGGTACTAAGCGATCGCTTTGCACTTAACTCCTCTTCACTAAGCGATCGCAAAGGCGAAACCTCCTCAGAGTCAGAGTTTGAGGTTTGCGATCGCAAATTTGCAACTGACTCGTTGGTACTTAGCGATCGCTTTGCACATAACTCGTCTTCATTAAGCGATCGCAAAGGCGAAACCTCTTCAGAGTCAGGGTTTAAGCTTTGCGATCGCTCTGCAACTACAGATCGATCTGTTAATAACTCTTCTACCGATCGATCTGCAACAACCATGCGATCGCTTAGCGATCGCTTTGTCGTTCGCTCCTTAGTCGGGAAGTGGGTCAATCCTAAATCTCGTAACCTAGAGTTCCAGCGGTAAAAACTATGCAGGTGTATCCCCAATCGCTCGACTATCTCTTTGACCGACTTCAGGCTATCAACGCCTACCTCCTCAAAAAAGTTGACCAAGTAGTATTGGCCGAAAGTCAAACGGGATTGCCACGCTAACGCGAGTTCCATATTTTTCTCCTTCTGTTTCTTAACGATTTGGGTAAAGAAAACTTAGCGATCGCACTGATGGCAGACTCGGCCAGACAGCGATCGCAACTAATTAGCCCGTCTACGTCACCAGGACGCAAGCGGGCCGTGTTAATCATCAAGTTGAGAGAGTTGACAGCAGGGCTGTCGGGGCGAAGTTCGATTAGAAACCAATGCGATTTGTGCATACTAAGATGCAATTTTTGTATTTTAAGAATCGACAAATATTATTCATACAATACTCACTAACTTACTACATCATATGAACAATCTGTCAAGCTAGAAGTGTTATTTTGTTGACAGGATTGTATGAATAATCAAGATGAGCAAAGGCAAAAAAACCAAACACGCGAAATACGGAGAAACGAAAATCAGATCGACCATGACGATAACCCCAACGGCTCAAGAGCTTTTGGAAGAAGCCGGAAATCAGCTATCAGTATCTCGTTCGGAAGTGGTGGAGAGACTTGCCCGTGGTCTATTAACCTTGCAATTAACGGAGGGAAAATACCAAACCGCAAGCAACTGATAGAAGACTTGCGGAAGTTTAGAGACGAAATGGCCAATCAACTTAACCAACTAGACAACTTAATTGACGAGTTAGAAAAATAAACCGCTCATGCTATGTATGAGCGGTTTATTGTACGTTTAATCAGGGTTTAGATAAAAGGGTTATGACTGAGCCGAAAAAAACGCCCCGCTAACCACGGGGCGTTTACATTTTCCAAGCAGCACCTTAGAAAACCCTGGAGATAGTCCAACAATTACGCTTCACCAACGTTGTATTAGGGAGAAACAACACGGCAGTAGGGATAGTGGTAAAGACATTCTCGTCGATCTGCAAGGGTTGCATCCTTACCAAACCGTCGCATTCAATCTTATCCCAGTCGATCGCATGATACCGATAGCGATCGCCAGCCCGCACGAACCAACCGTATCCCCTGAATCCTTTAGGCTTAGCCTGCCAGTGACAAAGGACATAATTGCTGTAGCGATTCAACCCAAAGTAGTTAACGATCGGCTCGAAGTCCATATCGAGATCGACCCCCAAATCGGGATAGCTAATCCGCACCTTGTAAGTATCGATCGCCTCTACAGTCTTCATGCCGCCAACTCTCTGACTCGGATGTTGCTATTTGCTGCTGTAGCGATCGCCCACACATCCCCTCGCCACTTCAAGTCGTCAACATAAAGAGAGTTGTTAGTCATCGAAAAAGCAAAATCAGTGTTAGTGACAGTATTGTCATAGTCGAAAAAAACAGTTCTGCCAGAATTATTGAAAATCGTGAATCCCTTGCGATTGGGGTTAGCCGAGAGAATCTTCAGTGCCGCCGTGCCGACAGCAGCAGTAGTTTTGGTAGAAGTCGTCACCGCATCAGCATCGTAGCCGCTGGGGATGGTTTGAGGATAAAGAGCCATAGGTTCACTCGATTAAAGTAGTGGACAAAATGGAACATTGAGTCGCAATCAACGACAAATTTGTCAAATTAGCGATCGGTGTAATCTGACATTTGTAACCCTTGGGAACGATCAGATAGGCAGGGTCAAAGACTAACAACTGGTACTGGTTGACAAATACCCGCGTACCGTTGGGATTAAAAAGCTCAATTTTGTAGTTACTGGTATCCTGGTCCGCTTGAATGCTGACGATCCTTAGATCTGACGGCGAGTAGATGAAGCTGAAAGGAGTCGTGTCAGATATATTGAGCTTGCGAAACACCACATACTCCTCAATGGGGGCCGTTCCCACCTCCAGCCCGTCGCGAGTATAGGTAGCTACGGGCTTGTTACCACCTACCAGACTTGACTTACTTAACTCATTCATAGTTACAACCCTGGTAGTAATAACGTACTAGTAAGCGTTGTTAGCGCCCCGATCGCAGGAACTAACTCCGCGCCAGTTGCCGCAGGCAGCGCCAGCGAAGCGCCAGCCGTATAGGGAGCCAGCGCCGCTCCGATCCCGGTTGATAAAGTTTGTAACGCCACATCTTGTACTAACTGGTTAGCAATAATTCCCGTATTAACAATTTTGAGAAAGTCGAGATCGCCTTTGATCTGATTCACCCGATCTTCTACCCGCTGGCAACAAGACTTAGCGATCGCTACTGCGTAAATTTGCATCTCGATCTGTTGCACCGTTGCCAATGTCAACCACATCGGTAGCTCTTTCTGCCTGAACTCGGTGGGAATGATTATCACCTCTTGGGTATCGACAAACTCGCGATCGAGGTTAATCTCTCTAATCCCGTAGTCGGTGACGACGGGAAACAAACCACCTAATTTAGTCGTATCTTCTACCTTTACCGTCAACTGCGCCGCCAACTCATAGCCTTCATCCGGCTGTAAGTTAGGAACTGAGAACACCAAAAAGTCAGCACCAGCAAACTCTTTAGTTTGAGTCAGTCCGTCAGCCGAGGTGAAACCGTTAAAAATCTCAGTTACTCTCGCGTTGCTCATTGCCTAAGAACCTCAAAGTATTGTCTTTAAAAGATTCTCCAGCATATGTTGCCGCGTACACTCCAAAGTATTCCAACACCTCCTGAATTTGTAACCTGTGATTGGGATCGGTAGGACGAAAGGGGATTATCACCTGTCTGATCGTCGTATTGCCTTTATTGTTGGGATTCTCATAGCAAGCATTGACATATCTGGCATTAATCAACTTAGCTTTAGGCGGCCTGTACTCATCGATCGACACCAAGCGCCTCAGCAGAGTATTAGTGACAGGAGTGTAAAACTGAGAATCGCCGATATATGTACGCTGTCGGATAAATATCTGTCGCCCTGGATAGTCCAAGTCGTACCGCAGAATCCAATCTCTGTATTTTTCCGAGTAAGGCTTGAACTTCGTCATTAAAACCCTGGTTCGGCTGCCGTTGGTGGCTTACCCGTGGCATAAAGAGCAGTGTAAAACCCGCTAATAATTTCCCCGATCGCAGTTGCTAAGACAATTTTGGGATTTTCAGCCAAATGGTTGAAGAACAATTTAAACTCCTCAGTCCCCCCGCGCCATGGAATCGGCACGTAAAGGTATTGTCGATCGTTAATGTAAATGTCAACGTGGCGGATCGTTCTGGCTCCATTAGCAATTTCGCAACTATGCTTACCAGGTTTCCTAGTTGAGTTTAAAAACACAACAGGTAAATACTGCAAGTCGAAATCGCGGTTAGTCGGGATGCGATCGCTCGCCCCACCATCTACAGGCTGTAAGTACACTGGCAGAAGTGCCGAACGGGTAATTATCCCCAAATCGTTAGTGTAATTACCCTGGTAATTAGCCACCCGCTCCTGCTCCTCCTGCTGCTCCTCCTACTGGAGGTAGTGCGGGTTGATCGATATCGGTAACGCCAAAGAAGATCTGATCGACTCTAGGAACGCTTTCGCCGTGGTAGTCGAGACACTCTACCCCTTTAACGCCGGATAATGTTTGCAAACAACTGCCAATATCATCTCTAGTTTTGATGGGGACTTTCCTGATAAGCGGAACTACTGGGGTTCCCTCGCTCTCGCTCGCTTTAGCTCGACCGCGAACGGTGGCGTATCGACATTTAATCGTACTCGTAATACAAGCTCTATCCTCTTCTAGATCGCCGATACAACCAACGAACTTATCCGACAATTCGGCCGGATTGATTTCATAAGCCACATTGACTAACTGATTTCTGCCCAAAACGTCAGAGATAATCGTCGCCCGACCAGCTTTTTTATCGGCAAAAACCCCTTTGTTAATTAAAAGATGGCTGGTTCGATCCGGAGCAGTCCCATTAAATAAAACATAAGGGATCTTTGACCATCTTTCCCCCACATAATCGATACAAACTGCCCCTTTAGTTCTTAACTGTAATACCATCTCCTTGATGACATCTGCATCTGGACTAGGGACGGGAAATTTAATTCTAGCCCCATCTATACCCACTCCACCTCCATCGGTATTCTCAGCCTCAAATGTAGCGTGTAAATAACGCATCTCGTAAATTTTACTAACGCTACATTTTTTGTTTACAGGTAGGCTGTAAAGCGCACCAGCGAAAGTTTCAAAACCATCCCTCATTTTAAATCTGACATTTTTGTGCTTATTGCCCAAATCGTCAAAATATTCAGTAAGTTGTTGGACTAACATTTTAGCCATAAAGCTATCTCCTCAGATCGTAAAAGTTGACTGGCGGTTTGTTCTTACCACCGCCAAAGAATGAATTATTAGTTTGTAGTAGGTTCTGCCGCCACATCAGCACTGCTAATGTCGAGTACGGCGGTGACAGTATGAACCACATTGACTAAATTGTTTCCCGCTCCTGATGGCGTACCTCTGGCCATAGTTAGACGCGAAGAACGAGCGGTTGAAGCTAAAGCGTTGTAAGCGGATGTCGATTTAGTCAAAATGGCATAAATCAATTTGCCAAAAGAACCACTAGATTCATCGGCTTCTGCTGGACTTAGATCGGGCAAATCGGCTAAAGAAAAGAAAAGTCCATCAGCAGGTGCAGGCGCACCAGAAGCAATAGTTTGGTATCCAGGAAAGACCTGGACAGGTGTGACGTTTGCCATATTTTATCGTCCCAATTATAGATAGTTCGCCAGCGGTTGATCGCGCACTGGCTAGTAATTAACTTCCATCTATAAACGGTTAAAAATTAGTTTGTCAAGCAGTTTTTGGAGTTATTTTTTGTTAGTTTTGACGAGCCGATCTCAAGTTTTTAAGTCTTTCTATCTCGCTAGAAGTATCGATGTTTTTAAATTCTCTAAACCACTCTAATAAAGCAATAGCACAATTGATTTCTATCCAACGCATACCTTGGTATTTCATGTATCGTAGTTGCTGCTTTTGGGCGTGATATTGCAGTCGATAGCTGTGAATGCTTGTATGAGTAGCGATCTGGTTGAGGGATAAGTAGTCCTCAGTTTGGCTTCGTGCGGGAATCATGTCTCTGTCCTATAGGAACGCTTAAGCAGTTCCTAACAAAAATATGTTGGTATAGTGATAATGATAATGAGAATCATCCGGTGCATTTAGGTACAGATGCCCAAGGCATACCGAGAGAGACACACCTACATCTCAGACACCGAGCGCGAAATTGCGATCGAGATCTTTTATGCCTTTGAACTGCCCGATGCCCCAGTAGATGAGAGGTTGCGCTTAGGAGGGTTTAGTCGAGATGAAATAAGTGGTACAGAAATACTAGGATGCGATCGAGTGTATATACCCCGCCGCCGATTTAAGCCGCGTCACGTATTGTTAAGTTTTGCTAACAATTGCCTGTTAAAGGTGGTTTGTCGTACCCACCAACGATGGGTCGAGTTAGTCAACGATGACGATCGCGTGATGTATGCCTACGGTGAAGGCGGTTGTCCGATTAAAGCTGATTAGGAGGATTTATGCCCATTCCCTCAACTGGTGGTACTACTGGCGGCACGACTGGCGGTACGACCACGACCACGACGGCAACATTGCCAGCTAAGACAGTGAGAGATGCTGCTGGGATCGACACGATCGAGCGCGGTTTAGTTGCCGCTGCACTGGCTTATCGATTCGGTTTGAGTGGAACTGCGATCGCTAATTGCCAAATTCGATTTCTGCAAAACTTCTTTGGAGAACCACCAGCGCCCAAGCATCTAATTCAAGTCGATGCTAAATTGCCCTACAACGCTAGCAACGCCATCAAAGCCGGGGGTAATTTTATTCGTCATATAGCACAGACGGTTAGATCTACTCCGTTCCAGTTTTCTCAAATTGCTTTACCCACGCCTAACAACCCTTTGCCGATTCCAGTCGAGCCTAGTTGGGTAACGACGATCGAGACGTATTTTGCTTGGTTGGCCAATCACTTGCGAGCGGCAATCCCATTGATGGAAACACCAGATTACAACTTAATCGAAATGTATGCGATCGATGGGGTGCAACCAGTCCTGAACATCAGGCTGTTACTGCCTTACGATCCGCTGGTCTACGCTCGCAGTGGCAATTTAATTGAGGCGGTGCGTCAGGTCGTTCCGTCTCTTCCCCCTAATTTACCTAGTGGCGGTGGCAATCCCCAAACCGCGCCCCTGGTGGGTAATGGCTTTTTAATTGGCAACAACACATTTTTAGGTAATTGATATGGATTTGCAACCTTTCAAAGTACCAGTTTTTCCCAACATCAATAACGCAGCACAACCGCCGACTGCTCAACAAGCGGGTAACGGTAGCGATTTAATTGCACGATTCAATGGTTTAATCGACGCACTGCAACCAACGGTCCAATCCCAATGGATAGTAACGCTACCTCCTAGCACGGATAACAATAAATTGCGGGTGTATCACCTCAATGTTGAGGAGCAAACAATTGTTACCTATAATGTTTTGTCACTGTATTTACCTAATTTAATTCGCACTTATCAAGCAGGTGTAGATTTTACTCCTGGCAGTCAATTAAATATTTCTTCAGTCATCAGACAAGGGGGAGTAGGATATTACTTTTTCGTGTTTGAGAAAGCAGACGGAACAGTAAAAGGAACAACTTATGTTACTGGCAACTTAAATTCAGTTCCTCCAGGGTCCGGTAGGGCTTTTGATGCTCATAAAGCCGTTGATGCTTATGTGTCTGAGCTTCTTTCTCATCGAGTTTCTGACAGCGTGCCTTTAGTAGTATCGATGGTTGCAGGTAGTGTTAGTTTTGGACTATGGGATGAAGCCCCAGGATAACTTAATTATGCCGAGAGCGTTATCGTGGTTTAACAATTCGATCGATCCTTTATTACCAAGAGAAGTTAAACCACTTCTTTACAATTTTGATGAGTATCAAACTTATGACTTAATTACTTGGCAGAAAACTACGACTTATTTAGCTAATGCTTTTCCTGTATGTTTTCCTATCCCTTCTTTGTGCGATATTGATTTATCAGGTATTGACCGAACCATAGTATTAATGGAGCGGTTTACTCCGTGGGAATTTCCTTGGTGTATTAATTATGCCGATAAATTGTTTAGATTAGTTCAAACTTATAGCGGTACTGATTACTACAGAACGAATTATATTAACAATGTCAGTCATATAAACATCGATTACGTTCGGGGAATAGAGGTTTCAATTCAATATCCTTTAGAGTGGGGAAATGAATCGCCTTTATCAACTATTAATTTCAATGACTATTTAATTCCTGTTTTGCTGGAATTAACTATTCCTGCTACTCCTGAGCCAGAAAATATCTATTTAACTTGGATGGAACGAGACGATAGTTTCTTTTATCCGCGAACCAACTACTTAGAATATACTAAACAATATCAAATCATTCAAACTAAATCTACCTCGTTCAAATATCGGTTTAATATCGATATTCAGAAGTTTCTTATGTGTTCTTTAGAAATTTCTGGATCGGGTAGAGCTTACGGTCAGTTAATTTCTCAGATTAAAACCCTCAAAACTAAAGGAATTTTGTATATCGATTTAGACGGACTAATTGATAAAATTCACGAGCATATTGTTAGGAATTTTCCCCGATTGTTTAAGTTAGTAGCTGCGATCGACTACACTATTACTTCGCCTGCTAACGCGATTCCGACCGTGCGGATGGATAATACTTTAGATCCTTTATTTATTCAGTACGGCAACATCTTTACCATTAATAATATTACCTTTAGAGATCGCCCTGATAATTATCGACCAGCTTGTTTACTCAGAGCTAACAATAATTATTGGCAAAATGGCGCGATGTTACCAGATTTAGGCAAAAAGCCTTTATTCGATAGTGGCGGTGGTGTTTATCTAATTAAACCTTGTGGTTATTTGCCCGATACCGACCGATTCAACGATGGTGTAAATCATTCAGTTCTAGATTTTACTGGAACTGATAATGCTAATTGGAGGTTTTATTTCAGTGAATTAGCAGTACAAATTCCAATTAACGGTCAATATTACTTAAACCATCCCTCTAGACCTAATTTTAATTATACTTACGGTTTGAACCTGATTAGTCATAGGAGTTTAGCAGACTTATTAATCAAACAATACAATTCGTTATTAAAGAAAACATTAGGCTTAAAATACGTCGATAACTTTATTATTAGTGTTTCTCAGGACAGCGGATTGTTTTACGAAGGAGGAAGAGATGCTGACGTTTTTACTTGGAAGATTGTAGTAGAGCCAACGGAGTCAGCCTATGTTCCTAACAGTACGGAAAACGTTTTCAACTTTATTGCTGACGAAGTTACTAGCGTTTATAGTGGCATTCAAAATCCTAGCAATATGTATCTTCATACTGAAACAATTACAGTAACGGGAACGGAAACTTACTATTACTACTTGAACGATGCCGATTTAACAACTCCGTGGGCTGGAGCAGCGCCACAAATTACTGACGAGCAATATTTACAATTAATCGACAATCGGAAATATGAATTAGATC
This sequence comes from Cyanosarcina radialis HA8281-LM2, assembly GCA_019359615.1. GTDB lineage: Bacteria > Cyanobacteriota > Cyanobacteriia > Cyanobacteriales > CCAP-1448 > Cyanosarcina > Cyanosarcina radialis. The sequence continues at coordinate 24,907 of JAHHHA010000006.1, forward strand.
GGGGAGAGCTAGCCGAATTTATGCCAGATTCTATTAGGATTAAAGAAATTCATGCAGCTTTACAAGCAGAAAAATTCGCTACTGACGAAACGAGTTCGCTACCCAGAATTGCTAATCTAGGCTACTACATCGAACGAGTGGCGAGGGTTCTGGGAATATCGGTCAACCCTGACGGCAGTATCAAAAGCATTCGTCAGAAAGGTTTTGTCGAACCAGGTGAGGTCATTCCTGCTGGTTGGTACTTCGGACAGTGGGGAGAGAATGAAGGATCGACCCATCAACCAGGGGCATCTGAGGGAGTAGCTGAGGGCAAGCGCGACGGCATCGTTTACGAGAACCGCAGCAATCGCTTGATTCTTGAAGGTGGGACTTTAGACCAACCTTTAGGGGATGTAAAAAACGCTGTAATCAAACCTGGTCAGTACGTCCTCTGCGAGAACATTCCCCAACTCCTCGATGCTGTCCTCGACGATCTAGACGCGGCGCTGAACTGGCAAGAAGCGGCGGCCGGTTACGTTCCGACACCTGAAGGTAAGCCAATTTGCCTTTATGAAGGGATGCACAGCTTGATCGCCGAGATTGCTTATATGCTCTCTGCCATGTCAGCCCATACCAGTGAAGGCTATATCGCCGGATTGGTGACGCAGCAGATCGCTAAAGAGATTTTACAGGGGTTAGGATTGCCGATCGATGTCGGCAAAATCGAGGTCGATATCGGTTTTGACTACCCTGGTGAAGTGCCTTATCCCAAGTTGAAAGATAATTCTTCTACCATTGCCGAGCAAATCGGCTGGGTGCTGGCTAACTTGTCGATTTTAGTCGGGCAAAAAATCAAACTTGTCGAGTCGTTACCCTCTGCTGTCGAACCATGAACCTTTCCGATTTTGGGGGAGAAGGAATCACCGATCCCTCCGATGTCATTCAGTTTTATCGCGATCTTGGGCAAGAAGTCATAGATTGGTTCATGCCGCCTGCTTATGCTCCTGAAGCACGGCCAGGGCTACCAGACGGACCTTACGGCGTGCCGATTCCTCCGGTCTATACTCTGCCGCGATTCCTACCGGACCCGCCGCGTACCCCTCTCCCCCTCCCCCCCAAATGGGAACCGCCGCCATCGCCCGTCGTCCGCGAACCGATTGCAGCGCCTAAGCTTCCACCCCGACGGATTAAGGCCGATCCGGTGACTCGCACGACCGATCGCCCTGGAGTGACGATCCAACAGTCGTTAAGCGATCGTCAATTTGGATGCTTGCTACACGTCCCGATTTCTGATGCTTGTATCGTCATCGATCTTTGTACGGGCGATTTTAGTGCTGAAGAGTTACAGAAAAAGCAAGATGAAGGTTTTATTAGGTGGCTGACTAGTTCTGTCGGGATTGATTCTGGGGTAGTCGATACGATCGAAACGATCGCCGATCTGACTGAGAAAATTGCTGATGTGGCAGTAATTTTTCTCCCACCTCCTTACAAAGTTGTAGCTAAGGTAGCGAGCGAAGTAGCTGGCAAAATTAATACAGTTTTTGGTTTAGGAAATGTCATCGATTTCTTCACCGGAGCGAGCAGTCAATCACAAAATGTTAGTGGGTTATCGGCGATCTCTACCGTGCCTAAATGTATTAAATATAATGAATGTAAAACTCCTGCTCCGGTATCAGCAAAAGCAACTGAAATTTTTGCTCCTAAGCCAGAAGTTATTGATGAATGCTTTGTGCCGATTAGAAACTTCAAGAGTAACGAACCGGATGGGATTGGATATAAAACCGAATTACAAATTATCTTTGCTAATTATAGAGGCGAGACAGCCAAACGGATATCCGTACCAGATCCAAAAACCAATTTAGTCAAAGAAGACATTATTAATGCGTTAGTTGAAGGAACTGGCAAGGATACACAAGTCTATTTCGGCTTGCTCAAAGTTGAATGCAATATTACTACATATGGCTATATCCGTCATTATACTGGAACTAAAGAAGAAGGAGATAAGTTATTAACATCTCTAGCTCGACTATCTAATGGAAATGTTGTCGAACATAGCCTGAGAGCTAGCGATAGATTTAGAGAACTTAAAGCTGGATGGTATCAAGCCTATAGGGCTTATATTATCGAGTTTAATAATAATGGAGGTAAAGTAATTTGTCGTAAATTCAAGTTGCGCTAGTGCTATAATTGAATCAGTTTTGAGGAGCTATTATGCCATTTTACCAAGTTACATTAACTTCTGAGCCTTTCATTGTTGGTGCTAGTTCGGAATCAGAAGCGATAACAGAAGTTTTAGACCGAATCGAGGATGATTCGCTATACCAAATCGAAGAAGTCGATGATAGTGAAGTTAAAATTGAACTGAAAAAAATTAAGGAAGTAGCTGATGAAAAATAGAGAAATACAAGAACTGTTGATTAAATTCGGGATTTTAGATCCCCCAGCAGATGGGGCGTGGGGCGTACAATCCAAACGGGCGCTAGCTTACTTTCAAAAGCTTAAAGGATTAACAGCTAATGGAGAAATTGACGATCGCACTCTGCAAGCTCTCTCAACTACAACTGAGTTAATCCCCATCAAGTTCGGCAATGATTTTGCCAGTCACATTATCAGATATATGCTCGACTTAGGCTATTTTGTCAGTCGAGGAAAGGGACTTTACAACATCGTTTACATTGAAGATGTAGAGGATGATTGGGAACCAATCCCCAGAGAAAACCCGAACATATTTAACGATCGGGGTGTAGTTATTGAAATCGGTGAGGATGGCGTACCGAGATTCTTGTGCAACGACTTGTGTACTACCGAACCAGGGATACCAGGAACGATCGGGCCCAAACGACACCCCCAAGGAGCGGCTAGAATTGAATTCGGTCAATATAAAGGTTGGGGCTGGGGATATCACCGAGGTAAATACCGCGCCCTACGGCAAGTCAAGCCGATCGTCGTTTGTCGGGACTTAAATAAGGATTACAGTCGCGCGGGCGATCGCAGATATCGCGGCAACTTTGGCATCAACCAGCATCACGCGGGCGATTCTTGGCGGATCGGGGAATATTCTTACGGTTGTGCTGCTAGACAGTCCCGTAAGAAACATTTTAGGTTTATGGACATCATCGAACAGGACGTTCGTTACTTACTTGGTAAAGAAGACTATGTTTTCTTTAGTACCTTTTTACCAGGTGATAAACTCTGGTCTTTCGTGCATCAGCGATCGACTGTAGCCGCTTGATTATGAATGCCGGAGAGATAGCCACTCAATTAGGTATTGCCAGCGTCATCGGTGCATTTTGTTGGTGGACTATTCAGCGCGTAATTGAGGTGGTGCGGGCGAACGAGCAGAACAAGAAAGAGCTAGAGCTTTTTAAAAAAGATGTCGAATTAATCAAATCGAATTTAATCCATCAAGATGCTCGGCTAGAGTACAGAGTGACTCAAATTGAGGATGTTTTAGCCAAATCTCCTAATGTTGAATACCATAAGCGACGGTTGCCGCCATGAAACCAAAGATCAAAAGCCTTTTTCAAAGCAAGACTTTTTGGAGTGTAGTTGTTGCTTGTGTTGCTGGTTTAGCTAAACCGATCGCTGAGGCTATAGACAGCCGTAAACTATCAGCTATGGATGTGGCGGCGATGGTGTTGGTGGTGACTGGGACTTTAGGGGCAGTTGTGGGTAGAGTGGATGCTACTGCTAGGATTTACACTCCTGATGGAGTACCTGGCCCGAATAAACGCGATCTAGAGCAGTCCTTATCTTCTCCCCCTACTCTTCCTCCTGTATGAGCCAAGTTATCTATCACCTTAACGGACGCTGGCATAAACCAGCATTGCAATTTTTCCTACTGGTTGTCTGGTTGCATTTTGCCGAGCATCTATTTCAGGTTTTTCAACTTTGGGTATTGCACTGGCCGCGGCCTCAATGTATGGGCTTGTTGGGCTTAGTCTACCCGTGGTTAATGCGCTCGGAATCGTTGCATTACGGTCATGCCCTGTTTATGCTTCTCGGTCTGGCTGTTTTACGCCCTGGTGTTGCCAGTATTGCTCTATTTTGGTGGGATGTAGCTTTTACAATTGGGTTCTGGCATCATCTCGAACACGCTTTGCTCTTAGGTCAGGCGTTAATTCGCGACAATCTTTATGACTTTGCCGCGCCCGTTAGTATCGCTCAGGTTGTAGCTCAATATTTTAGCGGTCAGCCGTTCGCTGGTCAGCCTTATCTTCCTCGGATCGAACTTCATCTTTTTTACAATGCGATCGTCTTAGCTCCTATGCTGGCCGCTCTACATCTTCATCGGTTTCCTTCAGCTAGGTTATGAATTAGTTATGTTTACAGATGTAAGGCTTTACTCAGTTTCATTGTCTTCTAACCATTCCAGTAGATCGCTTGGTTGAACTTTAAAAGCAGAACAAATCTTATCCATCACATCCTTAGACGGGTACTGATCCGGTTTGTTTGTTAGAGCGTAGGCTGTCGCGTTTGAGATGCCAGTAAGCTTACGAAATTGATATACACTAATGCCCTGAAATTCAATAAAATCCTTAATCTTATTTCTCACAGCCATGGCTAGCTACTTACTCATACTATCTACCTAGTAAGTATAGCTGATTGACTAAGCCTAGCTAAGTAAATAGTATGTTTAATTGCTTGACTATAGCTAGTTGGTCAGCTATAGTAAGGACAGGTGACATTCAGCACCGATCGCGCACGATCGTACAAGCTTTAACCACACTTATCAGACGCGAGAGCTAGATTCCGCTAGGGGCAACGGTCAGCCCCAAAGTAGGCGCATAGTGATGCTTGTGCTGCTCACCCACCATTAACCATGAGGCAAACTATGAGCAAGATTGTCGATCACGTAGTACCCCTGAACTACTTCATGTATCAGGGTGATGCTTGGCAGAAACTCCGGTCAGTTGACCTGACTGGCTACATCCCCTGTCGGAACATCAGGACTGGCAAGATGCAAGACCTACGCTACGATACCCCAGTCATAGCTTAGAAACCAGGGGATAGGGTGTACTCCATCCCCCTAATAACCAATACCTCGAACATACCATGTGTAACTTTGAACGTAAAATCGGACCTGACCCTATGGAACAAGCGATCGCCTCTTTACTGCTACAGCTAGGGGTACAACTGATGCAGTCGGTCAACTGGGCCGAGTTGTTTGCCAGCGGGCCAACTGTACCGGCCAAGCTAGAGACGGTTGCCGATCTCAAAGTCTGGTTGTGCCAACAGGCCGCCAGCGGTGCGATCGCACCATCTGACCTCGCCAATGCCCTGACCCTGCTGTGTCAGTTAGAGGGCGATCGACCTATCCCCACAGCTTGGCAGAAACACGCCGCTGCTCTCCAACGGGTCAAGTAGCCTAGCCCGTCTCTCAGCACCCCCTACTAGCTAGGGGGTGCTTTTTGTTGGTTTCTACTAGAGATTTAATAGAGAGGGGGTTTAGGCTAGAATCTACTCTTTCCAGGATTTTTACTAGAAATCTAATAGACTGCTTAATTACCGAAACTCTAAAACCCTTGCTGTATCTAGGTTAGACTATAAAAATGAGCGGGTCTGACGGGGCTCGAACCCGCAACTTCCGCCGTGACAGGGCGGTGCTCTAACCAATTGAACTACAGACCCATTTTTGCGCCGATCCTCATTATTTCCGATCTTGCAGGTATTTGTCAAGCAGTGGGAAAGAAATAATCGGTAATCGATACTTCTTTCCCTCGCCCGATGCTCTTACCGACAGGTAGATAATTTTTTCCAGTGGTAAAAAGAGCGGCTAAGAGTACGATCGAGCGTGCTTTTACGCAGCAGCAGATGTCAATTCTGGCTCTCTATCTGCACCAGTAGGCGGCCCGTCATAGTGGGTCATCAGCAAACTACCATTAGCTAAAATCGTCAGCAGCACGCTTTGTCCGGTACCTGCGTTTCCAGGGATAGGCTTACCTGGAGTTTCAAATCCGTCGGTTGAATACCGAACGAAATCGCCATCGGTATCGAGATGTTGCCAGATATAGTAAGTTAAGGACTTATCTTCTGACTGAATTTCCATATGATGCCCAGCAAAATCGTCAGCGCGATCGCACCATGGTATCCAAGCATTACCTACAGCCTCAGAGTTTTGACTGGGGATAGTCCGATCGTTCCCTGAATACTCGGTATTGGTAAAGTTTACGGTCGATCGATACAAGTTGGTAACTACTTGTAATCCAGTAATTGTTCCAGTAGCGTTCATGGTTTTCTCCTAGTGAATTAACTAAGTAAGATGACCTCATCTTAGAAATTTCTCCTGGAGTTAAACATCTACTAAACGTCTTGATTTGACCTCAACAAAAGCGATACAGCTTTTAAATAAAAGTCTAATAAGCTGCTATGACTTTAGTTTACATATAGCGAGTCTAAATCATTGGTGAACAATCTTGTGGGGTAGGCTTCCAGCCTGCCCACTGGGACAGCCGGGACGGCTATCCCACAAGTCATGAGAGAAACGCTATAGGACTTACGATCGCCAGATCGCTCGCCTCAATCTGGTGGCTGCGATCGAAGTCGATCGATTTCCCGTTGTAGTTCTTCAATTTGCTGCCGCAGCACGTCTAATTCTTGCTGGCTGGCGGTCGAGCCGGAAGGGATATCAACGGCGGCAGAGGTGCTTTGCTGGTAATTTCCTTGGCGAATTTGACGGTATTCTGCTGAGTTAGCCCATTCTTGCAGATAGCGCACCCGTTCGACTAAAAAGGGATGGCTCAAGAATACTCCTTGGGCCAGGTTGTTATAAAGCAAGAATTTATAGACTTGATTGAGTCCGTCTCGATCGAGTTCTTCATATCGTTCTGATTGCCGGGTAAATTCCTCTAAACTGCATTCGTTGCTGTAATTAAGGCTTCCTCCAGCTAATTTCATCATGGCGCTCGTCACGGGCGTAAGCTCGTCGATGAGCAATAAGGCGGCGCGATCGGCTGATAGTTCTGATTTCCGCTTCCATTCGTAAAATGCCATCAGCAAGCCGCTGGTAATCAAGATGTTACTCAAGCCGAGGGTTAATTGACCGATAAATGAAGCGGCGCTAATCGCCCAAAGAGCCATAGCATTTAAAGTGGTATGACCGCATTTAATATGTCCTAATTCGTGAGCGAGGATCGATCGAATTTCGATTTCGCTCATTAAATCTAATATCCCCGAACTGAGAATAATTGAAGGGCGTTCCTGTCCTAAAGCGTAGGCGTTAGATATGGGATTTTGAGAAACGAATAAAGCTGGTTCTGGGTAAACGTCTAAGTCCCGGACGCATTCTCGAAACATATGGTAGAGAGTGGAATATTGACGCGGTCCGACTTGCAGGCTGTTACCCATGTGATAGACAAACTGAGGGCGTTCCGAAAGGAATTCGACAAATTTGCGAGCCACCAAATCGAAGCCAGGGATGTTGCGAAGGGCAAGTTCGGCTTCGCGATCGAGGGGATGGCGGAAGGCTTCGCTAGATATTCCAGTGTAGGTAGGCATGGCGATCGCTTTTGCTGAGAAAGAAAAAGATAAATTGTACGGCTTTCTTCATCGAAAACCTCCGAGAAACCCCGCCGTTTCATGGCTTCTTAGGGATAGGAGCGGCAAACGTAGGGACGTAGGAGAGCCAATAGATCTTTGTCTCTCACATTATAATATTGTATAATGTAAGAATGGCTCAAAAAGCTTTCAAGTATCGTTTTTATCCCACGCCCGAACAGGAAAACCTGTTGAGGCGAACGATAGGCTGCACTCGTTTGGTCTACAACAAAGCTTTGGCAGTAAGAACCCAAGCCTGGTATGAAGAACAAAAACGAGTTGGCTACAGCGATACTTCGTCGATGCTGACGGAGTGGAAGAAGCAAGATAACCTCCAGTTTTTGAATGAAGTTAGTTGCGTACCATTGCAACAAGGATTGAGACACCTGCAAAAGGCGTTCTCGAATTTCTTTGAAGGACGAGCAAAATACCCAACTTTTAAGAAAAAACGCAACGGCGGCAGTGCGGAATTCACCAAGTCGGCGTTTAAATTCAGAAACGGCCAAATCTCCCTGGCTAAATGTGTCGAACCGCTGCCGATTCGATGGAGCCGACAACTGCCCTTCGGAGTCGAACCATCCACTATAACGGTGAAACTTGCTCCATCTGGCAGATGGACGATTTCTTTGTTGGTAGATACCCGTGTCGAAGCATTGCCGCCATCTTCTCAACAAGTTGGTGTCGATCTGGGCGTAACTACTTTGGTCGCTTTGAGTAGTGGGGAAAAAATCGCTAACCCCAAAGGGTTTAGAGCTAAATATTCTCGACTCAGAAGACAACAGAAAGCTTTGAGTCGAAAGCAAAAAGGCTCTAATAATCGACACAAAGCTAAGGCAAAAGTAGCTAGAGTGCATCAGCAGATAACTGATGCCAGGAATGACTTTCTTCACAAGCTGACAACTCGATTGGTGTGTGAAAACCAAACCATTGCCGTCGAAGATTTGGCTGTGAAGAATATGGTGAAAAACCGGAAACTCGCGCTCTCGATTAGCGATGCTAGTTGGGGCGAACTGGTCAGACAGCTTGAATACAAGTGCGATTGGTATGGTCGGACTTTGATTAAGATTGACCGATGGTTTCCGAGTTCTAAGCGATGTGGAGGATGTGGTCACGTCGTTAAAGAAATGCCGTTGAAGATTAGGGAGTGGAATTGTCCTAATTGTGGGACAACCCATGACCGCGACCTCAACGCTGCCAATAACATCCTTGCCGCTGGGCTGGCGGTGAAAGTCTGTGGAGCGAGCGTAAGACCGGAAAGGCATAAGCTTGATGGCAGTTGCATTGAAGCAGAAAAATCTAAGAAGTGATTCTTGGAATCTCCGTGCGTTCACGCCGGAGAGGATGTCAAGATAGAACCCTACCAATAGCAAACCCGATCTATGACTCAACTCCTGTTATGCCAAGAGGTTATAGCGTTGGATGTCTGGCCCTTCAGCAATTAGTTCTGGAATCCGAGCGATCGCAGCCGCCACATAAGATGAAGCCAGATGTGCGTCGAGATCGGCATCGCCAGCCCACTCTTCCACAAAAGTAAAAACTGTCGGCTCGGCTCGGTTTTGCAGCAGTTCGTATTTGATACAACCATTATCCTGTCGGCTGGGTTCGATCAGACTCAGTAACAGAGCTTTCGCTTCTTCTACTTTGTCAGGAAAAGAGACGATCCGAGCTACAACGCGAATAGTTGGACTAGACATCAGTTGAAGAGAATTTACTATACAAAATCCAGAATACAGAATTAGAGTACAAAAAATTATTCTGAACTGAGGTTTACCGAACTCGCGTTTATTTACCAGACACGATCGCGCTTTGTCTTTGCTGCTGCCAGTTTTCCAGCCAGTTCTCTACCCAAGTTTACAAACATCAGGATCGGTTTTCCACCCTCTGGGGCGAAGCAATTGTAGGGATCGCGAAGCCTAATTTAAGGGGATTCTGCGAGGCAACAGGAACTTGTAATCCTTTGCTAGCTTGACTTTTAGCTACTATTAGCTTTGCCTATATCCGCCCCAAATAACTCATATAGCACAAACCCTACGATCGCTTGACATTCTTTTACAATTTGTTACATTATATTTACATAACGTTACAAACACCGAGAGACAACTATGTATACCACCGACGAAACCGGATTGCTCAATAACTACGCCATCGAACCCAACACCTACTACGCCGAATATCCTTCACCAGAACAACAACGCAGCTATGCAGTTCAAGGTGCGATCGCTACTTTATTCGTTACCTTGCTAATGTTAGTTTCCTTCGCGGCTAACTAAGCCACCTACCGCTAATTACGCTCGCCAATCGATAACCAAAGGAGAAACCACCATGTATACCACCGACGAAACCGGATTGCTCAATAACTACGCCATCGAACCCAACACTTACTACGCCGAATATCCTTCACCAGAACAACAGCGCAGCTATGCAGTTCAAGGTGCGATCGCTACTTTATTCGTTACCTTGCTAATGCTAGTTTCCTTCGCTGCTAACTAAGCTTTTTGTAACTCGTTACTAGATTAATTACCACAGGAGTAAACGACCATGATGATAATTCTGATTGCCGTATTTTTAATTGGTTGGGTTGCCGCTGCTGCCATTGGTACCCAAGCCTACTTCCTCGGCGAACAAACCAAACCAATCCACGAAAGAAATTGGAACTCCAATAAATTTGAAAAAGTAGCTCAAGCTGTGACTGGGAAAGAAACAGACTACAGCGATCGAATTCCTGCTTACTCAATGGATGCTTACGCTAGCAACAGCCTCTCTAGCTAAGCGTTTAACCCATGGCTATCTAGATTTTTATCTCCCTTTAGGTCAACTCCAGCCGCGCGGCTGGAGTTTTTTTGTCTTCCTTGTCTCTTCTCGCTCTCCTCAACAACCGCCGCTGCTACAAATAATCTGTCTCATTTTTCGCAGATTAGTTGGTAAGTCGAATTGCATTGCCTGTTCGATCAAAATCGATGGCACCGGAATCGTTGGTGTGGCTTGCACTGAGTAGGTAAGGATAGTTCCCGTGCCTGCATCTTGTAACTTTAAATCGGCAGTAAAATCGACAAAGCTGCCGCTCTCTAGCCGGAACTTAATTTCTTGCTGCACGCTCTCAAACACGTTTAGGTAAACTTCAACCTGCACGCTGAGAAACAAAAAGGCTTTTTTGGCAACTTGGTAAAGACGTTTAGAGGCAGGTTTTAAAGTATTAGAAACTGCTGGCGGCAAAACCTCAGAGCAAACGATATCTGGGAAATAATGCACCCACCGGGGATAGTCAGTCAATTGTTTCCAAACCTGCGATCGATTCAGAGGAAAATATATCTTAGCCGTGACCGCACCACCCCAGGCTGAATGAGAACGGGTTTCGAGAATAACCTCACCAGCCATTAAAGCTGCCGACAGGGGCGGGCGTTCGTGATGCGTGTTGTCTGCTAACATATCGCTGCCGACGGACTCTGAGACGGGATCGATCGAACTAGAAGAAAAAAGTAAACTCATGTATTTTTTGTCAATCCTCTCTCCAGAATTCCCCGTAAATACTCTAAAGTAACATTAATAACTCTTGGCGCTTTCAGCAAGGTATCCAAATTTACTATCTATATAATCTTCGTCGCTCTCTATTAATCTTCACCACTAAAACAACAAGTTCCGCAATTTTATCCAGATTGGCGATTTCCCTGCGGGAACGCTACGCGAACGCATAACAAATCATTTATTATCCGACCAGACTCATAAAAATAGCATAGTTCGATTGCATGATGAATTATGAATGAATACAGGAGGTAGAGACGCACCATGGTGCGTCTGTTGTAGAGACGGGTTTTGCCATCCCTGTTGTTCCCCAACCATCAACGCCCAATCGAACCCGCCCTGCCTCAGCGATAACCCATAAGCTATCGTCCGCCAACCGTCAAAAGTCGATCGAACCAGCCCTGAAAAGAGCGATCGATTCCACCTTCTAAAATTGACTGAGCCGATCGCGAAAATACAAGCGATACAAATCGCAGCTAGGAGTAACTTCAGTCCCGTGAAGGTTCACCAACCCCAGGCTATACAGTTTATAGGCCGAAATCGAATCGATGCTGATGGGCTTATCGGCAGTCACGGTTTGTTTGAAAGCTGCTGCTAATTCTGGATGCTCTTGCAGAGTTGCCAAGTGCCCTTGCAGATAATTGCCATAAATACCAGTCGGAGTTGGCGCTTCTTCTAACAGTTGCTCGACAATTAACTCTTTCTTGAACAGGTGATAGAGGGCAATTCTCACCAGATAGGGATGTCCGCCGATGAGGGAAACGATCGCCGATAAAGGGTTTTCGGCGCGAGCATCTTTCAGCCAATCCATTCCGTAACGGCGAGCCAAATCGCGAACCTGCTCTAGGCTAAACTCTCGCAACTGAAGCGGCAAACCGATATTAAACGGCGATTGATTGATATTTAGAGGAATATACACTTCTGTAGAATGAACTACTACCAAACGCAGTTTTTGCCAAATGGCCAAATTATTGGCTTCCTCGTGCCACACTCGCAGCAGCGGCAGAAAATCTTGAGCGATTTCGGTATGCTCGAAAATCCGGTTGACTTCATCTAGCGCTAGGACTATGGGACATTCTATTTGTGACAAGATGTGCTCTTGCAAGTAAGTAGTGCAGCTTACCTTACTGCCCAAGTCTTCATCCCAATAATCGTCCAGCTTAGATTCTAATTTGAGTTGGCGAGTGATGTTGGCACAGAACCATCGCAAAAATTTATCTAGATTTCCTAATACTACTCGATCGGCTTGTTGGAGGTTCAGTCGCACCGGGCAATAACCTTTAGTTTGAGAATAAGCAATAATCCTTGCCATCAGCGATGTTTTGCCCATTTGCCTGGGGGCTTTAACGCGCAGCAGCGATCCAGGCTTGAGAATTTCGGCATAAGAATCGACTTCCACCGGGGGACGCTCGACGTAAAACTTAGAATCTAACGGCACTTGCCCCCCCAAAACTTCTTGGTTTTCTGAAGCGACAGCCACCATCGCAGAGGGATAGTGCAGCACTTTTCCTGGCTCTCGCTCTTTAGCCCGATGCCTCAATACTGCTTGCACGTTATTTTTTGAGATCTTTTCCCCAAAAGCCTGGGAAAGAGTTTGCCACAGCCGCGAACCGACTACCCGGATGTAATCTGGATCGTAGCCAGCCGTTTCAGCAATTTCCTGGTAGCTTTTAGCTTCCCAACATTGGCGAAACACCAGTTCTTGTACGTGGCTTAAGCGTTCGGAACCAAATACGGTATCTACCACAGCCAATGCTTCTTCTACACTCATAATCGGTTATTTTGAGGCTTAATCCAGTATTTGCTCGCTCGCCAAGAGACTTGTAGTTTATTTTAGCTGGAATAACGATCGCGTCTCATTTATCTGCTCTAAAGTCATATCTGTAGCTGCAAAGTAACTTAGTAACTAGCGAGATCGATCGCATTTTCACACAGACAACCCCAGAATCAGCGGTTACTGTATATTTACGTAGATAATTTTACTGATTCGTTTACCAGAATACAGGAGTGCCTACAGAAGTGACGGTCAAGCATTTAGCCAACAAACTCCGGTTGATTACTTACGTAGTTTTACGTAACCGAGATTTGTTATTTCCGTGTTTATACGGATGATACTTAAGTGTTTTTTCCCGAAACTATAAAACAGCTTCACTTCTCTAAGTAAAAAACCGGATAAGCACTAATTAAAATGTGTTTTGAGACTCCAAGAAAATACTTACGTAAGTCTGCTGAAAGTCTGCGGTTTTTTACTTTTTAATCTTTAGGATCTAGTAGTTCAAATATTGCACCAGGCTCGATCGACGATCTGCCTAATTTCAACGTGTCAAATTTTTGGAGAATCTAAAATGAGTAACTTATTCGCTGATGACAACGACCAAAATCCTCTTTTGCCAACAGAAACAGCATCATCGAAAATTGCTCTAGAATTGCCAGAATTATTACAACATTGGAATAACACTAAAGTCGATTATTCTTCAGCTTTGGGTATTCATCAGTTATTTGAAGATCGGGTAAGACGAAATCCAGAAAAGATTGCTATTACTTTTGAGGGCCAACAGCTAACTTATCGCGAACTAAACCATCAAGCCAATCAATTGGCGCATTACTTACAAACGCTAGGAGTTGAATCTGAAGTGTTGGTGGGAATTTGCGTCGAGCGATCGCTCTGGATGGTAGTTGGGTTACTGGGCATTCTCAAAGCAGGCGGGGCTTACGTTCCCCTCGATCCAGCTTTCCCTCAAGATCGCTTGGCATTGATGGTGGAAGATGCCCAATTGCCAGTATTAGTTACAGAAAAAAATCTGCTGGCTGCTTTACCAGAGCATCGGGCTCAAGTCGTTTGTTTAGATACCGATGCCGAAGCGATCGCCCAACACTCTCAAACAAATCCTCATAGTTACGTTACTCCAGACAACCTAGCTTATACCATCTACACTTCTGGTTCGACTGGCAAACCCAAAGGCGTGCAAGTGCTACATCGCGGGGTGGTAAATTTCTTAACTTCTATGAGTGTAGCCCCCGGATTGACAGCCGAAGATATCTTGCTAGCCGTAACTACTATTTCCTTCGATATTGCCGCTTTAGAACTTTACTTACCTCTATCGGTAGGGGCGCAGGTACATTTAGTCAGTCGGGAAGTTGCCTCAGATGCAGCGCGGTTGTCTCAGGCGATAGAAGAGTCGGGAGCCACTGTTTTACAAGCCACGCCCGCTACCTGGCGGATGTTGCTGGCTGGCGGTTGGCAAGGTAATTCCAGCCTGAAAATTCTTTGTGGTGGCGAAGCCATGTCTCGCGATTTAGCAGATAAGTTACTCGACAAAACCGCCGCCGTTTGGAATATGTACGGACCGACAGAAACCACGATTTGGTCTACCGTCCATCAAGTAACGCCTGGAGAGGGACCGATTTCAGTAGGACGGCCGATCGCTAATACCCAAGTTTATATAGTAGATCCAGAACTGCAACGTCACGACGACCCCCTCAATATCTTGCCCGTCGGAGAAGCTGGAGAGTTACTAATTGGCGGAGTCGGTTTGGCGCGGGGTTATCTCAATCGCCCCGAATTGAACGAAGAAAAGTTCCTTCCCGATCCTTTCAGTGCCGAACTAGGGGCGCGGTTGTATCGCACGGGAGATTTAGCCCGCTACCTGCCAGATGGGACGATTCAATGCGTCGGACGGATCGACCATCAAGTGAAAATTCGCGGCTTCCGGATCGAACTGGGAGACATCGAAGCCACCTTAAGCCAGTATCCAGGGGTGAGAGAAGCAGTAGTAGTCGGACATAAAGATAATTCTGGCGAACAAAGTTTAGCCGCTTACGTCATTCCCGAAACCGAAGATAACTTAACCGAAAAAACTCAACAATGGCAGCAGATTTGGAATCAAGCTTACAGCTACACTCCCAGCAGTGACGATCGCACCTTCAATACCAGCGGTTGGAACAATAGCTATACTGGGTTGCCCACCTCTGAAGAAGAAATGGCAGATTGGGTAGATCGTACGGTCGATCGCATCCTCTCTTTCCAACCGGAACGAATCTTAGAAATCGGTTGCGGTACCGGATTGTTGCTATTCCGGTTAGTCGATTGCTGCGACCATTATGTCGGTACGGATATTGCTGAAGAGGCAATTCGCTACATCGAAGATAACTTAGATGACAGCAATCGCGATCGAGTCAGCTTGCATTGTTGCGCCGCCGATAACTTAGCAGGAATTGAAACTGGTGCCTTCGATACGGTAGTCATCAATTCGGTAATTCAATATTTTCCCGATATGGATTACTTGGTGAAAGTTTTAACTGAAATCGCACGAGTAGTCAAACCAGGCGGTCGGATATTTGTCGGCGACGTTCGCAGCTTGCCTTTAATGAAAGCCTTCCACACCTCAGTGCAACTGCATCAAGCCCCCGATGCTTTACCTGCATCTGAGTTGCAACAGCGCATCCAAGAGAAGATCGATCGAGAGCAACAAATGTATATTGCCCCAGAATTCTTTTTGGCGCTGCAAGAAGATATACCAGCGATCTCTCAAGTCCACACTTTACTGAAGCGGGGTAACGTCGAGAGCGAGTTAAATCGGTTCCGCTACGATGCGATTTTAGAAATAGGGACTACGGGTTACGCTCCTAACGCCCCAGTTTGGTTGAATTGGCAGCAACTAGGTTTGAACTTAAATATATTGCGCCAACACTTAGCAGCTACCCAGCCGGAATTATTGGGGATTACCCGCATTCCCAACGCTCGCACTTGCGTTGATGTCAAGGCCGTCAAATTATTACAAAACGATGCCGTGCAAACAGCCGGAGAGTTACGGGAAATCGTCAGCCGCACTGTCGGGATCGATCCAGAAGATTTATGGAGCTTGAGTCAAGAGTTATCTTATAACCTCTACATCAGCGAAGCTGCTGGTGCCACTGAAGGTTATTACGATATCGTCCTCCAGCGCCCAGAAGCAGATGGCCATGCAGCCATCCCCTCTTTCCCCACCAAAGTCTGGAGTTGCCTGCCTTGGAGCAGCTATGCCAACACGATCGAGCCTGCTAGCATTCTGCCCACCAAAGCTACCACCAACTTGGGTTCTCAGTTGCGGACGTTCTTAAAAGAAAAACTGCCTGCCTATATGGTTCCCAGCGCCTTCGTGACGATGGCAGCTTTTCCTCTAACACCAAATGGTAAAGTCGATCGCCGCGCCTTGCCAGCCCCTAACCAAGACCGACCGATTCTAGATAGCGAGTTTATTGCCCCTCGGACCTCGATCGAGCAAAAGTTAGCCCAAATTTGGACTCAGGTTTTGGGCATCGAGCAAATCGGCGTGAATGACAACTTCTTCGATCTAGGCGGGCATTCGCTGTTAACGGCTCAACTGCTATCTCACATCCGCGATACCTTCGAGGTAGAGTTGCCCTTAATTGCTCTGTTCCAAGCTCCTACGGTAGCAGGATTGGCAGCAGCTATAACTAACGTGCAAAATTCTGATGCCGAAATCGCAACTGCACCTGAATTCCAAGCCGACGCGGTTCTAGACCCCAGCATTGTTGTGGATGTGCCTTATGTCGAGAGCGATCGCGAACCTCAAGATATCTTCTTAACTGGAGGTACTGGTTTCCTGGGTGCGTTCTTACTGCACGAATTGCTGAACCAAACCACAGCTACTATCTATTGCTTGGTACGTGCCAAAACCCCCGCTGCTGCCATCCAAAAGTTGCGTTTAAACTTCCAACAATACTTACTGCCAAGCGATCGCCTAGAGCAGCGAGTCGTCCCAGTGCTAGGGGATTTAGCTCAACCCCTACTAGGAATTTCTCAAGAGCAGTTTACCGAGTTAGCCGCCAACATCGACACCATCTATCACAATGGCGCATTTGTCAATTTAACCTATCCCTACGCCGCCTTACGTGCAGCTAACGTGTTGGGAACTCAAGAAATCTTGAAGTTAGCCAGCCGCGATCGAGTCAAACCCGTGCATTTCATCTCTACCCTCGATGTTTTCCAATCGCCCCACTATGCCCAAATGGCATCGATTCGCGAAGATGACGACTTAGGCGATGGTGTCGGTATCACCGAAGGCTACGCTCAAAGTAAGTGGGTAGGAGAAAAACTGATGATGGCAGCCCGCGAAATCGGCATTCCCACCAGCATCTACCGCCCAGGAATGATTACCGGACACAGCCAAACGGGTGCTTCTCAAACCAATGATTTGGTTTGCCGCTTGATCAAAGGCTTGATCCAACTGGGTACTGCTCCTACCTTAGATGTAAAAATGAGTTTGACTCCTGTTGGTTACGTCAGTCGAGCGATCGTCCATCTGTCGCGGCAGTCTAACTCTCTGGGTAAAGCTTTCCACCTCGTCAATCCTCATGCAGTTGCCTTCCGGCGGTTCGTGCAAGAAATTCGCTCCTTTGGCTACCCCGTAGAGTGGACTAACTACCAGCAATGGCAAGAAATGCTGAAGACGGCTAGCGCCCAAAAAGATAACGCTTTGAGTCCTCTACTGTTTCTGTTTACCGATTGGAATTCGGAAAACTATTTCGAGACAGCTTCTTTAGGTTCCCAGTCGTTTGATTACCACAATACCCTGGCTGGTTTGGCAGCAAGTAACATTGCCTGTCCGACGGTAGATAGCCGATTGCTCCGCACTTATTTGTCTTACCTGATCCAGCGCGGTTTCTTAGTGGCACCGTCTGATGAAGTTGAATCTTCAGTAGAGACTAGGGAATTAGCGATCGCGATCGCCTAAATCCTCTGGAGACGTAGCAGTGCTACGTCTCTACATAGGCTACGGTGTATACATAAGTTATCGGTCTGAGGTTAGGCCTTGTAGATCCCCCTAAATCCCCCTTTTTAAGGGGGACTTTGAGTTCTTTCCACCCTGCTTGGTGCAAGCTGCATGGCGAGGTTCCCTCGCCGCGCTTGCATCCGCTTTTGAAGGGGGGCTAGGGGGGATCTGCGAGGATTTCAGCATCAAAACTAGAGATGTGTATACACGGTAGCTACACGGGAGAGGGGTTATGGCAGCGGCAGTTCGATTTGGAAGACAGAGCCTTGTCCAACCTGGCTGCTGACGGCAATTCGCCCGCCGTGGGCGGCAATAATTTGTTCCACGATCGCCAGTCCCAAGCCGGAACCACCTGTGGCTCGCCCTCGTTCCGCATCGACTCGGTAAAATCGTTCAAAGATGTGGGGTAAATCTGCCTCTGGAATCCCAATTCCAGTATCTTCTACTCGAATTAAAACCCAGCGATGGTGCGGGATCGATCGCAACCGCACGGTGCCTCTGTCCGGTGTATACCTACAGGCATTGGTAAGTAAGTTAGCGATCGCTTGCCGCAATAAATCGGGATGGCCTCGAACCGTGACAATTGCTTCAGGCAGTTCTAGATCGAGAGTTAAATGCCGGGCCGCAGACCGAACGGGCAAAGCCGCGATCGTCTCTTTCAATAGATCGTTCAAATTTATCAACTGGAGCGAATCTGGGTGCAACCGTCCCGCCTGCCGTGCCAAAAACAACAAATCTGTCACCAGTTGGTTCATCGATTTAGCGGCTGCCGCAATTTTTTCTAGACGAGTATGCTTGGGCTGGCCGGCTTCAACTGGGCTGAGCAAGCCAACTTGGGCGTTGCTGAGAATCGCTGCCAGCGGGGCCCTGAGTTCGTGGGAAGCATCCGAGGTGAAGCGTTGCAGGCTGGCGTAAGCCTCCCAAATCGGCTGCATGGCTAGCTCGCCCAAACACCAACTCGCTAAACCGATCGCCCCTAAAGTCAGAGGTACTGCGATGACCATGACGACGAGTAACTCTTGCAAGGCATCCCGCGCCCCAGTTAGCGGCATGGCGATCTGAAGATAACCGATCGTCCGTCCGTTAGAGTCAACCGGAAGCGTTAGTTGCCGCAGCCATTCGGGATCGGACTGAATGGTTTCAAAGGCTGCCCTGGCCTGAATTCGATCGCTCGGTTGCGTCCCATAAAACTGGCGCAATCTTCCAGTGGTGGTATACCAACGGGCGTAGACTACATTGTTATCTATGGGCGGAGAATAGCTTCCTAAAATCGGTACGTTGCTCAGATCGAGCCGCTCTTGGCCCGGTTGCCACTCGTAATCGACATTGGCAACCATGATTTTGGCTTTGCTATAGAGCAAGCGATCGCTCTCTTTCAAACGTTCGACGGCTCTTTGGTAATAAATCAGACTGGCAAACAGCACCAAAATGCTGCCCATCGACAGCATAAACCAGCGGGCCAGATTGCGGCGACTACGAGCGAACATCTGGATTCAAACGATACCCCATACCGTAGACGGTTTCCAACCACCGATCGACACCTACCGCTTCTAGCCCCTGCCGCAAACGTCGCACGAGGACGGTAATCGCGTTACTTGCTGGTTCGGTTCCCCACTCCCACAAGACTTGTTCGATTCGATCGCGGGAGAGTACCTGTCGCGGGTGGTGCATCAAATATTCCAGCAGTTGAAATTCGCGGGCAGACAGTTGCACTATTCGATCGCCTCGCTCTACGGTTAGAGTGGCTAAATGCAGCGTTAAATCTGCCACCCGCAAGACATCTCCTTTCCATAAGGGCGATCGTCGTCCCAAGGCCCGCACTCGTGCCAGCAGTTCAAATACGTCGGCAGGCTTGATTAAATAATCGTCCGCCCCAGCATCCAAGCCGCCGATCCTGTCGGCGATCGCATCTTTTGCCGTCAAAATCAATACTGGAGCCGTCTTTCCCAAACGGCGATATTGCTGACAAAGATCTAGCCCGCTGACTTGAGGTAATAGCCAATCTAAAATCAGCAGGTCGTAGTCCCGCGTCGACAAGGCCCACTGGGCGATCGCGCCGTCTTCCACGCCATCTACAATATGCCCTGCCTCTGAGAGCGCCGCCTGAAGGGGTTCTAGTTGTTGGGGGTCGTCTTCAACCAGCAGAATTCGCATACAGCTAACCCGGAAGAGATGTTATTTGCAGTCTATGGAAGCACCCTACAGGAAAACTTCCATCTCAGGTGAGATTCTGATGGTGTCAAGATTAACTAAGCTAGTATGCAGGTTCGCGCGAGTTGAGAATCTGAAGCATCAAAACGTGTTCTCTGACTTTTCCAAACTTCTGCATCGCACTGGTGGGGAATTCTGGCTGCCGTTACCCTCGATCGCCCTTTTATTGTGGTTTTTGGGTAACGGAACGGCAGCACTGGTCTTAAACCGCTCCTATGATTCTGCCAGCCCACTTCCGGTAGATCGGCGGCTAGCAGCCAATTTATCGGTCGCGATTTTGGCGATTAATGCTGAAATCGATCGCCGCCGAGGTGTGACTACTGTTTTGGTGAAAACCGCTGACCCAACTTTGAACAGGACGCAATACGAGTTTCCAGTCGTCCGAGCCGATCGAGTGGAAGCGGCACTGGCGCGGGAGTTAAAAATTCCTGCCAGCAAGGTGAAAAAGCTAATCGGCTACCGCATCAAAGATTGAGGTCAGAACGCTTGCGTGTGATTCAAAAGTGCCATTTAAAATCTCGATCGAGGGCGATTTTCCGAAGCGAATAATCCCAATAAAGGGCCTAAAATCGCGCCAAAAACAAATCCTCCAGCATGGGCCCAGTAAGCAATTCCACCGCCTTCCATGCCGACATTGCTGCGGACTTGTAAGCTGGCAATTCCGTAAAAAGCCTGTTGCACAAACCAGAATCCCAGAAAAAACACGGCCGGAATTCTCAACGTAGTCAGGAAAAAGCCGATCGGCACCAGCGTCAAAATTCTGGCTTTGGGAAAGCGCAGAATATAGGCTCCGAGGACACCCGCGATCGCCCCACTCGCCCCTAATGAAGGCACGCCGGATTGCATCGAAACCGACCATTGCGCTAGCCCCGCCAGCACGCCGCAAGCCAGATAAAAGATGATAAACTTCAGGTGTCCCAATCGATCTTCGATGTTGTTGCCAAACACCCACAGGAACAACATATTGCCGCCCAAATGAAGAAAGCCTCCATGCAAAAACTGCGAGGTAATCAACGTTAACGCTTGAGGCCAAATTTGCCCGAAATTACCGCTTTGCAAACTGCTAGTGAGTCGATCGGGGACGATAGCATAGGTTTGAACGAAGCTCTGCAATTGTGGAGCAGACAAACTCAACTGATGCAGAAAAATAACAATGTTAATGCCAATTAATCCATAAGTAACAAAGGGCGTAATCCGGGTAGGATTGTCGTCGTGAAGGGGAACCACAATACTTCTTCCTCATACGAGTATCGATCGAGCAGCCCGATCGCTGCCTATGCGAAACCAGCGATAGCCATAACCTGCAAGCTCGATGGTGTGAGATGGATCTGCAATTACTTCATCGGGCCGATCTTCAAACAGATCGATCGCATATCTGCCAACATCCTTTTCCAGCCTCAAGGTAACGCTACAAGCTGCTGCCGCCAAGTTGTGAACGGCGATCGCCACGCCGCCTCTCCACTGGCACCGATGGGCGATGACGCTGGCTCGATCGGTTTCTAGGATTTGCCACGTTCCCCAACCGAATTCAGGACATTCCTTTCGCAGGCGAATGGCTCGCTCCATCCAATTCAGCAAGGAGTCGGGATCTCGACGTTGAACGTTAACGTTCAAGTGCTGGTAGCTGTATTCACCTTCAGAAATGACGGGTAGCACCAGTCGATCGGCGGGTGCTGGAGAAAACCCACCATTGGGGGCGTTCGACCACTGCATCGGGGTTCGGGCTGGGCTGCGTTCCTCTAACGAGAGATCGTCTCCCATGCCCAATTCTTCGCCGTAGTTAATTACTGGCGTGCCCGGTAGACTCAGCAGCAAACTATAGGCTAGCCGCAGCCGTCGAGGATCGCCCTGCACCATTGGGGCAAACCGCCGTCGGATACCGCGATCGTAGACCCACATCCGCTCGCGATCGGGTGCCAAGGCCGTGGCAATATCATCTTGTTGCCCGCTAGAAAGTCGATCGAGCGATAGTTCGTCATGATTGCGAATAAAGTTGGCCCATTGTCCGGTTGAGGTGACAGCAGGCAACTCGTTCAACGCCTCAACTAATGGAGCCGCCTTTTGTTGTGCCAGGGCCAGAAAGAGATGCTGATTGCCCCAAAAGTCAAACATCATATGTACGCGATCGCCCCCTTGGAAGTATTCAGATAGCACTGTCACTGGTGCGTTCGCTTCTGCCAGCAAAATGGCATCTCCGCGCCGCCAGGAGAGAAAATCGCGCAGTTCGTCGAGATAGACGTAGGGGTCATCGACTCTCTCGTACAGGTTGTCTGCCTGCCTCAGTTCGATGAGATAGGGAGCCGAGTCGATCCGAAAACCAGACACCCCCAGTGCCAGCCAAAATCCCATGATTTTTTGAATTTCTACCCGGACTTCAGGATTGGTAATATTTAGGTCAGCCTGATGGTCGTAAAATCGATGAGCGTAATAGGCTTCCGTTTGGGGGTGATAAGTCCAGGTGGCTTCCTGGATGCCAGCAAAGATAATTCCTTCGGTTAAATCTGGCGGTTTCTCTTTCGACCATAGATAGTAGTCCCTGTATTTCGAGTTTTTATCCTGACAGGCAGCTTGAAACCAGGGATGTCGATCTGAGGTGTGATTGACCACCAGATCGACGAGAATGCGAATTCCCCGTTCCTCCGCCCGACGGGTAAACTCGACAAAATCTCCCAGCGTGCCTAATTGGGGATCGACGTTGTAATAATCCATTACGTCATACCCATTATCTTTTTGCGGAGATGGATAGAACGGCATCAGCCAGATGCAAGTCACGCCTAAGCCAGATAAATAATCGACTTTCTCAGTTAACCCGATAAAATCACCAATACCATCTCCGTTTGCATCCATGAAGGTTTTGACATCGATGCAGTAGATAATCGCGTTTTTGTACCAGAGATCGAGCATGAAAATGACGCACCGAGCAAATTAAAAACAGGTAAATGG
Source organism: Cyanosarcina radialis HA8281-LM2 (assembly GCA_019359615.1). Taxonomy (GTDB): domain Bacteria; phylum Cyanobacteriota; class Cyanobacteriia; order Cyanobacteriales; family CCAP-1448; genus Cyanosarcina; species Cyanosarcina radialis. The sequence continues at coordinate 47,871 of JAHHHA010000006.1, forward strand.
GATGACCTAATTTGGAAGTTAGGAATAAAGCTGCAAATTAGGGAGGAGTCGTTGGCGTGGGAGATACCGTACTATCCGGCGTTGGCGATACGGGTGTAGTTGGCACGCAAGCCCCTAAAACCATAGCGAAACCTAAAAGTGCGATCGATGCCATCAAATAACGGTTCATACAATCCTCCAACGATCGGAAGCTAGCGCCTCGATCGATGTCAGCGAGCGTCCTAAACAACCCGCGATTCGATCGACTCTCTAATGCTGACAGGTAAATGTGACCGCAAAGTGACAGGCGCTCATAGCTCTTCTGTAAAATCCTGTTGGAGGAAGGGAGCTAGTTCCCGATTCAGTCGTCCGGCTCGGACAAACTCGGCGTAGGTATCTGCCTCAACTGCTAATAACTCCGATTTGAATTGTTCGGCGGCAAACGTTCGTAGATCGGGGTGTTCGTCCTGTAACGTCTCGATCTCTTCCTCCAAGCGAGCTATTTCGCCTTTAACCAATGTTTCTCGATAGCGGAAAAATTCCGGTTCCACACCCGGACGCTCTTTAGCGCCAGCCATGTGCTGTAAAACTCGTTTTAACGCGGCCAATCGAGCGATCGCTTCTGAAAACTGTTGCTGGCAGGGTTGACTCCCCAACAGGTTAAGCCATGCCAACAAGGGCTTAGTCGTCAGTCCTTGCACCAGCAGCGCGAACAACACGACCCCAAACACCGTGGCAACGATCTCTTCGCGAGCGGGCAAGATTACCGGGACGCTCAAGGCTAAGGCGATCGATACCGATCCTCTCAGCCCGCCCCACCAGATTACGGTTTGCTCTTTTAGGGGGATGCTGAATTCGGTCAGGCGATTGCTGATGGCACTCAAACTATAAATGGCGATCGCCCGCGCTATTAGCATGGCAACCAACGTCGTGACAATAATATGCAAGTTTTGCCCTAAAACGTCGAACCGAATTTGGTCGCCAATTAACAGAAAGACGATCGAGTTGACGAAAAATGCCAAAAATTCCCAAAACTCGCTGACAATAACCCGCGTTCGGGGATTCATGCCAATCCGGGAACCAAAGTTCCCCAAAACTAATCCCGTCGTTACCACCCCCATCACCCCAGAACCGCCCAAATCCTCGGCGGCTAAATAAGTGCCATAGGCAGATACTAAAGTAAACGACTGTTCGACCAGGGGTAAGTCAAATCGCTGCGTCAGGTAAGAAATGCCAAATCCGATCGAACAGCCGACTGCCGTGCCAAGACCGACCACGCGCACGAACTCAATTAGCGCCGATTGCATCGTTAAATCTGCCGTTCCCAACGGTAGTGCCACCAAAAAGCTGAAAGCCACCACTGCCATCCCATCGTTAAACAGGCTTTCTCCTTCCATCAAAACGCTCAGACGGCTACCTACGCCCAACTCTCGAAACAGGGCGACGACTGACACCGGATCGGTGGCAGAAAGACAGGCTCCGATTAGCAATGCTGTCGTCAAAGGAACGCTTGCTAGTTGATTCAGCCCCAAGGCAATGCCTGCGATCGCTATGCCCACGCCCAACACCGCATAGAGGCAGATCGGCAGCAGTTCCCGCTTTAGTTCCTGCCACTTTAAGTTCCAGGCAGCTTCAAACAGGAGCGGCGGCAAAAAGATCGTCAGGATCGTTTCGGGAGATAAATCTACCAATCGCACGTCCGCAAATGCCAGCCCCAGTCCCACAATTACCAGCAACAGAGTGTAAGGAATTTGGCGGAACCAGCTAAAAAGGCGCGGCAAGGTGGCCGCGCTCAAGGAAACCAATAGCACCAGCAAAAATTGCTTCAAGTTGGTTTCGATCGCCACTTGGCTCGCAGTCGCATCCAATCGCGATATCTCCTGAGAAAATTCAACTTTCTACCTCATCTTCAGCCTATTTCTAGATGCTGGCTACAATCGCAAGTAAGATACTGCTCCCAGGCGATGCCATCACCAGAGGAGAGGTATAGGTCTTGAAGAATATTCGCGATCGTTTTCAAGCGTTCAGGAGTCGGGGAAAAAATCCGATCCAGGTGCAGCAATTGCAAGCAGAACTGCTATCAGAATCCACCCTTGACTTCTCCTACCTGACGTTAATTCTTAGCTCCTGCGCGATCGCCACCTTTGGTTTATTGGCAAACAGCACCGCCGTAATTATTGGCGCGATGATCGTGGCACCCCTAATGTTACCAATTCGCGGACTGGCGTTTGGAGCCTTGGCCGGTAACGTGTTGCTGTTTCGTCAAGGCTTGCTGGCGCTGGCCGTGGGAACTCTACTGGCAGTGCTGCTCGCCTGTTGTCTGGGGTGGTTAGTGGGCATTGCTAATTTTGGCAGCGAGATCTTAGGACGATCGGAACCGACGTTGTTAGATTTAGGCATCGCCATCACCGCAGGTAGCATCAGTGGCTATGCCAAAATTCAGCCCAAAATTTCTGGCAGTCTGGCGGGAACTGCGATCGCAGTGGCGCTGATGCCACCCCTGTGCGCGATCGGGTTGGGTTTGTCTCAAGCTAACTGGTCGCTCAGTCAGGGGGCGACGCTACTCTATCTCACTAATCTGCTGGGTATTACCCTTTCGTGTATGTCGATCTTTCTGCTAGCAGGCTATGCCTCTTTGCACCGCGCCCGTAAACCTCTCACCTGGGCCTTGGCGCTCACAGCTATTTTGGTCGTTCCTTTAGGAATTAGTTTTGCTCGGTTATTGAGACAGGCACAATTGGAAACTAGCTTGCGGCAGGCGTTGTTAAATCGCACCATTACCTTTCAGCGTTTAGACCTGTTGAGCAGTCAGACAAACTGGTTAGTCGATCCTCCAGAAGTCCGGCTCAACGTGCGGTCTAGAGAACCGATTACCTCTAGACAAATTGCCCTATTAGAGGAGTTTTTGCAACGGGAAATCGGGCAGCCGTTTAGGCTGATCTTTGTAGTCGGGCAAGTTGAAGAAATCCGCCGGAACGAGTCTAGCATTGAGTAGGAGCAGGCGCATTCGATCGAGCAAGATTCAAAAGCCTTATCAATGCTTTTTTCGGTTAGTAGAGCCAGCTTTGATACTCTGGATTGGCATCTTTCATATCTTGATAGAGCCAGACCATGCGATCGATAAACCACAGTTTGCCGAGATAGATAATGACAGTTCCCAACAACGTAGACCAAACGTTCAAGGCAACCAGTCCCCAAACCAGGAAAATTACGCCCGATGCTGAGACGGCACTGAGAATAGAGGGAACGCGCTGGTGATGTTGGGGGACTGGAATAACGTTTCGATTCAGCCAAACTCGTTCGCCAAGGACTGCTTTTGAAGCCCAATTATTGGTTGAAGCAGGTTTGGGAAAAACGCGCGGATTAAACCAAGTCCAAAGAACCGCTAAAGCGACAGGAACGATCGCCCACCAACCCAGCCAAACGCGACTCCAAATTGCTAGGACGAGCAACGGCAAAGCAGTGAATCGCGTCCAGACGCTCCAGGGGTTAGCATGACGCGCCCAAACCGCATCGCTCATGCTAAATATGTCTGCGATTTTGCTTTCAAGTGTCATAACCAGCCTCCATAATTATGGCGCAGGAAACCTATGGGGAATGCTCCCTCGATCGTAGTGGGGAGTCTGCAATATTTCGGAGAATGGCGATCGTCACCTAAATTGCCAATACTGCTAGGATAAACGATCGACAAACTTTTCTGTTGCCGATCGCTATGCTCTGTCAGAATTACTATTACTTAAGTTTGGCGAACCGATCGGGGCGATCGCTGGGGAACGATCTGCGGTTGCTAGTTGATTTTCCAGTTTGACGATATAAGTTTCGTCTGGCATTTCAATTCCAGCTGCTTGTAAGGCTTCCTTGATGGCGATCGCAACTCGCGAAGTGCTTTCGAGGAACGATAACCGTCGAGAGTTAACCCAGTCCCGCACCTCAATCTTGACCCCGTTGATTCCTAACTCCCTGACTAAAATATCTGGGGGCGGCTCGGACTCCACTCCTTCAGTCTGCAACACGGCTGCCCGCAGGAGCTTTTGAACGTTTCTGATGTCAGCTTCGTAGCCGATTTCGAGCAAAATCGAACTGCGGCGAACGGTAGCGATCGTATTGTTAATAATGCTGGTGTTGAAGACCTGCTGGTTGGGAATGTAGACAGTGCGACCGTCGTAGGTTTGGATGGTGGTGGCTCGCAGTTGAATTTGGGTGACGGTGCCTTCATGCTCGCCGATGGCGATTTGGTCGCCCAAGCGAAACGGACGGGATGCCAGCAGAATGATGCCAGAGAAATAGTTAGCCACCACGTCCCGCAGGCTCAAACCGATCGCTACGCTCGTCAGCCCCAACGCGCCAAATAAGGTGATGAAATCGAGTCCCAAAACCCCCAAAGCCACTACGGTTCCCAACACCCAAACTCCCACAAATCCTAATTGGGCAACCAGCAGCTTGGAGTTGCGATCTACTTCCCAGTGTCCCGTGTCTGCCATCAAAATCCGTTTGGCGCTGGCTGCCAATAACCAGGTCAAACCGATCGCCAATAACCCCCCCAGCAGGGCTGGCAATCGATCGATCGCATCCCGCTGGAATTGCCTGACGGCGAAATAGAGCCGCTGTCCGACATCGATCGCTAACGGGGGTCGATCGAATGCTCGATTTAGCTCTGCGGCCCACTGTTGCGCCAGGGTTTCCACGGGCGAGTTAAAGTCTTGGGCATCCTGCTGGGTAACGGTCATCAGCACTCGGTTGTTGACTTGGAGGGTAGCGATCGAGCGATCGGGATCGGGTTGCACCGTCACCGGAGGTACGGTGTCAAATTGTGTCAACAGGCTGGCAATCCGGCGATTGACAATTTGCGCCCGTTCGGTGGCATTTAAATCGCCCAAGCCGCCAATTTGAAAGATGGGTTGTCCTCGCACTACCACATCGGCAAAAAACAGGTTTTCTTGCGATTGCACCTCCGGGAAGGTCGGCGCAGGCAAGGGGATTTGCGCCCAAGTACGATCGCCAACTGCGATCGCCAAAGCACCTGTCAGCAGAGCCAACAACAACCACCTTTGAACGCGGGATCTACGGCCGATCGACATGGCATCAATAGCGAAAAATGGCAGCGAGCAGTCGGTCTTCAGGCACGTTTCCGGGTTCCACGGCGTAAACCGTCCCAGCATTGTTCAGGGTATGCAGGGCCGCCAGATCGAGCAAATCTTCGTCGCCAGCTTCGGGTCGATCGTGAATCCGCACGGCATTGGCTTCTGGGTCGAAACGACCCCAAACTTGTTCTCCCACGGGAACAAACAGGGTTTCCACCCGCTGGAAATAAGCGGCCGAAACGACCTCTTCGATCGTGCTGGCAGTTTTTCCGGTGCCTTGCAGTTCTTGAAAGCGGGCGACGGTCGATTCTTTCTCCAGTTCAAAATAGGGGCCGACGATCTGCCACGCTCGCTCGTGCAGTTCTTCTGGTTTTAAGATTTCGGGGTTGCCAGTAACGCCGTCGGGCAAGATCGGATCGTAGGTACTTGCCTGGTGGTAGAGCGGCAATAAATAGTCTACTCCTGCCAAGACTAACGGCGATCGCTCGGTTTTCAGCAGCGACTCTAGACCGTCGCTGACTTGGCGGAAGTAACGCAGTAGGTTCTCTGGGCGCTCGTCATCCCCTGCCCCGTGACCGTGAAATATCGCCGCGCGATCGCCGCTGCTACCTTGTGGGGTGCGAGTATGAAACTGGAGGCTCTTTTCAGGATCGTCGTACTTTAACGCCTCGGCCATACTGGTGGGCATATCTGGCAACTCGACTTCGCTGACGCTGTAACGAGTTCCCTGAAACAGTCGAATTTGATTTTGGCTCAGTGCCAGAATGTAAAATTTGCCATCTCCTGACAGCAGTGGCAGCAATGGTTTGAGGTGGAAGCGATCGGTAACGACGGTTAATTCTGGAAACGCCAAGGGCAAGCAGTAGTAACGGAATTGGTGGGGCGATCGAAAAATTGCCAGGCTGTCGCTTTGATGCTGCCAGAAGTCGTCGGTATCTAGCTCGCGAACTGGTTGCAGCAGATCTAGAGCATCTTGTCTCCGCATTCCCAGAGCCAGTAATTGCTCCTCAGCTTGGCGCAGTAAGTTTTTGAACCGAATTGGGTTTTGCTGAGTTTCGGCCCCCAATCGTTCCATGGGAGTGTAGAGTGAAACGCAGGTTGAGTTCGATTCCGCTGCTAAAGTCGTTAATTCATCGATGGATAGTAAGTTCATATAACTCTGTTTTGGTTTGCTTTTGATGTGAGATTTCTACGACCCGCCTCTAGCTCCCCTCTCCAGTAAAAATAAATTTCCGTTCCCCTCTCCTTGCAGGAGAGGGCTTCTTTGAGGTGGGAGAGGGGTTGGGCGTTGCCCTGAAGCTCTGCCGAAGGGGGTGAGGACCGATCGAGGTTTTTCAAACCGGATTTGGCCTTACTTTTAGCGTTAACGGTAAATGTGACGGGAAAGTGACAATCTCAATCCTTCTCCAACTAATTTCTGAGAATAGGTTCTAATACTTCAACAGTTTGCAGGGCGATTAAACCAGAACGAACCATTGTTTGCGCTGTTGCCAGAAAGCCATAAATTTTCTCAGGTCGATCGATGAGGGTGACGACGAGCGGTAAATCGACCGACAGCGCCAAAATATTGGCTGTCCGAATCTTGCCGCTGCTGCCAATTCCAACAACGGCCCGCGCAATCGTTATGCCTGCCATTTTTTGTTGGCGAGCCACTTCTATCAGTGCGTGGTAAAGCTGCTGGTGCTGCCAGCGATCGCCTTCAGCGATGTAGATAGTGAGTTGCGTCAGTTGAACCACGATCTCGTTCTCAAACTCAATGGGTGAGATCTTGAGTGTCGATCGCCAATGTGACCCAAAAGTGACACGACGCGATCGGCTACTATCCACCTATGCTATGCAATTTGCTAATGCCGATGTCGATCGAAGACAAGTCCTAATAAACCGATAATTATCGCGATCGCCAACAATAAAAGCACGTTAAATTCAATGCCAGAACCCCGATCGGTATAGCTCCAGCGTAAGAGCCAAAATGGATCGTTGCCAATCGCAAACGAAGGAACTTGCAGCAGCAAAAAGATAGCTGGTAGTCCAATATTAATTAACAGGAGCAGTAAAAACGCTCCCAGGCTTAAACGCAGGAATCTTTGCAGGCTTGATGACATCTCAAAAATGACGAAAAAAAGATACTTTTGCCAGCAAGCGAGTTAAATCAAGCTTGAATATTAGCTTGCAGATCGACTCAATCGAGAGGAGCGAAGCGATTAACCAACGTTGCCACTAAAATCATCGGCAAGCCTACTAACAAGCAAATTAGCCATTGGCTTAAGTTCAATGGCGCTGTCGAAAATAGCGCGTTCATTAGGCTCCATTGACTGAAAATCACCTGTAAGAGTATTGCGCCAACAATCCCGATAATAATGGCAGAAGCATCGGTTACTCGTGCGACTCTGCCGCGAATTTTATTGAAGGTTCCGACACCTAACTGACTGATGCTCAATAGATAAAAAATTCTTCCGGCAACTAATGATTGAATTGCCATCGTGCGTGCAAGGGCAATGCTTCCCGTCGTTGCTTCGATCCACTCAAATATGCCAAAAATAAGAATCCAATTAAATACAGAAATGGCAATAATGCGTTTTAATAATCTTCCAGAAAGTAAGGGTTCTTTGGGGTGGCGCGGGGGTTGTTGCATGACCCGCTCGGACTTCGGCTCGAAGGCGAGGGGAACCGTCATGGCAATGGAATTGACCATATTCAACCACAAAACTTGTAACGCTAAAATTGGCAAATCTCTGGCCAGCAATACGCTAATTAAAATCGTCATCGATTCACCACCGTTGACGGGTAGAATAAAGGCGATCGCTTTGAGCAAATTTCGATAAACGGTTCTTCCTTCTTCAACTGCTGCTGCAATCGAAGCAAAGTTATCGTCGGTCAAAATCGCGTCAGCCGCTTCTTTTGCCACTTCCGTCCCAGCACCTCCCATAGCGATGCCGATATCGGCTTGCTTGAGCGCGGGGGCATCGTTAACGCCATCTCCTGTCATGGCAACGACTTCGCCTTTTGACTGCAATGCTTCCACCAGGCGTAATTTCTGTTCGGGTGCGACGCGGGCAAATACTACCCCTTGTTCGATCGCGTTTGCCAATGCTTGGTTATCCATGCGCGTTAGTTCATGTCCGGTGAAAGCGATGACTTCCCCGTGCTTTTCCAGTCCCATGCGAGACGCGATCGCTCTTGCAGTAACGGCATGATCTCCAGTAATCATTTTTACTTGAATGCCTGCCGCTTTACAGACTGCTACGGCTCTAATTGCCTCCTGTCGCGGTGGATCGATCATCCCTTGCAACCCGATAAAAATTAGACCTGCTTCGATATCTGCGTGGTCTAATGAATTTTGCTCGTCTCTAACGGATTTTTTAGCAAATGCCAGCACCCGTAACCCTAGTTCTGCCATCGCATCGGCTTCTTCATGGATTATGTTTGGAGCGAGGGAAGTTAAATTGCCTTGGGCATCAAGCATCTGCTGGGAGCGAGAGAGAATTGCCTCAAGGGAACCTTTAACGTAAATGATTTTTCTTGGTTCTCTGCTTCGATGCAAAGTTGCCATATACTGATACTCTGACTCGAAAGGAATTACATCAATCCTGAGCATCTTTTGTTCTAAGTCGGCGCGATTGTATCCCGCTTTGTTGGCAACGACAATCAACGCTCCTTCCGTTGGATCGCCAACAACATTCCACTGCCTGTCTTTGACTTCTAGGTGAGAGTCATTACATAACAATCCAGCGATGAGACATTCTTGTAGTATGCGAGATTTATCGAGTTCCACTGGCGCTTCATCAAGAAAGATTTCTCCCTCTGGAACGTACCCTTCACCGCTAACGTGGTATTGATGCCCTCCCGCATAGATAGCTTGCACGGTCATTTGATTTTCCGTTAGCGTGCCCGTTTTATCCGAACAGATAACTGTGGCACTACCAAGGGTTTCCACTGCGGGTAATTTGCGGATAATGGCATGGCGGCGTGCCATCCGCGAAACCCCGATCGCGAGGGTAATTGTCACGACTGCGGGTAAGCCTTCGGGAATCGCACTCACTGCCAAGGCAACGGCAGCCTCGAACATTTCGATCCAGGAGTAACCGTATCCCAAACCAACGGCAAACGTCAGTGCAGCGACTCCCAGAATGATATAGAGCAAGGTGCGACTGAATCGATCGAATTTGCGGGTTAAGGGCGTTTTCAGGTTGGTTTGCTGCTCCATTAACTGAGAAATTCGACCCGTTTCCGTTTCTTGCGCGATCGCGACGACAATTCCCTTGCCTTGCCCAAAAGTCACGAAACTGCCCGCATAAGCCATGTTGGTTCGTTCTGCCAACGGTGCATCGGCATCAAGGATTTGCAGGTTTTTTTCGACAGCAATGGATTCCCCTGTAAGTGCGGATTCATTGACTTGCAAATTTCGTGCCGCAATCAATCGCAAATCGGCTGGTACTTTGTCTCCAGAAGTCAGTAAAACCAAATCCCCTGGGACGATTTCCGTTGACGAAATTCTTACTTTTTGTCCCTCGCGAACGATGGTTGCCTCGGTTTGCACTGAAGAAGCTAAAGCCGCGATCGCGTTTTCGGCTTTAGCTTCTTGTATGAATCCGACGATGGCGTTAATCAGCGTTACACCCCAAATGACCCAAGCATTTACCCACTCTCCTAAGATGGCCTTAATTGCCCCCGCAACGAGCAAAATATAGAGCAACGGTTGGTTGAATTGCAGCAGAAATCGCACGATCGGGCTTTTCCCCGGTTTGCTTTTGAGTTCGTTAGGGCCAAAACGCTCTCGTCGCTTGGCAACCTCAGCCGAGGTTAAACCTGTTTCTAAGTTACTGTCTAATTGTCGAGCGACTTCGCTTCCTGCTAGATGATGCCATTGTTGCGGTAGCAAGGATTTTTGGGTTATTGCAGTCATATTTTATCGATAAGCTTGTTATTAATCGATCGCACGAGCTTGTATAACGATTAACTTACCGCAGTTAATCCGGTCGCAAAATTATCGTTATGTCATGCTTTATTTGATACTTGTTAAATAATAATTTTCATCCTCCTATAGATAGGCTTAATTAAGCGATCGCAGCAGGCGTGTTGGGCTTCACTCCGTTCAACCTAATTGCTAATTTTTCTTGCGTCGGCGACGAGTCACCCAAATCGCTATACCTATAACTGAGGCTACCGATACGGCTAGAGAAATCGGGCCAAAATACTTTTCCACCAACTGAAAATTTTGCCCTAGCACGTAGCCTGTATAAGTTAGCAATCCTACCCAAATCAGCGTGCCAGATCCAGAGTAGGCGATAAAAGGTAGCAAAGACATCTCTTCAAAACCCGCAGGAATGGAGATATAGGTGCGAATTCCTGGAACGAGACGGCCGAAAAACACGACTTTTTTCCCATGTCTGTAAAACCAGCGTTTAGATTTACCCACGTCTTCGCCAGATAAACCCAGCCATCGGCCGTGGCGGTCTGCCCATTGTCTCATGCGTCGTTCTCCCACCAGCTTGCCCAGGCGATACCAAAGCAAAGCACCGAGAACGATGCCTGTAGTTCCTGCCAGTACGACAGCAGGAAGTTGAGTTCGCCTCTTTGCACGGTAAATCCCGCTAGGGGCATAATTAGCTCTTCGGATACGGGAGGAAAAAAGTTTTCCAACAGCATCAACAGAGCAATGCCGAGATAGCCCATTGAAGAAATGGCGTTAGTAATCCAATCGAGCATAAATTTTAGATAAACTCAAAAAGCGATCGAACTAGAAACGAAATCCTAGTAAATTCCAGTAGTTCAAAAACGGAATAAACATCAGGGCAGCTAGCGTGAAAATAGAGTAATGCAGTCTTCCCAAAAACGACCAATAGTTATTTCTCCATCAGTCCAAGCAACCCGCACAGAAGTTGCTTGAACTTTTGCCTGATTTGTGAATAAATAAGCGACAACTGATTTTGGTTCTTTCTTTGAAAGATGCTCATAGCCTCAATAAAATGCTTTTGCAGAGATGTATTTCTCTAATAACGGGTTTGCTCGTGCAATTGTTCTGCTTTTTCTAGCAACGGGTGCGAATGAAACAATGCGACCCAAAAGTGACAGATCTGGACGTATTGGCTATAGCTGCAAAATCACTCTGGCCGCGCTGAGATAGATCCACACTCCCAACACATCAACTGCTGTGGTAATAAACGGAGCGGACATCAACGCTGGATCTAAACCAAAGGAGCGAAAGAGAAATGGTAGCGCCGAACCAGCAATGGCAGCGAGAACAGAAATCGCAAATAGACTCGCTCCCACCGCGATCGCTACCAGCACATCTCCTTGCAGAAATGTTGCCCAGATAAATACCACCAATCCCAGCATGGCTCCGAGCAATAGCCCAGCGATCGTCTCTCGCCAGATGACCCAGACTGCCTGTTTCATCCGACTTTCTTCGGTATTGAGTCCGCGAATCACGACCGTTGAAGACTGCGCTCCCACATTTCCCCCAGCATCGATGAGTAAAGGAATAAATGCAGCTAGGGTAACGACTTGTTCGAGAACGTCTTCCTGGCTGCGAATCACCCCGATAGTTAAAGTATTGGTGACAAATAACACCAACAACCACAGCACCCGCTGGCGAGCAATGGCAAACAGATTGGCTTGAAAATAACTATCTTTGCTGGCTTGCAAGCCGCCCATGGCATAAATATCTTCGGTGGTTTCCTGCTCTAAAATATCTAGGACATCATCTACAGTAATAATTCCTACCAGTCGTTGCTCTCGATCGACCACGGGTAGTGCTACAAAGTCATATTCTTGAATCAGGCGGGCGGCTTCTTCTCGATCGGTATCGGTACTGACAGACACGACATCCCGCGTCATAATGCTGCTAATGGTTTGCTCCGGCCCAGCGACAATCAGTTCTCGTAACGACAAAATTCCAGTCAAGCAGCGATCGCGATCGGTGACGTACAAATAAGAAATTGTTTCTACCCGATCGGCTAAACGTCGAATTTTTTCTAAAGCCTGCTGTACGGTTCGCTCCTCTTTCAGCGATAAATATTCAGGGGTCATCAACCGTCCGGCGGTATTGGGTTTAAACCCTAATAGCAACACGGTGGTATCTCGTTCTTCAGGAGATAGTTGTTGCCATAGCCGCCGAACGACTTTAGCTGGGAGTTCGTCGAACAAACGCGCCCGCTCGTCCGGCGACATCCGATCGACGATCTCCAGCAACTCTGGCTGTCTGAAGTCTTCGATTAATGCCTGCTGCACCTCAGTATCGAGATATTCGTAAACTTCAATGGCCTCATCTTTTGATAGCAGGCGAAAGGCGATCGCTTGCATGGTGTTGGGCAACGTTTCGATCGCGTCGGCAATGTCAGCCGGATGGGCCGGAACCAGCAAGGCTTTGGCCTCATTCAAGTGTCTTTCTGCCAGTAGCCTTTTGAGTTGCACTCGCAACCACTCTACATATTCCTGCTGAGAATTTGCTTGGCTCCTGGAAAACAATGGTTGTAAAGCTGAAGGACGTTCGGTTGGATTCATACTTGTTGCCGCTTTACCGCTAAAAGTTGAAGAGCCAAATTGGACTTAAAGAGAATAGGGAAAATTTTGGAAGTTGTCTTACTGGGTAATGCGAAGAATCTTATCCCCATCTGGCGGACAACTGCCGCGCCCGTCGCAATTACTGGTGGTGACGTAGAGTTCGCCATCCGGCCCCATAATGGCTTCTCGCAACCGTCCGTGCTGTCCTTGCAAATAGACTTCGTGCTGCTGCACTCGACCGGATTGCGGATCGATGACCACTCGCTGCAATTGTTCTGCCCCCAGTGCGGCGACGATGAAATTACCCTGCCATTCAGGAATGGCTTTACCCCTGTAAATTGCCGCTCCTCCAGGCGGTAATGCCTGTTGCCAGACGATTGCTGGAGTGACTAATCCCTCTCTGGATTCGCAGCGATAAATAGTCGGCCAGCCCAAGTTATCGCCAGCCCGCGCCACGCTGACTTTATCGTGTCCCGATCGCCCCAACTCGCCACTGGGGCCGTGGTCGCTCACCCATAAGGTCGAGTCATTTACCCAATCAAAGCCTTGAGTGTTGCGAATTCCCAAAATGTAAACTGGATTCCCAGAGAAGGGATTGTCGGCGGGTACTTGTCCGTCGGGGGTGACGCGCAAAATCTTACCAGCCAGACTGTTAGCATCCTGAGACAGGTCTGGATCTCTCGCATCCCCCGTACCGATGTAGAGCATTCCATCCGGGCCGAAGCGAATCCGGCCGCCGTTATGGAATTGGGCAACGGGAATATTGTCAACGATCGTGCGATCGCGCTTTGCCCTCAGTCTGTCCTCAGATAGCTGCCATCGTTCTACTCGATTGACATCAGAGCCATTATCATCGGCAGTGAAATAGACGTAAAATAATCGATTATTGGCAAAATCGGGATGGGTAGCAATCCCCAACAATCCCCCTTCACCGCGATCGCTGACGTTGATGGTGGCGATCGCTTCCGGGCGTAATTTACCGTTCTGTACCAGTCGCACCCGTCCCGATCGTTCGGATACCAGCAGATCGCCATCGGGGAGAAAACCTATTCCCCAAGGAACATCCAGCCCCGTTACTACTTCTTCTACCCGCACGCTAACCTGTCCTTCGGAACCAAATCCATCTTCCACCAAAAGGCAGCTTGCTTGGGAGTCATTTGGGCGATCGGCTTGCGCCTGTTCTAAGGGAACGGTTTGAGCAGCGCCAGAGGTGTCGCCGATCTGGTTTGGGGAGGGGTTACAGGCCGCCAGTCCTAACATTCCCAACATTAACCCGATTGTCAAAATGTTCGATCGTTTCATGTTTTCTTACCTGTTAATTTGCTTAAAAAGCATCTTCTTCAGTATTAGGTTCTAAAATGTCCTGTAAATAGATCGTTCGCACCATGACGAACGCCACCACCGTCAGGGGAGTCGCCGCTAAAACGCCCAACGGGCCGAATAGAATGCCCAACGCTAAGACCGTCGATAAGCCCAAAGCCGGGGGCAGAGATACCACCTGCTGTTGGACGATCGGGGTGAGGATGTTGCCTTCAAGCTGCTGCACCACGAGATAGAACAGCGCCACGTAAACCGCTCGAAGCGGACTGAGGGTAAAGGCAATCAAAATTCCTGGAACCGCTGCCAGCACCGGCCCGACTACAGGAATAAATTCCAACAGGGCGGCGATGATGCCCAACACCAGAGCCAGAGGAATATCTAACAACCACAGGCCGAGACTGACGACGATGCCGATTACCACCATCGAAATAATTCGCCCTAACAGCCAGGCCCGCAGTCCTCGGACTACGCCGTCGATGACCTCCCGCGTCCGTTTTCGCCCTCTGGGGGGAACCAGGCTGACAATGCCGCTGCGATACAGATGGGGATCGATCGCCACAAACAGTCCGATAAATAGCACGAACAGGCCATTTGCCAGCACTCCCAGCGTCAGCGTAAAGGTATCCATCACTTGAGTGAGAACGTTGTTGGGATCGAGCCAGGGATTGCTACCGCCAAAAATGCCACCGATGCCGTCTTGGCCGAATTGCTCGCTGGCGATCGCTTCGAGTTGTTCGATCGCCTTTCCCACCTGCTCTACCAGCAGGTCTGCCTGGTTGAGAATTTCTGGCACCAGGAACCAGCCTAACGCACCCAACATCAATGCCAGCAGCAGGACGATCGCTCCTAAAGCCCATTTCTCAGAGATGGGGGTTATCCGGGCCAGGGGTTTGGCCAGAGTTCTCAAGGCGATCGCCAGTAGCACTCCCAAAAAGACCAGCAGCAAGACATCAACGACTGCCCAGGAAAACCAGGCCATCAGGATAAATAGCCCCACCACGCCAACCGCTAACAGCACGCGGCTTAGATAGCTGCGGCGATGCCGTCTTCTTGCCCCTAGCAATTTGAGGTGACGGGAATGATTCGTTCGTCGTTCTCGCGGTCGGGCCATGCCGATCTATGCTCCGGTTGCCTTATACGTGGGATAACTGTAGAGTCTCAGGTGTCCAGGGCTGCCAGGATTGCCGTTCGATCGCGATTTGCCCGGACTGCACCACAGCATCCCAGCGGGTTTGTTCCCCTTCTCGCCAGAAACGTAAATCGACCTGGGCGTTGCCAATTTCGACCTGGCGGAGCGTAATATCTGGCAACCAATCTGGTAAGGCTGGATCGACCAAAAGTAAGCCGTTGGGCGCATCTGCCTGAAGTCCCAAGATCGCTTGCAGGAGTTGAAATACCGATGCCGCCGCCCATCCTTGGGGCACGTTGGCTTCTCGATAAGGGGCGGGAAAAGCTCCAACTTGGCGATCGATCCCGCCATAGAGTTCTGGAATGCGGTAGCTGGCAAAATGGCGGGCAGCGTCAAAAATCCCCTCGGCCACCTGGGCTACTTCTGCCGTCAAGCCATATCGCTTCAACCCCATGGCAATGATGCCGTTGTCGTGGGGCCAGACCGAACCCCGGTGATAGGAAAAGGGATTGTATGCCGGATTATCGGACGACAGGGTGCGAATGCCCCAACCGCTCCACATATCCGGTTGCAGGAGCCGTCGCCCTACCTGCACCGCCCGATCTGGCCGCACGATGCCGCTCCAGAGGCAGTGTCCCGGATTGGAGGCGATCGTCTTCACTGGCTGTTTATCGGGGTCTAGGGCAAAGGCGTAGAAGCCCAACTCCTCGCACCAAAAACGTTCTTCAAACTGGGATTGCAACTTAGCTGCTTTTTGGCGCAACTCCGCCGCCCGCTGGCCTTCTCCCAACGCCTCAAATACTTCTGCCATTCGCATCCGAGCGTCGAAGGCATAGCCCTGCAACTCGCACAGTGCCTTGGGCGCTTGCACTTGGCTGCCGTCTGGATAAACGATCGCATCCCCAGAATCTTTCCACGCCTGATTGTCGATTCCTGCTGTCGATCGCTTCTGATACTCTTGAAAGCCATCGCTATCTAAGTCGCCGTAGCGATCGAACCAATCCAAGCCGCGATCGATCGCCTCTCGGTAGTCGTGTAATAAAGATATGTCGCCGAGCCATTTCCAGGTTTCGTGCAGGGTAATTAAAAACAGAGCCGTAGTATCCGCCGCTCCGTAATAGGGACTGTGGGGAATTTTCTGGAACGTTGCCAGTTCTCCCATCCGAATTTCGTGCAAAATCTTACCTGGTTCGGCATCGCGCCAGTCGTCGTACTCGGTAGCTTGCAGTTCCGCTAGCTTCTGCAAGCATCCCTTGGCAAAACCGGGATGGACGATCGCATTTTGCAGGCTGATGATTAAGCTATCGCGCCCGAACAGGGTGACGAATTTCGGCACCCCCGCCGCCGGAATCCAAATATCGGGGGAGAAATTATGATAGTCGTACAGCCGCATAGCTCCCAAATCGTCTAAGGATTGGCGATACAGGCGGGCGATGTCTTCCTGGGAAGACTCCATGACGGTGACGGTTTCCTCCCACTGCTGTTGTACCCGTTCTAAACCAGTAGCGATCGCTTCTTGATAGCTGAGTTCCAGAGGGCGACGGGAGTGCTGCTTATCCGACAGAATGTAGTGACAACAGGCGTGCCAGGTAGCTCCAGGCTCTAAAGCAATTTCAAACACGATCCGGCCGTTGGCGTAGTGGGGTTGCAGGTTGCACTCTGCCACTCGATAGATAAAATGACGGCAAAAATCTTCGTTGATGTAAAGGGTGCGTAATTCTTTTTCTTCTTTCACCCATTCGGTTTCTAACTGTCCCCGCCGTACCACTTTTTGAGATTCGACTTCAAAAATATCGGCAAAGTCCGATCTCAGGGCAATTTCCAAGTTGAAGCGGACGGGTTCTAATCCGTAGTTAGTTAAGTCCAGTTCTTCCCGAATCCCTTCGCTGGCCACCCGACTGATGGTTAGGAATAGTTCGTTTTCAGCCACGGTGCGATCGTCGGTGGTAAGAGTGGGATTGAACAAATAAGTGCGAGCAGCATAATAGGCTGTTGCGGTCGAAGATAGCCGTTGCCAAGGTTTGCCGTCGATATAGCAGGCGTAATAACTGAGAAAGCGAGTGTCGTCTGTAAATACTCCCTGTTGGCGGCTGGTGGGATTGATATTGCCGTTGAGGTCTGTCACCATAAAGGTGCGACCGTGGTTAATGGTTAAAACAGGAGAACCAACGCTAATTCGCATAATTTATCTCTATTTTTGACTCTAATCCAAAATCCAAAATCCAAAATCTAAAATGACACTACAGGCAATACTTTCTCCCCAAAGGTTTCAATAAACTGTTGTTGCTCTCGATTGACGTTGTGCAAGGAAACGGTCTGAAAACCTAACTCGATATCCTGCTGAAGCCAATCGATATGCTGCTCTGGGTCGGCAGAAATGCGGACGTATTCGTACATATCTTCCGGTTTGACAAACTCGGCCGCCGCGTCAAACTGGTACGGGTGTCTCAGTTCTGCCAGCACCGGACTGTCAAAAATATTGGTACGCCACTGGTCGTAGGCTCCTTGCAGTGCCGTTTCTCGATCGCGATCGTAAGAAAGCTGGACCTTCAGGTACATCGGCTTATTTTCCCCGCCGCCGCGTCGAAATGCCTCTACCACCTGTTTGAGCTTGTCGTAGGGATGGGAAATGGTAATCAAACCATCTGCCCAACTCCCCAACCACTCAGCCGTTTTCGGCGTGATGGCGGCTCCGATAAGTTGGGGGGGATTGGCAGGTCGGGTATATAATTTTGCTTCCTCTACCCGTACCAGGCCGCGATGAGTCACTGTTTTCCCCGCCCACAGCGCCCGCATCACCTGCGCGCATTCGTGCAACCGGAGATTGCGATCGGCTTTAATCGGAAAGGGCGTTCCCGTAATTGCTTCATTTAACGCCTGACCGCTGCCGACGGCGATCCAGAAGCGATCGGGAAACATTTCCCCTAAAGTTGCAGCTGCCTGGGCAATAATGGCCGGATAATATCGCTGTCCGGGAGCGCAAACTACGCCAAAAGGCAGAGAAGTTGCCTGCATCGCCGCCCCCAGCCAAGACCAGGCGAAGCCGCTTTCTCCTTGGCGATCGCTCCAGGGATGGAAGTGGTCGGAACAGGTAATGGCAGTAAAACCTGCCTGTTCTGCCAGTCGGGCATATTTCAGCAGATTGCTGGGAGCAAACTGTTCGTGGGAGGCGTGGTAGCCAAACTGAATCATGATGCCTAACGGGGGGTCGTCTTATCTTTTAGGGTCGATCGCCAATGTGACTAGAAAGTGACACGACGCGATCGCTAAAACTAACTCCTGGGAGAGGACAATTTCGTTTCGTCAGAACCAGAGCGAACTGTCAGAGAGTCAGCAATTCGTTCCAATGCTGCGGTCTGCCGTTCGAGTAGCTGATTTTGCTCTTGTAGTTTTTCCAGTTGAGATTGCTGAGACAAAGCATTGCTGGTTTGGGGAACAAAAGGAGCGAGTAACCCGCAGCCTGAAAGCATTACGCACATCAGCAGTAGGACGATTATTCGATACATCTGACGATTCCTTCCGAGTTAATGATAACTATCGAGCTTGCTGACAAGGTAGAACCAAAATAATTGCGATCGCCACTAACAAAAGCATTAAATTAATAACAATTCAGATGACTTTTATCCGCCCAAATTCAGCCTTTTAATAGAGGCACGAATCTAACTATAGCCAGGCACGTAGACGGTTAACCCATGAGGAACGCAATCGATCTCAACTGGAGTCGTATGGCATAAGTCTCCATCCAGGGCAACTCGCTGAGGCGGATCGGTCTGGATGGCGATCTTTCTAGTGCGAAAACAGTAAACATCCTGGCGATCGACCCGCGTTCGGTGGCGGCGATCGTATCGGCTTCGTATCCGATCGCCACCTGTAGCGTTAAAATCTTGCCATTGCATCTAGCAATATCGACGCTACGAGTTACGCCTGAGAGAATAATACGGCTAGCAGCTTCTAGGTCGGTTGGAATGCCTAACACCGTGGCAAAGGAATTGAGAGTTCCAGTGGGAATCACCCCTAGAGGAATGCCCATACCGACAAGCGCATTAGCCACACCTGCGATCGTGCCATCGCCTCCAGCGGCAATGACGCTACGAACTCCTCCTCTCAGCGCCAGTTTAGCTAGCTGAGACGGTTCGATCTCTCTGGTCGTGAGATAGGTGGTGAGATGGCAGTGAGGTTCTAGAGTTCGTTGGATCGAAAATAATTTCCGATCGGGATCGCCCTGGCCTGCTTGAGGATTGAAAATGAGTGCAACCGAGGGTGTCATGTCTGGATGCCTCCGCAAAAGCGCCTCTTTAGAGGCATGGTAGCCAAACTGAATCATGATGCCTAACGGGGGGTCGTCTTATCTTCTAGCTTCGATCGCCAATGTGACTAGAAAGTGACACGACGCGATCGCTACTGACCGTGAGTTGCCAGATGCACGATCCGGTGCGGCGATAGCTTCTTCCTAATCCCAGCAGCTTCGGCAGTGGCGGCCACGATTTGGTAGATCGCCGTTCCCATCAGTCGGTAGTCGTAACTGCACCGATCGAGGGCGATTAACAGGGGTTGATTGCCATCCAACTCTCGCCTGGCTTGCAACCAATCAGCTAGAGCCTCTACCGTCGGCTTCGATAGGGTGACGGCCTCCTGCTGCTGCCCCCGCCCTTTCACCGCCAATCCAGCAGCGATCGCGAGCCGCAGAGTTTTGGTAGCAATTCCTTCAGGGGTGTGGCGGCTGATGATGGAAGAGTCCCTTTCCATTGGTGGTGTCATAGTAAAACAGTTCCTCGATCTGCGGTCGGATCTAGCTACCTGCTTCGATCGAACTTAATTTCTTTAGCTAAATGTTAAATCTTAAAACATCCTAAATTAGAGCTTTTATTCGTCAAAAAGAACTATTTTAAGGATTAAGACTCAGCAATTCTCGATTTTTCTCAGCAATTTTATCTGATGCTATCTATGACTAAGCCAGTTTACACGGCGATCGCCTTTGCTCCCGTGCAGGGATTTATTGAAAAATCTCGGAAATTGCGAGACTTATATGGCAGTTCTTATTTACTTTCTTACTTGTCTTGGGTGATTTGCAATGATGCAAAAAACAAAGGTTGTGAAATTGTTTCTCCTGGTTTGCCCAACATTACCCAAGGAATGCCAAATCAGATCGTAATTCAGGGAAATTACGAGGAAGAGGATGCCAAATTTGCTCTGAATCAAGCTTGGGAATGCGTCACAGATACCTGCCGTGAATGGATTGAAAAAGAGATTAATGATGGATGGGAATATAAATTTTGGCAAAGGGATTGGGGCTTGTGGACAAAGTATGCTTGGGAGTTCTTTTGGGTTCAAGGTGAATTTGAAGGCGATCCAGGTCAAGGTATCAATGGTGTTCGCCAACGCATGAATGAGAAAAAACGCGGTCGCGATTGGACTGGGATTAACTGGCAAGGAGAAAGTTCTACACTCTCTGGTGCCGATGCCATAGCTTACCCTAGATTGAGCTATGACCCCAAAGAAGGCGAGAGTGCAAGAGAAAAAGCATACGAACCCAAGAAATATAATTACCAGATTGAAAAAGCTACCGTTAATAAGTTCTACGAACAACTGAAGGAAAAACTAGGGGAAAGTTTTATCGATCCCAACGAGCAACTGAGCATTCCTGAATTAATCAAGCGGCTAATTACCCATGAAGTAATTACAAAAAATCTCAAGCTGTCTTTAGAAAAAAAATTCTCAAACGCGACCGAACTTGTCGAGCAACTCGCTCAGGTATCAAGAGAATTGAATCCCCGAACTTTTAAGGATTTAAGCCGACAGGATGAAGAGAAATATTGGACCTGTTGGTTTCAAGGGGATGGGGATAAAGCAGGCGATTACCTCCTGAAATATCCAGAGAAAACCAACGAATTCAGCAAAATGATGCGGAGGTGGGGTAAAAAATTCCAAAACGAAAATAAGTCACCTTTTTGCCGCGTTATTTATGCAGGAGGAGATGATTTTTTAGGCGTGTTTTATGACGCAAAAGAAGGACGAGAACTGAAGCCAAAATACTGCGTTAATCAGTTCTCTAAATTCAAATCCGAGATTTGGAACCGCCCAGAAGAAAATCCTAAGCCGATTACTGCCAGCGTCGGTTTTGTCTGGGCTGCGCCTGGTATCCCGCAACGCGATGTCTTGCAACATTGCCGCGAAGCCGAGAAATCTGCCAAGAATAACGGACGCGATCGCATTGCGTTTCGGGTTCTGTTTAATAATGGCAACTACCTAGAATGGGTCTGTCCGTGGTGGCTTTTAGAACAAGGTTTGCTTTCGAGTTATAGCGATCGCGAAGGCAAACAAAACTGGACGCATATATATAATGATGTCGCCGTTCTAGAATCGCGTCATGCCTTTGACGACAAAAGCAACGATGTAGCTTTAGCTCTGTTGGAAATCTATTTCTCTAAGCCGATAGTAGACATCTTCGAGGAAAAAAGCAATTGGTTACATAGCGAGGGTGCTGATTTAACTGTTGTCAGAGCCGGAATTTTGGGCGATCGCAAGAGTTACTACCAAGATGACACTGAAGAAATAGATTGTACTAAAGTGACAAAAGCTTTGAACGACTGGATTATTAACCTGGCAAAAGTGGGATTTCATCTATGTCAACAGTAGAAGTGTCGAAAAATCATGCCGCACGATCGAAAGTTTCTCCTCGGACTCCATTTAAATACCTGGTCGTCATCGAACCTTTAGGCTTACTTTACGGGAGTTCGGGAAGATTCTTGTCACCGGAAAATTTAGTGGGACGTTCTGGGACTAGCTTTCCTCCTAGCACGGCAACTTTATCGGGTTTATTTGCCTCCAGCTACAAAGATGAAGAAATTCAAGATTTGATGCTAGCTGGTCCTTTTTGGGGAATAACTGATGAAGTCAGAGGGAAAGAACAAAACTTTTATGTACCAACTCCCCGCAACTATCTAGTTAAGGATGGCAAAATTCGGCATAAATTAACCGCAGTATGGCAGTATGTAGACGAACAAGGCAAAAATGTTTACCACTGGTTAGATGAGAACAAGCAAAGCCCTGTAGATAAATTTGAGAGCAACACTTGGTTGGCGATCGAGCAGTGGGACGAACCCAAAGAAGTTAAAAAAGCCCCTTGGAAATTCTTACCTCATTTACATCCACGATTGGAACTAAACGAACGTCGCGTGGTTAGAGAAACAGAAGGGGGCAGCTTGTTTTTGGAAAACTCAGTCCAACTGAATCCAGAAACCTGCTTAGTTTACCTCTCGAATACCGAACTTAAAGATGGGTGGTATCGTTTTGGTGGTGAAGGACACATGGTAGATGTCACCTGTCGCGCTTTGACGGCAAATATTACCGAGTTGCTTCATAGCAAGATGCAAAAGAGTTTTGCCCTGATTGCCCCAGGGGTTTGGGGTTCAAATCGCCTATCTTATCGATCGCCTGTATATCTGCAAAAAAGCGATCGGGAGAAATACCTCAAGGAAAATCCCGAAAGCGACGATCGCCAAGTTTGGTCGGTAGAAGCACTTTTAACCGAACGCCCCATACCGTTTCGTTACCGCTTGGGAAATCGCGTTGGCGTGAGCCTGTGCGGTAGCACGTATCGCCAGCAGTCCGAACCAGAAGCACAACAGGTCAAGGGCGATCGGGGCGAACCACCAAAACTCTTGTCTCGCGGACGTTATGCCGTCCCTGCTGGTAGCGTGTACGTTCTCACAGAGCCATTAGATAAGTCTTGGCAAGAATGGCCCGATGAGTGGTTTCCTCAAGAAGGGCCGTCCCTGAAACGCTGGGGATGCGGTTTAGCACTACCTTTACCAAGTGCTTTCGACTCCCCGACGCGGGAAGAGACTTAAGTAGTACCCTCATAACCGCCGCTGGGTACGATGTTTAAATTCGATCTGGAGTAGTATAAATGTATCAGAAAGCTTACGGCATCATTGAAACCTTAGCACCGCTTCATGTGGGAGCAAGTGCGGGAGAAGAAACTGGCAATCTTAACTTAATTTTCCGCGACCAATTTACCCAGACTGGGATTATTCCTGGGAGTTCGATTCGCGGTCGATTTCGGGCAGATATGCGATCGCGTCAAGCAGGTTCAGAAAATCAATGGTACGGACATGAAGCTGTTTCAGATGATGGAAATTCGACAGAAAATCTCACTACAGAAGCACTAGTAAAGTTTGAATATGCGTCCTTAGTTTGGCTTCCAGTATTTTGTCCCGGTCAACCTATAGTTTGGGTAACTTGCCGCCGATTGCTCAAACGCTATCAGCAGATTACTGGAAAACCAACTATTACAGAAGAAGGTAAAACCAAACCCGCCCCACTCCCCGACGTGGCAGATGCTAAAGTCAAAGGCGATCGCAAATTTCTCTTCTTTAATTTAGGCTTTTTAGATAACTTAAAGAAAAAGGAAAGCTTAGCCAATTGGGTTCCCGATGGGGTCGAACTAGATAACTTAGTCGTGGTTGATGATAGCGAAATCGGTATTATTCACGACATGGCACTTTATCGTCAAACTCGTACTAAACTAGAAAATAATGCCAAAAAAGTAGAAAATTTCTTTGGAGTGGAAGCTTTGCCAGAAGGAAGTATTTTGATATTTCCAATTGCCATTAAAAAGGCAGGTTGGCATCCCTTTGGTAATCGAGCATCTCAAAATCTTTATTTTGGCGGTTTGGAATCGATCGGGTTTGGTCGTTGTCAGGTGAAATTAGCATCAGAGGAGTACGAATTATGTCCTGGAAACCCTACGCTTTAGATCTAAAAGCTAGGCAATTAGTCAAAAATGCTCTGGAAGGAGATAGGGGAATTAAAGAACCTAGCAAACAAGCTTTTAAAGAATCTTATAAAATGCGCGAGACTGTCGTTTACGGATTAGAACGATTTTGGGGTGAAGCTAAACGTCACGATGAGTCATCAGCTTTAGCTAAATATTGGAAAGCTACTTGGGATGTTTTGGTCGAAATTTTGGAAAAAGCCGATGTGAAGTTACCTAAACATAATGAAGTGGCAGCAATGGCAGATGATTTATGGAATTTACCGCGTGCGCGTGAAGACCAACAAATTGCACTAGCCGTTTTGACCCAACTATGCGATTGCATGGTGTGGTGGACGCAACGATATAAAAACGATGCCAAACAATAATTACTATGTCTGACAAAAAATATAACAAAAACGACGTACCCCTAATGTATAGAGCGCAACTTGAAGGACGCTGCCAGTTGCATCGAATTTATAAACAAAGAGATTTGCAGGAAATTGCCAAAGAAGAAGGGTTAGGAAAAGCACAACAGTATTCCGTGCGCTGGGTGAATCAATGGTTGGAAGTTCGAGAGGTGGGAGAAAATATCGCTCATCCCTTATTAGGCGATAACTTAGCTGAAGGGAGCGCCGAATTTCAAACCAAGAAATGGTGTATTTCTTGGCGATTTGTCACCAATGGTGGTAAAGATGACGGGATTATCCGTCCATTAATTAGTGGCTCTGGTCTACCGTTTTATCCTGGTAGCAGTATGAAAGGAGCTTTTAGAGAAGCTTGTAAGCGAGAAGAACAAGCTGGGAGACTTCCACAAGGAACTAGCGATCGCTATTGCGGTCAAAAACTTAAAGATGGGGATTTTCAGCCTGGTATTCTCCGCTTTCATGGAGGCTATCCTGCTAATAAAAATTGGACGCAAAATTTGGTAGATATTGTGCATCCACAACAGGATTTTCAAGTTAAAGAAAATGCCGCTCATAGTGCTTATACATTGATTTCCTTATACAAACCGGAAATTATATTTGGCATTTCCACAAGTCAACCACAAGAAACCAATTGGGAGCAAGTATGGGAGATTTGGAAAAAGGCTTTAGGTTATGGGATAGGCTGCCGAGTCAGTAGTGGGTACGGACTAACAGATCGGATGGCAGGTGATGTTCTTTATCGAGCAAAGCTGTATGGGCAAGGCGCGGCTTCTAAACTTATCGATGGGCAGAAAGAATTTCGACCAAATATATTTAGAGCAGCAGTAAGAGGTCATGCACTGCGAATATTTGGCGGGCTAAATCAGAGTTTAGCAGAAGATATAGTTGATGAACTATTTGGCGGTATTCGTTCTGGTAAAGAACAAGTGGGATTGCTAGGGATGGCATTTGAGCCAGATCCAGAGAGCCTAAAATGGGATTTTGTCAATGGAAGTGATGCTTACGAGATAACCGGAAAATTAATCTGGACGCTAACAGGAAAACTCGACAAACCAGAACATCGTCTTGAATTAGTAACACTAATCGAAAAGTTAACTCAGTTTGCCATGCTACTGGGGGGGTTTGGAAAGTCTTGGCGACGTGCCGACCATCGAATATTTCATCCCAGATACAACAATCACTTAATTGGATGTCATTGGTATTGGGTTGATGATGATAATAAGCCCCAGGAAATCTCAGATGATGTCGCCATAGGTTATGCGAGAAAATTGATTAAAGAAACACTCGACGCAGCCGAAAAATGGATGAAACAAAAAGGTTTTGAGATTAAGCATCCTCCCATTACCGCTCAATCTCCAACTCCGACTCCAGCATCTAACCAAGATCCCTCCAACAAACTGCTATTAAATAAACCCATACTCAAAAAATCACAAAAGTCTGAATGGCGTGAAGCATGGCAGAGCGATCGCGTTCAAGTCTGGGGACGAATTGCCAAACATTCTGAAGACTCAAAGATAGTTCCTTTGCTGCATTCTCGTCAACAGTCTGGAAATCAGTCACCTCGAACACCTGGTTATTCTAATCAACCGAGTACGCCGCCAAATCAAAGCCTACCTTTGGCATTGCAGAAAGGGAAATCACCAGCCAACCAAGGTTCTAAACCTTATATTTATCGCACCTGTTTAACTGGTAGGGTCAAAGACGAAAGCAAATCTAACGAACCAACACAAATTGGTAGGCTATGGCATCGAATGTATCCTCTTAATGACAAAAAATACTTGGAAATAGTTACTATTTTCTTCAATGGATGTACAGAAGCAGAGTTGTTGCTCGAATGGATTTCCTCTCAGAAAGAATGGCAACAGCTTTGGTAGGTAGACGTAGAAAAATAAAACCGCGATCGCCACGAATAATTAAATATCTTTTCTCTTTACCCTACTTTCCAAAACCATCATGCGTCGAGTAATTATTTCCTCTATTGGTACTAGTTTGCTCACCAATCAAATTAACCGATCGAATCTCGATGAAAAGGATTGGTATTCTCACTTGCGCGATACTGCCAATCTCGATCGAGAGGAAACGCCAGGGGATGTCAAACAAATTATTGCTGCTCTGAAACAAAGAGCCGACGAACAACTTTCTGTGGCTAAAATTCCCCAGATTCGTCGGGCTAGTGCCGAACTAAATGGAATTTATGGGATTTATCGAGAGAATTTAACTCAGGGAAGAGAAGATATCCATTTTCTGATCGCTACCGATACCGCCCAAGGAAAAACTACGGCTAAAATCGTGGCCGATTTTCTCAGAAAGCAAGGATTAAATAATACTAATATTTATGCTCCTAGCGGACTTTCTATGGCTAGTACCGAAGTTTTTTCCCTGGGAATTGATGCCTTAATTGTTTGGTTGCAGGATACAGTGCCGCCGTTGAAACGAGATGGATACAAAATTTATTTTAATTTGGTGGGCAGCTTTAAGAGTTTGCAAGGGTATCTCAATACGATCGGGATGTTTTATGCCGATGAAATTATTTATATATTTGAAGGAGAATCGGCGGAATTAATTACTATTCCTCGCTTGCCTATCAGGGTCGATCTTTCCGCGATCGCACCTTATAAACTGCAATTAGCTTTGTTGGATGCTGGCGCTGGACTGGGGCGAGATGAAACTGCGGGTATTCCTGAAGCGATGCTGGCAGAAGTTGACGATAAAATCACTCTTTCGACTTGGGGACAGTTAATCTGGAATCAATGTAAGGATCAGAAATGTTGAATCTTGATAAAAAACTTTACATAAGGAGCAATAACTAGCCTATCATGGCTAAAATATTCAACATCGCATAATTTTTTGCATCCAGTGTATATAGCTAATTTCTTGACACATACAAGCTTGAAGATAGCGCAGTTTATCTAGTAACTTACTTCCCCATTCTTGAGGAATTTCAACTAACTTTAGTAGCAAGTAAGCAATTAAACTAGAATAGATTTGAATGGCGATACCGTTAACATTTTTAGTGATTAATTCATCCAGCTTTAGGTGCATCTTAAGGAACTTCCATAACAATTCAATTTGCCAGCGACAACGATAAATATCAGCAATTTCTTCGTTAGTTAATCCCTCTTCTCCTGCTAGCGGCAGGTTCGTCACTAGTCGATATTCTTTTTGACTTTCTAGATCGCAGAAATTCACCACTCTGCATACTACTGAATCTGTCCCAGTTCCGACTTTAAAAAACTCCGAATCTGGCAGAAATTCGAGTTTATAATTTTGACTTATCCTTAAAACAAAATATTGGTTATTTTGCTTCATTTGCTTGATAATTTCTAGGCTGGCAAAGCCTCTATCCATTGCTGCTATTCCCTTTTTTGGCAAAGCCTCTATTATTTCCATCCCGAAATTATAGTCGTGCTTCTTCCCAAATGAGACTAATTTATCGGCTAGACTTCCGTTAGACGAATCTAAACCACTAATTAATTTAACTTGAGAATATCCCTGCCCACATAATAATTTACTAGTTAAAGTTATGACCGTAGAATCAATTGGGCAAATCTTCATTTCGGCCCTTTGATTTTTTCGGTTTACTTGCTCAGATAAGCATTCATATATTTTCATAAAAGGCGCTAGACTTCGCTGCTTACTCGCCTTCGAGAAAGTCGAAATATCAACTTCAATATTCTGCGAGTTCAGTCGCAAAAATAAGTCTCTCATACTGGTGAGACTTCGATCTAAAACAAACCCTAGCCAGCACTCAACAAACAGGCGTGTATTTAAAACTGGATAATCATTTTTAGGTAACTGGGCCAGGAGAGGTTTGACAACTTTCGGAAATGAACCTATCATAAGAGGCTAATAGAAATTTTGCTAAAGCTACTCAGAAGCTACCAGTTTTTGAGTGGCTTTTTTGTCAACTTTTATTAATATTCAACACTTCTGTGTAAGGATGACTTGCTTGCCCAAGATTTACTCTCGTTTCCTGGGTTGGAATATCAGGCGGCTTTTCGGGCTGATTACGATCGCGAAAGAGAGGTGCAGCCGCGAGTGAAGTTGCAAGGAACTCTCGCTAAAGCTGCGGTTTTATTAAAGGAGTCTAAGGGGGATGTTAGCGTTCTTAAAAAAGATGGAGGGTTGCGGTACGATAAGTATACCAATATGGGAGATATCGAGCATTTTCGGGTGACTCAAGGAGTGCGAGTTAGCTGTCGCTCTCAAGGAGGAAAATTAACTCTATATCGCTATGGGAAGGAGGAAGATATTAATAAAAATCCTTACCCCAAGGGTTGAGTTTATCGATTCCTGGGAGCGATTCTCCTGCTCTGACGCTACGCGATTCTCGTTCCGAGACGCTGCGCGAACGCACTTTCGTCCGCTCTTGAGTAAAATCGAGCCGCTGGCTGAAGTCTCCCTGGCAGCAAGCAGAGGCGATCGACCTCAAAGTATTATGCTATCTAGGTTTGAGGGGATCGGAAGCTGTGTTTTGGCTCAAAAATCGACACACCTCGGCAAATCGCTGAAACCCTATATTTTTCGTTGAGGTGTGTCGATGCCTTACTGGGTAAGGTTTTGAGGCAGGTGCTTGGCTTATTTTTCCACTACATTTATAATGTTTTTCAGAGGTGTGTCGATTTGGCGGCTGAAACCCTTACGGGGTAAAGGCTCCTCGACGAACTCCCTACCGATTGGGTTAAATCGGATTAGTTGGAAACATAGGGGGAAAATCATTCCACCAAAGATAAATGTATGCCCTACCGATTGGGTTAAATCGGATTAGTTGGAAACTATGCCTTTGTTTTTAAGGCATAACCAGATTACAGCCCTACCGATTGGGTTAAATCGGATTAGTTGGAAACAGTCATATGGATGTCTCCAAGAAGCCAATAGCTTCACCCTACCGATTGGGTTAAATCGGATTAGTTGGAAACAAAATTGTTGCTGCAAATCCAATCATCAACATAAAATGTGCAACCCTACCGATTGGGTTAAATCGGATTAGTTGGAAACTCAGGGCAACCCTATGCCCTATGTACACGTCATTGCTGCCCTACCGATTGGGTTAAATCGGATTAGTTGGAAACAATCGGGCAGGAGGTACAGTCCAACCGCAATCATCAACCCTACCGATTGGGTTAAATCGGATTAGTTGGAAACGCCTGCTCCTGCTTCCAGGAGGCTTTCAAAAAATTGTGCCCTACCGATTGGGTTAAATCGGATTAGTTGGAAACAAATTTTCCAAAAGAGTTTTGGTTCATTCGATTCTTTTGTCCCTACCGATTGGGTTAAATCGGATTAGTTGGAAACTTTCCTGTGGCGAGCAACACAGCCAAAGGGCCGGTTACTAACCCTACCGATTGGGTTAAATCGGATTAGTTGGAAACGTTCGACAATTTGCCCGAGGTGGGATCTGACAACAGCCCCTACCGATTGGGTTAAATCGGATTAGTTGGAAACATGACCTGCTAAATCGGTCTTGAGCAACTTGTACATCAACCCTACCGATCGAATTAAATTGGTAGGGTTAAAAACTTCTAAATTCCCTCGTCCATAAGATCTCGATCGCCAGAAAATTTAGCTTTAACTACACCCAAAAATAGAGAGATAATTTCACTAAAAATATGACTAAGACAAACGAGACTATGGCATTATTAATGACATCAGAAAAATTCTCAATAAGTAGTAATGGCTAAGTTATCGAATGAGGCGATCGCCAAGATTTTCTATTTCCAGCAGCAGTTATTAGAAAAGCTTGATGAAGCGACAGCAACTAACTTTCAACTGTTAGAGCAGTATGGAGAGACAGCGGAAACTCTACCAGAATTAGACGAACTCCAAAGGATTGTCGAACGAGCAAATTCTTATTACACTCGATTTTATGTAACTTTACGCCAGCTTTATGAAGCTCAACCTACGGCTAGGCGCGATAGCTTAGAATTACTGGTTAAATATATGGATGAAGCGGAAGTGACGATCGCAGCAATTCAAGCCAGCCTGCAAGAAATTAAGAGGAATTGGAATTTGCCATGAGTAACGAACGGAGAATACCCGACGCACCAACCAGAGCGCGTTCGGTCGCTAAATTACAGGAATTGGTAGCCCGAATGGATAGTCACATCGCGGACTTAGATCGACTAAACGCCCAATTAGCCGCCGAAAATGAAAACACTGGGCGCGGAGCTTACCTCAAAAGAAGGGAACAGCGTTTAGCATCACAAGAGCCAACTGCCCAAATCGATAATTCGCGCTCTTGACGAAAATGAAACGAAATTCACTTGTCGAGTTAATTACCGATCCGACCAAAAACTTTCTCGCTTCCTTTGCGATCGGAACGCTGGTATTTACCATCGTCTCTGATGGTGTCTCTTCTCTGTTCTGGGAAACTTTTGGAGATTGGTTGCAAGCCCAATTTGGCTTTGCCGATAAAGCGGCTCTTCGCTTAACCATCGTCCCCATTCTGATATCGGTACTGTTAATTTTCATCTATGCCACGCCCTTTGCTAGGTGGCTGAGAAATCGGGTGGTGAAGTTTTTTGGCGACCCAGTTACCGAACCGACCGTCGAACCTCTAACCGCTACCTTCCCAGGACTGATTGCCTTCATGAGTCCTAAAACAGATTCCCCTGCCGAAATAGCAATTTCACATCACTGGAATGGCGGTCAACTACCTCATCTCGAACATTGCTGGCTGATTTGTACGGAAAAGTCTTTGCCCTTCGCCCAAAAATTAGAACAAGAAATGAGCGATCGAGGTCTTACCCAAAAAGTAAAATTTTACTATGGTAACTATGAATTAGACGATCTAGAACATCCAGGGCAAAAAGTTAGCTTGCTAATTCCAGAAGCTCTAGTTAACGACCCGATCTATATTCAAAAGCTAGTGAACAGTATTTATGCTGACGTTCAAAAGCAAGGGTTAAACGAAGAGCAGGCGATCGCTGATTTTACGGGTGGCAACAAACCGATGACGGTAGGCGCGATCTTAGCAGCTTGCAGCCATCCTTCGCGGCGCTTGCAATATATCAGCCAGATCGATCCTTGTCACCTGATGGAAGTGAAAATTTCCTACAAGCTTCAGCCGATTAAAAAATGAGCCAACACCTCAATCTTGCCCTCACCCCGCCTCCGGCTCCCCTCTCCCACGGGAGAGGGGTTGGGGGTGAGGGCTGGATTCATGGTTTTAAAAACCGGATTTTGTATTATGTATGCACAGTAGGCTACAACGAGAGGGTTGAGGGCAAAGCAGCCGATCGAAGATCGAATTAAGATGGCTTTGGAGCGGTAGAATTTCCAGCAGCTTCGTATCTTTGACGAGCGCCAGCGATTTCCTCGTCGCATTGCTGCAACAGACTGTTGAATCGCCCCACGATCGTCTTGAGGTCAAAATCTCGCTCTTTTTCTTTTTCTGCGATCTTTTGAGCGATCGCCTGCTGTTGTCGTGCTTGAACTTGATGTTCCGGGACGAAAGCGTTCGCCGCTGGTGGATGTTGTTGAATGTCTTGCACTTCTCGATCGCACTGCATCATCCGGGCTTGAGCTATGTCGTGTCGCTGTTGTTGCAACTCAGAGCGGCGCTGCTGGTAATAGGCAATGGCGGTGGCTGCTTCCACCATGGCTCGATTCTGGAGAACGCTGTCAGGATTATTCTCCGCGATCCATTTGAGCAATTCGTCTATTTGCTGTTCTCGCAACTCCCGTTCGTCAGTTAGTTGAAAGGAGAAAATATGTTCTCGATCGAATTCAAAGCGATCTTTATCTTTGCTCTTGTTCATAGATTTCTGCTAGTTCGTCAAGTTTGTTAGGTAAGTCAACTCGATCGGCTTGGAAATTTGCCATTGCCCAGAGGAGAAAGACTGGAAAAAAAGCGCCGATCGTTGCCATCAGTAATCCCCCTGGCAGCAACAGAAAAAAAGCTACCCCCGCCTCGATTACGCTCAGTCCTCCAGCCAAAATTAGTGCCGAAGTATCTGGTTCTCCCTCGGATTGACCTTCGACTTGCGCCAGTAAAGCCAACTGGGACTGCAAGTGTCGAGATTTGGCATCATATTTATCCTCATCGGTAAAATGTTCTCGATTCATCAAAACCTCCTGGTGGTTGTTGGTTGCGATCGCTTGATTCGATCGCAGTTCTGGTGTTGGATGAGGTACATCTCGACCTCACCCCCGGCCCCTCTCCTGCAAGGAGAGGGGAGACAAGATAGGGGCTTACTCCCCTTCTCCCAAGCTTGGGAGAAGGGGCTGGGGGATGAGGGCAAGCCACGTCTAGCAAGCTTTTTACGATCGATGCTCTTGGGCGATCGCCTGACGGGCCTGTTTAACGCTCTGCTTCAACTTGCTTTTCAATAACACTTTGGTAGCGTTATCGTGGGCGAAGAAACTGGCCGCCGCCCCTCCCAAGATCCCCGCCGAAAAAGCTAGCGGTCCTCGGCCAGCTTGGGAAGCTAGCATTTGGGGAGCGATGCTAAACGTCAGCGCCCCAGCGCAAGTAACAACCATCTTTAACCTCTGTTCTCGATCAGCGGGCAATCGACGCGATCGCTTGGCGTTAAATGCCGTCAGCCGCTCTCTAGCTAATGTTTGTTTGCCATGTTTTTCAACGGCGGCCATGATGTAGGCAAGTACATCGGGGGGGAGTTGGCGGAGAATTTTCGGATCTATCTGCAACCAGCGATCGATCCGTTCTTGGTTGTCTGGCATGAGGTTTTGCTCCTGAAGCTAAATTTTATTTTCTGGGGGCGGCATACGCAGCATTTTGACAAGCTACTCCCGACTCGTAGGCACACACTCGGACGTTTTTGTTATCCTTCAATGTTTGCTTGAGTTTGGCTTGCCAACTGGCATCGGCTCCAATGAAAATCAGGGAATAGTTGGGAGAATTTAATTCATCAGCAGCTTGTTTCAATTCCTTGAGAAATGCCGCTTCATTGAAAGCTTTATCGGCAGTTGGCTCTAGGGAATTAAACAGAAAGGTGGCGCGGATTTGGCGGTAGTTTTTGAGATTTTGAGTCTCTATTTTGAGGTTTTGGAGCGCCTTGATAATATCCGTCCCGCGTTGTTTGCCGACTTGTGATGGTGGTGCGATCGCTAGTTGGCATTCTTTGTGTCTAGCGGCGTTTTCTTGAGCGGCAAACTCTTGTGAATTAGTCACGTATGTCAGATCGGCAAATTTACCATCCAGCAAGTAATCGCCGTCGATTAAATGAGTCAGTCGATCTCGACAAATTTCGGCGATCGCCGAAGCGTTTTTTTGGTTGCTATCGGATACATCAATGTATAAGGCACTGAGGATCTTCGGGGTGAAAACTTGTCCGACCACCGGAACCACAGCTACTCCCATCAGAACCGCTATAAATACTGCATTTTGCCAACTTATTTTCATCAGCAATTCCTCTTTTTTTATGTCGCGATATTGTTAAATTACTTCTGAGTTGGAAGAGGGGGTTGCCGCTCGGTAGACTTTTTAGCAATGGTAAAAAAATTGTCAAGTAGATTATTTTATGGTGGTAAAATTGAGCGATCGCATTGAATCGCGCACCCTAAAGTGTTATCCTGTCTGGGTTTGAGGGGATGAGAAGCTGTGTTTTCGCTCAAAAATCGACACACCTCGGCAAATCGCTGAAACCCTATGTTTTTCGTTGAGGTGTGTCGATGCCTTACTGGGTAAGGATTTGAGGTAGGTGCTTGGCTTTTTTTTCCACTACATTTATAATGTTTTTCAGAGGTGTGTCGATTTGGCGGCTGAAACCCTTACGGGGTAAAGGCTCCTCGACGAACTCCCTACCGATTGGGTTAAATCGGATTAGTTGGAAACCATTGTCTGGCGTTTATAGGCAATGCCATTAAGGGTAACCCTACCGATTGGGTTAAATCGGATTAGTTGGAAACGAGCTTAACGCCTTCCATCCGGGTATTGCGGGTCATCACCCTACCGATTGGGTTAAATCGGATTAGTTGGAAACGAAAGAGTCTACCTTAATTTGAACTTCAGCCCCTACCGATTGGGTTAAATCGGATTAGTTGGAAACCAAAAATGCTACTGTGATTTTCTCTGTTTTTCCCTACCGATTGGGTTAAATCGGATTAGTTAGAAACGAATTGGATCGGCTATTGGCGTTTCCACCGTCACCTCCCTACCGATTGGGTTAAATCGGATTAGTTGGAAACGGTGTCGTTGCCGTCTCCTGTTTGAATGACAGGGCCCTACCGATTGGGTTAAATCGGATTAGTTGGAAACGGAAAAGCACGCAGGTTTCTGGGTGCAAACAAAGTTAACCCCTACCGATTGGGTTAAATCGGATTAGTTGGAAACAAGCGTTATGTAATCACCTTTTTTAAGGGCTTTCACAGAAACCCTACCGATTGGGTTAAATCGGATTAGTTGGAAACTTTGTACACTAGAACGCCCAGTTTTTCTGATTTTTCTACCCTACCGATTGGGTTAAATCGGATTAGTTGGAAACGCCAAGCAAACAAAAATACCATTAAGCCAATAACCCCTACCGATTGGGTTAAATCGGATTAGTTGGAAACCTGTTCCGGCAGAATCATCATCCCAGAGACCTTTTTCTTGCCCTACCGATTGGGTTAAATCGGATTAGTTGGAAACGTAATGGGTAATAGTACCCATTACTCCTTCTTTCTTTATCCCTACCGATTGGGTTAAATCGGATTAGTTGGAAACTCTCTGGCTAAGGCTCCGATGGCGTAAAGCTCCTTATTGACCCTACCGATCGAATTAAATTGGTAGGGTTAAAAACTTCTAAATCCCCTCGCCCGTAACATCTCGATCGCAGTGCGATTGACTTAAAAAGGACAAAAAAATAGAGAGAGAATCATATCTAATTCTCTCTCTACTAACCAAATATCGTACTGAAATCTTTGTCAGTTTCAATCTCAATCCACGTCATCATCATCTACGTCATCATCTTCTGGTTCGTCCGACTCCAAATTGGGAGAGGGACAATCAACTTGCTCGGAAAAATACGCGCCCCAGAGGATAGATTCGGTTTCGCGATCGCAGTTTTCCTCCTCTCTGGTAGTATCTTCTTGAGTGACACCCAAATGTTGAAAGCTAAAATCTAAATTTGGCTCTGACATCGACATCTCCTAGCTATCTTTAAACAAAACTCCTTTGCCCAACTTGTCATCAAATGCCCATTTGCGAATCTGTTCTTTCACCCACAAAGCATTAGGAATCGCTTCGAGAATCGTGACCGGGTGGGTAAAATCATCGGCATAGATGTAGATATCACCGATTACCAGTGGTTTATTTCCCCATAAGCGCAACCAGAGATCGATCGATTGATACACAGGCCCGCGACGGATTCGACAGTCTCTAATCCGATAAAGTTCTAGAGAGTTTTCCTCTTTAAAAATTACTCCGCTCACCGAGATCAACCGTTGCGTGCTGAGAATGTGGCGCGTGGTTTTCAGCCTCCAGTATTGGTAGGCGGGATAAACGATCGTCGGATAGAAACATAAATGCCATAGCGGTTTCGGCCACAAGATTTTAACAGCGATCGAAGGCTGACAAGTCAAGACAGAAGATTCTGGTTCTAAGGAAGAACTTCGAGGTTTAGGCATATCAATTAACGTCCGTCACTACTGTTAAGTTAGACTGGCATCGGTAGAGGGTTAGTCGATCGATAAATTCGCGCTCTTTCGGCGGAAAACCTCAGCAAGCGGTCAAATTAAACCCGCAATTACCAGTTTGCATAGAGGCGTATTTTCATTGCGAATTGCAAATTGCGAATTGCGAATTGTCGATCGTTTCGGTTAAGCGGCTAGCTCTCGCTCGAAAGCGATCGACTCCTTAATTTCCGCCAGATCGATATACTCAGAAGCCGCTTGCTTCAAGAGATGGCTGGTTTGGGAACCCAACCCCACCACCACTACTTTCACCCCAGCTTTTTTGACTTCGTTAACCGCCTTGAGATAATCTCCATCCCCACTACAAAGCACGACGGTTTCGCAATCCATTCCTAGCTGAATCATATCTACCGCTAGGTCTACATCCACGTTCGCTTTTGGCTTTCCTTGTTGCCAAACTATGGTTTTAGGCACGACGGTATATCCCAGTTTTCGCAGGCGATTAAAGAAGTGCTTCTGTAATTGATTGCTAGGATCTTCGCCAATATAAAATCGGAGGCTGACTGGCCCAGAGGCGGCGCTGAGGAGGGTTTTTAGTTTGGCGTAATCGATATCGATCTTGAGAGCGCGACTGGCTCCATCTAAATTAGCTGAATCGATGAAAATCGACTGACCGCTGCGAGGTTTAGTTGCAGGTTCGACGACTTTAGGTGTAGTATCGATCGCTTTTGACAGTCGATCGATTCCCGATAAAGTCTGTTGAATTTGTTGCTGAATTACTCGGTCTTTATGCTGTAATTTCTGAATCGCTCCCACATTTAGGCGCTGACTAGTTTGTTGGGTGCGAACTTTTTTGGCAAGCTTTTGAGTTTCGCTCTCACTTGATTCTAGTTGACGAGTTAAAGTCCGAAGTTGTTGAGAAGTAGCTACCGATTGTTTCTCAACAGCAGCGACTTGATTCGAGGTTTGCCGAGCGATTTGTTCTTGTCTGGCCAGAGGAAGCAGCAACAACAATGGGAAGAACGACTTTTCTAGAATTGCCATCAACACAGCGGCAGTTAAGAAACTAGTCTTTTTCCAGCAGTAGCGTTGCTTAAAGTATAAGGGCAGTCGAGACATATTTGCTTTTGAATCGAGTTCTTTTGAACTACAACTCAATTAAACTCCGTCACAGGAAAGGGGTCATTCCGTGGTGTCTCTTTTGTAGCCAGATGAGAAGGAAATACAGCATTACAAGCAACACATCCATTGGTGTTAAGTTAACGGTCAAAGCCTTCATCCGTCAGGGGTTGAAAACCCCTGCCTCATAGCTAAAGTCCTCTGAAGAGGACTCAATGATTTCTGGTAAATTTAGTTCTTTAGTCCATTTCAATGGACTTGTGCTATTAGCGGTGGGGTTTTGAACCCCTGGCGGTTGGCGCTGAAGATCGAGGCCCAGCAATACCTTAAAATTCCCTACGATCGCCTTGCTCTAACTGCTCGACAACTCGCTCTAATTCTTCAGCTAAAAACCGACAATCTCCAGCGGTTTTAGCTGCTTGAATGACCGAACGATAGAACCAGAGCGTTTGCTCTTTTCCCCCTTTAAATCGACTCCAAATCTCATCACCAAGGCGATAGCGATCGGCTAAAATCGAACGAGCATTGTGCAGTTTATCTGCTAAAGATACTCGCCGCATTTCTGTATTAGAGGCGCGAAACTGCTCGATATATCTTTCTTTTCGTTCTCGCCAGGGAGGTTTGGGGATAACATCTGAGTCGGTGCAAGCTTCCACGATTCGAGCGACTTTTTCGCCAAACTTCTGCCGAATTTCTTGTCGAGTACGATCGCCACCTGCATCTTCGATCGCATCGTGGAG
Organism: Cyanosarcina radialis HA8281-LM2; assembly: GCA_019359615.1. Classification (GTDB taxonomy): domain Bacteria; phylum Cyanobacteriota; class Cyanobacteriia; order Cyanobacteriales; family CCAP-1448; genus Cyanosarcina; species Cyanosarcina radialis. The sequence goes on from JAHHHA010000006.1 coordinate 85,502, forward strand.
TAAACCCGCGATCGCTTCATCTTCATCTCCACCATCTTCTAACACTAAAGCCGCCACGCTCAACAGATGGCTGATGTAAGGAATATTCGTCCCTTTTCTCAGTTGAAAAGCATGAAGTCGGGTAGCATAAACTAAAGCTTCTTCAAAGCGATCGCCCAAAAGTAGTGTAGTTGTTGTCTTCATTTTTATCTCCGCCTTTAATCGACATCATTGCGGTACATCTCCCAGGATTGGCTGAGATCTTTCTTCATGCGGGTTCGCAAATCCCAAGGTAAAATTACTTCCACATTCGGACTCCAAGAACGCAACCGCATGACGACATTATTTTCTTCCAAACGACTTGCAACTTGATAGTAAGCATCAGTGGGAAATTTCTGTAAAATCTTCATCAGTTGGGCTTGGCGATTTTGAGGTAGTTTAGCAGTTGTAATCGATCGCTCGGCCGCTGAAATCTCAATCGGTTTAAATTCGGGATGGCGAACTGTATTTTTAATGTATCTGCGATCGAAATCAGAATTGAATCGCAGCAATATAGTAGCTTTGGGCTGATAAAAATCAAATCCTAAAGCTTCGCCTAAAAGCAGTTGACTATCTTCGGGACTGCGGAGTTTTTTGAGCTTATAGTCTTGTTTGAGAGCCGCTGGTACTAAATTATCCGTCCACTTTAATTCAGTGAGAGAGCGAATTCGATCGAACCGATAGTTATACCACCATATTGGTTCTTTCTGTCTCGGAGTTTCACCGAAAGCACAGAGGTAGGGAGCGCGTTGATAATAGTAGATGCACACTGGATAGACGACATAATCGTCGGTGATGCCTAGAGAGGCACTTCGATAGCGGATCTTAATGGGCGGGACTTCTGCTCGTTCCCAGATAGTTTTGAGTCGAGCTTGCCAATCTTCTACCAAATCGAGAGCGCCCTGGGGAACTATATAATCGTTTAAGATAAAAAACCGCCGCTGCTCGTTAATTGGTCGATAGAAGTTATCGGCTAGGATTGATAACTCTTCGTGCAGAAAGCCAAACTCGACTTCGGCTGGGGCGATTTGAGCTTTTGTCGAAGTTAAGGAATCGACTAAATCTCTTAATTCTGAAGAGGAAATTTTTTGGTAGGCTTTGCCAGATCTTTTTAACCATTGTTGGATAACTAAATCTTGAAAATCAGACCGAATCGATCGATCGCTTATTTTAAAAGGCAAAAAGACTAATATCTGTTCTAGTTGCGATCGATCTAGCTGATAATATTGCTGCACCGATTTCTGCCAATTCTCCTCAAAACTGGAGGAAAAATCGTTAAATAACCAGGTGGATAAAGGTGTTTGCTCCAGTTGACGATCGATGTCAAATTCTCGATACCAAGTCGCACAGGAGAAAGCGCCATTTATTATTTTGTCAGCCGGAATTGTCAGGAAATAACTATTCTGAGTTTCGGGGCCATACAGCGATCGCAGGCTCGTCCACAGGCGCGTAGCTTTGTTTAAAAGCCGCTCTAATTGCTCTAGAGGCATCCGCCTCGATAAGTCAGGTACAAGCTGCCACAGAACTTCTAAACTCGGAGGAAGGTCAAAAACTGGACTCGTCATGGACTCTGCATTATTCCGAAACTCTACTTCGATGATACCGACGATTGGAAACCCCCCTTTCCAGTGACATGACACAGTGAAATCGTTCGGCTAAAAGATTAAATGCCATGTCCAACCATCGCGCCATTACCCAAGCTTTATTGCGAGTCTGCCAACTCCTACCAGATGAGGTCTTAGCCAAGATCTTCCAAGCAGCTATATCAGAATTCAAACAATTGACCCGACGAGGAACCAAAATTGATGAGTAGTTATCTCATAAACGTTGACAACGATACGCTTCGAGTTAAATTGAACCTCGACGAACCAGCATCGGGCGATCGACTGGTGCTGGATGCAGCGGCAAGGTTGCAGGAGTTAATAGATGCTGGCTGCCTGGGGGACAATTGCTCAAGATCGACGGCCCGACATCGCTGCCAGTGGCCTACACGCTAGCCCACAGATTATCTCATTTGTATGGCGCGATCGCAGTCTGCGACCCCAAGCTAGCAAAGCCAGGAAAGAAAGTTTACATTGTTTGCACCAGCCACAATCCTGACTATGAAATCGGAGAATTAATCTTTACCAATGAGTCATACAGTCAGAGTCAGCCAGCGACCGTGAAATTGGCATTTTGCGGGACGGCGGCGGCTAAACCGATGCTGATGAACGGATTAGAAGCGGCCATTAAGTCCATTGCAGGTGCGCCCTACCCTAAAGTCTATTCTGCTGGCCCGGCTTTACCTGCCAAACTAGCTAGAGATTTGAAAACTACTAAAGAAGCCATCAATTTCATTGATGTAACAGGTGGGGAACGGGAAGCTCAAATTCTGATGCCAGCAGCCACTCATGTCGTTATTGTCGCGGAAGAGAACGAAGAGGAAGTAGCAATTGTTAACCTCTGTCAGTCTCTTTCTCTGCCCATAGTGGCGATCGTTCGTTGCGACTCAAAAGCTCGATCGGACCGCATTGAAACCCAAGACGATCGATTCATCCAAGGGGTGATGCACCGCCGCCAACCCGATGAAATGGTTTCTTCAAGTCCTGTAGTCGAGGCATTAGCCAGCTTAATTGTCAATTTGGTGTGGAAGGCATGACGAGTTATAGGATGCAGGTAGAAGGAGATACCCTGAGAGTCGGCTTTGCTCCAGGAGTTCGGGTTAACGGCGATCGCCTGGTCGAAGATGCTTGGCTGGAGTTGGAACGGCTCATTAGTTCTGGAGAACTTTCTGGAGGAGAACTCCTGAAGATTGACGGCGCAGCCTCTCTCGCTGTGTCCTACTCGATCGCCTATCGACTTTGCTACCCCGAAGCGAAATATGGGGCGATCGCCATCCGCGACCCCAAAATTGGGACTAAGGGCAAGAAAACTTACATCGTGGCGGTTAGCGAATCTCCCAAGTATGCCCTCGGACAACTAATTGAAACCGACGAACCCCAGATAGAAGTTCCCAAGGTGGTGCTTTGCGGCCCGCCCCAGTCAGGCAAGTCTTGTCTGCGGGAGGGTTTAAAACAAGCGATTTTCCAGTTAGAGTTAGCACCCTATCCCTATGTAATTACTGCTTGTCCTGATGGCGAGGGTTCTTGGTATTCCGCCGCTGCCCAAGGCGACCCCAATCTAGCTCAAAAGTTAAAGGCAGATTACCGAGCTAAGTTTACTATGGCATTCGCTCTCCAGGCCGCTAATTGGGTACGCAGTGCTAACACCGCTCTCAACCTCATCGATACGGGAGGGAAAATTACTAAATGCAATCGCCAGATCCTACGCGAAGCGACTCATGCCGTAATCCTCTATCGAGCCGAGCTTCAACATCAAGGCCAGCGATGGCAAAAGTATTGTCAACTTCTCAAACTACCCGTAGTGGCAACGATCGTCTCTAGGGATGAGGACGAGTGCGATCGCCTTGAGATCGAATCTCCCATTCTCATCGCTACCGTTCGCGCTTTTAAAAGAGGAGATGATATATCTTCTCGTCCGGTGGTGCAAGCTTTAGCGCGGTTATTAGTTAGTTTGGTTCCTCAATATCCTCATTAACAGATCGTAGGCCCTAGTTGAACGCAGTGAAACCCAACAAGCCCAGTGAAACCCAACACCAGTAGGGTGTGTTAGCGCAGCGTAACGCACCTCTTCGATCTTGTCCGAGGCGATCGACAAGCGATCGCTCTATTCTCCTGCTTTCAAAAACGTAATGATGTCAACAATTGCTAGTCAATTTCTCAGTTTGAGTAATTTTCAACGCGCTTGGGAAAAGGTGGCAGAAAAGCGCGGTTGTGCCGGGGTAGATGGGGAAACTATCGATCGCTTCGCCAGCAATCAAACCCTGAATATTTATCAATTGCGATCGGCTGTGGAGGAAGGAACTTATCAACCCAGTCCTTGCAAGCAAGTAATTATTCCTAAAAAAGATGGCAGGCAGCGAGAATTGAAAATCCCTACCGTCCGCGATCGCATCGTGCAGCAAGCTTTATTGAACGCGATCTATCCGGCGATCGAGTCGAAATTTTCCGCCGCCAGTTTTGCTTATCGGCCCAATCTTTCTTATTTAAATGCTGTGGAAAAAGTCGCCCACTGGCGAGATTTGGGTTACTGTTGGGTTTTGGATGCCGATGTAGTTGAGTTTTTCGATCGCATCGAGCATCAAAGATTATTAAAAGCCGTTCGCCAATATGTAGAACATCCTGGCATTTTGTGTCTGATTAAATCTTGGGTTTCGGTGGGGGTACTAACCGCTGAGGGATTAGTTTTACCGCAGAAAGGAATTCCTCAAGGTGGGGTAATTTCGCCCATGCTGGCTAATATTTATCTGGATGAATTCGATCGATTTATCGATGCTTCGGATTTAAAATTAGTCCGCTATGCCGATGACTTTTTGATATTAGCTCAGAGTCAAGAGCGAATTCGATCGGCTTATGCAGAAGTTGCCGATCTGCTTGAAAATATGGGCTTGATGATGCACTCTCAGAAAACTCAAATTACTAGTTTTCAGCGCGGGTTTCGGTTTTTAGGTCATGGTTTTTTGGATAATGCCATATTTCCCGTAGATGCTAAAAGTGAGAAGTTGAAACCCGGCCGGGAAAAGAACGAAACTCATCCTAGTAAAAAAAAACTTCCAACCTGGAACCAGAAGCACAAACAGGCCAGGTGGCGAAGTTAGCAGTAGAAATGGAAGCGATCGCTCCAGAAATTGCTGGCGAACCTTCAGGTATTGAAGGCGATCTGAGTTCCGAACAAAAAAATTCTTGGCATCGAGAAATGGCAGCGATATATTTAATCGAACAAGGGACGACGGTTTATAAAGATTATCAGCGTTTGATTATTCACGTAGCGGAAAAGCCGAAATTAGAAGTGCCGCTGCGAGAAGTCGAGCAAATTCTCGTTTTTGGCAATATTCAATTATCAACTCCAGTAATTAATACTTGTTTGGAGTCAAAAATACCTGTAATGTTTCTCAGTCAATCGGGGCAATATCACGGTCATTTATGGAGCGAAGAATCGACTAATGTAGAGCGCCAGTTAATTCAAATTGACAGGCGCAAAGATGATTATTTTCAATTTAGCGTCTCCAAAGGAGTTGTTTTTGGCAAGCTGGTGAACTCCAGGCAGTTGCTCGTGCGGTTTAATCGCAAGCGCCAACTGATAGAAGTGGAAAAGGCGATCGAGGGGATCGATCGAGACATTAATTCCCTGGATGTGGTAGATAATTTAGATTCCCTGCGCGGTTATGAGGGAATTGCTGCGGCTAGATACTTCCCGGCTTTGGGGAAGTTAATTACTAATTCTCGGTTTAGTTTTTCTCAAAGGTTTCGTCAACCTCCTACGGATGAGGTTAATTCTTTATTGAGCTTTGGGTATACGCTGTTATTTAATAACGTCTTAAGTTTTATTATCGCCGAAGGGCTTTCTCCCTATTGGGGTAATTTTCATTATGGGGAGAAGCAGAAACCTTATTTGGCTTTCGATTTAATGGAAGAGTTTCGATCGCCGATCGTTGATGGTTTAGTTTTAAAGATTATCAATGGTTCTCTGTTCAAACCGTCAGATTTCGATTTGGTGGTTAGTACGGGAGGAGTTTATCTCAACCAATCGGCTAGGCGGGTATTTCTGAAACAGTTTGAAGCTCGAATGAATGAGGAAGTTGCCCATCCCGATTTACAATCTCCGGTTACATATCGTCAGGCGATTCAATTACAGGTAAGACGATATAAACGCTGTTTGTTATCGACCGTCAAGTACGAACCTTTCTTAAGACCCGTGTGATGTTAATTGTGGTGGTTTACGATATTCCTAATGATAAAAGACGCACGAAATTGGCTAAGTTTTTAGAAGGTTACGGGCAAAGAATCCAGCTTTCGGTGTTTGAATGTTTTTTAAGTTTGGAGGAAATGCGACAACTCTATCAGCAAGTCAAAAAGCGGGTTAAGGAGTCTGAGGACAACGTGCGCTTTTATTGGATTTCGGAAGAGGCGGTTTCCAGAGTGTTGACTATTGGCAGCAGCGAACCTCAAGCACCCCCAAAGTATTATGTGGTCTAGGTTTGAGGGTATGAGAGGCTGTGTTTTCGCTCAAAAATCGACACACCTCGCCAAATCGCTGAAACCCTATATTTTTCGTTGAGGTGTGTCGATGCCTTACTGGGTAAGGGTTTGAGGTAGGTGCTTGGCTTTTTTTTCCACTACATTTATAATGTTTTTCAGAGGTGTGTCGATTTGGCGGCTGAAACCCTTACGGGGTAAAGGCTCCTCGACGAACTCCCTACCGATTGGGTTAAATCGGATTAGTTGGAAACGCAATGTAAAATCCACTATTTAACATTTGTTCTTGTTCCCCTACCGATTGGGTTAAATCGGATTAGTTGGAAACTCGAAAGTCGAACAAGCAAAACCCATCTCCGATCGCAGCCCTACCGATTGGATTAAATCGGATTAGTTGGAAACACGCAATTAAAAGCACCGTTGTAATTTGCCGGATCTTTAATCCCTACCGATCGAGTCAAACCGATTATTCGGACAAATAAGAACAACACAGATTTCAGGTGGGTAGCACCACCTGATTTTTTTTGCTTGCTAGCTATCTGGAAGCCCCCGTTTCCTAGAGGGGGTTTTAATAAATTCAGAAGCCAGACAAACAAACAACAGACAAATTTATGGGAACAACTCGTCGGGTGCTAGTTTTTGCCGATAGCGACAATACCTTTTTAGCCGCCCAAAGCTTCAACCGCAAGCTAGATTGGCAAAAGGTTCGAGATTATTTAGCCGATCCTAAAGAAGGTAGAGAACTAGTAGAAATGGTCATTTACGTCGGTCTACCTCCGGCTAAAGAGAAATTTAAAGAGCAGCGAAAAAGCAAAGAGAACTTCGTTTATTGGGCGAAAAGCAGCGGCTTTTTAGTCGTAGCCAAAGAAGGCAAAAGTAAAGGAGAAGATTACCAAACCGATGTGGATGTGGTGATGGCGATGGATGCCATTGAATTAGCCTTAGAAATTCGCCCCGATATTGTCGTCTTAGTCACAGGAGATTCTGACTTTGCCTATCTCGCTGAAAAACTCAGAAGACGGGGAATGAGAGTTGAAGTCGCCTCCGTCGAACAATCTCTCGGAAACGAACTAAAAAATGCTGCCAATAGCGTCGTCGATCTAGTAGCAGTATTTGATGAACTTCCCCAACACAATGAAAATCAAAACTATCACCGCATCGGTCACTCAAATGTCTTCGACTGATCCCTGAAGACAACCAAAAACCTGGTTCAGATCGAGCGTCTACCCTCTGCCTTTTTGAACCTCAATTCATACCAAGTCCGGTTTCCAAAACCCTCTTTCCCTCAATGAGCCTCCGGCTCCCCTCTCCCAAGGGAGAGGGGTTGGGGGTGAGGGCTGAATGGATGGTATGAAAATCGGATTTGATATCACAACTCGATCCGAGTTAATTCCGATCGCTAGATGCAGTTTATTTGTTTTACAGGAGCAATCGATCGTGCAAACAAACAATGGCAAATTGATTAAACATTATCGAGATGATTCCGATCGAATCATCGGTCAACTAGAGGAAATCGCCAAAGATCGCGAACATCTCTCGACCATAGCCCAAGAACAGAGCGAACAACTAAGAGCTTTGCAATCCTATCTCGTCTCTTGGGATAAAACTAAATTCGCTCTCATTCCCACCAATTTGCAACAAATCGAGCAAAAAATCGCGAAGCGGTTATGTTTTCTCACCTTAGCCAGCGTCATCGGTTTCAGCGGCTTGGGCTGGAGTCTGACCTGGAAATCATCTTGCCCGCTCCGCCCCCAGGCTCGCCAACAAGCTCAATCGATCGAATTAAATTTACCATCTCGATCCCGCTAAAGCGAATTCATCCCGTTAGTTTCTTTAAAAATTGGAGGTCAAAAGTGAGAGCAATTGTCAACGGCAAATTAGTCGATTTACCCACAGGTGCGACGGTAGAAGATTTGCGGGCTAAACTGCCAGAAATCGGTCAAGATGACGTGATGGAAGAAGGCTTTAGCGGCACTAGACCCTTAAAAGATACAGAAGCCCTCAAAGAAGGCTCGAAAGTTTGGACAGTACCAAAAATAGTTAAAGGTTAACCACCAAATGAATCCTTCCGAACGCAGACAATCCAAAATCCAAAATCCAAAATCCAAAATCGAATGACAGTCACAATCGATCGCGCTCGACCCGAATTTCTCCCCAGTTCTCGACTGCTAGAAGAACTCAAACTCCTAGAAAAAGTCGCCAAGAATATTATCGTCGGTCGCAAAACTGTTGGGGAGATCCAATACACCGCCGTTTTAGTCAAAGGAATGCCTTTATCTTCCAAGAAGTTTAAGGTTTCTAATTCCGACGTGTTATTTCTCTTACCGCCAGACTACCCGCGACTGCCCCCCATCGGCTGCTATCTAAATTATCCCTGGAGTACCGTCGGCGAAGGAGATCATCACTTTACCCGACAGAGTTACTACGGCGCACCGTTTCTAAGCGATCGCGGCTGGTACTGGTACTGCGTCGGACTAGGGGGAGGATTCAATCAAGACCGCTGGCTCAATTCTTGGCGACCCGGCAACCAGCCCGAAAAAGGACATAATTTGGCGACTTTGTTCGTCACCGCCCGTCACGCCATCAATAGCGATGACTGATACTAACTGTACTTAGGCAATAGTCCTCTTTCTGCGGCGATCGACTTCATAGCATTTTGCTAAATCCTGTTACATATGAATTCCCTGTAGGGGCGCAATGCATTCATTGGTGTCAAGTTAACGGTCAAAACCTCGATCCGTCAGGGGTTGAAAACCCCTGCCTCAAAGCGAAAGTCCTCTAATGAAGGTTAAGAATTAAATTCGGTAATTGTGGGGTGGGCATCCTGCCCGCCCCATTGGGACAGCCCAGAGGGCTATCCCACAAGAATTACCCAATTATTTTTTTAACTTCCATAAGAGGACTGCCGATCTCTGGGTAATTTAGTTCATTAGTCCATTTCAATGGACTTGATACCATTTTGCTCGCATACCTGCTACACACCAATTCCCTGTAGGGGCGCAATGCATTGCGGAGGGGCTGTGTCCGTCGTCGCACGGCGGACTTTATACGCCCCGTCCCCTACCCAGGATATGTTGCACCTAAAAACAAAATGCGATCGGTTTCTGCTGACAGTTGAAACTCGTATATTCCCACCTCGAAATAGCTATGCACCAACCAGACAATTCCCCAGAAATTTATTTACAAATTCCGCCTCAAATGTGGCAGCAATTCTGCCAAGCGATGTCCCAAGCCCGCACCCACAACGAAGAAACCATCGGCTTCTTCTTTTGTCAGCGCCACCAAGTATCGAAACGCCAAATTCGCTATCTACCGAGAGCTTGGGTAGTTCCGACTCCCGATTGCTACGAACGTCAATCCGCTAGCGGGTTGGTACTCAAACAGGAATTTCACTTATATTTGCTGAACGCCTATCTGCGATCGCCTGGACTCCATGTGGTGCATATTCATACCCACGCCCACCCAACACCTGCCTTATTTTCTGACGTTGACGATCGCTACGAATCCGAATATGCCAGATTCCTCTCCAGCCACTTCCCCAAAAAGCCTCGGTTAATTTCTGGAGTGTTTGACGCATCGTTCCAACAGTCTCAATGGCGGCTGTGGGATCGAAAAGGACTCTCTTACGCCCCCGTTAACTTCTCTCATACTTGGTTCCAAAGTGCAGCTACCAGGGAAGCGATCGCCTCACCAGAATTAATGTTTGCTCGGCAAAAGATCTTTGGCACCGCCTTTCAAAAACAGTTGGGACAGCTATCGGTAGCCTTAATTGGCTGCGGGGGGATTGGCTCGATTTTCGCCGAACTTTTGGGGCGCTTAGGGGTAAAAAACTGGGTGTTAATCGACCCCGATCGCCTAGAAACTGTCAACCTCAATCGCCTGCTGGCAGCGACACCGAATATGGTAGAGCAGCAGTGGTACAAGGTCGAATACGTCAAATACCTGCTCAAACGGATCTATCCCACGGGGTCTAGCGTTACCGCCGTACCAGCGGCGCTCTCGTCGTCAACCGTACCGGGAGAAATTGCCGCTTGCGATCTGATAGTGGTAGCAACTGACAATCATTACTCTCGCCAAATCGCCCAAGAATTAGCGGTGAAATATATGCGCCCCCTAATTTGTCTGGGAACTCACATCGATGTCAAAGCCGACGGCCAGCCTCGGATGTACTGTCGCGTCACCGTTCCGCCTCTGGGAGGTGGTTGGTGTTTGATGTGCGGCAATATCATTAATTTGCAGCGGGCAGCTTTGGAGTCAGCTTCATCCGATCTCCAGCAGATCGCTGGTAGTGCTGGTTATCTCGAAGCGATCGATGACCCTGCCGTCTTTTGGTTGAATAGCATCTGTGCCAGCACCGCTGTTGGCATCGTCCACGGTCTAGTCAGCGGTTTTCTTCAGCTAGACTCTGGGATCGATCGAATCTATGATTTTCCAGCTTCTACTTGGCACCAGACCGCTCCAGAGTATTTAGCCACCCCCGATTGTTATTTCTGTTCGTCTCGTTCGTCTCAAAGAGCCTCGAACGCCCCCGACTGCTTTGGAAACAAGGAGCAAGAAAGCCCGCCTCAATGGTTTTGGGAGGCTCAGGAGAGCGATCGCCTCGCCTAGGAGCAAAAAACTTATGGTACTCAGATTTGAACGAAATTCGCTCGCACTCTCCCACCTCAGCCCTGAGTCTAGAGATGGCAAGTATGTTGTCGCCCTCAAAAGTGATTCCAAATAAGGGCGCATCACGTTCTGCATTCGGCAAATCTTCGCGTAATGCCAAATTTAATCAACGGTGCAGCCCCTAGCTTGAAAACACGATCGCAGGGCTTCAATCGCCACATCCAAACCAACTTGGTGGCGAAACTTAAAACAATCAACCACCGTTTTGGCAGGAGCATAAACCCGCACCCGCACCCCTTCAATTCTCCTGACATGGCTGTGGCGGCAAATGAATAGTTGCAGGCTTTAATCGCTACAATAGCTCCATCCGACTTACCCCAAAACAGAACTTCATGCCCTCAACCGCACCCCAGGAACTAAATATGCTGGAAAGTGAATATACATTTAGCATATCCCCTTTAGTTCGCCTGACTTTATTTTGCCTGTACGCAGGTTTAACTATTCCCTTACCCTTTCTGACTCAAGTTACTGCGGCACCGATTCCAGCTTGGCTGTTGTGGGTGGGAATCGGCTTGGGCGCGATCGCTCTCTATGGTGCGTTGAGCGAACGAGTTACAGTAGATGCAGAAGCGATCGCCGTTAACTATCCTGGTTGGGTTCCCCAATTTTTCCGCCAGGGCTGGCGCTTGCCTTGGTCTGAGGTGAAAGACTTAAAAATGAGAACTACGGGGCAAGGCGGTTTAGTTTATTATTTTCTGAGTAAATCGGGCGCAGGTTACTTATTACCAATGCGGATAGTTGGTTTTAAGAAGCTCTTAGAGTTCGTGCAGACAAGAACAGGAATTGATACCGCAGATATCCGTCCTCTATCGCAACCTTGGATGTACTTAATTTTGCTCGGATGCAGTTTTCTACTTCTTTTAGTAGATGCTTGGACGGTTTGGACGGCTACCCACCAAGGATTTTTAGCATAAAATAAATTCTTGATGTGAGCGATCGCTCTCTTGTGCTATGAAACCAATACTCCTGATGGGCGATCGCCATTTCTCCAAAAACACCAACAAGCGCGATCGCTCTTTATTTCACTTCAGAAGCTTTCTGTCTGAAAGAACGAGGGACTAGCTGCTCGAACGTATCGACGGGAATCCCCCAGCTATATTGACTGAACTGTTTCTTCTGGGGCGCAGACGGCTCGACTCCATCTTGATAAACGTAAGGCTCGCCCCATAGAGGCTCGGCGTGCATACCATTGATAGCTACTACTTCACCGGCCAGATTTACCAACGGGCCTCCGCTCATACCCTTTTCGATATCGTTGGTATATCCAATGCGATAACCACCCTCTAAAGCTTTGTCTAATACTAATGTCACCTGACCTTGGCGAAAAACAAATCCTCGATCGCGGTTAGTATCTGATTCAAATGGGAAGCCAGCGGCGAAAACTTCACCACCCGCTTTTAAAGCCGATGCCGAACCAAGAGAGGCAATTTTGTAGGTCTTAGAAGTCCGAAACTGCAATAAAGCTAAGTCGTTACCTTTTAAGGCGGCGATCGATCGCCGCTCGACCCAAGCTGAATGGACTTGTCCGTCAGGGGTTTCGATCTGATAGGGAGATTCTCCCGATCTGAGGACGTGAGCGTTAGTCAGAACGGTATAAACCCCATCTTCTCTCTCGATTAAAATTCCCGAACCCAAAAAGCCTTTAGATAGAACTTTGACGGTAATTGACTTCGCTAGTTGCTGCAATTGCTGTTTTGATGTTACCGTCGCTGGCTTCTCCACTGGAACCTGAAGATGGGCAGTCGGTAATGGCGGCGAAACTGATACGCCACCAATACCGACGACTAACATTAGCAAGCGCCAATCCATCAGGTTAAACGTCCGATTAGCTTAACATTCCCAGAGGGCGACTCCTGGCGGGCAGGAGGTAGGGGTAGTTGGCGATTCGGCTACCAGTAACATCTTGCCTATATCTAGATAGGCAGCGTCTTGCTGGGCGTTGTAAGTAATTAGATTATCTTTGTTATCTCCAGCCAGTTCGATCGGTCTAGCACGAGCACTTCCTTGAAAATCTCTCAGGCTTTGCAATACCAAAACTGGATTCGAGGTCGGCTTGAGGGTAATTAACACTCCGTTAGCCAAGCAAGGACCGCCTTGATAGCCTGCTACGCATAGCACTGGTTGATTTCTCTGGCGACCGGCGCGTAGATACTTGAGCGTGCCGTTGTTGTAAAATTCCCTGAATCTGGTGGATATCCTTTCACACCGCACTTGAGGAGTATACTTACCAAACGAGGTATCAGTCCACTGAATTAGCGCCCTGGAACCTCGGGAGGTGCGGACGATCGTGGCTGGTTTTCCTTGGCTCATGCCGCAATAGAATTTGTCGCTTTGGGCGTAGCTTGGCTGCTCGATCGCGGTGGCGCTGCCGAGGGCGATCGCTACACCAGCCAGCACTTGGGCAAACAACCGCAGTTTCATAGTAGTTTCAGACTCCCTGTCTATACCAGTCAATTTTTGTAATTCTACTGTATGGAAAAAATAGAAAACACCTCATTATATCAAAACTTTACTCAAAAGTCACTCTAAGTAAGTCGATCGAGATTTTTATCCCAGACAGTATTAATCTATGACGGGCTAGTCGATAAATTGGTTTCATCCACTTACTACCGAGGCAGAAAGTGATTTTCCGGAATCTAGTCGAAAAAATTTTTTGCTGGGGATACGTGCGCTACGCGCTACGCACTGGCTACGCCAACGCTATTAGACCTCTCCAGAAACTAAATTCAAAGGCAGGCTTCGATGCCATTGGTGTCAAGTTAACGGTCAAAGCCTTCATCCGTCAGGGGTTGAAAACCCCTGCCTCATAGCTAAAGTCCTCTAATGAAGGTTAAGAATTAAATTCGGTAATTGTGGGGCGGGCATCTTGTGGGACAGCCCAGAGGGCTATCCCACAAGAATTACCCCATTATTTTTTTAACTTCCATAAGAGGACTAAACTGAGGTCAAGTTAGTCCATTTTAATGGACTTGTACTATTAGCCAGGGGTTTTGAACCCCTGGCGGTTGGCGCTGAAGAGCAAGGCCCAGCAATGGCCCTAGCCTTAAGTTGACACCAATGGCAGGATGCCTACCTTACGGAGTTTTTCAATTGCCATTTGGGTGGTAATGCCAATGTCAAATACTTTTCCTCGTGCAGTCCATTCTCGATCGTAGTACCAGCGACAAAAAGAATCTGCGATCGCTGTTAGCGAAAAGCCGTTGCATAAAGAGCCAGCCAAACAGAAGGTTAGAGAACTATCATCAGACCAAGTACCCGGAAGTTCGTGCCAAGAATTTTGACCGTTCATATCGACAACAGGATCTTGGGTTCGTTCTTCGCGGCTAGAAAATTCAACCGGAACGCCAAGAGCATCTCCTACGCATAAACCCATTAAACCAGCCAAGACTTTTGAATGTTTCATCTCTAGAGAAAAGCGATCGCGACTTTGTTATTTAGAAGTCATTAAAATACCTGTTGATTTTATTCATTATGCGGCTTGACTGCGCAATAGTCTTGAGTCACCATCTGAAGCAATTGCCTCAAAACAGGAATCTATTTCGACAAAAAGCTCCCAATAATCTTTATTACATTGTGTCGCTAATCTATTAACGATCGAATCTTCTAGTTGGCGATCGCGCTTGCCTTTCCACAGCGTATCTGCCAAGGCAACTAATAACTCTTCAAGAGAACATTCCATGGTTTGCCATCGACCGTGAGAACGACAACATCGAGCCAGCTTTCGATCGACTCCATTAGCGAGTAACAACTTCTCGCCGTCAGGCTCGTGATTATTACCTTTAGCGTTCAACTCTTCTGGATGCAGAATCTTACCCGCGTCATGAAACACCACGCCCAAGCGAAAATATTTTTCATCGAACCGTACTCGTAATTCGTGCAGCTTTGAAATTAACAAATCAGCCGCTTCCCCAACCAATTTGACATGAAGAATTAGCTTTTGTGACGCTCCCAAGCTCTGAAGAAATTGGTAAGCTTCATGCACGGTTTGAAAGGCTTTAACTTGGCTACCTTCGGGGTCGCGATCGATTTTTATATTTTTTATCCTGCCATCCTTCATCTTCTTCTTGCTGCCTCATTAGCTAAGTCAAGCTTGATTATGAACGATCGCAATATTATTACGATCGAGCCGGATAAGCGAGGAGGTAAACCCTGTATTCGACGGATGCGAATTGACGAATTCACGTCTCTAAAGTAAGCCGTAATCGTACCTAGCCAAGATTTCTGACAACAGCAACGGATGGCTGTCAACCAAATTACCTAAATTCTGTTCGCTTAGATGAGGTCGAACTCGATCGAACAATCCACAGCAGAGGCGCTCATCATCATGACGCGAACGATACCTTACTCCGTCTACCTGGAGGGGATGCTGCCAAATAGCCTGCGCCCAAGCACGGGCAATACTGTAAGAGCCAGAAGATATTCTGGCATCAGCCCCTAGCTTCACTAAATTACTGCCCGTTAGATCGACTAGCACCAAGGGACGAGCGGAGGCGATGGCAAACAAGTTTCTTTGCTTCAGTACCGCTTCCGCCACCCCTCGCGCCCCATGCACTCGACCGTAACACTCGATGAAAGCGGCATATTCATCTTCGCCCGCATAGAGAATGCCGTAACCTTGCGTCGGACCGTCAAACCGTCCTCGACCGCTGCGATCGAAGTAAAGAGCGGAAGAATGCGACACTGGATTTAATCGATACCAAGGGCCGGTACTCTCAACTACAGGTAGAGTCCGGGTAGGAAAATCTGGAGGCGGATCGGGATGTGGTATTAAGGGGTCTTTAGGCTGCGATTTGCTGGCCATAACAAGAAGCTGCCCAAACTACGCGATCGATCTCCCCAGATTGGAGCCGTTCTAGAGGAATGTCTCCATCTAAACGCATATCCCCAGTTTGGAAGAAGATTAACTGCGTCCAAGGGTCGTATGACCTCAGTTCGGCCAGCACTCGCTCTAGTCCGGGTAACACTTTGCCTTCATGGAACTGCCAGACTGGGTAGAGGTAGCCCCGTCGCCCCAGCGAGACAGCTAACAGTCGATCGTTTCTCCGCCGCTTGTCTACAGCTTGGCGAGTTAGGTGCAGCAGCGAGGCTACTTCTTCGCTAGTTAAGGGTTGACCGTCTCGATACAGCAAATCGCGTTTGACGGTAACTCCTTTGAGGCGGGCGGTTGCCAGGGGGTCGGATGGGGCTAATTTATCGAGTGCTTCTTTGGCGGTTAACACTGCTACTATCCTGGCAAACGGATCTTTTTGGGATAAATCGGGAGGAATGGCTACCTCTTTACTGACTTCTACGGCGACATCGACGACAGCTTGCCAGAACTCGATAGAGGCTTTCTTTTTCTCGATCTCTAATAAGGCTGCCGATAAAGAATGCTGGAGGGGCAGCGGCGCGTCGAGAATCTGGGCGATCAGTTTTTGTGCCGCTGGTGTCGCCTGATGCACTTTTTTGACTAAAGTTTCAGTTTTCACGGTCGATCTCGATCGAGTTCCTATTTTTAGGTTAACCAAGTTGTGCAACTTCGGCAACTTTATGTAGCTTTGCTGAGGGGCATCACCTCGAAGCGATCGGGAAGTGTTGTGTTACAAAAACTTCCCTGAAAGTTGAAGTGCGATCGCCGAAGGCTTAGTTGAATTAGTAGAGTTTCTTTCCTTATTACACTTGCGATCGGCAAGGGTGGCGAAGTAAAAATAGATGACGACGATCTCTATACAGGTTTCAATAACTATGAACTATCA
The DNA here is from genome assembly GCA_019359615.1 of Cyanosarcina radialis HA8281-LM2. GTDB lineage: Bacteria > Cyanobacteriota > Cyanobacteriia > Cyanobacteriales > CCAP-1448 > Cyanosarcina > Cyanosarcina radialis. The sequence goes on from JAHHHA010000006.1 coordinate 101,997, forward strand.
CAATATTATTACGATCGAGCCGGATAAGCGAGGAGGTAAACCCTGCATTCGTCGGATGCGAATTACGGTTTACGATGTTTTAGGCTGGCTAGCGGCTGGGATGTCTCATGCCGAAATTCTAGAAGACTTCCCTGAGTTGACAGAAGAAGATATTAGAGCTTGTCTAGAATTTGCTGCCGATCGAGAACATCGTCTAGCTGTTTCGGTAGGTGCTGCTTGAAACTGCTTTTCGACCAAAATTTGAGTCGGAAATTGGTAATGCGATTGGCCGATCTTTACCCTGCTGCAAGCCATGTCCAGTTTCACGATCTGGAAGATAAAACTGATACCGATATCTGGGAATTTGCTAAAGTAAATGACTTTTGCATCGTTACCCAAGATGTAGACTTTGCGGAGAGAAGCCACTTATATGGCTCTCCTCCTAAAGTTGTATGGTTACGCTGTGGAAATGCACCAACTAACCAAGTTGAGACTTTACTGCGTGCTGGAGTAGTGGCGATTCAGGAACTTCTGAGCAATCCTAACTTGCATTGCTTGGAATTGTATTGAATATTCTCGAAAAGTCTGGAAGTGTATCTTTGGGTTATCTGATTTTTGCTGTCCGATCTAAGTTTCATCGGATCTCGTTCAAAAGGTTTTCAGGTAAGGGTCGATATTCGGCAAATTCCATCGAAAAAGTTGCCATCCCTTGTGAGAGCGATCGCAATTCTGTGGAATAACCAAACATTTCAGCTAGCGGTACTTCGGCCCGAATAATCAGATCGTTGTCTCTAGCTTCCGATCCCAACAACAAAGCGCGACGCGATAATAATTTGCCCTGAATTCTTCCTAAAAATTCGATCGGTGTCTCTACTTCTAACAACATCATCGGTTCTAATAATGTCGGTTTGGCACGAGCAAATCCTTCTTCAAATGCCACTCTAGCCGCATAACGAAACGCAACTTCAGAAGAGTCGAAGGGATGAAAAGAACCGCCTGTCAGAATCGCTTTTACCCCAATAATGGGATAACCTTTGAGCCATCCAGTAGCAAGTGCATCGCGAAATCCTCGATCGCAAGCGGGGATGAATTGAGGGGGAATTGCTCCACCAACTACCCGATTTTCAAATAGAAATGGCTCTTTACACGGTTCTAAACGACCTATAACTTGGGCGTATTGTCCGGCAGTGCCAGTTTGTTTTCTTAAGGTGTAGTCGAATTGGGCGGGTTGGGTAATCGTCTCTCGATAAGCCACCGCTGGTGGACTGACGTAAGCTTCAGCGTGGTATTCCCGTCTCATCCGTTCCAAGTAAATATCTAGGTGCAGTTCCCCCATCCCCGAAATTAGGGTTTTATTCGATTCTGGATCGTTGCTGACGTGCAAAGTCGGATCTTCGCGGACGAAGCGGTGTAAGGCTTTGGCAATGCGATCGCTATCTTCCTGACTTTTAGGGGTTATCGCGATTGCCATTACGGGTTCTGGAACGAATATCCCTTCTAAAGAAAGATTGGTTCCAGGAGAACATAGGGTATCGCCAGAAGCGCAATCTACCCCCAATAACCCCACAATTTCTCCAGCCGAGGCCGATTTGAGTTCTTGGCGCTTGTCTGCTTCAATTCTGACAATGCGGCTGACGCGGATATTTTTTTTAGTGCGACTGTTGTAGAGGCGATCGCCTTGGTTTAAAGTGCCAGCATAGATGCGAGCATAAGTAAGCTGACCGAATTCATCGTCAGTTAGTTTGAAGGCTAAAGCTACTAATGGATCTGAAGGTTCGGGATAAACTTTGACTTCCTTCTCGGTAGCCACATCAGTAGCGGTGATGACTTCTCTTTCTAGAGGAGAAGGTAAATAGAGATCGATCGCATCGAGTAAATTTTGCACCCCCTTATTTTTCAACGCCGAACCCATCAATACCGGAATAAATTCGCGGCTTAAAGTCCCTTGGCGAATTGCTTCCCAAATCGTTTGTTTGGGTACTTCTTCCCCAGCGAGTAACTGCCCCATCATCTCTTCCGAGTGGATCGAAATGCGATCGAGCAATTTCTCTCGTGCTGCTTGCGCTTCGGTTTGCAAATCCGTGGGAATCGGTTGACTAAACTGATGTTCGCCATTTTCCCCTTCAAAGTAGTTGGCTACCATCTCGATTAAATCGACAACACCAGCAAACTCATCTTCCATCCCAATCGGATATTGCAACAGTAAGGGATTTAAACCGAGTTTGTCTCGCAGAGATTCTACCGCTCGGAAGGGGTTAGCACCAGCGCGATCGAGTTTATTAATAAAAGCAATACAGGGGACGCGATACCGTTTGATCTGCCTATCTACCGTCAAGGTTTGGGATTGCACCCCCGCCACCCCATCTAGTACCATAATCGCCCCATCGAGGACTCTAAGCGATCGCTCGACTTCGATCGTAAAGTCCACATGACCGGGAGTGTCGATTAAGTTAATCTGGGTATCGTGCCAGAAACAGGTAATTGCAGCCGAGGTAATGGTAATTCCCTTTTCTCGTTCCAACTCCATATAGTCCATAGTCGCGCCGCCATAGTCGCCCACTTCTTGGATCTTGTGGATTTTACCCGTGTAGTAAAGCATCCGCTCGGATAGGGTAGTTTTTCCGGCATCGATGTGAGCCGAGATCCCGATATTACGAATATGGCTGCGAGGAAGCATAAAGAAGGAGTTCGGGAGTTTAGGAGTTTAGGAGTTTAGGAAGTGTGAAGTGTTGAGTGTTGAGTGTTGAGTTAATAAATTCTCTGCTCGCCCTCTCGCCCTCTCGCCCTCTTGCCCTCTCACCTCGCTCATCTTTCATTGTCGATCTTTTTGCGGAGGTCAGTGAATTTGGGTGAAGAATTCCGAAATTGGCTGAAAAACCCTTGTATCTGTATATGGAGGTTAGCGAGTTCTAGAAATGAATCATACTCACACTGATGCTTGTCCCTTATGTTCTCATTTGTTGCTGCGCCACATCCGCTCTAACGAAATTTATTGGTTTTGTCGGCATTGCCATCAAGAAGTACCTGTTGTTAGGTGTAAATCTCAAATGCTAACCCTTAAAGTGGCAGATCTGCGCAAACAGCTTGCCTACGCCAGCTAGAAATTAGATATATTTCCTATTTTGCGAATTGCGAATTGAAAACTGCGAATTGAAATTGACTTACTGCTTGCCCATCCAAAATGCTAGAGGATCGGGGAGCGATCGACAATCGGGCCAATTTTGCAACCTAGCTGCCATTTCGGTTACAGAGATCTCTGAGGAAAATGATGGCGGTTGCATTCCTAGTCCTAAACATAAATGCTCTAGAATAGCTAGGAAACGCCGATCGTGTCCTGGGGAACCTAAATGAGCGTGGGCGTATTCATGGGCGACTAGCTTTAACCAATCTGAGGGTGCTACGCGCCCGACATCAATGAGAATTGTAACTGGATCGCTCTCGATATTGCACGAGCCATCAAGGCCAAATCTGGAGGCTAGAGGCGCTGCCAGAATTTGAATCGATCGACGTTCTGGAGCGTGAAAGCAAGCATGACACATTTCCAGACAAGCTTGAAGTTCGGCATTAATAGCATCAATATAAGTACCGATCCAAGCACAAAGGCGATCGCGCAGTATCCGATCTTCGATTACATCTACCATACTGGGCATCAAAGCCAAGCACCGCACCGCCTCTAAATACTCAGAACCGCGTTCTAGGGATTTGGTGTAGATGTTCGATCTGTAATTGTTGAAGAGGTGAGAGGGGATAATTGCTGGTTCTCGATCTTGCCAGCGGCGGCCGATAGAGCCTACATCCGGCATGACTTCACCACCCCAAGACCGACCCAACTCGTTGAGATTCCAAGACATCCTTTGTCGATCGAATAGTTACTTCTTCACTACTAGCAGGATCGGCGATCGCCTCTATGCGAGTTTCGATACAAAATGAGGCGGTGCTAAATCCCCCAAACCGCTTTACCGTACTCGTTCGCGTGCGGATACCTGGACTGGGAAAGGAAAAGCGTTCTTCAGCGCTCATGGTTTCATATTCAGTTGTCAGCACTAATCCGCCGTCGTCGTCCATGTGATACTGACCGATTACAGGCATGATTTCGGCGTAGCCTCTTTCTCTGAGTAATTGCCCTTGGCGGGGATTATCTCGATCTGGGACTAAGACGAATACGGTTGTGCCTTGATGGTTTTCTTCGTTTTCTCTGTCCCAAGACATCGAACCTTCCCAACTGACAAAGCAACCGCCCGCTGCCGAGCTAGGATCGACCTCGTGCAACTGACAAATCTCAATTACTTGCGGATCGTCAGCCCCTAAAGCTTTGACCAAAATATCTGATTCTCCGCTTTCGGCTCGTCTGAAAGGGAGATGGTGTGTCGTCCGTTGCGATCGCCACTTGCCACTACTGAGTTGAAAAAATTGCATTGCGTCCATGTAATTACTCTAACTCGTTCTCGATCGTCGGGTTTGGTGAGGTCAAGCCAATTCGCAATAACCAATTTACAATTCGCAATTTTCTTTCAATGGTTGCCCAGAACCCACTAATTTCCAATTATTCAATTGGATGGAGACGGATTTTAATTGCGAATTGACAAGGGCGAATTGACAATTGTTTCGGTCATTGCCATTGTCAGCAAATTTTGTAGTCTTGACTACCGAGGGTCTAAAGGGCATTATGTCAATATAGATTTACATTTTTTTATAAAATGGTTACAGCTACATATATCGATCGGTGAGGAGTGAAGGATGGATTTGCCAATCGGACTAACTTTGGAACAACAATTCAATCTGAAAGTCTACCAACAGCAAATTCAAGGTTTGAGCCAAGAAGAAGCACAAGCATATTTAATAGAAGTTTTGCGCCAGTTAATGTTAAAAGACAATTTAGTCAAGCATATGCTGAAAAATGGCATATAAAGAGATCTTAGGGCTGTAATTGCCAATAAACAGTTACAAAAGGTACATCAGCACGAAGGGAAAAAGAGCGATGTAGTAGTTGCCATAGTTCGCATTGCCTAATAAAGGAGAAATTTAGCAGGGGCGAGAAGCTAATGCCATTTTTAATGTAATAGCATAAATTCTCGATCGCCCTGGTGCTATACGTTCTTACTAAGCACGCAATTCCTGTTACTGGTAGTGCTGGTTTGACTTGTTGCGATCGCGAATCCACTCCGTTCGCCATAATTAAATGGTGTGGCAGAGCGGGTTTGATTTGACATTAACTGCGTGCAGCAAACATAACTAGCTCTTGTCCGGATCTTGGATCTACTACCGAATTGCTAAACTCTTACACTCTTTCTCATGCACCACACTGCCATCCGCACTGCAAATATCCATCGAGCGATCGCTTTCTACGAGCTGCTAGGATTTACAGTCAGCGATCGTTTCACCGCTGGTATCACCTTGGCCTGCTGGATGGAAGGCTTAGGCGGACGAATTGAGTTAATCCAAATTCCTCAACCCAAACCCGCGCCAGATGCCTTTGGAGACGAGCATTATGTGGGTTATTATCATTTATCCTTCGACATCACCGATCTAACAGTCGATCTTCCCGGTTGGCTCGATGCGCTCGAACAGAGGTTTGCTGAAGCTGCACGAGAAGAACCAGAACAGTTTCAACCTTTGAAGGTACTGTTGAAACCGACGCAACAAATGATAAGCGATCGCGTTTATGAAGTCGCTTTTATTGCTGATGCTGATGGCTTGCCTCTAGAATTTACTCGCCTCTTGTAAGCCCAAATCGACTTAGCATAACCTGGTTTGCCCTCACCCCCGTCCCCTCTCCCAAGCTTGGGAGAGGGGTGTCCGCCAGGACGGGGTGAGGGCTAGATTCATGACGACCGGATTTAGTATGAGTCTAGATATCTCTATTTTGCTGGCGGTAAAGAGCGATCGGGTGCTGGATGGCCGTTTTGAGGGAATTCCAAAACTTTAGGAGTATCGTCGATCAAAACTTCCCGAATCAGCCTAGCTGCTACTCTTTGAGCTAACCGACCAGCAATTTTCTGTCCCATTTGTTGAGTTTCCGATTTGGCTAACAGTTGGGGAATTATTGGTAACAACTGCCAGGGATCGAAACCGCGAGTTTCTTGCAGAATGCCCCAAATTCGTTTGAACTGCTCTACGCTTTGGGGAGAATCTGTGGTTTTAACAGATTTATTGCTAGCAAAACCCAATTGTTGTTTCAGAGAATTCGTTACTCGATCGAGAGTTTCCTGCCCCAAATTATCTAAATTTTTGACAATCTCTTCGACTAAGTTTTCTCGAATAAATGCGCCGCGATCGGAAAAGAGAAATTCTAAAGTTTGGTCGAGTGCCTGCTGTAAGTCGTAATCTTCGCTACTTTTGGCGTTACGCAATAAATTTTCTAAGCGATTCCAACGGAAACTGCCATCTTTGAATAGAAGTTCTTGCAAAGAGGTACGCAATTCTGGCGACGGATCGGTTAACAAGCGTTTGGCAATATAAGGATAAGCTTTACTGAGAACCTTAAAATTCGGATCGATGCCGATCGCCATGCCTTCTAAAGTTACCAAACAGCGAATAATCAGGGCGTAATAGGCGGGAACCCGGAAGGGATATTCATACATCAAATCCGACATCTGATCGGTGATGCTTTTGAAATTCAGTTCGGCAACGCTGGCTCCCAAGGCGTTGCTAAAGATGCCAGCTAAGGCTGGGATAATCGGGGTTAAGTCGGTATCTGGAGTTAAAAATTCTAACTTCACGTAGTCTTCAGCCAGCCCTTCAAAGTCGCGGTTGACCATGTGAACGACGGCTTCAATCAGCCCATAACGTTGATAGGGTCTGACTTCGCTCATCATCCCAAAATCTAGATACGCTAGATGACCGTTGGGCATGACTAACAAGTTTCCGGGATGGGGATCGGCATGAAAAAAGCCATGTTCTAATAATTGCCGCAAGGAACACTGCACGCCAACGTTAATTACATGAGTCGCATCGATTCCTTGTTCTCGGAGTGCCTGCACGTTAGTCAGCTTCGTCCCGACGATCCATTCCATCGTCAGCACTCGCCGACTGGTGTATTCCCAATAAATTTTAGGAATGTAAATATCTGGTAGATGGCCGTAGAGATGGGCAAATCGTTCGGCGTTGTGCCCTTCTTGGAAGTAGTCCATTTCTTCAAAGATGCGGGCGGCAAATTCATCCATGATGCCGACTAAATCGCTGCGCACGACTTTGAAACTTTTTTTCGCCCAAGCAGCCAATCCGCGCAAAATATAAACATCTAAAGTAATTCTTTCTCTCAATCCAGGTCTTTGCACCTTGACGGCAACGACTTCCCCAGTTTTGAGCCGACCTTTGTAAACTTGGCCGAGAGAAGCAGCGGCTACCGGATTGGGAGTCAGTTCTTCATAAATTTCGTCGGGTCGATCGCCTAATTCATTTTCAATACAGCGAAAAGCGATTTCGTTAGGAAATGGCGGCAATTGATCTTGTAATTTGGCTAATTCTTCTAAATAAGCACCAGGAGCTAAATCCGGTCTGGTGGAGAGAGCTTGACCGATTTTAATGTAGGCCGGCCCCAGGTTAGTGAGCATTTTCCGCAACTGGATGGCCCGACGGCGAGAATTTTTTTCGGCGCGGTTAGTTTTGCGATCGAACCACAAACCCAAAGTAAAGCTGACAAAAGGCAGCAAAATATTCAAAAATCGCCACCACACCTGTAGGGGACGCTGTTGGTAATAATCGGCGATCGCTACCGGATCGTAGTGCAGCGTTTCTTCGTAAAAGTGAATGTCTTTGTTTAATTTTTCTAGCGATCCAAGCGGTTCTGACACCACCTCGTATTCCACCGTGACAGTCTCAGCCGATGCTGGGTTGGCGGTTGCAGAAAACTTTCCGGTGGCTGGCTTATCCATCAAAGCTCCTACTGGCTGGCAAAGATTATTTTGAGTCTATGTAAAGCATTGTAACCAAAAGTTTCGTCAGAACTCGATCGCAGATTAGGGCAATAGCCGATCGAAGACAGAGAAAAAACCCTAATTGAGTTGTAGAGACGCGAGATCTCGCGTCTTTACAAAAGTTCAGCGATCGCCCGAACTGACGTTAACTGGCAATTTCCGAAGCGATCGCCCAATCTTCAATTTCCTCCCATCCCAAGCCTTGCCGAATAGCGATCGGTTCGGGGCCGGTAAAATCTAGAATCGTCGAGCCGCGATATCCTGGTTCCGAACCATCGTCTACGATCAGATCGACCACACTATCGAATTTGTCAAATAATAGCGCTCGTTCGATCGCCATCCCATTGGCGTTTCCGTCTTCATCTATAGGGTGGGCTGAGGTCGAGATAATGGGATTTCCTAGCACCTCTAGTAAAGCCAAACATACTGGATGGTCGGGAACGCGAATTCCTGTAGTTTTGCGTTTAGGATTTTGCACTAACTTAGGAACTAACTTGGTAGCAGGCAAAATAAAAGTGTACGGGCCTGGAATTAAACTTCTCATCAAGCGATAAGCCCCGTCGCTGACTAAAGCGTATTGAGCGATATTTGATAAAGAAGGACACAGAAAGGTCAACGGTTTATCATTGGATAGTTGCTTGATGCGCCTGACGCGCTCCAATGCTGACTTCACATTAAGATCGCAGCCGATCGCGTACACGGTATCGGTCGGATATAACATCACTGCCCCTCGTTGCAGGGCATCTACAATCTTTTCTATTTGCCGCGCTTGCGGCGTATCTGGGTGAACGGTGTATACAGTAGCCATAAGGAGATGGGGAGATGGGGAGATGGGGAGACAAGAGAGACAAGGGAGACAAGGAGGAATTATTCACTTAATACTCCACACTTAACACTTCCTCAACCTCTGAACTCCTGAACTCCTGAACTTCTAAACTTCTGAACGATGAATAAAGTGGCTTATTTAGAATGTCCGACGGGAATTGCTGGCGATATGTGTTTGGGGGCGCTAGTCGATGCGGGAGTTCCGGCAGAATATCTAATTGAAAGACTAAAAAAGTTGGGTCTTGGCCAAGAGTATCAATTACGGGTAGAAAGCGTCCACCGCAACGGTCAACTGGCAACGAAAGTTCATGTAGATTTATCGCTAGCAGAACATCACCATCACCACCCTCACCATCGGCACTTACCAGAAATCGAACGACTAATTGAGGCGGCCGATTTACCGCCGAGGGCATCTGAGTGGAGTTTAGCTGTATTTCGACGTTTGGCAGTAGCAGAAGGGGCAGTACATGGAGTGCCTCCAACTCAGGTGCATTTTCATGAAGTTGGGGCAGTAGATGCCATTGTCGATATCGTCGGTACTTGCCTGGGCTTAGATTGGTTGGGAATCGATCGAATTTATTGTTCGGCATTCCCCACGGGTGGCGGTACTGTAAAGGCAGCACACGGACGATTGCCCGTTCCCGTACCAGCAGTGTTGAAGTTGTGGGCATCGCGTCAGGTGCCTGTTTACAACAATGGCATCGATAAGGAATTGGTAACGCCTACAGGGGCAGCGATCGCAGTCACCCTCGCTACTAGTTTCGGTTCGCCCCCAGCGATGACGATCGATCGCGTAGGATTGGGTGCGGGTTCTATCGAGTTGCCCGTTCCCAACATTTTGCGCCTCTGGATTGGGGAGAGGGTGAGAGGGGGAGATGGGGAGATGGGGGGATGGGGGGATGAGAAAATTGAGACGATCGCGCTGCTAGAAACCCAAATTGACGATCTCAGTCCCCAAGCGATCGGTTATGTATTCGATGCCCTATTTGCGGCTGGGGCCGTGGATGTATTTACTCAAGCGATCGGCATGAAGAAATCTCGCCCTGGCGTGCTACTGACAGCGATTTGTCCGCCTGAAAAGATCTCGGCTTGCGAGGCGGTTTTATTTCGCGAAACTACTACTCTAGGTATTCGCCGTTCTATCCAAGAGCGATCGATTTTGCCTAGAGAAATTCACGAAATCGAAACTCAATATGGGGTAGTACGGGTGAAAATTGCGACGATCGATGGAAAGATATCGAACGTGCAACCAGAATATGAAGATTGCGCCCGATTAGCTAGGGAAAATTGGGTTCCTTGGCGCGAAATTCATCGCCTAGTGCTGCAAAAATGGTATGCAGAACTTGAAAGTAGTTCAAAAGTTCAGGAGTTCAGGAGTTCAGGAGAATTCTGAACTTGTGCATTTTTCTCGATCGCTCAAATCCCCTCAGCTTAGAAATAGACTTGTGGGATAGCCCTCTGGGCTGTCTCCGTGTCAGGCAAAGGAAAAATCTGGTTTCTGGACGCGAAATTGACTGCCTCCTACTGCAAAAATGGTATGGAGAACATCAGTGAGGACGATCGCGGCGGGTATGATGTACTTTACCGATGCCGAAGACATTCAAGAATTAATTGCCAGTTACGCTCAAATGCCCAGACTTTGGGTAGATACAGAGGTGGCTGACTATCAAACTCGCAAGCCGCGACTATCTTTGATTCAAGTATTGCATCATCCAGAAGATTTAACAGGCGATCGCGTGGCTATTTTTGACGTACTCGATCGACCAGAACTAGTCGCAGATTTCATCGATTCAATTATGGCAAACTCAGCTATTGAAAAAGTTTTTCACAACGCCAATTACGATCTAAAATTTCTGGGAAAACCCGCAGCCCAAAATGTTACTTGTACGTGGGAAATGGCAAAGAAAATTCCTTATTATTTATTGCCATTGCCAAACCTACAACTTAAAACTTTAGCCGAGAAGCTTTGCTTGTTCTCTTCAGTAAGTAAAGCCGAGCAAACTAGCGACTGGGGGCAGCGACCTCTAACAGATAGGCAGTTATACTATGCCAAAATGGACCCAGTTTATGTCGCCCAAGTACATCAACAACTATTACAAATTACCGAATTAAATCATATCGATCCAGCTAAGGAAGATTTGAATTTACTAACACAGCGTTATCGAGAAATTGCTGATCGATGGCAGATGCTAAATACCGAAATGGAACATTTGCAAGAGCGGATTAAGAAAGCAATGCAAGCTCAGGATATTTCAGAAAATGATACTTTTGAATTATCTAGCTATCAAAAAAGCTCAAAAAAGGTTCCTTTTCACGAACTGGCTAAATTAGCGCAATTACAAGCAATCGAGTTAGATTTTTCTGTAACTTTGACTCAAAAACTGCAAAAAGAGTTGGCAGACATCATCGAACAGCTACCAATTCAAGAAGAAACTACTACTAACTGGCAATTAAAAGTGAAGAACCGTGAAGAATAATTATATTAATTATATAGGGTTAGTGAGGCTTTGAACTTTGCTCGAACATTGTAATTTGTCTTAACTTAATTATCTTTTGATTCTGAATCTTGAAGTATTTTGACAATTGCAGGATTACCCCTCGCTTGAGCTATATTGAGAGCAGTGTCTCCATAAGTATTTTGATAATCAATGTTTGCACCCGATCGTATTAGTAAATAAACTATGTCAATATTTTGACCTCTAACAGCATACATTAAAGGAGTAGCATTTGAATCTTCATCTATTAAATTGGGATCGGCTCCAGCTTCAAGGAGGGTTTTTACTATTTCTAAATGTCCTTCACTAATAGCCAATATGAAAGCAGTTCTGCCATTTTTATGCCATACTCCTTTTTCTCTACATTCATCAACATTAATTCCAGCATTAATTAATAGTTGTACTATTTCTAATCTCCCATCAAATATAGCTTCAAATAAAGATGACATAAATATCATTTCTTTAATTCTTGGACTAACTAAACATACAAGATAATTAAATACATTTAGATTATGATTATCGATCGCACATGACAAAGGATTAGTTCCATCATCAAGGATTCGATCGACATTGGCACCAGCTTCAACGAGCATTTTGACTATTTCCAAGTTTCCCAAGCTTGCTGCTACCATAAGTGGCGTAACTTCTCCTTCCATTTCACCACTAACATCATATCCTGAAGCAATAAGCTTCTTGACCGCTTCAACATTGTCATCTTCGATCGACTCAATCAAACGCTCTAAATATCTCGAATCGTTCATAAAATTATCGTTCTTAGTATGGTTGGTAAAATAGAAAATGTGGCAATGTTATAATTCATAACTCAATTGATGAACCATAGATTGAATAGTAGCTAACGGAACTAGGGAAAAATATTTATAGAGAAATTGTTCTTCTCGAACTGCTGCTAAAAATCTGTCAGTGCTGGGGTTAAACAGTCCGCGATTTGGGTTGGCATAGCTAACTGTAAAACGTTCGGCATCTTGAAATTCGATCGCAAAACCTAGATCCTCAAGTGCTTGAATTCCTAAATCGATCGTATAAGGTAGAAGTTCTAGCTTTTGTTGCAGTTGAATTAAAGTTGCAGATTTACCAGTGCGGCTGAGATACTTGGCAATTCCTACTAATTGTTGCCAAATTTGTAATGGCGGCAAGGGTTCGGGAGGAGGATAAGCGATCGCTAATTTCTGATGAGTTTGCATCGCCCGACGAAACCACGCTTGCAAATCGTGCCAGCTATGGGGACACTCTTTAACCAGAAGCGTAGAACCTGAAACTCCAGATTCTTCTAACAAGTTTGAATTTTCACTTCGATCGCGCCAATCTAAAATCCAATCGCTAGTAGTCGATGTACTAAATTGGGCATTTTCCAAGCTAGGACGCACAGCGACTAGACGCACTTCTGTACGTTTTTCGTAATTGTTATAGTCTAATTCGACGATCGCATCGCAGTTACCTTGAGGGAGTTCGTCGCGATAATGTCCCCACCAGATGCCAGGAAAACTTTTATCGGTAGATCGATCGCAAATTTCAAAGCTAGTTTTAATGTACTGAATTTTTTTCCCCGTCCAATCTTGAATGTTGCGGTTCCAAGCCTTTTCAAACCAGCAATTTTGAATTAGCAGCTTCGGAAATGGATTGCCCATACCGCAAGGTTCTAATAGTTTCAATTCTCGAAACAAATCTCTTCCTAACTCCTTTACTGTACACACCAAATCTGCTTGAATTGTTGGTGTTGTCAGCGCCCCATTCTTCAAGCTTAATAGCCGTAGCTGCTGATTGATTGCTTCAGTAAACAGAGGAATATTTTCAACTGGTAAACTCAACCCCGCTGCAAAAGGATGGCCGCCAAATCGGTGCAACAGATGTGCCTGGGAATTCACCAACTCATACAAATCGATTTTATTCACCGATCGCGCCGAACCCCTAGCAAGCCTGAGTTCGGAATTCGGAATTCGGAGTTTGGAGTTAAGAGACTCTTCGCCCTCTCGCCCTCTCGCCCTCTCGCCCTCTCCCCCAACCGTCTCCGTACTCAACAAGATCGTTGGACGACCGTATTCTTGGGCAACCTGACCCGCAACTAAGCCTAAAACTCCCCCAGACCATTGTTCGTCGCAGAGAACGATGACGCTAGTGGTGGATAAATCTAGCTGTCCTAGCTTAACTTTGACTTGTTCGGTAACGTTCTTTTGCAAAGACTTCCGACGAGCATTAGCTAACTCAGTCTCTTCCGCCAACTGACGACAGCGTTGGGCATCGCGGCTAGTAAGCAACTCGACGCAAAAAGACGCATCCCCATGAATCCGGCTGACAGCGTTAATCCTGGGGCCGATCCCAAAAGAAATATCCGTAGGTCGATCGCCGTTTCTTTGACATAATTCCAATAATCGGGCTACTCCCGGTCGGGTACGCTGTTGCACTTGCCGTTGCAAACGTTCGATTCCCCGCTGCGCTAGGTAGCGACAATCGCCGCTGAGTTGCACCAAATCAGCTACCAAGCCAATAGCGACTAAATCTAATAAATCTTCTAAAGGTTGTTGCGGTACGTCTGGCAGAGTTTGATACAAAGCTTCTACCAATTTGTATCCAACCGCAACCCCAGAAAGATGAAACATCTGGTGGTCGGCAGGCAAATAACGCGGATTGATAATAGCTGTAACTGGGGGGCGATCGGGCGGTAAAGTGTGATGGTCGGTGACGATAACATCGATCCCCAATTGCTGAGCATACTCGATTTCACTAATATTGGTACTCCCAGTGTCGCAAGTGACGATTAAAGTGGTTCCTAGTTGTTTGAGGCGATCGATTCCTTGCCGATTAAGCCCGTGAGATTCCGTTAGCCGATTGGGAATGTAGTATAAGAGTTCTGAGTTCAGAATTCCCCCCCTCTCCCCCTCTCCCCATCTCCCCATCTCCCCCGATTGAGGAAAAAACTGCCCCAGTCCTTCCCAAAGCACGGATGTAGCTGTGATGCCATCGGCATCAAAATCGCCCCAAATAGCGACAATTTCACCGCGATCGCGTGCTTGTTGCAATCGTTCTACTGCTCGTGACATTTCTTGCCCGAAATCAAACGGACTAGCAGGTCGATAGCTATCTGGATTTAAATATCCTGCCAGTTTTTCCTCATCTTGAATTCCCCGCTGCCACAACAGTTGAGCCGCATAACGTCCATCTAAACCCGGCGCAGATTTCCTCACTGCTTGCAGAAAAGATGCTGGCGGTTGAACTGATAGCTGGATTTGCCATTGCAGCGGTTGGGAAGGAGGAGATGGCATAAATTACCTGTAGTTCATTTGAACTATAATAGCAACAAGGTTCGCCTCGATCGCCGAATGTTTTTTAAGGTGCGATCGTGCTTGCAAGCAGAGAAACCACACTACTATAAGGGCAGATCGCTAACACTAAGCTGTACGCTACGCCCATTTGCTGCTAAAATCCTCCAAAGGTTTAGGCAAACTTTTCATGCGTCGAGATTCGATATTTTATAAGTTATTTCAACAGTCTCCCAGTTTATTATTTGAGCTACTGACAAATCCACCAAGTAATGCCGATGAATATATATTTGATTCGGTAGCAGTCAAAGAACCTAAATTTGAGATCGATGGGGTATTCCTACCACCGGAAAGTGAAAATCTAGGAGTGGTGTATTTCTGCGAGGTGCAATTTCAAAAGGATGAAAAACTTTATGAAAGGGTATTTGCCGAATCTTATTTATATTTCTACCGTAACCGCCACAGATTTAGCAATTTACAAATAGTCATTATCTACCCATCCCGCAGTCTAGAACAGAGTGATATTCAACCCTACCTCAGTCAACTTAATAGTCCCCAGGTAAATCGCATATACTTGGAGGAATTGGGAGATATACGCACCTTACCTGTGTGGGTGGCATTGATGGTATTGACTACCCTAGAAGACGATCTTGCTACCGAACAAGCCAAGTATTTACTTGCCAGAACTCAGCAGGAAACTCCAGAACCAGAAAATCGGGTGATAATGGAATTACTGACGACGATTATGGTGTACAAGTTTGAAGGTAAGAGTCAACGGGAGGTAGAACAAATGCTAGGCATTACGCTCAAGGAAACACGGGTTTACAAAGAAATTAAGCAGGAAGGACGGGAAGAAGGACGCTCAGTAGAAGCACGCACGCTAATTTTGCGTCTATTAACTCGTAAGGTGGGAAAATTGCCTCAAAAAGTGAGTCAGCGGGTTGAATATTTGTCTCTAGAGCAACTAGAAAATCTGGGAGAAGCTTTGCTTGACTTTACCAGCATGGCTGATTTAGATACTTGGTTGTCAAATTTGGGCGATCGCTAATACTAAGATCTACCCTAACGCGCATTTATCCTTAACCTGTTTATAGTAGCGAGAAGTTAAACCGCGATACCTGACGGTAAGCTGTACGCTAACGCACTTCACTAAGCTGTACTCTAACGCACAAGGAATCCCATGAAAAAGGTGACATTAACGGAATTGAGTAATAATATTGAACACCTATTCAATGAGGTACTAGAAACAGGTATTCCAATAGAGATTAATAAAAATGGTAAGCTATTAAAAATAGTTCCTGTGGGAAAAAACGATAAACTTAAAAATTTGATTTTTAAGCCAGATGTTATTCAAGGCAATCCTGATGATTTAGTTAATATAAGTTGGGAGCAGGAGATTAATATCGATTTACCTTGATACTCATGTCGTCGTATGGCTCTATTCTGGTTTGACAGATAAATTAAGTGAACTTGCTAAAAGTTTAATTAATGATAATGAAATTTATATATCAGCAATTGTTCGATTAGAGTTACAATATTTATACGAAATAAAACGCCTTACACATCAACCTGATACGATTATTGCTGAACTATAAAAACTATACTTATGCCAAATAGTAAGACTACAATAAAAGTATAATTGCCGCTCAGAATTAATGCTCGTGATACTTCAAGTGTGTCGCTCAAATACTTGTAGAGATCGTCTAGGATTTTATTAGCTCCTGATATACCAAACCCTCGCCAATTTTCCTGACTGACCACATAAGCGCGATTGGTTTTCATGGCTTTTAAGCTGCTGAATAAGGGATGTTGAAAATAAAAGCTGGGCGATCGCTCGTCAACATCAATAATAAATAGGATATCAGCATCGTATCGATCGATGGTTTCAATACTGAGATTCCACTCGCCATAAGGTGCAAATTTATGACGCAGCCCAATATCAGTTAAAATATGAGAAATGGTATCGCTTTTAGCAATTGTCCAAATATAACTCTCGCCTCACAGTGTGTTGACAAAGTAATTATAGAGGTCATCAATAAATCGATTCGCCGTAATTGGACCACAAACATCCAACTGGATCGCACGGACTTGTTGATGCTGCACAGCTTTTAAGGTTGACCAGAGTGGTTGCTTCAACATCAATTTGAGGTCTTCAGAGTGTCTTTTATAATTTTGCAGAACAAACAAAAAATCTGCATCCCAATCACGCAAAGTCTCGATGCTGAGTGTATTGTAGCCCTCACTTTTTAGATCCTTGTAAGCACGAACAAACTGTATACCTGCATCGCTCATGACCTGACCATAAATCCTAGATTCTGGTCTAACTGCATAAAATGCAGAACTGTGAATACCAAGTATGGATACTGTCTTAGTTTTCAGTTTTTCTCCTAACTGTTGCTGAAATTTTTGAATTCGCCTGTTGTACTCAGCCAAAATTTCCTCGACCTTATCGCTTCTACCCAGAATTTCAGCCAGATATTTTAGCGTTTTCTTAAATCCACTCATTTCCGGATTTTCTATCATCACAGTCGGCGCGATCTTAGACAGTAGTGGATAGAAATTTGCTTGCCATTCCAACCCCAAAATGAGATCTGGTTTTAGACTAAGAATTTTTTCTAAAGAAGGTGCCCCTATATCACCAACGGGTGGAATATTGGCAATAAATTTACTGAGAGTATCCGAAGGGATACAGAATGAACAAGGAGCAAACCCCACAGGCTTTATGCCGAGTGCTGACACACTATCGAGAAGATAAAATTCATCCAATATAACAATTCGTTTTGGATGAGTGGGAATACAGGTTTCACCAAGTGTGTGTTGAACAACTCGACACTTAGCAGAAACTCCCAAATCCTCTGTTGAGATGGCAGACTTTTGAACGATCGGTTGGTAACAAGCTGTAACTAAAATAAGGGATAAAGCCATGAGTAAAAATGGCTTGATCGAACGATACATCGCGTTTGCGATCGCACTCATTTTCTGGGTCATCCGCAATCAATGAATTACTAACCGTTACCGTCTGTTAAAACTCCCAACTGACCGAGCCTGTGATTGTAAATGGCGCACCTCTTTGAATATAAGTTGGGCTACTTCCGAGGCTAACATAGTCCGTATCAAACAAATTACGAATATTGATCCCTGCTCTGAACCCATCTCGACGATAGTAAAGTGCCGCATCAGTTCGCAGGTAACTATCTAGCGTGAACGTATTATCTAAATCACCTTGACGCTCACCAATATAAAACAGTCCCAAGCCAAATCCTAAACCTTTAAGATCGCCCTGCTGTATTTCATAGGTTGTCCACAGGCTGGCTTGATTATAGGGTACGTTATTGAGTTGGTTCCCGACCGGAAATGTGTTGTCTTTGGTGATTTCTGCATCTGTGTAAGCATAGGAAGCAATCACCTTCCATCCGGGTAAAATCTCACCTGCAACATCTAGCTCAATCCCTTGGCTTTGTTGCTCCCCGGTTTGAACGGAACGTAATGGGTTATTTGGGTCGGTTGTAGTTACATTGGTTTTCGTAAGGTGATAGGCGGCTAAGGTTGCTAAAAGCTTGTTATCGAGAAAGTCTGTTTTAATCCCAACTTCATACTGAGTTCCTCTCGTTGGCTCAAATACCTGACCTGGGGTGAATGACGTGGTCTGGAGAAACGAGCGACCATAGCTGGCATAGAGAGAAACGGTATCGCTAGGCTGATAGACTAACCCAATGCGCGGACTGAAAGCACCGTCTTTTTTCGCTGGCGTATCAATGCCATCACCGAGTGTTTCATACTCATTGGATACCCAGTCGTAGCGACCGCCAATCAATAGCTTCCAGTTCCTGCTAAACTCAATTTGGTCTTGAAGGTAAATGCCATAAGAGCGAATTTGCTGCTCGGACGTAAAATCTGGGGCTAAATTTGGTCGTGTGACATTGTAGGTTGGGTTCCGCAAATCTAGAGGAGGTAGGGGTTCTCGACTGGTGAAAGAGTTAAAGCTGTTAAAGCTATCCTCGACATCAAAGCCCACTAAAAGTTGGTGTGAGATCGAACCTGTGTTAAACTTTCCAACTAAGTCGATCTGTCCAAAATAAACGTCATTTGTTTGGGTACGATCTAGGTAGAAAAACTCTACAAAGCGATCGTCCGTAATCCCGATAGGAACGGCAAATCTTTGCTCTGGAACGCTAAAGTTATTTACAGAAAGGGCGCTGCGAAGCTGCAAGTTGTCATTAAAGTTATGCTTGAGCTCGAAGCCATACTTATGACTTTGCCTGTCGTCATAGGTAAGATTTGGATTACCCCAGACATTAACGCCTCTAGGTAGAAGACTACCATCACTGAGTGCCGCAGTATAGAGACCACCATATAGATCTCCGGCGTATCTACTGTACTCATAGTATAAATCTAGGCTTGTTCTGTCTCCCAAATTCAAGGTAATCGAAGGTGCGATTAATGTATTGTTCTTGCCGCCACCGTTAAAATAACCATCTGCACCGTTATAGGCGGCAATGAACCGATAGAGAACAGTTTTATCAGCAGTCAATGGCCCCGATAGATCGATGCTGGGCTGATAAAATCCATAGTTACCTGCTTCAAAACTGAGCTTGTAATAAGGCTCCCTCAGAGGTTTTTTGGTGGTAGTATTGACGAGTCCACCAGGTTCTAAAGCTCCAAACAAGACAGAACCAGGTCCCTTCAAGACTTCAACTTGCTCGATCGCCACAGTCGGCTCCTCTGGGACAAGTGAATAGGCATCTCCGATTCGATAGCCATTTCGTAATTGTGATGTTAAAGTTGTTGAAAACCCTCTGAAGATTCTGAATATACTGTCCCCGCCGTCAATGACACCGCTGACTGTTTCTACTGCTTCAGTGACACCTCTCACGTTGCGATCGCGCAATACCTCCTGCGGTACAACCTGAATCGATTGGGGAATATCTCGAATCGGCGTATCCGTCCGCGTCGCCGTACTCGCATTGGGGACTCGATACCCCTCCGGTGCCTCACCAGTCACTACAATCTCTAGTTCTGCCTCTTTCCCCGCTTCATTGAGACTATAAACTGCTCCCCCGGCTTTCAGTCTCACTGCGCTCTGCGGTAGCCCATCTTTTCCTGTTACTGTCACCCGCACTTGCTCTCGCTCTTGTACTACCTGCACTAACCCGATTTCTGCGGTGGGGTTCTCGGCTCTAAAGGTTTGTCCTTCTGGTAATGCCAGCACTGTATTGGGAAGATCGGCAATCAGGCTGTTACCTTCAGAGCGAAACTTGGTAGCATCGATCGATAGCGGTTTGCCCTCTGCGGTTTCCAGCACGATATCGAGTCCGGCTGGGGTAGGTTGGAGTTTCACACCAGTGACTTGAACTGTTGTTACTTCTACTTGTGCGATCGACTCCTCTACAGTTGTAGCAGGGCGATCTCGATCGGAAAGAGCCGAATCTGGGGAAGGTTCCTCCTGGGTTTTTCCTGGCACAGTCCCAATTAAGATCGCAACCCCTGCAATTGCGATCGCCAACAGCAACCGCACCGACAACCGCGCTACCCTCATCACCCACTCCTTTGACTGTGAATCTAACCTATTGCAAATGACTACTAATAGGTAATGAGAAGGAGTGTAAAGAATTTGCTCCTAGTCTGTCTATCAAAAAAACGACAACCACGATCGAAAAAACGACAATCGAAGCGCGATTGCGATGACTTCATCTACTCGAAGCGATGCTCAGTCTGCCTCTATCGGCCGTTTCCCCCCAGACATTGGCTAGGTGTAATTCCAAACCGCCGCTTAAACGCGCTGGCAAAATTACCCAAATGCCCATAACCGACCTGCATCGCCACCTCAGCCACCGTGCGATCGCCCTGGCGCAATAACTGTTTCGCTTGCTCCAGCCGTCGCTGCTGCAAATAGCCCATCAATGTCATGCTAAATAGAGTCTGGAACCCACGTTGAAGAGAACGATGGGTTAACCCGACCTCCTGTGCCAACTCCGGCAACGAAAGAGGCTGAGCGAATTGTGTCGTCAAAATCTCCTTGGCATAGTGCAACCGTTCGATCGTCTCTGGTTTCAACCCCAGTGAAACTTGGTTCCGCGTGCCATCTTCAGCAATTAGGTCGAGG
This sequence comes from Cyanosarcina radialis HA8281-LM2, assembly GCA_019359615.1. GTDB lineage: Bacteria > Cyanobacteriota > Cyanobacteriia > Cyanobacteriales > CCAP-1448 > Cyanosarcina > Cyanosarcina radialis. Next base: position 122,590 of record JAHHHA010000006.1, read on the forward strand.
TACATCGCCAACAGTTCAAACACCTTCCCTTGAAGGTACATCCGTTTGGCTGCACCCCGATAAGGTGCGTTCCACATCTGGAGAGCTAGCGATCGCATCGCTGGAGTAACTTGAGGATAAAACGAAACCTTCCAATCATCCCCCTTGAACAATTGCTTGACACCATCGGCTTGGCGCTGTCGATCGTCAAGAAAAATCGACTCCAGCACGTCTGGCTCGATCTCGATATTCAGTCCGGTCGAACGCTGTGGACTTCGAAGTCGCTCCAGATATGCAGGCGAAATCCCGCTTCCCGAAAAATAGCTGCAAGTACGGTCGAATGTGGGATGAAGATCGCACTCTATAGCACCTGACAGAAAAATCCCGATCTGAATCGGATGCTCGTGAGCAGATACCTTAACCCCTAAATCTCGGTGATATTCAACGTCCTCGAATTGCAATTGTAACCCAGGCAGTAACTCCATCATCCGATAGTAGCCCCACCCCAGATCCTCTGGTACTCCCTCTAGTTCCTCAAACTCATCCAAAATTATGTTGTTAGGACAAGTAACAGGAGCTTGCTCGTGCAGTTCGTCCCAGTCGGATTGGTTAAAAGTCAGGGTCATGGTGGGTCTACAGCAAGATGGCAATTGCAGATTAACCTGAATGATAATTACTTGCAATAGTGGATGGCGATCGCACTCTCAAACGCCCCTAGCAAAAGTTGAAATTCATCAAACTTGACTGCTGCCGATGCTAGCGGTTGAACTGATAGCTGTATTTGCCATTGCAGGGGTTGGGAAGGAGGAGATGGCATAAAGCACTTTTAGTTCATTTGAACTATAATATCAACATCAAATTGAGTTTGAACGAATAATGCTTCTAGCGACAACCAGCAACTAGCGATCGCAGATCGTCAGTACCGATTTTATGAATCAAGCGACTGAATTGCTAACTTTTGAAAAGTTTTTAGAATTTGAGGACGACACCGACAATCTCTATGAGTTGGTGGCCGGTCAGGTAATACCGATGAGCGAACCAAGTGGGGAACATGAGTCGATCGTTACTTTTATGACGGTCGAATTCGAGTTAGAAATTAGACGACTGAAGCTCAACTTAGAAACTCATTCTAAAACTCTTTGTCAACTAGCGCCTAAAGATGGTCGTCGTCCTGACATCTTAGTAATCGATCGAGATAAGTGGCGGCGAAATACCAAAGTGCAAGCAGCTTTACGAGACGAACCGCCAGAGTTAGTAGTAGAAATTGTTTCCACTAACTGGGAAGAAGACTATCAAAAGAAACCTCTTTGGTATGCCGCTTTTGGTGTTCCTGAATATTGGATAGTCGATCCTCTATTACATATCGATCGCTACCCCAGCCGCAAAAATCCTGCGATCGCAGTACCTACTGTTTCGGTCATGCTTTTAAAAGACGGGCAATATCGGGTTACAAAAACGTTTGCTGAAGATCGGCGAATTGAATCCGATCTATTCCCAGAACTGCAACTTACGCCCGATCGGGTTTTTGCTACTGTTATCTAATTTAACTCTTTTATCTATATCAGGTTTATCTATATCAGGAGATTGAGTCCATGCAAATTCTGCTCAAGCCCGAACATCAACAATTTATCCAAGCACAAATTGCGTCTGGAAAATTTACTAATGCCAGTGAGGTAGTTGATGCAGCATTTCGTCTACTTGAGAAGTTAGCTAATGAGTATAGTGAGTGGATAGAAGAAACTCGCGAACAGGTCGATATTGCTAGAGCAGAAATCGCTCGTGGAGAGGGTTTAGATGGTGAAGTCGTAGTCAACCGAATTTTGCAGCGCTTTCAGGAAGCGCGAGAGGCGCAAAAATGAGTCGTTTCGTCATTGCACCTTCATCCAGTCGAGATTTAGATCGCATTGCCGAATACTTTTTAGAACGAAATGTAGAGGCAGGAGAAAAGCTATTTCGAGAATTTAATCAAAAGTGTTTTAATCTGGTAAAATTTCCAAATTTGGGACGTAGCTATAGCCATATCAGACCAAACTTGCGAGGCTTGCCACTAGACGGATATATTATCATCTATGAAGTTAGCAACGAAGGTGTTAACATTTTGCGAGTCGTTAATGGTCGTCAGGACTTAGAAGCTTTGTTTGCGGATGCAGATTGAGAGATTATTATCTAAGCCGATCGCTACTGAAGCCGAAAACGAGTCAGCGATCGCCCTAGATGAAGAACTCGATCGTCGCCTGATGCGAACACCAGAAGAGGATCTATTTCTAGAACTGCTAGTGACGCTAATCGAAAAATTAGCTGCTTTTTTCAAGTCAGTTCCAGTTTATTTATCGAGTCTTAATCGCTATCATTCGTCAAAATGCCTGGAGAGCCAAATGCAACGCGATGAAGTATTAAAATTTTGGCACAGCATTCGCCTGTTTTAAGCAGTCTTGGGGTTCGTTCTCTATCGATTTTTGGTTCCGTTGCACGGAATGAAGCTCGCTCTGATAGCGATGTCGCTCTCCTAGTCGAACTAGAACCGCCAGTCACTTTCGATCGCTATATGGAAATAAAATTCGATCTCGAAGATCGACTGGGAACGCAGGTCGATTTAGTTAGTTGGCGATCGCTCAAGCCCCAACTTCGTAACGTTGTCGCGAAAGAGGCAATTCGGGTCGCGTAATATTCGGCTTTATGGGGTTGGCTCCTAACTAAAGCTGAAATTCATCAAATTTGATTACTTCTGAGGCTGGCGATCGCGTGTCGAAACGATAGCTGCTGACAGTACCAGTTCCAGTATCTAAGATGCTAAAAGCTGTAATATCGTTGCTCGCCACATAAGGCAGAGGTTGCCCGTCTTCACCCGTTAAAGGTGAAATAGTAGGAATTACAGGTTCTAACCCATTCGGATCGCCAGTGGCGACATACTCTTCCCGATAGCCGCTAGGAACGGGGCGCTTGTTGTTGCCTATAGCCGCACCGTAAGTATTGCCAACGTTAGATGATTCTAAGTAGTGGATGCCGTTAGCACCGACAAAACGGTTCCATAAATGGGAATGTCCAAAAAATACCAATTGTACGCCAGCAGCTTCTAACAGCGGGACGACATCGCGGATGATGTAATCGGCATCTTTAGGGTATTCATAACGTACTGCTTTGACGTTGCCATTAGGATCGCGATCGACTATTTGCACCGGATCGGTGTAAGCCGGAACGATGTTATCGCCTAAAGTATGAGGCGGATGGTGAAACATCACGACTTTGTACTTGGCCTGCTGAAATTCAGCACTGTTGAGTTCGCTCTCTAGCCAAGCATATTGCTCGCTACCTTTAGCGTTGGCGTTAGCCTCGGCGGTAGCCCGTATCGCTTCAAAGATATGCTGTCCGTAACCCCATCGTTCGGGATAGTTGAAGTCGGCTTCCCGTTCGCGGTATCTACCTTTAACGTTGGGTGCTAAACTGGGCGATCGCCAGATGTTAGTAACATATAAAACCACTAGTCGAATATCGCCAAAAGTCACCGCATAGTATTTTTGTCCACCAGAATCACTTTGAGGTAGGGTAAAAATTTCTTCATAAGTATTGATATTAAAAGATTGACCTAACCCCCCTAGCCCCCCTTCCCTGACAGGGAAGGGGGGGATCTTGCTCCCCTCTCCTTGCAGGAGAGGGGCCGGGGGTGAGGTCAATCCTTGGCTGCGAGGAACGGCATCGTTAAACTCCTCGTTCAAGCTATTAGTCGAGGAAAACCGGCCCATGACTTCATGATTGCCGATCGCACCAAACAAAGGAGCGTGTTGCAGCAATTCCCCACCTTTGTAAGTAGTTTTTACCCCATTTTTTTCTAACTCGTAACTAGCGCGACCTTGAAGGCATGGAAAGAACGCCCCTCCCCTACTGTCATCAAACCATTCAGAAGCGCGATCGGGAACGTTAACTAAATCGCCAGCGAAGAAAACGGCATCGACTCGCCCAACCGTCTCGGCTACCTTTTGCAAATTAGCCGCTACCATCGGCATTAGCTGATGGTCTGATGTCAGCAAAATCTTGAGCGGCGTGCCTGAATTTGGCTTTGCCGTCAGACTGAATACAGCACTATCGATCGCTTCCCCATCTTCTCGCACGCTAGTTACTCGATAAGGCACTCGCACCCCAGAAACTAATCCGCTAATCTCGGCTTCGTGTCGCCAAATCTCTCGACTTATCGGCGGTCGATCGATCTCAATATTTTGATTTCCCCATCTCGATTTGGCATCTTCCCGCGTGCGACTGAGTTTAGTAGTTTTGGCTGCGATCGATTGCTGTAAGTCTTTACCGTAGGCAACAGTATGACTTTTTCCAGCAAACTCAGTAAACCAAACCACCCGCACTGAATTTTCTGTTGGCAGTTGCAGAAATGGATCGCTTACAAGCTGAGGACGAGATAGCATAGATGGCTGACTGCTCGATAGGTTAACGATCGACACTAAGAATACAAAAACTAAGAGCGAAACTACTACTAGACGGGGGATAGATATTTTAATTTTCATCAGCGAAATTATACCTAGCTTCCTTTCAGCGATGGAGGCGATCGCGATGCGGCTCAATGACAGATGAGTTAATCTGGATGAAAATGCCTTACCCCAAAGACAGAGCCATGAGTAAAGAATATAGAAAAGCGATCGCCAGCGAATTAAAAAGCCACGCTGCCATTCTAGGCGGCTGTGTTGCCCTGATGTGGGGACTGGAAATTTTGGATACCATCTTCAACAATAGCTTGGATATTTATGGAATCATTCCTCGCAATATCGTGGGCTTGCGGGGGATTCTATTCGCTCCTTGGCTCCATGGCAACTTTCCTCACCTGATTGCTAATACCATTCCCTTTCTCACTCTCGGCTGGTTCGTGATGTTAAAAGAAACCAGCGATTTTGTGGTAGTGACAGCGGTGACGATGGTAGTCGGGGGATTGGGCGTATGGTTGTTTGGCGCTGCTAACAGCGTTCACATCGGCGCTAGCATACTAATCTTTGGTTATTTGGGCTTTCTGCTGCTTCGGGGCTACTTTGAACGCAGTTTTGGAGCGATCGCTTTATCGGTTATTGTCGGCTTCCTCTACGGTGGCATCATCTGGGGTGTCTTACCGTCTTCCCCGAATGTTTCTTGGGAAGGCCATTTATTTGGATTTATCGGCGGTGCGATCGCTGCCCGTATGTTATCTCGATCGAAGCTCAGCTTCTAATTGATAAGTAAATCGAGTTACGATCTAACATAGGTAGGGGCGCAAAGCTTTCATCGGTGTCAAGTTAACGGTCAAAGCCCTCATCCGTCAGGGGTTGAAAACCCCTGCCTCAAAGCTAAAGTCCTCTAAAGAGGACTCAGTGACCTGTAGGAAATTTAATTCCTCAGTCCATTTCAATGGACTTGCGCTATTGGCCAGGGGTTTTGAACCCCTGGCGGTTGATGCTGAAGATCGACACCCAGCAACGGCTCTAGCCTTAACTTGACACCAATGAAACCTTTGCGCCCTTACTGTATATGTCGGTTTCAAGAATAAATGGCTAAAAAGCAGAAATTTCCCCACTTAGTAGGGTCTAAATGGACCGCTAAACAGCAAATGTGGGGATGGCGGCACTTTCAAGTGACGAATCGCAAAAATCAAGGCAAATGGGTATTTGCCGAAATGGTTGCTGCCTGCGATCCTGAAGTGCGGTTTTGGATAAACGCTCAAGCCCTAAAAGATCGCTTACAATGGCAAGCTGGCTGGCAATCTTTGAAAGAGCAGGAAGAATCGAGTTTTGACTTAGAAATTTCGGGAGTTACGCAGTAACAACAATGACCAAAAATAAGTGGATACAAGTCTTCTAGCTTGAGGAGAAAAGTGTTTGTCATACCATTTTGCTCGCATATCTGCTACACACAATTTACCCGTAGGGGCGCAATGCATTGCGCCCTTACCCAGGATGTATTGCACCTAAAAAGTAAAATGGTATCAGGAATTCACGCTTCTTTCAAAAACTAATTTTTAACTTTTAACTTTTAACTTTTGACTTACTAATGACTGCTGTTTCATTACAAAATATATACAAAATCTATAGCAAAGCGTCAGTAGTTAACGATTTGTCTTTTGCCATTAATTCAGGAGAAATATTTGGTCTTTTAGGACCTAATGGTGCTGGCAAATCGACTACTATTCGGATGCTAACCACGCTAACCAAACCTACCAATGGCGAAATTCGCGTAGCTGGTTACGATGTAGTGCGACAACCTTTACAAGTAAAACAGCAGATCGGCGTAGTTTTACAACAAATCAGCGTCGATGGCGATTTATCTGTTTGGGAAAATATGGAGCTTCACGGCAGACTGCATCACATTCCCAATCCCCGGCGGCAACAAGAGATCGATCGCTGGCTGGAATATGTAGAACTGACAAACCGACGAAAAGATCTAGTTAAAACCCTTTCTGGTGGAATGAAGCGGCGACTGCAAATTGCCAGAGCTTTATTGCATCAGCCTAAAATATTATTCTTAGACGAGCCAACTGTAGGATTAGATCCTCAAACCCGCAGGCGATTGTGGGAAATCATCCGCGACTTAAACCAGCAAGGTATGACGATTTTACTGACGACTCACTACATGGAAGAAGTAGAGTATCTATGCGATCGCATCGGCATTATGGATGGTGGCAAGCTAATCGAGTTGGGTACTCTGGCAGAACTCCGCTCTAAGTATGGTGAAGGATTGATGATGAGGCAAGTTGGAGAACGTTGGGAATACAAATTTTTCCCCAACTTAGAAGAAGCTAATGAATATCTGGACGCATTACCAGATAAAATCGGCACTATGGTGCGTCCTTCAAATTTAGAAGATATCTTTGTCCAACTTACAGGACACCAACTTAATTAAGTCAAAAGTTAAAAGTCAAAAGTCAAAAAATAATGAACGATGAACGATGAACGATGCCCAGTTTAGCAGCCAAGATCGAAGCGATTCTCTACTTAAAAGGACAACCTTTGGATCTGACTACCATTGCTGAGTATGCCACGTGCGATCGCGCTGAGGTTGAAGAAGCACTGATCGATTTGATCGCTGACTACGCTCACCGAGACAGTGCCTTAGAAATAGTCGAAACTCCAGGCGGTTACTGCTTGCAATTGCGGGAATCATTTCAAAACCTACTTCAGACGATCGTACCAGCCGAACTAGGTTTAGGGGCCCTCAGAACTCTAGCAGCGATCGCCCTCAAAGGGCCGATTTCCCAAATCGATCTAGTCAATCTTCGGGGCAGCGGGGCTTATCAACACGTTCAAGAACTAGTAGAGCTAGGCTTCATCCGCAAACGCAGGCAATCTGGAAACAGATCCTCGGTCTTACAGGTAACTGACAAATTTCACCAAAATTTTGAATTAGAACAACTTCCGCCGCCCGTGGAGGCAGGGAAAGAGGTAGATAAAGAAGACGGGGAAGAGAGGCAAGCAGAGGAAGTAGGAAAAACAGAGGAGCAGAGGGACAGAGGGGAAAATTAACTCCTGTAGGGGCGCAATGCTTTGCGCCCCTACCATTGACAATTGATAACTGACCTCACCAGACACTTTCGGTCAAGATCGTTTAGAGTAGAAACTAACCAATGCCAAATCATGAGAGTCCCAATGGTATTTAACCCCGACTTTCTCAATTCACCCACTGAGGATATTGAAATCAACCAGCTTCTAAAATACCTGCAAAGTCAGCCTCCAGAGGTTTTAGAACGGGTGGCCAAATCCATCAGTCCTCAAATCAAACAGATCGTTTCCCAAAACGTCCAAGGACTAGTGGGAATGTTGCCCTCAGAAAATTTTCACGTCCAAATTACTACGGATCGGGAAAATTTAGCGGGAATGCTAGCCTCAGCCATGATGACTGGCTATTTTTTGCGTCAGATGGAACAACGCATGGAGTTAGAGGAAACGCTGACGAGTTCGATGACGCTGTTTTCCAAGCTAGATAATAAAAGCGAAAAACCCGATCGCTATCACCGGCCAGAACTGTAGAAGATGAAACCAGCCAAAATAGCGAATTGCAGAAACTAGCTATGTGCAATTTTAATTTCGTGCTGCGCTCAATTATTGGAAGATATTTAGGGCGTTTGCTGGTGATGAGATCAGCCACCTGCCGCAAATGCCAGCATGATAAAAGCTGACAGTAAAAGTCCGGGGACGAGTAACCCCACTAAAATTAACAAATCGTGTGTATTCATCGCGCTTGACCTTGGATGTCTCTAGATTTTAGGGTAACTCGATCGCTCCATCTTCTGCGGAAAATCTACAATTTATTTTAAATTTTCTGCTCGATCGACTCGTGAAGCGTGGAGTTAGTTATCGAATATTGGTGGCGAACATGGCAGATGCGTTTGCGACTTTCGAGCAAGGAGCTTAGGAAGGATGCGCGAGGAAGAGGACAACAGCGAGAGCCGAGGAAATGAGGGGCTGAGGGTGAAAATTTAACTGAATTCTGAACTTCTGAATTCTGAACTCCTGGTATAGTGTCTCTGTTTAAGCCTTGCAACGATCGATGCTTCATTTATTAGTCTGGAGCAACAAGCAAAGATTAACACTATCCCCCCAATCAGATGAAATCTACTAGCAACGTTTCCTCAGCCCCTTTAATTCTCAAGATAGTTGGAGCGATCCTGATTCTGATTAGTGCGATCGAGTATGTCGTTTTGTGGTTTCCACCAGAATTTGCCGATCCCAAACTAGCAGATCGCTACTGGAGTTTAGGACTGATACCGCAAATGGTAACGATAGGGATCTTTCCTCTAGTTGGTTTAGCAGCGATCGTCACTGGCTATTGGATGAGCGATATGCTCGATGCCTCCAAAAATAATAGCAAACCAATCTGGCAAGACCTGAGACTATGGGCGTTTTCGCTCTCTACTATTTTGGGTATCGCTTACCTAGTGGTAGCCCCTATCCACCTCAACAACGTTAATTCCTATTACGATCGAGCTTTTGCTGATATTAATACCAAAAATCAACAGTACGAACAGGAAATTAACAAACGGCTGCAAGAGGCTAATGCCAACATCGCCCAGCAAGTTCAAGGGCAAATCGCTCGCATAGATGCGGCCATTAAGAGCGGGCAAGTTCAAGGAGCGCAATTATCTCAATTACAAGCCCAGCGAGCTAGCTTGGAAAATTTAAGGGCTAACCCGCAAGCAGCCCAACAAGAACTGCAAAAAGAAGCGCAAGCTAAACGAGAAGAATTGAAGCTAGAAAAGCAAAAAGCCGAGGAAAAAGCCAGAAATGAGAAAAATAGCACGATTCCCTCGGTATTTAAAACGGGACTGACGAGCTTGCTATTAGCGATCGCTTACACCGCCATCGGTTGGATAGGCTTGAGAAATATATCTAGATCTCGCCGTCAAATTGAAAGATGGTAAACAACCGAGATAAATTAGGAATAGTCAAGATTTAGTTAGCCCATTGTAAGGAGAGTCGGCGCTCCGTGCTGCAACGCTTAAAGCAAAGCCTCAAAAACGATTTGATTGCAGGTTTGTTGGTAGTAATTCCTCTAGCTACCACCATCTGGTTGGCAGTTAGTATTGCCACCTGGGCGATCGATTTTCTGACTCGGATTCCCAAACAGCTTAACCCCTTTGACGGACTTAACCCGATCCTGGTCAATTTCCTCAATTTTTTAGTGGGATTAACCGTCCCCCTGGCGCTCGTGCTGCTAATCGGGTTGATGGCTCGCAATATTGCTGGCAGGTGGTTGCTAGACGTAGGAGAGCAACTGTTGCAGGCAATTCCCCTGGCTGGAGCGGTTTACAAAACTCTCAAGCAGCTACTAGAAACGTTGTTAAAAGATTCCAGCGGGAAGTTTCGCCGCGTAGTGTTAGTAGAGTATCCTCGGCGAGGAATATGGACTATAGGCTTTGTCACGGGCACGATCGATAGCGAAATTCAATCTCAAATTCAATCCCACATCTCAGAAAAAATGCTGGGGATTTTCCTGCCGACAACTCCCAACCCAGCTACCGGATGGTATGCCATCGTCCCAGAAAATGAAGTGATGGATCTATCGATGTCGATCGAAGATGCCTTTAAAGTGATAATTTCTGGTGGCATCGTTTACCCTAGTGCTTCGATCGCGATTCCACCCGTACCCAATCAAGAACCAGAAGTCAGAAGTCAGAAGTCAGAAGTCAGAAGTTCGGAAGTTCAGGAAGTCTAGAAGCCTCCTATGTCGCTTCTTTACACGAGTTTGGAATCTTAACACCTCACACTTTAAAAAATGCAACCCCGTTCCCTGGCCCGCGAATTAGCTCTTTTGACCATCTCTCAATTACCAACTTCTCCAGAGAAACTGGCAAAGGAGCAAATGTATAACATCATGCTGGCCGCAATTCGCGCTCTGGCTAATGAAGTGCAAGAAGCACTAGAAAACGCTGCTGTGGAGTTAAAACGAGGGAGCGATCGCTTGTTGGCCAGTGAAACTCGCGCTAATGATGTCCAAAGTGCTAGGGCAATGGTAAACGAGGCGATCGAGTTAACTCAAAATGCTATCAATCGGGTAGGTACGGCAGTAGAACTCCCAGAATTTATCTATCTGGCCAACCAGCAGCAAGTGCGCGATTATGCCCTAGAAATTATCTCTACAGTTAACCGCCAGCGAACCCAAATAGATGAATTACTGAGTGCAGCTTTGGTAGATTGGCAGCTAAACCGCCTCGCTCGGCTCGATCGAGACATTCTGCGGATTGCTGTTGCCGAAATTTTGTTCTTAGATGCTCCCAAAAAAGTAGCGATTAACGAGGCAGTAGATTTGGCAAAACGCTACAGTGATGAAGAAGGCAAACGATTTATTAATGGCGTTTTGCGTCGAGTTAGCGATCGCCTGAAAGTAGAATGCTGAGTCAGGAGTTCAGAAGTTCAGGAGTTCAGGAGTTCAGAATGTCAGTGGTCAATTGTCAATGGTCAGTGGTAGGGGCGCAATGCTTTGCGCCCGTGCAGTAGTTAATTTTCTCCTCTGCTCCCCATCTCCCCATCTCCCCATCTCCCCATCTCCTTATCTCCCCCTCTCCCCCAATCCCTACAATTAGTCAGTCATGGTTTTTAATTGGTTCCGCCGCCAGTTTAGCGATCGTTCTCAAGATGATGAGGTCGAAGAAGAAAAGACCGATGGAGTTCAACCGGAAACAGAGCTATCCGAACCAGAGAAAACTGAGGAAGCATCGGAGCAAATCAACACAGATTATCTAAATTGGGCCAAGGCTGCCTATAAAAACATTCAGGAGCGGCAAAAAGCCCAAGAAGAAGAAACTCCCTCAACTGAAGCAGAGTCAATTGACGACGCACAGGTGCAACCTGATGCTGTTATGGAAACGCCTGCTATCGAGGAAAGTTCGGATGAAACCGCAATCCTAGAAACAGTAGAAGTTGCAGAACCTCCAGTTGAAGCGATTGCTGTTGAATCTCCAGTCGAACAGCAGATCGCAGAAACGGTAGAGGTTACAGAACCTCCAGTCGAGGCGATCGCAACTGAACCTTCAGCCGAACCCCAGATCTCAGAAATAGTAGAGGTTGCAGAATCAACAGCAGAAGCGATCGCAGCGGAACCGCAGATCTCAGAGCCAGTAGAAACGACAGAACCTCCGGTAGAGGGGAATGCCGTTGAATCTTCAGTCGAACAGCAGATTTCAGAAGCTCCAGTAGAGGAAACAGTTTCCGAACTACTTACTCCAGAACCTTCAGATGAAGCGGTTCTCGAAGCAACAAGCGATCTTGGGGAAGAAGAACCAGTAGCGGAAACAGCTACTTCTTTACCTTTTTGGGCGAGTGAAGATCGGCAAGCCAGAGTAGAACGCTTGAAGGCGACAGCAGTAGAAACTCTAGAGCCAGTAGAGTCGCCTGCACCCGCGCCAGTGGCAGCAGCAACTCAAGAAACAGCAGTCGAGGCTGAAACCACAACCGAAATAGCTTTTGATGAAGGGTTCGTGTGGTCGGCTGAAGTATTGGCATCTCAAGGTCGTCGCCCAGAAGATGTTTCTATCGAAGAAATTAGCTGGCTGAAGCGACTGCGCCAAGGATTGGATAAGACCCGTCGCGGTTTGGTCAACCAACTCAAAGCCATTGTCGGTCAAGGGCCGTTAAACCAAGACGCGGTGATGGAGATTGAGGCGTTGCTGTTGCAAGCCGATGTAGGCGTAGAAGCGACCGATTATATAGTCAATCTGTTGCAACAAAAGCTGAAACAGGAAGTGCTGCCCCCAGAGCAAGCGATCGCTTACCTGAAGCAAATCATTCGCGATATGCTCGATCGCCCCCTGCAAAAGTCTCACAGTCCGATGTTTACGCCCGAAAAAGACTCTTTGAACATCTGGCTCATGACCGGAGTAAATGGAGTCGGTAAAACCACGACGATCGGTAAAATCGCTCATTTAGCCCAAAAATCTGACTACCGCTGTCTGATTGCGGCTGCCGACACTTTCCGCGCCGCTGCTGTGGAACAAGTCAAAGTTTGGGGCGATCGCACTCAAACTGAAGTGATTGCCAATCCTGGGAAAAATGTCGATCCAGCGGCTGTGGTGTTCGATGCCATTTCCGCCGCCCAAACTCGCCAGACCCAATTGCTATTAGTAGACACCGCCGGACGACTTCAGAACAAGAAAAACCTGATGGAAGAACTCAGCAAAATCCGGCGAATTGTTGATAAAAAAGCTCCAAATGCCAAAATAGAATCTCTGCTAGTGTTAGATGCCACTCTCGGTCAAAATGGCTTGCGTCAAGCAGAGGTTTTTGCCGAGGCTGCCCAACTTAGCGGAGTCGTTCTCACCAAATTGGATAGTACCGCTAAAGGAGGTGTAGCCTTGGCGGTGGTGCAACAACTGGGCTTACCGATTCGGTTTATTGGTGCTGGTGAAGGGATTGAAGACCTCCGCCCATTTTCCAGTTATGAGTTTGTCGAAGCTCTCTTAAGCGGGTGAACTACCCGACGCTCACCTGGCGGTAGAGCGCGGGCTTCTCCCTTCAACGACCACAGCAAAGAGCAGTAGTAGACTTGCGCCCATACTGTTTTGGATGAATGCTGCTTCAGCGCCACCTTACAATTGCTATAACGAAGATTACAGCTTTACCCTTCCCTCCCCCTGTCTTCCCTGCCTCTAAGTGACCTCAGTATTTTCACCTATTTTTTTTGCTAAAAAACTGCTTAAAGCCAGCAATACGTAGCAATTTAGGTGTTTGTTGGCGATCGAGTTAGGGCATCTTTAGATAGAGGTATAAGTTTTTAGCAGGGGTATTCGATGGTAGGTCCAGAAAGAAGACTATTTTGTCGTCTGGATAGTTCTACACCAACCGCAAAGGAACAGCAGCGACTCAAAGCGATCGCTGACTTGGGCATTTTGGCAGTGAAGACAGTTCCAGTTTTTGACGAAGCAACTCAAACAGCAGCTAGATTTTTATCTGCTCCTATCTGCATTTTGGGGGTAATGGCATCAGATTGGCTGTTATTTAAGTCGGCTGTAGGTTTATCCAGAGTTGGATTGATGAACGAACTGGCAACTTTACGCCAAATAGCTCGTTCTGAGTCCTTTTGCAATTACGTGGTAGATAGCCAGCAAGTATTGGCAATTTCAGATGCGGCTACAGATCCGGTTTTTGCTAAAAGTTCGTTATTTCAGCATTACGGCATTCGCTCTTACTTAGGCGTACCGCTGCTGACTTCTTCGGGGCATTGTCTGGGCACTTTAGCCGTGATGGACTTGATGCCTCGCACGTTCGATCGCAAAGATATAGAATTTCTCTCTTTGATGGCCCATTGGGTAACGAGCGAATTCGAGCGCCAGCATTTAGCCCAAGAGATGCAAAATATCTCTGCGATCGCTAATTTAGCTTTATCTCAGCCAAGCGAACGCTTGTCTACAGTACCTATTACTCAAAAAATTAAAGTCAAATTATTAACTCTTTTATCTCAAGAACTGCTGACTCCTCTAACTTCAGTGATGGGGATGACTAGCGTTTTGAATCGAGAAATATACGGGCCTTTAACTAGCAAACAAAAAGAATATTTAGATATTATTCATCGCAGCGGCCAATATTTAGTCTCTCTCGTTGACGAAATCGTGGCTTTAGATGTGTTGGAAGAACGCAGCCAAAAACTGCATCTGACATCAGTAGATGTAGAAATGCTATGCCAACAAGTAATTAATGGATTAGAGCAAGTCGCCGCTCGCCGAGGGCAAAAGTTGAAACTATCTGTAGCCTCAGAACATCGAGTTTGGCCGCTCGACAAAGATAAAGTCAGGCATATACTTTACTATCTAACTCTTAATTTAATTCAATCTGCTGACGAGAGAAGTGTAATTAAGATTGAAGTCAGTAACCAAGCTGGTAGATTAAACATTACTATTGGCGCTAGCGATCGCTCCCAAAAACAACTTTGCTCTCAGCCAGCAGTTGGTAGCCTCAGCCCCATCTCTGCTGACACTTGTTTGACAATTAACGAACCATCCTCAATGTCGGTGCTAGAGAGCCAATCGCCTTTATCTGCTGCCGTCGCTCATCTGCTAACAAATTTTGAGAACATGGCTGAAGTGTTTGAGAGCAGCAATAACTCTCGCGAAAGCTTGGGCTTGATTCTCAGCTATGCCCTGGCAGAACTGCACGACGGACAAATTTCTGTTACCAATTCGCCTCAAACAGGCTATGGGTATCAGATTAGTTTCCTCTAGTTTTGGAAGTGTGGAGTGTTGAGTGTTGAGTGTTGAGTTAAGAATGCTCCGCCCTCTCCCTTTCTACCCTCTCCTTTCTCCTTGCGGCCTTTTGCTCTAGGCGAAACAGCCAGATGGCTATTGCTACCACCCCGATTTGTAAAGCCAAGTTAGGCAAGGCTGAGTCTACTTCTTGGCCAGCAGCCAACTGAGCGATAAAAACCATAGCACCGATAAACCCAGAACCACCGCAAGCTAGATAAATAAATTGCCTCAAACCTCGATAGGGAGCAGCTATTTCAGCTTTCAATCGGGCATACTGTTCGGGATTAAGGTTTCTGGGATTTTTAGTCATCTTCGATCGCAGTTGGCATTTGTACAGACTTGTAGGATAGCCCTCTGGGCTGTCCCTTTAGAGGTGTCTTTATGGTTTGTTCTCTAGATTCTATATTCTCACTCATCCGCCCTTGAGAGTTTTAAGATGGGGTAAGTAGCAACCAAAGATAAAAACACCAACTGTGAGCGAGCAAACGCTAGAAAAAATCCTCAAATTAGCCGCCGATCGCACCGAGGCGGCTGAAGTTTACTACTTATCGAGCCAAGATACACCCATTGAATTTGAAAATAATCGCCTGAAATCCCTGCAAACCAAAGCTATTCAGGGGGTAGCGTTGCGGGTAATTTCTCAAGGGCGTTTGGGGTTTGCCAGTTCCACGGATTTGACCCGCTTGGATGACTTAGTAGATGCAGCGGTACAAACATCAGGCAGCGGCGATCCGGCTGAGTTTGAATTTGCCTCTGGGGTGCAACTGCGATCGCCTGAAAGTACCTATACGCCGCCTACTACCCAGGAGTTAGTCGAAGTCGGCTCTAGCTTAATCGATCGAGTGCATGAATATAACCCCGATATCCTCGTCGATGTGGGATTCCACGTCCGCACGGGTCAGGTGAAGATTGCCACCAGCCAAGATGTTTACGGCGAACGCAGCAGCAAGATCGTCAGCGGTACTTTGTCGGGTAACTTAGTCCGAGGCGAAGATTTTCTCCAAGCCTATAGCTACGATGTCGCCCGCGATGGCATTCCCGATTGGGAACGCCTGCTGCAAGACTTATTGCAAAAGTACCGCTGGGCAGAACAAACGGCAACTATTACTAGCGGTTCTTTTCCAGTGTTATTTACTCCTAGAGCCGCTGCTGGCACGATATTTCGCCTGTTCGATACCGTGCTTTCCGGTCAAGTCGTCGTCCAGAAAGCCTCGCCCCTAGCAGATAAAGTGGGCGAAACTCTATTTGACGATCGCCTGACGCTATTTGAAGACCCTACCATCGGGCCTAGTGCTTGCGCTTTGGACGATGAAGGCACGCCCACCAGTCGCAAAGTCTTAATCGATCGAGGAACTGTCAAGGGCTTTTATTGGGATCGGCGCTGGGCTGCCCGCGCTGGCTGCGAGTCTACTGGCAATGGTTTCCGAGGAGGGCTATCGCGTCCCAGTCCAGATTTGGTGAATCTGTGCGTGAGTCCCGGCCAGACTTCTACGGCTGACTTAATTGCCAGCATCGATGAAGGGCTGATCGTCGATCAAGTTTTGGGTGCAGGTCAATCTAATCAGTTAGCTGGGGAGTTTTCTGTCAACTTAGATCTGGGCTACAAAGTCGAAAAAGGTCAAATTGTCGGTCGGGTAAAAAATACTATGGTTGCTGGCAGCATTTTTGAAGCCTTTAAACATCTAGCCGACTTGGGCGACAAACCGGAATGGATTGGTGGCGGTGCTTATCTTCCCAGTATCATGTTTTCGCAACTAGGTGTAGCTGCACGTCAGTGAGAGAGAGGGAGATGGGGAGATGGGGTGATGGGGAGATGGGGAGATGGGGAGATGGGGAGATGGGGAGATGGGGAGATGGGGAGATGGGGAGACAAGGGGACACGGAGAATCGCCTATGCCCCATGCCCTATGCCCTATGCCCTTTTACATAACTTATGTCCGATCGCTTATCTCAAGTCAACCAGATTTTAGAATTGTGGTTTGGTAGTTTTTCCGATCGCGATTATGGTAAACAGCGTCAATTTTGGTTTACTCAAAATCCAGAGTTCGATCGACAGTTGCAAACCCAATTTCTCACAGATTGCCAACAGGCTGCTGCTGGCAAGTTAGATGATTGGCAAGATTCGCCCGCAAGCTGTTTGGCGTTGATTATTTTGTTAGACCAGTTTCCTCGGAATATATTTCGCGGCACTCCTCAAGCTTTTGCTACGGATTCTCAAGCTTTAGCAATTGCTAAATATGCGATCGATCGAGGCTACGATCGCCAATTACTTCCAGTTCAGCGGTGGTTCGTTTATTTACCTTTTGAACATAGCGAGAATCTGGAAGATCAAAACCAGTCGGTGGCATTATTTCAGCAACTAAAAGACGATCGTGATAGTGAAATTGCAATCGCTTCTGCCATCCGTCACCGAGAGATTATCGAGCGCTTCGGACGCTTTCCCCATCGCAACCAAATTCTCGGCAGACAAACAACCCAGGAAGAGGCTGAGTTTCTCCAACAACCAGGATCGTCGTTTCGATCCTCAGCATTTATAATGTAAGTACATAACGTATATACATAACAAAATGGGGAACTCTTACAGCATTCGCAGCACTAAAATTGGTAACACTGCAGGATTTCGGCTGCCTGCGGAGTTTTACCATCAGCATCCCCAGTTTGCCAATGCCGATGGTTGGATAGAAGTATTGTCACCAGATATAGCAATTGTGCGAATTATTCCTCAATCGGGAGAAGTTGAAGAGGCAGAAGATTCGCTGTTGATGCGGCTGTTTCTCGATTTTGTTACGGCAGAAGCGATGAAAAATAATACATTGCAACCATATACAACCGAGATGTCTGAGGCTGCTCATCAACTACTTGAGGGAGTGGACTTAGAAGACGGATTGGTAGCAGATGGCTAAGTTGGTTTCTAATGATTGGGAGATTTATTTTCACTCGCAATTATTTGGCAGTCAGTATCAAGAGTTGTTCGATCGCGTTTCTAGTTTGCGCGATAAATTAACACCAGCGGAATTTAAAACCCATGCCACAGTAAAGCTATTTGGTGCCATTACTGTCGCCATTGAAACCAAAATTCCCACCGATCCATTATCGAGTCATTTTGCCTTGACCGGGGCTTTAAAACGTTACGGACGGGTGAAAAAGATGGGTTTACCAGAACGGTATCGGCTATTTTTTCGGGCGTTTGATACCCCGCAGTTGAAAGCAATTGTCATTTTGTGGTTGGGGTTTCCCCGGAAGGAAGGCGCTAAGGACGACTGCTATGAAGTGTTCGCTAAAATGGTGGCGCGAGGAACATTTCCCGAGCGCCTAGATGAATTGTTAGCAGATTGTGAAGTAATAATAGAGGAACCAGAGTAGTTAAGTAAAGAAATGGAAGTAGAAGAAGCTATATTAAAACTTTCTAGATTTGGTCTTGTTGCTAAATTTATTGGTGGTGAAGATCGCAGAATTATGGGAGGTACAGAAGTAACTAGAGAGCGTGAAATTGTTGTTTACCACCACTCTTTTGCGATTTATCGAGAAAATACTGATTGGATAGCTGCGGTTTGCGGTCCGGGTCAGTTTGACACGATTAGTGAAGTCAAATCGCTAGAAGAAGCAGTTGACGAAGTTTGTCGGATATACCGCGACAGGAGAAGTAAGGGCGAACTGTATTCGTTAAGAATTACTGCTAAATTTTAAGCAATATTGAGACAAAATAAGTTATTTTTGTAGAGATGGTAAAAACGATCGCAATGTGCATCATCTCAATGCAGCTTTGGCATATCTAGCTTGAGTTAAGCAAGCTAAAGATGTTGAATTAAAAATTAAGTTCTGCGAAATTGGTACTTTGGTGGATCGCGTATCGCCCTCTAAAAAATCATGTTGTTAAAATCAACCCAGGAAAACGCCTCTGAGAATAATCGATCGTCGATCGGTCAATACCTGCAACAACTCTCGTCCGATCGCCAAGCCTCATCATTAGCAGGCGATGAGTTAGAACGGGCGCTGCAACTAGCGTTAGAGGTGCTGGAAAGGGGAGATTTTCACGAACGGTGGGAAGCGGCCAAATTGTTGCCCAAATTGGGAACCGTGGCGATCGATCCTTTAATCGAGATCTTAGAAGACGAAGAAGCCGATCTAGAACTGCGCTGGTTTGCCGCCCGCATTCTCGGAGATTTTGACAGTCCGACAGTGGTGACATCCTTAATTAACTTGCTGCAATCGTCAGCCGATGAAGAGTTGGTAGAAATGGCAGCCAACGCTTTAGGACATCTAGGGACTTCAGCTATAGAAGCTTTGACGGCTTTGCTAGCCTCAGCAGAAACCCGATTGTTAGCCGCGCGATCGCTCTCTCAAATTCGCCATTCCGCCACCATTACCCCTCTACTTAGTGTCGTTGGCGATCCGGCAGTTGAAGTACGAGTAGTAGCGATCGAAGCCCTTAGCAGCTTTCACGACTCTCGGATTCCCCCAATACTGCTAGCAGCCTTAAGCGATTTAGCCGCCCTAGTGAGGAAAGAAGCCGTCATCGGTTTGGGATTGCGTGCCGATCTGCGAGAGGAATTAGATTTAATTAACCGCCTCCAACCGTTGCTATTTGACTTCAACATCGAAGTTTGTAACGCCGCTGCGATCGCGATCGGCCGGATGGGAACGAATGAAGCCGTTGGCGTTTTATTTGAGGTGTTAAAATCTCCAGCTACGCCGATACCCTTGCAAATATCGATCGTCAGGGCCATATCTTGGATAGGAACGAGTGCGGCTTTAGAGTATTTGCAGCCAGGGCTGACTTTCACCTCTGAGGAAGTTTGCCAAGAAATCGTCAATCTTTTAGGGCGTTGGGAAAATCCCCAGTTGCGAACTCAAGCGACCGAGATTTTAATTCATTTTCTCAACTCAGAACCGTCAATCGATCGATCGCCTCACATCAAACAATCTGTAGCCTTAGCATTAGGTCAATTAGGAGCAGAACGGGCGTTAACTCCCTTGGTTCAATTGCTAGCCGATCCCGATGTTGGCGTGAAACTGCACGCGATCGCGGCTTTAAAAACCTTGGCAGATAATTTGACTCCTGAGTTAAAGGAGGAAATAGCGATCGCTCTACAAGAGTGGCAAGCAAGCTAGCCCCTCCTCTCTCCCTCACCTAAATGGGGCTACGGTCTATACATCAGTTATCGGTTATGCGGCTTCACCTCTCGATCCCCCTAAATCCCCCTTAAAAAGGGGGACTTTGAGAAGGTTTCCTCCTGCTTGGTGCAACCTGGACGGAAACTCGCCACGCCTTCCCCCCTTTTTAAGGGGGGCTAGGGGGGATCTGGCAGGGATTGGGCATCAAAACTAGAGATATGTATACACGCTAGTTTTGATGGGGTGAGGACCGGTTCGATCGCTAGACTGTAACTGCCATTAATTTTTTAGCAGCTTCTTGCAACAGGGCTGCTTTGTCAGTTTGTTCCCAAGGCAGATCCAAATCTTTCCGCCCGAAATGACCGTAAGCAGCTACATCTTGATAAAAGCGACCGTGGCGTTCTGCTGGTAGATGCCGCAAGTTGAACGCGTGAATGATGCCAGCGGGGCGCAGTTCAAAGTGTTCTTGCACCAATTCCAGCAAGCGTTCTTCTTCGATCTTCCCAGTCCCAAAAGTCTCCACCAGAATGCTAACCGGACGAGCCACCCCGATCGCATAACTGAGTTGAACTTCGCATTTTTCTGCCAAGCCAGCAGCGACAATATTTTTTGCCACGTAACGGGCGGCATAGGCAGCCGAACGGTCTACTTTAGTAGGATCTTTACCAGAAAAAGCCCCACCACCATGACGAGAGTAGCCGCCATAAGTATCAACAATAATTTTACGACCAGTTAAACCAGCATCTCCTTGAGGGCCGCCAATGACAAATTTGCCTGTCGGGTTGCACAAAAAGCGGGTGTTGGCATCGGGCTTGATCTCGATATCGGCAAACACTGGTTGCACCACTGTTTCCCACAGATCGGCTTTAATTTTGTCTTGCACCGCTTTTTCATCGGTAATATCGCCGATGGTGGCATCGTGTTGGGTAGAAACCAAGATCGTATCGATCCCTACAGGTCGTCCGTTCTCGTAAGCGACGCTAACTTGGGTTTTGCCATCGGGACGCAAGTAAGGTAACTGTCCGGTCTTCCGCACTGCTGCTAGGCGGCGCGAAACTCGGTGAGCTAAGCTGATAGGTAAGGGCATGAGTTCTGGCGTTTCGTTGCAAGCAAAGCCAAACATAATCCCTTGATCGCCTGCACCCACAGAATCGAAGGTGTCTTGGCTATCTTCCTCTCTAGTTTCTTGGGCGGTGTTAACACCTTGGGCAATGTCAGGAGATTGTTCGTCTAAGGCCAATAAAACTGTGCAACTGGTAGCCGAGAAACCGTTATCAGCATTGGTATAGCCAATATCGGCAATTTTTTTTCTGACTAAATCGACAAAATTGACTTGGGCTTTGCAGGTGATTTCGCCTGTAATCAGTACCAAACCTGTATTGACAACTACTTCCGCAGCAACTCGACTGTGAGGATCTTGAGTCAGTAAGGCATCTAAAATTGTGTCAGAAATTTGATCGCAAATTTTATCTGGATGACCTTCTGTAACGGATTCGGATGTAAATAGGTAGCGACGAGACAAGGATAGCTCCTCCTATTGTTGGGTTAAGGTAAGTTAAGCGAGGATGTTGGCTAGTGAACTACCTCATCCACCAGGGGATGAGGCTTGCGATTTCAACTCTTTGAAAGGTAGACCGCAATAGGCTGATTGACCGCAGCCCTTCATAAGTATTTAATCTTTTTCTATGAAATACTTTAACCAGTAATCATAACAATAAATTCCTCGGCGTGGGAGACAGGCAGGGCAAACGCATGAAGAAAAAGGTATTTACCGACTCCGAACTGCACCAATGGCAGGTAAAAATTGCTATTGTCGATCGTCATAACATTTTTTGCCACTGCTGCACTTGCTCTTATGAGTGGGTGGACTCGGTTTGGGACGCTGCTTGCAATCGTTGTGGCAGTTGCGATGTGGAACGGATTTCCTGCTGGCAGTTCCCCGATGATTAAACTACTCCCCAAAAGGAGACGGACTTTTTTCGGTTTAATAAAATACGATAACTCTGTTCTTCCACCGACAGCCTCTAGGATTTATGAAACCATTGGTCAGTATTATTATTACTTCATATAATTATGGAATCTTCCTCAGAACTGCTATTGATAGTGCGTTGAATCAAACTTATAAAAATCTGGAAGTTATTGTTATAGATGATGGTTCGACCGATGATTCTCAAGCAATTATCAGGAGCTATGGTAGTCAGATAGTGGCGAGTTGTAAAATTCATCAAGGACAGTCATCTGCGCTTAATATCGGTTTCGAGAAAAGTTCTGGTGAAATTATCCACTTTTTAGATTCAGATGATATTTTCGATCTAGAAAAAGTAGAAAAAATTGTAGATATTTTTGAGAAAAAATCGAAAATTGGTTGGTGTTTTCATCCGCTGAAATATGTTGACAATAATAATAATGTGTTGGCGATTTATCCCCCATCTCCCAGCGATCGAATCGATCTCATCGATTATCGCCACGAAATAGTTAATCTGGCCAAGAATTGTGCTTGGGGTCCACCGACAAGTGGATTGAGTTTTCGCCGCTATTTGCTGAAGAAAATCCTTCCACTTCCTCTAGCTGTTACTCAATCGCCAGATACTTGTCTCAGAATTGTGGCTCTAGCTTTGGCAAAGGGGTATTTTTTAAACGAACCTTTATCAACAATGAGAATCCATGGAAATAATGCTAGATTTAATCGCCGACCGATAATTAGATTTTCTCAAGCTATTTGGTTAAGAAATAAACTAACAGTCTGCCAAAAAATTGCTAATAAAATTTTTGCCCTCGGACTAAAAGAATACTGGAAGAGTGGGATTTATAATGAAAAATACCAACTTCTTATCCAAATCTATTTGTCTAATATTTCGTTTCCCGAATTTGGGAAAATTATCCTGATGGCGATCTACTATCTGGGGAGAGATTTTATGTTTGTTTGCCTTAGATCGGGTTTCAGAAGCCACTCAAACCGTAAAATTTACCAGTTTAGGCAAAATTACTGATGTCAAACTAATTCGCAATTTTCAATTGGCAGTTGGCAATTAATACCCCGTAACTGAAGCTGTTACCAGTAACAGCGAGTTTCCTCCTCTGTTTTTTCCATAAATGAATTTAGTTGTTCCTCGTCGTGAGAGATCGTATGAATTCATCTTCTACCATATTTAGTATCCAGCCAGAGCGTTTAGATGATTTGGCTAATAAATATCGCCTTAATTATTCCACCGCTAGCCCTTTTCCTCACGTTATTATCGATGATTTTTTTCCCGAATCAGTGCTAAACAATATTATTAATGAGTTTCCTAAGCCTGACGAGATCGATTGGGAAATTTTCGCTCATTCTCGCGCCCAAAAACTCGGCTCGACCTCGGAATTACAAATGGGAGAAGCGACTCGCTTACTTTTATATCAACTCAACTCAGGCATCTTTATTAATTTCTTAGAACGGTTGACAGGAATTGCGGGAATTATTCCCGACCCTCACTTTTGGGGAGGTGGTTTACATCAAATAGAAAGAGGTGGATATCTCAAAATTCATGCAGATTTTAATCGCCATCCGAAGCTAAGTTTAGATCGTCGCTTAAATCTGATCCTGTATCTGAACCAAGATTGGCCGGAAGAATATGGCGGACATTTGGAAATGTGGAATCGAGATCTGAGTCGATGCGAGCAAAAAATTCTGCCCATTTTTAATCGATGCGTTATTTTTAATTGCACTTCTTTTTCCTATCACGGACATCCCGAACCCTTGAATTGCCCATCTGCTCGGACCCGCCGCTCGCTGGCAGTTTATTACTACACTAATGGCCAACCATCTGACGAAATAGCTGCACCTCATAGCTCTCGGTATCCGACTCGACCTGGAGAAAAAAGCTCTAGATCGACTGACGCAATTAAAGCAATTTTCAAGAAATTTATACCACCGATCGCGATCGATATCAAAAACTATCTCAAAAATAGGTGATATCGAATCCGGTTAAACACCCATAATAAGAAACCCAACGCTCCTAGGGTGTTGGGTTTCACTCCGTTCAACCCAACCTACTAGCTCCTGAACTTCTGAACTCCTAAACTCCTGAACTTCTATTTTCTGGCATGAATTACTTGTAAGCTACCACCAGCATATAAGGTGCGATCGCTGGCTGCAAATCCCACCCCTGCTAGACGTTCCACTAAATTGGTTTCGAGCAGTTGCCAAGCGGTTTCGGTTTCAAACAAGGTTAAAAATAAAGACAATCCAGGCCACAATAACCAATTACTAGGGGGGTGAAAATCTACTAGGGCAAATATGCCACCGGGCTTGAGGACTCGATATACTTCTTGAAAAATCTTTGACAATTGCTCGGAGTTCATTTCGTGCATGGCGACGCTGGTATGGACTAAATCGAAGCTAGCATCAGAGAATGGCATTTCTTCAGCTAAAGCTTCTACATAAGAAGCTCCAGGAACGTTTTTTTGCGCTCGGTTGAGCGATAGAGGCGAAATATCTAGTCCGGTGACATCTTGGGAAGATTTAACTAAAAATCGCGTCGCTTGCCCGCTGCCGCAACAAAGATCTAAAACTTTGGTGGTAGAGTCGATTTTCAACCCTTTTAAAGCTAGCTGACGAAACCTGGCTTCACCGCCGACGCTGAGGGCTGCTACGCCCGAAATCGCATCGTACAACCACTGATAGCGATAACTCCAAGTTCTTAAGATTGTGGCCACGGGGAAATCTCCGCTAAAAAGAAAGGTTATAGGGCATGGGGCATGGGGCATGGGGTAGAGGAATAGCCATATATTCCTTATTCTGCTCGCGTACTTAGAGATTTGGGAGGTAGTAATACGATGTGTCTATTCCCCGATTTCATAAATTTTTAGTTGGGGGCTGATATCTAAGTAGATGAATTTACCAGGTTAATCCGATTATGCTCGATCGACTCTATGCTAACCAATTCTGGCTGAGGGAAAACCCCGATTTTCTTAGTATATTAGTGCCAAACACGGCCAGCTAGGAGAATAACTGCTGTGGACGAACGACTTCGAGATTTAATTTCCCAAGTATGTCAGTATGAAATTGCTAGTCTAGAGCGACAGCAAGCACTAAATCGATTGTTAAGAGCGATCGCGCAATTACCGGGGATTTACAAATCGTCTCACCAAGACTATCCAGAGGCCTTTAATCGTACCTTGGAATGGGTCTGCAAGAATATCGATCGCTTTGAGGTCAATTCGCCTTCGGTGCAAAAAAGTTTTGTAGTCTGGATTAACGGCTATCTTAAATGGCGTATCCGCGATTTGTATATTCCAGACGATCGCTATAGTTTTATTACTAGTAATGATGCAGATGGGGCAATAGATTTGATAGAAAGTATTCCCGATCCTAAATTTTCGATCGGTTTGCTCGATTTAAAAATTGCTGAGATGCAAGCAACCAAACTAGAACGACAAGGACTATTAATTAAGCAATATATCGAACGAGATCCAGAAAATATTCTGTCAACTTGTCATCTCAGAAAAGACTCGCAATGTCATTGTCATTTATTGGCTTCCCGGTTGCTGATAGCAGAACCACCTCAAAGTATTGCTGATGTGTCTCGCGAATTGAACGTTAACAATCAAACTATCTATTCTCATTGGAAACAAAAATGCCTGCCTTTACTTCAAGAAATTGCTCGGCGTTTTGGCGATTTACCTCAATAAGGGCGAAAAATTTGCCTGGGCGATTGAAATCGCGGCTATATAATCAAAGTCCGCCTGCGCGGACTTCAGCAAATGAACTTACTTATCGGGATTTTTAGCAGTTAAATAGATCGGAAGAAAAAAAACTATGAATCTCACATCATCTCAAGCAATAACTGTTTTACTAGATAAACACGCCCATCGTTACGCTCGACAATTTGCTACCGAACAAGCAAGCGTAGAGAAAGGCAAACAAGTTTATTTAAATACTTTAGCTGTTTGTGCCGTACAGACTTATTTGAAATGGTTATCGATTCCAACTGCTCTCGATCGCAGCGATTGTTGGCATCCTGGGTTAAGAGCAACTTTTAATGCGGCCGATCTAGTTTTACCTCAAATTGGTAAGTTAGAATGTCGTCCGATAATAGGTGGCGATCGCGTTTTAATTTTACCACCAGAAGCGATCGACAACCGAATTGGTTATGTAGCAGTCGAATTTCAGGAAGAATTAGATCGAGTGCAACTTCTAGGCTTTCTCAAACCGAGTACAATTATTAACCCATTAGAACCAATACCTCTCGATCGATTGTCAGATTTAGACGCTCTCATTGAGACGCTCGATCGATGTCGCAATAAGATTAATTTACGTCAATGGTTAAATGGAATTTTTGAATCGGAGTGGCAACCATTAGAGGTGCTATTAGCGACACACGGTAAAGCGTTTAGAACTGGTGCTAATCTCTCAGAGGTAAGCCAGCAGCGAGGAAAATTAATTCGCTGGAAAATTGCTGGAGAAACTCAAACAACGATATTAGCAATAAAGCTGAAGGATAAATCATCACAGATAGTTGATATTAGCTTGGGGATTTACCCTTTGCTAGAAACAGAATCGTCGCTCGCTACTAATCTCATCGCAGACGAGCAAATAGACAGCTTAACGCCAAAATTACAGATAACAGTATTAGATGAATTGGGTAATACTTGTATGTCGGCTCAAACTCAAAACACCAACCAGTGGATAAAACTAGAATTTAGTTGTCAATTTGAAGAAACATTTACCGTTCAAATAAATTGGGGAGAAACGATTATTACCGAACAGTTCGTTGTTTGAATAAACTTTCTTCTTACTTGGTGTTCTTTGTGCTTTGGTGGTTCGTTACCTCTGAAAATGTATATTGTCAGACTAAAATTCAGACAAACTTCAGAACGAGGATTTCTAGTAACGCTGGCTCATCACCAGCAGCAATTAGAAATAGAAGGCTTTTTGCCAGCTTTACCAGAAGCACTGCGATCGGCTTTTGAGCAATGGCAATCGGCTTATCGTCAATTAGAAGACGTGCGCTCGTGTATTTCGCCTAAACCGGGATTTCGCTTAACTCCTAAATCGATGGCCATCGGTTCCAATACTGAATATGCTAATGCCGTCAAAATCCATCTCGATCGATGGCTGAATGAAGCTCATAGCGATTGGCAACCGATTAGAGATGGCTTAATTTCGCTGGCTAACCATTTACATCAAACCGAGGTACAACTGATAGTTGATACTCAAGATATCGACTTGCGCCGCTTGCCTTGGCAAGAATGGGATTTATTAGAAAAATACTATTCTAATAGCGAAGTAGCTTTGTGTACTGCCAAAACTCAATATGGGGCGATCGCTCGAATTCATCCTCATCTAAATTATCCCAAACCGAGAATTTTGGTAGTAGTAGGCAGAAGTAATGGAATTAATACCCAGTCAGATTTAGAAGTAATTAAAAACTTAGCAGATCGCGGTGCAGAAGCTATCTGTTTGCTGCAACCTAATTTAAAAGAGTTATGTGAAGCATTGTGGGATAAGCAAGGATATCACATTTTTGTTTTTACCGGACATAGCGGTTCGTTACCAGATGGGAAAATTGGCTGGATTGAGGTCAACGATCGCGAGAGTTTAAGTATTGAAGAATTTAGAGATGCGCTTAAAGAAGCAATTAATAAAGGTTTGCAGTTAGCGATTTTTAATTCCTGCGATGGTTTAGGATTAGCCGATCGACTGGCGCAATTGGATTTACCTCAAAGTATTGTCATGCGAGAGCCAGTTCCTGATGAGGTGGCAGTAGAGTTTTTAAAACATTTCTTTCAGGAATTTGTCAATAACCAATCTTTATTTGCTGCCGTTCAAAAAGCTAAAAAGCGTCTCGAACCATTTAGATCGAGTTATCCCGGTGCGGTATGGTTGCCAACTATTTGCATTCAACCTGCGGTGCGATCGCTAACTTGGCAAGGAATTTTCGATCGAGATTCAAAATCGATAGCTGGTACGGCATCGAAGCTGATAAAAAAGGTTGGAGTTATATTAATAGCCAGTTTGCTGAGTTTTGCGATCGGATTGACCACAAATCTTATGGAGCCTCCCGTCTCTTCAGCAACTAATTACCCTGCAAAAATCAAATCTATAGATGCTATTCCTGAAGGAACGTGGCAGTATAGCGGTAGCACGACTTGGGAACCTATAAGAGAGCAATTAGAGCGAAAAATTAAACGCGATCGCTTAAAATTTCAGCCGATCTATATGCGACATCCTACTTTACCATCTGGTTCGAGAACCGGAATTAAAATGCTGTTAGATGGTGAAATTTCTTTTGCCCAGTCTTCTCGGCCGATTAGCGATCGCGAATACGATCTTGCTGCCCAAAGAGGAGTAAAATTGCAACAAGTTCCCGTTGCTATTGATGGCATTGCTGTTGTCGTTCGCCCTGACTTAAAGCTGGCCGGACTAACGATACAACAACTTCAAGCTATTTATACAGGTAAGATTAAAAATTGGAGTCAAGTAGGAGGCCCCGATTTAGAAATTATTCCCTACTCTCGCTCTACAGAAAGCGGGACGACAGAGTTTTTTCAAGAAAATATTTTAGAAGAACGTAATTTTGGCAACAATGTAATTTTTGTAGCCGATCGTAGTGAGGCTTTACTCAAAGTCAGCGATCCTAACAAAACAGGAGGAATTTACTTCGCTTCAGTAGCCGAAATAGTCGGACACTGCGAAGTCAAACCTCTGCCGATTAGTCGCCGTCATGGAAGCGTTTTTATTAATCTAGCTCGAAGGGAAGGGAACTCACCAGAAAAATGCAATCGCCACACAGATCGAATTGACTTTGCAGTTTTGCAAAATGGAGAATACCCCTTAGCTCGGCGGCTGTTTGTCATCATCGAACATAATAATCCTATGGACGAACAAGCCGGACAGACTTATGCCAAATTATTATTAACAAATGAAGGACAACAGGCGATCGAAAAAGCTGGGTTTTTACCACTGCGATCGTTTTGAATTGTCGAGAGGTATTGTGGTGGGTGTCGTTGGGTTTCCTATCGTCAACCCAACCTACAGATATTGCACTTCACTGGTTTGAAATGAGACATAGCAATTCTCAATTGAGAGAAGCAAATTCTTGTGGGGTAGGCATCCTGCCTGCCCCACTCCGAACATAATTTTTCATAAATTGTCAGAAAGTGTCCGATTACTCAGTAGATGGTTAAACATCGAAGCTCTCAAAGCTTATTTTACAGTAATTGGAGCGCTGAGATATGCAGATCCTACAACACACATCTACTAACTTAACGATCTATAGCCGACCGATATTACTCTGGTTGTTTGCTAGCACTTCACTAGTGTTTGCTGCTTTCCCCATTAAAGAAATAATTCAGCAATATCGCTTTAGAACTGTTCGTTTTGGTTCGATTTTATTCTTAACGATCGTCATTGTCTCTGTCCTCAGTAATTTTTTTGACTCCACCGAAATTATGACTTCTACATTTGACAAAAATCGAGGGGTTGTAACTATTAGAGAACAGGGGTTACTGGGTACTAAAGTATCCAAATATTTACTGACCGATATTAGAGATGCGATCGCCCTCACTGACAACAGCGACGATATGGCAACAAAACCAGTCAGGCTATTGTTAGCATCGGGTAAAGAACTGCCAGTTTTTAGAGAAATTGGCTTATTTAATTCTCAGCAAAAAGCCGAAGCTACTGCCAACTTAATTCGCGATTTTCTCAATTCATGATTTTTTTCGTCGTCTTTCTCGCCTTCTACCTAGCTTGTAATCTAGGGGCAAATGATGTCGCCAACTCCATGGGTACGTCTGTTGGCTCGAAGGCCCTCACTCTCAAACAAGCCATCATTGTTGCTGGAATTTTGGAATTTACGGGCGCGGTTCTCTTTGGTGGTGGCGTTTCAGAAACCATAGCTACAGACATAGCCAATCCCCCTTTATTTGCCGCTGCTCCCCAGTTATTGCTATCTGGTATGGTAGCAGCTTTGATTAGCGTCGGTTTGTGGATGCAAATTGCTACCAGTCGGGGGTGGCCGGTTTCTTCCTCTCATGGTATTGTCGGTGCGATCGCGGGATTTAGTTGGGTAGCTGCTGGTGTTGGCGCGGTAGATTGGTCTACGATCGGGGCAATTTCGATCGCCTGGGTACTGACACCATTGGCCAGCGGGATAATTGCCGCCGCGTTTTATAGCCTCATTAAACGCGCTATTCTCGATCGCCCAGATCCCCTAGCTAGCTTGCAGCAGTGGATTCCTTGGTTGAGCGTTGCCCTGTTGAGTATATTCGGCGCGATCGTTCTGCCTGCCCTCAGTGCGCCCGTTAATACATGGCTGGCGGCTAATTGGGGTCTGAACTTGCCCGGTCAAGATTTGCCTATTGTTGTAGTAGCGATCGGTTCTGTGGTCTTGACGCGGTTTAGCTGGCAGCAATTAGAGTCTGGTACGGAGACAAATGCAGCCAAATATCCTACCTGCGATCGGGGAGAACGGGTATGGGGCAAATTTCAGGTTTTGAGTGCCTGTTTCGTCGCCTTCGCCCACGGTTCCAACGATGTCGGCAATGCGATCGCTCCCTTAGCTGCGATCGTCTACATTCAAAGTACGGGATCGGTTCCCCTAGCTGACTTTCACGTCCCTTTGTGGATTCTCGTCGTCGGTGGTGCGGGGATTGTGGCTGGTCTGGCCGTTTGGGGCAAGAAGGTAATTGCCACCATTGGGGAAAACATTATTGCTCTCGAACCCAGTAGCGGCTTCAGTGCCGAACTCGCCACCGCTACCACCATTCTCTTAGCTTCCCGCTTGGGACTTCCGGTTTCTACTTCTCACGCCCTAGTTGGTGCTGTGGTCGGCATTGGATTAGTTAAAGATTGGCGTTCTGTGCGGTTTCAAACTCTAAAATCTATCGGTTTGGCTTGGTTGATTACTATTCCCGTCACTACCATTTTGGGAGCCACCATCTTTTGGTTAATTAGAGCTATCTGGCTTTGAAAAAACAATACCGGAGGAACTACCTTGATGCGTTTCTCCGGCAACATAGCAAATTAAAATCAAAAATTAGCGATCGCTAATTATAAAGACATCACACTGCTACGCATGGGTGTCAACTTAATGCTAGAGCTATTGCTGTACCTAGATCTTCAGCCCCAACCGCCAGGGGTTCAAAACCCCACAACTTAAGTACAAGCCCACTAATGGAAGTTAAAAAATAATTGGGTAATTCTTGTGGGATAGCCCTCTGGACTGTCCCAGTGGGGCGGGCTTTCCTGCCCACCCCACAAGAAAGCAGGCATCTTGCCTGCCCCAGAATTACCGGATTTAATTCTTAACCTTCATAAGTGGACTAAATTTACCAGCATTGAGTCCTCTAAAGAGGACTTTAGCTTTGAGGCAGGGGTTTTCAACCCCTGACGGATGAAGGCTTTGACCGTTAAATTGACACCGATGACTGCTACGCCCCTATTCTTCAAGCAACTTGGTGTGGTTTGAGGACAACTTTAATGCAATTGTCTTGCTTATGTTTGAAGATTTCGTAAGCGTGCGGCGCTCGATCGATCGGTAGCTCGTGAGTGATCAAAAACGACGGATCGATTTCGCCTTTTTGAATAAGTTCTGTGAGCGGACGCAAATACCGATGAACGTGAGTTTGCCCGGTTTTCATCGTCAAACCTTTGTTCATAAAGGCTCCCATAGGGATTTTATCTACCAGACCCGTGTACACCCCAGGAACCGAAACTGTTCCACCTTTCCGACAGGCCACGATCGCTTGCCTTAAGACGCTGGGGCGATCGGTTTCTAACCTGACAGCTTGTTTCACCTGGTCGTAGAAGCCTTCTAAGCCGAATCCGTGAGCTTCCATGCCGACAGCATCGATAACCGAATCGGGCCCTCGCCCTCCAGTCATTTCTCTGAGGGCTTCACCTACTTCGATTTCAGCGATGTTCAATACTTCTGCCCCACCATCTTTAGCCATTTGCAGGCGTTCGGCCACGAGATCGATCGCGATGACCCGTTCTGCCCCCAGCAAGTAAGCACTTCTAATCGCAAACTGTCCCACCGGACCGCAACCCCAGACGGCGACCGTATCTCCAGGCTCGATATTGCAGTTTTCGGCTGCCATGTATCCCGTGGGGAAAATATCGGTGAGAAATAGAAGTTGTTCGTCAGTTAATTCATTGGGAACCTTAAACAGCCCGACATCGGCAAAGGGAACGCGGGCGTATTGAGCTTGACCGCCTGCATAGCCCCCAGTTAGATGAGAGTAGCCAAACAAACCAGAGGGCGAATGCCCTAGAGGAATTTCTGCCATCCAAGAGTTGGGGTTAGAGTTATCGCACAGCGACCACAACTGTTTTTGGCAAAAAAAGCACCCCCCGCAAGCAATCGTAAACGGGACGACGACGCGATCGCCGATTTGCAAATGCTTGTTCTGAATACCCCGGCCGAGTTCGACGATTTCGCCCATAAACTCGTGTCCCAAAATATCTCCCGGTTTCATTGTCGGGTTGTAACCGTCGTAGAGGTGGAGGTCGGAACCGCAAATTGCCGTCGAAGTAATTTTGACGATCGCATCGCGGGGATTAAGAATCTTGGGATCGGGAACGGTTTCGACTTCGACTTTATTTGTGCCTTGCCAACAAACTGCCTTCATCTGTACAAATCTCCTATAAGAAAATAAGGGGTTATGGTTGGGTTTGTTGGGTTTCGCAGAGCTATACCCAACCTACGACTGACAATTTTCAATAGCAAATTGCGAATTGCGAATTGTAAATTGCGAATTGGTAAAAATTATTTGTTCGCCGATCCCGGTTCGGTAAGTTGGCGGTGCTGTTCGGCATTAACGGTATCGGGCAGAACTTTGCTGACATTGCCCTGAATTTTGGTTTTCAACGAGCCTGCAATAATCTTGTCCTTGCCTGCCATCAAAGCCTCAAATCCCTGTTTGGCTACCTCAGCAGGATCGTCCTTCTGACCTGCCCCCGCTTTGGTATCGTCCATATCCGCACGATGGAAGAAGTTAGTATCTGTCGGGCCGGGCATCAGCGCCGTCACCGTTACGCCCGTGTCTTTTAATTCGTTGCGGAGGGCTTCGGCAAAGGAGAGAATAAATGCTTTAGAGGCAGCATACACGGCTTCAAAGGGGCCGGGCATCAACGCCGCGATCGAAGAGGTGAAGAGAATCTTGCCGTTACCTCGATCGACCATATCCTTGACTGCTCGCTTGGCCAGATGAACTGACGATTTGACATTCAAGTCGATGAGATTGAGTTCTTCCTTGAGGTCAGTCTCGGTAAACTTGCCGCCGACTCCCACTCCGGCATTAATCGCGATCGCTTCTATTGGCCGTCCGGTGAAATGAATTTGCCGATAGAGAGTTTCGACTCCATCGTAGGTAGCCAAATCTGTTTGTACGGTTTCGACTTGCGCCCCTAATTCCGTAAAGGCTTGAGCCTTACTGTCAATGTCAGATCCGGTAGCTGTAACGACTAGATCGAAGCCGTTTTGAGCGAACTGTTTGGCCAGTTCGTAACCGATGCCGCTGGAAGCACCCGTGACCACAGCTAGAGGACGAGATGAAGAACTATTCATAATTTTAAGTTTTCGGTTTCAAGTTTGGCCTTGTCGATCCCCCTAAATCCCCCTTAAAAAGGGGGACTTTGAGAGTTTCCCCCTTTTTAAGGGGGGTAGGGGGGAATGCGCAAAGCGCACGCTGCGCGAACGGAGAGGGGCTGGATAAGAGCCAGATTTGACACTACTTGCTGGCACTGGCAGCGTGAATCAGGTCGGGCTTTTCTTCCACTGGAGGACGCTCGATCGCTTGTGCGGCAGTGGGGCGTTGAGGGCGATCGAGTCGATCGATCTTTACAGGGCGGCCTTGCTCGATCGACTCATACAAGGCGTGAATAATCCGCACGTCGTTCGCTCCTTCCCTGCCTGATGGTTCTGGTTCTCTCTCTTGTAAGATGCAATCCGAGAAGTAGGTAAATTCGGCGGCCAACTGGCTGTGGTCTGGAAAAGTGCGCTCTTTAGTCTCGCCTGCGATCGTCAGGTAATGCTTCAGTTCTCCTTGCCAATCGTAGGCAGGATCTAACCGCAAATCTCCTTTGGTTCCGAGAATTTGATAAGTGGAAACTGAGGCGGCTCCAAAGCTGACGGTAAATGTTGCCAGTCGCTCGTTAGGGAACCGCAAAATTGCCGAGGTCATTTCTTTGACTT
Source organism: Cyanosarcina radialis HA8281-LM2 (assembly GCA_019359615.1). GTDB lineage: Bacteria > Cyanobacteriota > Cyanobacteriia > Cyanobacteriales > CCAP-1448 > Cyanosarcina > Cyanosarcina radialis. The sequence goes on from JAHHHA010000006.1 coordinate 156,559, forward strand.
CGCTAAACCGCCGCTCTTTATTACTGGCAGCGGTGGCAAATGCTTCGATCGGCTCGTCTTGAAACAGATACCGGGCGGCATTAATACAGTAAATCCCGATGTCGTTCAGCGTGCCGCCTCCAGTGTCATCTTGCAGGCGAATGTTGCCCTCTTCTACCTGTTGGGTAAAAACCGAGTTAAAGATGCGCGGTTCGCCAATCTGTCCGGATCGCACTATTTCTACCGCTTCCATGTTGGCTGGATCGAAATGCAGGCGGTAAGCAATAGCGAGCTTGACGTTATTGCTTTGGCAGGCGCGGATCATCTCTTCGCACTCTTCGGGAGTAGTTGCCATGGGCTTCTCGCACAAGACGTGAATACCTCGATCGGCTGCTCGAACTGTATATTCGCAGTGCAAATGATTGGGCAAGGCAATATAAACCGCATCTACTTCACCGCTGCTCAAGCAATCTTCGTACTCTTCGTAAGAATAGGTGTGTTGTACTCCGTATTTTTCGCTCAGTTCCTTGAGTTTGGTAGGGTCGTCGGAAACTAGTGCTACTAAAGCTGAATTTTCCGAGCGATCGAACGCGGGCAAGGCAGCATCTTGAGCGAACCAGCCAAGTCCGACGACTGCATAACGGATTTGGCGGTCGTCGGCGTTTGTCGGTAAAGAAGCAGATGAAGTCATGAGGATGTCTTTAATCGAATGGGCAACGAGCGTTAAATTCAATTTCTAGGAGCGATCGACTTAGATAACAGTTAGTTCGAGCGAAGGGCGAACCAATTTCTTCACTCGTTTTGTGGTTTTAGAGAAATCTTCACAACAGAAACTACAGCTAAAGCCGGAAGCGCGAGCTTACACTTCTTTAGCCTTCAGACTGCTCGATTCAAATCTAATAAATTGCTGCTATTGCCTGAGTAATCTACTCAAACAGCCTAGAAATTTAAAACCTGGTCTGCCTCTAACTCATGAGGTAGATCGATCGATCGGGCTACTAAGTCTAAAGTCAGAGATCTAGATCCACGGTTCGTGACTGCCCGACAAAATTGTCATTACCGCTTTGAGGTTGGACTTCAATAATTACCGAACTACCGATGCGATCGCTATTTGGAGTAAATTTCACCACAGATAAACACAGATGAACACAGATGTCTACCGATGATTTCCTACTTTGCATTAAAAAAGAACCTAATTAATTTAGCTTTTCCCAGCTTTTACCTCCCTCTGATTAGTAAACTGGGAATATAAATTACTAGCAGCAACTTGTAACCTACCGGGATGACCTTGAGTTCGATCGAATAACTCTTGAATTTCATCTTCGCTGAAAGTTACGCCCGTACCTTGCAATCTTTGCAGAATGAAAGCGCGAGTTACCTGTTCGGAAAACGGTTTGACATCTAATTGACGACAGATTCCTGCTAGCGGCGACTCCAATTCGGGTGAGTCGGGAAAAAGATTAGCTAAGGGAGTTCTACTGGCAATTACTAACTTTAAAGGAGCATTACCGCCATCAGCTAACCCTCGCAACTGACTTCGCACGCGCTTAGTAAAGCCATCCCAGGTCATTTTTTCAATCTCATCTAAACACAAAATGTAACGCTTCCCGTTTAGCGATCGCGTTAACTGAAAACCGCGACATACAGGAATTTTCAAAGCTTCTTCGCATAATGCTTCATAAAACTCATCTTCATTGTCTACCCACTGTAAATTCAGGTAAGCATATTTAATGCTATTTAAATTGCTGTTATTCCCCAGCCATTCGATACCTTGAGTGTAAATCCGATACAAAATCGATGATTTCCCAATTTGAAATTCACCGACTAAGGATATATTTACTCCTTTGTTCAGTTCTTCAAAAATCTGCCGCAATAGCTCTTCGCGATCGAAAAAACGACTGGAATCAGTGATGCAGCCCATATCGCCGAAGGGATTTGGATTGAGGCGATCGCTAGTCAATAATTTTGTTACCTGTTGTGGGCGATCGTTGCTAGCACAAATGCTTTCGGAGTTTACCCATCCATTATTAGCCGCCGGAACTATTTGTTGTTTGGATTTTTCCGGTTGACGGTTTTCCCATTCTTCAGCAAACTTTTCTAGATTTTTAGCTAGTTTTTTCGACCATAAGGTTAAGGTAAAACGCCAATCTTCAGAACCTCGATCTTTTAAACGGTTATCTGTCAAAATTCCCAGATAGTCTTCCATCCGTTTCAAAGATTCCTTGATTTGCTCTTTACTGAGTTTTCCTTCATATCGATCGCGTTCTGTAAGTTGCTCTAAAAATCTCAACTTGGTTTCAATCAATAGTTGGGGATGGGGAGAATCTTCTTCCAGCCACTTGAATTGAACGTAGCGATCGTTCTCATACAAATTGTCTGAAGCAAAGGCGAGCAATGCTTCTAACAGGCGTAAAGCCCTGGTTTTGACTTGTAACCCAAAGGTGGCTCTAGGCATTTTTTTATCGCATAGTCCGCTTAGCAAAAGTTAGTTTGCCCTCACCCCCGTCCCCTCTCCCAAGCTTGGGAGAGGGGTGTCCGGCAGGACGGGGTGAGGGCTGGATTCATAGTTTTAATAACCGGATTTGATATGAGGTAGAGAGATAGCAGTGCTACATCTCTCATGCTTGCTTCCCCCTTGATGAGTTACTACAAGCCCAAAAGGTAAGTTTCCACAAAAAGTTAGGGGTTAAGCAGTATAACCCCTATTTTTTACCTACCCCTATGTTTGCAGAATGCTGGATATTAGCGGGCGATCGCTTAGTTTGCTTAAACCCTCGATCGCGGGTACTACCCTCAAGCCAACCTAGTTTACAGAACACCTTACACGAATTTCGAGGTTAATTATGAATTCCAATAGTTTGTCAGTCACATCGCGATCGCAACTAACTAAATCTAAAGTGCGTGCGAGCAAACTTTTAGGAACTGTCCTGGCATCAGGATTGCTCTTATCCTTGACTTCCTTACCTGGTTTTGCCCAAGGTATGTCATCAGATACGCCCCAGCAAAAAACGGTAGAACTAGTCAAAAAATGTCAGGAAAAATTCGGACCTAATTCCGAAAATCCCGACAAAGAATCGTTCAAAAAATGTTTGAAAAGGGTATTGCGGGCTTGCGTTCGTCACACCGACAATCCGCAGTTGTGCAAGCAATGGATTAAGAACGCACTGTAATTATCTGTAAAACTTTGATACCAAATTTTGATTGTTTATGTTACTTTTTGCTAATTAAAGTCGTGGTAGTACAAACATAAAGGTGCTGATGACTTTTACGAAGTTAGCTATCTGAGGTGAGCTAGATAAAAGCAGTCTTTCTCAACTCAATTTGGTATCGCCAATCGTTTAATTTATTACCAAAACCAAGGAGCAAAGATAGTTATGATTTTTCAAAAGTCGTTAATAAAGTCTGGTACGGTAGTTTCATTACTGTTCGGACTCACTAGCATGAGCTTTGTCTTTTCAGCAAACAAAGCACTCGCTTTAGGTAGTTGCAAGAATGTAGAACTTACCTTTAAAAACGGTACGAGTCAGCCAATTAGCATTCCCGAAGATGGCCATCGCGTTAAAAATCCGGGTAGTGTAGAAGGCTGGAATAAACTCACATTAGGTGCTGGAAAAAGCAACCTTCAAGCCAATAGTAATTGGTCGGACACTCTAAAACTCAATATTAAGTGCGTTACCGATGCTGAGTTTGAAATCAAGTGGTCTGATAACAACGGCAATCACACTAGTGTTTTTAACAGTGTAAATATTAGCGATAAGCAAGCGACTTTTACGCTGAGATAAAGTTTGAGGGTACGTTTTCACAAAAATTAGGGATATAAAACAACTTACACCAGGAGTACGATCGTGAAATTTCAACAATCTCGTCTTTTTCTCTTGCTATCTGCCACAATTCCCACCTTACTGATTTCGGGTCATGCAGGAGCAGTTTCATCTACCAATCCTAGTTTTAATGAAGTTAAATCTTCTGTGAACTTGGCCCCGAATACAGCCGAGAAACTAAATCTGCTGATTCCTAATTCAGAGAATCTACTAGCTAAGAAAAATTTCTTTCGGAACAAAGGGCCAGATGGATTTAGAGAGGTATTCAGAGAGGTCGTTCAGCCCCAATCTCTGGAAAATCTGCAAAGCAAAGCTTCCCGTCCTTCAGCCGTGGATACTTTGAACTCATTATTGAGTGGCGATACTCTAGGTTAATTGAGTTCTAAACCTAGAAAAGTAGAGATCCACTAACTTTCTGAAGAAAAGCTGTTATTCACCAGTTTTTCTTCAGAAACTCTCTACCTGTCATCAAATATTTCATGAAAACATCAGCAATTATAGATAGGAGTAAGATAATGAAAACTCAAAAAAGATTGGTGCAATTTGTGATTAAAACTTCTAAGTTTTGCAACTTGCGCTGTCGCTATTGTTATGAATATTCAGAATTAGGAAATAGAACGGCGATCGCCCCAGAACAATTAGAGCAAATGTATCGCCACATTTATAACTATTATAGTCAACTAGACCATCCGACGCAAATCGATTTTGTCTGGCACGGTGGCGAACCTTTATTACATTCTCCAGATTTTTATTGGAAAACATTTGACCTTCAGCAACAGATTTTTGGCGAACTGGCAGGCTCGATTTCTAATGCCGTGCAAACTAACTTGACGGTACTCAATAAGGAACGCATCCGATTGTTACGAGATGGCTTTGATAGCGTCGGGGTTTCTGTAGATTTATTTGGCGGATTGCGCGTCGATCGCACGGGTATTGATTCGCTGCCCATCGTCTTAGCAAATATGGATCGATTGCAGGCAGAAAATATTCCTTTTGGCTGTATTACCGTTCTGACTAAACTGAACCTACCGTATTTAAGAGAGATTTATAGGTTTTACGAACAAATGAATCTATCGTTTCGGTTGTTACCCCTGTTTAAAGGCTCATTTGACGGGCAACACGATGGGTTTGAAATTAGTCCTTATGAGGTGCTCGATGCTTTCTGTAAGCTAGTAGATCTATGGTTAGAAAGCGATCGAATAGTAACGAGCCAGCCGCTTATCGACCATATCGAGGAAATTCTTTATCGCTATAGTTCCGATTTTCAGCCGTTTTTCTACGACAAATCTGAATGGGAATCAATTTTTCTAGTAAATACTAATGGTGAGGTTTACAGCTATGCAGATGCTTATGCTGGGCTAAGTCATGGCAATATATTTACTACCTCCTTGGAAGATTTAATCAAAGGAGAGGCTCATCAGCAAGTTATAGCTGCCGCCGAAGAGCGAATGTTGGCTACTTGTTCTACTTGTCCATTTTTTGGCAGTTGTAGTGGCTATCCGGTAGCTGAAGGTAGTGGGGAATATAATGAGTTAGATGAAACAGGTGCTATTCGCTGTATTGTCACCAAAGGCGTTTTACAGCATATAGAATATCGCTTCAAACAGGCTGGAATTATTAATCCATTAACTGGCAAACTTAGTTTAGATCGATTGGCGATCGCAGAAAAGTCACTAGCACTAAGCTGTCCTAAATAGCTATAATTCCGAAGAAGCACTATAAGACATTAAAACGAGAAGGAGAAGGAAGGGCAAAGCAACAAGGGACAAACGCAATGTTTTATAAGCCACTACTGTAACATCTCAATTCGATCGCCATAAAAAAGCAAGGGTAGATCGGTTAATGCTTCGTCTAGTGTCTTTGATGTACGATCGCTTTAACAGAAAACCCATAAATTTTTGATTTTAGCTGAGTCACAGATCCGAGAACTTAGACCGCTCGTAGTCACAAACGCCGTTAAGTGCAGGGCAACTTGACTTCATCCTAGTTTTGTCAAATTTAGCCCAGATACGCCATGATATGAATGGTTGGGAACTCATCGAATAAAATTTCATGTCTGAAAAATTACTCAAATCGTTTCAGAAAGCTTACAGCAATCTCGAACTCTCGCCACTTCTACAACAAAACGATTTAGATCGGTTCAGAGTCAATTTTGGCGGCGAGATCGTCGAACAATTAGAGCAATTAGTTGAGGATAGTCCTAATCGCGATGGCAAGATTGTCTTCACTGGGCATCGCGGCTGCGGTAAGTCTACGTTGCTAGCTGAGTTTAGCCGGAGATTGGCCGATCGCTATTTTGTGGTTTTCTTCTCAATTTCAGACACGATCGAAATGTCTGATGTCAATCACATTAATATCTTGTTTGCGATCGCAGTTAATTTAATGTCTGAAGCTGAAGCCAATCAAGTCAAAATTTCTAAAGCTAATAGAAAAGCTGTATATAGTTGGTTTTCTACTAAAACTAGAATTGAAGAGGAAAAATTTGAGGCAGGACTGGACTTCGATCTATTCGGCTTGCTGAAGTTAATTAAAACTAAGTTAAAAGCCGATGCTGTCGTTCGTTACGAAATCAAGCAAGAATTCGAGCGAAAAATCACAGATTTAGTCGCGAGGATTAATGAGATCGCTGCTTTGATTCAAAATAAAACTAAAAAAGAAATTCTAGTAATTATAGACGATTTAGACAAACTAGATCTAGCAGTAGTAAACAATATTTACAAAGATAATATTAAAGCTATCTGTTTGCCTAATTTTCACATTATTTATACTATCCCTATCGCCGTACTGCGGGAGACAGTAATTAAGTCAACGATTGAAAACGAGACTAACGACCAAGTAGTTATCATGCCCGTGATGAAACTATTTGACAAACAACAAGCTCGCGTGACTAATGCCCAACCGCGATCGCAAGCAGCAGACATTTTATGTGAAATTCTCAAAAAGCGGATCGAACCTAACCTCATAGAATCTTCAACTGCCGATAAGATCGTTTTAAATAGCGGTGGCTTGTTGCGAGAATTAATTCGGATTGCCAAGGAATGCTGTCAAATTTGCTTGCTAAATATCCGCCGCCGTCCAGCAGACAAAGTTATTATCAACGACGAAATTTTAGAGAAGGCGATCGATAATATTCGCAATGATTTTGCTTTGCCTTTAGGCAAGGCAGAATATATCATCTTGCAAGTGGTATATCAACAATTCAAGCCAGCCGATCCGAAAGAGCAAAAGTTTTTAGATTTGTTGCACGGACTGTATGTTTTGGAATACCGCAATCGGCAAAATTGGTACGACGTTCATCCGATTGTTGTCGAACTGTTAAAAGAGGAAGGTTTAATCCATGTCAGCTAAAGAAACTATACCTCAACAATTGCTAGACCTTGATGAAGAAAATCAAGATGCCTACGATAGTTTAATAGTTTCTATTGAAGCTAAACCACGAGGATTGAGCCTACTAATTGCCGTTGGCGATGACTTGAACTTACGAGAACAAATTATTGCCCAATATGAAGCCGAACTACAGCCAAATTTTCGGACTTATCGGGTAACATTGCCTCGTGGCGAACCAAGTCTAAAATCTGCTCTTTATCAATTGGTAGAGCGAGAAGAATATCTGCGTCAGGGCGGGCAAGCCGTTATCACCGTAACTGGAGTGGAACAGCTTTATTTTCTTAAACTGGGTCAGGAGCGATCGGAACAAGAGATATTTTTTGGTTATTTGCAATGGACGAGGGAAGGATTGCGCGATTATCCTTACCCGATAATTTTGTGGGTGACTAATCAAATTTTAGTCAACTTGATTAAAAAAGCTCCAGATTTTTGGAGTTGGCGATCGGGCGTGTTTCGGTTTGCATCTAAAAAGACAATTGCCGTTTCTAGCAAAGAAATTGAACCGATTCGCTTTGCTCTAGAGGATATCGAGCTATCTAGCTTTGATGATGACAGTCCTCATTTATTGCCGATCGAAGACTTAAAACAGTTAATCGAGCAGCAAGAAAACCAGGGGGTAAAAAATTCCAGTTTGGCTACTTTTTATGCCAGTTTAGGCAATATTTACAAAAGCCGACTAGAACGGGGCGAAGCTCAGGATTACAAAGCCGAACAAGAATTAGCAACAGAGTATTTACAAAAGGCCGCTAAGCTACGACAAGAATTAAGTTTGGAAAAAAACTTAGCAGCTAGCCTGAGTAATCTGGCAAATCTCTACAAATCTCAAGGACGCTATAGCGAAGCCGAAACGTTGTTTCTCGAAGCTTTAGAACTGAGAAAACGCTTGCTGGGAGAACACCATCCCGATGTCGCTAGGAGCCTGAACAATCTAGCAACACTCTACCAATTGCAAGGACGTTACAGCAAAGCCGAACAGTTGTTTCTACAAGCATCAGAACTCAGGAAACGTCTGCTGGGAGAACAACATCCTGATGTTGCCCTCAGTCTGAACGATCTGGCATATCTCTACGAAGCTCAAGGGCGTTATGGCGAAGCCGAAGCTTTGTATATCCAAGCATTAGAACTGAGAAAACTCCTGCTGGGAGAACATCATCTTGATGTCGCCACCAGCCTCAACAATCTGGCAATGCTCTACAAATCTCAAGGACGTTACCGAGAAGCCGAACCTTTGTTGCTCCAAGCGTTAGAACTCAGGAAACATCTGCTGGGAAAACAACATCCTGATGTTGCCCTCAGTCTAAACAATCTGGCATATCTCTATGAAGCTCAAGGACGTTATGGCGAAGCCGAAGCTTTGTATATCCAAGCATTAGAACTGAGAAAACTCCTGCTGGGAGAACATCATCTTGATGTCGCCACCAGCCTCAACAATCTGGCATATCTCTACAAATCTCAAGGACGTTACCAAGAAGCTGAACCTTTGTTACTCCAAGCATTAGAACTGAGAAAACGCCTGCTGGGAGAACACCATCCTGATATTGCCAGGAGTCTGAACAATCTAGCAATGCTCTACAAATCTCAAGGACACTACAGAGAAGCTGAACCTTTGTTACTCCAAGCATTAGAACTCAGGAAACATCTGCTGGGAGAACAACATCCTGATGTCGCCAATAGCCTGAACAATTTGGCTGCAATATACGAATCGCAAGGACATTACAAGAAAGCTGAACCGTTGTATATCCAAGCATTAGAACTAAGAAAACATCTTTTAGGAGAGAGTCATCCCAAAACAGTTATTAGCCGTGAAAATTTGGCAAATCTTCGGGCTAAGATGGGCGCTACCGAATCTTAGTTGTAGAGGTTGGCTTCTCCCAAATTCGCAGAAGAGAGCATATTTAAAGTCCCTCTCCCAATGTTGGGAGAGGGATTTAGGGTGAGGGCAAACAGCTATTGCGGGACGATCTCGCCTCAACAACACTCACTCACACAGCTTTATCGAGGTATTCTCAATCCTCGATCGCATTTTGGCTGAATCTTAATAGCGATCTGTTCGGATCTAGAAAATTAGGCAATCTAAGCAATCGCCATAGCTTATGACTTCAGGAGATGCCTAATCGTTGTCGGGCTTCTGCTAGTGACAGCCGTTTAGAAGATTGCGATCGCTTTGCCAAAAAATCCATAAATTCTTGATTTTGACTTAGAAGTTCGACTTCAGCAGCTAAATCATCGACACCAGAAAAAACCAATCCTGTGCCATCTAAATTTTCTCGTTCCATTGGTTAATTGGAGTAGATTTAGCCCGCGCAGGCGGGCTTTGTTTGTATAGCCGCGAATTCATTCGCCAGGGAAATTCCCTAGCTCCCACCAATGCGGGCAACATCGGTAGCATTCGCTTCAAACGCCGCCGCCATCGCCTCATCGCCACTCAAACCAGATGCTAAGGCATTATTTAACGCTTGCAGCACTCGCTTGTAATCTCTCGGCATCACCTTGACGAACTTCGACACCATTTCTTCCCAGTTAGCCAGAACCTTAGCTGCTTTCTTACTTCCGGTATAATCGGCGTGGTTCTGAATCATCTGGCGAACTATGCTGATATCTTCTTCATCCAAGGGTTCGAGATCTGCCATCTGCGTGTTGCAACGAGTGGCAAAATCACCTACTTCATCCAAGATGTAGGCAACGCCGCCACTCATTCCCGCTGCAAAGTTGCGTCCAGTGGAACCCAAAACTACGACTTTACCGCCCGTCATGTATTCGCAAGCGTGATCGCCTACAGCTTCAACTACTGTATTTACCCCAGAGTTGCGAACGCAAAACCGTTCCCCAGCTACGCCGGAGATATAAGCTTCGCCGCTGGTAGCACCGTAGAAGGCCACGTTACCGATGATGATGTTTTCCTCGGCGACAAAGGTGGAAACTGCTGGAGGATAGACGATAATTTTGCCGCCGCCCAATCCTTTGCCCAGGTAGTCGTTGGCATCCCCTTCGAGTTCTAGGGTGACACCCTTGGGAACGAACGCGCCAAAACTTTGGCCCGCACTACCTTGGAAATGCAAGTGGACGGTATTATCTGGTAAACCTTGCCAGTGGCGCTTGGTGATTTCGTTGCCCAAAATCGTCCCGACGACGCGATTGGTATTTTTAATCGGCAAAGTGGCTTTTACGGGTTCGCCGTTCTCAATAGCGGGCTGGCACAAATCCAGCAACACCGTCATATCGAGGGATTTCTCTAACCCGTGATCTTGGGGAATCTGGCAGTAACGGCCGACTTCCGGCGCGACTTCCGGTTGGTAGAGGATGGGAGAAAGATCGATTCCTTTGGCTTTCCAATGAGCGATCGCTTGTTTTGGTTCTAGCAGATCGGTACGCCCCACCATTTCGTTCAGGGTGCGGAAACCTAGTTGGGCCATGATTTCCCGCACTTCTTGAGCGATGAATTCCATGAAGTTGACGGTGTGGGCTGGATCGCCCGTGAAACTCTCGCGCAGCAAGGGGTTCTGAGTAGCAATCCCTGCCGGACAAGTATTCAGGTGGCAAACCCGCATCATAATACAGCCCAAAGTCACCAGGGGCGCAGTGGAAAAACCAAATTCTTCTGCACCGAGTAAGGCCGCGATGACGACATCTCGCCCCGTTTTCATTTGACCGTCGGTTTCGACTACAATTCGGCTGCGGAGGTTGTTCAATACTAGGGTTTGGTGAGTTTCAGCCAGTCCCAGTTCCCAAGGCAACCCGGCGTGTTTGATCGAAGTTTGGGGAGATGCACCCGTACCGCCGTCGTGTCCGGAAATTAACACCACATCGGCGTGGGCCTTTGCTACTCCAGCGGCGATCGTCCCTACCCCAACTTCCGAAACCAATTTGACGTTAATCCGCGCCTGACGGTTGGCGTTCTTCAAGTCGTGGATTAGTTCTGCCAGATCTTCGATCGAGTAGATATCGTGGTGCGGTGGGGGAGAGATCAATCCCACCCCTGGAGTCGAGTGCCGAACTTTGGCAATCCAGGGATACACTTTTTTACCCGGTAGCTGTCCGCCTTCTCCCGGTTTTGCTCCTTGTGCCATCTTGATTTGCAGTTCCCTAGCTTGCGATAAGTACAAGCTGGTAACGCCAAACCGTCCCGATGCTACTTGTTTGATGGCGCTGTTCTTCGAGTCGCCGCGATCGTTCGTCCAGGTATAGCGATCCGGATCTTCCCCACCTTCACCAGTATTGGATTTGCCGCCGATCCGGTTCATCGCGATCGCTAAACTTTCGTGGGCTTCTTTCGAGATCGAACCGTAACTCATCGCCCCAGTTTTGAAGCGTTTGGTAATCGACTCGATCGGTTCTACTTCGTCAATGGGGACTGGTTCGCGCGATTTCAATTGCAGCAGCCCGCGCAGGGTGAAAAACTTGTGATTTTGTTCGTTCACCAGGGCGGAGTATTTTTTAAATAGCTCGTAGTCGCCCGTTCTCACTGCTTTTTGCAAGGTGTGAATCGTTTCTGGGCTGAATAGGTGCGCCTCGCCTTCCTTGCGCCACTGGTATTCGCCGCCAACATCCAGGGTGTGCCCGTTACCTGGGCGATCGTTAAACGCATGGGTATGGCGTAAAATCGCTTCTTGGGCAATCACTTCCAAATCCGCACCCTCAATGCGAGATGCCGTCCAAGTGAAGTATTTATTGATAACGGCGCGGTTGAGTCCGATCGCCTCGAAAATCTGCGCCCCTCGATAGCTTTGAATGGTAGAAATCCCAATCTTAGAAGCAATCTTGACTACTCCCTTAGTGGCAGCTTTAATGTAATTTTTACAAGCAGTCTTGAATTCGACGTTGACTATCAAGCCTTCATGAATTGCATCCCCGATCGTCTCGAATGCCAGATAGGGGTTAATAGCACCGCAGCCGTAGCCGATTAGAACGGCGAAATGATGTACTTCGCGTGGTTCGCCGGATTCTAAAACTAAACCAACTCTCGTCCGTGTGCCTTGGCGGATTAAGTGATGGTGCAGTCCCGAAACTGCCAGTAATGCTGGAATGGGGGCGTTATTTGCGTCCATGCCTCGATCGCTCAAGATAACAATGTTCACCCCATCAGCGATCGCTCGATCTGCTCGATCGAAAATCCCTTCCATTGAGGCTTCCAGCCCTTTTACCCCAGCTTTGGGGTCGAACAGAATGGGAATGGTAATTGACTTAAATTGCCCCTGCTTAATATGTTTGAGCTTCGCTAGTTCCTCGTTGGTGAGGATCGGAGTTTTTAACTCGATCAGGTGACAGCTTTCCGGTTCGGGTTTGAGCAAGTTGCGTTCCGAGCCGATAGTAGTTTCCGCCGAGGTAATAATCTCTTCGCGAATGGAATCGATCGGCGGGTTGGTGACTTGAGCGAATAGCTGCTGGAAGTAATCGTAAAGCAGTTTCGGGCGATCGGAGAGGACGGCTAAAGGCGTATCCGAACCCATGGAACCGATCGCTTCCACTCCATCTCGCGCCATGGGAGTCAGCAGCAGGCGCAATTCCTCAAAGGTGTATCCGAATGCCATTTGTCGCTGGATGGTGGAGGCAAAATACCCTGTAGATATTCCAGGAAGAGTCTCTACGGGTTCCTCCTTCACCTGGGCCAGTTCGATCATGTGTTCTTCGATCCACTGGCGGTAGGGATGGGCTTTGACGATCTGATTTTTGATCTCTTCATCAGAAATAATTCGCCCTTCTTCAATATTCACCAAGAACATCCGTCCCGGTTGCAGCCTGCCTTTCAACGCTACCCGTTCCGGTTCGATCGGTAACACTCCGGCTTCCGATGCCATGATTACTAAATCGTCTTTGGTGACGTAGTAGCGCGAGGGACGCAAACCATTGCGATCGAGGACTGCCCCAATTGTATTGCCGTCAGTAAAAGCGATCGAGGCCGGACCGTCCCAAGGTTCCATCAAACAAGAATGATACTCGTAGAACGCCTTTTTCTCGTCGCTCATCGACTCGTGGGCCGTCCACGGTTCGGGAATCATCATCATTACGGTATGGGGAAGCGATCGCCCTGCCAGTACCATTAGTTCCAAGGCATTATCGAAAATCAGCGAGTCGCTGCCTTCCACGTTGATAACTGGCTGAATCTTCTTGATATCTTCGCCGAACAACTCCGACTCAAACATCGACTGCCGCGCCTGCATCCAGTTAATATTGCCCCGCAGAGTATTGATTTCGCCGTTGTGGGCGATGTAGCGATAGGGGTGGGCGCGTTCCCAACTGGGGAAAGTGTTCGTACTGAAGCGGGAATGCACTAACGCCAAGGCACTCTCGAACTCTGGATCGCGCAAGTCGGGATAATACTCTCCTACTTGGGCTGGCATCAACATCCCTTTGTAGACGATCGTTCGACTCGATAAGCTTGATGGATACCAAAAGGTGTCGCCCTCTGGTTTGTGAATCTCGTTATGCGCCAGCTTGCGGATGACGTAAAGTTTGCGCTCGAACGCCTCCTCATCTATTTTGGGATTCCGTTCGACAAAAACCTGCTGCATGAACGGTTCGCTGGCTTTAGCCGTGTCTCCTAACGAGGAATTATCTGTCGGCACGTCTCGCCAACCGAGAACCTTTTGCCCTTCCTCTGCTACAACTCGTTCAAAAATTTTCCGACTTTGCTCCCGCCTCGCTGGATCTGGGGAAGTGTAGATCGACCCTACCCCATATCTTCCTGGTTCTGGCAGGCTGATGTTCTCTGCCGCCGCCACCTTCTGCATGAACTTATGCGGGATCTGAAGTAAAATCCCCGCACCGTCTCCCGTATTCGGTTCGCAACCGCACGCCCCTCTATGGTCGAGATTCAACAAGATAGTCAGGGCTTGCTCTACTATTTCGTGCGACTTCTTCCCCTTCATGTGGACGATGAATCCTACGCCACAGGCATCGCGCTCGAATTGGGGATCGTATAGACCTTGTTTGGTTGGTACTTGGCGGCTGTTCATGTTAAGACAGGAGTTCAGAAGTTCAGGAGTTCGGCAGTTCAAGAGTTTGGGAGTTCAGAAGAGGAACTTCTACTTCCCTCTTTTTATAGCTATTTATAGCTATTTTAGATTCTCTAACGCTCGATGGCGATCGAGATCGGTTCTTAAGAAAATTATCAGATCCAAGAGATCGCATCTTAACTTGAGTTTCGCGGTTTGGAACGATAGGTTTGCAAAATTTTGACAGCGATTTAAAATGAGAATAAATGAGAATAATCGAGCGAGAGTTTACGGCGAAAACCTATTTTTACAGAAAGAAATCCCAATTTTAGAGTCAAACGCGGGCAAACTATTGTAAAGACGGTAACTGTCGATTTCTTGCCGAGCGTAACTGTATCTTGCTTGACGAATTTCTCCGAGAAATCGTGGTAAATACGATTGAGACAGCGATCGTATTCGTAAGAGTCATCTGAATAGTGTAACTAGGAGTAAATACTATGTCCATCTCTCCTGAAAGTGTGTACAAAAATCTTAAACTACTCGAACAAGTAGATACTAGTAGTAGTGCATTGTATCGAGAACTGGCTCAAGAAACGCTAGCCGATCCAGAAGTAAGTTTGGGATGGCGCGAGGCCATTGCCGATCGCCTCAACGATGCCAACCATCTCCTGGGAGTGCGGACGACAGGCGGTAACGATAGTTATTAGAGAGATCCAACAATTAAGAGGCAGGCAGGAGAAATCAAGGGGCAGACAGGATGCCATTGGTGTCAACTTAACGGTCAAAAGCTTCATCCGACAGGGATTTTGAACCCCTGTCGGATGAAGCTAAAGTCCTCGCTCAGAGGACTAACTGTAGTCAAGGTAGTCCATTGAAATGGACTTGTGCTATTAGCCAGAGGTTTTCAACCTCTGGCGGAGATGGCTGAAACCCATGATTTAGCAACGGTTATAGCCTTAACTTGACACCTATGACAGGATGCCTACCCCACAATAATTGTCTACTAAACAGGACTTTCACCGCCTGCATTCCTACAGAGGGTTGATATAACATCTCTACTCCAAACTTCAGCATTCACAGCAGTTTGGATTGGCATAGCTTTTGTGGGATAGCCCACTTTAGCTGTCCCTGCCCCACTTACGATCGAATGGGGACGAAATCGTGAAAGCGGGTGTAATCGATCGCGCGTCGTCCTTCTGGGGTACGCGACAGGATATCGACAAATCGCATATTCCACATAATTTCCTGGGCAGTATAAGAATGGCGAGAGTGGACGATTTGAGAAACCGTCTCGTCAATGCCTGTCATCGTGACTACGATCTCAGCTTCTTGTTCTGCTATAGTTTCGGGAGTCATCCCATAAAGAGGACTGCGTGGATCGATCGGGTGCATTACCGTCCAGGTGAAAGCAAAAACAGGCGTTCGCTGGCGAACTAACGGCAAATCGTGGAACCGACGCATGAACTGCCCTTCTGCTGTCACCTCGTTTCGCACCAGAGTTACAGTCATTTGAGCTTCGACAATTAGATTCCGACGCTCGTTAGCCACCCGAAACATCAACGTCTGCACTCGATCGTAAGGCGCAATGATGGCGACGCGACTGAATAACACCCTAGCCGATGGCATCGAAAACCTAGCAAAGGCCAAGCCAGTCACCATTGCTACTCCCAATAGTCCTACCAAAGCTTCCACCGTGACGATCGCATTGGCATAATCAGTCTGGGGAAACATCGAGCCGTAGCCGATAGTGGCCATCGTTTGCACGCTGAAAAAGAAAGCATCGGTAAAAGAACCAGGACGGGCGTTTTGGATGCAATCTCCACCAGCAAGGTAGGCGATCGCAAACAAGGTATTGGATATTAGATACAGCAGGCTCACCAGCAGCAGAAACGTCGTCCAAGAAAGAGTCAGCAACAAATGATATAAATCGCTCCAGCTAAATCGAGGCAACCCTTTGCGGATAGTGCTAACTTGTCCGTCTCGATTCAACCAGCGCCCTGTAGGGGACGGACGATGTTTTTTCCTCATGGATTTTTAGTTGTAGTTTGATGCGATCGGGCAAGTGCTAGGATCGAGGCAATAGTGGTATCATAGTAAACTGCTGTAATCGATCGCGTCTATGCCTTTAACACCACAACGCAAACAAGAACTCATCAAAGATTACCAAGTTCACGAGACTGACACTGGCTCGACTGAATTGCAAGTCGCCATGCTCACCGAACGGATCGTTCGCCTGAGCGCCCATTTGAAGAATAACAATAACGATCATTCCTCGCGGCGCGGTCTGCTACAAATGATCGGTCAGCGAAAGCGCCTGCTAGCATATATCCAAAAGCACGATCGCGATCGCTATAGACCGTTAATCGAACGTCTGGGAATTCGGGGATAAATTGACTAGAAGTTCAGAAGTTCAGGAGTTCAGAAGTTCAGGAGTAGAGAATTTTAGGAAGTCAGAATAATTCTTGCCTCTATAAAAAGTGAAATTCTGAAGACTGTTTGAGAGCAATAGTTTAAGTCCTAGAGCTAAAAATTCCGATCGAGCGACTCTGCTTCTAATAGCTTTTAAATCCCCTTCTCAAAATATTCTGAACTTCTGTTGGCGTAGCCTGCGCTCGGCGCATACTTCTGTATTCTGAACTCCTTTTAAAAAATCTATGCCTGCCAAACGAAAAGCCGATCGAACTTCTGCTGACAGTAAGGATAAGGGACGTTTGCCGTTTGAACCTCAACAGAAAAACTCCCAAAAAGCAGCTAATGATAAGCCAGCACCGCTGACAGCTACCAAAAATAAGAACAAAGAAAGTCAAGAAGCTAAGCAAGCCGAAATTCCTCAAGTTGTCAGCCAACGGATGATGCGACGCATGGCCTTGTTCTGCGGCGTGCCTACAACTTTGGGGATGTTAACATTTGTGGTGAGCTATATAATAGTTAGCCACGAGTGGCTGGAATTGCCGAATTACGCCGTTCTGATTATCAGTTTAAGCTGTTTTGGCTTGGGTTTTTTGGGCTTGAGTTACGGGGTTCTATCTGCTTCTTGGGAAGAAGAAACCCCAGGTAGCCTTTTAGGATTTCGGGAGTTTGGCACTAACTGGAAGCGAACGACATCGGCCTGGCGATCGAAAACTGAAGAATAATACTTCAAATCTGTGCCTTTCTTTTTGCTCTAAAATTCTGAACTCCTGAACTTCTGAACTCCTGAACTCCTAAAAATATATGATCGTCGTCATGAAAATTGGCTCTCCAGAAGCCGAAATCGCCCGAATTAGCTCGGAATTAGAAACTTGGGGTCTGACTCCAGAAAAAATCGTCGGCAAGCATAAGGTAGTTATCGGGTTGGTGGGCGACACTGCCGATCTCGATCCCCTACAAATGGAGGAAATTAGTCCCTGGATCGAACAAGTATTACGGGTAGAACAGCCGTTTAAACGCGCCAGTCGAGAGTTTCGCCATGGGGAAGCTAGCGAAGTGGCGATTCCGACTCCTAACGGCACAGTTTGGATCGGCGAACACCATCCAGTAGCAGTCATAGCCGGACCCTGTTCGGTAGAAAATGAAGAGATGATCGTCGAGACGGCGCGGCGGGTGAAAGCCGCTGGCGCTCATTTTCTTAGGGGTGGGGCTTACAAACCTCGAACTTCCCCTTATGCTTTTCAAGGGCACGGCGAAAGTGCTTTGGGTTTATTAGCAGCAGCCAGGGAAGCAACTGGACTGGGAATTATTACCGAAGTGATGGATGCGGTTGATATTGAAAAGATCGCAGAAGTCGCAGATGTGCTGCAAGTAGGGGCGAGAAATATGCACAACTTCTCGTTACTAAAAAAAATTGGCTGCCAAGACAAACCAGTGCTGCTCAAACGCGGAATGTCAGCTACGATCGAAGAATGGGTGATGGCAGCCGAGTATATCCTCGCTGCTGGCAACCCTAACGTGATTTTATGCGAACGGGGCATCCGCACGTTCGATCGCGAGTATGCCCGCAATACATTAGATTTGTCGGCGATACCCGTTTTGCGATCGCTTACTCACCTGCCAATCGCGATCGATCCCAGCCATGGAACGGGGCGAGCCGAATACGTGCCAGCAATGTCGATGGCAGCCTTAGCAGCGGGGGCCGATGCTTTGATGATCGAAGTCCACCCCAACCCAGCTAAAGCTTTGTCTGACGGCCCTCAATCGCTGACTCCAGATCGGTTCGATCGCTTGATGACAGAATTATCCCCGATCGGTACGACTATAGGCAGGTGGCATCGTTCTGCGGCCGTGATGGTTTAATCCCAAATCGCTCTGGCTCTAGGTAAGTGCAATAAGCGTAGGTTGGGTTGACGGCAGGAAACCCAACGAACCCAACCGAAATCCCTCAGATCGAATCCGGTTCCGATCTCATCCATTGCTGCCCTCACCCCCAACCCCTCTCCCAAGGGAGAGGGGAGAAAGATAGATCTCGATCTATTGCCACGAACCCTTCTACTCAAGCGGTAATTGTTCTGCATCTCCTTGAATCGCTTGAGCTACTTGAGTATATCCTTTCAAAATAGCTAGATACTTAATTGCTTGCGAGATACTTTGGGCTAACAAGGTGACAAAGGCAATAATAATTACTGTTTTGATCGGTGCGCGGGGTAAACCATCTGCATCAGGGGAGACTTCCCAAGTTCCCCAAGTGCCATCAGGCGATAAACCCCAGGATTGCAAAACTGGATCGATCGTTACCCAAATTCCCAGAATGCAGAAGGGAATTAAAAAGAAAACAGTACCGAGAAAATCGACTAGGGCCCGCTGTTTTTCGCTCCAGTTAGCATATAAAAAATCCACCCGAACGTTAGCGCCGTGCTTGAGAATGTAGGCAAATCCCAAAAAGAACATCAGCGAAAATAAGTACCATTGCAGTTCGATTAAAGTGTTGGAGGATAGTTTCAGCCCGATGAACCTACCAATGTATCGAGCTAAAACATTGTAGAAGCCCACGCCAACTGTGAGGATGACGATCCAAGTAGTGGAACTGCCGATGAAGTCAATGACTTTATCGATCGCCTGCGATAGTTTTATCAGTATCCGAATAAATGAATCCAAGACGATCTCGTTTCCTGCTAGCAACTGGTTTTGGATACGATGATATCACGGAGAGGAGTTAGAGAGTGCGATCGCAGTTCTTTTCGACTATGAATAAGCTAAGGCGAGAAGTTGATGTCATCAAAAAATCTTCAGAGTCAATCGTCACATCCTTTGCGCCAGTAGTGCAAGGATCTCGATGTATTCGATCGAGATCTTTGCACTACCAATTAAACCGAATCGCACCGCCACAATTTAATAGTTTTGTCGCCGCTGCAACTAGCGATCGTTTGCCCGTTAGGACTAAAAGCAATGTCATAAACCGAGTAAGAATGCCCAGTAAGAGTTTGCCCCAATTTACCACTGCTTACCTGCCAAATTTTAATAGTTCGATCGTCTCCAGCACTAGCTAAAAGATTGCCATCGGGACTAAACGCCACGCCATAAACCGCACAGGAATTATCGGTTAAAGTTTGGAGTAACTTGCCATTACTAACTTGCCATAATTCGATCGCCTTATTGTCAGTGGCACTAGCTAAAATTTGTCCGTCGGCACTAATGGCTAAGTGGTTGATCCAACCCAAATGATGGGCGATCGCTCTTTGCATTCTCCCACTACTTAACTGCCAGAATTTAATCGTGCGATCGTCGCCCCCGCTAATTAAAACCTCACCATCTGGACTATAAATAGCCGCCGTAACCGCTCTAGAATGACCGCTAATAGTATGCAATAGTTTACCCGTTTTGATTTCCCAAAAAGCGATCGAACAGTCGCTACTGCTACTAGCTAATATCCCTTCTATGCCTAAGCCAACAGTTCCCACTCCCTTCGTTTTCCCATTAGTAAACACGGATGACAAGAGAGTTGACGGAATCGGACTAAAAGCCACCGCATTTACCCATCCAGAATGCCATTTGATATTACCGATTAGCTTACCGCTTGGGACTTGCCAGAGTTTGACAGTGCGATCGGCACTACCGCTAGCTAAAATTTGCCCGTCGGGGCTAAAAGCCACAGTCCGAACCGATCTAGAATGTCCTTTGAAAGTGTGGATGAGTTCGCCATCGCTGACGCGCCAGAGTTTAATTGTCTTGTCAGCACTCCCAGAAGCTAAAATCTCGCCATCTGGACTAAAGGCGATCGCATTTACCCAATTGGTATGCCCCGTCAGGGTGCGGGTACAACGCCAGAAAGGAAGTGTGGAGTGTTGAGTGTTGAGTGTTGAGTTGAACTGGGAAGGAGAACTTAGAGCAGGGTTAGGGAGAGGGTTGGGTAGCGATCGCCCCGAAGCAAAAATTACAGTTTTTACAGCCTGCAAATCTCCTAAAATTTCTTCGACTGCGTGATAGCGACTATTGGTAGCATTTTCTAGCATCCGATCGATAATTTGTTCTAAGCGATCGCTCAATGAATTGTCTTTTACCTGTTGCCGCCATACCCACTCGCCGATACTCGTATCGTACAATTCCAAGGGGTCAGTATTAGTTAACAGTTGAATGCAAGTAACCCCTAAACTGTAAATATCGCTGGCAAAAATTGCCTTGCCCATAGCTTGTTCTGGCGCTATATATCTGATGCTACCGATCGCCGTCCCAGTTCGAGCCAATCCCGTTGGGGTAGAAAATTTAGCGGCTCCAAAATCGACTAAAACTAAATCTGTTTTTTGCAGATCTGAAGTAGGATAAGAGCGACGAATGATGTTTTCGGGTTTGATATCCCGATGAATTACCTGCTTCGAGTGGATGAATTGCAATAAAGGTAAGAAATCTTGCAGAAATTGTTGAATTTTGATTTCGTTAAAGCACCCTTGAACTACCAATTCTTGAGCTAAATTTTGCCCTTCAATGAATTCTTGAACTAAATACTGCCGACTCGATTGGGTGATATATGCTAACAGTTCTGGAATTTGCGGGTGTTTGCCCAATTCATCCAATCGCAAAGCTTCTTGGTGGAATAGCATCGCAGCTTTTTGAGCGTATTGCTGGTTTCCCGCTTGCGGTAAAAATTGCTTGATAGCACAAGGCGGTTTAGATGGCTTTTGTTCGTCTAGGGCAAAGAAAGTTCTGCCAAAACCACCTCTAGCGATCGCCTCAATGGCCCGATAGCGATCGCCCAACAGCAGCTTTTCTCCACAACTAGTGCAGAACTTCGCACCAGCCAGATTTTGCGGCTTCTGGCAATGGGGATTCAGGCAGTAGCTCATAGTTAACCCGAAACCATAAAACAATTGTCAATCCGCAATTCGCAGTTCGCAATTAAAAATTGTAATTGTCAAGTGCGAATTGGTTTGACCGATTCTCGCGCTGCTGGCATCACCGACTCGATGTACTCGGCTTTGCCACTGGTATATGCTTCCCGATCTGTAGCATAGCGTCGAGCGAGATCGCACTTTAATCGGGCATAACGCGTCGCTTCCTCTGGATGCTGGCGGAGATAATCTCGAAAAAGCAGGCGCTCCCATAACAAGCTGTCTGGCTCAACTATATGGATGTGATGAGTGCGCGGACCGTTTGGCGGCAAGCCTTTAACAAAAAACATCCTTTGAGGATCGGGATTATCGCACCAATAATCGTACCCCAGCGATTTTAACTGAGAAATAGCAACTTGTTTTGCTTCGACCAGCGATACGTTCTTCCAGAACAGGCTACGCCAACGCACTCCCACTAACAGATCGATAATCGGTTTGGCCGCTAGTCCTGGAACTGCCGTGCTACCAAAATGCTCGATCCTAGTGACGAGATCTCGATCTAAAACCTCCCGGATGCGTGCGGCTTCTCGATCGAACAGCACCGGCCAGAGGCGATCGTACGGGGCGATGACAACTCGATCCATTAGTTTTATCACAGTTTGTATTTGTCTAAGATACACCTGTAGGATAGCCTGTTGGTCTTGTGGGATAGCCCTCTGGGCTGTCCCCTGCCCTACAAGAATGTACTTCACTATAACTGCTATTAGAAAGCAGCCAACATATACTCTAAGCTACATTAAGGCTATAAAGAATTAAGCCGATTTCAGAAGTAAAACTCATGACCGATTTCACCCGCCGAAAATTTATCGCTGTCACCTCTTTAGCGGCAGGATTTGCCCTAGCAGTTCGGCCGATTCGGGCTGAATTTATCACTACAGATATGGAGGGCTTAATCGGTGGTGAGGTCAAGATTCCCGTAGAGGGCGGTGAAATTCCGGCCTATCGGGCAATGCCGATGACGGGAGAAAAGTTTCCTATCGTCTTGGTAGTTCATGAAATTTTTGGCGTACACGAACACATTCAAGATGTTTGTCGCCGCTTTGCTAAATTGGGCTACTTAGCGATCGCTCCTCAACTGTTCGCTCGTCAAGGTAATGTCTCGAAACTTAGAGATATCCAAGAAATCAGAGACAAAGTGGTTTCTCAAGTACCGGATGCTCAGGTGATGTCGGATTTAGATGCTACAGTCTCCTGGGCAGAAAAGTCTGAAAAAGGCGATGGCGATCGCTTAGGCATTACAGGTTTTTGCTGGGGCGGCCGAATTGTCTGGCTCTATGCTGCTAACAATCCCAAACTTAAAGCTGGCGTTGCTTGGTATGGGCGTTTGGTAGGCGAGTCTAAACCTTTAACTCCCAAACAGCCGATAGATATTGCTGCCGATCTCAAAGTGCCAGTATTAGGACTCTACGGCGGCAAAGACGATGGCATTCCGATCGATACGGTAGAGCAGATGCGCGAGGCTCTCAAACCCGGCCAGAGCGGTTCGGAAATTGTTATTTATCCCGATGCGCCTCACGGCTTTTTTGCTGACTACCGCCCTAATTACAACAAAGAGACAGCAGAAGACGGTTGGAAACGCTTACAAGCTTGGTTTAAAGAGCGTGGAGTTTAGCTTTAACCCGTTCCTCGGTCTTCAAAACTCGATTAGCAGCGTTCCCAAAACGGTCAAAGGTCGATCGTCGATATTATCTGCGTTGAATAAGTTCTGGAAGTTGATTGCCACCTGACAGTTTTGACCGTGGTAAAAGAACACTAGATCGGTTTGGAGGTAACTGGGTAATTTATAAGTATTATCTCGATCGCCCGGACGATCGCCGACAAAGGAAAGTCCGCCTCCCAACCCCAATCCTCGCCCAGAACCATGCTGAATCTCGTAGGTAGTCCAGATCCCGGCGTAATGCTGGGCGGCATTTTCGATTTGATTGCCGATAGGAAATCTGCTGTCTTGGGTTATCCTTCCGTCGGCGTAGGCATAGTAAGCGTTTAGATCCCAACCTGGCAAGATTTCACCGATAACTTGCCAGGTTAGCGATCGCGTTTGTTCTTCGTCAACTTGCATTTGGAAGTCAGGACGATCTGGATCTGTAGTCGTCACGTGCTTTTGAGTAGTCTGACTGGCCGATAGGCTGGCCGACATCTTACCGTCGAGCAATTCTGCTTCGATTCCCACTTCTAACGATCGTTCGCTTTGAGGTTGCAACGGTTCGCCATTAAAGTTACTACCGGAAGCCGTCTCGGAAGATTGACTGTAAGTACCGTAAAGCCAGAGCGATCGAGCTAGCTGATAGGAGATGGTAATCTCTGGGATGAAAGGTTCGCTCTCTGAGAGTGTAAAGGTGGGCAACTCTGGGTTAGTATCTGTAATTTCGAGATCTATTTCTCCATCGAAAGATAGACTGAGGCGATCGCCTAATGTCAGTTCGTATCCCAGGAAGAGTCCTAGAGAATTGTTGGGACTAACAAAGTCGGTAGGAGAAAACGGACTGGGCAACTGTCTGGAGTTAAGCACGTTACCTAAAATATGCGTGCTTTGGCCTGATAAATTAAAAGGGTTTTTGCTCAGTTCTAAACCGATCGAAGTTTCTTGGGTTAGCGATCCTGTTTTGACGCTACTGCTGAACTCAGTTTCCAGGAAATAGAATTCATCTAACTCGTAATCGTCGCTAAAAGTGCGATTATTTGCTCCCGAATCGCCCTCTTTCCAGGAAACATAAGCAGCGCGGAAAGCTTTAGATATTTCCCATTGCCCGCCAAAAGTTTGCTCCCAGTCGCGCCGATCGATCTCTATGGCTGTTAACCCTTCGGCGGCGATTCGATTTTCGATCGTCTGTGGCTCTAAAATTTGAGCCTTAACCCAAGTCGGCAGAGCAATTGCAAGGATTTCTGCTACTACGATTATTAGGAAGTTTAACCAAAGCGATCGAGCCACTAATTTTATCTACAGCAAAATTCGCCCTCAAGCCAGCCCTTGCCGACGAAGGAGAGAGCAAAAGGGCATAGTCCTAGTACCGCTGCGCGGAAGTCAAAAGTCAAAAGTCAAAAACCTGATATCATCAGCTTTCGAGTGATTTGTCATGGTAGACGGATTTCCGCCGCAATGCACTACTTGACCCCAGGCATAATTATAAATTTTCTCAATTATATTAGCTAAAAATCGCCCATTTGCGAACAATTTATTGTTAAAATTCTGCAAATAATTAGCAATAAGTTTTAAAATTAGTGATACGTGAGGTTTTCATTTAGCGGCCTCGCCTAATTTCTTCTCCCAGAATAAGGCCTTGCCCATTTTGGGATTTAGCTCGTAGCCACTGAAGCCGAATGCCTTGTATGCTGACTGGGCGACATGATTGCCTTCTAGTACCTCTAGTGTGAGTTTACAGCAGCCCAAATCGATCGCGATCTCTTCTGCCTTTTGTAGCAGCAGTTTGGATAGGCCTCTGCCCCGGTATGGTAAAGCCACGATGACATCGTGGATATTTAGTAATGGCTTGCAGGCAAACGTAGAAAATCCTTCTAAGCAGACCACCAGTCCTGCGGGTTTACCCTCGACAAACGCGAGGATCGCACGAGCCGATTTTCTCTTGGCCAGTTCTGCTGTAAGGTTTGCTTTAACGTAGTCCGACAGACCTCGACCGCCACCCATCGGGTCGAGAGCATACGCTTCCATTAATTCGATCGTCGCCTCTGCATGAGCGAGTAAGTTAAAATCTGCTTCAACAATTTCAATCATCTATTAATCGTCTCAAGTCCAGTTATTGTTATACCAATTTAAAAAAAGAACTGGGCAAATGGCTTCGTCAAACCTAGATGGAGAAGCCTATTCGCAATCCAAAATCCAAAATCCAAAATGGTATTATCAGCCTAAGAAGCCTTCTATCACTATCAATGAGTTTTTTCTGCCTTCGGCTTAACCCGAACTCAGGTTACTTAATACCCGCCGCTTACTGGTGGAATTAGCACCACTTCATCTTTATCTTTCAAGATCGTATCTGGTTCGACAAATTGGAAGTTGATACCAAAGCGTGTCAGCTTGCGCCACGGTTCTAATTCTGGACGCTCTACCAGAAGACGTTCTAATACCTCTGATACGGGGGTTTCGGCAGGGAATTCGAGCCGCAATTCTGAAACTCCAAAAGCCTCTTGATAGGCTGCAAATAACTTAACGGTGACAGCGATCGCTAATTTAGTCGATGGTTCGTCGTTCATGGTTCGTTGCGATGTAGAACCTTCAAAAAATCCTTTCCATCCGCCGAAAATCTTTTTCTACTTCAGTCCAAAGAGAGCGATTGTGCGGATCGGTTTTCAGTGCCTTTTTCAAGTAAATTCTGGCTTTATCTAATTGCTTTTGATTCAACAACTGCCTGCCTTGCTGTTGATAGGTAATCGCCTGCCACTGGCGGACTTCAATATCTTCAGGAAAGCGATGAGCTAAACCTTCTACCAAAGCGATCGCGCTCGCCATCTTTTGCTCTTTTAAAAATTGCTGTAACTGCCTATAAGAACTCCATTTCAGCCTCTCTTCAACTAATGATAGTTCTCGTTGCGGTGCGGTCGGCTGGCGAGTTACTCTAACCGTAGTCGATTTGTTATCTGGCCCGTCGGTTTCTGCCGTTTGCTGCCAGACTTTAACTCCATCGCCATTGCTAGCCGCATCGAGCAGTAACTCATAAGCCTGAGTCAATTCAATAAACTTCTCTTTAGCCTTTTGGTCTGTAGGATTCATATCGGGATGATACTTCAGCGCCATGCGGCGGTATGAAGCTTTGATTTCAGTCAGGGAAGCCGTGGACTGCAAATCTAACAAGCGATAGCAATCTGCCAAATTCATGTTCGATCGCGGGCAGTAAGATTGACAAAAAGCATACACCAAAAGTCAATTCGCAATTATCAATTCGCAATTCGCAGTTATTCAATTGCGAATTGGCGATTGCGAATTCGCAATTGTTGCGGTCAAGCGGGCCGATCTTCAATGACGCGATCGATCAAACCGTACTCTTTGGCCTCCTCGGCTGACAGGAAAAAGTCTCGATCCATATCTTTTTCAATCTTGGATAGAGGCTGACCCGTCCTTTCGGCATAGATCTCGTTTAGCTGACGGCGGATTCTAAGAATTTCTCTGGCTTCAATCTCGATATCAGTCGCCTGGCCGCGAGTTCCGCCAGAGGGTTGGTGGATCATGATCCGCGAATGAGGTAGGGCCATTCGCTTGCCTTTGGTGCCAGCCATTAGCAGGAAAGAACCCATAGAAGCTGCTAAACCAACGCAAATGGTGATCACTTCCGATTTGATGTGCTGCATGGTGTCGTACATCGCCATGCCCGCAGTTACCGAACCACCAGGAGAATTGATATATAGGTAAATCGGCTTGGTCTGGTCTTCGGAATCTAAATAGAGCAAGTAAGCGACGATCGCATTGGCAATGGCATCGTCTACTTCCTCGGTCAAGAAAATAATCCGCTCCCGAAATAGACGATCTTCTAGATCGATCCATTGCTCGTAAGGACTACCAGGGAGGCGATATGGAACTTTTGGGATACCGATAGGCATAGTT
Organism: Cyanosarcina radialis HA8281-LM2; assembly: GCA_019359615.1. Classification (GTDB taxonomy): domain Bacteria; phylum Cyanobacteriota; class Cyanobacteriia; order Cyanobacteriales; family CCAP-1448; genus Cyanosarcina; species Cyanosarcina radialis. The sequence goes on from JAHHHA010000006.1 coordinate 183,527, forward strand.
TTAAGTGTGGAGTGTGTAGAAAGTGTGGAGTGTTAAGCGTGGGGTTTGGAGTTAAATAAGTCTCCCCTCTCCCCTCCCCGCGTCTCCCCTCTCTCCTTTTGCCTCTCATGCTAACTTAGGGCAGAAACGGGTCGATCGAGAAGATTGGGGTTTGACAAGACGCGATCGATCAGTCCGTAATCTAAGGCTTCTTGAGGAGTTAGATAGGAAATTCGCTCGATATCTTTAGCAATTTTCTCTACTGGCTGCCCAGTGTTTTGCGAGAAAATATCCAAGACTAAGGTTCTCTTCTTTAACACCTCTTGAGCATTGATTTGAATATCAGTTGCCTGACCTTGCGTTCCAGCATAAAACTGGTTGAGCGCAATACTAGAATGAGGCAAGCTAGCTCGTTTTCCTTTAGTCCCCGATGATAGAACTAGGGCTGCCATCCCGATCGCTTGACCCAAACAAATCGTCACCACTTCTGACTTGATGTGTTGGATAGTGTCGTAAATTGCCAACCCAGCACTAATCGACATCATGCCTGCGGTTTCATTGGTCATCCCTGCCAAGACCGGATCGCCGAGGGAATTAATGTAAATGTAGATCGGCTTGCTGGTATCTTCTGAGTCTAGATACAGCATGGCAGAGATCAGGAAATTGGCTAGATCCGTAGTTAGCGGTTGATTGAGGAACATAATTCGTTCCTGACTCAAGCGCGTATAAATATTGACCCACTGCCAGTTAGGACTGCCAGGAATATTATATGGAACCCGAAGAGCCATAGGAATGATGAATGAAGGTAGGAGTTCAGGAGTTCAGAAGTCAGGAGTCAGAAGTCAGGAGTCAGGAGTCAGAAGTCAGAAGTCAGGAGTTAATTTCCTCCCCATCTCCCCATCTCCCTCTCGCCCTCCTTAAGCTGTCAGTGCGGGGATGGCTTTGGGAAGCTCTTTGGCACTTTCTAAGACTCGATCGATCAGTCCGTATTCTTTAGCTTCTTGGGGAGTCAGATAGAACATCCGTTCGGTGTCTTTGGCAATTTTTTCGGCTGGCTGTCCGGTATTGCGGGAGACAATATCCAAAATGGCCCGTTTGTTAGCTAAGACTTCCTTGGCGTAAATTTGGATATCTGTAGCTTGACCGCGCGTACCGCTGCGAGGTTGGTTGAGTACGATCGTGGCGTGTGGCAAGCTAGCCCGACAACCCTTAGTTCCTGCCGATAAGATCATAGCGGCTGTACCCATGGCTTGGCCGAGACAGATGGTGTGTACGGGAGTCTTAATGTAGTTGATGGTATCGCAGATGGCAAAAGCCTCGGTTTCGTAGCCTATAGCATCTCCGGTATACCAAGACGTTCCCGTCGAGTTGATGTAGAAGAAAATGGGCTTTTCGGGATTGTCGAATTGCAGGTAAAGTAGCTGAGCGATAATTAGTTTGGTGACATCAACCCCCATTTGCCGCTTGTATTCGTCAGGCGAAACCAGGGGCGTTCCCAAGTAAACAATTCGCTCTTTGAGTAGGAGTGAAGGTAAATCTGGGGGAGGAGTTCGGTAGTAAGAATCACCACCGTAATAGCCGGTAGATTGTACTGCCTGAATGGGTATGCTCATAATGGCAAGGAAAATTATGAAGTAACTGGGGTAATCTGAAATCTTGGAGGTTTCCTACATCACTTAACTTGCGAATTGCGAATTGCGAACTGGAACTGTTGAACGTCCACTGGCTGTCTGACAGCAGACAAGACAATAATAAGATAGTAACTTAAGAGAGTAAGGATATAGGGACGGGTTTCACTACCGATGCTCTGGTCTAACCAGTTGTTAGCGCGGGCCCGCTGGTTGACGAAACCACCGTTTTTCGTACTCGATCCGTAATCGGTTAAGCTAGCCGTGATTCTACCTGAATGACTGTAATTAGGAGCCTTGTGTGATGAAAGTTGGATTGCAAGCTGCTGTCAATGATGCCCGCGTGGACTTAAATCAAGCTAGTAGCCAACGTCAACTAGCCATTTCGGTGGGAGCGATCGCAGGCGCTCAACCCCAAAACGTGCCGCTCAATCTCTGCCTGATTTTAGACCATAGCGGTTCGATGAAGGGAGAACCCCTAGAAACAGTCAAAAAAGCCGCTCAGCAGCTAGTAGAAAAGCTCACACCGGGCGATCGCATTTCGGTGGTGGCTTTCGATCATCGGGCAAAAATCGTCGTCCCCAACCAAACGATCGACGATCCGACGAAAGTAATCAAACTGATTGGCGGGTTGAAAGCCGATGGGGGCACGGCGATCGATGAGGGCTTAAAATTAGGCATTGAAGAACTGGCCAAAGGCAAACATAACACCGTTTCTCAAGCGTTCGTGCTGACCGATGGGGAAAACGAACACGGCGACAACAAACGCTGCATCAAGCTGTCAGAACTGGCTACTGAGTACAGCATGACGTTAAACTCTTTGGGATTTGGAGAACACTGGAACTCGGAAATCTTAGAAAAAATGGCTGATGTCGGCGGCGGGACGATGCGTTATATCGAGAAAGCCGAGGATGCTGTCAATCAATTTAACTTCATCTTCAACCGGATTCAAGCCGTCGGACTGACCAATGCTTACCTACTGTTTTCTTTGACTCCTAAGATCCGGCTAGCCGAACTCAAACCTGTAGCTCAAGTCGCCCCAGATACGATCGAACTGCCAGTGCAAGAAGAAGGCGATAAATACGTCGTCCGGCTGGGAGATTTGATGAAAGATGTCTCGCGGGTAATTTTGGCTAATCTCTATGTCGGTCAGTTGCCAGAAGGAGAGCAGATAATTACCAGCTTGCAGGTGCGCTACGACGACCCAATGTTGGGTAAAGTGGGTTTACTCTCAGATTCAGTGCCAGTAACAGCGAATTTCGTCCGTTCTTACCAACCAGCACCGAATGCTGAAGTCCAGCAGCATATTCTGGCGCTAGCCAAGTATCGGCAAACCCAACTGGCAGAACAGAAATTGCAACAAGGCGATCGCACGGGGGCAGCGACGATGCTGCAAACTGCGGCTAAGACTGCCTTACAAATGGGCGACAGGGGCGCTGCTACTGTCTTACAAACCAGCGCTACTAGGCTGCAAGCTGGAGAAGAACTATCGGAAGCTGACAAGAAGAAAACCCGCATCGTCTCAAAGACTATTTTGCAGTAACGCGCCATTGGCTCTCCCAGTACGAATTTCCTGTAGGGGCGCAAAGCTTTGCGCCCCTACCCAGGATGTGTTGCTCGGTTTTTAATTTCTAATTCCGAATTCTTTGAATCAATTGCTTTGAACTTGCAAAGATTTAATTATTTTTTCTGCTTCATTTAAAAACCGATCGTATTCCCCTAATTCAGCTTCATAGATAACTGCATAGGCTTTAAAATTCTTCAACGTCCAAATTGCCATTGTTTTTAATTTAACTTCGCCGTCGGATCTCGTATAAATAATTCGGTAAGCCTTGTTTCCTGCTAAAGTATCTTCACCTTCACTTTGAATTTGCACGTCTTGATTGTTCTGCTGAATTTCTTGTTTGGCAAAACTAGTATATTCTTCTAAAGATTTGGGAGATGGTAGATCTTCAACGGTGACGCTGACAGTTTCTAAGAATTTATCTGAGTCGCTGGCTCTAGGTGAAACTAGTGTAACTACTTCTTTAGTAATGATGTTGGCGTTTTCTTGTTTATCCCAATTTTGAGGATAATTAAGTTTAATTCCATACTGAGTATTTTCGTAAGGAGAAACAGGAATATCTGGTTGAAAAACTAATTTTGTGGCTCCAAAAAGGATGGCGATCGCACCACCTAATAGCACTAGAGGCAGAACGATTTTTGGATTCCACTTGAGAGAGCGATCCGGTTTCACACCAACAGCAGAAGTGCCTGGAGGCTCAGGAGCAGCCGTCAAGCTATCGATCGCCTGTAAGACCTCAGCAGCCGAACCATATCGCTTTCTAAAGTCATACAGCACCATTTGGTCTAAAATGTCTGCTAATTTGGGGTCTACTTGAAGCTGAGTCTCTGACGGCAAACCAGGGCGATCGCGCCAAATGATTTCTAAGGAATTGGGTTCTAAGGGCAGCTTGCTCGGTTCTACGCCCGTAAGAGCCTGGATGCAAAGCATTCCTAAAGCGTAAACGTCGCTGCTGAATTGGGGGTTGCCTTGGCGCTGTTCGCTAGGCATATAATTCTGAGTGCCGATCGCGACCGTGCTGGTGGTGACTAATCCCCCCGTATCGACTATTTGGGTGCTAACTTGTTTCACTGCCCCAAAGTCAATCAGGACGATCTTGCCATCCGCTTGGCGGCGAATTAAATTAGAAGGCTTGATATCTCGATGGATGACGCGATTCTGGTGGACGAAAGCTAAGACTTCGGCAATGTCTCGCAACAGAAAGATGACTTGAGACTCGCTTAGCTGCTTCCCTACGGCGATCTCGTAACTCAGATCGTGTCCGGGAACGAACTCTTCCACTAAAAAGAACTGCTCGTCTTCCTCAAAATGAGCGAACAGACTGGGGATTCGATCGTGGCTGCCTAACTCGTAAAGAACTTGAGCTTCGCGATCGAACAATTTTTTGGCGGTTTCCAATACTAAGGGATTATTGGATTGCGGTTTGAGTTGTTTGACTACCCGCTGGGGGCGATCGGGAAGATGCAGATCGACTGCCAAGTAGGTTTCTCCAAACCCACCTTTGCCCAAACTTTTGACGATCCGATAGTGCCCGCCGAGAAGTTGTCCGATCATGGTGCTGAATGCAGAATTTTAAACTCCAGCAATTCTATCGATTGTGGCACACCGTAGCTAAATGTGACTGAAAACTTTCCGATCGAGTTTGGGCATGGGGCATGGGGCATAGGGCATAGGGCATAGGGGCGGACACTACTATAATATGGGGTTGCTGCGTCAGTCCTGTTGGAGAACCCGCTGTTAGAGATCTGGTTGCTCGACACCAGCCGATGGGGAGTGCTGCTGGCTGTTAAAAAAATTAACAGGAAATTTTGGTAATTTTCGATCGCCATGTAGATCTGCCGCTAATATTTGGGCAAACTGCTCGTAAGGCAATTGCTAATATCACTTTTCAGATTTGTTCTACTTATGGCAGCAAAGCTCGCTCGTCTTGAGTGCGGCACTATTACTCTTCTTCCTAGCCTCGGTAGGCTAGCCACGATTATTGCTGTTGCTTTGAGCATGACAGCGCTGAAAAATTGGGATAACTACCACCAATACTGGAACCGGACAATTTTTGCCGCTCAGACGGTGGATTTTAATCTCTTAAGTCATACCCTACCCGCTAAACTTTCTTCTAGCTTGATTCAGAGAGACTTTGAGGAGTTACAGCATACCCTAAATAGCAATTACGGACTCTTTGGATTAGTTGTCACCAATTGTCAAACTGAGGCGATAGGCTGCCTGAATCAGCAGATTCTCTACATTTCTCAATCGTCTTCCAGAAAGAAAGTGCAATTCACTCTGGCAGATTTATCCCCGTATCCTTACGATTTGCTGCGAGATCCGCCCCCTATCCTAGCCGAACAAAAATATGCTAGCCCTTATAGCTCCAAGCCGACCGCCACTGGTAAAACTAATCGGGGCAAAATTATCGGGCGGGTATACTACATCCGCCGGATGCCACCAACTTTTGTCGAAGATACTGGTGCTTGGCTGGGGAACCTGTTTAAGCTTAGGGGTTCGGGAAGAGTGTATTCTCTTACAGCAGCTTTGTTTCTCACGGGTGGTTTTGCTAGTTGGATAATTATTGAGCTAGTTTTTTGCGGCCAGCGCCAACAACGAGAACGATTGCAGCAAAACGCTCGCAAACTCAAGCAACAATTAGAAGAGAAAAACCAGCAGATTTCGTTACTGATCGCTCAAAGAGAGCAATCGCGAACTGAATTAGAAAGCTATCAAACCCAGCAGCAGCAATATGCGCAAGAATTAGAAGAAGCGATCGCTTTTTATTCGAGTCAACTAACTGCTCTGCAACATAGCTCAGAAAACACGCCAACTTTTCAACCCCTGCAAGAGCGATTGGCTGAAATATCCGAAATCCCCACCTTAACGCCAAAGCTAGCTTTATTAGGAAAGAAAGATGTTGACTCTTTAGGGCAACACCTGCAAAACCGAGAACAAGATCGACAGCAAATCGTTCAGATTTTAGAGTTGTTGCAGCAAGATTTGAGCGATACCCAGGAGCGAGTTGCCGAAGCTGGTAGCGAGATTGAAAAGCTCGACTTGACTATAAATAAATTGCAGGCAGAGCGCGATCGCACTCAACAGAAAATTCGTAAGCTCAAGCAGCAATTAGCCAAATCTTCTGCTATAAAACAACTGGAAACTGCCTTAGATAACGCTCAAAAAGCAGAAAGTTTAGCTTTTGAAGAAATCAAACAATTAGAGGCAGAAAACCAGAAATTGGAAAATGAGAAATGGAAACTGATCGGCGATTTAGAATATGCTAAACAACGAATTAGCTATTTAGAGCAGCAAAGAAATGGCAATCGATCGACTGAGAAGAATCTGGTAACTAATGACAATTAATCTGCTGTTAATTATTACTATATTACTGCATTTTGTCGATCGACCTGCCGCAGCAGTTACGGTTCCTGAAAGCTTTGAGGAAATTCTTAGCGATCGCGGAGTGCAAGTATACAAAAAAAATTCGGCATCTAGTAAATCAGATTATGTGACAGTGGTTAATTTGCAGCAAGGAATGCTTCGCAACTTAACAGGCACTCTTACTGACGTACCCAATGGCAAAATCGAGCGCAAATCTACGAACGACTTTTGGAATGATGCTGTCAGACAGAACACCTCGACTCGCAAAGCTAGGGTAGTAGTTAACGGTACGTTTTTTTCTCAAAAATATAATCCTACGCCGATCGCTTTTGGCTTAAAAATTGCAGGCACAACTGTTAGTTACGGTTATGGTTTAGATGAATTTCCTAACTTAACTACGACATTTGCTTTTAACTCATCAACTGCAACTGCCAGCATTCAACCTTACGATCTAGTAACATTCGATCGCGATTTTCCCGATGTAGTTGGGGCGCTCGATCCAGCGGCTAATAAGTCTGCCGAGAAATATTTACCCCGCACTTTTGTCGGCATTCTTGACGACGATGGCGATGCTAATACCGAAACAGTAATTTTCTATTCTAGTAACTCCGCTAGACAAATCGATGCTGTCAATACCTTGAAAAGTTTTGGCACTAGTTCTGAAGCCATGCTAGACGGCGGTAGTAGCACCGGATTAATAATTAACGGTAGAACTTACATTAGAGCCAGTCGGACAATACCGCAAGCGATCGCTATCTATGCTCGGAAGTAGGAGAGCGAAGAGAGGGCGAAGATGGGGGAGCAGGGGAAGCAGGGGAAGACAAAAGAAAGGCTCTTAAATCCGAATTCCGAATTCCGTTGGCGCAGCCTGCGCTCGGCGCATACTCCGAACTCTTCTAAAAACTATCTTTTCAATCGCTGCCTGACACCATCAGCAATTTTTTGACCCAAATAGTTAGGAATCGAGCTTTCATTCGGTCCTAACAGATAAAAAATTAATCTAATTCTTCCCCGCCAAACGATCGAGTTAGCGTTAATTACCAGTAAATCTTCTTGCCAAATAGCCCGCATCACTCTGTAAAACAAAGCCAAGTGATTGTCTGCTTCCACCAAAAGGGTAGGCAAATGAAACACCGGATCTACATAGAATTGGGTTTCGACATAATTCCCACCCGGATCTAACAAAGCTCGCGCCCTCAAGATCCGCTCGACATCAAGAGTCCCTGCTATAGCTGCCTCGATTGTTTGAGAGATTTTTTCAGCCCGCTTCTGGCTCAGAGGCTTGCGATCGCGAGATACTAGCAAAGTAATAAACACTAACATTGGATCGCTAGTTTGACCGTATAAACTCAAACTATGAATGGTGACTCCATAAATCGCCAACACCCCAAAAATATCGCTCAGCAGAAACGATTGGTTGCGGTAGGCAAAATGCAAGCAAGTTTTGTCGCCTTCCGGTTTAATCTCAATAGCGGCTTGCTGGGTTTTATATATTTGGTAAGCCAGCTTGAGGTTTTGCAGTTGAGCTTCACTGCTGACAAACTGCTCGTAGAATTGAGGAAACGAGCGATTAAATTTCTTCAGTAACTCTCGCGTTGATGATTTTAGATCCATTACTGTAGCTAAAGAATTTAGATTTGCGGGCAAAGTAAACAGTTCGTATTTGTTGCCACTATCTGCTTTAGCGATCTTAGGAAGAGGAGGTTTGATTGCAGGGCCGCGATCCGATCGAGCCATCCATACAGTTTAAACTACTAGTCGCCAAAACCGCGATCGCGGTTTTGGTGGCAGACCAGACATCAAAGCTGTAGAAGTTGTATAGTTACTTTAAGGAAGAAACTTTCAGCCTCAAGCCTAGCCTTCTCCAGTTCTCTACTCTCAACCCTTGAGAGAGAACTAAAACCATCCCATATCGGAAAACGTCAATCCTTTCACCACACCTGCATGGTCTTTTGGAAAAGTTTGTTTAGCAGTTCTGATACTGCCACTGCCTCGAAGCCAGCACCAGTTCAAGGCGAACTGGTTGACATTCCAGGCGCTAATCCCGCTCAAAATAATTCTCGCATCTTTTTTAGCTTGGATCGGGATATCGATCTCTACGAGCTAGAGGAACTTTGCGATGCTGTCGGTTGGGCGCGTCGCCCCCTGCGTAAAGTTAAGAAAGCCATGCAGCACAGTTTCTTAGTGGTTTCGATGTGGCAGGTGCGGGGAGCTAGAAAGCAACTTATCGGTTTTGCCCGCGCTACTTCAGATCACGCTTTTAACGCCACCATCTGGGATGTAGTGGTACATCCAGATTTTCAAACTCAAGGACTGGGTAAAGCTTTGATGAAGTATACGATTAAAAAACTGCGTAACGAGGATATTAGCAATATCACCCTATTTGCCGACCCTCATGTAGTAGATTTTTACGCTCGACTGGGTTTTATCAGCGATCCAGAAGGCATTAAAGGGATGTTTTGGTATCCCAACTGAGGTCGATCGGCAAAATTGAGCTATACTAGATAGGCAAACAACGGGATGTAGCGCAGCTTGGTAGCGCGCCTGCTTTGGGAGCAGGATGCCGCAGGTTCAAATCCTGTCATCCCGATCGCTAAGACAATTTGAGAAATTTTTCTAAGGCTGTTACCATGTTTGGCGGCCAGCGGCGAATGTCTCTTACCCAGTTAATATCTTCATAGCGTCGATCGAGTCCTACGGCTGCTACCCAGTTACTTTCGGCTTCTCCTCGTTGTCCTTGCGCCCATAAAACGGCGGTTAAAGCCGCCCGCATATCGGCAAATTTAGGATATTTGCGAGTCAGGTTTCGCATGGTTTTCAGGGCTTCATCTTCTCGACCGATTTGATATAAAGCTAGAGCATAATTAGCGCGAGCCGCGGCAAATTTAGGATCGATTTCACTGGCTTTTTGATAATCTGCGATCGCTCCTTCCCATTCTCCTAAACCAGCTTTAGCATTGCCACGATTGTTGTAGCCCATGACATCATTAGGAGCGAGTTCGAGGACGCGATTGTCGTCGGCGATCGCTTCGTTCCATTTGCCCAATCTTTCCCAAGCGATGCCGCGATTTAAGTAGGAATCGGGAACATCGGGAGCTAGTTCGATCGATTTATTAAAGTCGGCGATCGCTTCTTTTAATTTATTCTGACTGACTCTAGAATTGCCGCGATTGCTCCAAGTTGCTGGATTGCCGGGGAATAAATCTATTAGTTGCGTCCAATAGCTCTCGGCGCGATCGAAATCGCCATTATTAGTAGCCTCAAAAGCCTGTTGAGATAATCGATCGCCTGCCTGCAATTGGGCTTCTATGGGAGCGGGTATTGTCTGTGGAGTTTGAGCCGCAACTGGTAGAACGTTTGTCAAAATAGTAGACAAAATTATCAGCATTACGCTGAAGCAAGTAAGAAATCGACGACTCATAATTCTCCTCGATCGCTTATAATTAGTTTTTTCTGTTAATAATATACAATAGAAACAAGAAAATAAAATTATTGAGATATGGTCAAAACTGTAAATATTCAAGAAGCACAAGCTCAACTACCAGCATTATTGTTGCTGGCTTTATCTGGGGATGAAGTTTTAATTGTGGAAGGGGAGAAAATATTGGCAAAACTAATGCCTATTAACGCTCCTAGTCGCTCGCGAGTCCCCGGACTCAACCGAGGCTCAATGACTCCCAGCGCAGATTTCAACGAACCCCTATCTAATGAGTTTTGGATGGGTCTGGAGTGAAAGTGTTACTGGATACGCAAATCTTTATTTGGTGGGATAGCCGACCAGAAAATCTGTCTGTAACAGCACTTGCCACATTAACAGATACCTCTAACATTTTCGTCCTAAGTGTGGTTAGCATTTGGGAAATGCAGATTAAGAATCAACTGGGTAAGTTAAGTCTTAGCCGTCCGCTGAACGAATTAGTTGAGAGTCAGCAGTTAGTAAATAGCTTAGAAATTATGCCAATTCAGGCGGCACATATATTTGCTTTAGCCGGATTGCCTACTTACCACAAAGCTCCATTCGATCGCTTATTAATTGCACAGGCGATCGCCGAAAACATGGTTTTGATAAGCGCAGATCGCCTATTTTCCTCTTATTCAGTGAATTTGCTGCAATAAACTCATCCCTGTTTCCAATCCTAGATGCTGGCGAGCAGCATCGGTAACTATGCGACCTCTTGGTGTCCGTTGCAAGTAGCCAATTTGTAATAAATATGGCTCGTAAACTTCTTCAATGGTTTGAGCATCTTCGCCAGTGGCAGCGGCTAGGGCTTCTAAACCGACAGGTCCTCCCTGAAACTGTTCGATCGCGACGCTCAATAGCTCTCTATCCGTCCAGTCTAAGCCTCTAGGATCTACTTGTAAAAGTTCTAAGGCTTCGGCGGCAACTTCCCGGTTAATGGCGCTCGATTTTTTCACATGAGCGTAATCTCGCACTCGTTTCAGCAGTCGATTGGCGATCCGAGGAGTACCGCGAGCGCGGCGAGCGATTTCTGCTGCGCCATCGTCGGTAATCGCGGTTTGGAAAATTTCGGCAGAACGCAAGACGATTTGTGACAGTTCCTCAACTTCGTAAAAGTGCAAGCGTTGAATTAAACCAAATCGATCGCGCAACGGGCCGGTGAGAGAACCGACGCGCGTGGTCGCTCCGACTAAAGTAAACTTCGAGATCGGCAAGCTGCGAGTGCGAGCCGTTTGACCTTTGCCTATAGTCAAATCCATGCGAAAGTCTTCCATGGCTGGATATAGGATTTCTTCAGTCATCCGTGGCAGCCGATGGATTTCATCGATAAACAGGATATCTCCTGGATTGAGGTTTGCCAGCAGTCCCAAAATGTCGCGCGGACGCTCTAAGGCAGGAGCCGCTGTAATTTTGCAATTCACTCCCATTTCCCCTGCCAGAATCAACGACATGGTAGTTTTCCCCAGTCCTGGAGGGCCGTACAGCAGCAGGTGATCTAACGGTTCTCCTCGACTTTTTGCGGCTTGAATGGCAATTTCTAAGATGTTTTTTAAGTCTTTTTGCCCGATATAAGCATCTAATCGGTGCGGTCTGAGATTTTCTTCCTGTTTGCTTTCAGTTTCAGCTTCTAGCGTTGGTTGCAGCAGGTTTTCTGATTTGGCAGAGCGAGGAGTGCGTTCGCGGAGCGTCTCTGAAAGAGAATCGCCCGATGGTTTGGGCGGTTTGGGAGTTGGTTGTTGGGAAGAAACGATCGCCATTTTGTCTTCGGTGGTCGGTCATCAGTCGGGTGTCCGCCGTAGTCTAACACTATTAGACTTGGCTCTATGCCCATAGCTTAACAAAGTAATTGAGAGAGCGAACGATCTGCATTAAATTTAAAGTCTATATGTTTCACCATTAATAACAATAGTTGTCGATCGCGGTAAATCAAATGTTAATAAAATTGCTCTAATCATTTTTAATGCTTCTTCTATTTCTATCTCTCGATAAAATTCAAAATCTATAACGAACTAATTACCAAATTTAGAAGTTTAACCAAGCTATTCCAACTAGATGTCGGCAGGGGTCGCCCAACATAATCTTTGATTTGTTGGGTGGGGAATGCCGGCCAACAAAAAAATGAGCGCAGCGAATCATTATTTTAAACTTCCTTGCTGCTCGACATACTTTCTTAGCTGCTCAATTGTCACACCGCCACAGCTAGCCACAAAATACGAACCCGTCCAGAAAACAGGCTTAGTATAGACCTGTTGTAATTCTACTGTAAATTCTTTTCTTAACAGTCTACTAGAAACAGTTTTGAGATTAGCTATTAGTTTAGAAAGCTGAACTTGTGGAGGAAAATTAACCAGCAAGTGTACATGGTCAGACTCTCCATTAAACTCGACTAACAAACAATCCCATTTCTCACAAGTCTCTTTGAATATCTCCTGGCATCTTTGTAGCATGGTCTGCGATATGACTTTGCGTCTGTATTTGGTGACAAAAACGATATGGACGGTAAGAGTATAAACAGACCTGAATCCGTGCTGATGATATAGTTGCACCTTGCAGACAGTAAATATATAATAGCAATTATGATACTGACTTACTGCTACAGAATCAAGCCCAACGCCGAACAGGAAGCTCTAATGTTTCAGACATTGGAGCGATTGCGGCGACACTGGAATTATGCACTAGGGCAACGTTTAGACTGGCTGCGACGTACTCGCTGCCAAATAGACCGCTGTAGCCTGGTGTCAGAATCGATAGGAGAAATCCCAGCCCCAGTAGACTACTACACTCAACAATCGGCTCTTAAAGAAACTAAAATACTTTTTCCTGAATACAAAGACATCTGGGCAGAATCGCAACAAGTTAACTTACAACGACTCAAAAAAGCTTGGGAACGTTGGTTAATTCCCGACAAGTCAGGTCGTCGAGGTGGCCGTCCGCGATTTAAGAAAGTAGGCGAACTGCGTTCGTTTGTCTATCCACGAATCAATTGTGCTAAAGCCGGAGCGCATTTAAGCAATGGAGTATTGAAGCTATCAAAGATCGGGGAAATACCAGTAATTCTTCATCGTTCTCTCCCTGATGGTTTTACCCTCAAAACTTGTACGATTGTCCGCAAGGCAGACGGTTGGTATGGCTGCATATCAATGCAATCTGTTTCTGTACCGTCGCCGCTAGCAGTTGACCAAATTAAATCGGTTACTGCTATTGATGTCGGCTGCGAAAAGTTTCTGACCACAGCCCAAGGAGAAGCTGTAGCCGTACCCCAGTTCTACCGGAAAGCACAATCAATTTTAGCCAGAGCGCAACGGCAGCTAGCGCGTCAGGAAAAGGGATCTAAAAATTGGGAAAAGCAGAAAAACCGGATAGCCTTACTACATTTAAAAGTTGCCAGATGTCGGCAAGAGTTTCATTATCAAGTTGCACATTGGTTGTGTAAAACCTATGACTTAATATCATTTGAAAACCTCAATATCACAGGTCTAGCCCGTACGAGATTAGCGAAGTCGATACTTGATTGTGCCTGGGGCGCATTTCTGCAAATCCTGCAAGCAGTGGCGGTCAAACGCGGCAAGCAAACCGTAGAAGTATCAGCCCGTAGTAGTAGTATTGAGTGTTCTAGTTGCGGTACAAGAGTTGAGAAAACTCTCAAAGACAGAGTGCATTCTTGCCCCAGTTGTCATTTAACTATTGACAGGGACTGGAATTCAGCACTTGTGTTATTAAAGCGTGGAATTAGGACGGTTGGACTACCGTTCTCTGGCTGCGGAGGACAAGAGGTTACTCATCCTGTGAGGCAGCAATTTTCAGTAGCGATATTGGAAGCTCCCGTTATAGCGCCTTGCGCTTAACGGGAGAGTTGTCACTATCCTGTAACATATAGCTGTGGTTCTTAGATAGAAAGGAGCGATCGCTATTGCTCGTAGTAATTGACAATTACGATAGCTTTACCTATAACTTGGTGCAATACTTAGGGGAGCTAGGTATGGAGTTACCAGTAGCTTCAGAGATTCAGGTTTATCGTAATGACCAAATATCTCTAGAAGAAATCGATCGACTTCAGCCAGCAGGAGTAGTGATTTCCCCCGGTCCCGGACGACCTGAAGATGCGGGCATTTCCTTGGAGTTAATCGAAAAACTCGGCTCTACCCTACCAATATTAGGTGTTTGCCTCGGCCATCAAAGCATCGGTCAGGTATTTGGCGGTCGGGTGGTTTCAGCCCCCCAACTCATGCACGGTAAGACCTCAGAGGTATATCACACTGGGGTCGGCGTTTTCCAGAACTTAGATAATCCTTTTACTGCGACTCGGTATCACAGTCTAGTAATCGATCGCCCAACCTGCCCGGAAGTCTTGGAAATTACCGCTTGGGTGGAAGACGGCACGATCATGGGAGTTCGACATCGGAACTATCCTCACATCGAGGGAGTCCAATTTCATCCAGAGAGCATTCTGACATCTTCCGGGAAAAAACTGTTACGAAATTTTTTAGAATCTCTTTAAAAGTTCGTGCTTTATGCTTCATTATTCAATGGGCGCGAACTCACGAACCACGAATGGCGAACCGCAAACAAAAGGACTAAATTTGATGAAACGGCGACAGTTGATGCGCTATACCAAGGCTGGATTGCTAACAGCGATCGGCACGGGTTTGGCTTCAGGATTTGAAACTTATCAGGCACAGTCTAGGAGTTCCCTATCGATCCAATGGTTGGGACATACCTGCTTTTTATTTACTGGAGGAGGCAAGCGCATCCTGGTCAATCCTTTTGAAAAATTGGGTTGTACTGCCAAGTATCGATCGCCTAAAGTGCCAGCCGATTTAGTCTTGGCTAGTAGTTTGTTGCTCGACGAAGGAGCGATCAAAAATTTACCAGGCAGTCCTAAGATCGTCTACGAACCCGGAGTTTACCAAGTTGAAGGGTTGCAAATTCAGGGGATTGGGGTTCCTCACGATCGCCTCGGCGGGCGCAGATTCGGCACTAATGTCGCTTGGAAATGGAAGCAAGGCGGAATTAATATTTTGCACTTAGGATCGGCTGCGGGGCCGATTGAAATCGAACAAAAAATCCTCATGGGTCGTCCCGACGTGCTGTTAGTGCCCGTAGGAGGAGGAATTAAAGGTTATAACGCCCAAGAAGCCAAACAAGCAATTCAAGCTCTCAATCCTAAAGTAGTAATTCCTAGCTCTTATCGGACGCAAGCTGCCGATAGTAGTTGCGACCTAGTGGGTGTAGATGATTTTTTGAATGCAATGAGCGGAGCGCAAATCCGTCGCCTCAGCAGCGATCGAATTAGCATGAGGCCAGGCGATTTACCCGCAGAAGGCCCAGTAATTCGAGTTTTGAGCTACAACTTTTAAAACAGTTAATACCTTACAGTGAGTTTAATCGAACTCGATTTTATCGATTTAGCTTGGGCTTCAGGAATGATGGCGATCGCAATTGCCATCTCGATTTGGCAGAAATTAAAGTTAGAAGGACAACTAGCTACCGCCTCGGTGCTAACAGTTGTCAATCTCTTATTCGTAGGACTGATTTTAAAAACAGTCTTTCAATTGAACGATCCTTGGGCAGTGCTAGCAATTTTAACCGTGATGTTAGCGATCGCTTCTGTTGTTGCTGGCAATCGGATCGGCAAAAAAATTCCTCGGTTGTCGATCGTGGTAGGAGGATCGATTTTAGCTAGTACGACTTTGACTGTTGGTTATACCAACCTGCTAGTAATTCAACCGCAAACCTGGTATCAGCCTCAGTACATTATTCCCTTAGTTGGAATCGTGTTGGGAAACGCCATGAATGGAGCAGCTTTAGCTGGCGAACGCTTAGCTAGTGCGATTTCTGCCCACCAGTTAGAGATTGAAACTCACCTGAGTTTGGGCGCTACACCCCAACAAGCGATCGATCGATACCGTCAAGATGCCATTCGAGCGGCACTGATTCCAACCCTGAACGCGATGATGGTAGTTGGTGTCGTCACTCTACCTGGAATCATTACGGGGCAACTTTTAAGCGGTGTCGATCCTCTTAATGCTGCTGCTTACCAGATTTTAATTATGTTTATGCTGGCACTGACTAACCTGATAACTGCTTTGCTAGTCGTTCGAGGGCTTTATCAACAGTTCTTTACTAAAAATGCCCAATTAAGACTTTAAGCAGTTTTATTGACCAAAGTGACCGTCATAGCGATCTGGAATCGAACTGCAACCTCTTCTCAAAAACTCACAAGGCAAATTTCCAGGTTCGGGGTTTTGTTCGGGGCCGCCTCCGTTACAGGGAGAACTAGATTGAGTGCCATAGCGGGTTCTTCGACCCGATTGCACTCGCTGGCCGTTGCAAAGGAGCGTGACTTCTCCTACTTCTTCGGTTTTGCTTTCATCGCTATAGTAGGTGGTCGTGACTTATTGGGAAGGTAAGGCATGGACGGCAACGGTGATGCCCAACGTTACCACACCGATCGAGGATAGATATCCTAACGCCAGCAATTTACGGGTTAGACGTTTCATATTCAGATCTCCTAAAAATAAATGTCAAGCGATTATTTCCCTATCGGAACTCACCGAAAGCTGGGAACTCGATCGAAGGTAGGAAGCTGCTGCAAGTTTCCAGGCAGCCTTCTTGACGGCGCACTTTGCTTGGGGGCAACTTGGCAATCTCCCGAATCAGTACACCAGTAGGTAGGTTTACCAGATTTCGTACATTCTTTGAAATTACGCTCGTTAATTTACCCAAGTCTAAGCTTGACATCTACGGACTTCGGTATTTTTTAGTAAGTTTTTACAGTAGTTAAAAAATAACTCTTGTGGGATAGCCCTCTGGGCTGTCCCACTCAAAGGACTATCCCCCAATTAGAAGAGAAGAGGTGATTTACATTTTGCTGATAATTCTTTGCAAAATTTCTACCCCCGTGATTGCTTGCCAGCCAAACAGTCCTAACAAGATAACGTTCAGAGTAATGTGGGTATAACGCGCCCAGTCGTGCCCTTTTTGCATATATGGAGAAAGAGCCGCTGAAACTGCTACCATACCTGTCATCCCTAAACCTGCCAGCAGGTGAGGGCCGACGAACAGTTTTTGATTGTTGATGTAAGTCGCACCCATGCCAATTAGCGTCCCGATGACCATCAGCGCTAAAAGTACCGAACCGACTTGGTGATGCCGAATGTTGAACCTACCTTTGATTAACTCTTTTTTAGTCTCTCCTTGAGCGTTTCTGGTGCTGCGGACTTTCATGCCTAAATACATGGCATAGATGGAAGTACCCAGTAAAATCCACATCCAAATCGGGTGAATAAAATTCAACCAGGGTTTAATTTCTGCGGGGATTGCCAAGTTCATAGGATCGGGATCGGTGTTCTTTAGGATATTTCATAAAACTTAGCATATTGCAATAAACCTAAGATGTTTAATTTATCGGAAAAATCGATAAGTTGCCGCTTAACATCAGAGAGTGGGAGTGTCCTAGCTGTGGGACTATCCACGATCGAGATATTAACGCGGCGCATAACATTTTGGCTGCGGGACTCGCAGTATCCGTCTGTGGAGCGAACGTAAGACCCGATAGACAACATGGATCTATTGGGCAGTTGCGAAAAACCAGTAATGGAAGGAAACAGAAACCCAAGTCGTGACTCACAGTACGTTGAGGATTGCCATCATAGAGGCCAGCAATCGACTTGTTGGCTGTCGCCAACTGACGGCGAACGACAAACTCCATCAGAGTAAAAACTTGCAGGGCAATGGTCAACAAAAACATCAAGCCTCGAAGAGCGCAGCCTCTTTGCCAGGACGGTCAGCGAGTTTTTTTAAGGCCAGTTCGGCTTTGTGCAGGCGGTCGAAAAGTCCTTGAAGTTGACGGTTTCGCAGAGCATAAGAACAAACCGCCAACCATCTTTCGGAGCAGCGATGCCACTGCTGTTGTTCGATGTCAAACCACAGACTGCCCAAAGGCACTTCAAATCCGCAACCAATCGGCTCGTCGGTGGCCTCGGCATCATCAGAGATGATTTCTCTAGCTATGGTTGGTGGACTAACTATCCAATCGGATAAGATTTTCGGGCGAGGTTGATTCATCGCTAGAGGAAAGCAGTAAATCCCTCCTTCGCGGTCAATCATCGCCCGATTGGCCCAACTGGAAGCTTGACAATCAGCCAGGAACAAAAAGTTTTTATGACCGATAATTGCTCCCAGATGTCTCCAGGTAGGAAGGTAATGGGATTCGTCCGTGCCAAAACCCGCTAAAGTCGCTCCTTCTAAAGGTAGAGCTAAGGGGTCTAAAGTCGCCAGCATTTGACGATATTGCACCAAGTCAGGGCGGCGGTGGTAGCTCTTGGTCAATTAATTTTTCGCTCTCCATTTGTTGGAGCCAATGGATAATGATGGGCAGGTCGTCGGCTCTTTCTGACTCAGTGGGGTTCAATTTCGGGGTCTCTCTAATCTCTTCAATCCTTACTCAGCTTACACTTGAGGCGCTTTATCTGCTTCCTGGAGACCCAATTAAGCGAACGGTGAGATCTGAAATCGTCGATAGGAGAAAAAGCGATCGCGATTTGGAAGATGACTCCATAAAGCTTTAAACTGAAGGGTGCATTATGGTTTGAAGTATCTTTTAGTTAACCGTGCGAAAAATTGTCATTGCTGGTAATTGGAAAATGTACAAAACTCAGGCAGAGGCTTCTGAGTTTTTACGAGAATTTATGCCTGAGTTAGAAAAAACTCCTGAAGATCGGGAAGTAGTTCTTTGCGTTCCCTTTACGACTTTGGGCATCATGTCTCAAAATTTGCACGGGAGCCGCGTGCAGCTAGGCGCTCAAAACGTTCATTGGGAGGATGCTGGTGCCTACACTGGCGAAATATCTGGCCCGATGCTGCAAGAAATTGGAGTGCGTTATGTAATTGTCGGTCACAGCGAGCGACGGCAATACTTTGGCGAAACAGATGCAACTGTCAATCTCCGGTTGAAAGCCGCTCAGCGCTGCGGTTTTATCCCGATTCTTTGCGTGGGTGAAACCAAGCAGCAACGGGATGCTGGAGAAACCGAGTCTTTAATTGCTTCTCAGTTGTCTAAAGATTTGGTAGATGTAGACCAAAAACAGTTGGTAGTCGCTTACGAACCGATTTGGGCTATAGGTACTGGAGATACCTGTGAAGCCAGGGAAGCTAATCGGGTAATCGGTTCGATCCGCAGCCAGCTAAGTAACCCTAACGTTTCAATTCAGTACGGTGGTTCGGTCAAGCCAGACAATATCGATGAAATTATGGCTCAACCAGAAATCGATGGGGTTTTAGTTGGGGGAGCTAGCTTGGCCCCTCAGAGTTTTGCTCGACTGGCCAATTATCATTAACGAAGTCAGAAGTCAGAAGTCAGAAGTCAGAAGTCAGAAGTCAAGTTTTTGTAACGGGCATTTATGCCCCGCTCCCAAAACTCTTCCCCTTCCAAGGGCAGGTTTTAGACCCCATTTCTTCGATAATATTTCACCTATCTGACTTTATTGCAGGAGTCGGGCGGAGCGCTCGACTCTTTTTCGTCTAGATCTACCCCCATCTGTCAATCGTCACACATTCCTTGTAGAGACCTAGCTACATCTCTATAATTGTAAATTTTTGTAAAAATTCTAATTTTGTAAAATTGGATACAGAATTTTCGTGTTATATTAATTAAAAAGCAACTGAGGTAAATATAATGTCTACAGAAGAACAAGCTCGCGCTTTAATGATGCGCCACCACCACACGATCAAAAATCGCCAGCAGTCGATGTTGGGTCGCGTTGCCGCTGAAGTGGGTATGCCTCCCGAAGCATCTGAATATTGGAATCACATTCAAGGCAAACCGCATCCTAGTTTTCGTTCCAGCTACGATCGCAGCCACGCCTCCTTGAGCTAATCGATGCCCTTAAAGAAAAAATGAAAAAGGTACAGTAGGGTGTTCTTCTCCGGAAGACACCCTAAATTTTTTTGTTCGTACCACAGCGCGATCTGCCTGCAATTTACTTTTTAGTGCCGATCGATTTCTGGGTGCGAAAATGAGTCTCCAACACCTTTAACACCATAGGTGCGGCAATTTTACCACCCCCGCCGTCTTTGCCTTCATGTTCCCCAAAGGCTACTACCACGATTTGCGGTTTATCTGCTGGAGCGTAAGCCCCAAACCAGATGTGAGAATAACCTGGTGGAGCTTCGGCCGTACCGCTTTTCCCCGCTGCTGGCGGGATGGTGGGCACGTTTAAGACTTTCCCAGTTCCGGCATTGACAACCGCTCGCAACCCTTGACGCAGCACGCGAATGGTATCTGGTTTGATATTTAACGACTCTCTCCACTTTTTCGATTTCTCGTCATCTAGCAGCAAGTGGGGCTTGACCCGATAACCGCCATTGGCGGGAACGGCAAACATCATCGCAACTTGCAAGGGAGTCGATTGCAAAAAACCCTGGCCTATAGACATATTTACCGTATCTCCTACCGACCACGGCAGCTTGAGGCGTTTTTGCTTCCAGCGATCGTCTGCGACTAAACCAGCAGCTTCTTCGGCGACCAATTCAATTCCAGTCAGCGAGCCAAAGCCATATTTGCGAGTCCACTTAATTAAAGTCGGTCCGCCAACCCCCCTACCAATTTGATAGAAGAAGGTATCGCTGCTCCATTGCAATCCCCCGACAAATCCTAAAGGGCCGAAGCCAGCATGATTCCAATCGCGAAACACCGTACCGCCGATATTAAGAGCGGCATAAGTCTGCAAGATGGTTTGAGGAGAAAATTTTCCCGATTCAATCCCAGCAGTGGTAGTCACGATTTTAAACGTACTAGCTGGGGGAAAACCCCTGAGAGCGCGATTGACAAAGGGGTGGTCTTTACGATTTAGTTTCCGCCAAGTGTCAGTTGTAACTCGCGCAGAGAAGACGTTGGGATCGAAAGTCGGATGGCTGACCATGGCTAAAATTGCGCCATTATTGGGGTCCATGGCCACGATCGCACCTTGGCGATCTCCCAAGGCAGCTTCGGCGGCTTTCTGCAAGTCGAGATCGATCGTCAAACGAATGTCTTTCCCTGGCTTGGATAGTTTGGGACCCAGAGTTCTAACTGCTTTACCCGAACCATCGACCTCGATCTGCAAACCACCCCATTCTCCCCGCAGTTGCTTTTCAAACGCCCGTTCTACGCCCATCTGGCCGATGACATCTCCCAAGCGATATCCTTTTGGACGCAGCTTGGGCAGTTCGGCATCGGTAATTTCGCCCGTGTAACCTAAAAGGTGAGCCGCTACTTCCCCATGAGGATAGTTGCGGACGGCTTCGATATCGACCTCGATCCCGTATTTATCCGTACCTAGTTCTGCCAGGGCAGTGATTTGAGCCGGATTCAGGTCGCGAGCGATCGGCACTAGGGTTTTATAGTTAAATCCGGCTCGATCTAGGCGATTTTGAATTTCTGCTTCGGGAATCTTGAGGATTTGCGATAGTTCTTTGCGAGTCTTGGGCCAGTCTTTTCTGCCAGCTACCGTCGGCCACAGGAATACGGAACGAGACAAGCGACTGCTAGCTAGCAATCTGCCTTTGCGATCGAAAATATTGCCCCGCACGGGCAGCTTGGGAATCAATCGAATGCGGTTGTTCTGTGCCATCTGGCGATGGCGTTCCCCTTGACTCAGTTGCAAGTAGGCTAGACGAGAGCCGATTCCTCCCAGCATCACCAAAGTAATCAGCAGCATAATGATGAGAGATTGATAGCTTTTGCCTACAGTCCGAGTAACTTTTTGACTGCGAACCGAGGAACGGGGTACTAAGCTCATAGGAATATTAAACTCCTTGGAGAAATCAAGTCATAAGAGAAATTTTTCAGATGGTACTTACTCTGTTTCGTCTTCAAGATCGCTGCCTTCTAACTGTTGCGGAAGCGGTCCAATATGCACTCTTTCAAATGTTTGACTTATTTCAAATCTTTCTTTTTGAGACTCATCAAGATCTAACGACTCGGAATTAAACTGTTCGGTTTCTCTTTCAGGTCTTGGCTCATTCATATTCGTTTGAAGATTGGTTTTCAACGGCTCTCCCGTATCTGGGGTGATAAAAAAATATTATATATCGTAGGGTGGGTTAGGCGCGGCGATACTTTTGACGAGCAACCAATAACTTTTTATCCGCGCTGTAACCCACCGCCATCAATTTTGTAGCAACATATACATTTTTTCACGTGATGCCCGGAGAGCCACTTTTCTGCTCTGTAGATGATTTCTGCCAAATTTTTGCACCACTTTGGCATCAAAAACTTTTAGGAGATGGCATCAAACACAGTAGTCCTCGCCATTTGCCATAGAGGAGCGATCGCCTGCATTCAATTAAGGCAAAGTCAGATTTAACTCTTGCAAAGGTCGAGCAGATCGATCGAGTTTAATAGTATCGGGACGAGCAGCTTTACCGTTGATTTGTAACGAATAGATTCCAGATTGCAGCCTTTCTAAATAATAAACACCTGCATCGTTAGTGACGGAAAACACTTTTTGTCCGGTTGTCGTAGAAATTGCTTCGATTCTCGCGCCGCCGATCGGTTGACCTTTAGAATCAACTACTACCCCAGCGATCGTATAGGCGGGAATTAGAGGTACTTCGATCGAGGTGTAACTACCTGCCACCACATCGACGGCATAAGCTTCTCCTGTCGCTTGCCAATCGGGAGGAAAACCAGCCGGATCTAGATCGAGGCGCACCGTGCCAGGGGGAAGGCGAACCAAAACGCGATCGCCACTAGTATCGCTCTGCAATAACTTCAAAGGGCGGTTGTTGAGGATAATCAACAGTTCGGGGTTGTCGAGATAGACAGCTTCGCCCTCTGGTAGCTGTTCTTGAGGGTTGAGAAAGGTCGCATCTCGAATTTCTGGGGGGGCGGTTAACTGTCCTTGGGGGTAAAGCAATACCTGGTAGAAACCGCCAAAAGACTGATTTCCTAACTGAAGATTGTCAAATCGAAAGATCCCAGATGAATCGACCAAAACTTCTGCGATTGGGCGATCGCTCAAACTCTGTACCAGTCTGACTAACGTTCCTGGAGCAGCCCGACCGGAAATCGATCGACTGATTTGGTTAGATTGCAACCGCCGCCGCACGTCCGTACCGCCATAGAGTTCGGTTGGGGGTTTAAATCCTCGTCTGACAATGGTAGTGAATCCCCAGTAATCGCCATCTGCCAAGCCTTGCTGGAGCCAAAAGGGAGGCTGAGAACCGACGATGTAATCTTGCCTGTCGGTTTGTCTGATATATGTAGCTTCGGCCAACTGCCAGGTATTGCTCTCGAAGGTGTTGGGCTGGTTGGCTCGTACAAACCAACTTCCTTGCAACACGGTGCCGATCGCCGTAAAGTCCCCCTTAGTTCTAGTAGAGCCAGTTCCCGAATCGGTAGTATTCCACCGTTGAGAGATGGCTGTGACTGTGGTACTGGGGGCGCGGATGCGAGGCAATCCCGTCGAGACTACAGGGGCTTCTGCCGTTTCGCCGCGATCGAATGGTGCTTCCAACCAAGGTGCGGGTAACTCGATCGCATACTCGTTGAGATTAAATTCGGCCTTGACCTGAAATAAGTCTTCCAGATCTTGCACGGAGAACACCAACCCCAATTCTGGATCGGTGCGTGACTTAGTTGGATCGATGCGCTTTACTAAACCAGGCGATCGCAGCACGAGTGCGATCGCAACTGGGGGATCGAATGAGAATTGATTATTCATTATTTTCATGACCGCAAAAGATATCTTTCATGAAGCAGTCAGACGTGGATTAGAGAAAGAGCGGTGGACAATTACCGACGCTCCATTAGAACTGGAATGGGATGAAGTTAAAGTCAAAATCGATCTGGCAGCCGAGCGTTTGATTGCAGCAGCACGAGGGGAAAAAAAAATTGCCGTTGAGATTAAAAGCTTTATTAGCCCTTCAGCGATTAGCGATTTTCACACGGCTTTAGGGCAATTTCTCAATTATAGAATTATGCTAGAAGAGAATGAACCAGATCGTCTGCTTTATCTGCCAGTTCCCCTAGAAGCATATGGAACCTTTTTTCAAAGCCGCTTTGCCCAAGTAGCGATCGAACGACATCAACTCAAACTGATGATTTACGATCCTGTAACTGAGGAGATCGTGCAATGGAGAAACTAGAACGATATCGCTCTTGCATCCAAACTCTTTTGGAAAAACACAGCCAGTATAAATCGCGCGATCGAGAAGTAGAAAGCGAGCTATTTTTTGACCCAGTGCGCGATCGCTACCAACTGATGCGAGTCGGTTGGAAAGGCTTAAAGCGAATATATTACACCGTGCTGCACTTCGATATTAAAGAAGGTAAAATTTGGCTTCAGCAAAACACGACAGACATCGACGTGGGGCAAGAATTGATCGAGATGGGCGTTTCCAAAGAAGATATCGTCTTGGGATTACATCCCCCATACAAACGCCCTTACACGGGTTATGGAGTTGCTTGAGTTGACATTCTAGCAGATGATTTGCCTGAGCGTGCATATTGCCACGGTACGCAAACACCTAGAGAGTATTTTTCCGAAACTAGGGGTGCAAAGTCGAACGGAAGCGATCGCGGTTGCTTTAGAAAAACTTGGTATTCTCAATTCGCCAGATTGAAGATAGTGAAGGTGTTATGCGTGCGTTGGCGCAGCCTGTTGCGGAGCAACGTATCGATTCTTGGGGAAATAGATCGATCGCTTGGCAAAAAATGCCAAAATTGGCAAGTTAAGTGGTTTTACTCGGCCCGATTTGATGGATATCCGGCAATATGCCGTTAAATGATTCACAAGTTGTCTGGTGTTTTACCGTATAACCGATGACGGGATAGATATCTTACGAGTATTACATGGTTCTAGAGATTTGGAGGCGCTTTTATAAGAGCCACGATTTATAGCAAATTCAATTGAAGCAATTAAGGCACTTCAAATCCGCAACCAATCGGCTCGTCGGTGGCCTCGGCATCATCAGAGATGATTTCTCTAGCTATGGTTGGTGGACTAACTATCCAATCGGATAAGATTTTCGGGCGAGGTTGATTCATCGCTAGAGGAAAGCAGTAAATCCCTCCTTCGCGGTCAATCATCGCCCGATTGGCCCAACTGGAAGCTTGACAATCAGCCAGGAACAAAAAGTTTTTATGACCGATAATTGCTCCCAGATGTCTCCAGGTAGGAAGGTAATGGGATTCGTCCGTGCCAAAACCCGCTAAAGTCGCTCCTCCTAAAGGTAGAGCTAAGGGGTCTAAAGTCGCCAGCATTTGACGATATTGCACCAAGTCAGGGCGGCGGTCTTGGGAATCACCGTCCTTGCATGGCGGTGAGGATGTCAAAGCTAAACTCTTCCCCTGCTACAGCTTAATAGCTACAATGCTAGGCAAAAATTTAGAAACCAGATGAATCTCAGTCAAGATGCTTTATTGCTCCGGGCAGCTACGAGCGGAGAACTCAAGCGAGTGCAAGCCTTACTAGCTGAAGGGGCTAATGCGAATGCTACCGATGGAGATGGGACGAGTGCTTTAATGTTTGCCGCCCAATGCGGCTACACCGAAATTGCCAAAATATTGCTGGCAGCAGGGGCAAACCCGAATTTGGCCCGAATCAAATTTGGTGTTACCGCTTTAATGTTGGCATCTGCTAGCAAGCGCATCGATATCGTGCGGATTTTAATTGCTGGCGGTGCCAACCCGAATGCAGTTAATGACGATGGCAGTACGGCCCTGATGGTAGCTGCCATGAAAGGTTATCCAGAGATCGTTCGAGCCTTACTAGGGGCAGATGCCGATCCGAACGTCAAAGATCGAGATGGAGATACGGCTTTGAACCTAGCTTTGACGGCCCGATCGATCCCTGCCGTTTCCGCCCAAGTCGTCAAGCAGTTGTTAGCGGCTGGGGCTGATGCTAATACCAAAACTCAAGACGGTAAAACTGCCCTGATGCAAGCAGCGGGGCAGGGAGATGCAGAAATCGCCCAATTATTATTAGCGGCTGGGGCTGATGTCAATGCCAAAAATCGAGATGGGGAGACAGCTTTAGCCCTGGCAGCCGAAAAAGGTCATCTCGATCTCGTTCGCATCTTGTTAGACTCTGGGGCTGATGTCAACGTCAAAAATCCAGAAGGGTGGACGGCACTAATGATGGCCGCTGCCAGCGGGGAAACTGCGATCGCCAACTATTTGCTCGATCGAGGTGCTAAAATCGATGCCAAAAATCAAGATGATGAAACTGCCCTGCACCTAGCAGCGATCGAAGATCGTCTCCAAGTAGTGGAAGTCCTCCTGCAACGGCGTGCTAACGTCCAGGCGAGAAACAGATTAGGAGATACCCCCTTAATGGTGGCAGCATTGCACGGTCATACCGATTTGGTGACATTACTACTACAGCACGGTGCCGATCTGCATTTGAGAAACTTTCAAGAAACAGCCTTGGGATTGGCAATAGCAAACGGGCACAGCGAAACGGTCAAGGCATTGCTAGATAACGGTGCCGATCCCAATACCACTTCTGCTGATGGCAAAACGATGTTGATGAAGGCGTGCGATCGCAACGATATCGAAATTATCCAACAGCTACTAGCCAAAGGTGCCGATGTCAATCTGCGAGATCCGGCCGATGCCACGGCTTTAATGTGGGCAGCCCATCGCGGCCATATCGATGCCGTCAAGATTTTACTGGCTGCTGGTAGCGATCGCCATCTCAAAAATCGTGGCGGTTACACCGCCTCCATGCTGGCAGAATTTAACAATTACCCCGACGTAGCGGAATCGATCGACTCTTTTTGAGAAGTTCAGTCGTAGGGGCGCAATGCATTGCGCCCCTACCCAAGATGTGTCCCCTCATCCTCTATCATGCAAATCTTCGTCCCCGGCCGTCTTTGTCTGTTTGGCGAACACAGCGATTGGGCGGGAGGTTATCGCCGCCTGAATCCAAATTTGGTCAAAGGTTACACGTTGATAGTCGGTACTAACCAGGGTATTTATGCCGAAGTCAAACCTCATTCCAAGGAGTTAATTATTACTGCTTCTATGGGCGATCGAAAAAAATCGGTTTCCAGCTTCTCCTTTCCAGGCGAAGCCAATCCAAAATCCATGGTTCGGCAAGCTCACCAACCAATCCAAAATCCAAAATCGATTGACAGCACTCGTCAAACCCTGACTTTGCCGATGAACCCAGAGGTGCTACTTACTGAAGCCCAAAAAGGTGGTTTTTTCAGTTATGTGGCAGGCGTTGCCTACCAAATTTTGACTCATTATCGGGTTGATGGGGTAGAAATCGACAATTATCTAACAGATTTACCAATCCAAAAAGGTCTGTCGTCAAGCGCCGCTATTTGCGTGCTAGTAGCTCGAACCTTTAATCTTTTGTACGATCTAAAGATGACCGTTAGAGAAGAAATGGAGTTGGCCTATCGAGGCGAAATTATTACCCCTTCTCGATGCGGGCGAATGGACCAGGCTTGTGCTTATGGAAATCGTCCGGTTTTGATGATTTTTGATGGCGATCGCCTGGAAATTATCGAGTTAAAAGTTCCGCAAGACTTACTATTCGTCATTGTCGATCTCGGTGCTAGTAAGAATACTACTAAAATCCTCGCAGATCTCAATCGCTGCTACCCGTTTGCCGCCACTGAAGTCGATCGCCACGTCCAGCATTATCTCGGTGAAATTAACTCTCAAATTACTCAAGCAGCGGCAGCATCTCTGCAACAAGGAGATGCCGAACGAATTGGCTGTTTAATGACTAAAGCACAGGCTGAGTTCGATCGATCTCTAATTCCTGCTTGTCCTTCAGAACTAACTGCTCCCATCCTTCACCACATCCTCAACTACAAACCAATACAGCCGTATATTTGGGGAGGCAAAGGTGTCGGTTCTCAAGGAGATGGTGCGGCGCAATTTGTTGTTAAAGATGAAGCAAGTCAGCAAAAATTAATTGAAGTTATCGCTCGCGATTTTCCCCAAATGCAATGTTTCAAGCTCACGATTTATGGAGAAAAAACCAGTTCGTAAAGCCGTAATTCCAGCCGCAGGTTTTGGAACTCGACTATTTCCAGCTACCAAAGCCGTCAAAAAAGAACTTTTCCCGATCGTCGATCGCCACGGCCGAGCTAAACCCGTAATTATGGCGATCGCTGAAGAACTAATTAGTGCTGGCATCGAAGAAATCGGTATAGTCGTTCAACCTGGCGATCGCTCCTTATTTGCCGATTTTTTTCACGCTCCACCCAAGTCAGAACTTTTTGATAAACTATCTCGTGAAAATCAAATATACAGCCAGTATATTCAAGATTTAGGCAATAAAATTACGATCTTGACCCAAGATCGACAAGAAGGATACGGTCACGCTGTGTTTTGTGCCAAATCGTGGGTTGGCGACGAACCCTTTTTGTTATCTCTAGGAGATCATGTCTATTTATCTGCAACCGAAATTTCTTGCGCGAGACAAATTTTAGATGTTTACGATCGAGTAAACCAAAGCGTAGTTGGTTTAACAACTATGCCTGCCGAAATAATTCATAAAGCTGGTTGCGTCGCCGGAATTTGGCAAGAATTTAACTCAATTATTTCGATCGCGCAACTAACTGAAAAGCCAGATATTGCCTACGCTCAAACCCATCTCAGGGTTGAAGGAATGGCTGAAAATATCTTCCTCTGCGTCTTTGGCTTATACGTCCTTACGCCGAAGATATTCGATTATTTAGCTGCGAATATTAACAGTAATATTCGCGAAAAAGGTGAATTTCAGCTAACATCCAGCCTCGATCGATTGCGACAAGCAGAGGGCATGACAGGATACTTGATTCAAGGTCGGTGTTTCGATACCGGATTGCCAGAGACTTATCGGCAGACAATTATTGATTTTTATAAGGATTGAACTTTCTCATTTTCCCAGATGGATTCGATCGGACAGTTAATGGTGAGGCAGGGCGGGTTTGATTTGACATTAATCGTTTTCCCCAAGCAGGCTGGCAAAACCCGCCCCTACAAACCTTTCCTACTCTCTCCCCATCTCCCCATCTCCCCATCTCCCCATCTCCCTATGCGCCTAAGATTTTCTGAAGATATCAAATCTTTACTAGAACGATTGGCAGAGAATCCGCTAACTTTAGGCGATATTTTGGCAGAAACGGCGGAAAGGGGCTTTAGTTTGACGATTGGATTGTTGGTGCTGCCATTTTTATTTCCAAACCTGCCAGGATTGACGGGTTTGCCCGGTTCTGCTTGCCTGCTGTTGGCAGGACAAATGGCGATGGGAAGGAGATCGCCTTGGCTGCCAAAAAAGATAGCGCAATTTCGGTTTCCCAACTGGCTAGCCCTGAGACTGCTGAATAATCTTCAACGTTTGACAGGGATTTTAGAAAAAATAGTCCGTCCCAGGATGCGCCGAATTGCCGAACACCCATATATTTGGAGGTTAAATGGTGTTTGCATTGCCTGGTTAGCGATTTTGTTAATCTTGCCGATTCCTTTCACCAATCCGATCCCGACAGTGGGGATTTTGCTGCTGGCGATCGCTACCTTAGAAGCCGATGGACTGATGATGTGTGTCGCCTATGGCATGACTTTAGCAATTACTGCTGCCGTTTTAGGAATAGCATACGCCCTCTGGCTTTCACCGAATTTAATTCAGAGATTATTTAATTAACTGTTGATATAATTGTCTAATTTCGAGTAGAGACGTAGCACTGCTACGTCTCTACATCGGAGAAGGGTAAAAACACTAATAGTTTCAGATTTCATAATTCATAATTCGTAACATTTTATGAAAGTTATTGACACCCCTCCGAGAACGTTAGCTCGAAAACGCTCTCGTTATCCCAACAAGTTAATTTTTGCTTCATCGTTACTTTTAGTTCTAGTTGGTGGTGTGCTGCTGTTTCAAGATTCGATCGTCATCAAGGGTATACCTCTATCTTTAATTTTCAAGGGCTTAGTAGATATACCTACGCTAGAAGCTTATGTATCAGGTGATAAACAGGCGTTGCACGCTCGTCTGGAAAAACTCGGTTTTGAAGACCAAATTAAGGCATACTACCGACCGAAAATTAGGGATGAAGTCAAGCTCGATCGACACATCCACCAGATTTTCTACGAAACTACCGGGTATGTAGGGAAAGCCTACTATGTTAACTCTCAAGGAACCTTAAGCCTGAGAGGCCCTGTCGATACCCAATTTCCGAGGTGGTTCGACTTAGCATCGCAAGCGGGTGTAGTCGTAGACCATTTTAAGGAAGGCGATACGATTTATGTAATTAGTCCTGGCGGGGCGATCGCTCCTTACAAAGATATAGCTAAAGTTTATCCTCCTGCCTTGCTGAATCGATTGATCCAGGTAAAACGCCAGTCGCAGCCAAACCCCAATTCGATAACTACTGACGGCACTGGTAACTCGCCATCGATCGTTTCTCCATCACCGCTATCTAATCCTTAATCGCAAACCATGCCAGAAAAGCTCAAACCAGATTGGGCGGGTGAAGATTGGCTCTCCCGCAGCGTTAATTTGCTGATTCAAACTAAGCCGATTTACAAAGTGATGAAGCATCAAGCCAGACAGGTGCTAATTCGCACGGCAGAAAAAAAGGGAATTCCTTGGCGGCAAAACTACCAAGATTTAGAAAGATCGGGGGCAAAAGAGCTATTAGACCAAATTACTAACCCCCAAGTCGTCTACCCCGACTACTATCAAGTGCCATTTCACGCTTACGATCGAGGCAATCTCTGCTGGGAAGCAGCTTTTGAAGCCGGATCGGCCACTTACTCGATGGCTTTGAGAGTTTGGCCGCAGGAAAATCTGACTTCAGAAGCCGCCCAAGAACGCCTGCGGAGCAGTTTTCATCAAATCCTGGGAAAATACAGCCCACCTGTGGTTAGCGACGTTCTCGACTTGGGTTGCTCGGTTGGCATCTCGACGGTAGCTTTACATCGCTACTACAGCCAAAGGCAAGATAGTCCGGTGCAGACGGTAGGTTTAGACTTATCTCCTTATATGCTAGCTGTAGCCAAGATATGCGATCGCCTCGGCGAAATTAGCCGCTGGATACACGCCCAAGCCGAAGATACGGGTTTAGAAAATAATTCTTTTGATATCGTCACCTTACAGTTCTCGATCCACGAGTTACCTCGCCCTGCGACTAAAAGCATCTTCCAAGAAGCGCTCAGAATTCTGCGTCCGGGTGGAGTAATAGCGATCGTCGATAATAATCCTGCCTCTCCAGTAATTCAAAATCTGCCCCCTGCGCTGTTCGTGCTGATGAAGAGTACCGAGCCTTGGAGCGATGATTATTATACTTTTAATGTAGAAGCTTGCTTGCAGGAGGTAGGTTTCGAGTATCAAACTACAGTGGCTAGCGATCCTCGCCATCGCACTATTGTGGGGAGGAAGCCGTGAGGGCGAGAGGGCGAGGAGGGCGAGAATAACCTATGCCCTATGCCCTATGCCCTATGCCCCATGCCCCATGCCCCATGCCCTATGCATTCTGAACTTCTGAACTCCTAAATTCATCATGACACCATCAACTCTTACTGCTGTAACCTCATTTCTCGGCTCGGAAGTCGCTGCTAATTACGAAGCAGCACAAGTAGTAATCTTGCCAATTCCTTATGAAGCGACGACTACTTACCGTCAAGGTTGCCAACACGGCCCCGATGCGATTTTAGAGGCATCGCATCAAGTCGAATTTTATGATGAAGAGCTAGATTGGGAAGTTTGCCTGGATGTAGGAATTAACAGCCAACCTGCGATCGCTGATACTAGAAATAGCCGCGCGGTTTCGGCTGAAGAAATGCTGCAAGTCACTCAGCAAACTGTTTTTAAATTAATTAATGATGGCAAATTTGCCATTGCTTTAGGTGGCGAACATAGCATTACCGCTGGTGTAGTAGCGGCCTACCGCCAAGCCTACCCCAACGAACCTTTTACGGTCGTTCAAATCGATGCCCATGGCGATTTGCGCCACGAATATGAAGGCTCGATTTACAATCATGCTTGCGTCATGCGCCGCGTTGTCGATATGGGTTTGCCCACAGTTCAAATCGGGATTCGGGCAATTTGTAAAGAAGAAGCCGATCTGATTAAAGACAAAAATCTGACGGTATTTCGAGCTAGGGAAATCGCCGCCCAACCAGATTGGATCGAACGAGCGATCGCTAGCATTCCCACCCAAAAAGTATTTTTAACGATCGATCTAGATGGCATCGATCCAACCATAATTCCAGGTGTAGGTACGCCAGAACCAGGCGGATTGAATTGGTACTCCTTCACTACTTTCTTGCGGCGAGTATTTGAAACTCATGAGGTCATCGGCTGCGATGTCATGGAATTAGCACCGATTGTCGATTCAGTCGTATCGCAGTTTACGGCTGCCAAACTGGTTTACAAACTAATTGGCTATTGGGCATCTCAAAAAGCCAGCGCGTCAGATGAACGCCGAACAAGCTCATTTTAAAACGACGGGAACGCGAGGCAACTGGAGTAAACTATATATGTTAGTTAATAGCAAGCAAATTTTGTTAGTGGCTGCTACAGCCAGTATCCTATTAGTGGGAAGTTATATTGTTAGTAGCACCAAGGCTTGTGGTTGTAAACCTCCTAATGCCCAAAGTACCTCAGACAATATTAATAAACCCAGCAAACAAACTTGGCAAGGAAGATTAATCTATGAAGAAATTCCTCCAGTCAGGTCTGAGAGAGCTTACCAAGGCGCTGAGTTTTTCTTGATTCTTAATTCTTCCGATCGAAAGCGGTTAGTATTGCTTCCCTCTACCCAGATTTCATCTGAAAAATTGCGATCTTTTCGCGATCGCCTAGTTCAAATTGAGGCTGTTTACGTCCCAGGAAGTCGTCCTTCCCCTAGCGAATTCGCTTGCCCTCTTGAAGCAGATGGACAGTGCATGAAGCAAGGTGAAGGCTATCAGGTTTTGTCGATAGTGCGATTGAATTCTAACTAGTTAAACCTCTTTTTCTAAAGTTTAGCTGCAAGTTCTTTTAATCGACTGCCCCCATCTTTGAAAATAGACCAACCATCGCCTACCAGTACGGCTTCTATGCCATTAATTTCAGCCAATCTGCGGACTGAAGCTACAGCTTCCGATCGATTTTTGAGCTTTTCGTTCGGTAAGATCCCTAAACTGCCAGCTTGATGCGCTCTCACTAAATCGCCTGTAATTAAAGTAGTTCCCTCTAGCAATAAGGCTAATTCTCCAGGAGTTTTAGAACCTTGTAATTCCAAAACCTTCAAGCCAGGAACGAATTCTTCCCCATCAGAGAGCCAACGATGGCTAGGAATCGGCAAAGCGTCTCGTTCGCTTAGAGGGGCGGCAATCTTGGCACCCGTAACGTGAGATATCCCCTGACTAGCGCGGATATGATCGGAATTGGTGATGATAATCCAAGCAGCACCGCCTAAAGATTGCAAGTGTTCCCAGTCGTGAGGCGATAGTGGCAACGGATCGATCGCAATATTGCCATCGGGACGAGTCCACAAGTAGCTGTTGAAGTCTACATTTCTGGTAACGTCAAAAGACGACCAAGCATATAAGTCTGGACGATGCAGTGATTTCATTAAATGCTCCCTTCTCAGAAAACTATTAACTTTTAGCTGTTAATGCCATCTCTATCCTCTACCACTCCAGATTTAATTATTTCTGGTTTTCACGCTCTATCCGATCCTATAAGGATTAGGGTAATAGAACTACTTAGCGATCGCGAACTTTGCGTCTGCGAACTTTGCGAGGCTTTAGGGGTGACTCAATCTAAGCTGTCTTTTCATCTCAAAACTCTAAAAGAAGCAGCCTTGGTTTCTTCCCGCCAAGAAGGACGCTGGATCTACTACCGTCTCAATTTGTCTCAATTTCAAGCTTTGGAGCAATACTTAGCCGATTATCGCTGTTGCAGCCCCATCTTACCCGCTCGTGTCTGCCAACAAGATGGCGAAGAGGCGCAGGGCAAACCCATCTTGTCTGAATAAAATCTCCAGCAAATATAGCCTTGCTAAGCGATCGAGCGATCGCTCTAAACGCAATTGTCTGGAGAAAAAGGCTGAAATGCTTTTCGTTCTTCTAACTGTTGCACGATAGTTTTAGCTCCTTCAGATCGCATGAGCGATCGCAACAAATTCAACCGCGTACCGCTATGATTTTCTGTATCTAACTCGGCAAATATTCTCACTTTTTGCGATCGCGATAAATGCCCTTTAACTCTTTCAATAGCTGCAACAACGCTTTGCGGACCCATCTGAATCATCTGCAAAAATAGTGCTAAAGTTTGAGCGATCGCATCTTTACTTTGGGCTGAAATCGACGCGCGATCGAATAAAGTAACTCCAGTGGCGTGATGGCGGGCTTCAGCTTGCAAAAATCCTGTGAATACCTCTTTTAGATCCGAATTCAAGCAACCTTGAGCCAGATTTCTATAATGGCTGAGTCCCCATCCTTCCAAGACTATTTGCAATACGAATAACAACACAATCTTATCTTGGGTTTCAACTAAATCTGCCAGCAATCGCAGGAAAGGATTATCTGTCGCAACGGTTTCCTCGATCGATACAAAGGGAGTAATTTGAGCTAAGTGAGTGGCTTCGTCAGCACTAAAAAGGGCGTAGAGCATTCGTTCTTCAATGGTTTCGGCTAGCAAAACCATTTTGGCCATGTAACCTACACCAGCCTTCTCAATAAAATAAGCTTCTTCTAACAATCCTTGGCTGCATAAACCTAAAATTTGACTTTGTTCCTCTTCAGTTGCATCTTGGAAGATTCGCACGTTTGGCAGATTGAAGTAACTAGCATCCCAATAGGAAGAGGGAGAGAGGGGAAAAGGGGGAGATATATCTCTACTTTTCAAAGCTGAAGATAATACGCGATCGAGTTTATCTTCTCCATCGAGATGAGGCAAATCTAATCCAGCAATATTGGGTTTTGAAATCATGGCGAGATCGCTAAGAAGCAACAAAATATCGACCTAAGCAATCAATCTTCTTCTGCCCGTAGAAGTTGCTTGGCAGTTAATTCTAAGGTAGGAAATATTGGGGGAACGATCGCATCATTCCCCTGATAAATTGTTTGCTCGTACAATCCATCTACCAAAGACAAAACTACTACTCGATCGCTTTCTGGATCGACAATCCAATACTCAGCAATTCCGCGTGCTTCATATTGCGATCTCTTGTAACGATAGTCTCGATTTTCGTTTTCTTTCCCTGGCGAAACTACTTCTACCACCAACACTGGTGGCGGCATATCGCTAGTAATAATACTGCGAGCAGATCCAGATAAAGCGGTAGCTGCTTCCTCCGTCAACACGAGCAAATCTGGGACGCGCACTGTAGCACGAGAACCGCTGACTGAAACTTCTGTTCCCCGACGCAGCAATCTTCCTGGAGTTAACCGACTAAATGTTAACAACAAAAAGATAGCGATCGCATTATTCAAGTCGCTTTCTGACGGTATCTCAACTAATTCTCCATTCACCAATTCGTAGCGCTTATCTGTGCCGTCATCGTAAGCCAGATACTCTTCCAAGGTGAATATTTTGGTAGTAGCAATCATTTTTGCTCGGTACTGACGATCGAATATACGATCGATTTTAGCGTGGCGATCGCATCATCATAGAATTGAGCCAAACCGATGGCAACAGGAGCCTCCCAGCCAGCTACAATCGAAGCCACTGAGTGCCCCTGTGCCCCCAGATTTTAAAAAGGATCGAACTTCTGGACTAAAACCGTGCCAGCGATCGAACAGTCTTTCTGCTAAGAGTTTTAGACAGGTCAAGAAGAGTCCACGGCTAACCCCAACCAGAGCAACCGAGAGACTATCTTGCTCTTAGACTTTAGTTAAGGAACGATATCCTTGACTAAAATTGTACCAGCCGCAGTTCCATCACTCTTATATAGCTCTAATCCAGTAGCCCTGCTGTAAGCAACAAAGTACAGCTTGCCATTAACGTTAGTGAGATCGAAGAGACTGGAACCATCAGCACCAGGATTGATATCCTTGACTAAGACCGTACCAGCGGCAGTCCCATTACTTTTGTACAATTCCAATCCGGTAGCCCTATTATAAGCACTAAAGTACAGCGTTCCATTGACATTGGTGAGATCGTATATCCCACTATCACAAGCACCAGGACAGATATCCTTAACTAAGACTGTGCCAGTCACCGTGCCATTAGTTTTATACAATTCCAACCCACTTGCTGGAGTGGCGTTAGTAAAAAACAATGTCCCATTAACATTTGTCAGAGCGGATGGATAGCCGATTATCTTCTCGACCAAGACCGTGCCAGCCGCAGTACCATCAGTCTTGTATAGATCGGTTGTCCCATCGTCTCGGTAGGAAGTAGTAAAGTATAACGTGCCGTTGATATTGGTAAGGTAATATGGCCCATACCGATAATCCGTAAAAGGAATAATATCCTTGATGAGAGCAGTGCCTAATTCGGTGCCATTACTTTTGTATAGTTCGTAACCAGTTGCAGGGTTGTAGGCAATAAAGTACAATTTCCCATTAACTTTCTTAAAATAATGTGGTCCAGACCCAGCAGCACCACGATTGATATCTTTAACTAAGATGGTGCCAGCAGACGTGCCATCGCTTTTGTATAGCTCAGTCCCCGTGGATGGCTTGTAGGCGGTGAAGTACAACGTCCCATTGACATTGGCAATCGTTTTGGTGGGGGAATTTTGGGTTAGGCTATCTGGTCTAGACGAACCAGTGCCAGGATTGAGATCTTTAACTAATACAGTGCCAGCGTTTGTGCCATCGCTCTTGTATAGCTCCCGACCAGTAGCTGGGTGGTTGGCAGTAAAGTACAACGTCCCATTGACGTTAGTGAGATTACGTGGGAAAGAATTAGCACCGCCAGGATTGATATCCTTGACAAGGACAGTGCCAGCGGCCGTGCCATCACTCTTGTAGAGTTCCCATCCAGTAGCTGGATTTTTAGCAGTAAAGTACAACTTGCCCTTGACATTGGTTAGCTCGATTGGGGAAAAATCAAGGGAAGAAGTATCGGGTAAAGAACTATTGGAACCAATATAGATATCCTTGACGAGAACCGTGCCAGCGGCCGTGCCATTGCTCTTGTATAGCTCCCGCCCAGTAGCTGGATGTTCGGCAGTAAAGTACAACGTCCCATTGACATTGGTCAGATACTTTGGAAAAGAAGAACCTCCGGTCGCTGTTTGAGTTGTTGCTGGCAGGGGTATCCCCAATATCAAACTAGAAATTAGACTGCCAGCCACTATTTTGCTAGCAGATTTCGCGACTGTTTTGAGCTTGATAAATCTCATAAGACTCCTGGGATAAATTTCACCAAAATCTCTCTGTACTATCTCGCCTTAACTGGTATCCAAGAACGCCAATTTAATGATTTTTCTTGCTCGACGTGCTGAATGAATTGTACGATCGCCCGATCTTCTTTAATTGGAGTTCTTAAGTCAAATTTAATAGTCTGAAAAATTTGCGTGTCCCCCTTTGCAAAGTAGTTGCCTACCATTTGAGTCAGCCATAGCACAACTCGGTTAAAAATCCATCCTCCAAAAGGCGATCGCTTTTTGGTAATCAAAATTGTTTGCCCTTCCGTCTTACCGCCTTCAGTCATTCGCAAAGCAAACATAATGTGAAAGTGAAAAAAATCGGGGCCGACAGTAACCGTTCCCGTACTGCCGTACCAGTAACACATTTTGTAAGTAACTTCTTTTTTGTAAAACGGACGAATTAATTTAATAAATAAAGAATTTTCACCTCCGCGAGTAGTATTACTAAACGCGATCGCATTTTCGTTGATTTCTCCATAGTCAAAAACGATTTTTAACGGCAAGTTATGAACCGTATTAAAATGCTGGGCATCGATCGCATTAATCATCACCACATTAGGATGGCAATTCTTGACAAAGTGAGAGCCAAAAACTGCGTCGCACTCCTCATTTTCCAACTCTGGGACAAACGGTAGAGGGTGTTTGGGAGCATCCCCAGTCCAAACCCAAACCATGCCGTATTTTTCTGCTGTCGGCCAGGTTTGCACCTCAACTGCTAGCGGCTTGCCCAAAGAGGGAACATCGACGCAACTGCCGCAAGCATCAAACTTCCAGTTGTGGAAGAAGCAGCGAATCGCGTTACCTTCAACCTTGCCTTCGGCGAAATGAGCGCCCATGTGGGGACAATAGGCATCGATCGCATAAGTCTTGCCATCTTCTCCTCGGTAGAGTGCCAAATCCCTGCCTAAGAGGGTGACGGATTTTACTTGCCTAACCTTGAGTTGCTTGGAGGGAATCGCCCAGTACCATCCCTCGATAAATCGCTCTGGATGGTTAAAAGTTTTGTAGTCGCTCATGATTCAGTTAAGCTGTCATTAACAGCAGGGACAGCCCAGAGGGCTATCCCACAAGTCTAGACAAATGCCAAATGCTATTAGAGGTTTAATGGTTAAATGACTGCAACCACGCGATCGCCTGTACGAGAGATATTCAACCGCATCGCCCCAGTATACGATCGCCTCAACGATTGGCTGAGCTTAGGCCAGCATCGCATCTGGAAGCAGATGGCAGTAAAGTGGAGCGATGCCCAACCTGGAGATATTTGTTTGGATTTATGCTGCGGTAGCGGGGATTTAGCGATGCTGCTAGCGCGACAAGTAAGAACTACAGGGAAAGTATTTGGGGCAGATTTTGCCTCAGAACAACTGGCCATCGCCCATCGCCGTTGCCAAACCTCTTACCCACCTCTAGCTATAGATTGGGTAGAAGCCGATGCCCTCAATTTGCCCTTTGATGACAATTATTTCGATGCTGCCACCATAGGATACGGACTGCGTAACATCAGCGATATTCCCCGCTGTCTTGGAGAATTGCACCGCGTCCTCAAACCAGGTTCTAAAGCAGCTATTCTCGACTTTCATCGTCCGGGCGATCGACTAGCGCGAACTTTTCAGCAATACTATCTAGAAAATATTGTAGTTCCCGTTGCCCGACACTTTGGCTTAACCGCGGAATATGCTTATATTGCTCCCAGTCTCGATCGCTTTCCTACAGGGCAAGAGCAAGTTCGGTTAGCCCGTCAAGCTGGTTTTAGCAATGCCATACATTATCCTATAGCTGGTGGGATGATGGGAGTTCTAGTTATTACCAAATAAAGTCAAAGCAATTCGCAATATTTCCGTGTAGGGGCGCAAAGCTGTTCCGTAGCTCTGTCGAAGGATTGCGCCCCTACCCAAGATCTGTTGCACCTCAAAGGCAAAATGATATAACAGATCTAAATTTGGAATCGGAAATGCCTCGCATATTTGACAATATAGAACTACCTTTACTGCTGACCTTACGAGATACGCTAAAAGTTGCTTATCGGGCGGATTTTTGTGTCGGTTATTTCAACCTTAGAGGTTGGCAGAAAATAGACGATTTAATCGAGCAGTTGGTAGGTGGAAAAAGTTCTTGTTGTCGTCTGCTGGTGGGGATGCAAAGTTTGCCAAGCGATGAAGTTCGTGCTGCTTTTACTCTAGGAACTGGCGATGGACGCATCGATAATAGCACTATCTTGCGCTGCAAAAAACAGATGGCTGCTCAATTTAGACAGCAGCTTACTATTGGTGCGCCTACTAATCGAGATGAAGCGGGTTTGAGGAGTTTAAGCAAACAGATTAAGGCAGAAAAAGTAACGATTAAATTATTTTTGCGCCATCCCCTACACGCTAAGTTATATCTCGTCCACCGTCACGATCCTAATACTCCTATAGTTGGTTTTTTGGGTAGTAGCAATCTGACTTTGCCTGGACTGTCAAAACAGGGGGAATTGAATGTTGATGTTTTAGACCACGATGCTTGTAATAAGCTGCAAAAATGGTTCGACGATCGCTGGCAAGATTACGGTTGTATAGACATCTCCCAAGAATTAGCCGCCATTATTGATGAGAGTTGGGCGAGAGAGGAATTAATTCCGCCTTACCATATTTACTTGAAGATTGCTTATCATTTATCCCACGAAGCGATCGCAGGACTTTCTGAATTTCGCATCCCAGCTGAATTTAACAACTTATTTGAGTTTCAAAAAGCCGCCGTGCAACTAGCAGCGCGTCATGTCACCAAACGCGGTGGTGTATTGGTTGGAGATGTAGTTGGTTTAGGAAAAACATTAGTAGGAACTGCTGTCGCTAAAATTTTACAAGAGGATTGTTTGCTAGAAACATTGATTATTTGCCCCAAAAATCTGGTAAAAATGTGGCAGGAATATGTAGACAGCTATCGACTATATGCCAAAGTTTTGCCTATTAGCAAGGTTCAAAGTCAGTTACCAGAGTTGCGGCGATATCGAGTCGTTTTAATTGATGAAAGCCACAATTTGCGGAATCGAGAAGGAAAAAGATACAGGGCGATCGCTGAATATATTGCGGCTAATGAAAGTAAATGTATCTTACTATCTGCCACTCCTTATAACAAAACTTATCTGGATCTTTCTGCCCAATTGCGGTTATTTGTGGCGGAAGATCGAGATTTGGGATTTCGGCCGGAAGCTTTACTCAATGAATTGGGTGGAGGTTCGGTAGGAGAATTAGAGTTTATTAGAAAACATCAATGTTCTGTACGTTCCTTAGCGGCGTTTGAAAAAAGCGATCGTCCCGACGATTGGCGAGAGTTGATGAAACGCTATATGGTAAGGAGAACTCGCTCATTTATCAAAGAAAACTACGCTCAAACGGATGAAACAGGTCGCAAGTATTTAGAGTTTCCCGATCGCAGTCGTTCTTATTTTCCCGAACGTCTTCCTCGAACAGTCAAATTTAATTTTGAAACTAGCAATAAAGATAATTACTCGCAACTATATTCCGAGCCGTTAGTGGAAGTAATCGACCGACTTAATCTACCTCGCTATGGACTAGGAACGTACATTCTTCCTAAACCAAAACAACCTTTGACGGAAACCGAACAGCACCAGCTTAATGCTTTATTTCGGGGCGGACGCAGGTTAATGGGATTTTCCCGCACTAATTTATTCAAACGTTTAGAAAGTAGCGGTATTGCCTTTCTTCAGTCGATCGAACGCCACATTTTGCGGAACTTTGTTTATTTGTATGCGATCGAACAAGGATTAGATATTCCTATTGGCGTTCAAGAAGCAGATCTATTAGATTCCCGCAATAACGACGAAGATTCAGATTCCTCTTTCTCTACATTGTTCGATCTAGAAATAGAAGATGAGGCAGGACAGCCTGAAAGCCCCACTTTA
Organism: Cyanosarcina radialis HA8281-LM2; assembly: GCA_019359615.1. GTDB lineage: Bacteria > Cyanobacteriota > Cyanobacteriia > Cyanobacteriales > CCAP-1448 > Cyanosarcina > Cyanosarcina radialis. Next base: position 224,722 of record JAHHHA010000006.1, read on the forward strand.
TCAGAGGAGTTGGAGGAATCTAAAAGCCCCCTTTTCCCAGGGGCGCTGGCGGAGTCTAAACTAGAAAATAATTTCCGTCAATCTGCCAAATCTGTTTATCAAGAATATACTACCAAATATCAACGACGATTTAAGTGGCTATCTGGTACATTTTTCGATCTTAAAAGGCTGAAACACGACCTGCTAGCAGATGCTAAATCACTCATTAATATCTTACAAAATTTTGGAGATTGGCACTCTCACGACGATGAAAAACTAGCAGCTTTAATTACACTGCTAACTGAAACTCACCCTAACGATAAGGTACTAATTTTTACTCAATTTGCCGATACAGTTCGCTACCTGGCTGACAATTTACAGGCGAGAAATATTACCAAGTTAGCAGGAGTAACAGGACAATCGAAAGATCCTACAGAATTGGTAACTAGATTTAGTCCTATTAGTAGTGGTAGCCCATTAAAAGTAACGCCCGATCGAGAAGTGCGAGTTTTAATTGCCACTGATGTTTTGAGTGAAGGTCATAACCTCCAAGACTGTGCCATCATTGTCAATTATGACTTACCTTGGGCAATAATCCGGTTGATTCAACGAGCCGGACGAGTAGATCGAATCGGACAAAAAGCAGAAAAAATCATTTGTTATTCGTTTCTGCCATCTGAAGGGGTAGAAAGAATTATTAACTTGCGATCGCGCCTGCGACAGAGGTTGCAAGAAAATGCCGAAGTAGTAGGAACTGATGAAGCATTTTTTGAAGACGATTCTACTCAAGTAGTTCTCGATCTCTACAACGAGAAATCTGGGATTTTGGATGGGGATGAAGATACAGAAGTAGACCTAACTTCGGAAGCATTTCAAATCTGGAAAAAAGCCACCGACAGCAATCCGGCTTTGAAAAAAACGATTGAAGATCTGCCCAATGTAGTCTATTCTACCCGCGCCCATACTCCCACACCAGGGCAACCAGAAGGCGTACTGCTTTACATGAAAACCAATGAAGGTAACGATTCTCTAGCATGGGTCGATTGTCAGGGTAACAGCGTCACCCAGTCTCAATTGGCAGTTTTACGGATGGCGGCGTGCGAGGAATCGACTCCAGCAAGATCGAAAGACGAACAGCACCACGAGTTAGTGAAAAAGGGTGCGGAACTGATTGCAGAAGAAGAGAAAAATGCTGGCGGTCAATTGGGAAGACCTTCGGGTGCAAGGTTTCGTACCTACGAACGACTCAAGAATTATGCTAAAGAAATGAAAGGGACAATATTTGTTTCTGAAGAACTTTTGAAAGCGATCGAGGAAATTTACCGTTACCCCTTAAGACAGTCGGCGATCGATACTTTAAACCGTCAACTCAGAAGCGGAATTAGCGATCGACAATTGGCTGAATTAGTAGTTGCTTTGCGGACAGACGATCGCTTGTGCATTGTTAGCGAAGAAGCTGAAAAACGAGAACCGCAAATTATTTGTTCTTTGGGATTATTTTTATGAAGATAACAGAGTTACCAACAGAAGTTATTGACGACCTTTGCCAAGAAGATAATTGGCGATTAGACATCGATCCTGGATTTGATGCCAAGCATGAATTTTGGATGAAGTGGCAACATTTCCTCGAATTACCAGAAGAAACATTTTCCTATTCAGAAATGAGCGAAGAGGATTTGGCTGATTTTATCGATTTCAATGGTTTTGATATCTTGCTACCAGTCAGCCGTTCTCATCATCCCAATATTGAATTAATTCGTTCGATCTCAAGTAGCAATGAAAAGACCATAACACTTTTCTTGCATGATTCTTTTCATCAAGATTGCTTTACCAGCATACACGATGCCAGATATGGTTTTTTAGCTGTAGCCGATCGCTACGAGAAATTTGGTTGCAGTTTTTATTTAGCAAGTTACTACCATTTTTGCTATTTACTCAATGATGATTATGAATTTGCCAAGCAAATAATGCAGAGAAAGTTATCCCAAAATTAGATATTCGTAGGTTGGGTTGTAGGCGTAGCCTTCCCGCAGGGTACGAAGTGAAACCCAACACCCCCCGTAAATGTTAGGTTTTTTATTAGGAGTGCGATCGTGAGCGAAATAAACACAGAAAATTATGGCGAACTGCTAGTTGCTGTTAAGCAGCGCATTCTTACTGCTCAGTATGAAGCACTGAAAGCAGTTAACCAAGAACTGATTGCTTTATATTGGGATATTGGTAAGTTAATTGTCACTCGTCAACAAGGCGAAACTTGGGGAAAATCGGTAGTAAAGAACCTTTCTCAAGACTTACAAGCTGAATTTACTGGTATTCATGGTTTTTCTGCCGCCAATCTTTGGCGCATGAAGCTTTTTTATGAAACTTATATCAATAATGAAAAACTCGCACCAATGGTGCGAGAAATTAGTTGGACGCACAATTTGGTGATTATGGAGAAGTGCAAAGATGATTTAGAGCGAGAATTCTACATCCGTATGACGCGGAAGTTTGGCTGGACAAAAAATGTCTTAATTCATCAAATTGAAAATCAAACTTATGAAAAAACTCTGCTAAATCAAACCAATTTTGACACGACTATACCAGAAGAAGCTCTCTCTCAGGCTAAGTTAGCAGTTAAAGATGAGTACACGTTTGACTTTTTAGAACTGGGAGATCAATACAACGAACGTCAGTTAGAGCAAGCCATCTTAGCTAAAATTGAATCATTCTTACGAGAAATGGGTGGAATCTTTGCCTTTGTCGGCAGTCAGTATCGCTTGGAGGTTAGCAATAAAGAATATTTTATCGATTTATTGTTATTTCACCGCCGCTTGAAATGTTTGCTAGCGATCGAACTAAAAACTGGTGATTTTTTGCCGGAATATGTAGGGAAAATGCAGTTCTATTTAGCGGTATTAAATGACAAGGTACGGCTAGATGATGAAAATCCTGCAATGGGTATTATTCTTTGTAAGTCTAAGGATAAAACCATTGTGGAGTATGCACTTAAGGAGTCGAATAAACCTATTGGCATAGCAACCTATCGAATAGTTTCTCAATTACCTCAAGAATTGCAGAACGAACTTCCCGCACCCGAACAAATAGCAAAATTATTAGAGGGACTTTAAATGACCATTAATTTTCAGCAAAGTCGCAAATTTCTCCAAGATTTTAAATTTAATGACTTATTCGTCCAGCAATTAGGGTGGTCATTTCCCTCTACAGAAAAAGCGATAACGATCGCCCTCGATAATGCGACTTACTCTAGTCAAGCGATCGCCCAGTTGTCGGGAGTGGTGGTGTTTGAAATTACGTCGGCTGACGGTCAAATTCCTAATGCGACAGCGAGAAAGTCGATTTATACTAAAATAGCTGAGTTAGTGCGGGAAAATCTCCTAATTTTTATCGATGGCGATCGCACTCGCTCTTTATGGTATTGGGTAAAGCAAGAAGGTACGAAAATTTATCCCCGCGACCACGCTTACGTGAAGCAAGAACCGTGCGATTTGCTGTTAAGTAAAATTAGTGCGTTACAAGTAGATTTAGAAGAATTAGAAACCATATCTGTAATTGATATTGCCGATCGCTTGCAACGCGGTTTTGATGTCGAGCGCGTCACTAAGAGGTTTTTTGAAGAGTATAAGTTACAGCATACAGCTTTACTCGACTCGCAAGTTGGCATTCAAGGAATTGCTAATGAAGCAGACAGGCGATGGTATGCTTCTGTCATTCTCAATCGTCTAATGTTCGTATATTTTCTGCAACGTAAAGGCTTTATAGATAACGAGAAAAGTTTGTATTTACAAGAGAAGTTAAAAGAGAGTCAGCAACGGGGAACTAACTTATTTTATAGCGAGTTTTTGCCAGCATTGTTCTTTGAAGGCTTTGGCAAACCAGAATATCTGCGATCGAATAACACCAAGACGCTAATTGGTGATGTTAAATATTTGAATGGGGGATTATTTTTAAAACACAGAATCGAGCAAGAATATCCTCAAATTACGATTCCCGATGCAGCTTTTGAAAATATCTTCAAGCTATTTGCTGGTTTCTCTTGGAATTTGGATGACACGCCAGGAGGAAAAGAGAACGAACTCAATCCTGCTGTTTTAGGTTACATTTTTGAGAAATATATTAACCAAAAGGCTTTTGGAGCGTATTATACCCGTCCAGAGATTACAGAATATCTCTGCGAGAGGACGATCGACAAACTCATCCTCGATCGCATCAACAAACTATTTTTGACTTCGGCGAATGAATTCGCGGCTACACAATCGAAGTCCGCCTGCGCGGACTTGAAGTTTGAAAGCATTACCGAACTCTTAACTAGGCTGGATGCTAATCTTTGTCGTCGCTTGTTAGATGAGATTTTACCTCATCTTTCTCTCCTCGATCCTGCTTGCGGTTCTGGTGCTTTTTTAATCGCGGCGATGCAAAGGCTGATTTATGTCTATTCAGCAGTAATTGCTACTATTGAAGTTAGAATTACAGACCACTACCTCAGAGATAAACTACAAAAAATTAGAGTAGAACATCCTTCTCTAAACTATTACATTAAAAAGCGGATTATTACCGATAACCTCTACGGTGTAGACATCATGGAGGAAGCGACGGAAATTGCCAAATTACGTCTATTTTTAGCGTTGGTTTCTTCGGCTCATGATGTCGATGAATTAGAACCGCTACCAAATATTGACTTTAACATTATGGCGGGTAATTCGCTAATTGGTTTGATTCGAGTTGATGAAACGGGCTTTGATATTATAGGCGATTCAGAGAATTTGCAAGGCAACTTGTTACAGCCTTTAGCAGCAGCTAACTACAAAGCAATTTTAGCCGATAAGAATCAATCTATTGAGCAGTATAAAAAACACGCCTTTTTGCCTGACGAACAACACGGAACGTCTCAAGAGTCTCGGTTGCTGATGCTACGCAGCCACATCGAGAACCTCAACCGCGAATCTCAAGAGAAATTGAATTTCTTACTCTTAGATGAGTTTAGTAAGCGTTTAGGGATTAAATATGAGGAAGTTCAGTTAACTGGTAAATCTAAGAAGCGTCTCTTAAATGTTGATGATATTGCGGTGTTGAAGCCGTTTCACTGGGGATATCACTTCGATAAGGTTTTAGAACGCGGCGGGTTTGATGCAATTATCACTAATCCACCTTGGGAAATTTTCAAGCCTTATGCCAGAGAATTTTTTCTTCAGCACAATGAGTTAGTTAGAAAGAGTAAGATGGATATCAAAGCTTTTGAGAAAGAACAAGAAAAACTCTTAAAAGACTCTCAGATTGCTGCTACTTGGCTAGAGTATCTGAGTGAATTTCCTCATGTTAGTGCTTATTATCGTTCAGCAGAACAGTATAAAAATCAAATTTCGATCGTCAATGGTAAAAAAGCTGGCACTGATATTAACCTCTACAAGCTGTTTCTAGAACAATGCTTTAATCTCTTACGTGCTGGTGGGGAGTGTGGGATTATTGTACCTTCTGGTATTTATACCGATCTCGGTACAAAGCAGTTACGAGAAATGTTATTTTCTCAAACTGAGATTAATTCGCTCTTCGGAATATCAAACGAAAGATTTATTTTTGAAGGTGTAGATCATCGCTTTAAGTTTTCTCTAATGACTTTTGAAAAAGGAGGAGTAACTGACTCATTTATGGCAGCTTTTCGGATTAATCCGCGAGAAGCGATTAGAGTAAATAGGTTAGATATGTTTCTCCATAATAAAGATGAGCAGGTTGAGATTTCTGTACCGCTTGTTCGCCGTTTGTCTCCTGATTCTCTTTCAATAACAGAGTTTAAAAATGAGATAGATGTACGCATTGTGGAGAAAATGCTTAAGTTTCCATTGTTAGGAGAAAAGATAGATGGGAAGTGGAATTTGCGATTAACTGCGGAATTTCACATGACCAATGACAGTCATTTGTTCAAGCAACAGCCTGGTAAAGGGAGATTACCTCTTTATGAAGGTAAGATGATCGAGCAATTTACTCATAAACTTTGTGAACCTCGTTATTGGATAGAAGAATCAGAGGGAAGAACAGCTTTAATAGGAAAAAAGAAAGATGAAGGACGGACTTTAGACTATCAGACTTACAGGGCTGGATTTCGTAAAATAGCAAGCTCAACCAACTCCCGGACTATGGTAGCAACAGTTATTCCGCAGAGCTTTCATGCAGAAAATTTTCAATCAGTGTTGCGCTACTCAGAAGAAATTAGTAACCCAATAAAGAACCATCATTGTTTATATTTAATATCTATTTGGAATAGTTTTGTACTCGATTATGCACTTCGGTTTCGAGTTTCGGCCAACATCAACTTTTTTTATGTCTACCAACTACCAATACCGCGATTAATGGAGGGCGATCGCTTCTTCAACGAAATCGTCCAACGCACCGCCAAACTAATCTGCACCACTCCAGAATTTGACGAATTAGCTGTAGAGACATTAAATTTAACGTCTCTACAATGTGGCGTTACCGACGAAACAGAACGCGCCCAACTGCGAGCAGAACTCGACGGCATGGTAGCGCATCTCTACGGCTTAACCGAAGAAGAATTTACCTACATCCTCACAACCTTTCCTCTAGTTTCTGAAACAGTCAAACAGGCAGCATTAGAAGCTTATCGCGCCCTTGTACCCCAACCAACAGACGCAGAACTTACCGCATTAATACAGCAAGGCGAAAGCGCCGAACTCGACTTCAAAGCTTCTGCTTGGTGGGATATTCCGCATAACAAAAAGGAGAAATTCAACAAACGCATTCCTGAAACCGTTGCCGCCTTTTTAAATGTCGAAAAAGGAGGAACATTACTGATTGGTATCGACGACGATCGCACAGTTGTTGGCATTGAGTACGACTACAACAAAAAGTTTGATAATTGCAAGAACCGCGATGTTTACGAAAATAACTTGATGACCAGCTTGCTAAATGCTTGCGGTCGAGATTGCGGCACTTCGATTCAGATTAGCTTCGGTCAAATAGAAGGCAAAGATGTGTGTCGAGTCACTATCAAGCCATCTCCGCGACCTGTATATATTAAAGATGGACAAGAAGAGTATTTTTACATTCGTGCAGGTAACTCTACGCGATCGCTCGGTGTCAGAGAAGCCACCGATTATATCAAGAACCGTTGGAGATAGAATGTGTTTGTACTATTCGGATCGAACCAGTTGGAGATTCGCAGCCATGAAACACCTATTTGAACCTCTGCGATCGCAGCCAGGAGAATTTCGGGTAGCGTTATGCCTCAGCCAACTCGGAGAATCAGCCTTTGAGGTGTTGAAGCTGGCTGAGTCTTTAGGGTTTGATTCGCCAAAGTCGATCGGTGATTCAGCGGGTGAGGTTTGGGCAATTGTCCTGCAACAATTTCATGGCTATGAAGCAGATCCACGAGTTGTGGTCGATCCTTGGGACGAGCGATTATCCGAGATGTGGCAAGCCTGCGAACCAGATGCAGAATTAAAACTTCTCATCAGTCATAATTTTGAAGCTTATCATCTCAATGCTGTCTAGAAAGGTTGTTCCCAAACAAACAAGTGGGAATATGCAAATTTAATTCTTAACTTTAAAAAGTCAAATTTTAACCAGCGGATAATTTTTGATTATAAATCCTTAATTTTCCAGGATTAAACTATCCTTTGGCTTGTTTTAGTCAAACATTGAGGGGATAGTTATAATGCTGGGAAGCATGAAATTTCAGCGCCGAAATTTGACAGCGATCGCGGCGATTGCTGTCACTGCTGCTACTATTAGTATTTCTGTAACGGCGGTGCGATCGCAAAGTCCAGCTACGATTAAAATTGATGGTTCTAGCACTGTCTTTCCGATTACTGAAGCCGTAGCCGAAGAGTTTCAGAAGCAGAAAAATGGTCAAATTAGAGTTACAGTTGGAATTTCCGGTACTGGTGGCGGCCTGAAAAAGTTCTGCGCTGGTGAGATCGATGTTGCCAATGCCTCTAGACCGATTAAGGCTAAAGAAATGGAGGCTTGTAAAGCTGCTGGCATTCAATATGTAGAATTACCGATCGCTTATGATGCCTTAACAGTTGTGGTTAACAGCCGCAATGACTGGGCAAAAAGTATGACCGTAGAGCAACTAAAAGCTATATGGGAACCAACAGCCCAGGACAAAATCAAAAACTGGAATCAAATTAATTCCGATTGGCCCGACACGGCTTTAAAGCTGTACGGTCCGGGGGCTGATTCTGGGACTTTTGAATATTTTACTGAAGCAATTGTTGGTAAAGCCAAATCGAGCCGCACCGACTACACTGGTAGCGAAGATGACAACGTTTTGGTACAGGGTGTCAGTCGAAATCGAGGTGGTTTAGGCTATTTTGGCTATGCTTATTACGAAGCCAATAAGAGCAGATTAAAAGCCGTAGCCATAGACTCTGGTAAGGGGCCAGTTCTGCCCTCTAAAGAGACAGTAGAAGATGGCAGTTACCAACCTCTATCTCGCCCAATTTTTATCTACGTAAATGCCAAAGCTGCCGAACGGGGAGAGGTAAAAGAGTTTGTCAATTATTACCTCAACAACGCTCCCAAATATGTAGCAGAAGTCAAGTATGTTCCCCTACCAGCTAAAGCCTACGAACTGGCAAGCAAACACTTTAAAGATCTTAAAGTAGGTACTGTCTTTGGGGGCGAAGCAGCAGTAGGACTGAGAATTGAAGACCTTCTCAGTCGCGAAGCAAAACTTTAGAATTTGCTCGATCTTAGCAGTTTTCTAGCAACGCATCTTTGGTAGGGGCGCAATGCAGTCATACGCGTCAACTTAACGGTTTAGAGCTTCGCCCCGACAGGGGTTCAAAACCCCTGTCTCAAAGTTAAAGTCCTCTAAAAAGGACTCACTTCCAGTAAACTAGTCCACTTCAGTGGACTAGTGCTATTAGCCAGAGGTTGAAAACCTCTGGCGGTTGGCGCTAAAGATCGAGATATAGCAATGGCTCTAGCCCTAAGTTGACACCAATGAATGCATTGCGCCCCTACAGATAATTTATATGTAATATGTCAGAAAAATATTTAAAGCTTTCACCAACAATTCATCTAGCCCCTAGAATAATCCGTAATTTACGAGAGCGGATAGTGGAGTTGTTGCTATTGGGGGCAGCAATTTCTTCGATCGCTACAACTATAGGTATTCTTGGCATCTTAATTTATGAGTCTTTCAGTTTTTTTCAACAAGTATCCATAATCAAATTTCTCACAGATACAGAATGGTCGCCCTTATTTGAAAATCCGCGTTATGGAGTAGTGCCGCTGGTTTCAGGTACTTTGGTAACGACTGTAGTAGCTTTATCATTGGCCATTCCTTTGGGAACCATAGCGGCAATTTATTTAAGCGAATTTGCTTCTCCAAAATTGCGAGAAATTGCCAAACCTTGTTTAGAAATCTTAGCAGGAATCCCTACGGTAGTTTACGGTTATTTTGCTTACTTATTTGTTACTCCTCTGTTGCAGATACCACTCCCAGATTTACCTGGTTCTAATATGTTAAGTGCGGGTTTAGTAATGGGAATTATGATTATTCCCTACGTCAGTTCTATTAGCGAAGATGCTATGCGGGCGGTTCCAGTGCATCTGCGAGAAGGTTCGTATGCCATGGGAGCAACCCGCTTGCAGACGGCGTTGCGAGTAGTTTTTCCGGCGGCAATTTCGGGGATTTCTGCGGCTTATATTTTGGGGATTTCTCGCGCAGTTGGGGAGACAATGATTGTCGCTATTGCTGCTGGCTTACAACCGATTCTTACTTGGAACCCAATGGAAGAAGCCGCCACCATTACTGCCTACATCGTCGGGGTCACTCAAGGAGATTTACCTCATGGCAGCTTGGAATATCAAACAATTTTTGCTGCTGGTTTGGTTTTAGTGTTGATGACGCTGGTTTTCAATATTTTGGGTCATTTTCTCACCAAACGCTATCGGGAAGTTTATTAGATCTCTAAAAATTAAGAGCGAGGGCAGGCAGGATGCCTACCCCACAATAATTGTTAGAGATGTCTATTAGATATTTAGAAGAAACTCATAACTTATCAATTTTATCTGTGTTCATCTGTGGTTTTTATTAAAACTTCTCTGCTTGGGTGCTTATGACAATAGATAATTTACATCAGCTTCATCGATTAATCGCTCGCAATAGGTTTTGGGAGAAAATATTTATTGTTTTCGGGATCTTATCTTTATTGGTAGGAATCATTACCTTGCTGGCATTACTCATCGATATGACAATTGATGGCTTACCGCGATTGTCATGGCAATTTTTTACGTCATTTCCCAGCCGTAAATATGAAGAAGCAGGTATTCTCTCAGCTTGGGTAGGAACTTGTTTGGTAATCTTAGTAACGGCGATCGCAGCTATTCCCATTGGCATTGCTTCGGGGATTTATCTAGAAGAATATGCCAAAAAAAATTGGCTGGGTGACATCATTGAAATCAACGTCACTAACTTAGCAGGAATTCCTTCAATTATCTACGGACTATTAGCATTAGGATTGTTTGTCGAGCAACTAAAACTGGGCAGAAGCATTCTGACTGCTGGATTAACTTTATCACTCTTAGTTTTACCGATCGTAATTGTTACTACCCGCGAAGCCATTCGCGCTATTCCTAATAGTATTCGGGAAGCCGCTTGTGCTTTGGGAGCAAGTAAATGGCAAACAATTTGGGATCACATTTTGCCCTATTCCATTGGCAGCATTCTCACGGGAATAATTATTGGTTTAGCCAGGGCGGTGGGAGAAACCGCACCTTTGATTACAATTGGCGCTTTAACTTTCATCGCTTTTTTACCAGATTCACCTTTTAAAAGCGAGTTTCCTTACATTTCTTTTAACTGGTTGCAAGCCGAATTTACGGTGATGCCAATTCAGATGTTTAATTGGGTTTCTCGCCCCGATCCAGAATTTCAAAGTAATGCTGCGGCTGCTGGTGTTGTCTTAGTTTTTATGACTCTAGCGATGAATGCGATCGCTATTTTTATCCGCTATCGATTGCGCCGAAGAATTAAATGGTAGAAAATCACCCCTCTCAAGCGTCTAAATTTAAATGCGAAGTAAAAAACCTGAACTTTTACTACGGTTCGGTTCGCGTGCTTAAAGATATTAACTTATCGGTATTCAGCCATCAGGTAACAGCCCTAATCGGTCCTTCTGGCTGTGGCAAAACTACCTTGTTGCGATGCTTCAACCGGATGCACGACCTTTATCCAGGCAATCGTTATACCGGAGAGATCGAGTTAGATAAAATTAATATCTTAGCGCCTTGGATCGATCCGATTGAAGTGCGAATGCGGATTGGTATGGTGTTCCAAAAGCCCAATCCTTTTCCCAAATCGATTTATGAAAATGTTGCCTATGGGTTGCGAGTGCGAGGGCAATCTCAGCGTAGCGCGATCGATGAAACAGTAGAGCAAGCATTGCGTAATGCGGCTTTGTGGGATGAAGTTAAAGATCGCTTGTATGACTTAGCTTTTAACCTTTCAGGAGGGCAACAACAGCGATTGTGTATTGCTCGCGCCCTAGCTACCAATCCCGAAATGATTTTGTTTGACGAACCAACATCGGCCCTCGATCCAATTGCTACCGCCAGTATTGAAGAATTAATCACTCAATTGAAAGAGAAAGTAACAATTTTAATTGTGACTCACAGTATGCAGCAAGCAGCTAGAATTTCCGATCGCACGGCTTTTATGTATCTAGGCGAAATAATTGAGTTCGATCGAACTCAAACTATCTTCAGCGATCCGACGCATAGAAAAACTCAGGATTATGTCAACGGACGTTTTGGATAACTGACATGAATCATTATTGGCTGACGGTGCTAATTTCTTTGGGATTGCACGGACTAATACTCGCGATTCCCATGCCATCTGAAGGTGAAAAACCCGAAAAACCTGAAACTCCAGAAAAGAAAACAGAAAAACCGAAAACGGTTAAACTCTCGCAGTTGCTAGCTAGTTCTTCTCCACCTCCGGCTAAGCCATCTACGCCGCCTGCACCCAAACCAATTAGGCGATCGATTCCTACTTTACCTAATTCCCCGCCTACTATCTTCATCCCTCCACCAACACCAAAGCCAACACCAATCCCAACTCCTATTCCAAAAGCAATTCCCACTCCCACGCCAACACCAATACCAACACCGATCCCCACTCCGACTGTACCGCCAGCCTCGTCTTCAGTACCAACTCCAACGCCAATACCTACTCCAACACCAATTCCCACTCCAACACCAATACCTACACCAACCCCACCTCCTACAACAACTCCAACGCCGTCTCCCAGCGTTAATAATGCGGCAGCCCAGAATATGTTTGCCAACGTTCAAGGGGTGGAAGATGAATTAGTAGATGGCAATTTGTTCGAGCAGCCAGAAGCATTTTTTACTCAGGAAAGCGTAGTTAAAATCGACGATCCCGACAGTCAACCGATTAGGCTACCAGGAATTGTGAAAATGGTATGGATCGAACGAAAAAGTCCAGATGAAGTATACGCCGATAGTATCGAGCCAGGGGTTAAAAGTGACGGGATAGAAATCGCTAATAAAGGACAATATGGTGGCGGAAATCTATATGAGTTGACGAAAGCAGGGCAAACAATTAGTTATGTTAATTTAGTTAAAACTGCGGGACTAAGTAAAGGAACTATTATTGTCACCTGGCAACGCGATCCCAATCAGAGGTGAGAAGGTGAGAGGGCGAGTTTAAATTCTGACTCCTAAACTTCTAAACTTCTGTTGGCGCAGCCTGCGCTCGGCGCATACTCCTGAACTCCTGAGTTCATTTTTGGTCGATCGCTAAAGAAACGCGATCGCCTCCAATTTCTTTCATCTCTCCTAAAATTTCAATCACTTTTTCGTAAGACAATTTGCGATCGGCTTTTAAGATTACTGCTCCCTCTGGCTTGGCAGTTAAATATAATTGAATTTCTTGAGCCATTTTTTCTTTAGTTACTCTCTGGTTCAAAATTAGGATTTCGCCATCTTTGTTGATGCCAATAAATAATGGATCTGGCACGTTTTCTTTGGTAGCTCCTGCTGCCGATTGCGTGGGGGGTAATTCAATATCTAAGCTTCCTTGCTGATTGGTTAGAGTCATAGAAACTATGATAAAAAATGTCAGTACCGTCATCAGCACGTCCATCAACGGTACTAGATTTAATTCCGTAATGTGCGAGTCCTTATATTTATTCTTAAACCGCATAAGGTTCTTGAGTTATTTCTCACTGCTTATTGGTAAGCGATCGCTAATATTTGGTAGCCAATCGTTGTTATCTGCTAACTGGTTTGGCTCGTACCAGATTTTGCGATAAATTAGTTCTAGTTCGGTGCCGACTTCTGAAAAGTAGTCTATTTGTCGAGCTTGTAATGTGACCATAATTCGGAAAATTACTAGGGCAACAATCGCTACAATCATTCCGCCTGCTGTAGTAATTAAAGCCTCACCAATACCGGCCGCTGCCTTAGTAGTATCGGCCGTCGTGCCGCTACCACCAATTTTCAGGTTGTCAAAGGTGATAATCAGTCCGGTTACTGTTCCCAGCAATCCTAATAATGGAGCAAGAGCGACCACAGATTCTAGGAGTTTGTCGCCTTTTCGCATTTGAATAAATTCTTTATCTCCTGCTGCCTCCATTGCCAGACGAAAGGTTTCAGGAGTCGGCTTTTTTAGCTTTAAGGGAGCTAACAAAAATCGCCCGATTGCTAAATGTTCTGCTCGTTCGGCGATCGCAGCGGCTTTTTCTAGATCCCGATTGGCTGCCTGTAAGACATCACGAACGATTCGATGCTCTTGACTTAATAGCTGGAACCAAAATATTCCTCTTTCTAAACCACAGGCAATGGTACTGACTGACAGCGCCAGCATCGGCCACATGACCGGGCCACCTTGAACCACTAAATCGTAGAAACGAGACATTAGACCTCTTGCTAAATAAAAATTTCAGGATGTCAGTTTGCGGAAAAACTACAATATTTCATAACCTGCATGGTTTCCAGTAGACATATAGCATTGCTCAGTCTCTACATCTATCTGCTTATTCTCTAAGTTTTTAAGTCGATGTTATTTCTTCACTCTAATTAGAATATCTAAAATGTTTACGATTCTTAGTTAAGAATGACTTAATAAAACATTGTTTTCAGATTAAAATCACGATTGAATTGTTTTAAATTTGGTATTAAATATCAAGAATTATGATTATTTTTTAAGAATAAAATCTGAAATCTGAATTGGTACAAGCCTTGCCCTAAGTCAACGAAAAAGAAATTAAGTTTTTCGGACTAATTTCCACTTAAGCCGATCGCATCAGCAAATTGCTTGGACTCGATCGCATTTGGTTTTAACGGGCTACTTCGCCTATGCTGAAGTTGGGTAAGTTCTACATGGGACTTCTCTCCCCTCTTCCCCTCTCTTCCCAACTTGGCTCTCCCTCAAATCTGGCTATACATCAGTCCTCCCGTCTTGGGAGCGGTTATTGGCTATTTCACCAACGATATAGCCATCAAAATGCTGTTTCGTCCCTATCGCCCCCTTTATCTGGGCAAACGCCAACTTCCCTTTACCCCTGGCTTGATTCCTCGCAACCAGGAGCGCCTGGCGAAAAGGGTTTCCGATACGATCATGGGTTCCTTGCTCACCCCCGAAGAGCTACAGAACCTAGCGCGGCGCTTGCTAGAGATCGATCGCGTTCAAGGAGCAATTCTCTGGCTGCTGCGGCTGGCTTTAGAGCAAATCCAAGCCGATAAAGAACAAAAAACGGCTAAGATCCTCGCCAATATTCTCCGAGACTTCTTGAGCCAATCTCTAGGGCGCTTGCTGCAAGTTTTAGCCCGCCGCGAAGACTTCTTAGAAGTGCAACTCAACCAAATTTTCGATCGAGTTTTACTAGAATTCCAATTGAGCGAAGAGCAAGCCAAAAATCTGGCTGAATGGATTTTACAGGTATTGTTGCCTCCTAACGTCGTCCGTCAGACGATCGCCGACTTCCTGACAGATCGCAACATTCAAACGATCGATGAAAGCTTTCGAGAAAAAGCCAGCGGGACTTATTGGGTAGTAGCCAATTTCCTGGGTTTGCGTAACGCCCTGACGCGCTTGCGGACGTTTTGCCTTGATGAGAGGGAAGCCGCCGATCGGACTATAGCAGATTTGATGTTAGAACTAGGGCTGCAAGAGCGCTTGCAAGAATGGCTGCAAAACCTGTCGCTGCAAAACTTGCCAGTATCTACCGTGCGGCAATTGCGCAAAACCATGCGCGACACAGTACGCAACTACGTTCGAGAACGAGGAACCGAATTATTAGAGACGCTCAGCGACTCTGTAGACTGGGAGAACCTAGCCCAGTTAATCGTCAGTCGGTTGCGCAATTCTGTAGCTGTTACGAGTTCGTTAGAAACCATCAGTCAGGAATTAGCTTTGGTGCTAGATCGCTACCTAGAGCGCGATTTAGAAAAAATCGTCGCCCAGGCGATCCCGATTCTCTCGATCGATCGAGTAATTATCGATCGCGTCAAAGCCACCTCCCCAGAAAATCTCGAAGCTGGCATTCAGGGAATTGTCAAGAGCGAACTGCAAGCAATTGTCAACTTAGGGGGAATACTAGGCTTTGTAGTGGGTTTGTGCCAAACGGGGGTACTTTTATTACAGTAGGCGATCGAGGTTCTGCGATCGTTTGCAGATTTCCCAACAACAGTGGAATCATCTGCCAACCTTAGCTATGGTAGTTAAGGAGACGAGAGTGGAGAGAGCGAAGAGGGCGAGAGGGCGAAGAGAGTGAAGAGGGAGACAAGAGAGACAAAAGAAGCCATTCTAAACTTCTACACTTCTTACTTCTTAAAATTCTGAACTTCTGAACTCCTTCAAGCTGAGCGTAGCCGAAGCTTGAACTTCTGAACTTCTATTTAATTAGCGGATTTAATAGAGTATGAAAAATGGAATATTCATTAGTATTACAACAAGTAGTTAATAACCTAGAAAGGCACGAACAAACAACTCGAATCAGAAAAATGCTGATTTGTGCTTGCAAAGGTGTTTGGGAAAACGATCCAAACAAGCTTAATAGTTTTCCAGTAGCCTCATTATTGAAAGAATTAAAAAGAAAAAATCCTACGCCAGAAGAACTAAAAATATCGTTATATAAAATCCTTAATCGAATTAATAAACAGGGGGAATATTTAGTGGTTGCCAAAACAATTTTTGGCGGCATGAAGCAACTATACGATTTAGATCGAGAACTGACTCAGCCAAAACTGTTAGAGAGCGAACCGAGTTCATCGTCTTCACCTAATCGTCTTTATCCTTATCCTAAGCCTAGTTTACCTGTTGCTCCAAGCCATAAAAAAAGAATCGATCGCGTATACGATCCGTTCGGCGTGCGCATGGAAATGATGACTTACACTAACCCCTTAAGAGCTAAAATAATTATTTTTTCTACTATATATAGACCATTTAATTTTAGCAATCAAGACTGGTTGAATTTAAAATTACACGAGCTTGACGATTTAACTCAAGCATTGATAAATAATTACGAATCTTTGTCTGAAACCGAGCAGAAGTTGAAAGAAGCCGCTCAATGTATTGACGATCCAGAAGAGAACACTCAAACAATAAATGCCATCTTGCAAACGATCAAACCTTGTTATCAACATTTAGATGAAACTATAATCGCAGAACCAGATCTAGACCAAACGATCGTAATGGACGAAGATTAATAGGAATATTAAAACCGAACAACTATAGAAACGCGAGATCTCGCGTCTCTAAGTCCTGTATTCTGGTTAAAGGTAGGTAAGCTTGAATTTATGGATGCTAAGGAACTGATCGATCGCTATAGGTCTGGCCAAAGAGATTTTAGTAATGCTAATCTCTGCGGACTCAACCTTTATGGTGCAGATCTGATGGGGATCGATCTAACTCAAGCGAATCTGCACGGAACCACCATGATTTTTGCCTACCTAAATCGGGCAAAGCTTTATAAAGCTAACTTAATTGTCACCAAGCTCAGCGGTGCCTATTTGAGTCAAGCAGATTTGCGGGGAGTCAAGCTGCGGGATGCAGATTTACACGGTGCGGTACTCCAAGGCGCAGATTTGAGAGGTGCCGACTTGACTTTAGTTAACTTGATGGATGCTAATTTGATGGATGCCGACTTGCGCGGTACCAATCTCAGCGGGGCCAACTTAACAGGTGCTTGTATGCGCGGTGCGAACTTGCGGGAAGAGAAGAGAGTTTACAGTTCTAGCCTGCGGGGTGCCAAACTGCGTAAAGTCGATCTGCGAGGAGCTAATCTAGCTGGCGCAGATTTATCTAGAGCCGATCTGAGCGGTGCTTTCCTCACCGATGTCAACCTGAGAGGCGCAAACTTAAATGGTGCATACCTCACTGATGCCAATCTTAGAGGGGCATACATGAGCGATGCCAATATGAATGAAGTCAGTTTGAGTGGCGCTAACCTGACTAATGCCAGATTAGAGCGGGCCTTGCTTATGAGTGCTGATATGACAGATGTTAATATGCGGGCGGCGATCTTACCCGATGCTAATTTGAGTATGGCTAGTTTGAGTAGGGCTAAGTTGAGCGGCGCGAGACTCAATCGGGCTAACCTCAGTCGAGCCAATCTTAGCGAAGCCGATTTGAGTCATGCCGACTTAGTGGATGCTTACCTCGCTAAAGCCGATCTAGCCGACGCTAATTTAAATAATGCCAACCTGATCAGAGCCGAACTCAGTACCGCCAATTTAATTGGGGCTGAGTTTAGCGGTGCAACGATGCCAGATGGCAAAATCAACGACTGAGCCTCGTTGCGAGAGGGAGAGAGAGAGGGAGAGAGGGAGAGAAAAAACACGCCCACAAGTCTTCATGCCCTATACCCCTAATGAAGATTGAGCCTCTAGTTTGACGTAGGTTGGGTTTCGCAAGCTCAACCCAACCAGGATTCGATCGCCGTCACCAACGATCGAATCCTGGGAAAAACAGCAGGGATGCCCTAGGGAATAGTTAACAGAAACTACACTAAAGGGTTATCGGCATATTCGTCTTTAGGGGATTGCTGTTCTAACAGTGACTCGGTCATGGTTGACTACAATGGCATCTGCCCTGCGATTCCCAGTGACATCAGCGAAGAATGTTCCCTTTGAACCAAAGTAGGGGTTCTGCGTCCAGGACTGATTGCCACCGAATTTGTTGGCACTAGTTGATTGTGCCATAGCTGGTGAAATTGCCAGAGGCACAATGGGTGAGGCCACTAGGGGGAAGCTTGCCAAAACTAGCATCTTGCGGATCGTATAAGTTTTCCTTTTTTGGGTGTAAGTGTGTGAGATTGATTGAATCTTGATAGAAATTGACATGGTTTTCTCCTTTGTTTTTAGGTGTAAATTTAGGTCAGGAATTACACATTTAAATAGTGCTGATAACAACTAATTGCGTAAGTTCTGATAGTATCTAAAGTATTCGCAGGAACATCCCCGAAGCCAACATTAGTCTGCCCAGGCTGAAAGTCCCTGAACATATGGCGTAGCGACTTCGGGGAAGTAGTTTAACTTCGGGGATTCCCCGAACTTGTTGCGGAAACAGCAACCGCCAGGGTGAAGAGTAATAACTGAAGTTGCTAGTTATGAGCTTATGCCTTTTAGATCGGGAGCATCCACTTTGGGAAGATATACGGATTTGAGGAGAAGATAAGAGAGACAAAAAAGTGTGGAGTGGCAACGATGAACCAAGAGCGACAAGAACGGCTCAAAGCCTGCATACAAGAATTGGCGACCTTGTTATATGAAGAAGCCGACCAGAGTAAGCTGACCGACCTCGAAGGCATAGAAAAAACAGTACGGAGTCAAATCTTAGAACACGTCAGCCCAGAAATCGCCTTTTTTTATCAAACAAACAACTGGAACCCAAGTGCGATCGCAGATCTTGTAGGTTGGGTTGAACGGAGTGAAACCCAACAGCAACCAAAGAATTCATAGACGAAATAATTATATTTATCGACCCCTTGAAATATCGCTGCGATCGAGTTGAAGGAGGCACGTACACCACAAACATTTTCCCAATAAATCGAGAATTAGCAAAGGGAAACAAGCTATTTGGCAACGGCGATTTTGGGAACATGAAATTAAAGACGAGAGCGATTTCACCAAACACGTCGAATACATCCATTTCAATCCAGTCCATCACAAATTAGTTGCAGCGCCCAAAGATTGGGAATATTCCAGCTTTTTGCGGCACGTGCGTCGAGGTTTGTATCCGCTCGATTGGGGTGTTTAAGCGATCGCTATTTGGAAAAGTTGGTATTACTCACTAACCCCTGATGAAGATTGAGCTTCTAGTTTTTCCAAGCGACTTTTGAGTTCTTGATTTTCTTGTTTGAGTCGATCGAATTCTTCCCGTAATTGCTTCACGGCTCGATCGCCACCTACATTTTTTTGCACTTTTTGAATCGCTTCTTCAGCGATGCGGCGCACTCTACCATCGGGAGTTCGATCGGCCAGCGATCGCAAAATCGAAATGGCTTTAGCTGTCTCCATTTGTCCCAAGCCGCCTGCAACTGCCACTTGAGTTAAAAAGAAAGTCTCTTTACTCAGTTCGCTAAATTGTTCTAAAATCCAATCGATGTTATTGGGAGTTTGCCCGGTAGAAATTGCTCCTAAAGCGCGAATAGCTGACAGCCGCAAAGGTTGGGGAATGCCGAGGCGAGTGTATTCCAAAATCAGATCTAAGGCAGCAGGGGAAGTTTTAAGCTGGCTCAACCCAACAATTGCACCCGATCGGACGACTTCATTCCAACCTGCTTTAGTTCTCAAAACATGACCGAGAATTTGCAAAACCTCTTCTTCTTTATCTCTCAGGTTAGCTGAAATTAGGCTACCCAATACTCTAGCGGCGCTAGATTCCACGTAGTAACTAGGATCTCCTCGATCGACTACTTGTTTTAAGGCGGCATAACTTTCAGGAGTTTTGATCTCGCTCAAAGCTTCTACTGCTGCCCTGCGCACGCGAGGATTTTCATCTTGCAAACCGACAACTAAACCATCAAAAACCTGGTCGAGTTTAATCGAGGCTAATTGTTTGGTTACTTCTACTCGCACGCCCCAAAATGGCTCTTTTTTCAAAGCTTCTGACAAAGTTTTGACTGCTTCTAATCCACCTTTCTTGGCCAATGCTTGCCCAGCACAAATTCGAGAAATTGGATCGGGATCGAATTGCAGTTGGGCTTTCAATTCGGGAACTGGGTATTCTAGAGCTACCGTTTTTAAATAGTTATTCCCAACATCGAAACTGACAAATTTGGGCTTTTCTGCTAGTGGGAAGTAGAAACTTTGCTCTTTCTCGCTTACCCGCACCGTAAAAATCTTTAAATTCACCAGATTCATTGGTGAATAACTATCCTCTGCTCTGCTCTCCCTCTCTCCCTCCTCTACATAACCAAAACCGATCGCAATTTTCAAATCGAATAAATCGTTCTGCTTGCCATTTTTGTCAGCTTTAGATTGAGTTTGAGTAACGGTAACTTTTGCTAGTTTGCTATCGGCATCCCAAGCATAAGCAACTTTAAAATCGGGATGACCGCCGCGATAGACGTAGCTATCGAATAAAAATAGCAGATTGCGTCCGGTAGCCTTTTCGATCGCCCGCAATAAATCTACAGTTTCTACGGTTTTATGAGCGTTATCTCGAACAAAAGTCTGAATCGCTTTTTCAAACAACTCATCTCCCAACTCTGCCCGAATCATATGGTAGACGCAGGCTCCCTTTTCGTAGAGATGCCTGTCGTAAAGTTCTATAGCTTCCCGATAGATGTGGGTGACGATCGGACGGCGATAGCGAGAACTATCTTCGGCTAAATAGCTGCGGGCCTCGTTTAACAAATAGTAAGCAGCATCATCCTTGCTGTATTCTTGCTCTGTCCATAACACCTCAGAATAAGAGGCCATACCTTCTTTAATCCAAGCGTGGGACCAGTGTTTGATGACTACTAAATCGCCAAACCATTGATGAGCGAGTTCGTGGACGACTAAGCTTTCAGTATTGCGGTTATCTAAAGCCGCTCGTTCGTCTAGCAAACATCGATCGGTCAGCAAGGTAGTAGAAGTATTCTCCATCCCGCCAAAAATGAAATCGTCAACGCAAACTTGAGCGTATTTGGGAAAGGGATAGGGATAGCCAAATTTTTGACTGAAAAACTCGATCGCCCGTGGAGTTTTGCCCATACTGCGCAGGGCATCATCTTCTCGATCTTTTTCGACGTAGTAAGTAACTGGTTTGCCGTTCCATTCATCTTTAATTTCAGCAAAGTCACCCACGGCAAGAGTCATCAAGTAAGTAGGATGAACTTGCTGTTGCTGCCAATGATAGATTTTATCCTCTCCCACTTCTTCGATCGCGATTAATTCGCCATTAGAAATCGCTAAAAACTGCTTTGGCACTCGCACTCTAATTTCTGAAGTTGCCAATTGCCCCGGATAGTCAAAGCAAGGAAACCAAAAGCGAGAATCTTCATCTTCTCCTTGCGTCCAGACTTGCGTGGGTTTGTGAGGATAATGTGAATCCGGTGCGATAAAGTAAAGACCCCGCTGGGGCTGTGTCACCGAGTAAGCAATAACAATTTGCAACTGTTTTCCTACCTGCGTCGGTTCCTGGAGGTAAATCTGTAGCTGTTCCCCGTCGTAATCGAACTTTTGAGGGCTGCCATCCACCCGTACCTCTTGGATATCGAGATCGACTGCATCTAGAGTTAATTGCCCAATTTCGCTTCTGACAGGAGTTAAAGCGATCGTGCAGCTACCGCTAAAACTTTGGTGGGGAATATCCAAAACCAAATCTAAACTGATGCGATCGACTTGTCCGGGGCGATCGGGGTTATAGTGAGGGCGAGCGCCTGGTAGTTCAAAAGATTGGCGATCGTTATTGTTGGCATCAAACCAGGAATATAACTGCATAAGCAAGTCAACAGGATTGTGAAGCGTGAGGTAATTACCATTTTTCCATTGCTGAGATCTAGCTTAACGTTTCTTAAGCTTTAGCTCCTTTGCGGATTTTCTAGATCTGCCCTTGAAGTCTTTTTATTGAAACCGAGGCATTTCGCTCTCATGAAGATAAGAATCCTGTTGGTGAAAATCCTCCCATAACAATTGCGGCTTTCTAATTCCATCGCTTTTAGCCCCAGTGTTGGTGCTGGGAGTTTTGGCACTTTAGTTTATCGATCGCCACTATAAGGAAAACAACTATGTCTGAAAGAAGACCCAATTTGCTTTCGATCGCCGCTGGTGCTGCTGCTATTGGTGTTATCGGTGGGATAGCTGCCTATTTTTATTTCCAGGTAATTCCTGTTAGAGAAACTGGGGATGCGGTTGCCAGCGCTAAAGTCATACCCGCTGAAGATTGGATTGTGAGTTTGCTCTCTAGCGATCCTCAAACGCGGGCGCAATTAGAAAAGTTTAGAAAATCGCGGGTTAATAATGCATCGAGCGCTCAACTGCCCCTTCGAGAAACCTATTCTGTGGCCGGTATTCCATTCTCAAGCGAGTTGCTGTCGATTGGCACGCCCAATCCGCAGCAACGGGAGTCACTACTTGGCACGAATCCGCGCCAACGCCAGTCCCTTAACACGCCCAATCCACGCCAACGCGAATCCTTCATTACGACCAGCCCGCACCAACGGGAGTCGCTTGGCACTTCCAATCCGCGTCAACGCCAATCCCTCAATACGCCCAAACCGCGCCAAACAATTTCCCAAGGGATGCGGCCGTTAACTCGATCGACTCAACAACAGATGCAGGTACGCCAGTCCCCTGGCACGCCCAAACCGCGTCCGAGAATTTCTCATGGGATGCAGCAGTTTACTCGATCGACTCAAAGGCAGATAGAGGAATGCAACGTCTAGGGTTGAATTAATCTAGCGGTGGATGCCAATTGTTTTCTATCCATATCGTTCTGGCCTCAACTGCATAATCGTTATTTAGCCGTAAAGCAACAACGGTAGCTCGTCCTGTAGAAGTTAACCCGCTAATGTGAGTTCCTCCATTAACCCAATTAAAATGCTCTGCCCAAATTTGAGTGCGGGGGTTAAACAGAGGTATTAACATCCCTGTTGCCGGATCGATCGCATGAGTTTTAGATCCCTTAAATTCATTGCAACGATAGCAAGCGGCTGCCAAATTCGATCGTTCGTCGCTACCGCCAGCTACTTGGGGAAAAATATGCTCCATCACCAACGGCATTCCAATTAACCGAGATGAAGTCCGACAATATTCACAGCGATAGTTAGCTTCAGTATAGACTTGCTGGCGCAATTGGTCTGAGATCGACACGGCTATAAGGGTAACTCGGCTAGAGGTGGTAGGCGATAACCTCGCCAGCGCAAAATTGCCCAGGCATATGCTTTTTGTACCATCAAGCGATCCGCAGCTAACCGTAAATCGCTCAATTCTTGACGCTCCGATTTAGTAATTGAGTCATTCTGATTCTTTTGCAGCAGTAGTTGATGGCGCTGTTGCTGGCTAATTTCTATCTGGGAGCGGGCAATGCCAGTCAGTTCTTCAATACTGAGGGTTTGCATCTCCATCAGTTCTGCCTGCATTTCGAGAGGAGCATTTTCGGCTGTTGGTGGTAAGTTGCTAGCAATACTTTGAGCGGCCAGTGCTTCTAAAGGTTGATGGGTGGCTTGAGAAATTCGCGCTAGTTGTTGAAATATTGCTTCGGGTAGCTCAACTGTGACTTTTTGAGTTGTCATTTTTCCACCATCTATGTCTTCGATCGCCGCTATGATTTAGGTTTTGGGGACTACTAGCATATTCTCAGTTTAACAGCCGCTCATTCATTCGCTAAGTAAAACTCAGCCCCAGTTTTACTCCTGAATCTCATCTTCCGAACTCCTTTCTTCCTACCTTTGCGGATTTCCTAGATCTCCCCTTGAAGTATTCTTATTGAGGCTGAGACATTCTGGCCTCAAAAGATGGGAATACTATTGGTGAAAATCCTCAGATCGCCAACACGGCTTTTGACTTCCATCGATCTCAGCCCCGGCACTCTTGCCGGGAACTTTGGGCATTTTAGTTTATAGGATTGCCACTTTAAGGAAAACAACCATGTCTGAAAGAAGACCAAATTTACTAATTCCGATCGCTGCTGGTGCTGCTGCTATTGGTGTTGTCGGTGGGATAGCTGCCTATTTTTATTTCAAGGTAATTCCTGCTAGACAAGCAGGAGATGTGGTTTCGAGTGCTAAAGTCATCCCCGACGAAGCTTGGATGGCGGGTTTTGTCTCTACCGATCCCAAAGCTTGGGCGCAATTAGAGAAGTTTGGCACCCCCGAACTGCGCAAAATGATTTCCCAAGGGATGCAACAGTTGACCCAGGAAACCGAAAAGCAGATGAAGGAGTGCAACATCGATTATCAAAAAGACTTCCAAGAGGCTGCTGGAAGCGTGATGTTTGCCGCCTTACCCCCAGCCAAAACTGCCGAAGGGGGGACGACGCAACCGAGTTTCTTGGCAGTAGTAGGCATCAAGGACAAACTTAAGGCGTTAGATTTGTCTAACAAGCTCAAAGGTTGCAAGGGAGTAACCGCCAAAGAGAGCGACTACAAGGGGCTTAAGATAACTGAGATTGCTGGTAAAGGTAGCCCCAGCTTTTCAGCAGTGCTAGACAACCATGTAGTATTTTCAGATAACAGAAAAAGCGTAGAACTCTCGATCGACACTTATAAGGGCGACCCTTCTCTGGCTAGTAACTCCGAGGCCACTAACGCCCTGGCTAAGAGTTTAGACTTGCAAAATCCAGTTGCCGCTTTATACATCCCCGATTATGGCAACTTAATCGAGCAAACCCTAGCCGCCAACCCCAACTCTACTGCTTTTCCCCCGGAACTGAAATCGACCTTAAAGGGAGTAAAGTCGATCGCCATGGGTATCGGGATCGATAATGAGGGTATCCGAGTCAAACAAATCGGCAAGTTCGACCCGGCCATTATCAAATGGGAGTACAAAACCTCTCCTGGCAAGATCGTCTCGCAGTTCCCAGCAGATACCTTTGCTTTAGTTAGCGGCGAGGGACTCAGCCGTTACTGGTTGTCAGCCGTAGAGCTTTACAAAAATTACCCCCAATTCCAACAAGGACTCGAACAAGCTAGAGTGCAACTCAAACAGGCTACAGATCTCGATCTGGATAAAGAGATTTTAGGCTGGATGAATGGCGAATATGCCTTAGCCTTAATTCCTGCCAACCAAGGCGTACTTTCTTATACGGGGTTTGGCGGGGCGTTGCTGTTCGATACGAGCGATCGCCAAACGGCTGAAACTGCCTTGAAGAAACTAGACGCTTATATGCAAAAGAACGGCGTGACGCTCGCTCCGAGGAAAGTTGGCAACATTGATGTCACCGAATGGCAATCGCCAGGAGCGCCAGGGGCGCTTTTGGGACACGGTTGGCTGGATAACGACACGGTATTCGTGGCCCTCGGCGGGCCGATCTCCGATATTATCTCCACCAAACCCAGCCAAAGCCTCGATAACAGCCAAAACTTTAAAGAGGTTACTGGCTCGTTGCCCAAACCCAACGCTGGCTATTTCTACATCAACATGGACAAAGTGACTGAGGTACTCAACAGCAATCCGTTTATCGTTCAAAGCGGGGCGCTCAACCCTCAAACCCAAGAGGTACTTAAATCGATTCGCGGTTTTGGCGGCACCTCCACTCAAGTTGACAACTCAACTGTAGAAGTGGAATTTTTGCTATCACTCAAACCAGCTAAATAAGGCATCTCTAACAATTCTTGTGGGGTAGGCATCGGAGCCTGCCCCATCGACTGGACGGGCATCTTGTCCGTCCCACGAGAAATTACCGCAGAGATACCATATAGCGAGTTCAGAGCCAACACCCCGACTGGCAACTAGAGTTGTGGGGATCTTAATCGACCCCGACAAAAAAACTTTAACTGTATACCGCTCGGATCGAGAACCAACCGCGTTGGTAGATGGAGATGTCCTCACTATTCCAGAACTGTTTCCAGGTTGGGAGTTACCGATTGCCGATCTGTGGCCCCCCGTGTTTGAGTAACTGCGATCTTGTCCTGCTCTAATCCAAAAATCCAAACTGAAAACTCTCGTAATATATCTAAGTTATATAAGTGCTACTATTGCGATCGACAAAGAAAAGTGATAGAGAAGGACAAAGCCTAGAATGGTAGAATTAGACAAGTCAATATCCTTTGATGGACGGGATATTCGACTCAGGGCGGGCTTGTTGGCTCCCCAAGCTGGAGGTTCGGTGTTGATTCAATCGGGAGATACCTGTGTTTTAGTCACAGCCACCCGCTCGACAGCCAGAGAAGGAATGGATTTCCTCCCGCTGTTGGTAGATTACGAAGAAAGACTCTACGCCGCAGGCCGAATTCCAGGGGGTTTCCTCAGACGCGAAGGTCGTCCCCCCGAAAGAGTTACCCTCACCAGTCGTTTGATCGACCGGCCCTTACGCCCCCTGTTTCCTCAGTGGTTGCGAGATGACATTCAAATCGTCGCCACTACAATGTCAATAGACGATCGCATTCCCCCAGACGTGCTGGCAGTGACGGGTGCTTCCTTTGCCGTTTGTCTGGCGCAGATTCCCTTTGCCGGACCGATGGCAGCCGTGCGAGTGGGTTTAGTCGGAGATGACTTTATCATCAACCCCACCTACAAAGAAGTTGAAATCGGCGATTTAGATCTAGTGGTAGCTGCTTCCCCCGCCGGAGTGATCATGGTGGAAGCCGGGGCCAATCAGTTGCCAGAACGAGATATTATTGAGGCGATCGATTTTGGCTATGAAGCTACCCAAGACTTGATGAAGGCTCAGCGAGAGTTATTAGCTGAATTGGGCCTTGAGTTAGTCCAAGCGACACCGCCAGAAGTAGATGCTACTTTGTCAAACTTCGTTCGCGATCGCGCTACTACTGAGGTCAAAGCCATCTTAGCGCGTTACGAGAAGGATAAAAACGTCAGGGATGACGCTTTAGATGCAGTTAAAGAAGGTATAGCCCAAGATATCGGGCAATTACCAGAAGACGATCCGATTCGAGTCGCGACAGCAACTAATTCCAAAGTTTTGGGTACTATCTTTAAAGATGTCACCAAAGAGTTAATGCGTCGTCAAATTGTGGAAGAAGGCATTCGCGTAGACGGTCGAAAGTTAGATGAAGTCCGGCCGGTTTCTTGCCGCGTCAGCGTCTTGCCCAAGCGAGTCCACGGCAGCGGCTTGTTCAATCGCGGACTGACTCAAGTTTTATCTGCTTGTACTTTAGGCACTCCCGGAGATGCCCAAGACATGGCAGATGACTTACACCCCGAAGATAGCAAACGCTACCTGCACCACTATAACTTTCCGCCATATTCTGTAGGAGAAACCAAACCCATGCGCGCCCCTGGGCGGCGGGAAGTCGGTCATGGAGCCTTGGCAGAACGAGCAATTTTGCCAGTGTTACCTCCTAAAAACGAATTTCCCTACGTGATTCGGGTGGTTTCCGAGGTGCTTTCCTCTAACGGTTCTACCTCCATGGGTTCGGTTTGCGGCTCTACTTTAGCGTTAATGGACGCTGGAGTACCGATTTCTAAACCCGTCAGCGGAGCCGCCATGGGGTTAATTAAGGAAGGAGATGAAGTCCGGATATTAACCGATATCCAAGGGATCGAAGACTTTTTAGGCGACATGGACTTTAAAGTCGCGGGGACCGATGCTGGGATCACGGCTTTGCAAATGGACATGAAGATTGCAGGTTTATCGATGGATATAGTTGCCCAAGCTATCGAGCAAGCTAAACCAGCAAGGCTGCACATTTTAGAAAAAATGTTAACAGCTATTGACAAACCGGAAGTCGAACTATCACCATTTGCACCACGTCTCTTAACGATCAAAATCGATCCTGAATTCATCGGTTTAGTGATCGGACCTGGAGGTAAAACCATCAAAGGAATTACTGAAGAAACTGGGGCTAAGGTTGATATCGAAGATGACGGCACCGTAACTGTTTCCGCGATCGATCGCGAAAAAGCTAAGCGGGCTGTTAATATTATCCAAGGAATGACTCGCAAGCTAAATGAAGGAGACGTTTACGCTGGTCGGGTCACTCGGATCATTCCCATAGGTGCTTTTGTGGAACTGCTTCCTGGCAAAGAAGGCATGGTCCATATTTCTCAACTAGCCGACTACCGAGTCGGTAAAGTCGAGGACGAATTAGCCGTCGGGGATGAGGTGATTGTCAAAGTTCGAGAAATTGACAACAAAGGTCGAATCAACCTCACGCGCTTAGGCATTCACCCCAATGAGGCTGCCGCCGCTCGCGCTACCGAGGCTTAATCGGGGTAAATTCAGGACTTTCTGGTGGTAATTAGTTGTTGGCTTTCTAGAAATTTCCTATATCGGCAATTGGCTAGAAGCTAACAGCTATTAACTCGTAGAAATGGATGATTAATGTGTTTATCTTATTTTTAAACAAAATTCGTAGATTGATCCAAAGCGACATGAATAACATTTCTCAATGGGATGATGCTACCGTAATTCGGCGTTTTGCTCAAGGTGAATCTCAACCCGTCATCAATCAGAATCTCCGCATAGATTCGGCTTGGAAGACGGTGCAATTGACTACTCTAAATGGCGAGCTAATTGGCATTTTAAAACAGTCTGACGAACATCCTTACGCTTTAATTAAATACGATTCTAAATATTGGGATCTGATCCATCAAATACTATTAGAAAATAACTTCGTTCCTGTCGGTAAATCTAACAATCAACCAGGCTTTTTTCAATATCAAAAACACGACGTTCCCAAGGGCTATAAAATCAGATATACGGAAGCTCGGATCTTATGGAAAACTTGGTGGCCGAGACAGCGCCGGAAACGGAAATATGAAATTCAATTGGATATGCTGGTTTTTAAACAAAACAAGTGGTATCCTATTCAAGATATTGTGGTTAATGATGCCATCTTTGACATTAAAACTTTAATTGGAGAAATAACGTTATCTATGTCTGACAAAATCGTTTGGCTAGAGAAAATAGAACCTCCACAACCAATTGAGTTTGACGACCTCCAAACTAAAATTCAAGAAGCTGGTAGCGATCCGGAACCATCACAAATAAGCGTCGGCAAACCTAAAGAAAACGTTGAAGATCGCCCATTAGGAACCCTAGAGAAAAGCGGTCCGCTCAACAACGATTTGATTCGTAAATTAGATCGCAAAATCGAAATGAACTTAGACGCAGACAATAAATTAGAAAAAACTTTATTGCAGCTAAAGATCAAAGCGATTAAGGCAGTATCTAGCTATTTAGAAAATGGCGAAATAGAAACTACCACTGAAATCGTGAGGGATGCCAAGGGCGAAGTTACTAGCACTAGGACTACTACCACTAAAAAATCGTGCCCCGAATGGGTGATAGAAATTTTGCTCAGTAAAGGGAAGTTGTAAAACTAGGAGTTCAGAAGTTTAGAAGTTCAAAATTAATTTTTGGCTTTTGACTTGGTAGCTGGGCCTGTAGAAGCTTGACTTTTGACTTTTCTTCGCCCTCCCACTCTTCCGCTCTCTCCTTCACGAAGTGGTGTCAGTTGCAGCAATCCTGCGATTAATGCCACACCCGCCGCTGCGTAGAATACGCCTTCTAAACTGCTGTAATGAAGGATCGGGCCGAGTAGAACTGGGGAAAGAAATTGTCCTAAGAACCCCACTCCCGTACCTGCGGCTAAGATAGTAGAGCGCAATTCGGGAGGAGCAAAATTGGCCAGAGCGTTATAGAGACTTGGCAAGACGATCCCGAAACCCAAGCCGAACAGAATTGCTGTCAGTAGAATCCAGTGCAGTTCGTGCAGGAGCGGGATCGTTGCCAGAGTTACGCCCATGAGGCCAAATCCCAAGCCGATCGCAGGCAATAACCCCATCAGGGAAACTAACTTACTAGTACCAAAAGCCGCGATCGCAGCAGCACCGATCGCCCTGGAAGCTAAAATGATGCCGTTGAGCAGAGTATCGGCCTTAATCGCTTTTTCCAGGTAAAACGGCGCGTAGATCACCACCGCGTACATGGCTACAGAAGTCAGGGCCAAACCTAGCAGCAACCTCAAAGTCTGGCGATCTTTGAGAATAGTCCATAACTCCTGGCTGGAATTAGCCGCGATCGCTCTCGCCTTCAGGGGCTTATCTTTTTTGAATACCAATCCTACCAAGATAGCTAGCGGTATCCCCAGTCCGTAAAGATAGAAAGCATTTTGCCAGCGAGTAGCGCCCACTAAACCTCCCAGTAGCGGATCGGTAATTCCAGTAATGGTTAAGGTGCTGGTGGCTAATCCCAAAGCTTGCGATCGCTCTTTGCCTTCATACATACTCCCCAGCAAGCCCAAACTGGCAGCAGCAATGCCGCCGCTGGCGGCCCCCAACAAGCCTCGCGTAGCTAACAACGGCCAGAAATCGGTCATCAGGGAGCCAGCCACGCCAAATATGGCATAGAGGATGAGAGCAGGAATCAGCACCCTCAATCTGCCGATCCTATCTGCCAAGATTCCCAGCAGCGGACTAAATATGGCAATGGTCAAGCAATGCATACTTACCAGCGAGCCTGCTAGCCCTGGATCGAATTGGAGTTCGCGCACCATTCTGGGCAGTATGGGAGCTACAACTCCCCCAGCCATGGTAGTCATCGAACCTGCTGCCAGCAGAACTAATAGCTTGCTATTGCGCCACATTAAGATGCCGATCTAAAAATTATGAAAGCCAATATAACCCAGAATAGCTTACTGGCTGACAACGATGTTTGTAGCTGAGGCTTAAGTGAAGGTAACTCAGTAGAATTGACCAAAACAATTCGCAATTCGCAATATTCCTAATGCGGCCATCCCATTCGCTAATTGACCATTAGTGGGTTTCAAGCCCTACTGATACCAAATCCAGCCCTCACCTCCCTGTGTCCCCCCTTGCTAAGGGGGGAAGGGAGAGGGGAGTCGGAGGTGGGGTCAGGGAAAGTGGGTTTTGGCAACCGGATTTGGTATGCTTCTTAGAATCAGTGGTTTACCATCCCACTGATAGTAATTGCGAATTGAATTGACACTATTTACCAGAGTGCGGCAATTTTTTCGTGCAGGATCTTACTACTCCAATATTTGTTATGGACTGTAGCAACGCGATCGCCAACATCTGCGTAGATATCTTCCACCAGTGGAGAGTCTTGCATTAGGGGTTTGATAGGCCAAGAAATAATATCATCTTTATCCCAAAAATTAACCCAACGCGGCCCGTTCAATCGATTACCAAATACTTCAGGATTTCGATCTAAACCGTAATGGCTGGGGTTTAATTTATTATCACTAGCCAGAATTTCTAGAACGGCATCACTGCGAAATGCCAGCATCGATATCGGAGAGCCAAAGGTTAATAATCGACGAACCCGAAGTTTTTGGGAATCAGCTAAATTACGAAGTTTCTGGAAATCTTCTAGAGTCTCATTAGTATTATTGGGGCTTTCGGTTTCGATTTCAATAAACTCGTGTTTTTGCAGAATCTCTTTAGGCGCAAATAGATAGAAGAGGAAATCAAAAGCAACCACCGATCCCGCACTATGTCCTAAAAAGGTAAAAGAGATTGGCTCGCCTTTTTCCAAAGGCTCGCTAATCGCTTTCATAATTTGAGATGCGACCGTGGCGCGAATGCTACTTTTCCCGTCTCTGGAAGCATAGTAAAACATATCGGAAAACCCTTTGATCAGCAGTTCTCGGAAAGTGGAAAGAACGAAGCGGGCTGGATTAATTGTTATATCGGTAGCAGCTTCTACCTGTGGTAAGATATCCGCTGCAAATTTATCTTGAGCATCTGCTAGCAAGCGATCGCCAGCAGTAGAGGGCAGACGAGCGAAATTCCATCCCCATTCCACATTGCAGCGATTCACTTTTTCCCAATTCGATCCGCTTGGAAACCGCTGTTTTACCCCATCATGAAGTTCATCGTAGGTAGCTATATGGTTCTGGTTGTTATCTTGAGAGACTCCGTGAATGTAAATTAGGTATTCGTGAATTGTGTCAGACATAAATTATTAATGATTTTATTAACGAAACTATGTCCATTTATACTCGATATTGCCTGATGAAACTCAAAAAAATGGAAATCATACTAAATCCGGTTTTTCAAATCATGAATCGATGCCCTCACCCCGTTCGGCAGGCTCACGGCAACGCCCAGCCCCTCTCCCACCAAGAAGCCCTCTCCTTGTAGGCTAGCGTGTATACACATCTCTGGAAAACTTGGAGACTCTGCATTCGTTCGCGCAGCGTGCGCCTTGAGCTCTCCCCCCTGCTTGGTGCGCTTGTATGCGGAGGGAACCTCCGCACAGCGCATCCGCTGCTTGGTGCAAGCTGCATGGCGTAAGTCCTGCGGACGACCTGACGGTACGCGTTGGCGTAGCCGCCCTGGAAGGGCTAGCGTCTCCGCTAGGAGATGGGAACCTCGCCGCGCTTGCATCCGCTTTTTAAGGGGAATTTAGGGGGATCTACAACGCCCAACTTGAGACCAATAACTTATGTATACACGGTAGCCTACAAGGAGAGGGGAGCGGAAGTTTCTTTGACTGGAGAGGGGAAAAAATGGTCTTAAATCAGAGGCGATCGATCGACAGAAAATTCCATAAAGGTAGCCGTGCGTTACGCTGCAATAACGCGCCCCAATGAAACGACACCGCTAAAACAGTGAAATAGCTGTAGGTTGGGTGAAGGGGAGAAAACCCAACTAACCCAAGCCTTGGCGTAAATCGCGAGCGACCGTTCTCACGCCCAGGCGATCGTTTCCAAATAGTTGACATTTATTTTCAACTTGTATAGTACAATAACTCATTAGTCTTAGATATTCTCAACAAATTCAGTAAATCCTCGATGCTAATTAACAATTTGGTCGCATTCTTTCAAGCGGCTGGGATTGTCGCTTGGCCCCTACTGGCATTCTCGATCGCCTCGGTAGCTTTGATTGGCGAACGCCTATATTTTTGGTTTCGGGTTTATCGCCGCCAACCTCAAGTTATCCGAGATGTCCTCAGAGTGTATCGAACGCAACCGACAATAGCTATCAAAAAACTTAAGGTGAATGCCGATCTGCCGATGTGCCGGATTTTTTTGGAAGCTTTAGGTTTAGAAGACCCAAATCCAGAAGAATTTCGTTTGGCGCTAGAAAGTGCCGCTCAAGCCGAAATCCCCATTTTGAAGCGATTTAATATGATTTTCGACACCATCATTACCGCTTCTCCGTTACTGGGATTATTAGGCACGGTTTTGGGGTTGATGCGTTCTTTTTCGTCTTTAGATATTGGCGCAATTGCTGGTGCTAAAGCCGTAGAAGTTTCAGGCGGGATCGGTGAAGCTTTAACCAGTACGGCTATGGGTTTAATCGTCGCGATCGGCACGCTATTATTTGCTAGTGCTTTTCGAGCTTTTTACTTGCGTCAGTCAGCTTTAATTCAAGAATATGGCGGTCAATTGGAGTTACTTTATCGCCATCAATATCAAAAACAAAAAGTGAGAGACGATCTGTATGCGACTGCCTGACGAACAAGAAGTGCCGTTTAATATCAACATCGTCTCGATGATAGATGTGGTGTTTTCTATTCTCACCTACTTTATTTTTTCCAGTTTGGTTTTAGCGCGATCGGAAGGGCTAGACGTGAACTTGCCAAAAGCCTCCACAGCGCAAGTTCAGCAAACCGAGCAAATCAACATCACGATTAAACCAGATGGAGCTATTGCCCTCAATCGCGAGCCAATTAGTTTAGAACAATTGCAGCCTAAAGTGCAAGGGATGGTAAAGCCAAATACCGAATCGATGGTAGTCGTAAATGCTGACGAACAAGTCGATCACGGTATCGTTGTTGCCGTCATGGATCGGATTCGCCAAATCAAAGGGGTCAAATTAGCGATCGCAGCTAAAAAACCGTAGGGTGAGTTCGGAATTCGGAATTCAAAGTTCGGAATTACGGGCTTTTGGGATCGGCTGCAAACTGGGAACTATTAATTGCAAATTACTTTGACATGAATCTATCTAGTTTTTGCGTTCAACAACGAGAGAAAGAGCGGAAACAGTTAGTTACCTTTGTAGCTGTGGGATTGATAATTTCCTCGATTATCCACGTTGGAGTTGCTTTGAGTGCTGGGCTTTTATGGCAAGAAAAATCCGATACAGAGGAAGACCCAATCGAACTAGTTATACTAGACCAACCTGAAGAGCCAAAAGAGATCCCGCCAGAACAACCGAAGGTCGAGCCACCAAAACCGCCAAAACCTCAACCTGTTATCGAGCCAGAACCTCAACCGTCTCAAGCCACAGTTACGCCAGAATTAATTAGCACGCCACCACCTGTTATTCCGCCTGAAGTTGTTAAAGAGGAAGCACCCAAACCGGAACCAAGCGAACCTATAGAGGAACCTACGCCACCCCCAGAACCGGAACCAACCGAACCCGTCGAGCAAGCTTCGATTCCGCCGGAACCGATTCCGCAACCGACTCAACCGATTCCTGAAACACCGCCTCAGCCCGAACCTAGTCCTCTAGTTGAGACTCCCAAGCCAATACTACAAACCGATCGACCGCGATCGCTCGATCGACCTGTAACTCCGACGAGAACTTTTCGGGATAATTTAGCCGACGCTAATAACGATCCGCCGGAAGAAACCCCACCAGAAAATATCACCCCTCCCAAACAAATTGCTAGCAATCGACCGTCCGATCCCAGTCCAGCTAGCAACGAGCCACCTGTAGTGCCCCAGAGAAACTCTCGAAGTTTTCGGGATAACTTAGCATCTAATAGCGAGCCTACTAACGAGCCAGAAGGAGGCGGTCAAATCCTAGAAAATCCAGAGGCTCCAGGAACAGTACGTAGAAATCAAATAAGTGCCAGTAATAACTCTTCACCAAGCAATCGAGCCGTACAATCTTCTAGATCTTCTCGAAACTTTCGCAATAACTTAGGTGGAGATAATAACTCTAACAGCACTGCCGGAGACAGCAGCGATGTCACCGCGAGCAATTCTGTAGCTCCTGGTAGAGTTTCTGGCAATCGCAGAATTGCCACCAGTTCTGGAAATAGCACCCGTTCCGTACAACGTTCGGGAGGTTCGAGAAATGTTCGTAATAGCTTAGGTGGTGCGGATAATGCTAGCAGTCCCGATGGTAATAGTAATACCAGTACGGGCGATCGCCAGCAGCCAGGGAGAATTGCCGCTAACCGACAACCGCCGAAAAGACCTTCTCAGAGCAACTTAGAAAACATAGATGCAGGGATACGTTGCGTGAGGAATTGCAAACCCAAATATCCTCAAGGTCTGAAGAAAATAGAAGCTAGCCCGGTATTGCGCATTCAGATCGGAGAAGATGGCACACCAATTAACGCCACCATCTCTAAGTCCAGCGGTTACAACGAACTAGATGATGCCGCCGTCGGACTAGCGATGCAAATGAAATTTAGTTCTCCAGGAAGAGTTATAGAGAAACCAGTCAGGTTGAGCTTTGCTCCGAGTGATGATTCCGATTTCTATCGCCAAGCCGAGGAACGTCGGAGACAGCAAGAGCGACAGCAAGAAGAGCGCGAACGTCTGGCCAGACAGCGGCAAGAACAAATCCGTCAGGAGCGAGAACGTCAGGCACAGTTAGAACGAGAACGCCAAGAACGGCAACGTCAAGCACAGTTGGAACAACAACGCTTGGAGCAAGAACGCCAAGAACAACAACGTCTGGAACAACAACAGCGTTTGGAACAGCAACGTTTAGAACAACAGCAGCAGCAACAACAACGTCTGGAACAACAACAACGTTTAGAACAACAACGTTTAGAACAACAGCAGCAACAGCAACAACAACAACAGCAACAACAGCAGCAACAGCAACAACAGCAGCAACAGCAACAACAGCAACAACCACCTGTTTCTCAACCAGGTACTCAACCAGAGTAATGCTTAGATTTGTCATCAGTAGCTACGACCGCCGGGGGTTTTGAACCCCCGGCTAATAGCGAAAGTCCTCTCAAGAGGACTAAGCAAGAGTAAAGATGCAGCCGTATTACGTCTCTAAAGAATGCTTCTTTTCTATTACTTCTAAACTTCTGAACTTCTGTAAAGCATACAACGTCTCTACATCCTGAACTTCTGAACTTCTAACAAAGGATTATTTATTATGATGTCTTTAATCGATCGCTCGAAAATCAGTTTATTAATTGCTACCAGTTTGCAGATGGCTGTCTGGATCGGCAGTCCTCAAATAGCTAAAGCAGGAACGATTACTCTGCCCGATGGCGGACGCTGCGAAGGGCAAATTAGTGGCGGTACTTTGAACGGTCAAGGGAAGTGCCAGTATAAAAATGGCGATCGCTATGAGGGCAATTTTGTTGGTGGGAAGAAAGAAGGTAAAGGGGTATACACTTTTGCTGACGGTACTCGCTATGAAGGGGATTTTAAAGGCGATCGCATGGAAGGTAAAGGTGTAGAAGTATATGCCGACAAGGATCGCTATGAAGGGGAATTTCTCAACGGCCAACCTCACGGTAAGGGAGTTTACATCTCAGCTAATGGCGGGCGCTATGAGGGGGAATTTCAAAATGGCAATCCCCAAGGTCAAGGTAGTTTCATTCGCCCTAATGGAGATAAATGCACGGGACAAGTGGCTGAAGGTCAGCTTAACGGCACTGGAGAATGCGTCTACAAGAATGGCAACAGCTACAAAGGGGAGTTAAAAAACGGTCAGCCTAGCGGTACGGGAACCTTCACCTATGCCAAAGACGGAACTTATCAAGGTCAATTCGAGAACGGTAAGTTTCAAGGTACTGGCGTGCGGGAATATGCTAATGGCAATCGCTATGAAGGGCAATTTGCTAACGGCAAGCCCAGCGGTAAAGGGATATTAAAGGTAGCCGGACAAGGTACTTATGAAGGGGAGTTCCAGGACGGCAAGTTTAGCGGCAAGGGAGTTTTTACCTTTGAGAGCAAAGATCGCTATGAAGGTGAATTTCAAAATGGCAAGTTTCACAACCAAGGGGTTTATACCTTTGCCAACGGCGATCGCTGTGAAGGACAATTCAGCAATGGCGAGTTAAACGGTAAAGGTGTTTGTCAATATGCTAATGGCGATCGCTATGAAGGTGAATTCAAAAATGGTGATAAAGAAGGTCAAGGTGTCTATGTTTCTGCTGATGGCTCTCGTGTAGAAGGTACTTGGAAAGCTGGGGAAATTCAAAATTAATCGTAGGGCGATCGACTTGAATTCCTTTCCAGCAAGCAAGATGCTCGCACTACCGTTTGTTATGGTTATTCAACCGGATTCAATATGATTTGGGATAATTGGCGTTGAATCGCCTTGGGCAGCAACAATGATATTTTTCGATATCGACCAAACTTTGATTAATCACCAGCAGGCTCAAGACACGGCAGCTTTATTATTTTTGCAGCAATTTTCGTCTTTATTGCCCTATACCTCAGAAGAGTTTTGTCAGTTTTGGCAAGCTGTCATGGAGAGACACTTTGCTACTTTCATGCGAGGAGAAATCACCTTTGCCGAACATCGCCGCAGACGCATAAGAGAACTATTTCAAAAAGTTAAGTTGTGTCTTACAGATGATGAAGCAGACGAGCGTTTTGCTATTTATTTGCAACATTATGAAGATAACTGGACATTATTTGATGATGTTTGGCCTTGCCTAAATACCCTATCAAATCGCAGGCTTGGCATCATCTCTAATGGCAACAGCGAGCAGCAGGCGAAAAAGTTGCGCCAAACAGGTATTGCAAATCGATTTGATATTGTTGTTGTATCTGAAGAGATTGGAGTGTCTAAACCAAAACCAGGCATTTTTTTGAGTGCGTGTCGTCGAGCCGGAGTCAAGGCACGAGAATGCACTTATGTTGGCGATAGTTTGCAAAATGATGTATTAGCGGCCCAAGCAGTGGGAATGAAAGGCATTTGGTTGAATAGAGAAGGGTCAGGTTATTCTCAGATCGGAGTATCAGCGATCGAGAATCTTGATAAATTGGTCGCAGTAGTCAGCTAACAACCGAAACACCGATCGCGATCTTCTACTTCAGCTAGCAATAGGGGCGATCGCTCTAATTCAAAAGCTGACTCAAATCTTGCAGGCGATCGCGCTGCCCTGGAAGAGGAAAAAGTCTTTCAATCTTCGGTCTAGGGTGCGCTCGTTTCGGCTCGGATGCTGGGAACTCCCGTTAATGGCATCTATTTACCAAATCCCGATCGACTCTACGCTTATGCTATTCAAAGACGTGGCTAAGCTGCCACCTTATCTCATGAAATAATTCTTGGCAAGGCAAACTCAAACATATTAATCTGCCATCCACAGAACTCGCCACTTACCTTTATGCAACACTACATGAACCGCAGATTTATCCGTCCATAGCACCAAAAATTCTCCAGGAGCTTTGACGATTTTCTCTTCACCTGAAATCCCGCTAAGTAAGGGCCGATGTTCTGTAAACTCGCCGCCTCGAAATACAGTTCCACCTGAGCCACCATAGTCAATGGTTTGGATCTCTGGAGTCTTAGAACCTGGCAAGTAGCGATAGATAATACCGCGATCGTAAATGTCTTTAACGTCGTAAACCAGGAGTTCGTCTTTACCATCGCCATCGAAGTCACCGACAAAAGCTTGCTGGAAGTTTTGACTGGCTTGATTGCGCCCGATTTTGAGTTTAAAAGCCCTTGGAACTAGAGATTGGGCGCGTTGTTGCTGCGCTTGCCATTCGGGTGAAATAATTTGTTGTTGGTAAAATACTTTTTCTTCTGGATGCCAAAAGACGATCGTGGGCGCGCGATCGCCCAAAACAAATACACTTTGATGGGGACATAACACTGCTTGCAGATCTGGCAGTTGCCTAATTGCCCAGGCTGCGCTTTCGGTTCTCAACTTCACCGGACTGGCCCACAAAGCCGAGTTTTGCCAAGAGATATTTCTGCTCGGTTGCGGTTCTCGCGCGTCGAAAAGGACGTGTAGTTTAGCATAGGGAAAGGAACCAGCAGGCTCGGTAGTGGCTACATCCAACTTGCCATCGCCGTTGAAGTCACCCACCCAAGAACCTACGGTAGACTCGACGTTTTCCTGCTTTAGATATTTCTGCCAGCGGGGGAGGGGATTTTTAAAAGACGATAATGACTCAGATGAGTCTGGTTGTTGGCAGACAGGGGGCTTGAGGGCTGCTTGGCTTTGCTTGTCAGGCTTGGGCGATTCAGCAGTTTGAGCGATACAACCCCATGCCAAGATCGGTAAGAGCGCGATCGCTAGATTCCTAATTTTGTCAAACATGGCTCGTCTTTTCCTCGATCGTGGCTCCAAAATAACCTACTTCAGCGAGGATCTGCCACCGGAATTATCAATTATGAAGTACGATCGACGATGGAGTAATCTACCAAATCAAATTAGAGTAAATTTATGAGTCAAGATCGGCCGATAGAATTACCATATTTCGATTTTTTGTTAGAGGACTTTCGGCAGGGTAACAGCGAAATTATCAAATGTTTTGGGCTGCACGTTCATTGGGGTTATTGGGAAAATCCTACCCTCGCAGATGGTTCGGTAGATAACTTTGCCGCCGCCGCCGAAAAATTGACTCAAAAAGTTTACCAAGCTGGAGGAGCCACAGACGGACAGCGCATTCTCGACTGCGGTTGCGGGTTTGGTGGCACTATTAGTAGCTTGAACGATCGCTTTTCTAACCTGCAATTAGTAGGTTTAAATATCGACTCTCGGCAGATCGATCGCGCCAGAGAACAAGTACAGCCGCGCGATTCCAATCAGATCGAATTCGTTCGAGGAGATGCTTGTCAGCTACCGTTTGCAGATAATTCTTTCGATTTGGTATTAGCTGTTGAGTGCATCTTTCATTTTCCCAGTCGCCAGCGCTTTTTTCAAGAAGCATATCGAGTATTAAAACCAGGTGGCAAACTTGCTATCTGCGATTTCGTTCCCGAACAATTACTTCAACCTTTAATCGGGCTTATGTCTACTTTTGGCAACTCGATGATTAATAACTTTTTTGGATACGTAGATAGTAGTTTCACTTTAAATGATTACCGCCAACTAGCTCGAAATACAGGGTTTACCCCTGTAGTCGAAGAGAATATTACTCAGAACACTATACCTACTTATCCTATGCTGCGATCGCTTCAGCTTCAAACGGATAATAATCAATTAGGAAATTCAGCCGTTATTGCTGAGTGGGTGAGTCGCTTGGAAATAATTCGTTATCTGATTTTGTCTTATCAGAAAAGTTCGTACGCCTAATCGAGTTATCAGTTTTGGAAAAGAAAGTTCGCCCAAGAAAACTCAGGTTAGTTAAAAGGGTTTGCCGATGGACGGCGATCGCTCTTTTATCTGGGCTGCTTTTGCTCGCGATCGGTTATTTAACTCCAAGAAAATGGGTGTACGCTCCCAAAACAGGTTGTGATTTTCAAGTTTGCGTCTCTAATGTCGGCGTTCATACAAATATTATTGTTCCCATTCGCGAAGAAATTTTCGACTGGCATCAACACTTGGGCTTGCGAGAACTGACGAGCAATGGTGCTGAAGGCTACAAATATTTGAGCTTTGGTTGGGGCGATCGCTTATTCTATATGGCAACTCCTACGCCAGAAGATTTTAAGCTTTCTAATGCCTTAGATGCTCTATTTACGCCAGGGCCTTCGGTTATGTACGTAGAGAAACTTGTCGATATTCCCCAAAACTTTGAGGTGAAGTGTGTCAAAGTCGATCGAGATGACTATTTAAACTTAATGGCATACATTAAAGGTTCCTTTCAGATTGATAAACAGCAACGAGCAATTATCGCTGGCGATGGCTACAACCTCAATGCTAATTTCTATGAAGCGATCGGTAGTTACTCTATTTTGAAAAGTTGTAATGCTTGGACGGCAGCAGCCTTAAGAACAGCAGATCTCAATACTCCTCTTTGGGACGGACTTTCTTCTGCAATCTTGCTGCATTTAAAAGGTAGTTGCAATTGAGTACGAACAAAAAATCTCCTTGAAATGATGTTGTAGATGTAGGTTGGGTTGACGACAGTAAACCCAACATTGCTTTTTTATTTGTCAGACGATCGAAATCAAGGAAGAAATTAGAACGCGAGAAAACTAAGGGCTTATCAAGCTAGAGTCAATATCAGCTAATTTGGCACAACCACTTAATGCCATTGCCAAAT
This sequence comes from Cyanosarcina radialis HA8281-LM2, assembly GCA_019359615.1. Taxonomy (GTDB): domain Bacteria; phylum Cyanobacteriota; class Cyanobacteriia; order Cyanobacteriales; family CCAP-1448; genus Cyanosarcina; species Cyanosarcina radialis. The sequence continues at coordinate 265,872 of JAHHHA010000006.1, forward strand.
CTAACTCAGCTTTGAGAAGCTCTAAAACGTGCTGTACTCCTACTGCCCCACCCGCTGCTAACCCCCACAAAATCGGACGGCCGATCGCGACTGCTTTAGCACCCAAAGCTAAGGCTTTGAGGATATCCGTACCGCGACGGATACCCCCATCTACCAAGACTTCGACCCTACCGCCTACGGCTGCTACTACTTCGCCTAAAGCATCAATAGTAGCGATCGCCCCATCGAGTTGTCTGCCGCCGTGATTGGAAACGATAATGGCTTTGACCCCACGTTCTACAGCCCGGAGCGCATCATCGCCGCGCAAAATGCCTTTGACTACCAAAGGTAAAGGCGAGAGAGATTGCAACCACTCTAAATCGTCCCAGGTAATGCTCGGATCTAGTTGTCTAGCAAAATAGGTAAACAGACTCGATTCGCCCGCTTCCTGGAGCATTTCAAACCCTTCTAACCCCACAAAATTAGCTAGTTCCAGCCCCGTTGGTAGATGGAATTGATGGCGGGTATCTCTTTCTCGCCTGCCCAACATGGGAGCGTCTACCGTCAAACACAGGGCGCTGAATCCGGCTTTATAGGCGCGATCGACTAAAGCGCGGGTGAGGGAGCGATCGCGATGCACGTACAGTTGAAACCATTGAGGAGAACCGTTATTTACCGCAGCTACTTCTTCTATGCTCTTGGTGGCCATCGTACTCAAAATCGTCACTATGCCTAGATCGGCAGCAACTCTAGCCGTGGCGAGTTCGCCTTCGGAATGAGCCAGACATTGAAAAGCCATGGGAGCGATGAGAATTGGCATTGACAGCGATCGCCCCAAAATTGTAGTTCTTAAATCCCGTTGGCTGACATCAACAAGCATTCGCGGACGGAGTTTCAATCTTTCAAAGGCGGTTCGGTTGTCTCGCAGCGTTACTTCATCCCCCGCGCCGCTGGCAAAGTAATCCCAGGCCATCTGAGAGAGATTTTGGCTAGCCAGTGCTTCATATTCAAATAGGTTAATTGGTTTCATTTTCATTCGCCGCATCTTCTTGAGCTTGATGTGAAGGCGATCTGAGACATCCTCCACCTAGATTGGATCGTCAGCGCGGTAAAATCTTGCCGATCGTCCGATTTTCTGATTTAAAAGTAGCTTTGGCAACTCGTTGAATATCGGCAGGAGTGACAGAGGCGATCGCCCATCTGATAATATCTATGCCAGAATTGAGGAAACCACTATCAACCCAACCAACGAACAAGCCCAAGCCTGTCTCCAAGTTTGTCAGTGGTTATCTAACTGCTACAAAGATATCCATCTTTTTCGTTTCGATCTCCAAACAGGAGATGTCTATATTCTTGCTGGCGACGAGTTAGAAATTATTGTCCCCCCTAATGGACTTTGGGAGTTTATATGAAACCGAATTTTGAAACTATGACTAATGCCGAACTGAGAGCTTATGCCCTAGAGCATCGTAATGACGACGATCTTGAGGCTTTGCGAGTTCTATTTAGTCGCCGCCAGCTATCTTCGCCAGCCAAAACTTTCTATTTGCCAAAAAATCAAGCTGAAGAACAGGAACAATTTGAATTATTCAAACAGATAGTCGCAGAAAAAGAAGGCAAGAAAACTATCGATAGGTGAAATCGCCAAAAGCAGAGGCGATCGCTTAAATGTTCACTTTGGTAAAATCTTGCCGATCGTGCGATTTTCAGGTTTAAAAGTAGCTTTGGCAACTCGTTGAATGTCCGCAGGAGTGACAGAAGCGATCGCTTCTAATTCATCGAACAAATTGCGCCAACTACCAGTTTTGACATCATAGGCGACTAAATTTTCTGCCATTCCCATATTAGAATTGAGCGTTTTTAACAAAGCCACTCGCGCTTGTTTTTTTACCCTTTCTAACTCTAAAGCTGAAACTGGTTCGGTTTGCAGGCGTTTAATTTCAGCTTGTAAAACTGCTGCGACCTCATCGATCGTCCGACCGGGGGCTGGTTCGGCGTAGAAGATAATTAAAGTCGGATATTTATCGCCTGGAAAACCATTAAAACCTTCAGCCGTTACAGCTAACTGTTGTTTTTCTACTAAAGATTGGTAAAGGCGAGAAGTCCGGCCGTCGCTGAGAATGCTAGTAATGATTTCGTAGATCGCATTATCGCGATGTTTGAAACCCGGACGGTGATAGCCCTCTAAATATACGGGTTGGGCTGGCAGCTTCAACTCGACTTGTCGGGGTTTAGTTTGAGGCGGTTCGGCGGGAATTTTATTTTGAGATGCCATTTTAGCTTGATAGCGACCGAAATAAACTTCTGCTAGCCGTTTCACCTCTTGAGGATTGACATCGCCCACGATCGCCATGGTTAATTTACTAGGGATATAGTAGGTGTCGAAAAATTGCTGCACGTCCTGTCTCGTCAGGTTGCGAATATCTTGGTTATAGCCAATTACCGGACGTTTGTAGGGATGCACCTGAAAAGCAGCATTTTGAAAAGCTTCAAATAACTGACCGCTGGGCGAGTTATCGGTTCGCAGCCTGCGTTCTTCTAGAATCACTTCTTTTTCTCGATAAAATTCGCGAAATACCGGATCGAGAAATCGTTCTGATTCTAAGGACATCCACAACTCTAACTTATTAGCAGGAAAGCTATAAAAATAAAAAGTAGCATCAGCAGAAGTAGCAGCATTTAATCCCGTTCCTCCAGCTTGCTCGACAATCCGACCGTATTCATTTTGAATTTGATATTTAGCGGCTTCAGCCTCAACTCGATCGAATTCTTGCTGCAATCGCACAACCTTCGGATGGTTTTCTTTATATGTCTTTAAAGCTGTTTGCAGTTCCACAGCTAACTCATCGAGGCGATCTAACAGCGGTTTTTCTGCTTTCGAGTTTTTGGTGCCAATCCGAGTAGTACCCTTAAAAGCTAAATGTTCTAAAAAGTGAGCCACACCAGTTTTCCCGACGGGTTCGTCAACTCCACCGACATCGGCATAGGTGATAAATGACACTACTGGGGCTTCGTGTCGTTCCATGACGATAAATTTCATGCCGTTATTTAAGCGAAACTCAGTCACTTTACCGATCGCTCGTTCTAAATAAGGTGCGATCGACTCAGTTGGAGTTGGTGTCTGCGTTTGGGCGCAAGCAACAGGTGAAAAAATGACTCCCCAAGCCAAGAGGAAAACGGCGATAAATCCGATAATCGGGCGATAACAACGAGTATTAATGATGGTTTTCCAGTATTGAGACAGCATAATCGAGTTAGAGCAATGCCTTCACTATTATGTAGGCAAGCGCCGCATAGGGACAGCCCAGAGGGCTATCCCACAAGAGAATAGCTATTAAAGTTGTGTAACTGCTAACAAAATGTGAAGGTTTAGCGGGTAGGTAACTTTAGCAGGGAAAATAAGGCTTGATGTCGGCTCGGTTAACCATTCACTAAACTTCTATGCGACTCTTTAATCGACTTCCTCAGTCAGAAGAGCAAACCCGCACTCGGATTTTGCGATCGGCTCAACAATTGTTTGCTAAAGATGGATACGATCGCACGACCACTCGCGATTTGGCAGAAAAGGCTGGAGTCGCTGAAGGGACGCTGTTTCGACATTTTGCTAACAAAAAGTCAATCTTAATTGAAGTAGCGACGCAAGGGTGGGTAGATTTGTTGACCGATTTGCTCACCGAATTGAGCGAAATGGGCAGCTATCAAGCCGTAGCGCAAGTCATGAATCGGCGGATGTTGAACTTGCGCGAAAACGCCAACATCATGCGGGTTTGCTTCATGGAAGCCCAGTTTCACCCAGAATTGCGCGATCGCATTCAGTCAGAAGCGATCGCCAAAATGACCGATGTGGCTGAAGCTTTTTTTCAAACCGCCATGGATAAAGGCATCTATCGGCAGATGAACCCCAAAGTAGTAGCCCAGGTATTTTTGGGAATGTTTGCGATCGCCGGGTTTAGCTACAACACTATTATCGAACCAGGAGCCTCCCCCAAAGAAATGCAAGAAATGGCAGAAGGACTGGCCGATATTTTCCTCAATGGGGTTTTGGTGGGAAAAGAAGTTTAGGAGTTTAGGAGGCAGGATTTCAGTAGTGTAGAGCGTAAGTCAAAAATTCTCTCTTCTCTCACCTGAAATGGGGATATTATTTGCTACTTTTGGTCAACTGAACTGCTAAATCAGCGATCGCTTCTGCTTTTTTAGGGCTGCGTTCGGGCAGAGATTGCAAAATTTCCCAAGCTTGGGCAGTTTCTCCCGATTTAGCTAACTGCCGAGCGACGCTAACTCCCACCTCTTCGCTTTTGGTAGTTTTGGCAAGTTGCAGGCCTCGATCGATTTCTCCAACTTCGATGAACTTGGAGGCAATAACCGCGATCGCGTCATCTTTCAAACCACCTGCCTCTCGATCTGCTAAGATTTTTTGAGCGGTTTGTAATGCAGTTTCGACTCGATCTTTGGTAGTTAATTTAGGAGCTATAGCCTTCAAAAACTCTACTCGATCGGAATTGCTGTTAATCTTTTGAGCGACTTGAAAAGCAGTTTGTACGTCTCCCTTTTCTGCCAAAGCTAAAGCAATTTGAGTGACAACGCTTTGCTGCCACCATTCCTCAGTTACGGTTTGAGAGATTTGTAGGGCGCGGTCTATCTGTCCGATTTTAGCTAGTTCGATCGCAATTTGCTGCCGAATATCTCTAGACTTAGTTAGGTTGTAGTCATCATAAACTCGTTTGGAATCGGGATTAATTTGAGGTAATTGTAAGCTTTGCGATAGTAAACTGTTGGCTTGTTCCGATTTATTTTGTTGGTAGAGCTTTCCGGCTATCGAGATAGCAGTAAGCGCTCTAACTTGGCTTTTCAAAGGTTCGTCGAACTTATCAACAATTTTCTGCGATCGATCTCTATCTCCTGCTTCTGCCAGCTTGAGGGCAATCTCAATCATTTGTTCTTCTTTAGCCCCAATAAACGGGGGGTCTAAAGTATAGCCAGAAGAGGTTTGGGCAGCTATTTTTTCAGCAATATTGAATGCTAGCTCGGTTTCGCCTAGAGCAATTAATTTGAGCGCGATCGCCGACCAAATATAACCTTTTTCGCTATTACTTCTAACGGTTCTAGCACTGTTCCAAATCTGTTTTACTTGCTCTTTATTAGAGAAATGACTCAGAATACCTGTAAATGCCGCAAGTTGATAATCGGCTGAATAATCTCCACTAGCAGAAGCGCAACCATAAATTTTACTGGCAATCTCTAAGGCTCGATCGACCTGGGCTAATAAAGTTAGATTATTTCCAATTTTTACTAACAAACCAAACTTTTCATTGCCACAACTACCATTCGACTGGTAAGTATATCTGATGTCATCATCGGCAATTTTACTAGTAATTTCTAGCGCTCGCTCTAAAGGTGCTTTTGCTGCTTCAGTCTTGCCAGCAGCAATCAGAGCAGTAGCAATGCCATTGAATGCCTCTGCCTGACTTAATGGAGAAGAGAGTTTTTGAGTTACTTGCAGCGCTCGATCGATTTCTCCGGCTTGAGCCATATTAATGATAACGTTGACCAAAGTGCTATCTCTGAAGTAAGGATCTTCAGTTGGCTCTGCCTTTTTAATAGCTATTTGATAAACTTTCACAGATCGATCGAATAGTTGCCAAGCGCGATCTTTTTTGCCCAACTTTGCTACATCGAGAGCGATCGCCGATAAAGCTAAATAATTATCTTCAGGAACGAGTTTCACGGCTCGTTCCAGAATTTCTAGGGCCCATTGCCGTTCTCCAGCGGCTGCCATCTTGGCAGCGATCGCGATTAAAGTAGTCAAGCGATCTGCTGGTTGCTCGATCGCTAAAGCTATTTGCACGGCGCGATCGAATAATTCTGATGCTGACGGCAGATTATCGGCGGCAGCTAGTTCGACAGCAAAATCGGTGACGATCTCAGCCGGATGATGAGATGAAGAGTTTTGAGCAATGATACCCGCTGTAGCACTTTTAGCGGCGAGCAAGTTGTTAGGAAGCGTTAATATCAGCCAGAGGGCGATCGCTGCTTGAATAGATGAAGTCACAAGTTTAGTAATTCGTATTAGATTGTTGGTTAATAAATAGAAGAAAATCTAAATTTAAGGATTTGGAAAAAAGGCAATCTTGCCCAGAATTCTTAAAAGTCCAGTTACTAAAACAGTAAAGATGCCGATAAACCAGTTTGTTTGGCTGGTTACTCGTCCTTGAAGTTGAACGATCTGAGAATTGGTATCATCTAATCTTTTATTTAATTGGCTATTTAGATCGTTCAGGCGTTGATTGAGTTGAACGTTCAGATCGTTTAGACGTTGATTGAGTTGAACGTTCAGATCGTTCAGACGTTGATTGAATTGAACGTTCAGATCGTCTAGACGTTGACTAATATCTACTTCTACTCGATCGAGCTTTTGGTCTAAAGAATTAACTTTTTCCTCAAATCGAGCTTGATTGATTTTTAAATCGTCAATCTTGCCGTCTAGCTGCCCAAATCGACCTACAATCAGTTCCTTGAGTTCTCTAATATCGGTATCCGCTTTAGCTGTCATTTTTTCTAATTAAGTTTCAGGAGACTTATTCTAGTTTAACTGCTCCCGATCGCAAGATCTCCCAACCATTACTATTCCACTTAGCAACAGTTGAAGGAGTGCCGCTAACTAAACTGATAGCCGATGATTCTTCATCTATTAGGGTAAGAACTTCAGGAAAAGCCCGATCGATTTCTGCCATAGTTAGTAAAGGAGGTTCGCCCGATCGATTGGCGCTAGTAGTAGCTAGAGGGCCCGTTTGGGATAGAATCGTTTGGGCGATCGCGCAGTTTGGTACTCGCAATCCGATGGTAGTTGGATCGGTAGGGTTCATAGCTACAGGAACTCGATCGCTAGCTGGTAAAACTAAAGTCAAAGCACCAGGCCAATATTGTTCGGCTACTTGTTGCCAAATTTCTCTTTCTTCAGGGCTACCCTTGACAAAAGACCAGAGAGAAGCGGCATCAGATCCCATTAAAATTAAGGGTTTATCTTGACTTCGCTCCTTGGCAGCAAAAATCAGTGGTGAGTTCTCTGGCAAAACTGCCAAGGCTGGTACAGTATCAGTAGGAAAACTCCCGATCTGACCCTGACGAATACCGATAATGAGTTCGGGTAGCGAGCTAAGCATAATATAGGAGAGGGCGAGATGTGAAAATTAACTACTGACCACTAACTACTAAACTTCTGAACTTCTGTAAAGACGCGAGATCTCACGTCTCTACATTCTGAACTTCTGAACTCCTGAACTTCTGATGTCTGACTTACTTACGATCGATCTTTACACTTTTACCACCCCTAATGGACGCAAAGTTTCCATCATGCTAGAGGAAGTCGAGCTTCCTTATGAGGTTCATGTCATCGATATCACTAAAGGAGATCAATTTACCCCAGAATATGTGGTAATCAATCCTAATAGCAAGATCCCAGCGATCGTCGATCGAGAGTCAGGGATGATAGTGTTTGAATCTGGAGCAATTTTGATTTATCTAGCTGAAAAAGCTGGAAAATTGCTGCCCGCAGAGCAAAAAAGTAGATTTCAAGTTTTAGAGTGGTTGATGTTTCAAATGGCAAGTGTCGGCCCGATGTTCGGTCAATTGAACCACTTTAAAAGGTTTGCTCCCGAACAAATTCCCTATGCGATCGATCGCTATGAAAAAGAAACCCTGCGACTTTACGGCGTTTTAGATCGGCAATTAGCAGATAAAGAATTTATTTGTAGCGATTACTCAATTGCCGATATTGCTACTTTTCCGTGGGTAGCAAGCTATGAATTTCAAGGATTAACCTTAGACGAACATCCGCATCTCAAACGTTGGTTTGAAACGATCGGCGAGCGTCCAGCGGTGCAACGAGGAATGGCAGTTCCACCGAGAAAAGGGTGAGGGAGAGAGGGGGGAATTTTTAACTCCGAATTCCGAACTCCGAATTCCGAACTCCTTAATCTTCTGTTGCCAACCATGCCCGCAGAACTTCAGCCACAGACCAAGCTTGAGCGATGCAACCTTTTGGTTTCATGGGGGCATTGCCATCAAAAATTTCACTAATCGTTCCCAAGCCAGCATTGAGTAAATGATGCGACATGGGTTCGAGTAGCTGACGGGCTTGTACGATATCGTTGAAAACTCGCAAATGTGCTAAAATAAAAGGTCGGATAAGCCATCCCCAGACCGTTCCTTGATGATACGCCCCATCCCGATGCAAGGAATCGCCCTGGTATTCGCCCCGATATTGAGGATCGTCAGGACTGAGGCTGCGCAAACCATAGGGAGTAAGGAGCGATCGCCCGCAGACTTCCACTATACTTCGCTGTTGAGTGGAAGTTAGAGGACTTTGGGGCAGCGAGACGGCAAATATTTGGTTGGGTCTTAAACTAGCATCATCTCCCGCTGGAGTATCGATAACGTCGAAACAATAACCGAGATTGGGGTTCCAGAAGCGATCGAACCCTTTTAAAGTTGACTCTGCCATAGCTTCATATTCTCGATCTGGCTGCCTTAGTTGGCGGGCAAACTTGGCCATTATCCGCAAGGCGTTATACCAGAGGGCGTTAATTTCTACTGGTTTGCCGATCCGAGGCGTAACTACCCAATCGTATACCTTGCCATCCATCCAAGTCAGTTGTACTCCCTCTTGTCCGGCATAAATTAGCCCATCGCTGGGATCGAGGTGGATGTTATAGCGGGTTCCGCGCCGATGCCAGTCAACGATCTCTGCTAAGACGGGAAATAGCTCGTCCAGTAAAGGGTCGTCTCCAGTGCTGTCGTAGTAAGCGCGAATGGCTTCAAAATACCACAGGGTAGCATCAACAGTATTGTATTCCGAGTCTGCGGGAGGCGTGCCGTCGTCGGGAAATTGATTTGGCAACATTCCCTGGCTGACGTATTTAGCAAAAGTTCGCAAAATCGATCGAGCAATTTCTGGGCGGCCTGTAGCCAGGGTTAAACCTGGCAAGCTAATCATCGTATCCCGTCCCCAGTCGGTAAACCAGTGATAGCCAGCGATAATCGTTTTGCCATCAGGATTGTCTGGGAGCGATCGGTTGACGATAAACTGGTCGGCAGCTAGTATCAGTTGGTCTATCCATTTGCGATCGGAATTATCTTGCCCCTCTACTTGCGTGCTTCGAGATGCGAGCTCTCGCGTCTCTACAAGCGCCGGCTGCTCTTGTCTCCCCCTCTCCCCATCTCCCCCTCTCCCCATCTTTCTTTTGCTGCTCTCTAACAGTTGTTCTTCATAATTCTGGCGTAATTCCCAGGCAGCGGTGCTATCTAAATCGGGATTGGGTTCGGTACTGGCAACAATAGCGATCGCTTCCCCAGGTTGCAAGGCGATATTAAAGGTAACGGCGTGAAGATTGTCATCTAGATCGCACAGGCCGCGATCGCGTTCGGCAGCTAACTCATATCCGTAGTACCAATCGTTAGCTGGAGAGAATTCACCTCGATCGCTCAACACGTAGAAGGGAACAGCCCCAGGTAAAGCAGTAACCCTAACTCCTCGATCGACAGTTGCTATCGTCATTTCGCAGTCTTTGCGAGTTCGACCGTGAAAATCTCGATAGTTGACTAGAGCTTTAATCTTCAGGGTTAAGGGTAGAGTGGCTCGATGCAAGTTGTAACGAATATAAGTAGTATTAACTCCTGGTGGCATCCAGATCCGCTTTTGTAACCAGGCATCAGCTACTGCAAAACTCCACACGGGAGTAGTTCCTTCTAAGTGAAAGCGTTCGATCGCTCTGTAGCCTTCAGGATCGATCGTGCCATCCTGCCAGCGATTGGTGCTGAGTGGATAGAGGCGATCTTCATATCGGGCGATTTCATCTAATTTAGTTAGCAGTATGGTTCTGCCTAAAGGCGGTTTCAGGGCGGCGACTAACAAGCCGTGATAGCAGCGGGTCAGCAAGCCTGCTACCGTTCCAGAAGCATAGCTGCCAGTCCCATTAGTTACCAGCCATTCCCGTGCTTCTGCTGCGGCTAAATTTCCACAAGTTTCTCTGCCTAAGTATACGTACATCGCGATCGATCGAATGGTAGAGTAGATACCTCGATTTTGCCTGACAGCCCGACATCTTGAAAGAAGTCAAGTCTCACCGATCTCGGAGAATAAGTGATAGAAAGTTGCCACGCTCATCCAATTTTTACGATAGTTGCTGCCAAACAATTTGTCGTGCAAGGCTAAAGATGCTAATGCCACTGTTTGGTCGCAGGGCCAAGCTTGTCCGAGATAGGTATTGAGGGTGGCGGTAGGGCTGGCAGCAAACGATCGCTTTCTTCCTCAAAATTGTGCGATAAATTAAGCATTTAGGCTCTAACATAGGGGATGTAGGGTTCAGGCAAAATGTAAATGGCTCCCAAAGAGGAACTGATTCAAGCCATCGAGCGATCGCCGGATGAATTGATTCGGGTATTGCTCGATTTAGTGCGCCTGTGGCAACAGCAAATCGTTAAACCATGCCAAGAGCAACCAAGAGTTTACTATGAAGGCAATGTTTTGGTTGTCGATACTGAAGCGATCGCTGATTTCAACTTTAATCATTTTATTGATGAACTTCGAGAAGAGCGCATTCAGGAATTAGGCTCCAAGTGAGAGTGTTATTTGACACTTCTGTACTCGTTGCTGCATTGGTTGCTAGTCACTCTCCTACAGGGCGATCGCTCCTCTACAATTTCACCCTTTCGATGCTGCAAGAGTTGCAGAAAATGCCGGATGTACCTGTATCCCAAGTTTTTTAGGAACGATCGCTTTCTTCCTCGAAATTGTGCGATCGCCCGCCCTCTACCAAACTCGATCGCTATATCCATCCATCCCATCGCCTCGTGTCTGCAACGCCTAACTCGATCGCCCTCCTGCCACTTCAGAGATTCGATCGTAGAAGAAAGAAGGTGCAATCTGAAAGTTAGAAAGTTTGTGCCGCTTTTAACAACTTCTCAGCAAGTATATCTAGGAGTCTATTTACTCCATACGGACCATAGACATCCCATACATCTTGACCATCTATGACATAAGCACGTCCATTTTTAACTGCATTGAGATGAGCGATAAGTGGTTTCTCTAGCAGAAAAGTACCTGATTTTCTGTAAAAATTGGCGATTAATAAAATATCAGAATCATAATTATTGATAGTCTCAATGCTATTTGTTCTACACCAATCTTCTTGATTCATTGAAAATACAGGTTTGATTCTAATACCCAAATCGCCTAAAATTTGGAACCAGACTGCCCATCGTGGTGATATTGAAAATTCATTATTACCCGAACAACCATAAATAATTACCGAAACTTCTGCATTTTTGAGCCGATCGTCTAGCTGCTTGCGTACTTCTGCAATACGATTTTGATATTGCACGAGAATCTCTTCTGCAACTTCTTCACGGTCAAAAAGTCGAGCAAAGCGTCGAAGAAAGGTTTTGAAAGAAAACTTTATGTCATCCGATTGAAAAGATATCATAGGCGCAATATCGGCTAACTGCTTATAGACCGATCCAGTCCAATTCAGTCCCAAAATTAAATCTGGCTTGAGAAGAAGAAGTTTTTCTAAGGAAGGTGAGTAGATATTACCTACTTTTTCTATATTTTTCAGATGCTTTAGCTGCTCTGAGGATAAGCCAAGGGTAACGCACTCTTGTTCTTGCTTTATCCACGTCATGAAATCATAGCAAGTTGTACCCACAATAGATTCCTTTATCCCAAGAGCAAACAGAGGATCGAGGAACCAAGGCTCTAAAGTAATAATCCGCTGCGGTTTAAAAGGGATACAGGCTTTTCCTCCAGTTTGTTCGACAACTCGACACTTAGTAGCTGTTTCTGATCGATCTGTTGAAATATTGCTCGATCGAATCACCGAACTGTTGCAGGCTGTAATCAAAAGAAAAGTTAAAGCCATTAATGCCAATGGCTTGATTACCCTATAACTTATCAGGTGTTTCTTGACATTCATTGGTTAGTGTCGCTTACCGCATTAAACTCTATGACAATTCGTGCTAGTTTAAAACTCCCAACTAACAGAGCCAACAATGGTCAGTGGCTTTCCTCTCTCGACGTAGAGTGTAGTAAAACTGGAACCAGTAATATAGTCGGTGTTGAAAAGGTTACGAACATTGATTGCTGCATTCAATCTATCTCGACGGTAGTAAAGTGCCGCATCAGTTCTGAAATAGCCATCGGTTTGACCTGTTACATAAGCGGTTTGATCCCCCACATAAAACAGCCCTAAGCCAAATCCTAGCCCCTGCAAATCTCCGCTTTGGATAGTGTAGGTCGTCCAGAGACTTGCTTGGTGTAATGGCGTATTTGGCAGACCTCGACCAATAGTACTAGGTATATTATTATCTTTAGTAACTTCTGCATCTGTCAGGGCATAGGAAGCAATGATCTTCCAACCTGGCAAAATTTCACCTGCGACATCTAACTCAATACCACGACTCCGTTGTTCCCCAACTTGCACGCTAAAACCTTCTCTCGCCAGATCGGGATCGGGATTAGGGGTCAATACATTTGTTTTTGTAAGATGATAGGCAGCCAAGGTTGTCGAAAGTTTACCATCGAAGAAATCCGTCTTGACTCCGACTTCGTATTGAGTTCCCCGCGTTGGTTCAAACGGTTCGTTATCGGGGTTACGTCCTATTGTCGGAAGGAAGGATTGGCTGTAGCTGGCATAGAGTGAAACAGTTTTGCTGGGTTGATAGACTAAGCCAATTCGGGGGCTAAAGGCTCCATCACTTTGAGAGGTTTTATCACCATCAATCGGACCGCTTTCATTGGTTGTCCAATCGTAACGACCCCCAATTAGCATTTTCAGACGATCGCTAAAGGCAATCTGGTCTTGAAGATAAACTCCATAAGTCTGGCTAGTGCTAATGTCTTGTATTGCAGGAGATGGGATTTCTGGCAGTGGGATATTATAGTTTGGATTGAAAATATCTAGAGGAGGTAAGTCAACCGAATCACTGACAAACCCAGAACGTCTTATGTCACGATTAAAATCAAAGCCAGCTACAAGTTGATGGGAAATTGAGCCTGTCTTGAACTTTCCAACCAAATCAATTAGCCCAAAATACCGATCCGTATAGTTAGGATTACTGTAGGGATAGAAGCCTACAAGGAAACGATCGTCCAACACATCTGTCCATTCAATACTTGTGTCTAGTAATCTAGCAAAGCTTGCTGAAAAACTATGGCGAAGCTGCAAATTATCATTAAATTCGTGGGTGAAGGTATACCCAGCTTTATGAGTCTGATTAGTTGCGGATGACAAGTAGTGAGGATTAACATCAATAGGTATTAAGCGACCATCGCTGAGAATGGGTTCGTCTAAGTCACCTGCCTTGATGTCAGCGTACTCGTAGTAAAGGTTTAAATTTGTTCGATCTCCCAGTTTAAAACTAAGTGAGGGTGCAATAGATATTGTTCGATCTTGGATAGAAGTGTAATCTCTAAAAGATCCTCCACTCTGATAAGCAGCAATTAGGCGATATAGGACACTTTCATCCTCAGTCAACGGTCCTGATAAATCAATGCTGGGTTGATAAAACCCATAATTACCTACTTCCAATCCTATTTTGTAGTAAGGTTCGGCTAAAGGTTGCCGAGTCACCACATTAACAACCCCACCCGGTTCTAATGCTCCGAATAAAACTGAGGCTGGGCCTTTCAGGACTTCTATCTGCTCTATCGTTCCGATTGGGGTAAAAGTGTCACGACCTTCACCAGGTAGACCGTTTCGGAGGCGGTTATACTGAAGAAACCCTCGAATGCCAGCGTTAGTTCCAGCATAGACTCTTCTGGTGTCAGCAGCAAAAACGCCACTGACCGTTTCCAATGCTTCAAACCCTCTTTGTACGCCACGGTCTTCAATCACCTGTCGCGGTACAACCTGAATCGATTGGGGAATATCTCGTATTGGTGTATCCGTTCTAGTTGCCGTACTTGCCCTCGACGGGTTGTAGCCCTCATCCTGCTCTCCTGTCACCACTACTTGAATTTCGTCTTCCTGCGTCACGGCAAACACTAATCCTCGCGCTTCCGATGTCACTTGAGCTACGGGCGGTGCGTTCGTTCCTGTAATTACCACTCGCACTTTGTCACCTGGCAATCTGGTGACGCTCACTAGGGCAATTCCTTGTATGGGGTTAGCCTGAGAAAATTCTTCTGCAATAGTGGCATTGGGAAGATCGGCGATCGTCGCCTTGTCGAGGGATTGAGTTTCCGGTACGGGTAGAGTACCGTTTTGAGTTTCCAGAATGACTTGCAAGCCCGTGTCGGTTTTCTCCACCCGGACTCCAGTAATCTGTACCAGGGAAGCTTCAATTTGAGTTATCCACTCTTTGACGGTGGTGGCAGGTCGATCGCGATCTGAGAGGGAGTAAGGAGTGGTAGTTTGCTGGGGTGGAGCAGTGGGATACAGAGGCAAAGAGATCGCGTTTTCTTCACTGCTGGGTTTCTCTATGTTGTCGCTCTCTGCTACCTCCTGCGATCGAGCAGGCAAACCTATTATTGCCCACAACAGCAGCACCAGCAGCCTTAAGCTCCACCGATTTGTTCGCGCCCCTACCATATCTCACACCAAAAGAGAATTTTTGCTAATAAGCTTAAAGCGGAGTCTACAGGATCGATCGACGACTTCGCTATATGCTAGAGCGCCAATTTCTATCGCTAAAGCGCCAAAATAAAAATCGGGTAATCTGATACTAAATCCGGTTTTTAAAACCATGAATCCAGCCCTCATCCCCCAGCCCCTTCTCCCACCCCCCCTGTGTCCCCCCTTGGTAAGGGGGGACTTGGGAGAAGGGGAGAAGGTGAAACTTTGGTCTTTCTTCCCCCTCTCCAGTAAAAAGAAACTTCCTTTCCCCTCTCCTTGCAGGAGAGGGTACGGTGAGGTGGGAGAGGGGGATTGATACTAAATCCGCTTAGCAAAAGCAGGTTTCCAAGATCCGCCTCCGGCTCCCTCACAAGGGTAGGTTTTTCACAAAGGTGTGAGCAAGCACTTTAATTACGTAGAAGATCTGGCATTTGAAGTAACTAAATATACAAAAAAGTGGCTCAAAACATCTCCGTATCTCCCTTTCCCCGCGTCCCCGTGTCCAACAAAACCATCAAATGTAAAAAGTCTACCCTTGTGAGCCTCCGGCTCCCCTCTCCCAAGCTTGGGAGAGGGGTTGGGGGTGAGGGCAGATCGGTGTACGCGGCAGATTTGGTATCAACTAAAATCAGAGGCAGTCAACCCTGGAAGTCAACCATGAGCAGAGCTACCATTCTCGATCCAGCCGAAAGCTATACCTTTAGCAAATATGCAGAGCTAGTGTTTGATACGGCTGACATTCTGGCAGAATTTGGCATCACTTTGAGCAATGTTTCGCTATCTTTGCCCCAACAGTTGCCGATCGACCCAGAACCGCTCAAGATTGAACTCCAAGAAAATTTGACTTTGGTAGATCCAGCCTCAGAAATAGCTCGACGCGAGGCGTTAATTTTTCCGATTCTCAAAACGGTTTGTAAGTTTATCCAGGCTTCGCTCAAAATTGAATATCCGGTTCGCGTCAACTCCTGGCTCAGAGGTAGTTTCGACTATTTCATTCCCACCGCTCAAAGTCTGCTGGTCATTGAAGCCAAGAACGCCGATTTAGCCAGAGGTTTTACTCAGTTGGCTGTCGAACTAATCGCCCTCGATCGATGGACTGACTCAACCGTTCCTATCCTTTACGGTGCTGTCACCACAGGTGACACTTGGAAATTTGGACTGTTGCAGCGTCAAGCCCAGCAAATCCAAAAAGATATTAATACCTACGCAATTCCTAGCGATCTCAATCTCCTGCTGTCGGTGCTGTTTGGCATCACCATGAGCCGTCCCGCCAACTCAGCGCCCAGTTCAGCATCTACCTCAGCACCTTCTTCCCCACCAAACACTGCTTTGGGGTAATACCAAACTTTTTCTTAAACGCCGCCGTGAAATATCCCCCATGAGAAAAACCCACGGCATGGGCAACTTCTAAGACGCGCATCTCTCGACCGTGCAGCAGCAGTCTGGCTTGCTCCATCCGCAGGTCGTGCAGGTAGCCAAACACCGTAGTGCTAAACAAATCTCGAAAACCCCGCTGCAACGTGCGATCGCTTACTCCCACCTGCTGTGCTAACTCTGACAACGAGGGTGGATTGGCAAATTGAGTCGTCAAAATCTCTTTGGCGTAATGTAGACGCGCGATCGTGTCTGGTTTTAGTTTCGGTAGGCGATCGATTGGCTCTCTCTCGCTAGAAAACAGATCGAGATGCATCGCTAATAACTCAAACACCTTAGATTGAAGATACATCCGCTTGGCCGCACCTCGATAGGGAGCGTTCCACATTTGTCGAGCCAGCGATCGCATTGTTGGAGTCACAGTCGGATAGAACGAATTCTTCCAGTCCTCCCCTTTAATCAGCAATTTTTGCAGGTCAGAACCGTATTGCCGATCTGCTTGCAAAAATGCCTCTAGCCATTCTGGCTCGATCTCCACATTCACACCAGCGATCCGATCGCCACCTCGGTACTTTTCCACATAAGCAGGCGACACTCCACTCCCCGAAAAATAGCCACAGGTTCCACCCAAATTCGGATGAACCGCATCAAAGTAGATGTATCCCGACATCTGAACCCCAATCTGGATAGGATGCTCGTGGACAACTGCTTTCCTGACCACATCCTGATGATATTGACAATCCCAAAAATTCAACCATAGTCCAGGGGTTAGCTTGATGTCGCGACTGTAACCGCGACCGATGTCTTCTGGAATACCTGCCAGTTCCTCGAAATCATCGAGTAGCAGATTGTCGGCTTGGGGGGCGGCAGCCTGTTCTTGCAATTCGTCCCAGTCTTGGGAGAGAATCAGGGTCATGATAAAGGTAAATGTGAAGGAAAGAGCGTGCTAAATAAGAAATATTTGCAATAAGTGATTGTATCACGATTTTGAGTTTTGACCAGATGGCAGACACGACCAATTCCAGAGACTAATTCGTCAGGTATCCCTAGAAAATTCTCCTTACAGCTAACCAAGGGCGTAACGACCAAGAAGAGTAATTTTTATTGCCAATTACTAATGTCAGTCGTGTCAAACCAATTTGCCATTCACAATTAACAGTTAGCCCCTACTTGGGAGCAGGGGCTAACTGTTTGAGTATTAATAACTACTAATTACCGACCGATAATCGATCGCTACCTATTTAGTAAGCCAATGTTTCTAGAGTTTCGCGCAGATAGCGACGCACTCGATCTTCTAAGCTCAAGCCTTGGGCTTGTTCGTTTTCTGGGCGTTCCGATTGCCAACGCTTAAATCCAGAACTGCGAGCGATCGCTTGCTTGAGATTGCCCCATATTTCAGAATCTTGGGATACTCGATCGTACCTAGAGGTATAAGAACTAACCATCTTTAACAATCCGCTTTCTGAATTTTGCACTTTAAACCAATTCTACAGGTAGAGTTATCTGTTGCTGCTAAACCTTAATAATTACCATCTTCGATTTAGCTTAAATCGCGATCGTTTCTATTATAAGCTGGCAGGTTTTACTACTTTTGGTATCCAGATATACAATCGATCGAAAGTCTTCCTTGATGTATGAATCCTTACTACTTAGGAGAGAGGGCAGAGAGAGGAAGAGAGGGAGAAGGGGGAGAATAATCTATGCCCTATGCCCTATGCCCTATGCCCTATGCCCTATGCCCTATGCTCCTAAACTTATTGCGAGAGGGTACGTTTCTTGCTGACCATTTGGAAGGTTTCGATAATATCTCCTTCCGCCCAGTCGTTGAAGTTATCGACGCGGATGCCGCATTCGTAGCCAGCATTGACTTCCTTGATATCGTCTTTGACCCGTTTCAAGGAATCCAGCACGCCTTGATAGATAACTTTTCCACCCCGAAGCACTCGCAGTTGACAATTACGGATGGCTTTACCCGATAAGACGTAGCAGCCAGCCACCGTACCGCGACCGACGGGGAAGACGGCTCGCACCTCGACTTGACCGAGAGGTTCTTCCACCTGTTCGGGATCGAGCAACCCTTCCATGGCTGCTTGGATATCGTCCAGCAGCTTGTAGATGATGTTGTATTCCCGAATATCGACCCCGGCTCGATCGCCTGCTAAACGAGCGCCGCTAGCTAGGGTAGTGCTAAAACCAATAATTACTGCCCCGCTAGCCGCAGCTAGATCGACATCGGTTTCGGTGATTTCGCCAGCAGCGGCTAACAGCACTCGCACTTGTACTTCTTTTTGCGGCAGTTGTTGTAAGGACCCTAGAATCGCTTCTACCGATCCTTGTACGTCGGCCTTCAAAATCAAGTTGAGTTCCTTGAGCGAACCTTCTTGGGCTTGGGCCGAGATTGTATTCAGGCTGATGCGCCGCCCGCCCATAGTTTGTAGGCGAGATGCTCGTTGCTCTTCGCTTCGTTGGTCGGCGAGCGCTCTGGCTTCTTTTTCGCTGGGGAAGACATCGAATTCATCCCCAGCCGCTGGCACGTCGCTCAATCCTAAGACTTCGACCGCAAATGACGGCGTAGCAGCTTCTACCCGCTCGCCGCGATCGTCTACCATCGCTCGAACCTTACCCAAGACGTGACCGACCACCAAGACATCGCTTACCCGCAGCGTCCCATTTTGAACTAGTAAGGTGGCCACGGGGCCTTTAGCTCGATCGAGATGGGCTTCGATTACCGTGCCTTTAGCTGGGCGATTGGGGTTAGCAGAAAGTTCTTCAATTTCTGCCACCAGCAAGATCATTTCCAGCAGTTCGTCGAGGTTTTCCCCCTTCAAGGCGCTAACTGGCACGATGATGGTGGAACCGCCCCACTTTTCTGACAGCAGGCCGTATTGAGTTAATTCCTGCTCGACGCGATCGGGTTGGGCTTCTGGTTTATCGACTTTGTTGACAGCGACAATAATCGGCACTTTCGCCGCTTGGGCGTGTTTGATCGCTTCTACGGTTTGAGGTCTGACTCCATCGTCGGCTGCCACCACCAAAATGGCGATATCTGTCACCCTGGCCCCTCTAGCTCGCATGGCAGTAAAGGCTTCGTGACCGGGGGTATCTAAAAATACCACTTGCTGATTTTTACCATTATGTTCGACATCGACGTGATAAGCACCGATGTGCTGGGTAATGCCTCCAGCTTCTCCTTGGGCCACCTTGGTTTGCCGGATCGCGTCGAGCAGGGTAGTTTTACCGTGGTCTACGTGCCCCATAATCGTCACCACTGGCGGCCGCAGTTGCAGTTTGTCTATATCCCCGACCTCGATCATTTCGGTGATTTTAGTGGCTGCGGCTGTTTCGGCTTCAGGAGTTTCTACTTCAACGCCCAATTCCTCGGCCACCATGGTCGCGGTGGGAATATCCAAACCTTGGGTAATATTGACTGCTAAACCTTTGAAAAACAGGATTTTGATCGCCTCGGTTTCTGGAACTGCTAGGAGATCTGCCAGTTCTCTGACGGTGAGCGATCCACTCAAAGCGATCTTTTCTGGGCGTTCTTTAACGGTCTTTTGTTCCTGCTGGCGATCGCGTTCCGATCGCGATAGAGATTGGTCGCTCTTAGCTTTTTTGGCTTTCGGTACGCCCGCCCCTGGCGCTATCACCGCGACCGCTCCTGCTACTTTCCGTTTGGGAGGGCGAGCTACGGATAAGCTAACCACCACGGGGGTTTCTAGATCTTCCAAGTCTTCCGCCAGATCCTCATCGTCATCGACGATTAAGGGGGTGCGTCGCTTGCCTTTAGTTGCAGCTTTAGCTTTAGCTTGAGCTTCCGGGCTTTCTTCTTCTTCTTCTTCCCAACCTTTACCCCGCTTAGATTGACGAGGAGGGGTAGGCCTGATCAGTTTTGGCTCTTCAGGTCTAGAAGTTTCAGTTTTTTCCCCTTCGGCGGTTCCTACCACCTTCTTCTTCGGCATTAACCCCACGAGTTCTGGAACTCGATCGCCACCTTCCGATCTAGAAGCAGGTTCGGCAGAAGGTCGCTGAGGTCTGAGCAGAATTTCCGGGGGGGCTGTCGGCTCTGGTTGGGTTGGAGTCGATCTTCTATCTTTAGCCGGTCTGGTTGCCAGGTCTTCTGGGCTAGCTGGCTGGCCGGCTGATTCGGTTTTGGGTCGTTTGAGAATTGGGCGCTCTACCATCACTGACTGAGAAGTGGGCGGTACTGCTTTAACAGGAGGTGCGGTCAGTTCGGCTCGCGGTTGGCGGACTGCCGCTTCTGGATCTGACAATTCTGTGGCTGTTAAACTGCGGTTTTCCTCAGATCGATCGGCATGGGCCGTCGTTGGCTTCATCGTTGATGCGGGTGCAGGCTTAGCAACTGGTTGAGGGGGAATCGCCACTTGAGTCCTGGTTTCTAGGGAGCTACCGTTAGGATCTTTATGTCTGATTTGTAAAATCTGCTGCTTGTGTTCCACCATGGGATGTCCGCTGGTTTTGGGTGCAGGCGTTCCCGGTCGGCGCTCCGATCGCTCGTTGCCGCTATGCCGCTTTCCAGCCGCAGGGCGGTTGGCGGATTTTTCGGCGGCTGCTCGAATGCGCTCTGCCTCCGACTCTGAAATCGTGCTGCTATGGCTTTTGACAGCAATATTTAATTGGTCGCAAATTCCCAAAATATCTTTATTTTCCAAATTCAATTCCTTCGATAGTTCGTAAATTCTTACTTTGTTGTTGTTCATCCCCTAAGCCCCCATCGTCCGTAACTCTTGTTTATGCTTCGATTAAGCTTTCATCTAACCCTGCGCTCATGTTCGTCCTCCCCTATTGATTTATTGTTAGAGACGCGAGACTCGCGCCGTAAAAAAATTATTGCTTGCCAGTTACTTTCTCCTTTCTTCATTCATAATTCGTCCTTCATAATTCATCATTCAGCCGCTGTCCTAATTTTTGGTAGATTTCTTCTGGTACGTTAGCTTTGAGCGATCGCCCTAACCGATTCTTCTTTTTTGCCAGGTCGAGACAGCTTTTCTGGGGACAGAGGTAGGCGGAACGACCGATCCCCCCATCCAATTGTACCTGCTGTGATGGATGGACTTTGACAATCCGCCAAAACGCACTCTTTAACGCTACTAGTCGGCAACTCGCACAGCGTCGGTAATTCTTCTCCATTAGGGGTAGTCTTGACTATTTTATCTATTGTGCCTGCGATCTCCTTTCATTCTAGAAATTAGGAGGGATTTTAGAGCGAGCGCACTTTATTCTGTTTCCTCTAACTCGCTCGCCTCTAAATCTTCGGGTAATTCTTCCTCAAATTCATCGATTTCTTCCTCCTCTGGTTCGGCGGCTCTTAACTCTTCTTTTTTAGCAATTTCGGCGGCGTAGTCGTACTTGGCAATATCTTTGATATCGATCTTCCAACCCGTCAGGCGGGCTGCTAGGCGGACGTTTTGCCCGTCTTTGCCGATGGCCAAACTGAGTTGATCTTCAGCGACTAAGACGTGAGCTTGGCGTTCGTCGGGATCGATCAGGCGCACTTCTTCCACTCTTGCTGGACTGAGGGCGTTGGAAATATAAGTTGCGGGGTCGGGCGACCACCGAATCACGTCGATTTTTTCGCCTCGCAGTTCGTTGACTACGACTTGAATTCTGGAACCGCGAGCGCCGATGCAAGCTCCTACAGGATCGACATCTCTTTCTAGGGTATCAACTGCGATTTTGGTGCGAGAGCCAATATGCCTGGCCGGAGGGTTAGCTTCCCGCGCTACGGCGACGATCCGCACTACTTCGTCTTCAATTTCTGGGACTTCGTTGGCAAATAAATAAACCACTAAGCCAGCATCAGCCCTCGAAATGATGATTTGCGGGCCTCGGTGCGGGCCTTCGCGGACTTTTTTCAAGAACACTTTAAAGGTGGCATTAATTCGGTAGTTGTCGTTAGGTAACTGCTCTCGCTTGGGGAGTTCGGCTTCTACGTCTGGCTGCCCTAAGCCGCTATTGACTGCCATAATTACCGATTGGCGCTCGAACCGCAGCACCCTAGCTTGTAGAACCGTGCCTTCGAGATCTTCAAACTCTTCTTGGACTAGCTTGCGTTGCTGATCTCGCAATTTTTGGGATAGCACTTGCTTAGTCTGAATGGCGGCCATCCGCCCGAACTCCCGCTGGTCTGGGGTGACATCCAAAATTACTGAATCGCCCAAGAAAGCCTCGGTAGTAGCTTCTTGAACTTCTTCTAGGGAAATTTGGTGGTCGCTGTCGGCAACTTCTTCGACGATGACTTTGGTAGCTAAGATCCGGAAACCTTCTTCTTCCAGATCTAGTTCGACATCGAAGTTGTCGAAGAAATCTTCTTCAAAATGAAACCCATCGAGGCGTTGAGCGCGACGATAGCGCTCGTATCCTTTCAGCAGGGCTTCTTTGAGGGCCGCTTGTACGGCTAGTCTCGGCAAATTTCGCTCGCGGCTGATGCTGTCGATTAAATCTTTCAGTCCTGGTAAGGTAACTATTGACATAATGTAAAACTCCTTAGTCGGCTCTCAGCAGTCAGAGCTTTCAGTAAATAACAACTGACAACTGACAATTAGCAAATTAATTATTGATGGTCGTCCAGCTTGACTTGGGCGACTAGGTTTAAGGGAATGGCTATAGCTCGACCTTTTTGGCTAATTTGCACCGATTTGTCGTCTCGGTTAATTAGCTGACCCTGCCATTGGGACTTTCCCTGCCAAGGTTCGGCTGTAGTCACGGTGACGGGGAATCCTTTAAAAGAGATAAAATCTCGATCGGCGGTGAGATTGCGGGAAACTCCAGGGCTGGAAATCTCAAGCACGTAGGGTTCGGAGATCGTCTCGGCTACATCTAGGGCTGCCTCTAAAGATTTGCTCATCCGCTCGCAGTCATCTAAACTAGTGTCAGCCAGTGGGTTGCGAATATCTACGCGCAAGACTGGCGGACGTTGGTTGGTGTGAAACACTGCTCCCACGACTTCCAATTCCAGATCGGCTCCTACCGCTGTCGCTAACTCCATTATTTGGGGTATTAAGGGATGAGTGATGACACACCTCCAATAAAAAAAGTGGGTTATTACCCACCTCTCGCGAAATTATACGCAGAAGCTTAGCGGCAAATTTGGGAAAATTTGTCGCTATTTATGAGTTTAGCTTATTTAGCACAGTTGTCGCTGGTTTGCTAGTCAAACTAGTCCGGATATAACGCCAGCCCTTACCTCTAACCCCCTCTCGGTTCGCGCACCGTGCGCTTCGTGCCTTCCCCTTTGCCTCTTTAAATGAAGGTTAAGAATTAAATCAGGTAATTATGGGATAGCTCTCTAAGTGGAACAGCCCTCTGGGCTATCCCACAAGACATTACCCAATAACAGGGGTGGGAGAGGAAGCCGGAAATATTACACTTCAGTTAGACTTGCTATAAGTTAGCGATCGCCGATCTGACTAGAAAAATTGTAGGCGATCGGCCAACAGCTACATCTGAAGAGACATTTACTAGGTTAGCGGAGACAAACGATCGAGAGATAATTTTATCGATCGCCTACAATATCAATACTCCTATTGATGCTTTAAAAAACTCAACCCAAGGTTCATCGACAAAGTTGCAGAAAATCCCAATACCTCCTCGAAAATTTTAGAAAAATTGGTAAGTTATGAAGATCGATATGTTCGGTTACGAATCGTCTCTCATCCCAATACTTCGCTAGAGACTTTAGAAAAACTAGCAACTGATTGAGATGTGGCAGTGTAAAAAGTGGCTAGAGAAAAAGGCTCTCCTAGACTAAGGATGATAAATATCTAGCAAAAATACCAATTTAAGAGAACTCTTTTAATATTACAAAATGCAGCTTGGAAAAAGCAGAACGCAATGAGAGAAAAAGGTTTGGGAGTTAATTGGGAATCGAGAAAGAGATAGAATAGCTGAGAGACAAAAGATACTAGAGTATTCAAAAACTCCATCAAAAAGGCCCAATCCTACAACAGTAACACTTTCCCTGTTGAGAATTTCCCATTTCCTACTTTTAAGTCAGACTAAAGAGGCAATATGCAGATTAGCGATCGCCAACTTCTATCTTCACCATTCCCTCCTCGGACGGCGGTTGTACGCCGCACCACTGGCGAAACCGATGTCGAAGTCGCGATCGATCTCGATGGAGTCGGTAAATGTAGCGCCAAGACTGGGATTCCGTTTTTAGATCATATGCTGCATCAAATAGCCTCTCACAGCTTAATCGATCTGGAAGTGCGGGCTACAGGCGATATCGAAATTGACGATCATCACACCAATGAAGATGTTGGAATTACCTTGGGACAAGCGTTAGGGAAAGCACTAGGCGATCGCCAGGGCATTGTCCGTTTCGGTCATTTCGTCGCCCCCTTAGATGAAGCTTTGATTCAGGTGGCGTTAGACTTTTCCGGACGGCCTCACCTCAGCTATGGCTTGCAAATTCCCACCCAGCGAGTCGGCACTTACGACACTGAGCTAGTGCGAGAGTTTTTTGTGGCCTTGGTGAACCACGCTCAGATGACTTTACACATCCGCCAACTCGATGGCATTAACTCCCATCATATTATTGAGGCTACCTTCAAAGCCTTGGCGCGATCGCTCAGAATGGCAACTGCGATCGATCCCCGTCGCGCCAATGCCATTCCCAGTTCTAAAGGGGTGTTGTAGGAAGTGTTAAGTTTGACATCCTTCCCCACTAAGCTCAAGCACGTCGCTATAGTGGGGGATTTCAAATCGCGCGAAATGGATTTTCTGTTTCTTAGATTCTTAATACATCTAGTGTTTGCTCGATGTATGTAATTTGCTCTGTTGTTGGTTCTAGCTTGTACTCGTAAGTTAATGTCAACATCGTTATATTTTAGCCTACATGAGATGCGAGTGCGTGTAGAAATCTAAAAAGGCTAAAATATATTTGTTGGTTGTCAAAAATTCACCTCACCGTTAAACGGACGATAGGAGGTTAACGGGATTCCTCTTTTTGCCTTTTAGATAGACATCCACGACTTTTACCAGATAATATCGTGAAACCCATAAATAGCTGAAAAACTAGCTATGGCCCATCTCGATCTGGGAATCTGTAGCCTTAATTTGGAGATCGGCAACCCGACAAGAACAAATAGTGGTAATATCGACAGACCTCGTTAGCTCTCTGGGTTATCTAGGCATTTTCCTCCTCATTTTAGTGTCTCCAGTGCCCCCAGAGATAGTTTTGCCTTTTGCTGGATTCCTGGCGGCCAGAGGTCAGCTAAATCTGGCTGGGGCGATCGGATCGGGAGTGATGGGAAGTACGCTCGCATCGCTTCCTTGGTATTTGGCAGGGAGATATTTAGGGGAGGAGCGTTTGATAGCATGGGCCGGACGGCATAAATGGATCGGGCTATCCACTAACGATCTCCAAAGAGCAAAGCAATGGTTCAAAGAATCTGGCAGTAAGGCAATTCTTTTCAGTCAATGTTTTCCGATCGTCCGTACCCTAATTGCCATTCCCGCAGGCATTAGTCGGATGAATTTAGGATTATTTTTGCTATCTCTGGTAGCCAGCGGGATCGTCTGGCAAGGGGCGCTGGCCTCTGCTGGCTATTTTCTGGGCAGTCGATATCTGCTAGTCCGCCGACATACTAGTTTTCTTCGCTTCGGCGCGCTCCTGCTGTTCGCGATCGCGATAATCTGGTACATCAGACACAGAAGACGAAAAAAATCTAGTTCCGCTACGCGGAAGTCGAAAGTCAACGCTTCGACAAGCTCAGCGTCCAGTCAAAAGTCAAAAAATTGATGCTCCTAGCTTTCGATCTCTGCTGCCTTGTACTAGTGGCACAGCATTGCCACGCCACTAGAATGTTCGGGACAGATTAGAGGAGATCGTAGAAGGCGATCCCGTTACCGGGTGCTAGATTGCATCGGAGTCCGTAGTAATGACCCCTTGGTACAAATGATGTCGTTATGGTTGTATTACTACTAGCGGTACTCTTGACTGTACTGCTGCCTAATGTTCCGCCACTTGAATCTGAAGAAAAAAGCGTGCAAGAAACTTCTTGGTTGTTCGACTTAAATAGTCGAATAGCAGAACGAGTGCTAGTTTTATTTTGGTCGGATGGAATTCTTTGAGTCATCGGACAGTCTACCAGTGCATTAGAAGTAGAGGTTGTTAAGTTAAAAATATTATTGCCTCCACTAGTTACTTTTAAAGTGTCAGCAAAAGTAGCGGGCCTGCACGTATTTCCAGAGAAGACGGTGGTTTCGGCCACTGCGGGGGTAGCGATCGCAGCAGCAGACATCAAAGTTATATCATTTGGATAAAATAATGCTACAGATAAAGAGGGAGTAATTAAGTAGGTAAAGCCGATGTCAGGAGTTCTAAAAATAGAGATTAAAGAATCAGAAGCTGAGTTGCTGGAACTGTTGAAATC
>JAHHHA010000051.1 GCA_019359615.1 Cyanosarcina radialis HA8281-LM2
GAGCATTTGAGAACTAGTTTAGCTAAAATTTTGAATGATTTGACTTCAGAAGCGATCGCTTCTTTGACGGGATGGCAATTTATTCGTGACGCACTATCTGTAGCAAACATTTAGCGAATTCATATAAAAGGCTAAGCTGTTAATTAAGAATAGCGTAGCAGGATGGTATATCCTCAATCTCTGGTGCGGGTGATTTGGCATTGAACGGGGCGGTAGCCGTATGTTCTATGCCCCATACCCTATGCCCCATTCAGATACTCTTGAATCGCTTTGACCTCCAACGGCACAGATTGTAAAGAGCGAATCGCAGAGGCAGTAGCCCTAGCACCAGCCAGGGTCGTCACCATTGGAATTTTGTAGGCTAAGGCAGTGCGGCGGATCAGGCGACCGTCGGCTTGGGATTCCTCACCAGAAGGGGTGATGATAATTAGCTGAATGCGCTCGTTTTTAATCGCATCGATGACGTGAGGACGACCTTCATGCAACTTCAATACTAGCTCGACCTCTAGACCGTGGGCTTCTAGCACTTCCTTGGTGCCAATGGTGGAAACAATCTTAAAGCCTAGATCGATTAACTCCTTCACCAGCGGGACAGCGATCGCTTTGTCGCGACCTTTGAGAGAAACGAATACCGTACCGGAAAGGGGCAAACGCTGACCTGCTCCTAATTGGGCTTTGGCAAACGCTTTACCGAAATCGGTATCGATTCCCATCACCTCGCCAGTGGAACGCATTTCTGGCCCTAAGATCGTGTCGGTGCCAGGGAATTTCTCAAATGGCAGTACCGCTTCCTTCACCGCCATGTGGGAGAACTGCGGCTCTTGAGTCAAGTTCAAAGATTCCAAAGTTTGACCGGACATAATTCGGGCCGCTAGTTTAGCTAAAGGTACGCCGCTGGCTTTGGCCACGAAAGGCACGGTACGCGAAGCGCGGGGATTGGCTTCTAAGATGTAAACTTGGCGATCGCCATTTTGTCCGACTACGGCAAACTGAATGTTAATCAGGCCGATGACGTTCAACGCTTGCGCTAACTTCACCGTCCAAGTGCGGATTTTATCTAAAGTGGCCGCGTCGAGAGAAGCAACTGGTAAAGAACAAGCCGAGTCGCCTGAGTGAATTCCAGCTTGTTCGATGTGTTCCATAATGCCGCCAATGACGACTTTACTAGTGCGATCGCATAGGGCATCGACATCGACTTCGATCGCATTTTCCAAAAACTTATCGATTAAAATCGGATGGTCTGGTTCGATCTGAACGGCATATTGCATATACCGATTTAATTCCTCATCCGAATAAACGATTTCCATCGCTCGCCCTCCCAACACGTAAGAAGGACGCACCAACACCGGATAGCCGATTTGACGGGCGGCGATCGCGGCATCTTCATAACTCCAAGCAATCCCGTTAGGCGGTTGCTCGATTTCTAACTTCCGCAAAATTTTGGCGAATTCCTCTCGATTTTCGGCCATGTCGATCGATTTTGGCGAAGTACCCCAGATTTGAGGAGTTCGGAGTTCGGAATTGACTTTTGAGTTTTCCAAATACTCCTGCAACGGTACTGCCAACTTCAAGGGAGTTTGACCGCCAAATTGGACGATGATGCCTTCGGGGTTTTCGGCTTCGATGATGTTGAGAACGTCTTCTTTGGTGAGAGGCTCGAAGTACAGGCGATCGCTGGTATCGTAATCGGTGGAAACTGTCTCTGGGTTAGAGTTGACCATGATCGTCTCAAACCCTTCTGCTTCCAAAGCGTAGGAAGCATGGCAGCAGCAGTAGTCGAATTCGATCCCTTGTCCGATGCGGTTGGGACCGCCACCTAGAATCATCACTTTGCGGCGATCGGAGGGAATAACTTCTGATTCTTCCTCATAAGTGGAATAGTAATAGGGCGTAAACGATTCAAATTCAGCGGCACAAGTATCTACTACCTTGTAGGCAGGAACTACACCTAATTGTTGGCGATATTGCCGCACTTCATCTTCAGTGGTTTTGGTGGCAAAGGCAATTTGGCGATCGCTAAACCCATATCGTTTCACTTCCCACATCCGCTCTTTAGAGATCTCGCTTAGGGGCGTGCGCTTGAGAAATTTTTCCATTTCCAAGATTTCCTGCATCTTGTCGAGGAACCAAGGATCGATCCCGGTTAACTCGTAGATTTCGGCGGCGCTCGTTCCCATCTGGAAGGCATGACGCACCGTAAAGATCCGTTCGGGATTTGGTGTTCGTAAAGCTGGGCGAATTTGATCTAAGGAAGGAATTTTTTCATAGCGATCGCATCCCCATCCCGCCCGTCCGGTTTCTAGGGATCTCAAGGCTTTTTGGAACGATTCGCAAAAGGTGCGCCCAATGGCCATGGCTTCTCCCACAGATTTCATCTGGGTGGTCAGCAGCGGCTCGCTTCCGGGAAACTTTTCAAACGCAAACCGAGGAATTTTGGTTACTACGTAGTCTATAGTCGGCTCGAATGAGGCTGGGGTCTTTTTGGTGATGTCGTTGGGAATTTCATCTAGGGTGTAGCCGACAGCTAACTTAGCGGCAAACTTGGCAATGGGGAAACCTGTAGCTTTGGAGGCTAAAGCCGAACTGCGGCTGACGCGGGGGTTCATTTCAATCACGATTACGTCCCCAGCAACCGGATTGACGGCGAATTGAATGTTCGAGCCGCCCGTTTCTACCCCAATCTCGCGGATGATTTTAATCGAGGCATCGCGCAGTTGTTGGTACTCCTTATCGGTTAAGGTTTGGGCGGGAGCAACTGTAATCGAATCTCCTGTATGAATCCCCATCGGATCGATGTTTTCGATCGAGCAGATAATCACGACATTATCTGCCAGATCTCGCATCACTTCGAGTTCGTACTCTTTCCACCCCAGCAAGGATTTTTCGATCAAAATTTGAGATACGGGCGAGGCATCAATCCCGCTTTGGGCGATTTCTTCAAATTCTTCTTGGTTGTAAGCAATACCGCCACCCGTGCCGCCGAGAGTAAAAGCAGGGCGAATAATTAAAGGATACGAGCCAATTTCGCTGCCGATCGCTTTGGCTTCAGCCAGGGTGTTGGCAATTCCTGAAGGGCATACCGCCACGCCAATTCGTTGCATGGCCTCTTTAAACAGCAATCTGTCTTCGGCTTTTTCGATCGCCTCTAGCTTGGCACCGATTAATTCGACCCCGTATTTCTCTAAAACTCCATTTTTAGCTAAGGCGACAGCCAGATTCAACGCCGTCTGTCCTCCCATGGTCGGTAGTAAAGCATCCGGTCGTTCTTTGGCGATTACCTTTTCTACCAATTCTGGGGTCAGGGGTTCGATATAAGTGCGATCGGCCGTTTCTGGATCGGTCATGATCGTGGCTGGGTTCGAGTTTACCAGCACCACTTCATATCCTTCTTCCCGTAGGGCTTTACAGGCTTGCGTTCCAGAATAGTCAAATTCGCAGGCTTGTCCGATGACGATCGGACCGGAACCTAGAAGCAGAATTTTTTGCAAGTCTTGGCGGCGAGGCATAGGGGTAGCTCATCTGGAGAAGTCCAGATCATTTTAAGGGGTTTGGGAAGCGATCGTTTGGTTCGCGGATAACTTTATCCAAAATTTCCTGACAAATCGCGATCGCTTGCATCTTGTTACTCTTTTTCAAACCTTGGAACTAGCGATCGAGGAATATGGGCTAATTAGTTAGGTTACCCCAATAAGTTAGTTATTTGTAAATATTATTTAGCTAATTTAGTGTTAATTGAGAATATTTGCTACTATTAGACTATTTATATAGTGTTTAGTTAGACTTTGATGAAATTCCGTTGGTTATTGATACTTTTTCTGTGCGGTCTGATTGGTTCTGTTGGCCTGTATATGTACAGTATTATGCCCAAACCAGATTATTCTCCTGTATTACCTGTAACTGCTCCATTAGAAGAGCAATTGTGCAGCCAGCTACCTCCTATTGACCGAGAATTGTGCAAATTGCCTGTGGGTGAGGCATATCACAACGTTCCCGAAGATATGCGAGTTGGCGACAAGCAGATAATTCAAGCTGGAATTGCCCCAAAAATTACACCAGACCTCAGAAGAGAAATTCCTGGAGAACCTACAGTTAAGCGAGGTGTTAAGTTCGATCCTCAAGGGGTAGATATGCAGTTGCTAGTCAATCCTGATGAGTTCAAAGTCTTTAAGGTAAAGGGTGGTAAACAGTTCGTCACTGCAAAAATTCCTGGCGAGTGGATTTGGGAAGTAACTCCCCTTAAGCCAGGAAAAAGCCTAATTGTAGTGCAGGCTACTGTCGATTTGAAAGTACCTCAACTTAACGTGTCACGCCCAATTACAGTTGAAGTTTTTAGCGATACAAGGGAAGTCGAAGTTAATTGGACATACTCTATTAGCGAGTTTGTCTCTAAGAACTGGAAAGAAGTTTTAAGTTTAATAATTGGTTCTGGGTCGCTAGCTGGCGCGACCGTTTGGTGGATTGGTAAGCAGGAGCAGAAGAAGAAGGCGAAAGAAGACTTACAAGCTAAAGAAGAAACGACAAAAAAATAAAATTGGTGTCTCTGCTATAAATGTCTTCGATCGATTTATGGAAATACAACCCAAAGAGATTCGGCGTTATGTTACCGCAGACGGCAGAATTCCTTTCGATGAATGGTATTGTTCGCTTCGAGATCGCAAAACACAATACAAGATTGATGCTAGGCTGGAGCGAGTTAGCATAGGTAATCTGGGAGATTATCGGTCTGTGGGAGAAGGAGTTTGCGAGCTAAGAATTAAATATGGGCCTGGTTATCGCATCTATTTTGGACAAATAGGAACGACGATTGTATTGCTTCTGTGTGGTGGAGATAAAAGCACTCAAGAACAGGACATTAACAAAGCTAAGGAATATTGGGCAGATTATGAAGACCGCGAACATACCAACCAGTAAGAGTTATCATGAGTTTCTCATCGATCGCCTGCAAGAACCAGAACACGCTGCTGGCTTTATTGAAGCGATTTTAGAAGAAGAAAATCCCGAACCTGAATTATTAGCAAATGCTTTGATGAAAGTGGTTGAAGCTTATACTAAAGTCGATCGCTTATCAGAATCAGCTAAACAGCACTCTGAAAAAATCGTCCAAATACTAACCAAAAGTGGTAGCGCGGAAATTTATCGCTTCGTAGAACTAATAAAGGCACTAGGCTTTCTGATTGAAATTAAAGTTAAATAGAGCGATCGCCAGACAGGAGATGTATATATTTTTGCTGGTAACGTGCAATCGCATCCCCTATTTAGAGCGATCCGGAATCTGACTTTAAAATCCCGTTTATCTTTAGTCCGCGCAGGCGGACTTCGTTTGTATAGGTGCGGTTTCAACCGCCAAGGAAAAGTACCTTACTATAACCAGGGTTAGTATAAAATAAAGACTACCTGACAATCAAACTTTGCTATTCGGCTAGTAAACAGAGATAATGGAAATTTAGTTGCGATCGCACCCCAGTTTAAAACTATGAAAATATTTACCCTAATACCAAAAGATTTTAGCTTAAGTAAAAAACTAACTATCCTCATGTCGGTAATTTTTTTAACAGGAATTATTGCCAGTAGTTTCGTTTACTATAACGTTCTGTTTGGGTATGCCAAGAACGAACTAAATACACAAGCTAATCTCCTAATCTCAACATTGGATTCGG
Source organism: Cyanosarcina radialis HA8281-LM2 (assembly GCA_019359615.1). Lineage (GTDB taxonomy): Bacteria > Cyanobacteriota > Cyanobacteriia > Cyanobacteriales > CCAP-1448 > Cyanosarcina > Cyanosarcina radialis. The sequence continues at coordinate 5,658 of JAHHHA010000051.1, forward strand.
TGCGAAAGTACACTAACGATAGAGTTACCCCGTTGCTACAGGAGCAATCGGAGGAGAAACTCTTATTAGAATCTATCCCTGCTTTTGCTAGCACTAGCGTATTTCACGTTCTCGCTGATGTCTATAAAGATAAATATGGTGACTATCTTTATAAAGATGCGATGTTCAATCCAACTAATCTTAGAGATCTAGCTACCAAAGATGAAATAAAAGTTATAGATAAATTAAGCCAGCAACATCAAGTAAAAGGAGCAAAAATAGATGAAGGATTTCTCACGATCGATGGACAAAATCACTTCTATACCGCTCGTCCGATTATCATTACTCAAGCTAGTTGCTTGCAATGCCATAGCACCCTAGAAAAAGCTCCTCCAGCCTTAAAGGTTTTATATCAACAAGGTAAATATCAAGCTAATGCAGGTTTTGGTTGGGAATTAAACAAAGTCATCGGTACTAAGATCGTCTACGTCCCTGCCGATAAAGTCTACCAAAGCACTAGGCAAAGTTTTATCCTCGTATTAGGAATTTTTATCGCGATTTTTGCCGCAGCTATATTCTTAGTTAATTTGTGGTTAAAACAATACGTCGTTCGACCTCTTAATCGTATAACTCAAGTGGCAGAAGCCGTGAGCTTGGGCGATATGGAAGCTGATTTCGAGAAAAAATCTAATGATGAAGTCGGTCGTTTAGCTGAAGCTTTTACGCGCTTAAAAACAAGTTTAGTAATTGCTATGAAAAGGCTTACTCAGAAAAATGAGTGAATCTTTATAAATTACAAGAGAGCTTCTTTAAACTGTTTTACATTTTGGGGATTGGGAATTTCTGTAGATAATACATCAACTAATTGCTGAGGTAGTATGCGAGGATTTTTAGCTAGAGTATCCTGCAAAATAAAACTGGACATGGGGCCAATATAACGGGCGAGTTCCCGCTGACAGCGTTCTAAAAATGCTGGTTCGAGTTGCAAGTTGACAGAAATTTTGGCATGAAGAATATCTAAAACTTCTTTAGCAGATTGGTAGCGATCGACTACCATAATTGCTAGCATTTTATCTAAAATATTTCCTAGTTCATCATTAATCGTTTTACCTTGTTTCTGTAAATATTCTCGCCAGAGCCACCGTAAATTATGGCGATCGTAAATCTCATCTTGAAAATTGCCAAATCGATCGGTAGTCGGCAAACATCCGGTCAACAATCGCACAGATGTCGCCGCTAAACTGTAAATATCGCTGGCAGGGTAAGAGTGTCCCATCATTTGCTCGATTGGGGCATATCCAGGAGTATAAATTGCCGTTCCAGGTTGAGATTGAATGTTGGTACTGGTTTGTTTGGCTCCACCAAAGTCTATTAAAACTAATTGCCCGGTTTGCTGGCGACGCATAATGTTTTGAGGCTTAATATCTCGATGGATAATCTTGTGAGTGTGGAGATAATCTAAAACTGGTAATAAATCTTGCAAAATAGATTTGATTTTTAGTTCGCTAAATACTCCAGTTTGAGAGAATTCTTGAGATAAATTATCGCCATCAATAAACTCTTGAACTAAATACAGGGCGTTATCTTGCTCGAAATAAGCATATAATTTAGGAATCTGAGGATGATTTAAGTTATATAGTTGTTGAGCTTCCCGAACGAATAATTCCCGAATCTTGCCTTGCATTGAGCCTGACGTACCAGCAATTAATTTTTTAATAGTTCTGGGTTCGCCCATCAAGTCAGTGTCTTCGGCTAAATAGGTTCTGCCAAAGGCACCTTCTCCTAAGCATTTAGTCAGCCGATAATGAACTCGAAATAAATAACTTTTAGACGATTTTGATAAGTCTTCTCCGCATCCGTGGCATACAGTGCGATCGACAGGGTTTTTAGGATAATAGCAAGCTGGATTGAGACAATAAAGCATATAAAGATCGAAGCAAACGCATTTAATATCTGTAATTAAAAATAGCTAGAGAGATAAACCGATTTTAAGATCTAAGAGGTAAGGCATCCGATCGCAAAATGCGTCAGCCTGAATAAGAATACTTCAAGTCCAAATCTAGTCAATCCGCAAACGCGATCGACTCATATCAATCTTTCCTGAAACACTCGCCGAATTGCTCCTGGCTCTAATATTAACAGCGATTCCACCAAAGCCAATACCATCACCCTGACAACAGTTGGGGCGATGGATTTGAAGCGGCCGTAAACTAGAACGATGGTTTGCGATCTTCTGCTAGCAGGTTAGCTGCGATCGCTTTCTGGTTGAGGCATCCGACGTTGTTCGCCTTGTTGGATCTCCCGTTCTAAGAAATAGTTCAACAGGGTTCGCAACAGGACGATCTCGCCCAAATTCAAAATGTCTTGCCGAGTCGGTGCGACAGCGGTGCGGAGGATGTCGCTAGCAACGGTAAATTCTAGTCCTAACGCCAGCACTCGTCCTAATTGCAGGCGAATTCCTTCTGTAGCATCAAAGTGCAGCCTGGAGCGGTTAAATAACAATGGCAGATAAAGGGCAATCCCTCGAACGACTGCGCCGCTAATCACAATAGCAGCGGCAATTTCTGCCCCCGCCGCTAAATAGCCGACGATAATTCTCAGCCATTCCTCTAACGGTGTAAGAGCTTGTCGTTCTCCTGGATCTTCTCCTGCATTTAAACTTAACAGTGCAACTAATCCTAAAATCAGCGTCAGGGGAAGAATTAAGCTGACTAATGATTCTCGTACTGAATCTCGTTTCATATTTTTGATGCTGCTATGTCGGGCATTTTCCTACTCCGATAGGCAGCGATCGCAATATATACCAATCCACGATCGACCCCCTGCCTAATGAAGGTTAAGAATTAAATCCGGTAATTATGGGGCGGGCAGGAAAGCCCACCATTTTGTGGGACAGCCCAGAGGGCTATCCCACAAGAATTACCCAATTATTTTTTTAACTTCCATAAGGCAGGGGCTTGAGATCGGGAATAAATTGTTTTAACATCTCGACTTCGCTCGATGTTGAAGCCGAGCGCAGCCGAGGTAAGCGAAGCCGAAGCTTTAATTTTCTCTTTGAAAGGAGAGATTTGTACCCTAAAATTGCGAATTGACAATTGTTTTGGGATGGTATTCAAGCGCAGACGATCTTACTTACTTATAGGTTGCCGCGCAGTGCTGCTAGCAAGAAAACAACAACTGGTCCAGCCAGAACGATTAACGCTAGCATTAGTAGCTGAGCGATCAGTTCCCAGTTAATGCTGGCGATCGCATCAAAAACACCGTTAAAAATATCAAAAATTCCGGCTAAAAGTTCCATTGTTCCTCCCTAATGAACCCGATCGAGTAAATTGCCGATCTAAAAATTAGCGATCCAATTTTACCTGGTCGGCACTCATTTTGTTTAACCTACTTTACATAAGTACAATAAATTACAGGATTGACCCTAATAATTAGGTTTCAATCCTGGCAATTAATTAATGCGACCGGGCAACCTAATCCCTTCTGCGGCTTCGCGGTACTGTTCGACCGATGGCGTATAGGCAATCGGGAGAACCGCCTCGACGTTTTCGTGAGGGCGAGGAATGATCACCCAAGTTTCTAACACGCCCCCATAAACATTCTCTACTGCTGCGATTCCGGCATCCATAGCAGTTTTGACCTCGGAGACATCCCCGCGAATTAAGATGGTAAACCGGGCACTACCTGCCCTGAGATAGCCGACCAAAGTGATTCGACCAGCCTTGACCATGGCATCGGCGGCGGCCAAGATTCCTGGAAAACCTTTGGTTTCTAAGGCTCCAACTGCTTGTTGTGACATTGCGATCGCTCTCCTGACTTCTGGTAAACTCAGCCCCTAGCAAAAACGAGTAATTTTGTAGAGCCTCTAGAGATTATAGAGTTCTCGTCCGCTGCTTTTCTATGGAATCTATAAGATTTTTCTGATGCTTCATCGGAATCGTTCGACCGCATCTGTATAAGATATGGGCAACACAGATTCGACATTTTCGGGAGGGTTGGGAACGATGTAGTGAGTCAATATTTGCTGGCCGTAAACCTTTTGTGTCGCTTCTACCCCAGCTTCCATAGCTGCTCTAACTTCCGAAATCGGTCCGCGAACGGCAACAATAAACTGAGCCGCTTCCGCCAGATCGAAATAGACAAGGGTGACTCGACCGCCTTTAACCATAGCATCCGCTGCCGCTAGCACTGGTGGAAAACCAAGCGTTTGAATCACTCCGACCGCAACTGGCATAAAAATCTCCTAAACAATAGACAATTTAGAGGCATTACGATCGGGTTCGTTGGGTTTCCTGCCGTCAACCCAACCTACACCCGCCTTTAGAGATTGCTTCTATAAATATTAGATGTCAACCCAGATACTACCATCATCGATCCGGGTTGGAAAAACGGGCAATGTCTTCTCTTTAATCACCTTGCCTAACATACTACCGATCGCTGGCGGCCAAGGACACCATTGTTTCACCGCACCAGTTTGGAGATCGAAAACGCTGCGGTGAAAAGGACAAACGAGCGCTCCATCTTCAGTGAGTTTGCCTTTGCTCAAAGGAGCTTTCAGGTGAGGACAGATATTATCTACCGCGTAAAGCTGACCGTCTCGATCGATCAGCAAAACGGCCCGCTGGCCGATTTTGACTACCTTTCGTCCCCCTGGCGATAGGGCATCTCGATCGAGAACTTTAGTCCAAGCCATCTCAAGTCTCCTTCACAGCAACTAAATTATGAGTTATGAATTATGAAGCGGGAAATTACCGCACCTCTGAAGTAATGGAACAGCATGAGCGATCGCCCGCTGCGGGTTATTGGCTTAACTGGTGGGATTGCCACTGGAAAAAGCACTGTATCTAATTATCTGGCTAATGAGTACCATCTACCGATTTTCGATGCCGATATTTATGCTAGAGAAGCGGTCGAGCCAGGTTCGGCCGTACTGGAACGGATTGTCGATCGCTACGGACCTGAGATTTTGCTAGCTGATGGCACGTTGAATCGGCGGCATTTGGGCGAGGTGGTTTTTAATAACTCCCACGAACGTCAGTGGTTAGAGCAACAAATTCACCCCTACGTGCGCGATCGTCTAGAGAGTGCATTAAATTGCCCAACTGCTCCGGTTGTGGCGTTAGCTATCCCCTTGCTATTTGAGGCTCAGATGACGGACTTAGTAACGGAAATCTGGGTAGTCTACTGCTCGCCAGATCGACAACTAGAACGTTTAATCGCCCGCGATCGCTTGAGCTTAGAACAGGCTCGATCCAGAATCGACAGCCAAATGCCAATTACCGACAAGTGCGAGCGAGCCGATGTTGTCTTAGATAATTCTTCTACCCCAGAGGCATTGTGGCAGCAAGTCGATTTAGCTTTAACCACAAGATCGATCGATTAGTTTGAGAGAGATTACCCAACACTCTCAACCATAAAGTATCAGGTGTTTTTGGTAATTGGTGAATCACCACAGCATTGGGCAAGAAGCACGCATCGATTTCCCGCACTTCCCAGCTAATTTTGCGGTCGGCTTCTACTCTGCCCAAGGGAGAGAGTAAAGTTTTGAGTAAATCTTTAGCAAACTGGTCGTGGGGAAATTGAGACATCGAATTCAGCGATCGAGAGGCAGAAGCAAAAATGAAATGTGCGAGATTGCGAGGGATCTTAAATGCCTATCCCCATCTGAAGTGCCAGCTATACTACGTAGACGCTGAAGCTTACTCTTTACGATCTCGACTCCGACAGCCAGCGAGGCAGTACGTCTGTTGTCGGTATAAATATAAATATTAAAATGAGGTATTACGTCGGGTTCGTTGGGTTTCACTCCGTACCCTGCGCGAAGGCTACGCCTAAAACTAACCTAGAACTTAATTTATAATTCATCATTCATCATTCATCTGGCGGATTTGCCGAGTTTGTTCTAAAACTGCCTGAAAATCTTGCTCTGGGAATCGTTTGATGTAATTGATTTTAATCTCTTCTATGAAAGCGGAAAGTAAAGATTGAATGGTTTCTAAGGTTTGCTCTCTTTGCAGTTCGTGCACCAAAGTTTCGCTGAAATGCTGTACCAACTGACCAGAAAGTTCGATGCCAACTGGATCTTCTAAAGTATCGATAATTGCTTTGTAGGCAGACTGAGAAACTTCATTAACTAGGCGTTCGATCGATTGACTTGGTAGTTGTCCAATGCCTGGGAGTTGTTGCAATTTTCGGTAGGCCGGAGACTGAGCGAGGATACTTTGAACGCTATGTTGCAAAATTGCTTCTATATCTGGCTGAATCTTGGGGAAAACACGATAAACGAGGAGCTTGACTAGCAGATTACCGATCGCCTCTACTTCATTAACTTGATTTATATCGACATAAGGACGAGTCATACTGCCCAACACCAAGCGGATAATCTCGCCTCGTCTGATGGAATTTTGAGCTTGATTGAGAACTTGTAATACTACTACTTCTGTTATTTCCTCAGCCAAAGTAGCAACAAACTGATGGTTTATTTGAGTTTGAACTGTATTTAGATTGATTAACTTAGCTTCATGCAGGCGAATTACGACTGGAATCGATCGCAGCAACCGCCAGAAAGGAAGTAGAAGTAACAGATCGTACCACCGCCATAGCATTGCTTCTCGCCAAGTTAAATTTTTATGAGAACGATGAATACCGTAAGTTCGAGCCAGAAAATCTATCAAAAAAATGATAATAAACCAAATATCTATTTTCCAAAAATCGTCAATAAATTCGCCATCTTCTCCTATTTGCCGAAAATAATTAGTAGCAATTAAAGGCTCGATCTCGCGATTGTAGAAAGCAATTTGTTTTTCCCAGCCAGACGCAGTTAAATAATCGACGCTCCAGAACGTTTGGAAAGATTGAGTAGATGACTTATTGCCAATATGCCCGCGCATGATATTTTTAATTTTTTCTAGAGTGCCAGTTTTATTAGCTACGGCAAACGGGTTATTTTGAATCATCTCCGTACTGAGAACTCGCAGCCTTTGTAGTAATTTTTCTACCTCTGGGGAGCGCAACCCTGTTTGTGAAACTTGAGTTCTGAGTTGCTCTACCGTATCGAGATATTCTTGCGTCTCTCGATGGGGTTCGATGGCCTTCAGTCGATCGTATACTTGGGTCAGTCCGGGCAGTCGTCGAAAATAGAAGTTGCGCCAAGTAACATAGCTCAAATCGAATAATACTAAGCCGAAATTCGCTAAGGCTAAAATTGCCATCCCTCGTTCCAACCAGAGGTAACGGCGGTTTTTTTGAGCAGTTTTGATTGATGGTTCTCCCATATGGCGTTTCTCATTCGAGACTAAAAAAACTCTATTCGTCGGCAAATGCACTATCCAACTCTACGAGCGAATCCTCTTCGGTTTCAATCTCATCGACTGCATTATCGGTTAATCCTAGCTCCTTCTTAGCAAATACACGTCTGGCACGGCGATCGAGAATTTTGATAATGTTAGTTCTATCTTCTTTAATCGCCTCAATATCTTCTTTTTGAATCAGTACCAAATAGTAACGAGATACTTCCATCATGCGATAGGCATACTGAAAAGCATCTCTAGTAAACTCACCAGTAGTCACAATCATGACGACATCAGACCCAGTAACAAAAGTCATACCTACTTCTTTAGCTAACACCTCAACATCCACTCGTTTGGTGTTTTTGCACTGAATTTGCCAGCGATGATAGACAAATCGATCGGATGCCGCCAACACATCTACTTCACCTTGTCCGGTTTCATAATCTCGTTTGCGCCATTTGGTGAACCGCAGGCTAGTCAGACGGATCATCCAAATAGCAAGCAGTTCTAACGCTTTACCTTTAATATGCTTGTCGGGATGGTCTAGGTCGCTAACCACATCTTCAAAACTCCGATTTAACTCGGTTTGAGAAATTTCTGTCAGATCTGCGATCGAATCTAACAACTTAGCTAGCAGTTCTTGCTGGGCTTTCTCAGTCAGCTTAACCAGATTGGGTTTAGCACCTCGTCCACCTGTAGTTTTCTCAGTTGCAATTAAACCTACTTTTACTAAAGGTTCAATAATGTCTTTAACGAATGACTTTGAGGGGAATCTTACTTTATAAACGCTAGCAGCATACTTAGCGATTTCATTCCATTTAGTTAGCTCGATGATGCTCATATGGAGCATTGCCAGAAGAAAATACTTTTGGTCTGATGTCAGAGTATAGATCTCATCAATATAGTCTCGATCGAGTTCTAGGATGTCATAAACTCGATCCCAGTTAATCTCGTAGGCTTTCTCAAAAACTCCTGCTTGCTCTAACCATTGACGCATAGTGCTAACGTAAATGGCATTAGGAGAAAGGGAATAACCCATCTCTTGGAGTTCGTAACCAATCAGATCTAATTTGGGTTTATCCCCTCTAGAGTTGATTGCTTCTATCGCTTTGAGTAAAGACATTCCAGTTAAGTCGATCAGGATATGACGAGCAAAATTTGTAGCTACTTCATTGGCATCGCTTTGGTTTTCTATGATTTGATTAGCAATATCTGTAACCTGATACTGCAAATCATCGCCAATTGACTCAATTAATTTATAAGCCCGCAGGGAGAGAAACGTATTCATAGCTAGTTTGCTACGATTTTCACCTTGCTGTAGGGCGTTTTGGGTTGAGTGACTTGAATAGTAACGCTTGGCTATTTCATTTTCTAAGTTTTGGCGATGAGGTTGACAATCTACGCATAGTTGAACCAATTCAGCTAAATTCATAGTTTTGGGTTCAAACTGATGCCCGTAGGTAAATTTTAGTTTTCGATCTGCCATACCATTACTCGGCGATTGGAATAAATCTAGTTGTTGTATAGCATTTGAATTATGAGGTTCAGATACTCTTTCCATAAAATCGGGGGCTAACTCTAGTGCTTTAGCTTTAAGAGCTTTCCTATCTATTAATGGAGTCACGACTAATGGGGCATCCTCTTCAAATCGAAACTGCGATGCTTTGAGATAATTTTCATCTAACTCAATCGCCAACCAACGGCGATCGAGTGTTTCAGCTACTCGCCCTGTCATGTTTGAACCAGCGAATGGATCGAAAACCAAATCGCCTGGTTCGGTGCAGAGATTGATGACAAATTCAGGTAGGGCTTGCGGAAATCGAGCAGGATGAGCTTTCATTCCTTCTGCTTGGCATCGCCGCTGATAGTAATCGTTAGATGCCGTGTTAGAAGCGGAGATCACATTTACAGGTTGCCCTAAATCGTTTTCTAAAATCCAGTTGAACTCTCCTAAAACTGGTTGGCCAATTACCGATCCACAAGTTGGATCGGCAATAATGTTTGGAGGAATGGCACCGCCGCGATCGTTCTGAAATTTGTTAGAAATATCGTGACCGGAGGGACGAAGCCTAGCATCGTATCCATTCTTTAGTAAGTTTTTCATCGCCTCGCTATAAGGACGTAAAACCCGCTTATTGTTGGCTTTAGGGTGCGGATCTTTCGATAACCACCAAACTGTATTGACGGCATCTTTAACTCGCTCTCTCCGTACCGTTACCCACTCGGCAGGCGTAGGCAATTTGGCTGGGTTGTACCAAAAAAGCTCTTGCGCTAAGAAAAATCCTAAACCTCCTGCGGCTTTTGGCTTACAAAGCTCTATAGCTAGCTCAAAATGATAAGTCGATCGCACGGGGAACCCTTTAATCCAAGTGCCGCCAATATCGATCGCTAGAGAGCCTTGAGGCTTGAGAATACGGTAGAACTCGCGAGCAAATGCCTTGAACCATTCGATATACTCGTGAGCGTCTACATTGCCATACTCTTTTTTTCTGACTAGGGCAAAAGGTGGGGAAGTGCAAATCAGATCGATGCTTTCATCTGGCAATTGAGCCATCAGTTCTAAGCTATTGCCTAAATAGGCCGAACCTAGCTTAGTCGCGTAGTAAGGTTTAAGCCCGATTTCGATCGAACTATCGAACTTAGAAACAATTTGCACGATTTGACTTTTCTGCAACAACTCAGGAAGTATAGAGTACCAGCTTTTATCAAAATCTTATACGTAAATATGAAACGCTCTCACCGCCTCATGGCGATCGCAGGACTAGCTGTGCTGGCTGGCAGCGTGCCTTTATACTTACAGTACGCTAAATCTTTATCTCCTAGTTCTTCAGTTTCTCCTGGGTCGAACGAGCCTGCTGCTGCTGCTAAATCCGACCCCGTATTTGTGGGCGCGGGAGATATTGCTAATTGCTTCACCGACACCGATGAAGCGACAGCTAAATTGCTAGATGGCATTCCTGGGAAGGTATTCACTCTAGGAGATAATGTCTATAACGATGGTGCGGCAGAAGAATTCAAACAGTGCTATCAACTGAACTGGGGACGGCACAAACAGCGCACCTTTCCTTCTCCTGGCAACCACGACTACCATTCGCGGGGGGCGGCTCCTTACTACGCTTACTTTGGAGCCAATACCGGTCCAGCGGGTAGAGGCTACTATAGCTATAATCTGGGTCAATGGCATATCATCTCGCTCAATAGCAATGTGGATGCTGCCAAAGGTTCAGAGCAAGAAAAGTGGCTCCGTGCCGACTTAGCAGCCAATCCTAAAGCGTGTACGCTGGCTTACTGGCACCATCCGGTATTCAGTTCGGGGCAGCATGGCAACGACCCGATAATGCAAGATATCTGGCAGACGCTTTATGAATATGAGGTCGATGTCGTTCTCAACGGACACGACCACAATTACGAACGCTTTGCCCTCCAAAATCCTGACGGACAAGCAGATCCAGAACGGGGGATACGCCAGTTTGTGGTCGGTACTGGGGGTACTAGTCTGCGGAGTGAGGCTGCGGTTCGCCCTAACAGCGAAGTCCGTAATTTTGAGGCTCATGGAGTGCTGAAGTTAACGTTGCGCTCCACGAGTTACGACTGGGAGTTCGTTCCCATTGCTGGTGCAACTTTTAAAGACAAGGGTAGTGCGGACTGCGTTGCTAGTACCCGACTGCCACCAACGCCATCGCCGACAACTACGCCAACTTCTAAATAAACCACGCAATACTAGGGGCGCAATCCTTCGACAATCTCAGGAACCCAACATTGGTGGGTGTTGGGTTTCACTCCGTTCAACCCAACCTACGATCGATCTTACTTATTATGGGTATTTAACCGGATTCGATATGATGCATTATTCCTCAATTTGCTGGTTGCGAAAAATGTAACGGTGAAAGCCGATCGCCCTCATCAACTTTAAGCTGTGGATGAAGTATTTGGTAACGAGCCATGACCAAAAAGTCAATAACTCTCTTAACAATTCTTGTCGGTTCTTTGCTGTTCGCGCCCCAATCTGCACCAGCCCAAGAAAGCAACAATTTACTGGATGCTCCACCTGAGAATATATCCAACTCAGACAACTATCTTCAGGTGTTAAGTAATGCCCAAGGAATAGAGGGAGCTTATATTGGCTATGCCGCCGCCCCTAATCCTGCATATAAACCGATAAAGATAGCTTTTCAACAAGCTTTGGCCGATAAGAACTCAAATTCCATTGGCGAACTCAGAGAATTGATGAACCAAGCATCTCCGGCCGGTCGTATCTACATTGCGGCTTTGATTCAGCGGTTAGATAAAACTGAAGGCGATCGCATTTTGACCGCTTTGCAATCCGACTCGTCAGTAGTGACGGAACGCAGCGGTTGTACTATCGGCGGACGCACTGTAGGTGATTTAGCCACAGATTTATTGAAAAATGGCTCGATCGCGATCGCTCTGCCTTAACCTAGTCCTATACCTTCATTTTCTGAGATTAATAATTTCCCTTCGCCTTCATACATCCACACGTAACCCTCTCCCCCGCCCTTACCGAAATGACCTAATTTTCGGTAATCTTCGGCGATGCCCTTAGTAAATCCCTTAACTAAATCGTAATCGGCGATCGCAATTTCACCTCTTCTGAGTTCGACGATTCTTGCTGGTGCGATCGTCCCAACTACCACCGTAGCTCTTTGGTTGGGTAAAGCGCGTAAAGTCACCCGCCAACCGCCATCGCCAGAGCCAACAACTTGGCGAAATTTCAATCTTCTAGTCCCAATTACTACATTATCAGAGCAAAATTGAAAGATATTATCGTCAAATTCCCATTGCTCGTTTTCTAACAAATCGATCGATGTATAGTGCAAGAAGTGACCTTTCGATTTTGGTTCGAGATAAACTTTGCCCGTGCCTCGATAAACTGGAGCGTTGTAATCTGTCTCGGTGCTTAATGCTATCCATAAATCTTTGAGGCGATTATCAGTTTTATAAACTCCATAAGTCAATTGCCCCATACATCTATGTAAGGAGCCTTTTTGAATTATGGTTCCAGAGTTTTCTAACTGAATTTCTACTTGTTGGACAAAAGGAATATTCTTAGTAGGATGAAACCATTTATTAGTTTCTTTATTAATATTATTTTGTAAATACCATAAATCTGTTGGTTCCAAAACTTTGACTTCGTGACGCATGATTTTTGATTAGAAGTTTAGAAGAATTCTAACCTGGGAACAGTAACAATTGCCAATTTGCAATTAGCAATAATTGCCTCCGGCACGCTTCGCGAACGCAAAGTTTGAAGGTACAAGCCTCTAAATTCAGTTTTTATGCCAAAATAAAAGGGATCGACACAAATCGTAACAAAACGCGATCGCCTTTGCCAGTATGCAGCTTAGACCAAATCAACGCCAGAAAATTGACGCATCTGACGACGCTGGATTTTACTCTTTTCCCCGCTTTGTCACCCACGTAGATCCGGGCTTTATTCAACAGCTAACCGATCTGTACCGCGATCGCCTTGGGCCTCATACTCGCATCCTCGATCTGATGAGCAGTTGGGTTTCTCATCTGCCAGCAGAAATGGAATTTGCCCACGTCGAAGGTCATGGTATGAATGCTGAAGAATTAGCCAGCAACAAGCGACTGAACAGTTACTTCGTCCAAGATCTCAATCAAAATCCTAAATTACCTTTGGGCGATCGAGATTTTGATGCCGTACTCAATACCGTTTCAGTTCAATACTTGCAATATCCAGAAGCTGTATTTGCGGAAATCTACCGCATCCTCAAGCCCGGTGGCACCGCCATTATTAGCTTCTCCAACCGGATGTTTTTTGAAAAGGCAATTCAGGCATGGCGGGATGCTGCTGAAGCTAGCAGAATCGAGCTAGTGAAAGCTTACTTTCAATCGGTGTCGGGATTCACTTCGCCAGAGGTAATCGCTCGCCCTGCCAGAGCCGCTAATCTCTACCAATGGTTCGGCGGAGCTAGCGGCGATCCATTCTATGCAGTAATTGCTAGTCGCCAAACTTGATTTCAGCAAACAACGGCTCGATCGCCGACGATGTAGAGACGTTTCATGAAACGTCTTTACAGGTCTGATGGGGTCAAATCGGCGATCCGATTCCGATCGCTCTTGCTAGAATTGTCTGATTACACCTAACATACCGATCGACTAGACCGCCCGACAATAACCTCAGGAAAGGGTAAAATCCCCTAGTGTGGCGCAGTGACTCTGAGCTAGCATCCTGGAGTTATCGGTCTTTCCCATGACGATGCGTCTCCGCCGCCGAGGAGTTTTTATGAATCCTGCCGTGAATCGCTCCCCCCAATCGCCTCAACCCAAATCCCCAGAAAAACTGGTGCGCCCGACCAGGCCAGAGCCAGAGCCTATAGCTTCAACCCAAGCTAGCGAGCGCCAAGAGGCTCCGCCCGCTCCCGCTCCGCCTCCAGAGCAGGTCGCAGAAGAACCTAAAGCCAGACAACAGCCGATTCCGCCTCCTGGCGAGCCAATGCAGTATCGAGCTATAGGGCTAGTTCGAGGTCAATATCTGCCTTCAGCAGAGCAGTTTACCCAAGGTATGCTGTTAGCTGATGACGAAACCTTAATCGATAGCGTCCTCTTGGGTCGAGTCATGAGTTTGGTGAAAAATCATATAGATTTATCTCAACCTCATCTTTGGGTGGTCTATCCTCGCACCCGTAAGGAAGACGATAAATTGCACCTGCAAATCGTGGGAGTTTGGGAGCCAGAAACGCTCGATCGAGACAAAGCCGACGAAAGTAGCGACAGCGATCGAACTGAAGATGGTGAAGAGGCGATCGAAGACGGTTATTTTTCCATTCGGGGCGAGGTCGTCTATCAGTCGCCCCCAGATCGACAAATCGTCGTCAAAATCAGACAGTCATCTCGCCAGCAGTCAGAAAAAGCTAAGTTTTTCAAGCTTCATCTCCAATGTTCGATCGGCGATAAAATGCTCGGTCGCTTTTGGGATTTCCAAGTCTTGAGGCAAGATCGAGACTTGGTAGTTCGAGAAGGTAAAGATATTGGCTTCTTGCCCTTGAAGAAAAAGCCTAAGACCGCTTTCAGCAAGCGTCCGGTCGATCGAAAGCCTCAATTGCCCAGACGAGACGATCGCCCCCCTATGCCAGCATCCCCCTCAGAGCGAAAACCGCTGCCCAAGCCGATCAAACGTCAAGGACTGTGAAGTAAATATTGACCGAAACAATTGTCAATTCACAATGTTCGTTGCCAAGTGGTAATGCCCAACGGGTTTTGACACCCATTTTCTCGGTCGTACTCTTATAAATGGAGTTAAGCTATAGGGGCAGGTCGATCCCCAAATGCTTGTGAGGTCACAATTTTATCCTCAGTCAAATCCGTTCGATCGTCGCTATGATGCTTTCAGCTAAAAATCGCTATCTATAGTCATTTAAAAGTGGTAAGCTGTTTTACATTTAACAAAGCATATTTTCAAGTCAACGATCGCACCTCCAAGTCTTCTCCCCTATCGCCGCTAAGGTTCCTCAATCGGAGTCAGAAATTAAGTCTATAGAGTCCAACATGAACGATCGCCAAAACTCTTCCTCCTCGCTTCCGGTCAATGTAGCTCGATCGACTGAGAGCGACGAAGGTGGATTGAATTTAGGACAATTTCTGGCAGCAATCCGTCGCCGCTGGTTTCTAATCGTAGGCATCACCACTGTAGTAGCAGCAGGAGCGTTGTGGAAGGCGCTGACCGATACTCCCGTGCATCTAGGCAGCTTCCAGATTTTAACCGAACCCGTGACGGGCGAAGAGCGAGTCACATCTTCAGTATCTCAAACTATAGGCAGAGAGGACAAACCGCCAACTATAGTGCTAGACGAAACTAAGTTACAGGTTTTACAAAGCCACAAATTGTTATTTCCAGTTTTTCAAAAGCTGCAAGCTCAATACCCCACGATTAGTTATAACTCAATTATTTCTAATTTAGATATTCAAGCTGCTGGTAAAAACACTAATGTTTTAGAAGTTTCTTATCAAGATGCTAATCGAGATCTAGTTTTGGATGTCTTAAGTTTAGTTAAAGATGCTTATTTAAGCTATAGCGGTGAAGAGCGGCAAAAAGATGTCACTGATGGCATCAAATTTGTGGACGAGCAATTGCCTCAATTAAGAACGCAAGTTGAGGTTCAACAACTGCGCTTGCAAAAATTGCGGCAGCAGTATAACTTAGTCGATCCGCCAACTAAGGCTCAAGAACTAACGGTGCAAATTAATGCTTTTCGGCAACAACAGCTAGATACTAGATTGCAACTAGATCAGGCGATCTCCCGTTATAACGACTTGCAAAGAGAGCTAGCTAAAAAGCCAGGAGAAGCAGCAGCAGCGGTAGCTTTAAGAGATAATCCCCGCTATCAAAGAATCTTAGACCAAATTCAAGAGATCGATCGGCAAATCGCTCAAGAGTCGAGCCGCTTTGAGCGTGGTAATCCCATCATTGAGAATTTACAACAGCAGCGACAAAATTTGTTGCCTTTGTTGCTGCAAGAACAGCAGCGAGTGCAACAAGAAATGCTGGGCGGTATCCAAGAATTGCAAGAACGATATCAAACTCTGAATCAAAATATTGCGATCTTAGACGGACAATTAAAACAGTTGCCAGCTATCAGTCGCAATTACGATGCGATCCAACAGGAATTACAAATTGCTGCTGCGAACTTGAATCAGTTTTTAGCCAACCGAGAAGCATTGCGAATTGAAGAGGCCCAAAAACAAGTACCTTGGCAATTAATTGCACCTCCAGCCCTCAATTCTCCGATCGATCTTCTAGGTTTTCCGGTTAATGTTAAAAACTATTTAGCTGTAGGGACTTTGTTAGGGCTACTGTTGGGAACTGCTGTGGCTTTAGTGGTAGATAAACTCAGCAATGTCTTGTACACCCTAAAAGAAGTTAAAAGCATTACCAGACTGCCCCTGTTAGGAGTAATTCCGTGGGACAGAGATCTCAAAGAACTAGCGCCAGCGGCGAACGTACCGACTTTAGTGGAGCAATCGGGGCATAATTTTGGGCTGTTAAGTACCGATCAACCTCAAGATTACAAGGCGACTCCCTTTTTTGAAGCTTTCCGCTTTCTTTACACTAATATCCGCTTGCTCGGTTCTGACGATCCTATAGGTTCGTTGATTATCAGTTCGCCTACCGCTGGAGATGGCAAATCTACGATCTCGGCTCACTTAGCCCAATCAGCAGCCGTAATGGGGCAGCGAGTGTTACTAGTCGATACCGATTTGCGTCGTCCTAGCGTTCACGATCGCTTGGGAGTCAGCAATATGCAGGGATTGACCGATGTGATTTCCAACAACTTAGATTACAACAACCTGATTCAGCGATCGCCTTTAGAAGACAATTTGTTCGTGTTGACGGCAGGGATGATGCCACCAGATCCGATCAGGTTGCTGGCTTCGGAGAAGATGAGAGAGTTGATGTCAAAGCTGCAAGCAGATTTTGACTTGGTAATTTACGATACGCCCCCTCTGTTGGAATGCGCTGATGCTTATTTACTCGCTCCTCACACGAATGGCATCGTGTTAGTTACGGCTTTAGGCAAGCTCAAGCGCAATATTCTCGAAGAAGTCATAGAAGATTTCAAA
Source organism: Cyanosarcina radialis HA8281-LM2 (assembly GCA_019359615.1). Classification (GTDB taxonomy): domain Bacteria; phylum Cyanobacteriota; class Cyanobacteriia; order Cyanobacteriales; family CCAP-1448; genus Cyanosarcina; species Cyanosarcina radialis. The sequence continues at coordinate 22,532 of JAHHHA010000051.1, forward strand.
ACTAAAGGATCTGGCGCTCAAATTTTAGGGTTAGTGGCAAATAGAGCTAAAGGTTCGGCGGTAACGCCTTCTGGCTATCAGCGCCGAGGATATGCCTCAGACACTCGCCCGCAAAAGCAAATAGATTACTCTCGCTCCATCAACGCTTTAACCAGTTTAGATATGGCTTCAACTTCTGGCAGGGATAAAAGACGCTAGTACCGCTGCGTAGCAGTCAAAAGTCAACGCTTCAACAAGCTCAGCTACCAAGTCAAAAGTCAAAAGTCAAAAAGCGGATGCAAGTCGCGGCGAGGTTCCCATCTCCTAGCGGAGATGCTAGCCCTTCCAGGGCGGCTACGCCAACGCTTACCGTCAGGTCGTCCGCAGGACTTACGCCATGCAGCTTGCACCAAGCAGCGGAGGCGCTGAAGCAAGGAGGTTTCCTCAATCATGCCAAGCGCACCAAGCAGTCTACGCCATCAGCGCATCTGCGATTTGTCATGGTAGGTGGATTTCCGCCGCAATGCACTAGTTATGTGAGATTTACAAAACCGTTTTTCCCTGAAGGGGCCTCCGGCTCCCCTCTCCCAAGGGAGAGGGGTTGGGGGTGAGGGCAGCAATGGATGGTATGAGAACCGGATTTGGTATTAACTAATTAGGGGTTTGTGTATTTTTATTAAGATTTATGACATAATTTATCTTAGGTATATTTACAGATTTTAGTTAATTGAATGACTTGGAGCAATTTTTCTCAACCACTGCTAAGCGAAAAACAAGAAGCTCTCGATTTTCAGGATTTACAAGGCATTTGGCACATTAATTGGAAAATTAGCGATCTAACTCTATATTCAGGCTCGTATACTCGCGTAGACCAAGTATTCATCATTTGGGGACTGATAGCCACCACTATCTTTACTATCGCTCAATTTCTACCTATTAGCTGGACAACGCAAGCAATTTTCTGGACGGCGCTTACCCTGGTCGGTACGGCGAGCGCGATCGCCTTGACTTGGTTTTGGGTAAGTGTAGAGCGGCTGCGCTGGGTCATCTATGGCTGGACGATTTTGATGCTATCAGGTCTGGCTCTAACTGATGGGGGAATTTTCTTCGGCTGGGGCGAGGTTTTGCTCAATTTGTGTCCGCTGTGGCTGGGACTAAGCGCTGTTGGCTACTTATTTACTGGCGTAGGGGTGCGATCGCGTGCTTTGCTTTTGGTGGGAAGCTTACACCTCCTGGGCATAGTGTTTTTACCTTATGTCGCTCCTTGGCAATTTCTGACTACTGGTGGCTTGATGGGTTTGAGCTTGTTGCTGTTAGCTCAGATGCAGTGGGATATGCGATCGCCAATTGCCTACGATCTGTTGACCCCAGAACAAAAGCAGTTTAACCAACAGCAACACCAAAAGCGGCAGTTGTTGGATAATGTGTGACTTCTCCCGATGCTGATGCTACGCATACAGTGCGGGACTTCCCGCCTAATAGTTAAATTTTTCTGTCAAAACCAGCACCTTTTCGGATGTGCGTCAATACTGAAAGTAAGCAACATCTATTTGATATATGTGGCTCGACCAAAACAGAGATTTTGCTGTTTGTCCTGTGAATTGCCACCCGAAGGAGAACGGTGTCAAGGTAGCAAGTGGTCTGGAATAACAAAAGCTATAAGCAAACAAGCTATAACGCCCGGTTGAGTTTCAGTTTTAGTGGTGTAGGGTTTTTACCGTTTCCCCTACTCTGCGACCGCTGAAGGGATTGTGAAACCATCCACCAGAACAGTCTGAGGCGCTCGACACGTTATCAATCGACTCTTAACCGGGTTCTCTTTCTTGAGGCGGAAGAGTACGATCTTACCCGTCAAAGCGGCGGATCGCCAGAAATTATCAATGCAGTTCTAGAACTGCCCATTAGTTTAAAGTCCAGTAAGGAGCGATCGCACCCCAATGAATTCTGACAAAAAAGGGCGATCGCTCCGCTCTCGTGTGGCAAAAAACTTCCCATTTAGGGATAAAAACTCAACTGCGGCAATCCCAATGTTTCTTGCCAACCCATCATCAAGTTGAAACATTGGACTGCTTGTCCGGCTTGTCCTTTGATTAAGTTATCGATCGCTGACATGACAATTATCCGGTTAGTGCGCGGATCGACTTCAATGCCGATATAGCAAAGATTAGTCCCGGCAGCCCATTTAGTTTGAGGGTAGATACCACTGGGCAAGATTTTGACAAACGGAGAAGAGCGATAAAACGCGCTGTAAATCGTAATTAAATCTTCTCGAACTAGCCCTGGATCGCTCAACGTCGCGTAAACAGTCGAAAGAATCCCGCGCACGATCGGAATTAGGTGAGGAGTAAACTGCACTCTGACATCGTATCCAGCCAACTCGCTACAGATTTGCTCGATTTCTGGAGTATGTCGGTGACGAGCAACGCCATAGGCAGCTAAAGAGTTATCGGCTTCAGCCAGCAGCAAGTTAGTTTTTGCCTGCCTGCCAGCCCCAGAAGTACCAGATTTAGCGTCGATAATGGTGGTTTCGGGTAAGATTAACCCTTGCTTGAGCAGGGGCAACAAAGCCAACAAGCTAGCCGTACAGTAGCAGCCAGGGCAACCTACTAAGGAAGCAGCAGCAATGCGATCGCGATAAAGTTCTGGCAATCCGTAAACGGCAGTGGCAGCAATTTCTCGATCGCTGCGCTCTTTACCATACCAATCGCTATAGGTTTCTAGATTACTAAACCGATAGTCGGCAGATAAATCTAAGACCTTACAACCCTTCGCCAGCAACGTCGGTGTCATGTCGCACGCCAAACCATTGGGCAAAGAGAGAAATACTACCTGACAGCGAGCGGCGATTTTTTCTAAATCGATCGACTCGACGACCAAATTTACCCGATCCGTTACGTGGGGATATATATCAGAAAAAGGCTTGCCCGCACTGCTTTCGCCCCCTAAATAAGCAATTTCTACCTCTGGGCGATCGATTAACAGTCTAATCAATTGCACGCCGCCGTAACCTGAGGCCCCAACAATCCCAATCGGTACGCTCTCTTGTTTGCTCATCATCTTTCTCCCTGATTTCGCGATAGCACCCAGCCATCAGCTATATTTTTCAGCTTTGGCTGCATTTTAGGCTCGAAACTACAATCTCGCAGTAGGAATTTTGAACGCCGCTCTGAAAATACTAAACCAACGATATTTGGTGCTGTTAGAGCCAAATATCTCAACAAAGCCAAAATATTTGCGATCGAGGCCAAATCAATGTTATACCATTGCCTTAAATATTTTCGTGTCCAAATTGCGATCGACAATCGCTATCTCGAATGAGGAAACTGAAAATGTCACTTAGGCAGCACGTGAAATTTCTTACTTCCCAACGTTCGTTCCTACTCAGTTTAGTAGCCATACTGGGTTGTGCTGGGACTTATTGGTCGATCCAAGCTGTATTGACCGATCCGGCTGAAGGAATTCCACCGTCTGTCGGGCAAAGCGGTAGCACTCAGATTAGGATTGCGATTAATCGCAGAAGAAACGAGTCTTACAGAAGCATGATCGATCGGGCTGAAGCAGCTTCTAAAACCGCAGCCCAGCGCCAATTTCGTCAAAATGGCGTGCTGACAGATATTGGGGTTATGGTAGTAGGAAGGAATGAGGGCTTAGTCGCACCAATTTTGTATTTGAAGGTTAGTCGGCAAAATTGGCAAACCAATCCTAGCGTCACCCGTTGGTCTACTTACTTCCCCTCTGCTGAGTATTTACTGGGCTTTAAAGCAGCCCCACCGACTCCCGAACCGACAGCGCCGATCGCTCCAACTATTCCTCCAGAAGCCGCACCTCCCCCAACTGAGGCTCAGCCTCAGCCTACACCTCTAGCACCAGGGTTGGCACCACCTCCACCGGGGGCAACACCTACAAACATCCCAGGTTTAGAATCTACGCCGACAACGCAGCCAGGTGTAGAACAGACACCTCCTCTAGCGCCAGGGCAAGAGCAAGCACCAATACCAGGAGCATCCCCCCCAGGAGTACAACCGACAGCAGTTCCAGGAATATCGCCACCAGGAGCAGCACCTACAAACATCCCAGGAGCATCGCCCCCAGGAGCAGCACCGACAAATATACCAGGAGCATCGCCCGCACCTGGTTCGTTCCCAGGAGAAACCCCAGCGCCAGGATCTACTCTAGCGCCCACACCGATCCCCACGCAGACTATACAGACAACTCCAGGGATAACCACCCCATAGGAGAAAAGTTTTTGGAGCGGGGCATAAATCCCCTCCTGCAAAAACATACTCCTCACCTCCTGACTTCTGACTCCTGACTTCGTTAAGGAACTGCAACCGGAATCAAGGCATTTTCGGGCAGATAGTCTTGAAAGCGATCGCGATCGGATAGCACTAAGACCGCTCGCAGGGGATAATCTGGTTCGACTTGCAAATCTGCCCAAGGTATGGATAATTCCAAACACCGATCTACAGCCATTTGAGCGCGAGTGAAACGAGGATGCCACTGATGGTGTTCTCCTGCTTCTTGAAATTGAATTGAATTAGTTAATAAATTAAGTTCTAGATGGTGGTGAAACAAGTAATTCAATGGTGCTAGATCGGGTAAATCGAGCAGCGGAACTGGACTGTTGTGCATGGTGCGATCGGGGTAGAACCAAAGCAAATTCAACTCCGGCGGGCAATCTATGCCCGGTTTAATGCCGCTGCCAAAGTCTAGGCGCAGGTAAAAGTTGAGGTGATCGACTCCATACCAGAGGCGCTGAATCGCGCTGCTGCGGTGCATCGTTCCTCTAGCCCCGCCAATTTCCATCCGTCCGGCCAGATCCCAATCTTGCTCGTCGCCTCGGCCGTCAATTAGGGGATGGATGAAGCCCGCTGGTGGTCTATCGCCTCGCGCTTCGTGAATCTCGACATATCGATCGAGTTCTTCGGGAATCGGTTCGTTCAATGCTTGATAGAGTGCCACCAAGTGTTCGCGGAATAACTCGTCGAACATGGCATCTTGGTTGGAAGTATGACCTTCGCCAAACCACCAAAACCAGTCAGAACCTTCTGCCGCATAGAGGGCTTCCCAAGCCGTGGGGTTAGTTTCTGGGGTGGCTTCGGGATGGTTGGCTAAGACTTGCCGCGCTGCGGTTAGCAAATCCCAGGCTCGATTTTTCGCCGGATCGCCGATCCAAGTTCTGAAGTTGCCATCTACCCAAGAACCGCTGTGTAACTCTTGGGCGGGTAGAGTTGCGGTGGCGGGGAAGCGATCGAGAAATTCTGCTACGGTGACTAGTTGAATTTCTGGGTGATGGCTGAAGGTTTGATACAAGTTTTCTAGGAAAGGTTTGCCATCTTGCGGGTAGTGTTCCCAGCAATTTTCGCCGTCGAGGGCGATGGTGACTAGCCAGGGATGGGCAAGGGCCGTACCGCCTTCAGATTGACGATGTTTGAGAGAACGGGCGATCGCTTCTAGGTGTCCGACCAAATCCGCCGCTGCTCGTTTCGGTTCCATGGCCCCATAGCTGAAGCCGATTAAATCCGAGAGGCGGTGATCCCGAAAGACGATCGCTAAATCCCCAAATTCGGTTTCGAGACGATACGGACGATATAGCATTTCCGGTTCTAAAACGTTACCAGCCCCGTCGCGGTGGAAAAAGTGCTTTAGAGTCCAACCTAAAATCGCTTCATCAGAACACAACCACTTAAACCCCTGTTGGGCGACATAAGGTAAAATTGCCGGACTGACTGACTGTTCTGAAGGCCATAACCCGCGCGGTACAACCCCAAATCGGTCTTTATAGATATACCAAGCTTTGTCTAAGTGTCGGGGAATATCTTCGGCCCATTGAAACCGCTGTTGCGGTAAATTCATATCGGGTACGGCTACCCGACCAGCGTTGGTATCTGCTAGTAGGGGCAAGATCGGGTGAGTGTAGGGCGTAGTCGTCACTTCTAACTGCCCTGCCTCCTGCATTTTCCGGTGTTGGGGAATGATGCGGCTAATAATTTCTCGCTGTTTGGTGTAAATTGCTTGGCGATCGCTCAAAGTAAAGCCCTTCTGCTGTTTCAACCAGCCTGCAATCTCTGGATCGTCCCAAAATAAAGGGTCGATCCACGCTAGATTGTGCCAAGCGAGCAAGTCGCTATAATCTGGCAGTTGCCAATTTTCCAAACACCACCCGCGTCCTTTTTCCTGCCGCTGCTGGTAGAGTTCGCTGTAGCGGGGATGGGGATCGATCGCGCTGCGGTGGTTGGCATCAAAAAAATGCTCGACAATAAATTCTCGATCTTCTCTGCTTAGCTGTTCTGTAGGCGTTATCGATAGCTTCAAATAGGGATCTAAGGCAGTTCCGGCAACATATTCTTCTAATTGCAGGATCAAAGAGGGTACTAAGTTGACTGTTTGATGCAGCTTCGGATAACGCTCTAACAACAAGACTAAATCTAGATAATCTTTCGTGCCGTGCAACCGCACCCAAGGCAGGCGGTATTGATTATCTCTAGATCTATACAAAGGCTGGTGCTGATGCCAGATGAAAGCGACGTAGAGAGGATGAACCATAAATTTCGCGCGTGGGAGGACTAAACACTACTTAGCTTAGTAACTTCTTTTACTAGAAGTTTGCCATTCTCTGTGTAGCTACAGCGACCGTTGTTTGGATATAGCCCTTCTTGGGGCGATCGCTAACCTTATTATGTTAACCCTCGCGTCTAGCGATCGATTATATCCAAGATTTAGAATTGGGTAATATCTCAGGCATCAACCCTCGGCTTTCCTGGTTTTAGCCAATCAAAAAGCTGGGATACTGTCAGATCTAAATCTAAAAAATCTGGTACTGGTAGGCGATCGCTACCTCTCATTTCTAATGGTTGTTGTCCTGGCAGAAATACCAACACTAACCGCTCGTTGGGAGCCAGGAACCAACCTAACTTAGTGCCACGATCTAAACAGTGCAGGATGTTACTGATGACGTTGGTGGCGTTCTGGTCGGGGGAGATAATTTCAATTACCCAATCTGTAGGAACGGCAAAAGTATTTTCAACTTCACCATTAACATCGAAAGGTATTCTTTCCCAGGTAAATACACTCACATCAGGGACGATCGATCGCCCGCCAAAGGTACAGCGCAGTTCGGGAAAAGCTAAGGCGATTTCTTGTGGTTCGGCTATTTGGTTAACAACATCGCATAGTTTGAATTGCAGTCGAGAATGTTTGCCTTGAGGCATAGGTTTTTGATAGATGCGATTGTCAATAAATTCGCTAGCTGGTTTCGTTTCTGGCAGTTGCAGAAACTCGGTTAAAGTTATAGATTTATCGATCGTACTTGTCATATTCAGAAATCAATATTGGTTCGATTTTAGCTTGAGGTATAAGCGATCGTTCTTCCAGCTACATTATCAAATGAGCGATCGCTTACTCGATCTAACTTGCCTCCGTTGGTGCAGCCCCGACTTTGCTCTTCGTTTTGGCTTGCCAAACTACCCTGAATTGCTCTGAATTTAGAGTACATATAGCCGTTGTTTCTCCATATTGATTCGCAAACTCTACTTCGTACTTACCACCGTTAAAACACTCTACAATAGCTCCCTGCTCTCCTACACAAAGATTAGACTCAGGCAAATCTACTAACAACTCAACTACATCAAATAACTCTGGTTTCATCACTGCTTTTTCCTTACATATAGCGTTACTAATCTAGCTACGTCACTTCCAGGAGCTACTATCCAACCAGTGCGAACAATTTCTTTCTGCTCTTCCTCCGATCCTTGAACTTCCAAATCTACCTGGTAGCGTTGCCCATATTCATCTGTACGCTGTAAAATAGCTTCACCTTCTAGAGCTACAGCTAAAATCTGTGCCATTAGAGCTTCGTAATTATCTTTGGTAAAACCAAGATAAAGCTGAAACATAACAGCTTTATCGGCACCTTTGGGGTTGTCGGAGTTGAGGGCATATTCTGTTAGCTTGCGTGGCTCGATGATAACTCTGTTGACAATATCTCCTAGCTTCATGTCCGATTATGACATTTTGATTTTAGACTCTGAATACAGACTGCTTTGGTGTAGCTGCGATTTACAATCTTAACTATTTTAATTATGAGCGATCGCTTTTCCTCGATGAAGTCACTGCCGCGCAGGCGGACTTTGATTGTATACCTGCGGTTTCAACCGCCACACTATGATAATCGGATTTGGTTTTATCAAGCAAAAGGCGATCGCACCAGTTTTTGCACCAGCACAGATCGCCTTAGATTGAAAAAGAGACGTTGCAGTGCAACGTCTGTAGAATTCGGACTAGATTACTTGTTCGACTTCAGCAATTTCGGGAATGAATTCGCGCAGGCGGCGTTCGATCCCCATTCTCAAGGTCATAGTCGAACTGGGGCAAGAACCGCAGGCTCCTTGCAAGCGAAGCTTGACAACAGGACCGTCAATATCTACTAATTCCACGTTGCCGCCGTCAGCCATTAAGTAAGGGCGCATCTCGTCTAAGACTTTTTCAACGTTATCGTTAGTCAGTTCTAAAGTTTGTGACATCGTTCACCTCAATTTTTGTCCGGCATTTTGCGGATAGCAACTACGTTCATCCTAACAGTCTGTCGAGGGCGATCGAATCGCCCTGGCTGACAGACTATACCATTGCTGGTTCGAGCAACTTCACGTTGGAGAAATCAAATTCAGTGGTCGTGCGTTCTCCTCCTTCCAGGGAATGAACTACCTGACGAGTCATGATGTGATAGTCGCCAACAGGTTCGTAGGTGTCTTCAAATTCCAACTTCCTGAGTAAGTCCCCAGTTTCGGGGTTGCGGAAAATGGCATCGTAGCTGCTGGAAACGTAGCCTTTACCAGTATCGAGACTTTTTTTGGTATTGATGACAAAAGCCATCCGCCCCATGACTCGGCTGACCTGACAAATCTCCTGGCCTCGGATTTTGTAGTTAGAACCCATAGCATCGCCTTTCACCAGGATTTCTACTGCCCCAGTACCATCGGTTTGGCCCAAGTCAAACTCGTGCTTGCCATGGGCTTGAGCAAAAGTTGCCCGTTTGCGGTGGGTGATGACATCTCGCAGTTGCGTATAGATGCTTTCTTGGACTTGTTCGTCGTCTACACCGCTGACTTCTACGGTGTAGTCGCCGTTCACCCGCACTTTACCCGTATAAGTCTCATCTCCTTGCTGGAGTCGGACATCGGCACTATATCCAGGGAAGTTAGAGTCCCAGGTATAGCGGTGTTCGTAAGCTGCCTGAAATAACTCGCTAGCTGTGGTGCGATCGCTCATAAAACTCTACTACTAATCAACATCTCTAGTTTAGAAGCTTAGGAAGCGAGAAAACCCATGTCGTATTTTCCCGCCGCTGCACCGAACACCCAAAACCGATCTTAAACGCACCGCGATCGTTGCCTCTTAGATCGCAGTTTTCGATCGTTCCTTGGTGAGATTTACACAGATCGACTGCTTTACCCTGGCGGTTGAAACCGCAGCCTTGGCAAACAAAGTCCGCCTGCGCGGACTCAAGAATAAACTCTATTTTCAAACCAGATTTGGTATCAAAAGCTGGTTTTTGACCTAAACAATTGCGAATTGAAAATTGCGAATTGATATGACTTGTTAAAGTTGCCAGCGGAAAAAGAGGGTAAGCCTGCCCAAAAACCGCTGCCAAAACGGACGCGATCGCCAAGTTACATTTTCTATTAATCGGCTGTTGGCAAACGCATCCAGAAAAAAACGATCGACTCGTTTAATCAATTGAGATTCCCGCAAAGAAAAGTTGATTTCGTCGTTGTGGAAGAAACTGCGAGGATCGAAATTGGCACTGCCGAGAGTCACCCACTGGCGATCGCACAACATTACCTTAGCGTGCATCATGCTCGGTTGATATTCGTAAATCTCGATTCCAGATCTGAGTAAGTCTTCATAGCGTTCGCGAACGGCGTAGTAAACCAACTTTTTATCGTTACGCGGGCCGACAGTCAAAACCCGAACGTCTACTCCTCGATGCCGGGCCTGTTTGAGTGCCTTTCTACAGTTAGCGTCTAACAAAAAGTAAGGGCTAGCAATCCAAACCCGTTCCCTGGCCGCTAGAATGCTCATCCACAGCAGCGTACTAATGGGCGAAACTTTAGCTTCGGAATCGCTGGCTGTAACCATGACTTCAATAGAACCAGGCATCGATCGATCTTCATTCAAATTCAAACAGGCGAAACCGCCTGCATACATCCAATGCCTGATAAAAGACCCTTCTAAAGTAGCGACTATCGGCCCGGCAAATTGAATCTCGGTGTCGAGCCAAGGAGCAGTGTATCCTGTTTCCTTACTGCCCTCCCAATCATCGGAAACGCCCATGCCGCCAATGAGGGCAACTCGTCCGTCAATGATGATCAACTTGCGATGAGTGCGCTCTAAATACCCCAGCGGATCTTTCCAGTGGAATAGGTGAAAGAAACGCACCTCGACCCCTGCTTGACGGAGTTGCTGCCAGTAATTTTTTGGCAGCTTTATGACTCCAAAGCGATCGACCAGCAACTGCACTTTCACCCCTGCCAAAGCGCGATTTCTCAAAGCAGCAGCAAACTCGTCAGCCCGACGGCCGGGAGTCATGTAAAAAGTTTCAAAGTGAATGGTGTGTTGCGCTGTTTTAATCGCTGCTAATCGCGCTCTATAGATGGCATCTGGTTCGCTCCAAAATCCGGCGATGTCGGCCCGAGCGAAAAAGGAGTTGGATAAGCCCAGCAGAATAGCAGCAAAGTTGGGAGAATCAAGTTCAGGAATTTGTTGGATGCCGTACTCAATTTTGTGACGGAAGATCCCGTGAAGATACAAAGCCAGCAACAATATTCCTAACAGCGAGATTGAAATTACATCAGCCATCTACCCCTATAGTTGTCTTTGTTTTAAAATCTCATGGCTATTCGATCGCATACATCTATCTAAAGAGATAAATTGCTCGATCGCAAAGATAGATTTTGGACTAAATTCTACGTCTTTACACTATAGCGATCTCCTCTTGTTGGCAACGCCTAGCTCGTGCAGATTTTTTGTCTAGAAATTGACGATCGCTGTCAGCTAATGTGAGATTTACACGTTCTCTGGTTTAAAGTGTATTGACAAAATAGCATCGCTCAAAAATCAGAGATTAGAGGGATCGATCCCCAGTTCCCGCAGCTTTGCAGCCAAGCGTTCAGCCCGTTGTTTTTCTTGCTCGGCCCGCTGTTTTTCTTGCTCGGCCCGTTGCTGGGCAGCTTCTTCGGGGAGTAACACCAAATCTCCGTCGGAGGTATAAAACCTCAGCCACGAGCAGCTTCCTGTTATTGGTTCGCGATCGATCGCGCCTTCCCAGGTTCCCAACCAGAGTCCCAGGGTTTCGCACCAGAGCCAGCCGCGCTCGCTCGGATTCAAGGGTTGATAGCCACGAGCTAAATCTAGTCGCCAACCTGCCAGGGAATTAGGATCGAAGGGATCGAAGACGAAATAATCGGGTGTCCGAAAAACTTGCTCGTAGAGGTCTTTTTTGGCTCCTCGATCGATCGCTGCCGTGCTAGGGGAGAGAAGTTCGATAATCGCATCGGGATAGCGACCGGATTCTTCCCAAACCACCCAACCTTGCCGCTCTCGATTCGCTTCCACCCCCAGGACGGCAAAAAAGTCGGGACCCCTAAAGTCGCGGTTCATGGCTTGATGGCGGCTGTAGTAGACAAACATATTGCCGCCTACGAAGCTGTCGGGGCGAGGTCGAAGCACTTGCTGCGCTGAGCGAATCAGCACGTTCATCGCGATCCGATGACGATTGCTTTCCAAGGGTTCTCCATCGTCAAAAATTAAGTCAGTGGGAGGGGATGGAACTTCCCAGCCTGGTAGCTCAGTCTGGAGATTTAGGGCAGTCTCCGGCACCATAACTCATACCTTCACCAAGTGTTTCTCAATTATATCGAGTAGATCGACGCGATCCTCTAGATCGATTTCGCGACGATAACCGCTGCCTATTGACCTACTCCCACGCATGAATGACGTGGGATTCAAGGCTCAAGCAGGGATTGCAGTCTGCGACTGTCTGACATCCCCTAACCTTATGGTTGAAGCCCCAACCATTTTGATATTTTTAGCCGCGTT
>JAHHHA010000052.1 GCA_019359615.1 Cyanosarcina radialis HA8281-LM2
CCTGTTTTAAGGCTTTTTGTAATTTTTCTATTTGGGGTGGATGCAGATGATTTTTAGCTGGCATTTCAGTGATTATTTGAATAAATTAACCTTTAATTATACCCTATTTAAATGCTGAACAGCTTACAGACTCACACTAGTTCTCTAGTAATGTTTGACATCGACGGCACTCTTACAGAGTCGAACGAGCTAGATGATGAAGCCTATTTGCAGGCATTGCACGAAGTATTTCGCTTTGCCGAAGTCTCCAGCGATTGGGCATCCTACAGCCACGTCACAGATGTTGGCATTTTGAACGAAGTCTGTCGATACCAAATCGGTCGGAATCCTTCACTGGTAGAGGTGGAAGCATTTCAACAGCATTTTCTCGAATTACTGATTCGAGGTGCAGCGGCGAGAGGCGGTGTCAAAGCGATATCGGGTGCTTCCCAGATGTTGCAAAGCCTCATAACCGCTCCAGATTATCGGGTAGCTTATGCTGGAGGTTCTTGGAGAGCCTCAGCTATTTTTAAATTACAATCGGCGAATCTACCGATCGATCTTCCTCATGCTTTTGCCGACGATGATGAGTCGCGAGAGGGAATTATGGCGATCTCGCTTTCTAGAGCCGAAAAGTATTACGATCGATCCTTCAATCGCCTCATCTACATTGGAGATGGCATTTGGGATCTTCGATCGTCCCAAAATTTAGGCTATTCTTTCATCGGTATTGCCTCTGGCAATAAAGCTGAAGTGTTGTTCCAAGCAGGAGCAGAGCGCGTTTTTCCCAACTATAACGACAGCGAAAGTTTTTCCAACGCCCTAGCCGCAGCACGGCAATGGAATTATGAATGATGAATGCTGAATTATGAATGCCAGCAATGAGGCACTAATTGTGAATTGGAGCAAAGCGACTTGACTGACAAAACCTTAATTACTCTGCCAGATCCTCAATCGACGCTCCAGTTAGGTATTAGTCTTGGTAAGACGCTGCCAGCGGGAACGGTAATTTTGCTAGAAGGAGATTTGGGTAGCGGCAAAACCACTCTCGTTCAGGGAATTGGTCGAGGATTGGGCATATCGGAATCGATCGTCAGTCCGACGTTTACCCTAATTAACGAATACACTTCTGGGCGACTACCTTTGTATCATCTAGATCTTTACCGTTTGGAACCAGCAGAAATTGCTGCTCTCTACTTAGAAATCTACTGGGAAGGGAGCGAAATGCCTCTCGGAATTGTTGCCATCGAGTGGTCGGAACGCTTAGCAGACAAGCCCACTAGCTATTTACAACTCAGCCTGAGCGATCGCGGCGATCTCGGCCGTTTAGCCGAACTTATTCCTAAAGGCGAATTTCAACTACCGATGACAAACATCGAAAAGAATACAGGGGTTTAGGAGTTCAAGAGTTTGGCATAATTCTGAACTCGATCGTAATTTACATTTGCTTGCGACTTGTGGGATAGCCCTCTGGGCTCCCCGTCGATCTAACTATGCCAAAGAACACTGATAGTGCAGAGCTTGCTGTAATAACAACTGATACTCCTCGTCAGCCACAATATGGGCACCAAAACGTTCTAGGTGAGGATTATTGATTTGAGCGTCAAACAAGAGAAAATGGCGATCGCGCAGCCTTTCGACTAACTTTACCATTGCCACCTTAGAGGCTTCGGGAATGTGGTAGAACATTGATTCGCCAATAAAAGCCCCACCCACGACAATTCCTAAAATTCCTCCAGCTAGCCGATCTCCTTGCCAAGTTTCAAAACTGTACGCCCACCCACTTTGATAAAGCGCCCAATAAACCTCTTGCAACTCAGGCGAAATCCAAGTAGTTTCACGGCTAGCACAAGCTGTCACTACACCCATAAAGTCTCGATTGACTGCCACAGTAAAACGTTCTTGATTGAGTGCCCGACGTAAAGATTTTGGATAGCGAAACCTTTCATCTAGAGGAATTAATGCCCGTTGGCAACTGGAATACCATCCCAAGCTATTATCTTCCTCGTTTGCCATCAGAAAGTAGCCTTGAGCATACCCCTCGATAATGGCACGAACGTCAAATTCCATTAGAAGTTCAGAAGTTCAGGAGTTCAGAAGTTCAGGAGGTAGAGACGTTGCATGCAACGTCTGTACAGGAGTTCAGAATGTCAGTGGTCAGTGGTAAGTTATCAGTTGTTAATTTCTCCCCCTGCCTCCCCTGCCTCCCCTGCCTCCCCTGCCTCCCCTGCCTCCCTCTCTCCCTCTCTCTCCTCGTCATCTGTAGCAAAATTAAAGAGAGGCGATATTATATTTTTCTATACCATTGCTTCTTCCCTGGCAAATGTCTGAACCAATAGCACCGATTACGCTACCCCCAGCCCAAAACCCAGAGCAAGAGGGAGAATGGTTGCAAATGGCTTTGCACCACTGGCTGGACGAACAATTTATCCCAGAGCAGATCAATCATCAGATTGCCAAACGCGCCTCTCAAATTTACGTCAGGCAGCGCATGGAAGGCGAAAACGATTTAGGATCGCTGGTGATTGCGATCGTGACCGAAATGCAAGCCTTTGACTTTTCTAAAAGCTTTTTTAGCGAATTTGCTATAGCCAATGCCGTCAGCGACTTGCTCTTAGACAGTTTGGGGATCGATCGCTGTTGCGGGCAATGAGTAACAGCAGGAAGAAGGCTAAAATCTTAGCTTCATCCTTCTTCCTGACAACGACTACCAGCTAGACTTGACTACACCAGGTAACAGGCCTTGGTGCGCCCATTCCCGTAGAACGTTGCGAGACAGTCCGAAGTCGCGGTAATGACCTCTAGGACGGCCAGTAACCCAGCAGCGGTTCCGCAAGCGAGTCGGAGCGCTGTTGCGGGGTAATTGCTGAATTTGCCGATGAATAGCTAGTTTCTGTTGTTGAGAAGTAGTGGTTCTAAATTCTTCTAGCAAAGCTTCTCGCTTCTCAGCATACTTTTCCACGAGCTTATGGCGCTTCTTTTCGCGCTCGATCATGCTCTTTTTAGCCATAAATTCTTTTAGGTTCGATCCGTTGAATACACCGTTTTTCATTCTAGCCGATCGAACCACCAGAAGTCAGAAGTCAGAAGTCAGGAGTCAGAAGTTCAGAAGTTTAGAAGTTTAGAAGTTTAGAATCAGTCTCTGCTCTCTCGCCCTCTTCCCTTTTCTCCCCTGCTCCATAAAGATTTGCAGAAGGACATAAATCTGCTAAAGCGCAAGCGCCGCACTCTGGTTTGCGGGCCTTGCAGATAGCACGACCGTGATAAATCAGCCGAATCGACCAATTTTCCCAATCTTGTTGGGGCAACAGCCGAATTAAATCTTTTTCCACCTGAACTGGATCGGTTTCGGTTGTCAGTCCGAGCCTGTAGCTGAGGCGCTTGACGTGGGTGTCAACGGTTACGCCTTGGTTAATCCCGTAAGCGTGAGCCAAGACTACATTAGCCGTTTTCCTCGCCACTCCTGGTAATTCCAGTAGCAGTTCCATTCGTTTTGGCACCTGAGAGCTAAACTTTTCTACTAGCATCTGGCAGCTAGCTTGAATATTTTTAGCTTTGTTACGGTAAAAACCAGTCGAACGGACGAGGTTTTCTAGCTCTGCTATATCTGCCCCCGCCAAGGCCGCAGCATCGGGAAATCGATCGAACAAGGCTGGTGTCACCTGATTGACGCGATCGTCGGTACACTGAGCCGAGAGCATAGTTGCTACTAGCAATTGCACGGGCGTTTGATAGTTCAGGGTACACTTAGCATCTGGATACAGTCGCTTCAAGCGAATCAAGATTTCTAGGGCTAACTGCTGTTTAGCCGACCACTTGCGGGTAATACTCATTAACTGCGAATTGCGAACTGAAAATTGCGAATTGTCAAGTGTCTATTGCAACAATTTCTGTATCCACGGCAGATTAGCAGTGTCTCGCAGAATCAAGAAAATCCCTAATCCCAGCAGGAGCATCAATCCAGTTTGCATGACCCCATCTTGAATGTGGGTGGGTAATGGCTTACCTCGCAGCCCTTCAATAAACAGAAAAGCTAGTTGGCCGCCATCGAGGGCTGGTAGAGGCAAAATATTGATAATTGCCAGGTTAATGCTGATTAAAGCGGCAAATTGAAACAAATTGCTAGCATCAGAACGAGCGATATCGGCCCCAATAGCAACGATCGCTACTGGCCCCGATACCTGGTCGGCGGTTTCCCTAAAGTTACTAATTAGCTGTCCGAATCCCTGAATGGTTAAAACCGCGATCCTTTGGAACTCTTCCGCTGCTGTACTAAACACCTGGAAAATATTGCTAGGATGCTTGCGGATTAATTTACCGTTAGGAGACAACCGCACGCCGACTTGACCTTTACCATCTTTACCCCGATCCGGCGTAACTGTCGTCTCAAAAGTTTCCTCGCCCCGTTTAACGGTTAGTTGTATGGGTTCTTGGGGATGCGACTGAATCTTTTGTTTGAGAGTAAAGAGTCCCGACTGAGAGCCATCTATCGGCTGGCCGTCAACTGAGAGCACTATATCTCCCGATTTAATGCCCGCTTGACTGGCAGCAGAACTAACATCAGTGGCAATTTCGGGAACTAACACCCCAGGTCGAGCGGCAAAGTCTTGCACTCCCACGAATCCCACCTGAGTCACTAACAGCAAGTAGGCAAAGACCAAGTTAGCAATCACGCCAGCACTAATCACGATCGCTCGATCGAGAATTGGGCGATTGCGGAGGAGATTGGGATCGTTAGGAGGATATTTACTCTCCGGTTCGTCATCGGGAAAACCGACAAATCCACCCAAGGGAAATGCCCGAATCGCGTACTCGGTTTCCGCACCTTGATACTTGGCCAAAATCGGACCGAAGCCGATCGAGAACCGATTGGCATGAATTCCTTGCAGGCGTGCTGCCATGAAGTGACCTAGCTCGTGAACCACGATCAAAAGGGCTAGGACTGCGATCGCCGCCAAAATTGACATAAAAATCTTCTATTCAACTTAGTTACACGTTTCTCCATTCTAATCGCAGTTCTTAACTTAATTGCAGACAGCCATAACGCCTGGATTAACATCTCAAGGGTTACTGCCTCAGTTCTGATTTCAATCTGCCCAGATATAACCCGATCTCGTCTTGTATGGCAGATGTCGATCGTCTATATTTCTAAAAGCCATAAAGTTACCTAGCGCCACGTCAGCCGCTAGCCTAATAGCGATCGCTCTCAAAGAATGCAGATAACTTATGCGAACCGACCGGAGATTTTGGCGGTTTGTCCTTGGTGGCTGCATCGAAACTCACTAGCCTAGCCATGTTCAAACCCATAGTCTTGTTACTGATTTCTAACATTTTCATGACTTTTGCTTGGTATGGACATTTGAAAGATTTAAAGGCGGCTCCGATCTCGGTGGCAATTGGTGTCAGTTGGTTCATCGCTCTATTTGAATACTGCTTTCAGGTGCCAGCAAATCGTTTAGGCTCTCAATATTTCAGCCTTTCCGAACTCAAGGTATTGCAGGAAGTCATCACGATGCTCGTGTTTGCAGGATTCAGCGTCATTTATATGAAGACACCCGTAACCCGCAACTATTTTTTTGCTGCTATGCTGTTGGCAGGTGCAGCTTACCTAATTTTTAGCGACAAAAAACCATAATCAAGTTTGAATTCGCAATTAAGAGTTAGTAGAGACGCGAGATCTTGTGTCTTTACACGATCGGAGTTTAGGGTTAGACAGAGTTTGTCGATCGCCCAATACCAATCTCAAGATAGATGTTTCTGCCGCTAAAATCTTGTAATAAGAATTTAAAAGACCTGAGAAAATTATTATGAATGAAATCAAAATTGTTCTCATAGAAGACCATAAACTAACGCGGATTGGCTTGCGGGCAGCCTTTCAAACCGATCCTGAAATCAAGATTGTCGGTGAAGCTGCTAATGGCAGAGAGGGACTGACCCTTTTAGAGATGACTAAGCCAGATGTAGCGATCGTCGATATTGGGATGCCAGAAATGGATGGCATCGAGTTAAGCCAAAAATTCAGACAATTTCAGGCTCAAAACGACGACGATAGCACCAAAATACTGATTTTAACAATGCGGGGAACCGAGGAGTCAGTGCTAGCGGCTTTTGCCGCTGGAGCGGATTCCTACTGCATGAAAGATATCGAAACTGAAAGCCTGTTGCAGGCGGTCAAACAAACCCACGAAGGTCATTCCTGGATCGATCCGGCTATTGCCAGCTTAGTAGTGCAAAAGATTCGCGTGGAATTGCCCGATGGCAGCGGCACTCAGCAGAAAACCGTCGCCATCAATGCTATCGAGCCAGAATACGAGCAAGTGATGAAAACTTATCCCTTGACCGAACGAGAGCTAGAAATCTTAGAGCTAATCGTTGCTGGAGACAGCAACGCCCTGATTGCCGAAAAGCTCTACGTTACCATCGGGACGGTAAAAACTCACGTTCGCAGCATTCTGAGCAAACTGTGCGTGGACGATCGCACTCAAGCAGCGGTTCGCGCCTTGCGATCGGGTTTGGTGTGTTGATCTAAGGCCACCAGATAGCGATCGAGTTTACTAAGAAAAGTTAAAAACTAAATCTTGTGGGGCGGGCATCTTGCCCGTCCTTTGTCGTTTTGGTATTAAACTCTTGTGAACCGTGCGAAAACCAAAGCTCGATCGGTGTAGTTTTATCTAAATACCTAACTCAGAGTTGCCCATGAAGGGTTCCCAAGTTTTCACTGCCATAGCCGGAGTAGCTTTAGTCGGAGCGATCGCGGTCATGGCTCTAACCAATCCGACTCAGGATAAATATGAGGAATACGCTATTAACAAGTTGAACGACTCGCGGGAAAGCCTCTGCCCGCAAACTGCCAAAATTTTGGGACAAACTATCCCCACGCATCAGGAATGCCAAGCCTTTATCGCCGCCAATCGTCCAGCGATCGCGAGGTTAATCGCCACTACGACTCAAAGGCAAAACTCGTTCTTGTTTAGCATCTACAGAACTGACCTCTCAGCTAATAAAGTCGTGCCCATATTACCCGATCGCCTTATTCCTGCCTATCATTTTGAAACCATAGGAGTGTTTGGCAACTTCTTCACTTATGAAATCGAAGAACGGTAGCTCATTCCCGCCGCCAACCGGGGTAATCTAAATACAACCCAGTTAAATTTGCAATTCCTATTTCGCGATTTCTTTAATCTGCGAATTGCTGATTGCGAATTGCGAGTTGCGAATTGTCAATTGTTTTATATGAGCTACTGTCTTAATACTCAATGTCAAAACCCACGCAACCCTAAAGAAGAAGTAATTTGCCGCACTTGCGGTTCTAAGTTGCTCTTAAAAGAGCGATATCGGGCAATTAAACCCATAGGTTCTGGAGGATTTGCCAGAACTTACTCAGCTATCGATGAAGATATTCCTTCTCACCCCCAATGCGTCATTAAGCAACTACATTTCGAGCAAAATTCCGATCCAGCTACTGCTAAAAAAGTAGTTGAATTATTTCACCGAGAAGCAGAACGTCTAGATGTACTTGGCAAGCATCCGCAAATTCCCACTTTATTAGCTCATCTCGAACAAGATAAGCAACTTTATTTAGTCCAGGAGTTAATCGCTGGCCATAATTTAGAAGAAGAATTAGAACGATACGGAGTATTTGACGAGCAGAAAATTTGGAAGTTTTTGCAAGATTTTTTACCGATATTAAAATTCGTCCACGAACAGGAATCTATCCATCGAGATATTAAACCGCTCAACATCATGCGGCGCTCTGCTTCAGCCAGTCAAGCAGAATCGGGAGAGATAGTATTGATCGATTTTGGCGTAGCAAAGTCGATCGCTGGCTCGGCTCTATTGCAGACTGGAACCGTGGTCGGCAGTCCAGAATATGTCGCCCCAGAACAATTAAAAGGCAAAGCTGTTCGTGCCAGCGATTTATATAGTTTAGGTGTAACTTGTATCTACTTACTCACTGCTATTTCTCCCTTTAATTTATTCGATAACAACACCGATCGCTGGGTATGGCGAGATTATTTGCCGCAGCAAAGACAGGTAAGCGATCGCTTAGGAAAAATCCTGGATAAATTGTTATTAAATGCTGTTAAAGAACGCTATCAATCGGTGGATGAAGTTTTACAAGCCCTAAATACACCAACTTTAAAAACTCCAACTTTAACCCAGCGATCGCCATCACCCCCGGCAGCACCGCCGAAATTCTTGGCTAACCTTTGGCAACAATATCTCCCTCAATCTCAAGGAGATGACTTGGTTTCTGCGATCGGGATCGATTACAGCCAACTGCAACGCCTACTAGCTGCTGGTAAGTGGCAACAAGCAGATTTAGAAACTCAAGCATTGATGTGTCAAGCAATGGGAAAACTCCCCACTAGCTATCTACAACTGGGAGAGATCGATCGCTTTCCTTGCGAAGATTTACAAATTATCGATCGACTGTGGATGAAATCTAGTAGCGGACGCTTTGGCTTTAGCGTGCAAAAGCAAATCTATGAAGAATCGAATCGCGAATATCAAGTTTTTTGCGATCGCTTGGGCTGGCCAGTACACAATCCCAACTTTCCCGATTCGTGGCTTAAATATACTCTTCGCGCTCCTATAGGACATCTCCCTTCTCGCCGCTGGGCAGGAGGATACGACTGGTGGCGACACGCCGATCGTTTAACTGCCAGACTCGAACAATGCCAGAGCAATTGAACGACTTCAGATCGAATCCGCGTAGCAAAAACAGGTTTTTTACTACTGCGTCTTTGGTTCTCCTTTCCTACCACCTTTTTAATGAAGTTAAAAAAATAATTGGCTAATTCTTGTGGGATAGCCCTCTGGGCTGTCCCACTCAAGGTTTTAAAAACCAGATTCCTCCGTAGCTGGTGTGGGCGATGCAGATTTTTCCAAGTAATAGCTAGGAATACTTACATCAGATGGTGCTTGGATAATCCGCAATTTATCTTCCTCTGCGGTTTTTGGCCTTGCTACTTCTGGAGACGGAGCTACAGGGCTAGGACTAACTGCGGGTTGGCGGAGGCGACCGAAAAATCCACCTGCTGGACTGGGAGTTGGCAAAGGTTCGATCGCCGGAGCTTGTTCTACCGGGGCAGGGCTGGCGATCGTCTCTTGTGGTTGACGGAAGCTTTTAAATAATCCGGTGACTGGACTAGGTTCGATCGCGGGAGCCTCTTCTACAGGAGCGGGGCTGACGATCGCTTCCTCTGGCATTGGAGTAGGACTTGCCGCTGGTTGACGGAAGCGGCCGAAGAATCCACCTGTCGGACTGGGAGTTGGCAAAGGTTCGATCTCTGGAGCCTCTTCTACGGGTGTCGGGATGACGAGCGTTTCCTCTGGTGAAGGACTAGGGCTAACTGCGGGTTGGCGGAAGCGGCCGAAGAATCCACCTGTCGGACTGGGAGTTGGCAAAGGTTCGATCGCCGGAGCCTCTTCTACGGGTGTCGGGATGACGAGCGTTTCCTCTGGTTGAGGGAGGCGTTTGAATAATCCAGTGACAGGACTAGGTTCGATCGCCGGAGTCTCTTCTACAGGAACGGGACTAGAGAAAGTTTCCTCTGGTAAGGAGCTAGGACTAACTGCGGGTTGGCGGAAGCGACCGAAGAATCCTCCACTTGGACTTGGTGTTACTAGGGGAGGCGCTACTTCGGTCACTGGAGCTTCTTCTACTTCTGGCGTAGGAGAAAGAATTTCTTCGAGCGGTGGTGGGAGGACGACACTAGGACTCGGTGTTGGTTGACGGAAGCGACTGAAGAATCCTCCACTCGGACTCGGTGCTACTGGCGAGGGCGTGACTTCGGCAGCAGGAGTTTCTTCTACCTCTGGGGTTTCCAAAACCTCTGGTGATGGAACGATCGATGGTAATTCTTCTACTTCTGGTGTGGAAGAAGGAGTTTCTTCGATAGGTGGGATGACAACACTAGGACTAGGTGCTGGTTGGCGGAAGCGGCTGAAGAATCCTCCCGTTGGACTCGGTGCTACTGGTGGGGGAGTGACTTCAACGGCTGGCGTTTCTTCTACTGATGGGGTTTCTAGAATTTCTGGAGAAGGAGCGATCGCTCCTGGAAAAGGAGAAACCAGTGGCAACTCTTCTATTTCTGGTGTGGGAGAAGGAATTTCTTCAATAGGCGGCGGAATAATGACGCTAGGACTCGGTGTCGAGCGACGGAAGCGACTGAAGAATCCACCACTTGGACTCGGTGCTACTGGTGGGGGAGTGGCTTCAACTGCTGGCGTTTCTTCCACCTCTGGAGTTTCAAACACCTCTGGTGAGGGAACGATCGATGGCAACTCTTCTATTTCTGGTGTGGGAGAAGGAATTTCTTCAATAGGCGGCGGAATGACGACGCTAGGACTCGGTGCCGAACGACGGAAGCGATTAAAGAATCCACCACTCGGACTCGTTACTACTGGTGGGGGAGTGGCTTCAACTGCTGGCGTTTCTTCTACTGATGGGGTTTCTTCTATCTCTGGAGTTTCTAAAATTTCGGGCGAAGGAGCGATCGCTTCTGGTGACTCTTCTGGGGCTGGAATACTAGAAGTTTCTTCCTCGCTCGGTAATATAGGTAATGTTTCTGGTGTTGGTGTAGGAGTTGGCTCCGGTGGTTGATAAGTATAGTTACGGTCTACAATTCCACCAGCCTCAGCCGCAGAAATTTCGCCCCGCACTAGCCGAGAAAGAGAATCTTGACCGTTAGGCTCGTAATCGATTAGCCGCAATGTATCGTTAAAAACATTGTTTGCAGGTTTTCCCTCTTTATCGAGCAATTCTAGCCGCACCCAATTCTTACCGGATTTAAAGCCTTTGAGATAAATCGGTTGCCATTTGTCAATAAAGAAGCTTTGACCGTTGACTGTCGCTCTGACCCGATTGCCCTCAGTTCCAGCGCTATCTTGAGAGGTTAAGCGCCCATTGTTTAAATAAAAGTCCAGCAAAATTGGCTCGGCCCCATAGCCACCTTGAGGACTGCTGTATGTTAAGAGCGGTTGGGTTAGATCGGGATTATTTTCTGCGGTTTTGGCAAAAATATGAAAACTAGTTTGGGCATACGCGCCCTCGGTCTTCCAGCTTTCGTTCCAAGGCGTGGAAGCAAAAACCCTTAAAGTATGCGTTCCAGGCGACAAGCCTTCTAAGATTAGCGGCTGGTCTGGCTCGTAAACTTCAATATATGGCTGGTTGTCCACGATCGCCTTGAGATGAGGGCCGATGCCGAATTCTGGATTTTTGAAAATCGGAAAATCCTTTACCTGAAATCTCACCGACACGGTGGTATCAGAAAGGACTTCATCAGTTTTGGGACTGAGGAGTTTAACTTGGGGTCGCTCGACTTTAAAGCTCGATCGCAGCTTTTGAAAGGCCACCGGGGGAGCCACCTCAGAAATCGTCCCGGCTTGGCTTTGAGCGCCAAAACCCGAACCAGGCGATCGCGAGGTAGTAGAGCGATCCCCGCAACTGGTCAGCCCTAGCATCAAAGTCGCGATCGTCAACCACGAAATTAGGACTTTAACCGATGACCTTTGGCGAATTATCCCCAACACGCAACCCCCTCCTAACAACCAAAATCCAAACTGGTAACGGTACTATTCTAGGGAACTATAGCTAAATAATGACGATCTATCGGCTTTTTCACTAATCCTTAACCTAGTTATAGTTAAGTTTCTTAAACTTAACCTTGCCATAACTTGACTTTTTTCCCTTCACTATAGGCTTACAGCTATAGTCTTACCCGCGAAATTTTATGAATCCTTGACTAACTTTGAAGTATTGTTAACTGCCTCAGAATATCTTGTTACGTAAGCCCTATAATTCACCAACAGAGCTATTTAGCAGCAGCTTAAATGCTGTACTCTGGGAAAGGAAACCAACAAAATTTTTTGGCATCGTTTACCATCGGTTAACTGCTGGCAAAACGGGCACTACTTTAAAAAAATAAAGGGTGTAGAATGCTTTTCTATACCTGTTGGAACCATTTCTCGTTCCTTGTTACAGAGAGGAGAGTCCTAAATGACAATCAGTCCTCCGGAGCGAGAGGCTAAAGTCAAGGTTGTAGTCGATAAAGACCCAGTACCGACTTCTACAGAGAAGTGGGGCAAACCAGGTCACTTCGATCGCACTCTTGCCAGAGGTCCAAAAACCACCACCTGGATTTGGAACCTCCATGCCAACGCTCACGATTTCGACAGTCATACCAGTGACCTAGAAGACGTTTCTCGAAAAATATTTAGTGCCCACTTCGGGCATTTGGCCGTAATTTTCATCTGGTTGAGCGGCATGTACTACCATGGCGCTCGCTTTTCAAATTACGAAGCTTGGCTAGCCAACCCCACTGCGATTAAACCCAGTGCCCAAGTTGTCTGGCCGGTAGTCGGTCAACAAATTTTAAATGCCGATGTCGGCGGTGGCTTCCACGGAATTCAGATCACCTCTGGTCTGTTTTATATGTGGCGCGGCGAAGGCTTCACCAATAGCTTCCAGCTATACTGCACCGCGATTGGCGGTTTGGTAATGGCTGCCTTGATGCTGTTTGCTGGCTGGTTCCACTATCACAAGAGCGCTCCCAAACTGGAATGGTTCCAGAATGCGGAGTCGATGATGAACCACCACTTGGCAGGTCTGCTCGGCTGTGGCTCGTTAGGTTGGGCCGGCCACCTGATCCACGTCGCACTGCCAACTAACAAGCTGCTCGATGCTGGTGTGGCTCCCAAAGACGTTCCTCTGCCTCACGAGTTCATCTTAGACGCGAGCAAGATGACTGAGTTGTATCCCAGTTTTGCGAAGGGGATTATGCCCTTCTTTACCCTAGACTGGGCAACATATTCAGACTTCCTGACTTTCAAAGGTGGCTTGAACCCAGTTACAGGCAGCTTGTGGCTGACGGATAATGCCCACCACCACTTAGCGATCGCTGTCTTGTTCATCATTGCCGGTCATATGTATCGGACGAACTGGGGCATCGGTCACAGCATGAAGGAAAATTACGAGGCTCACAAAGGCCCCTTCACTGGCGAAGGCCACAAGGGAATTTATGAGACTTTCACCAATTCCTGGCATATCGAACTAGCTTGGAACTTGGCCGGTCTTGGTTCTTTGAGCATCATCGTGGCTCATCATATGTATGCCATGCCGCCGTATCCCTATCAGGCTATAGACTACGCTACGCAGTTGTCGCTGTTTACCCATCATATGTGGATCGGCGGCTTCCTGATCGTCGGTGCGGCAGCCCACGCTGCAATCTACATGGTGCGGGATTACGATCCTGTAGTGAACCAAAACAACGTTCTCGATCGATTCATTCGCCATCGGGATGCCATCATTTCTCACCTCAACTGGGTGTGTATTTTCTTGGGCTTCCACAGCTTCGGGTTGTACGTGCATAACGACACCATGAGAGCCTGGGGTCGTCCCCAAGATATGTTCTCGGATACGGGAATTCAGCTTCAACCGATATTCGCTCAGTGGATACAAAACCTTCACAGTCTAGCCCCAGGCGGTACTGCTCCCCATGCTTTAGAGCCTGTTAGCTATGCTTTTGGCGGCGGCGTGGTAGCTGTGGCTGGCAAGGTGGCAATGATGCCCGTTGCTCTGGGAACGGCAGACTTTTTGGTACACCACATCCATGCGTTTACCATCCACGTCACCGTGCTGATCCTGCTCAAGGGAGTCTTGTTTGCCCGCAGTTCTCGTCTGGTTCCAGACAAAGCTAATTTGGGCTTCCGCTTCCCCTGCGACGGTCCCGGCCGTGGCGGCACTTGCCAAGTATCGGGATGGGATCACGTCTATCTAGGTCTGTTCTGGATGTACAACTGTATCTCGGTCGTGATTTTCCACTTTAGCTGGAAGATGCAATCGGATGTCTGGGGTACGGTATCGGCCGATGGCACGGTTTCTCACGTCACAGCGGGCAACTTCGCTCAAAGTGCGATCACCATCAACGGCTGGTTGCGGGACTTCTTGTGGGCGCAAGCCGCTCAAGTGATTCAATCCTACGGTTCGGCTCTGTCGGCTTACGGTTTGATGTTCCTAGCCGGACACTTCATCTTTGCCTTTAGCTTGATGTTCCTGTTCAGCGGTCGCGGCTACTGGCAAGAGTTGATCGAATCCATTGTTTGGGCGCATAATAAGCTGAAAGTAGCGCCATCCGTCCAGCCTCGCGCTTTGAGCATCACTCAAGGTCGGGCTGTTGGGGTAGCTCACTACCTCTTAGGAGGAATTACCGTCACTTGGGCATTCTTCCTGGCTCGAACACTATCATTTGGATAAGGGCGAGGAGGACTCTGTAAGAACCTATGGCAACTAAATTTCCCAAATTTAGCCAGGATCTGGCACAAGATCCGACGACCCGTCGGCTCTGGTATGGGATTGCCATGGCTCACGACTTTGAAAGCCACGATGGCATGACGGAGGAGAATCTTTACCAAAAGATCTTCGCCTCTCACTTCGGCCATCTAGCAATCATTTTCTTGTGGGTTTCTGGCAACCTGTTCCACATCGCCTGGCAAGGCAACTTCGAGCAGTGGATCAAAGATCCTTTAAATACCCGTCCGATCGCTCACGCGATTTGGGACCCCCAATTCGGTAAAGCCGCAGTAGAAGCTTTCACCAGAGGCGGTGTTAACTATCCAGTAGATATCTCTTATTCGGGGCTATACCACTGGTGGTACACCCAAGGAATGCGGACGAACAACGACCTGTACAGCGGTGCCATCTTCTTGTTGGTAGTGTCATTGGTATTGCTGTTTGCTGGCTGGTTGCACTTGCAGCCCAAGTTCCGCCCCAGCTTGGCTTGGTTCAAAAACGCCGAGTCGCGTTTGAACCACCACTTAGCAGGTTTGTTTGGGGTTAGTTCCTTGGCTTGGGCAGGACACCTAATCCACGTCGCTATCCCCGAATCTCGCGGACAGCACGTCGGTTGGGACAACTTCTTGAGCACGCCACCTCACCCAGCAGGATTGCTACCTTTCTTTACTGGCAACTGGGGCGTATACGCTCAAAACCCAGATACAGCGCAACACGTATTTGGTACCTCTCAAGGTGCGGGCACGGCGATTCTCACCTTCTTAGGTGGCTTCCACCCTCAGACGCAATCTCTGTGGCTGACGGATAACGCCCATCACCACTTAGCGATCGCTGTTTTGTTCATCGTCGCTGGTCATATGTACCGGACGAACTGGGGCATCGGTCACAGCATCAAAGAAATTCAAGAGGCCCACAATCCTCCCAAAGGCACTCCATTTGGTGGATTGCTAGGCGAAGGTCACAAAGGCATCTACGACACCTATAACAACTCTCTGCACTTCCAATTAGGATGGCACTTGGCTTGCTTGGGTGTGATTACCTCGCTGGTAGCTCAGCACATGTACGCCATGCCGCCATATGCTTTTATGGCGCAGGACTACACCACCATGGGTGCGCTCTATACCCACCACCAGTATATTGCTGGCTTCTTGATGGTCGGCGCGTTCGCTCACGGAGCAATCTTCTTCGTGCGCGACTACGACCCGGAAGCGAACAAAAACAACGTGCTGGCCCGGATGCTAGAGCATAAAGAAGCATTGATCTCTCACTTAAGCTGGGTATCTCTGTTCTTGGGCTTCCATACCTTGAGCCTGTACGTCCATAACGACGTAGTAGTAGCTTTCGGTACTCCTGAAAAGCAAATTTTAATCGAACCCGTGTTTGCTCAGTGGATTCAAGCCGCTCACGGCAAACTCCTCTACGGCTTCGATACCCTGCTGTCTAACTCCAACAGCGTAGCTTACACTGCCTGGCCGAATCATGGCGATGTTTGGCTACCTGGGTGGCTAGACGCAATCAACAGCGGCACTAACTCGCTGTTCCTTACCATCGGTCCTGGTGACTTCTTAGTCCACCACGCGATCGCTCTGGGCTTGCATACCACCACCTTGATCTTGGTCAAAGGCGCGTTGGATGCTCGCGGTTCCAAGCTAATGCCGGATAAAAAAGATTTCGGTTATGCTTTCCCCTGCGACGGTCCCGGTCGGGGCGGCACTTGCGACATCTCTGCTTGGGATGCCATGTACCTCTCCCTGTTCTGGATGCTGAATACCATTGCTTGGTTGACCTTCTACTGGCACTGGAAGCATCTAGCAATTTGGTCTGGTAACGTAGCTCAATTTAATGAGTCTTCGACTTACCTGATGGGCTGGTTCCGCGATTACCTCTGGGCTTACTCCGCTCCATTGATCAACGGGTACAACCCATTCGGGATTAACAACATCTCGATCTGGGCTTGGATTTTCCTAGGCGCGCACTTCGTCTGGGCGTTGAGCTTCATGTTCTTGATCTCTTGGCGCGGTTACTGGCAAGAGTTGATCGAAACTCTAGTTTGGGCGCACGAACGGACTCCTCTAGCGAACCTGGTTCGCTGGAAAGACAAACCAGTTGCTCTCTCGATCGTTCAAGCTCGTTTGGTCGGTGTTACCCACTTTGCGGTCGGTTTCATCTTCACCTACGCAGCCTTCTTGATCGGTGCGACTGCTGGTAAGTTTGGTTGATCGAATACCCAAACTACAATTGTAGGTAACTAAAAAAATCCCTCGTCGGTTCGACGGGGGTTTTTTTTATTCTCTATTGTTTAATTTTTTATCGATCGCAGGTTTCTGAATTCAATTGACTTTGTAATGCCACCCTAGCTTTGACGGTAGGGAGTGCAGGACTGCTAGCTTGGAGTTTAACGATTTCTAATAAATCTGTGCTTTGCTGCTTGTAGGTTTCAATTTCCTCCTCTGTTAGATTTAACTCTTCTCGATACCGAGCTTCTAAGACTTGGAGTTGGCGTTCGTAAAGTTCTTTGGCGCGAATTTCGATCGCTGATTTATCTATTTCTGGGGGCACTTCCAATCGCACGACAAAGGCGCTACTGCTTTTCTGTTCGAGTGCTTGGATCTGGAGGCGATCGCTGTTATATAGCAATCGCAATTGCTCGAAACACAGAAAAAAGGCTTTCCAATCGAGGCCGTCAGCAAATATCAGATCGACGGTTTCCAGGGATTGCTGGAATAGAGCGGCAAACTCTCCCGATTTGAAAGTATCGATTTTGGGGTAACGTTCTTGCTGGTTGCGCCTCAGATAAACAAACTGGCAAATTACCCGATCGAGTTTGGTTTTATTGTCTGTCTGCCAGTTTTCTACGCAAGCTCCGGTCAAGTTTGCCCCTCTAAAGTTAGTTGCCAGTGCTTGAGTTGCCACCAAGATAGCGTCGCAGAGTTTGGCATCTCGGAAATTGGCCCCGCTGAGGTTAGCATTGCTCAAGTTGGCATCGCTGAGGTTAGCATTGCTGAAATTGGCAGGAAAGAGATTGGCCCCGGTGAGATTAGCCCCAGTGAGATTAGCATGGTTGAGATTGGCTCCGCTGAGGTCAGCATTACTCAGGTCAGCACCGCTGAGATTAGCACCGCTGAGGTTAGCACCGCGCAGATTGGATAAGGTAAGGTCAGCATTGCTGAGGTCAGCAAAAATCAGGTCGGTATCGCTAACGTTGGCATTGCCGAGACTAGCACCACTGAGGTTAGCATCGCGGAGATTGGCACCGCTGAGGTTGGCACCGCTGAGGTTGGCACTGATGAGGTCGGCACCAATTAAGTTGGCAACAATTAGATTGGCGCTGTTGAGGTTGGCATCGCTGAGACTGGCATGACTGAGATCGGCAAAGATCAGGTCAGCACCCGTGAGGTCAGCACCGATCAGGTTGGCATCGCTGAGGTTGGCACCGCTAAGATTGACGCTGCTGAGGCTGGCATCCCTGAGTTGAGCGCCGCTCAGTTCGATATCCTTCTGGGCATTTTCAGTTTTCCATTGATTCCAAATCTTTACCCCTTGTCGCAGCAAAGCTAACTGTTCCCGATCCGCCACCGTCTTACCCTCAAAATCTTAACTTTTACCTACTTTTTTAACGCGATCGCGCTCCATCTTTTGAAAACTTTTTAGCAACTTTAGGAAAAAAGAGGAGAAGCGAACGCTAACGACCTTTTAGTTTTCTCTGCTTTTCTTTTACTTATTTAAGGATCGAACATCAGGAAAGCCAAAATTAAAATTGAGCGGTATTTCTTAATTATGGTAGAAATAAACATAACATAACTAACAAACTATTAATCAGATAAAACACTCCAACTACTTGGGTTTCCGACCAACCATTGAGTTCTAAATGGTGATGAATTGGAGCCATTTTAAATAAGCGTTTACCAATACCATCAGGACCTTTAGTAGCTTTGTAATAGCTAACTTGAGCGATGACTGATAGCGATTCGACAAAGAAAATTCCGCTAATAATAAACAATCCCCACAAGTTATTAGTTAACAATCCGATCGCAGCTAACGCGCCGCCTAATGCCAAGGAACCCGTATCGCCCATAAACACGCGAGCGGGATGGCGATTGTGAATTAAAAAACCGACATAACTGCCGCTCAAACAGGCACAGAAGAGCATCAACGGCAGGGAAATGGGAGCGGCTAATGCCCCCAATCCTAAAAGCGCGATCGCTCCCGTGCCAGCAGCCAGTCCATCTACGCCATCTGTCAAGTTGGTGGCATTGCTTTCGGCAGCAAACACGAAGACAACCAAAGGCCAAAACAGCCATCCTAACGGCAGAGCCAATCCGAAAGGCAAATCGACGGTGGTAATGTTGCTCCCCCGACTCCATCCCAGCCAGAGGCAAAACAGCACGCCAATAACGATTTGCAATCCCAATTTCATCCGAGGGGAAATGCCTTTGTTCGACTTGCGTTTGAGGATTTGCCAATCGTCTACCCAGCCGATCGCGGCATAGGCTAAGGTCATTAAAGATACCGCCACCACTTCTGGAGCCAACTGCGACCACAAAAGAGCCACCAATACTCCCACCGGAACCAAAAATATCCCGCCCATCGTTGGCGTACCCGCCTTTTGCAAATGGGCTTGAGGACCATCTTCGCGAATTACTTGTCCCGCTTTGAGTTTTTGGAGTAAAGGCACTGCCCAGTAGCCTACCGCTGCCACTAGCAAAGTGCATCCCCAGAAAGCTAAAGCCATAGAACTGCCGGATCGCAGCGACGAGATTGCATTTGCTACGGAAGTATATACTCCGGTTTTCCAATCAAAGGCGATCGCTGCTAAACTCAAGGCGATCGCGAGGGATACCAGTAAGGTAGTTCCCGATGGACTAAAAGACTTGACAGAAGATGATTTGGCGTTCACGAGAGGTCAAAGCAATTGGCAATTAACAATTCGCAATTCGCAATTAAACCCATACCTGTTGGCATAGCGGGAGGCGATCGGGGATTACTAAAAGAATTACTAAATCCTTGGTAATCAGTTGATGTAGATTATTCTTCTTCCCCAATATCGATCAGATCGTCATCATCGTCGATGTCGTCGTAGGACGAATCTTCGACATCTATAATATCGCTGATGTCTCCTTCTTCTTCAGAATACTTGTCGTCTTGCTCGCTACGGGCTAACAAGCGGCCTTGCTCTTCTAACCAATCGAGCATGGAAGACTTTTGTTCTAACGGAATAACTGGAGCCATGCGCTCTAGCGGTTCTTGGCGTAAAGAAGGATTGTACATTTGAGAGATACCTTATGGCCGATTAGACATCTTGAGTCTATCATTGCCAGAATGAGATTGATTGCTAGCAACATTACTGAAAACTTGCGGACAGATACGCCCAGATGTCTATGCTCAAAGCCAAACTGCTCGAAGCGATCGCCCCTCAAAATCGCGGTCTGCTCGCCTCTGCCACTGAAAAACAAGCGATTCTAGCTGCCATTACAGAGCTAGAAGACCGCAACCCCACGCCCGAACCGATAGCTGCGACTGACTTATTAGATGGCAACTGGCGACTTTTATATACCACCAGCAGCGATTTATTAAATATCGATCGACTGCCGTTGTTTCAACTCGGTCAAATCTATCAATGTATTCGAGTCAAAGAAGCTAAAGTTTACAACATTGCTGAAGTTTACGGTTTACCCTTCCTCGAAGGCTTAGTCAGCGTTGCCGCCCGATTTGAACCCGTCTCGAATCGTCGGGTGCAAGTCAAATTCGAGCGATCGATCGTGGGTTTGCAGCGGTTAATCGACTATCGCTCTCCCGATGCCTTAATTCAAGACATCGAAAGCGGCAAAAAGTTTACCGCTCTTGACTTCAACATCGACAACCGAGATCGACAAGGCTGGCTAGATGTCACTTACCTGGACGACGATCTGCGAATCGGGCGCGGCAACGAAGGTAGCGTCTTTGTCCTCACGAAAGTCTAGAATTTAGACGCTTTATAGATGTTGATTGTTTTTTGACTTTTGACTTTTGACTTTTGACTTGTCTCCCCATGCTCCGACTATCCCAAGGTCATTTAAACTTGCTCCAAGCTTGTCCTCGCAAGTTCCAACACATTTTCTTCGATCGACTGGGTGCGCCTGTCGGTCCCGAACAGCAAGAAAAGCAAATTTGGGGCAGTCAGTTCCATTTGGTGATGCAGCAGCGGGAATTGGGTTTGCCTGTCGAGTTTTTGGTGCGCGAAGATCCGCAGTTACAGCGTTGGGTGAGTTCTTTAATTAGTGCCGCACCAGATATTTCTATTCCCGATCCGCAAACTTCTCGCGACAGCGAGCATTGCCGCACTTTAAATTTCCAAGGTTATTTGCTGACGGTAATTTACGATCTGTTGATTGCAGATAACCAGCAAGCACAAATTATCGACTGGAAAACTTATCCCCAACCGAAACAGCGGCGCAGGTTAGAACAGGATTGGCAGACTCGCTTATATCTCTATGTTTTGGCAGAGACGAGCGACTATTTGCCAGAACAAATTTCTATGAGTTATTGGTTCGTACAGTCGCAACCGCAGCCTCAAAGTCTTAAATTTAGTTACGATCGCACCCGTCACGAGCAAACCGAACGAGATTTATCTTACCTGCTTCATCAGCTAACCGATTGGCTGCAAGCTTATCAAGAGGTAGGTGCAGATTTACCACAAGTGGCAGAAGCTGCTGGACGTTGCTCGGATTGCAGTTTTGCCGTTCGTTGCGGCCGTTCTGCGGTAGGAGAATCACCTGCTAATTTAGAATCTGCTGCTACAGAATTAATGCCCGATCTCGCTGACATTGAAGAAGTAGCTATTTAGTCGCTTGAAAGAATTGCGAATTGAAAATTGCGAATTGGATGTCGATAAGTTACTTTGCGCCAGATAATCTAAAGAATTGGCAGTGGAATCAATAGTTTTGACAAACTTCTCAATGGCACGCAAGTAGGAGTAGCGTCCCCGCCCGTAAATGCCGAAATGTCCGGCTTTGGGAATCAGCAATATTTGCTTGGGTGCAGATGCCGCCGCGTATAACCGCTGACTCATGTCAAATGGTATCACCTCATCTTTTATACCATGCAGGAACAAGACTGGGACGCTCAAGCGCCGCACTTTGCTAATGGAATTAAACTGTTGCGTCAGCAGGAGATCGATCGGAAATACCCCCAAATAATTCATCCGTTTAACCGTCTCTGCCATTGAGGTAAACGTACTCTGCATAATCAATCCGCCCGCTTGGGGATGCCGCACGGCTAAATCTAAAGCGATCGCTCCTCCTAAAGACTCTCCATAAATAATTATCTGTTCTGGCAAAATTCCTCGCACCTGAGTTAAATAATTCCAGGCAGCACGGCTATCGGCGTAAACTCGATCCTCGTTAGGAAAGTCGCCCTGACTTTGCCCGTAGCCTCGATAGTCTATTGCCAACACGGCAAATCCTAACTGTCGCAATCCCTCTATTCTTCTTAGGTAGCCGCGAGAACTTTTATTCCCACCAGTACCAGGCAAATACAAAATTACTTTAGGTGACTTGAGAATTTTCATCGGCTCGTTGGGCAAGGTACTAATTTTCTCTTGGGCTGAAGGCGCAGGAATCCACCAGCCATGAATTCGCCCTCGATCGCCAACGACTGGAATTGATACATTCTCGTAGGGCATATTTAAGCTAGGGTCGCTAGGCAGAGTCGAGATCGTCGCAGTAGGACGAAATATTAGGTAACGCTGCCGGAAAAATAGAAATAAGCAGGTAGAAATGTAGGTTAAGCTGACGATCGCAGCGATCGCTAGCAGTATTTTTCGACTTTTATGGGATAACGGCATAGACGATCGACATCTGGTATCGATCCGATTAAAACAACTTGCTGACCGATTTCAGAACTGAGAACGAACTGAGTTATTACCGACATTCTCCAGCTAGGATTTTTCTCATTTAAATCGCTAAATCGTGAAGATATATTGCGAGCATTTGCGAAAGATTGAGAAATCACCCAAAAACCAGCCAGGGTCTTATACTTAATAACTAAAATTTAAGAAATATTGCGAGGAACCTTATGGAAAAGCTACCTAGATATCGCTTTGTTTGCACTCTCTCTTTTGGAGATATTTACGGTCAAATCATCATTTGGTTAATCGTGATTTTCTTGAGCTTGGCATCGGCGCTGGCCTTATGGAGTAGCGATCGCCACATTTACGCCTTAGCAACCGTAGGATTGATTTTGGTGCTGTCTTTACCCTTCTTGCTGTTTGCCTTTGTTACTACCTTGCTCAATCACATCGAAGTTTCTCCCATGGGGCAAACGGAAACAACTGAAACACCACGAGGCAATACACCTCTACAGAAACCTGCATCAGCTACCAATTGAATCTTTATTGGGACTTCAAGACCCCCTACTCTTCGTATATGCTTTCCTAGAATGTAGGTAAGGGCCTCATGTAAATGGAAAACGGCGGGGAAAGTTTAATTTGCTTAGCAATAAAATATGTTGGAAGAGGGAAAAGCCTCTTCCAATTTTCTGTCTCTTGCCTTTGGACTCTTACCTGCCTCGGTGGTGGCGGTGCTAACGGCAGCGCTTTAGCGTAGCCATGCCGCAGGCTATACACACCCTATTGGAGTGTCAAGACTAAAATGAGACATTGAGATTTAGACTGTTGGGTTTCACTCCGTTCAACCCAACCTACGACTATCACACCAAATTAAGCGTGTCACGCTACTATTGGTTCCTTGAACTCCTGAACTTCTGAACTTCTACTGAAACCATGCTCGAACACGATGTCATTATTGTGGGTGGTGGATTAGCAGGGTGTCGGGCAGCGGTGGAAATCGCCCGCACCGATTCTGGCTTAAATGTAGCTGTAGTAGCTAAAACTCACCCGATTCGCTCTCACTCGGTAGCTGCTCAAGGTGGAATCGCAGCTACCTTAAAAAACGTCGATGCCGACGATAATTGGGAAGCCCATGCTTTTGATACGGTTAAAGGTTCCGATTATTTAGCCGATCAAGATGCCGTAGAAATTCTAGCTCGCGAAGCCCCGGATGCGATTATCGACCTCGAACACATGGGGGTATTGTTTTCTAGGCTGCCCGACGGTCGGATCGCTCAACGGGCTTTTGGCGGACATTCCCAAAGGCGTACCTGTTACGCGGCTGACAAAACCGGCCATGCTATCCTCCACGAACTGGTGAATAATTTGCGGCGCTATGGAATTACCATCTACGACGAATGGTACGTCATGCAGTTAATCGTCGAAGATGCCCAAGCCAAGGGCATTGTCATGTATCGCCTGCTAGACGGACAAATTGAGGTGGTGCGGGCCAAAGCAGTGATGGTGGCCACTGGCGGCTACGGACGGGCTTTTAATACTACTTCCAACGATTATGCTTCTACTGGCGACGGTCTGGCGATGGCAGCCCTAGCTGGCATTCCTTTAGAAGATATGGAGTTCGTCCAGTTTCATCCCACGGGCTTATATCCCGTTGGCGTACTGATTTCGGAAGCAGTCAGGGGTGAGGGTGCTTATTTAATTAATAGCCAGGGCGATCGCTTCATGGCGGCATATGCCCCCAGTAAGATGGAACTAGCACCGCGAGATATTACATCTAGAGCGATCGCGCGGGAAATTGCTGCTGGTAGAGGTATTAACGTCGATGGCAGCGCTGGAGGACCGTTCGTTCATCTCGACGTGCGCCACCTGGGAAAAGAAAAAATCATGAGCCGCATTCCCTTTGCTTGGGAAGAGTCTCACCGCTTAGTCGGCATTGATGCCGTACATCAGCCAATCCCGGTGCGGCCGACGATTCACTACTCTATGGGCGGTATTCCTACTAACACCAGCGGTCAAGTCCGCAGCAGTTCGTCAGGTTTAATCGACGGCCTGTTTGCTGCTGGAGAAGCAGCTTGCGTTTCCGTCCACGGGGCCAATCGTCTCGGCAGCAACTCGTTATTGGAATGCGTGGTTTACGGCAAAATTACTGGGGCTGCGATCGCTCGGTTTGTCTCTAATCGCAAGTTACCTCAACTAGACGATCGACCCTACCTCCAAGCTGCGGGGCAACAAATTCAATCTTTACTCGCTCTGTCGGGCAACATGAGAATTCAACCGCTGCGTCAAGCCTTGCAAGACTGCATGACTGAATATTGCGGGGTGTTTCGGACTCAAGAAGTGATGCAAGCTGGTTTGGCAAAACTGCAAGAACTCCAACAGCAGTACCAGCAAATCTACCTCGACGACAAAGGTAAGCTGTGGAATACCGAGATCGTTGAAGCCCTGGAATTACGAAGTTTGCTAGTAGTTGCACAATTAATTCTCACTTCAGCTTTACACCGACAAGAAAGTCGCGGCGCTCACTATCGCGAAGATTACCCCCAAAGAGAGGATGCCAATTTCCTCAAGCACACCCTAGCTTACTATTCACCTGCTGGGATTGAGATCGATTATTTACCCGTACAAATTACCATGTTTGAACCTCAAGAGAGGAAGTATTAAAGAATATCGATCGTTCGTTCGATCTGTAGGTTGGGTTGACGGCAGGAAACCCAACGAACTTAACCATAATGCCTCTTATGTACGATCGCGATGATTTCGATCGTTCGATCGATTAGAATCTCTGCTCGCTTCCCAATCGTGCCTTGTATGAAGCCGATCTGCGATCGAGCGAGCTAAAATTTGGGCTGCTTTTGCACTCTTGTGTAAAGTAATGTAACAATATTGCTGTCATACTGGCTTAACATCTTGACAGCCCAGGAAGAAGCCGATAATGTGAAATGACATACCCGGGTACAAACTATTAACCAGCTATATGCAAGATAAGAAAGTTACTCTGTATTTGCCACCAGAATTGCATCGAAGGTTAAAAATTCGATCGGCTATTGATGCTGAATCAATGTCGGCATTGGTGGAGAAAGCGATAGTTTTCTATCTGGAGAACCCAGAGGTAGTAGATGAAGTAGAAACTTCCTACGGCAAAACTCATGTGGTTTATAACTGTCCTGAGTGTACCAGTTCGGTAGTCCTCCAAGACGGAAACTTGGTAAGTAAAGCTAGTGGTGCGAGCGTTTTATCTGACGAACTTCCGGCCCGTCAAGTACGAGAAGAAGTCAATTCCCTCCATGCCTCCCAAGCTGAAGAGCAATTGGTAGGTTCGGCATCGATCGTCTAAAGGTCGATCGAAGGGGAAAGACCTTCCATCATGTGTGATTTTTAGCAGCGATTCCCCGTTTTTAGTGAGGTCGATAGTCATGCAAGAAGAGCTAAATACGTTAATCCAAGCTCAATATCCTCTGATCTATCTGCTGACCTCTGAGGAAGAACGGGCAGAGCGAGCGATAGCGGCAATCGCGCAAACCAAATCTCCCCAAAGGCGCTTGTTCATTTGGACAGTCACCCACGGGACGATCGAATACGGTCAGCCCCGGCAAACCACCCAGCACAATACCGTATCTCCCGAAGCTGCGATCGAATGGATGATTCGGCAGCGAGAACCCAGTATCTTTATATTTAAAGATCTCCATCCCTTTATCGACGCTCCAGCTACTACCCGCTGGCTGAGAGATGCAATTGCTAGCTTCAAAGGCACGCACAAAGTGGCGATTTTGATGTCGCCAGTCCAGCAAGTGCCTATAGAGTTAGAAAAAGAAGTAGTAGTTCTCGATTATCCCCTGCCAGACCTATCGGAACTCGATCGAGTTTTATCGCAACAGCTAGAACAAACTCGCCCTCGGCGGACATCTACAGAAACCAGAGAAAAGTTGCTCAAAGCGGCTTTGGGTTTAACCAAAGATGAGGCAGAAAAAGTTTATCGCAAGGCCTACGTCAAAACCGGCCGCCTCACGGAAGAAGAAGTAGAAATCGTTCTTTCCGAGAAAAAGCAGCTAATCCGCCGCAACGGGATTTTAGAATACATCGAAGAAGACGAAACGCTCGATTCCGTTGGCGGATTGGAAGAACTGAAGCGGTGGCTGGTGCAGCGCTCTAACGCCTTTACCGAAAGAGCGAGAGAGTATGGGTTGCCCCAACCAAAAGGAATGTTAATCTTGGGGGTTCCCGGTTGCGGGAAATCTTTAATTGCCAAAACTACTGCTCGCCTTTGGGGTTTGCCCCTACTGCGCTTAGACATGGGGCGAGTGTACGATGGTTCGATGGTCGGTCGTTCTGAGGCCAACCTGCGGAATGCCCTGAAAACGGCTGAATCGATTTCTCCGACAATTCTCTTTATTGACGAGCTAGATAAAGCTTTTGCTGGCACGGCTGGTTCTGCCGACTCCGATGGCGGTACTTCAAGCCGGATCTTCGGTTCTTTCCTTACCTGGATGCAAGAGAAGACATCGCCAGTATTCGTGATGGCAACGGCTAACCGCGTAGAACGCCTACCCGGAGAATTCTTACGCAAAGGTCGTTTTGACGAGATTTTCTTTGTTGACTTGCCCACTCAAGAAGAGCGGCAAGAGATTTTCAAGATTCACCTGAGCAAGCGGCATCGAGATTTAGAGCGTTTCGATATCGAACAGCTATCAAAAGTTGCAGACGGTTTTTCTGGAGCAGAAATCGAGCAGGCCTTAATTGCGGCGATGTACGATGCTTTCGCTCAAGACCGCGAATTTACGCAGCTAGATATCATTGCGGCGATTAAATCGACGCTACCGCTTTCTAGGACTATGACCGAGCAGGTAACGGCCCTCAGAGATTGGGCCAGGCAGCGAGCGCGACCTGCTGCGGCCTCCGTCGCCGAATATCAGCGATTGGAGTTTTAAAAGCTTTCTCCTGCTCCCAACAGGAGGAAAGGCTAGCTAAGAGCTAGCGAATCGAAAAAATGCCACTTAGACCGTTAAAAGTGGCGGCTAGATCGAAAACTAACGTTGTCGTTTTAACTTTTGTACTGGAGGAAATCCTCATGTCTCACTTTAGCACTCTCCGCACCAAAATTTCTGACGCAGAAATCCTCAAGACCTCTTTGCGCGACTTGGGCATCTTTGTGAAGAATAATGCTGACGTGCGCGGCTACAACGGCCAGCGGGTACGCGCTGACATCGTTGCTGTTTTAGAAGGCGAGTACGATCTCGGCTGGTCTCGCAATAGCGACGGTTCTTTCGACCTGATTGCCGATCTCTGGGGTGTCGCCAAGAAGCACAATCAAACCGAATTGATTAATTCGATCAATCAAAAATACGCTGTTAACAAGACTCTATCAGAAGTCAAGCAACGCGGTTTGCAAAATGCCAACGTGAAGTTGGTCGTGCAAAAATAACTACTTTCTTGCGTTCCCTTTCTAAAGCGGGTTAAGCCGAATATAGGTTAGCCCGTTTTTTCTTGGAAATAAGGCAGAAGGCAGGAGGCAGAAGGTATAAATCCATATTCTGAACTCCTGAACTCCTGTATTCTTCTCTACTGACACTTGCCAGAATAAAACGTGCCACTGGCAGAAGTCAGACAAGCGGCAATCTTGGTTTCGTCTGCTAGTTTGATTTTGTACTGGACTTCATCAGAACCGTTGAGCATTTGATAGCTTTTGGCATCGACATTTACGCCTTCTAGCACTTCTAGTAAAGATTCAACAGTAAAAGTGCCACCGACTTGAGTGTTAAGAGTATAGGTTGTCTGTGGTTTTCCAGTTTTTTCATCCTGTTCTCCCACTCCAGGTTTCTTGGCTACAGTAAGATTGAGATCGGCGATCGCTTTGCCATCGATAAAAGTTTGATAAGTCGCTTCATAGTGAGCGTAATCCGTTACTGGATTGCCAAATCCACCGCTTATCCTCTCAATGTTGACTTTGACGGGAGTTCCTTGGGGCAGAGTTTTTGAGGTCACGGTAAAGGTGTCTCCCCAAAATAATTTAACCGTGGCTTTAGCGAATGAATTAGCTTTATTAGTCCGAACGCTCATCATTTCGGTTTTAAGAAAATTACCAATTTGCGCTCGCTCGATTCTATGAATGGAGTTGACAAAGTTGCCATCTTCTAAATCGACTGTTTTTTCATCTACATCTGGCAAACTTCTGGTGAAGGATAGGTTAGAAGTATTGACTAAAACCGTATCGGGTCTAATAAGCAAAACTGCTTCTTTTTCGCCGATTTTAGCCATGTTAGTGCGATTGTAGCCGATGTAATATTGAGCCTGGCCGCAATCGCTGCCGCAGAGCGAGAATTTTCCCACTGCTCGATTAGGTGGAGAACTAGGTCTAGGTGTCTGGGCAAATATACCGACATCTCCTGCCAGAAATACGCCAGCACTCAAGCAGAAAAACCAAGGAATCAATCGAATAATTTGGCGATCGCGCAGCATAGCTTTTGAGGTTAAGTAATTTACTAGAGTTTAAAAAACAGAATCTACCTCAATAGCTCGAAAATGAAAAGCAACTTTATTAAATCTTCTAAATTGAAATATTTAACAGCATAGCTATTAATTTTTAAAAAACAAAACTGTATATTGCTATTAAGCGTTATTGAGTTTACCAGTCAGCTTTAGCACCAGATGAGCGCTCGATTAGCTCTTGGATATTAGCTTCGATTGTCCAACAAACGCTGAGGTGGGGAAATTAAGGAAAAAATAAAATCTGACGTGAGATTCGATCGATCGCTCCGAAACTGCCGATCTAGCCACTGTATAACCAAATGATACCAAATCCGGTTCTCATACCATACATTGCTGCCCTCACCCCCAACCCCTCTCCCAAGGGAGAGGGGAGCCGGAAGCTCCTTGAGGTCAAGACAGTTTTGTAAACCGGATTTGGTATGAGACTTCCCGTTCGATGCTTCTTCTATAACTTCTAATGCAGATGTATAACAATCCGTGGTCTTTCCCTTCCCAGCCTTCTCCCTCTAGTTCGGTAGAAATCCAGCACGGACGGTTTTTCAATTATGCTGTGCCGAATGGTTGGCGCGTGGGTGAGGACGGACAGTTTGCCGTTGTTTTATACGCTCCAGATAATACGGCCATGACGGTCATGGCCGGCAATTGTGGGTTGCCAGCCAACTACAATCCCGGACAGTTTGTTTACGAGTATCTGTTAAAGCTACAACCTCATAACCTGCAAATGAGTCAGCCCCGTCAAGTTCAACCGCTTGCGGGTTGCACGATAGCTTATGAGTTCGACTGCATATACATTGCCTTTAACGGTATTCCCTGTCGGGGAATAGCCAAATGCAGCATTGCCAATAGCTATAATATGTGTACCATGGTGCTAACGTTTGCTACCTCCCATGAATCTGTGTGGGGCAGGTATGCTTCATGGTTGCCCCAAGTGGCAAGCCAAGTAGAAGCCAATAATGGGGCGGCCTTCGGGATGCGAGGCATTATGGAGCAAAACATCCAAATTGCTAACGCTGAGGGCCAACAAGCTAGAGAATACCGCGAGTGGTCGCAGCAGACTTGGGATCGAGTAAACCGCCAGCGGGATGAATCTATCGCTCGCCAAAACTTCCAATTTCGCGAGAACCTGGGCAATGTAGGGACTTGGACGAATCCCTATGGATACCCTGTTACCGAGCTACCATCAAACTATCAGTATTACTGGATCGATCGCCAGGGACACATATATCCGACGAACGACCCTAGCGAAAATCCGAACATTGGTTCGACTCAAGATTGGGCGAGAATGAGTCGGTATCAACCTTAGTCATAGATATGTTTAATTATGTGGCTGAGATCGTCTATTTTGTCAAAGATCGACGTGCTGCTGCCGAATGGTACTCTAAGTTATTTGGCATCGAGATTACCTGGCTCGACGATCCAGAACACTTCTTTATTCGAGTTGGCAAGCAAGAAGTGTGGTTTCATCGAGCCGATAGCAAAGTGCCATCGGGAGCAGCAGGACAAGTAGCCTACTGGCAAGTTTTAGATTTTGATGGTGCGATCGAACGTGCTGTCAAATTAGGGGCAAAACTCTATCGCGGGCCGTTAGATCGGCAAGATGGCACTTATATGTGTCAAGTTATCGATCCAGATGGCAACCCAATAGGCTTTATCGGCCCGAAATCTCAAGCGAATGCAGAAGAGCGTTGAGTTTGATAGACCTCTTTAGCAATTAAACTCAAGGGCAGGCAGGATGCCTACCTGACAAGAATTGCTGAAGATATTCTAATCGTCTTCTTAAATCCTGAACTCGTGTATTCTTCAAAAGTAAAATGTACGAGAAATTAAAACCCGAACCGCCAACGCCGCCCGATGAAATTTGCCCGTGCGATCGCCAGTATCCGATCGTTCTCTGCTACGCTCTGACGAACAATCCTATCCGCTGTATCGAGTGCGATCGAGAATTGCCTCCAGAACGACTACAACCGATACCAGAAATGGTTGAGGTTATTGCTACGTGGCGCAGATTTTATAGTTGTTTCTACGTCTTGTGGCTCGATTCGGGCGAATTTTAAGACTGGGCCCGCCAACAACTTCTCGATCCAAACAGTGCAGTTAACCGACGCAGCTACGAAGCCTGTAAAATTATTTCTCAATTGCGTCGTTGTTATTATTGGTGGTTTCAGGATGCCGAAGCAGATCGTTACGAGCTACTAAGTTCTTGTCCGAAATGTCAAGCTGAATTGACTCAAAAATTTCAGCGATTAGTCTGCGAAAACTGTCAGATTCTAATCCCATAGCTGTAGGTTGGTTGAAGGGCAAGAAACCCAATTAACTCCGTGTTGTTTCAGTAGATATTGAAGCAAGAATGCAAGCGATCGTTTTTGTGGGAATTCAAGCCAGCGGCAAATCAACTTTTTACAGTCAACAATTTTTTCACACGCACGTTCGCATCAACCTGGATATGCTCAAAACCAGACACCGAGAGCAACGGCTGCTAGAAATCTGTCTAGAGATCCGTCAGCCGTTTGTCGTCGATAATACTAACCCCACGCCTGAAGAGAGAAAACGCTACATCGAGCCAGCCAAGCAACAGGGTTTTGAAATTATTGGTTATTACTTTGAGTCAAAAATTGCCGATTCCATCCAACGCAACCAAAACCGTCCGATCGATCGACAAGTTCCAGAAAAAGGAATGAGAGGCACGCACGCCCGATTGGCAATCCCACAGTATACAGAAGGTTTCGACAAACTTTGCTACGTTCGGATATTACCAACAGGAGAGTTTGAAATCAAGGAATGGGTCGATCGCTAATACCATATCTGACTGATTTTGGGTATTTAAAATGAAATTTGAACAATTAGATGCAAAATTAAGAATTTTCGAGACAGCCCACGATTTGTGCGTCTTACCAGAGATTTTTATGGTAGCTAGACTCGACGGACGTAACTTTACTCGTCTGACCAAGGAGATCCATAATTTTGAAGCTCCCTTCGATCCTCAATTTCGAGATTATATGGTGGCTACAGTAGAACATCTGATGAATTGTGGATTTCGGATCGTCTACGGTTACACTCAAAGCGATGAAATTTCACTCTTATTTCACCGAGACGAAGAGAGCTTTAGCCGCAAGCTGCGAAAGTTCAATTCAATTTTGGCAGGAGAAGCCAGCGCCAAGCTATCGCTATTACTAGGTAGAATCGCAGTATTCGACTGTCGAATTTCACAACTTCCTACCCTCAATTTGGTGGTCGATTATTTTCGTTGGCGCAATGAAGATGCTCATCGTAATGCCTTAAATGCTCACTGCTACTGGATGTTACGAAAAAGCGGCGACAGCGCTGTCGCTGCCACCGAAAAACTAGACAAACTTTCTACGAGCGATAAAAACGAAATGCTGTATCAGCGATTG
The DNA here is from genome assembly GCA_019359615.1 of Cyanosarcina radialis HA8281-LM2. GTDB lineage: Bacteria > Cyanobacteriota > Cyanobacteriia > Cyanobacteriales > CCAP-1448 > Cyanosarcina > Cyanosarcina radialis. The sequence goes on from JAHHHA010000052.1 coordinate 31,976, forward strand.
GGAATTAATTTCAACGATCTACCCAACTGGCAAAAACGGGGTGTAGGTTTGTATTGGGAATCGTATCAGAAAGAAGCAATTAGTCCGATCGATCGGGAAAAAGTATTCACAACTAGAAGGCGGATTAAGGTCGATCTGGAACTGCCAATGAAAGACGATTACAGCGAATTTATCAAAAACTTAATACTTCGAGAATATCCAGAAATTTAATTATTCGCTATGCCCCATGCCCTATGCCCCTTATCCAATAGCATATCCCTGGATGCTTTCTGGTTCAAATTGACGCAAGGTCTGAGTAGCTTGTTGCGCCAAACTGTCAGCGGCGCGAACCACTAGCAAATATTTTCCTGCTTGCAAGCGATCGCGATAGGGTAAAGAGTCGCCACTATCAGCGATCAGAGCCGATCCCCCACCAGCGACCAAACTGCCCAAACCACCTGAAACTGCTCCTAGAAGCCCTGCGATAAAGCGATCTCCAATTTCACCCGCCCAAGCAAAGGTGTGCAGATTGGTCATCAAGCTAAAAGTTATCCCAGCCACAAATCCAAACGGTACGAGCCAGTAAGACATCAGGATTACTTGCTTGCGGGCTTGCGTCTTAGGATCGTCGAGCAATCCAAATTCATCCGCGCTTTTATACCCTCTACCCAAAATAGTTACCCCATCCATCGGGAATCCTTGTTTTTCTAGGGCTACGTAAGCTCCTTCTGCTTGGATGCGATCGGGTAGTACAGCAATTAAATAATTCATGACGATTTTTTGACAGTGGGGCAATACAGCCAGAAACAGGAGATCGAAAATTAACAACAAAACTGTTACTCAGCATAAATTCTAGCTGTTTGCGGTCGTTTGCGGTTAAATGGAGCAGATATTTCTTGAGGCTTGGTTAATCTCAGACTACACAGCGGTAAGGCTTGCGTCTAAACTAGTGGTCTGTCAAGCTTAAGATTGTGAATAGAGACCAAGCTCTCTTCGAGCGAAAACAGTCTGAGGTGAGAACTCAACCATGCTGAAACGCTACATTGTACGGTTAACTCAAGAAGAACGGCAGG
>JAHHHA010000053.1 GCA_019359615.1 Cyanosarcina radialis HA8281-LM2
ATTTGTCAAGAATTAGTCACCGAACTAATGAAATTAAATCGCAATAAATGGAAGTATTACCAACAAGGTCTAAGAGCTATGAAGCTGATTGAATCTGTATTCTAGCTAATTTCGTCTCCCCTTCAGGTGTTGGGCAGGGCTATTAATGTCTTTGGGATAATCTACCAATATTTCTGCCAAGATCTCATTGCCAGGAGAAAGACTACCATTTTCAGGCAGAAATGATGGGGAGATCGTTCCTTTTCGATCGTTAAATATTGCTAGCTCGTATTGGGCATGAGGTAGTTCGATTAGTTTACATAATTCAGCTGCAATTTTTTCTGACCAATCTTCGCCTGTATTTGGTCTAGCTTTTTTATAAAGACATAAGCCTAACTCCTCGTGCCGAAACCAGAATTTCTCTTTAGTCCCCATTGTTTCAGATTCTTCAGGGGCTTGTGGAGAAATTTCAAAGATGGAAAATTTTTGGTGTATCTGCATTTTCTAAAAGAACTTGTCGCAGGCGAGGGGATAACGATCGCGATCGAAAAAGCTCATGATATGGGCGATTGCTAAAATTGGGATTGTATAATCCTTCTCGCTGTTGAATGTTGATAATAGCATTAGATAAACTCTCACAATACAACTGACGTTGAGCTAACCATAGCTGAGGTATTATTCCCAATTTACCTCCGTTATTTATTGGAGTTGCGATCCATCCACCTAATACAAATCCATTAGGTAAAAATTCTAGAAGTGCTTCGATCGCTTCCTTGCTACCAATGTTAGCTAATGCCATCACCCCATCATCCTCATGCTCGTAGCTACAATCATCGGATTTGAGAACTTGAGCGATCGCATCAACTGCTCGATCGCTAATACCAATTTGACCCAAGCAAAGAATCTCACGATGACGAGTTTTTACTATCTCAATGAGAGTTGTTTCGGCAATTTCTAAAAACTGTTGGGTAAAATCGCGATCGCCTTGCCATCGTCCTAAAGTACCAGATCGAGTTTCCGAGCAGTTTAGTTCTATTAATTCTTCAATTAAGGTTGTTACTAATTCAGAATTAGCAGCTAGCTCTAGTAGTATAGATCGAGCGGCTAAACTTTCTAATTTGACAATTCCCTTAACTGCTGCTTGTCGGAGAATTAACTCATTATCCTTAAGAGCAGAAACTAGCATAGGAAGTATAAGATCGCCGTTAATTAATCCCAAGCTAGCCAAAGCATAAGCGCGTAACTCCAGCCGATCGTCTTCTAAATAATCGAATAAAACTGATAGGTGAGAGCTATCGATCGCGCTACTAAAACGATAAGGAAGATACTGAAGCTTTTTTTGACTGAGATTGCCTAATAAAGGCGGAATTAGTTTAAGTTCATCTAGATCGTCATCTACTAATACAAAGATTGCTTTTTCTCGAACGGTGTTTTCTGGATGAGATAAAAAGTTGGCTACAATTGGTTTGGTAGCTGCATAGGCTCGATCTTTCGGGTGGAGATCTATAGTTATCTGACCGTCCCCATATAGTAGTGAATACTTTCTGCAAATAGTTCTAATACTAATAATAACTTCTAGTTGTATATCTACTTCTGGATCGTTAAGAGCATCTATCAAAATAGAAAAAGTCTGTTCTTTAATTGGTACTTTCAAAACATTAAAAGCCATAGCGGCGCGTTTCCTTACTAGAGGATCGCAACTATGAATTGCATTCTCTAAAGCTGTAAAGGTACGATCGCAATCGAGTCGAAATAAAGCTTCAATAATTTCCTCGAAGGGACTCGGATAGTCTTTAAAGATACTCCAATAAGCAAATTGATGTAATACTTCAAACGCTAAGTTCCCACCAAATCTTTCTAAAGCTGCGATCGCCTCGCGGCAAAGACGAGAAACTTCTTCTAGATTGTCATCTGGATTGTCGGGCGATCGATCGATATATTCATCTGTCAAATAGAGAAGATATATTAAATGCTCTACCATCGCTGGTTCTCCCACAATTCCCAATCCCTGAATCCAATCATCATCCGACCAGCTAGATCGGTATGTGTAGAGGGCCTGACGAATCTTGTCGATCGCTGCTTCCGTACCAATTTTATCGAGAATGTGGATTGCCCGATCTCTTTGACTGTAATGTATCGAATGTATGCTTTCTAGTAAATCTCCTAAAGCATCGATCGCTTCTGAGGGAGCTAATTCAGTTAAAATTTCTAAAGCTTCAGAACTGAAACGATTATCGTATAAAGCCTCGAGCGCTAAGGCTATTCCTAAATTGCGATCGATTTCGATAATTGCTTCTAAAGCCGAGCCGATCTCTTTATATCTATTGTAGCGATAACGATATTTGAAAATAAATATATCTTGAAGATACGGTAAAGCCGCTTTTGATTTGATTTTCTGCCAGAGCGATATTTTTAGAGGGAGGCAAATTTCTAATCGCTCGATTTGTTTGACTACGATCTCTTGAAACTCTGGAGCGATCGAACTTGTCAAGCTAGCACCTAAGTTCAGATCTATTTCGAGTGCTAAGTTGATAATTCTTAAAGCCAAATCTCGATCGGTTATTGTTGATAATAAGCTAGCAATTTCTGAAGTGCGACAAACGTGATTGAGATAATTAGTTTGTAGTTCGCGATCGGTTAAGCGATTAAGAAGCGAGATAGTTAGAGGTGAGTCTATAGTCATTCAATATACAGGGATTATTCGTTGTGACGACGATCGTAAAATAATAGATATGGGAGTAAGCCAAAAATGGGCTATGTTCGGGAACTGCGATCGCTAGTCGGATCTCGTCCCCTCATTATTCCTGGAGCAGCCGTATTGGTCATAGATCGGCATAATCGTCTGCTCCTCCAGCGTCGCCGGGATAACCAACAGTGGGGATTGATTGGTGGCAGTATGGAGATTGGGGAGTCCTTGGAGCAAACAGCTAGGCGCGAAGTTCTGGAAGAGACGGGTTTGGAACTATACGACCTAGAGTGGTTCGGCTTGTTTTCCGGACAGGAGCTTATTTATAAGTATCCAAACGGGGATATTGTAGTTAACGTAGTGGCGGTTTATCAGGCACGACAGTTCAGAGGAGAACTAAAGGTAGATCGGGATGAGGCGATCGATCTGTGTTTCTTTAAGTTAGGTGAATTGCCGAGGGATCTGAGTCCGCCAGATAGACCTGTTATCGATCGATATGTTCGTAGTTTTGAATGCTACTATTGTTGACGATCGAACCACCAAGGATCGGGAACGGAATTGGTTTTCACCAAGAACGCTTTTTTCCGCAGAAATCGCATCAAAGAAGCCGATCCCATGCGCGAACCGCCTAACCCAGAGAATTTGAAAGAATTTTTTTCACCTTCGTAAATCAAAGCGGTCAGGGCTGCATCGTTAATCGAGATCGCACCAGCCTCTATCTGTTGGGCAACTGCTAAAGCTTCGGTTTCTTCTCCAGCAAAGATGGCTGCACTCAGTCCGTAAATCGTATCGTTTGCTAAGTCGATCGCTTCTTCTACAGTTGAAAAAGGCATGACGGGCATAATCGGGCCGAACGTCTCTTCTGTCATGACTTTCATAGAACGATCGACTTGAGTTAGCACTGTCGGAAGACACCACCAGCCGCCATCCTTTTCTTCTACTTTGCCGCCGCAACGGACGACAGCCCCTTTGGCGATCGCATCTGACAAATGATCGCGAATAATTGTTGCTTGTCTCTCGGCAATAATCGGGCCGATTTCACCGCTTTCGACTGTGGGATAGGCTAATTTTAACCGTTCGGCTTTAGCGACTAATCGCTCTACAAATGGTTCAAAAATAGATTCAGCCACGTAAATGCGTTCGATCGAAAGACATGACTGCCCGGTATTGACTACCGAACCCCACAAAATTGCAGATGTAGCTAATTCTATATTGGCCGATGATAAGACGATCGCCGGGTCTTTTCCGCCTAATTCTAAAAAGGCAGGAATAAAGCGTTTAGCCGCTGCTTCTCCAACTTTTCGCCCCGTGGCTACGCTACCCGTAAAGCAGATTAGATCTACATATTCGATTAAATTAGCTCCTGTTTCTCCAGCACCTTCCACAAAAGTTAATACGTCTTGGAGATGGGGAACGGTTGCGTTCGCGCTAGCGAGTATCGCAGCCATCAGAGGTTTGACGAAGCGGGAAGCGATTTCGCTGGGTTTGACAATAACCGCACACCCGGCAATTAAGGCAGGAATAGTATCGAGTGTAGATAGTAATAAAGGAAAATTCCACGGGCTGATTACTCCAACTAAGGGATAAGGAGTTGAGGTTTGTTGCAGTTTGATAAAGGGAATTGCCGTCCCTGTTTCTGATTCTTGTAATAATTCTGGGGCTAATTTACACCAGCGATCGATGCTAGAGAGAAACGAATCAATTTCTAGAACTGAAATTGACAATCTGCCCGTATCTTTTACTAAAGCTTCTGTTAAGGATTCGCGCTGAGATAATATAGTTTGCTTCCACTGTTGCAAAGCTTCAATCCGACCTGCAACGCCGATTTGCTGCCATTGCCGTTGTCCTTGACGCAAGTGCAGACATTGCTGTTCTACTAAATCGCTAGATGGTGGGGCGATCGTATAGTCAAGTTTGCCCGTGCGGGGGTTGCGTACTTGTATGAGTTTAGTCATCGGTCATTTGTCCTCGCTCTTTGCCTCTCAATTAAAATAAAACTGATAACCTAGATGGTATACGCCTACTAACAATCGATCGATGACTAAAACTATAACTGCAACCTTTGACGGAAAATATTTACGTCCAGATAATCCTATAGACCTTCAGATCGACCAACGTTATGTAATTACCATCGAAATAGAAACGGAAACTCAGTCTAACTCTAGTGGTTGGTCTACAATAGAAGCTCTTGCTGGGACAGTAGAAGCTCCCCCTGATTGGTCTATAGAACACGACCACTATCTATACGGTACTCCCAAACAAAACTAATTATCCTAGTTCATGACTCGTGCAAGATATTTTCTGGATACCGTATTTATTCAAGCCTTATTTAACAAGCAAGATGACTACCATCAGCAAGCACTTCAACTCCTTCCCCAGATTAAAATTGCCTCCGAAGTTTGGCTAACCGAAGCTGTTTTAGTAGAAGTCGGTAACGCTCTTAGTAGATTCAATCGCCTAGCAGCAATAACCTTTATCGAGCAGTGCTACAACACTTCCAATATCAAAGTTGTTAGTGTTAACACCGCGCTTTTACAACGTGCTTTAGAACTATACCGTTTGCGAGAAGATAAAAATTGGGGTTTAACCGATTGTATTTCTTTTGTGGTTATGCAAGAACAAAGTTTAATCGATGCCCTCACTGCTGACCGTCATTTTGTACAAGCAGGTTATCGAGCTTTGATGCTAGAGCGATCGCTTTAAAATTGTTCGTTAAATTATTCCTAGATCGGCTAAGCGATCGATCGTCTCTTGCTGCGTTTGCAAAAAGTGTTTGCGGTCTACTTCTTCTTTATCTTGCATCGTATTAGCTGGGTAGAAGTATGACTTGCTGTAACTTTCGGCGTAAAGTTCAAATCGCTGGCGTGCGAGTAAATTATTTAATCCCGGACGGCGACGATAGCGACGTAAAGCCGCTAAGTCAATTTCGGCAAACGCTGCCATACTTTCGCCCGTAGCTGTCTCCGCTAAGACTAGACCTCGATAGTCAACAATTTTAGAACCGCCATCGGCAGAAGCAACGGGGATGGGAATATTAGCAATCCCGGCGGTATTGGCTGAAACTACATATGCCATATTTTCTACTGCCCGGACGATCTTAGCTGCATCTTTAGGCGATCGCTCTTTACCATAAACTTCTGAGGTGGGGTGCAAGAAAATCTCCGCCCCGCGCATTGCCAGGCATCTTGCTACTTCGGGAAACAAAATCTCGTCCGACGCTAAAGCTGCTAAATTACCAATTTCCGTTTTGGCAACTGGAAACACCCCTTCTAAACCGTAGCAATCTAAATATTTATCCCAGACATCGTGGGGTGTGGGGGCAAACATCGAATTCAACCGTCGATACCGCAACACCACCGAACCGCTAGGGTCGATAACAAAGCAAGTTTGGAAGTACAATCTCGGAAAGTTGCGATCGAGTTCGTAGGCGTTCCCAGCTAAAAAAATCTGATGTTTTTGGGCAATTTTGCCTAGGGCTTCATACTCAGCCCCAGCCATTTCTAAAGCGGCTTTTTCTGCCCAACCACCTACCGATTCTCCCAGAGGAAAGCCCGTCAGGAAGTATTCTGGCAAGACAACTAAACGACAGTCAGAACCGATAAAAGCAATACTGCCAGCAATTTGCGGTCCTAAGCGATCGATCGCCTGTTGCATCATAGTACGGGCTTCTGTGCGATCGCTTGCCCGATTTACAGCATGACACGTTACCTGAAGTGCCAAGGCGCGGAATGAGTCGATGGGATTGGTTGCCATAGATTTTACTCAACCTGTTTCTTCGATGGGGAAAATTTCTCCCTGCAAGTAAGACTCAAAGTGTTGCTTAAAGTATAAGATACTTGTCATGTTTGGCTCATCGCATTCATCTGGCGTGAATTCATAGATGGGCAATTTTTCCCTGACTAACTTAACTAACTTAGGATTGAGTCGATCGAAATTACTTACTCTTGATATGGTAGTCTCAAACCTCAATCTAGCGGGATGACCGTAACCCAACTTCATCCAAGGCATCCAAGGACAATCTCTAGACCACTTTGCAGGTGGGGCATCGTCAACTCCAGGTCGCGAAAAACTAGAAGTGAAATACTCAACTCCCTTAAACGTCTCGCTTGGGCAATAATCTTTGTATTTACTGTCCTTGGCTAAGGGGTGTGGGTATTCCAAAGGAATTTCATTGATTTTAGTTATATATCTTTGCCCCTGGGGAATAACTATCTTTCGTTCTTTAACCGAACCTTGTACCATGCGGTTGGCAATATGGACTACTGGCGCTTCTTGGCTACCATTTTTGGGCTGCCAATAGTGCAAGATTTCCTGCGTTTGAGGGTCGCAAAATAAGCCAATCTCTCTGTTAAGTCTATACCCAACTTCACCATACTCAGGATCGGATTTAAGCAAGATTTTAGTGGCATTCATGCCGATAATTGAGAACAACTTTTCCTTTGGTTTATCTGGTGTTTCTGTCCACCAGATATCGCCCTCCCAACTATAGTAAAGCTGCTTGCCATGATTCTCTCGATAGAAAACTAGAGTGCTGAATTCGTAGTCGGCTGAATAATCGCTCATCTATGTCTCCTAACTCGTTTTCGGTGCGACTAAGACCCGAACATCCATCCCTGCAATTGACAGCATTTGGACTAACTTATCGATTCCAAACCGATCGATATCGCCATTCATCAAGTTACTAATTCGCGGTTGAGTTTCGCTAAAAAATTCTGCGGCTTCTGCTTGCGTCCATTTCTTGGCTATGATAAATCTTCTGATATCTAGCATTAGATCGGCGCGAATTTTAAGATTCGCTGCTTCTTGCGGATCGAAACCTAAATCTTCAAAAATATTATCGCTAGCCTTAACTATATTAGTCATTAGAGTTTTCCTCAGATCCTCAAGATTCTCGATACTACATTATTTGTCGATCGCGCTGCCGACTAAGAGGATGTTTGAAAAGTCAAAATTCTTGCGCTCGATCCCCCCTAGCCCCCCTTAAAAAGGGGGGAACAGGCTCAAAGTCCCCCTTTTTAAGGGGGATTTAGGGGGATCTCCAACGTGAGAGCGTAGCCATAAATGCTTTTCAAACATCCTCTAAGATAGAAGCGGTTGTGCAAGCGATCGCTCTTTACTATAAACTTCTGAGATCGAGTGCAGAAAAATCTCTGCTCCTCGCCTTGCCAAGTACCTAGTGACTGCTAGAACTAGCTAAAGCAGGAGTAGAACGAGCGAGCGAGGAGTTATCTATGACTGAATTCTTAGAGAAAGCCTGGAACGATCTGGGCTGCCAATTTAGAGATGCCAGGCAGTTTGAAAAAGCGATCGCCAGTTTCGATCGAGCGATCGAGATCGACTCTAACTTTGCCGAAGCCTGGTACAATCGGGGCAATGCACTGAGCGATTTGGGATATTTAGAAGAGGCAATTACTAGCTTCGATCGCGCTCTCCAAATTAATCCCGTGATGCACGAAGCTTGGAACAATCGAGGTAATCTCTTAGATAACCTCAAACGACCTGAAGAAGCGATCGACAGTTATAACCGGACGCTCTACATTCAGCCAGATTATTTTGCCGCTTGCTTCAATCGAGGCAATCTTCTTAAAGATTTGGGGCGCTATGAAGAGGCTATTGCTAGCTACGATCGAGTAGTTGAAATTAACCCTAAATTTGCTTTGGGTTGGCACAATCGAGGTAATCTTCTCAGCCACCAAGATCGTTTCAAAGAGGCCATAGAGAGTTTCGATCGGGCGCTGCAACTCGAACCAAATTTATGCCCCACTTGGGTTAGTCGGGGGAATGCTCTCAGCCAGATGGGACAATTACAAGAGGCAATTGACAGCTACGATCGGGCAATTAAGATCGATGAGCGCGATCCTGAAGCCTGGTACGATCGAGGCTACGTCTTAACCGATTTAGGACGATTGGATGAGGCGATTGACAGCTACGATCGAGCGATCGAACTGCAACCCGATCGATATGAAGCCTGGGTTAACCGAGGGAGCATTTTACTAACAAAACTGCAATTTGCAGACGCACTGATCGATTTCGACAGCGCGATCGAACTCAATCCAAACGATTGTATAGCTTGGTTTAATCGAGGTAATGCTCTGACAGGATTGCGGCGCTATGAAGAAGCGATCTCCAGTTTCGATCGAACGCTCCAAATCGATCCAAATTATTCAATGGCTTCCCAAGGTAAAGAGAGGGCAATTGCAGGTTTAGAACCCATACGCAGGTGAGCGTGTAAGGTTATGGTTTAAGAGCGATCGGATTTACGATCGGCAGGTTGCAAATAACTTTTAGGAAGCTTGTGAGGAGCTAAATCGTTCGATCCCCCCTAGCCCCCCTTAAAAAGCGGATGCAAGCGCGGCGAGGTTTCCTCGCCATGCAGCTTGCACCAAGCAGGGGGGAAATAATCAAAGTCCCCCTTTTTAAGGGGATTTAGGGGGATCTAGATGTAGAACGGCATAACCGATAACTTGTGTTTGCACCGCAGCCTTAATCATCGTGAAAGGAAGGGGTCGATCGAGAGTGCTAACCTACGGAAAAATTATTTTCACTCATTCATCTTATGACGCAGCAACAATCGACTTCAATTGGAGGCATTTATGAGGTTTGCATTGGCGTTCGAGAACCAATTTCTGCCATTCAATATTGGGAGCAATTTGGCTATCGGATCGATCGAATCGGCGAACTACCCGCCCTTGCTGCCCAGCAATTATATGGAGTGAATTCGGCATTGCGATCGATTCGCCTCGTACATCAAAATAGCGATCGCGGTTTAATTCGCTTGATGGTTTGGCAACACCCCACTAACGATGGTTTGGGGATGGGTTCGATGAAAGTTAAAGGCAATCGTTGGGCAACTACTTTAACAGCGGATGTATTGAATATCTCAAATCAGGCGGAAGAGGCTGCTAAAGCCGGATTGCCAATTAAACATACAAATCCTCACTGGGAAATTATCTACCAAAAGGAGCGGAAAAGCCGTCCTTTTCTCGATTCAGCTATTGGGGTGCGCGAAATGATGCTGCTGCAACCATTCACCAGACAAGTTCTATTTCAACGCTTTGGCTACACGTTGCCTTATTACGGACAAATCGATGAAAATGCACCCTTGAAAACTAGCGAGTTTACCCATATGGGGATAGTAATTCAAGATGACAGTAAAGAAACCCTCAAGTTTTACGAAGAAGTTTTAGGTTTGCTGCGGGTGCGGGACGATGTGGAAACTAGTTATGAATCATCGCTTGCAGGTAGAGAAATTTTCGACCTGCAACCTGGCGAAAAGTTCTTCGTCACTGCCTTTGACGATCCGCGATCGTCTGCAACTGACTTGATGGCAGCACTTTCCGGCAGACTCTATATCATCAGATTTCCTAACTCTTTGCAGTTAGAGTCGCAATTCGATCGAGCGCAACCAGGCTGTTTGGGGATGTGTTTGTATACTTACCGCGTGGCAGGATTAGAGATATATCGCGATCGCCTTAAAGCAAGTCAAGCTCAAAAGGTTACAGATATCGTCAGTAACGAGATGGGCGAGCAGAGTTTGTCTTTTGTCGCCCCAGATGGTTATTTTTGGACGTTGCTTGAGACTTTGGCTAGCTAAAGCCAACCCCGCAAGCGATAGAGGGCGATTCCCAGATACTCTTTTAAAGCTCTAGTAGTTTGATTTAAGCGATCGCTATCGGGCAAGAAATTCAGTAAGACGCTGCCAAAACTGGTATTGAGGGCAGCAAGATCTTGCCCGGTGACGAGAAAATTTGTAGGAGCAGCGATCGCGTCAATTTTTTGATGTTGGAAAATAGCTAAAGATCTGGGCATATGCATGGCTGAAGTCACCAATAACACGCGATCGATCCCTCGCTCGGCTAGAATTTTCTGGACGTTAACGGCGTTTTCGTGGGTGTTGAGGGAGTCTGGTTCGAGAATAATTGCAGATAGCGGCACTCCTAAAACTTGCAAAATCTCTGCCATGTCAGCAGCTTCCGGCGAGCCACCGCCCAACCAATCGATTCTGCCCCCGCTGGGAATGACTATGGGGGCCTTACCTTCCCTGTATAGTTGAGCCGCATAAATTAAGCGATCGCCATCTTCATTAAGATCTACACTAGGGCGGGGCGGAAAAGCCGATTTTGTCGCTCCTCCCAAAACGACGATCGCATCTAGGGTTGGCAACTCGGCGGCGGGGATATTTTGCCATTCGAGCGATCGCACCAACCAACTCGTTACCCAACCATTACTCCCTACTAGTAAAACCACCAGCGCCACAATAATTGGTATCGATCTCCAGCGCGATCGCTTCTTCATCAACACCAAGGTTAAAATTATTAGCACGCAAGCTAAACCCAAAGGGTAAAAGAACACGGGTAGCAGTTTCGAGAGAAATAAAAACATTCGTTGGTTAAAATAAAGTAGGTAAGACTTATAATACTGAACTCTCCAAAATGAAGATCGATCTCAAACCAGAACAGGAACCGTGTTACAAAACTTTCGGCGGTGGGTTACGTCGCGGATGAAAATTTATCGGTTTCTTATCAAAATTATCCCCGCGACTAACCCACCCTACAACATCTAATATTTTTTTATTACTACAGATACGGGAGAGCCATAATGGCTTTTGAGTTGTTTGCGCGAGTGGCGTTGCGAGAAGATTTTCCCCGCTATAAACTGTGCAGAGGAGATGTAGCATCGAATTGTTGGCCGACAATGAGGTTTTACAAATCCGAGCGTTGGATAAAGTAGTTTAGAATAGCCTTGCTTGAATTTAACGAGTAGCTATTATTTTAATGAATTCTAAATACACAAAAAAATGAGATCCACCTGAGAATTGCCTGAGTAAACAATTATCATTTTTCTATTAGCTTCTTAACTATCTTCTGGTTGTTCCCAATGACAAGCAACGAAGAATCGAGTTATCGTGCAAATGAAGGATGAAGAGGGAAAATTAGTTGTCAATTATCCTCTGCTCCGCCCGCTCCTCTCTCTTTGCCCCCTGCATGAAACTGTTCAGCCGCATTATCGAACAAATTGGCAGAGTTGGCGATCGCCTAGAAACCGATTCGCTGCGGGTGCGCTTGACAGTGGGGATTGCCGCCGTTTCGGTTTTAGGACTAGGTAGCGTTGCCATCTGGACGGGATGGAAAATGCAAGCTCTGCTGATCGACTCCCACAAGCAAAATCTAGCTCAAATCGCCGATCGCTTTCCTCGCGATGTCGAAATCTATAGCGAGATGATGGCAGTAGAAAAAGGGCTGCCCAAGGCGATCGATCGCTTAACGGTTAACAAGAATCTGATTTGGGTAAAGCGTCCCGACGGGAAAATTTTAACCTCATCTCAAGGGGTGCAAAATTTGATCCTACAGAGCCAACCCTCGGCAGCGGCAGTCGTTACTAAACAGCAGGTCCCACCCGTACCAGCCATAGAAAAAATCCAAAATCGCTACTGGGTATGGTGCAGCAGTCCGCTAACAGTTCAAGGCAAAAACCTGGGGACGCTTTACGTCGCCCACGATATTACCGACGAACAAGTAATGTTTTTAGCGATCGTCCGCAGTTTGGGAATCGCCAGCGCGATCGCGATTTTGGCAATTACAGCCGCCATCGCCCTCTACATTCAGCGATCTTTACAACCTTTACGCCAACTGAGTCAGCTAGCTGCAACTGTTTCGGCAGAAGATTTAGGGGGAGCTAAGTTGAAACTCGATCGCGCCCCTTCAGAGGTGAGGGAATTAGCCCAAATGTGGGATATGATGCTGCATCGCCTGTCTTCAGCTTGGGAACAGCAAAGGCAATTCGTCAGCAATGTTTCTCACGAATTGCGCACTCCTCTCACGATCGTCCACGGTTACTTGCAAAGTACGTTGCGCCGCAGTCAAAACCTCACCGAACTCCAAAAAGAAGGCTTAGAAATTGCCGCTGCCGAAGCCGATCGCACGATTCGCTTGTTGCAAGACTTATTAGATTTAGCCAGGGCAGATAGCGGTAACTTACGGCTGCATTTAGAACCTTTAGTCCTCAACGATCTGGTAGCCGAAGTCGTAGGTATGGGCGAGCAATACAGTCAGGGAAGAATTAAAGTTTTTGCCGACGACAAATTAATTAAAGTCAAAGCCGATCGCGATCGACTCAAACAAGTGCTAATCAATCTCATCGATAACGCCCTGAAATATTCCAGCACTACTATTGTCGTGAAGTTAAGTCGGCAAGGCGATCGCGCCCTGATTCAAGTAGCAGATAAAGGTTGCGGCATTCCCTTAACGCACCAAAGTCGCATTTTCGAGCCATTTTATCGAGTCGATAGCGATCGCGGCCGTTCCACAGGCGGTTCGGGTTTGGGTTTATCGATCGTCAAAATGTTAGTCGAATCGATGGCAGGTAATGTCAAAGTGCGATCGAAAATTGATGTCGGCAGCGTGTTTACCGTTACCTTACCAGCAATGCCATCAAGTTCATAGATTAAGCTATGGTCGGGGCTAAAATGATAGATAAACGCAGATCTTTACAGGCAAAACCATGACGATCGCGGTCAGCAGAGAAAATTTCACCCTCGAAGATTTCATCGCCAATCCTCCAGAAGCTAAGGAGTGGCTCGACGGCAACTTAGTAGAAAAAACAGGAATGACAATTAGACATAGCAAAACCCAAGCTAGAATAGCCCGCCTGTGGGGAAACTATCTCTTAGAGTCAGGACAAGGGGGAGAAGTCTATGTCGAACTGCCTTGCGTTACCGTCCGTCAAGGTCGTCGCCCAGATGTCTGTTATTTAACCCCAGAATTAGTCGAACAGTTTGGCAATAATGCCACCTTACCCCAAAGCCCTCCCCTGATTGCAGAAATTGCTTCTCCGACGGATTCTGCTGAAGATTTATTTGCCAAAGCTACAGAATATTTAGAGTCAGGTTGTTTAGAGGTTTGGTTAGTTTTCCCTGAAAATAGCCGAGTTTTAATCGTTACTCAAACTCAAACCCTCGCTTTCGATCGCGTCGATGAAGTTAGCACCCAAAAGGTATTATCGGGCTTTCGCGTGTTGTCGAGCGATATATTTAACTAGATCGAGACTAACCCCGACTCGATCGATAGCAATCCATTCATGACTTCTGGGATAGCCGTCCCGGCTGTACTACGGCAGGCAAGATGCCTGCCCCACCAGAAATTTCATCAATGATTTAGTCCCACTATATATTCTTCATAACTCCGAATTTCTTTCCTCCGAACTCCGAACTCAGGTTGCCTAGTGTTTAAGTCTGCTTCTAAGCTTTTCCGCCTGCAAGACAAATCCGCTACATCTATACGCACTTCCTCACAAGGGAAACGCCAACCATCTCTCGGAGTCCTGGCAGCTTGGCGACAACTAGATTGGCTGCTACTAATCTCGGTTGTGACTTTGACGATCTGCGGCGGGATCGCCATTCGCAGCACCCAATTAAACCTAGGCCCGATCGATTGGTGGCAACACTGGATTTTTGGAGGTATTGGCTTGGGATTGGCATTATGGATCGCCAGATCGCGCTACGCACTCTTAATTCAGTGGCAGTGGCCGATTTACATCTTTACCAATCTCTCTTTGCTAGCCGTGAAGTTAGTCGGACAGTCGGCCAAAGGCGGGCAGCGGTGGATCGGAGTGGCGGGTTTTCAAGTCCAACCTTCAGAGTTTGCCAAGTTAGGAGTAATTATTACTTTAGCTGCCCTGTTACATACTCGCGGTGCTTCAACTCTACCAACCTTTGTTAGAGCTTTAGCAGTAACGGCTATTCCTGGGTTGTTGGTGTTCGTGCAGCCAGATTTAGGAACTTCGCTAGTATTTGGAGCGATCGCTTTAGGAATGCTTTATTGGGCTAATGCTAATCCTGGCTGGCTGCTGCTGCTAGTTTCTCCCCTGATTTCCGCCATTCTATTTGCCGTCTTGATGAAAGTCTTTTTGCCCGGTTGGTTTATTTGGGCAGCTTTGATGGGGATAGTCGGCTATTTCACCTTACCTTGGAAGTGGTGGGGCGGACTGGGGGCGATCGCGGTTAACTTGTTAGGCGGGGAAGTAGGGCAAATCGTCTGGAATCACTTACAGCCTTACCAACAACAGCGGCTAGTTACTTTCCTCAATCCTGAAGCCGATCGCTTGGGATGGGGTTATCAACTGATTCAATCTCGCATTGCTATTGGTGCGGGCCAGCTTTGGGGGCAAGGACTCCACCATGGCACTCAGACGCAACTCAACTTCGTACCCGAACAGCATACCGACTTTATCTTTACTGCGATCGCCGAGGAATTCGGTTTTGTCGGCAGTATGTGCGTTCTCGGAGTTTTCTGGTTGATTTGCTTGCGCTTAGTTCTAATCGCTCAAAATGCCAAAGACAACTTTGGTTCTCTGCTGGCAATTGGGGTGTTGGCGATGATTGTCTTTCAAGTCATCGTCAACGTGGGCATGACTGTCAACCTCGCCCCGGTAACAGGCATTCCTTTACCCTGGATGAGTTACGGGCGATCTGCTCTATTAACCAATTTCATCGCGATCGGCCTGGTAGAATCAGTAGCCAATTACCGACAAAAGCGCAAATTCTAACTGTAGAGACGTGCCATGGCACGTCTCCCAGCCCAGTAATGCCTCTTATCCCAAATCCGCTTAGCAAAAGTTGTTTGCCCTCAAAGGAGCCTCCGGCTCCCCTCTCCCTTGGGAGAGGGGTTGGGGGTGAGGGCAGCAATTGGAGGTTTAAGAACCGGATTTGATATCGCGATCGAATGAAAATAGAATCAAGATTCTGCTTTAGCGATCGCCCGCAAGCTTTCCACCTCTTCCGGACTTAAAGACCATCCCAACGCTCCAGCATTTTGTTTGGCTTGTTCGGCATTCTTGGCCCCTGGAATTGGAATAATATTGCCTTGGGCAATCAACCAATTCAAAGCTACTTGCGCTGGAGTTTTGTCATATTTTTCCGCCATTTTTTCTAGAGCAGAAAATAAAGGAGTGAGTTTTTTCAGTCCTTGGGTGCTGAAGCGGGGATCGAGCCGACGCGCCCCTGACAACTGGTTCCGGGTTTCGGGGGTATATTTTCCTGTCAGCAATCCTTGCGATAGAGGACTGTAGGCCAGAATGGTAACGCCCAGTTGACGCGATCGCTCTAGAGTGCCATTATCTTCGATTTGCCTGGTTAATAAGGAATAGGGAACTTGGTTAGTAGCCAAGGGAATGCCTTTAGCGGCCAGACACTCGTGAGCCAAGGTCATTTGTTTGGCGTTATAGTTGCTCACTCCTACGGCTTGGATGCGTCCTTTTTTCACCTCTGCTGCTAGCATATCCATCCAGTCTGGGGTTTTGAGCCAAAATTCCCAAGGCCAGTGGATTTGATACAGATCGATTTGCGACATTTGCAGTCGTTCTAAACTGGCAGTTAAAGCATCAGCGATCGCGTCTCGCTGCCACCGCCAGGGAAAAGGAAAATACTTGGTGGCAATTTGTACGGGTGATTGAATCGATTGAGTAAATTTACTCAAAAGCTTTTCTGACTCTCCCGAACCATAAATTTCTGCGGTATCAAAAAAGGTAATGCCTGCCGCCACGGAAGCATGAAAGGCCGACTCGACTTCTTTAGCGCCAAACTCTCGACCGTAAGACCAAAACAGGCGATCGCCCCAAGCCCAAGTCCCCACCCCTAAAGCGGTTACGGTCGGCCCGTTAGTTCCCAGCGTTACGGTTTGCATGATGGTTTTCTCAAATGGTTTCTTAACATTATGTTACATTACCGTCGATCGACCGTCTTATTGCCTCCCTCCAAAGCATTGTTGCCAATACTCCCTTGGGGCGATGAATATGGATAGAAGAATTGAGCACAATGGTTTTACCCGATCGTCAACCCAACTTTGGATATAAAACGCTTTTTTGACCGCAGATAAACACAGATAAAATTGACGATGGCAGCCAGTAGGGTGTGTTAGCGTAGCGTAACGCACCACCATAGCTAAGCACCTAAGTAAAATAAATGGTATATGACAAACTTAGAAAGATTAGAACGAGTAAAAATTCTGTGCGATCCTAATTCAAAGAACGATCTCGAAGAGATAGTCAAGAATTTATCTGGGATAGTTTTGTCTCATAACGGAAAATATTTGTGGGCCGGAACCGATGAATTTCAAACGATCGAGAGATTTACTCGCTTAGAAAATGGTGTTTTTGGCGAACATAAATGGTTTAATTTTAAAGACTTCATCGATGGCTTTGACGACGATAAAGGCGAGGTTGATGTCGAAGGCTTAGACTATAGCGATGGCTATCTTTGGGTCGTTGGTTCCCACAGTAGTAAGCGTAAAAAAGTCAAGATCGCCGCTGATAAGTTTAAGGTTGAAGGCAAAGAACTAAAACAGGTAAAACGAGAAGAAAATCGTTACTTATTAGCGCGAATTCCAGTTAATGAAGCTGGGGAAATAGATAACAAATCTCCCCAACGAGCCTGGTTAAAACGAGATGGAAGTAGTAATTCACTCCTCGCAGCCTTGGCAACAGACGAATACCTCAATCTGACAGGATCGATCGATAGTAACGATCGCAATTCCACATTAGGGAAAGAATTCTACAGCTACCTTCCCAGTAAAGAGAATGGATTGGATATTGAAGGATTGGCGGTTCGCGGTAACAAAATAGCGATCGGCCTGCGGGGTCCGGTGCTGCGCGGTATTGCCATCTTGCTCGAAATCGAAGTTGAAGCAGGTTCTTCCCACGAATTAAATCTCAAAACTATTGGCAATGACAGCAGACAATACAAACGTCACTTTCTCGATCTCGATGGTAGGGGAATTCGAGAACTATGTTGGGAAGAAAACCACAATAGTTTACTAATTCTTGCCGGGCCGACGATGGATTTAGACGGAACGCATTCATTATTCCGTTTAGATAATCCGTTTGCATTAGAAGATAACAGTCTTTCCAGTCAAAAAAACCAGCAATTGAAACCTATTGGAGATATCCCTCACGGCCAGCAAGAAGATCGGGCTGAGGGAGTGGCTATTTATGAGGGAGGAAAATCGATTCTGGTAGTTTACGATCGTCCAGCCGAGGAAAAACTGATTTTAGACAAAGACGATATTGTCGGAGTTCAGGCTGATGTATTTTCTCTGTAAAGTCATCAACAACTCAAAACCTGGTTTGTAGAGAGCAAATTATGCGCGTTAACTTAACGGTCAATAGTTTTGTCCGACAGGGGTTTTCAACCCCTGTCTCATAGCGAAAGTCCTCTGAAGAGGACTAAAGAAGATTCCCAGTTATCTTATCGAAACAATCAGGTCTAAAACCTGCCCTTTTAAGGGGAAAAGTTTTGGGAGCGGGGCATAAATCCTCTCCTGCAAAAACAAACTCCTCACCTCCTGACTCCTGACTTCTGACTTCTGACTTCTGACTTCTGACTTCTGACTTCTGACTTCTGACTCCTGACTCCTGACTTCGTTAATGCTATTCCTGAGTTTCTAAGTTCTGAATTACTTCTTGCACCCTTTCAGGAGAGGCGTTACGTTGCAAAGATGACCAGCAATGTCCGTTGGTATTAACTCTGCTAATTAACGACTGACTCCGCAAGTCCTTGAGGGCGCTAAGGCAGGAAGGGCAATCGCAGCCGAAAAGCTCAACAGCCGCATCGCTCTCGGCTTCAGTGAAGTCAAGAATTCCAGCCTCATCTGGAGTCGATTCTGCCGAGGCCAAGAGAATGCCTCGATCGAGGTGTCGAATCCTTGAGGATTTGAGGTTTTCTTTAGAAGGCGCATCGCAAGCAGTGCTACTTGAAGTAGCAGCAATGGCATTACTCGTATTAACCGCAGATGCTCGCTCTATTCCCATTCCCAGAGTCAGCATCGAACCCGCGAGTGTCGGCAGCATCATTAACCTGAAGGCAAGACGAATATCCATCGGGCATACTCCTCAAACTAAAAATCGCGTTCTGTTCAGTATACGCTGCCTTTGAGTTTAAAACCTATAATTTTATCGATCGTTTTTTTCGTCGGCAGTCAATAGTTAATCGTCAATGGTCATGCCCCACGATCGCCAGCTTAAAAGCCTAAAGATGTACCTAGCTTGCGACTGCGGTAATAGGCGATCGCCATCAACGCGGCCCCAATCGCCAGACCGATAAGCGTCGGGACGATCTGCCCCAGGCCGGCCTGAAACCCCACAAATCCCCAAAGGAAGAAGGCCACCATCTCCAAAAAGAACAACAGCATATCCTTAACGGCGTGTTGCTGTCTCCGTTCCAAAGGACTCGTTGCCGAGATGGGGCGCGAATTCCACAAGCGCAAGATGGCCGTAGAGGTAGTAGCGATCGAGAAAACTAGCAACGGCATTAACCATACTTCTCCTCTAACGATCGAGATGATAAATAGCGGAGAGAGCAGCAACCAAACAGGAATTAACGCTGCCAATAGCTTGAGGCGACGCAGATCCGTACCTTTAGCAGGGGCAGATTTTAACAGATCGGGAGCTTCTTCTGCTGAGACGCAGATATCTGTCAGGGACGATGCCATACTGCTACCCAGCAACGCGCTAGCTGTGGCTATTAAGGTAGAAGGGTTAGCGATCGCTCCCCCGTAATCTCCCCGCAGCACAACTATCAGCAGGGGAATCGAAAACAACACCTGTAAGAAAACCTTCGATATTAAAAAGGGGCTGCGCCCGATCGTCCGCCATTCCTTTAACAACACGACGCGATTAAAACCCCCTCTAAAGCTGGTTTCTCCCACCGAACGAAGCTGCTTCTGTTGGCGAGCCAGGGATTGTTGCGTTCCACTAATAAAAGAGCGATGCAGAGTTTCTATTGCCAGCCATGCCAAGGCCGCGCCACTTAGTAAGGTCAGCACTACTGACAGGGGATCGAAGAAAATAGCTCTAACCGGAAACCAGATCCAGCTATCTGCACTCAATAGACTGCCTCGCTCGAAGAAAACTCGCGACTTTTCCCAGACTGCTTGACTTGCGACCGTGCGATCGTTAAGCAAGCTGGGTAACTGCGTGCTAAAAACGAGCAAGGCGCTAAAAATCCCAGTCAGAATCTGAGCAAAAGTCCTGGCTCGTCTGGCTCCCAAAACCTTCACCAGCCACAAAGTTAGCAGCATCGCCAAGCTAGCTGCCGTTAAGCTCAAGCCGATTACTGCTGGGTAAATTCCCAAAAGCTGAGGAATGCCTGCCAGGACTACTAGAATACTGCTAGGGACGACCAACAAACCAAAGCCCAAGAAAACCTGGAGGACGATCCCCAAAAATCGACTGGCAAAAATTACCTTACTGGAAATCGGAGAAGAGACTAAAAAATCTAAGTCTCCTCGATCGAACACGGCAATTACAGTTTGTCCCATGGCCTGCATAAAAGCATAGCCAAAACCCACCAGCCAGACGATCGCCGCTACCCAAAAAACGGATTCGGGAATCGGGTCGAGCGAGATGCCGCCCCCCGCCTTAGATAACACCAACCCCCACAAGACTAAGAAAAGGGCTATGAGTATCCCGATCGCAGCGAGGATAGCAAGCAACCATTTCCCGATGATTTCCCGCCACCACAAGCGCAACTCGTGGCGCAAAAGCCAAGGTAAAGTCCCAACTCTCATTTTCATGAATTATTCTGAATAATGAAATTACTGCGGATGTAATGTTTTGATTCATCAAACGGCAAAGTCTCGCTCTCGATCGCGATCGGCATCTTCAGTGAGTTCGAGGAAAACAGTTTCCAGATTGCCCCCTTCTTCTCCACTGCGTACCCGCAGTTCGTCTAAAGTTCCCTCGGCAATCAATTTTCCGTGGTTGATAATGCCAATTCGCTCTGCCATGCGTTCGGCAATTTCCATAATGTGAGTAGTCAGAATCACGGTATTGCCTTGTCGCACGTAGTCTGCCAGCATATCTTTGACTAACCTGGCAGCAGCAGCATCGAGTCCGGTAAGCGGTTCGTCTAAAATAATTAACTTGGGGCGGTGAACGAAGGCTCCAGCTAGAGTTAGTTTTTGCTTCATCCCCCTGGAAAAGGTTTCGCAGAACTCGCCTCGCACGTCCCACAAGTTGAGTTTTTGCAAAAGTTCCTTGGCATCAGCAGCCGCTTGTGCCGGCCGAATTCCCCAGAGGCCAGCCACGAATTCTAAATATTCCAGAGGACGCAGTTTGCCGTAAAGCAGCGGTTCGTCTGGCAAATACGCTATTAATCGTTTGGCCGCTTTCGGTTGGCGAGCGATGCTCTGACCGAGAATAAACGCATCCCCGCCATCTGGTTGCAGCAGGCCGGCTACCATCCTCAAAGTAGTAGTTTTCCCCGCCCCATTGGGACCTAAAAGCGCGTACAAAGAGCCTTGAGGAATTTGTAAATCGAGTCGATCGACTGCTATTTGAGCGCCGTAATGCTTGGTGAGAGAAATAAGTTCGAGAGCGATCGTCATAATGCCAAGAAACCTAACAAACGATCGACAACTACAATAATTGAACTACCAGTTCCGCACTTATCGCTATTGCTACCTGGAGTTCGTCGCCTCAACTTCAACACCACTACGTTAAGTGTGGATTAGCTTATAAATTACGAATTCTCCTGGTGCTTCCCCTGCCTTCTCTCATCGGTGTCAAGTTAATGGTCAAAACCTTCATCCGTCAGGGGTTGAAAACCCCTGCCTCAAAGCTAAAGTCCTCTAAAGAGGACTCAATAGACCTAGCTTGAAAATCTCCTGTTTTCATCCTTGGTTGTGAACTTCCGTTCATGCCCGTCTCTTGCGAAAGTGAAAAAATAATTGATTAGAGAACTGAAATCGTCAAAAATTACCACTATTCCCTATTCCCTATTCCCTGACTTCTGCAAGAAGTCTAATGCTGGTAAATTTAGTCCACTTCAGTGGACTTGTGCTATTAGCCAGGGGTTTTGAACCCCTGGCGGTTGGCGCTGAAGATCGAGGCCCAGCAATAGCCCTAGCTCTAAGTTGACACCAATGGCTTCCCCTGCTCCCCTGCTTCCCCTGCTCTCCTGCTTCCCCTGCTCCCCTGCTCCCCTGCTTCCCCTGCCTCCCCCTCTCCCCAGGTGGCGATCGCCAAACAAATTATGTTAAAACGTCAGGTAAGCAGAAGCTTGAAGCCATTACTGATGAGGATTAAATAAACTATGAAACCGATTCGACAAGGCGATGTCATCCTCCAACCAGCAACTCAAATCGAAGGGAAAAAGCTGTCTCATCTGACGCTAGCAGAAGGTGAAGTCACCGGACACTCTCACCGCATCAGCGACGGACAAGCCGAATTATACGAACGAGATGGCACTCTCTATCTGCGGGTGCTTTCAGAAACGGCTACTTTAACCCACGAAGAACATAAAGCCATTCAAATTCCTCAAGGTAACTGGATGGTAAACATCCAGCGGGAATACGAACCGGAAGGCTGGCGCTATGTCGCCGATTGAGAGCCTCACCCCAGAACAGGAAGCCCTCATCGAGACGTATCGCGATCGCTGGCGGCGGGTTATCCTCTGTACCACACCCATCGATCGCTCATCTGCTGAAACTGGGGTCAAAGCTGCTTACGCGGCTATAGGTAAGCCAGCGCCAGAAATCTGGTTTGTCAGCGGGCCGCAAGCTGCGAGGGACTTGCTGAGAGAGAAAACGATTCCCCAACTGATGCAGCAGTTGGGCATACCCTTGTGGCCGTTTCCTCTAGCTGGGAACCTGAGTCGAGATCTGCGATCGCAACTTTCAGAAGAACTGCTCTCTAATCTGGTGCAACAACTGCACAGCCTGGAACTCAATACTTTATCTTTCCAAATTCACACCTCTATCTGGAACCCGCTAGCAGAGATCTTTCCTCAAAACCAAACTGTCGAGATCGATCCGGAGATTTGGGGCGAACTATCCGAACAAATGCTCTCTCGTTACTGGGAACAGCAGCAAACCCAATGGCGGCAGCAATTACGGCAACAACCAGGTGGCGATTGGTTGGTGCAATTGGGCGATACTCTATGGCAATGGGGCCAACCTTTAGGCCAGTTTGTCGAAGATAATGTTTGGCAACCTTTAAAAAGCCAATCTGCAATTGCTGAATGGGAACGGGGCTGGCGACAAATGCTGGGTACGTTCAGCATGGTAGGGTTGGGCTGGAACGCGATCGTCGATCTGGCTGAAGGATTGAACTTCCATCCACTCTTGCTAGATTTTTGCTACTCGGTATTGCATTGTCATCACGATCCGGCACAATGGCAAGCATGGCGATCGCTCGTTACTGACTGCGGTTTAGTGCTGACTTTCGAGAAAGGTTGCTTGGTGTTCGATCGCCCCTTGGAGATTTCGATCGATGCCAACGATCGCCTGCACGGTGAAGGAAGACCAGCGATAAAGTTTGCTGACGGCTATAGCGTGTATGCCTATCAGGGAGTAACGCTACCAGAAAAATACGGCAGGCTGCACCCCAACCAGTGGGAAGCCAGATGGCTGTTAGAAGAAGAAAATGCCGAACTCAGACGAGTTTTAATTCAAGGAATTGGCTACTCCCGCATCTGTCAAGAATTAGACGCTAAAGAATTAGATTCTTGGCGGGAATATACCTTGTTAGAAATCGTGCAAAATGTGGATGTCGAGCCGATTCATTTATTAAAAATGACTTGCCCTAGCACTGGCTACATTCACGCTTCCAGAGTTCCTCCCGATATTCAATCTGCTCGCGAAGCCGTTAGCTGGATTAATTGGGGAGTCGATCCAGAAGAATTTGCGGTAGAAACTTAAAGAGTCTACGAATACTAGTTATTGGCGACAGTCATTTCCTTGATGCCGATGCCAGGTTTGATGTCGCGATAGTGCGAATCGAGCCAGCAAAGTGGTAGAGATTCGCCAGAGGGAAACACCATTTCTGACTTGAGATAAGTATCGGGTTCTTGGAGTTCTTCCCCAGCGTGCATTCTCCCGATCGTTTCAGACATACAGGGATTATAGAGTCGATCGAAGTCGATAATTTCAACTAGAGTTTGTGTTGGCTTATGCACTAAAAACATAGCCATCCTCCTCTTATGTCAAGTGCGACTAACTAAATCTTATAACCGATCTACTCCAGAGGGCCAACGGCGAAATAGTTCGCAAAGTTTAGACATCTTCTTTGACATCCTCTCCGTCGTTATCTATTTCTAACTTCCTAAGAACCATTGAGTGCCAGCAAATAGATAGGATGCAGCAGTTGCAATTAGCGCTACGCTGCCAAAGCGAGTAACGACCTCGGAATGTTTCAACGACAGCTTGCTTTGCTTTGCCAGTGATGTCAAGCTTGAGGACTTGCGGGTATTCACTCAAGCAGTAGTCGAATCGCGCGGTTGGCTTTTAGATGAAAAAGCCGAGAAACTCAAGATTTTAGGTCAATTTAAGGTGGCATTCATCCTGGTTTCATTTCTCTACGACAAGCTGAAGATGTAACCAATTCAGGTGTTTATTAACTCAGAAATTCGATCGCGGTTGAATTCAAGCAGCCGCCAAATGATTTGGCAATTATCGGAGGGAGCTTATGAAACGTCTACATTTGTCTACACTTGTTGGTCATGGAGTATTTATAGCTGGTTTAGCCACTTTGCCATTCGCTTTACCTGCAACCGCCAAAACCACAGCTACAAACGATTACCAGATAGGGCGACACGGCCTACCAAAGCCAAGTACGATGAATTCCATTCGACTAACCCAATCGACATCAAATGATGGCATAGGTGGCGGTACAAACAGCACGGAGAGCGACAAATACCAAGGGATGAACGATTATCAATTAGGTCGTCACGGCTCGCTAAAGCCAAGTACGATGAATTCTATTCGATCGAGCCGATCGACATCAAATGATGGCATAGGTGGTGGTACAAACAGCACAGAAAGCGACAAATACCAAGGGATGAGCGATTATCAAATCGGTCGTCATGGAATGTGGCAGTAGTCGCTCTCGATTCTTTTTGCCTGAAACACAAAAGTTGAATTAAGAACTTCAGCCTCGTAATTTGTGGTGTCGAGCTAATCGCTCGACATCATTTTTGGGTGAAGAAATGGTTGTCTGATTATGTTTATAACTCGGATTTGATATCGCTTAAAGTTGTCGCTTCTTACCCATTTCATCAAAGGAGAAAGTTCATGAATAATACCAAATCCGGTTGCCAAAACCTACTTTCCCTCGCGCCGCCTCTGGCTCTCCTCTCCCAAGGGAGAGGGGTTGGGGGTGAGGGCTGTTTACAAATCAAATAGGATTGCTATAGTTTCTCGACTCGCTGAAAAATTTGCCATTTGAACGCATATCAGATTAAAGAGCCTTCTGGATTGCTTCTGAATACAATTTCTTCGGTTTTAAGCCAGCAATCCTTTCCAAGACGGCTGTTCCTTGAAATAAAACCACGGTAGGGGCGCTCCGCACGCCCAATTCCATCGCCAATTCTGGCTCTTCAGTCAGATCGATCGCTACCAGATGAATCTTGCCCAGATGGTCAGTCACTAACTGTTCTAATACTGGCGCGAGGGTTTCGCAAGATGGGCAGTGGGGAGCCACAAATTTAACTACAATCGGTGTTGCCGATTCTTGCTGCAACTGTTCTAGAGCTTCTCTTCCTTGGTATCCAGCACAAAAAGTCTTGTTAGTCGAATCTGACATGGTTCTGTCTCCTTAGTTATATCAAATCCAGCCTTTAAAACCATGAAGCCAGCCCTCACCCCGCCTTCGGCACCCCTCTCCCAAGCTTGGGAGAGGGGAAAGAGTTTGGTATTAGTTGATAAAT
Source organism: Cyanosarcina radialis HA8281-LM2 (assembly GCA_019359615.1). GTDB lineage: Bacteria > Cyanobacteriota > Cyanobacteriia > Cyanobacteriales > CCAP-1448 > Cyanosarcina > Cyanosarcina radialis. The sequence goes on from JAHHHA010000053.1 coordinate 25,362, forward strand.
CATGGTTTATGCTGCTTGAGGAATTGCCAGCGATTGTTGTTCGGCTAACCAGCGTTCGGCTTCTAGGGCTGCCATGCAGCCAGTTCCCGCCGCCGTCACCGCTTTGGCGGTAATGCCGATCTTGCACGTCTCCCGCCGCCCACACCCCAGGAATATTGGTGGCGGTACTTTTCCCTTGAGTTTGAATGTATCCGGCTCGATCTAAAGTCAGTTGCCCTTGAAACAGTTGGGTATTGGGAGTATGTCCGATCGCGTAAAACAAGCCATTGACCGATAATTCCGACACGTTGCCCGTCAAAACATTCTGCACCCGAACCTGGCGCAGTACCTCATCGCCATGGGCGCTCAAGGGCAAGCACTGCCAGTGGATTTGAATTTGCTGGCAAGGCAAAAGGCGCTCCTGCATGGTTTTAGATGCCCGCAGGCGATCGCGTCGTACCAACAGATGCACTTTTCGGGCGTACTTCGTCAGATGCAGTGCCTCCTCAGCCGCCGAGTCACCCCCGCCCACCACGGCAACTTCGCCATCCTGAAACAACGGGCTGGCACCGTCGCAGATCGCACAGGCAGAAATCCCATTACCCCAAAACCTCTCCTCGCCAGGAAGATGCAAGCGTTTAGCAGTTGCTCCGGTGCAGATAATTACAGCACAGGCTCGAACCATTTCTTCCGCCGAGGCAATCTGAAACGGGCACGGCTGGAAGTCCACCGCCACCACGTCATCAGTGATGCAGCGAGCGCCCCACCGCAATGCCTGTTGCCGCATTCGGTGCATTAACTTCGGCCCGGTGATGCTTTCAGGAAATCCAGGAAAGTTTTCTACCTCAGTAGTGGTCATTAACTGACCGCCTGGAACCCCACCAGCAGCAAATCCTTCAAAAACCAGGGGTTGGAGTTGAGCGCGTCCGGCATAGATGGCGGCAGTATATCCTGCCGGGCCAGAGCCAATAATTACCAGATTTTCCACTCTCATCGCCCTAACCTCCGAAAAACCATTGAGTGCCAGTAAATAGGTAATAAGCTCCAGTGATAATCAGAGCTACGCTGCCAAAGCGAATAATGGCCTCGGAATGTTTCAATAACTGGTTGCTTTGTTTTGCCAGTCCGGTAAACAAACTCGCCAGAAAAATCAGCATGGTGTAACCCAAGGCGTAGCTCACCATCGTCAGCGTGCCTAAGAGTTGAGAGCTAGTAGCCGCCGCCGCCGCCAGGACTGCAAACAGCACCGGACTGGCACAGGGAGAACTAACTAGGGCAAAAGTCAACCCGACTCCATAGGGCCCGGCTTGGGGGAGATTGACATTTATCTGCGGTAGGGGCAACTTCACTACCCCCATCAGCCACAAACCCATCAGAGCCATAATCAGTCCTACGACTACGTTGATATAGCCTCGGTAGTCCACCATCACGGCTCCGGCAAAGGAGGAGACTAAGCCAAACAGACTCAAAATCGTGACTGCACCGAGGACGAACAAACCAGACTTGACAAAAGCATCCCAGCGGGATTTTATTTTCAACGTGCCGATATAGCTGAGATTGACGGGCAACAGTGCCAGGATGCAAGGAGAGACGCTGGCGAGCAGTCCCCCAATGAATGCTAACGGTAGCAGCACTAAAGGATTAGCTGTATCCTGTTGGTTAAACCACTGCTGGTACTGGTTTTCGACGATCGAGATCGCCCGTTCGATCGGATGACTGATGACGGGGCCGAGGGTAATAACCACTATCAGGGAGAGCAACCCCAACCCCCCATAAATTAGCCATTTTTTAGAAACTTTAGACCGTCGAGCAGGCTTGCGCTCGGATGATGACTGAGGTACTAGTGACATAGAATTCTTTTGACCTCAGCTAAATTTTGGCTAGAGCCGTATCGAGGATCTTGGTGTAGTCGTCTCGATTGGGATTATTTTTGAAGATCGCTAAGATGTTGCCAGAAGCCGGATCGACGATCGCCACGGTGCTAGTTTTACTCTTATTGGCTTCTAGGAATTTCCCCAAACCTAATTTTTCGGCTTGGGCTTGTGTTTCTTTGACTTTGACTTTATCCGTGACATCTAAGACGACAAAGTTGACGCGATCGCCATATTCCTGTTTCAATTGCGACAGCGTAGGAGCAATATTCTTGCAACTAGCACACCAGGTAGCAAACACATCTACTACTACTGGTTTACCCTGAAGTTCTTGAGCTAAGGGGCCTCCTACAGATTTGGCTTTAGCCGCACAAGGATTGTTTTTAGCTGCACAAGGATTAGCCTTAGCCGCACAAGGATTAGTTTTCGCCGCACAGGGATTAGCCTGTGCTTCGGTGGCAACATTAGTAGAGGTGTTGGTGTTCGCCGTATTGGGATTTGAACAACTGACAACTGCCCCCAGACTCAAGAGCGAAACAATTGCCAAGAGAGAAAAATATCGAATCTTCATGGGATAATTTCCTAGAAAAACGGTTGATTTGGGGGCGATCGACAATTCCTCATTGCTAACCCTGACTTCAGCTATCTCCGCCAGGGGTTTTCAACCTCTGATGGATGAGGCTGTTGACCTTTAAGTTGAGGCGCATGAATGCATTGCGCCTTTACCCAGGATGTGTGGCAACAAAAAAGCTTTCATGGTATGAGGAAAGTCGATCGCCAGGAATCTATCAGATCGATTGGCGACTTGCGATTATCTTTGAGCGATCGCCGCATCGATGACGGAGGTGTAATCTGCCAGATTCGGGTTATTCCGATGCTGCGCCAGAATGTTACCCGTTGCTGGATCGATAACGGCAACCATTCCAGTTTGCGACTTGTTGGCGGCGAAAAACTGACTTAACCCTAGCTCTCTAGCTTTGGCTTCAGATTGGCTGGTTTTGGCTTTATCGCTAACATCTAAAACGACAAAGTGAGCTTTGCCAGCGTAGTCTTTTTTCAGTTGGGAAAGAGTGGGGGCAATATTTTTGCAAGCGGGACACCAACTGGCATAGATATCGACAACAACGGGTTTGCCTTGCAGTTGTCGGGCCAGAGGGCCGCCGACATTACCAGCCTTAGAAGCAGAAGCACAGGGATTTTGGGCGATCGCCCGTTCGGGAGCCGCAGAAATGCTAGTCGGTGTTGCTGCTACTAGGGATACAGCGATCGCTAGACTGCTCAAACACAAACCGAGCCATAATGTTGACTGTTTCCGCATATTCAACCTCAAAAATCTAGAACTTTACCTGTCAAAAAAAGCATCGCTAGCCAGAACTCAGTCGAGTAAACGTTCGAGCGTTATCTGGCTGGCTGTTATTTGAATTAAATTGCAGAAAGATGAGTATCAGATGAGAGCTAGATGGGTGCTGAATAAAACCTGAGAACTAGCTGAACCCAATTGGTGAATTTGGTCTAGTAGCGCCTAAATTCCGATGCACCGATTTTCTCAGCAAAAATTCATCTAAGCATTAAGAAGCCATCATCTCGATCGCAGACACTATTTGTAGGGTGGATATTAACGCTGAATTATTACCTGCCGAGGGGTATTTCCCGTGAAAGGAAAAGATTGGTTCGCAACAAATGAAGGGCTTTGTCAGACTGGTGAAGTTGTCAGTCAAGTGGAAGAATTATCCCATCCCTATCGGCTTTATCGCTTCTTGACCGATCTCGAAGACGTGCTAGAACGGATTCAGGACGATCGCTTGCGACTTAAAGCAATTTGTCCCCTAGTTCGCCGCCTGCTAACTAGTTCCGACTGGCTGCAAATTACTCCTCTCGATCCCGATCCAGAAACGGGTTGGGAGGTGTTGATGTTATACGACGAACCGTTTTTTCCCTTGACAGTACAGTTAGTTGCTTGGAACCCTGGCGTGACTTCACCGATTCACAATCATGCTTGTTGGGGATTAGTTGCATTGTTAAGCGGACAAGAAAAAAACACTTTCTGGCAGCGTTCTCCCACTGCCAAATTTCCCGATCGCATCGAACCCGTAGGCGATCGCCTGCTCGAACCTGGCGATATCATGTGCTTGATGCCAGAGGCGATTCATCAGGTCGAAGCGATCGGCAACGAGCCGACGATTAGCTTTAATTTGTATGGTGAAACCGACTACGATCGCAGGTTTGAATTCGATCCCATCCAAGGCACTGCCACCAACTTTTAACTCTTTTTACTTATGAAGTTTAGTCGCCGCCTGCAAGCCGTTATCGATCGCTTCTCAGGTAAGTCAGTAAGGCTGAGATCCAGCGTTCTCTGGTCATTTGCCCCGTTAATAAGGCATGGCCGTGATTAATTAGCAAAAGAATTGTACCGACAATTAAGGCTACTCTCAATGCAGTCGGCACAAACTTCGGATCGAACAAACTACTCCAAAAGTCTTTGATGAATTTAGCCATCAGATAATTTATTAAACGCTGTTTTCATCAGTTTTTTGGCTCTTTGAGCGATCGCTTCCCAATCCCCCCTAGCCAGCAGTTGCGCCGGAAAGAGATCGCCAGCCAATCCTACTGCGATCGCCCCTGCCTGAATAAATTCTCTGGCATTTTCTACCGTCACGCCCCCAGTAGGAATGAGGGGGATATTACCTAAAGGCCCTTGCAAATTTTTAATATAGTTAGCGTCACCTACAGATTGAATCGGAAACACTTTGACGCAACTGGCTCCTGCTTGCCAAGCGGTGACAATTTCTGTCGGAGATAATGCCCCTGGAACGATCGGAATATTAGCCTTTAATGCAGCGGCGATGAGGGATAGATCGGTATGGGGAGTAAAGATAAATTGAGCGCCAGCGGCGATCGCCTCTTCTAATTGCTCTAAGTTTAATATCGTCCCCGTACCGATCTTACAATCGGGTAATTCCGATCGTAATTGAGTAATTAATTCGGCAGCCCGATCGCTATTCCAAGTAATTTCGATTAGCCGCATTCCTCCAGCAGCAACAGCCAAAGCCATTTGCCTAGCAATTTCGATTTTGTCACTGCGGATGACCGCGATCGCGCGGTTTTGCTGTAATAGAGATAACCAAGATGGCTCGGACATCAGAGGCAATTGCGATCGTAGGTGAGTAAACCATTTTAAGCGATCGCGTATAGTTGAGATATTAAAGGAGATAGCAAACTATGCGGGGAGTTAAATTTTTAACGGACGATCTAGGACAGAAAACGGCTGCATTAGTCGATCTGAAAGAACATAGTGCATTTTGGACGGAGGTTTTAGAAGCAGGTTTTGAACCAACGGAATTTCAGTTTTTAATTGACGAACGAGGAGAAAAGATAGCCGTTCTTCTTGACTTTGAAAAATACGGTGAACTCTGGGAAGATCTTTACGATATCTTAACTACTGAATCGCTAGAGGACGAACCATTTGTTCCTTGGGAAGAGGTTAAACGCGGACTAGCACTGAAGAGGAAGCTTAGTGTCTGATTATTTGGTTGTGGTCGCACGAGTTGCTCAAAAACAACTTGCTTCCCTGCCGATAGAAGTTAGTAGCCGAATTGAGCTAAGAATTTAGGATTTAATCAAAGATCCTCGCCCACCTGGCTGTATTAAATTAAAGGGAAAGACTGATAGCTGGAGAGTTCGAGTAGGCGATTATCGGATAATCTACAGCATTGATGACACGAATCTTGCTATCAAAATTCTCAAAGTGTCTCACCGTCGAGAAGCTTGCGATCGCTAAATATCTCGATTTTTTGGAGGATTATTATGCTTTAAGCTGTTCAGCATTTAAATAGGGTATAATTAAAGGTTAATTTATTCAAATAATCACTGAAATGCCAGCTAAAAATCATCTGCATCCACCCCAAATAGAAAAATTACAAAAAGCCTTAAAACAGGA
>JAHHHA010000054.1 GCA_019359615.1 Cyanosarcina radialis HA8281-LM2
TGAGCGTTAGGATGCGGCATTGATTTTAAGGCTCACAGGACTTCTTCCCTCTTGACTAAGCATCTTTTAGTTTATGACTTTTTCCCTCTTTTTAACTGGTCACTTATTTCCGCCAGCTTGGTCTAGCTTTAATGCCTCCTCAAGTGTCATAGCTAAGTTCTCCTCATAAAGTGTATCTGTCGAGAACTCCTCAAATCTCAGACAATTTTATGGGGTGCTTCTTGGTGTGTCCCTTGCTACTTCTTATTGAACAACAGCGATCGGTTAATTTTGGCACCGAGGCGAACTTTTACGAACAACTTCCTACCATTCGCTCCAAAAAGCGGCTAACTACATTACTAGATCGCTCTAATTGCAATACATCCGCGCGGGTGGCTGGGGCGAGACGGAAATTCAAGGCATCAGTCGGTCAAACACCAGGAGCAATAGACCATCAAATTTAGGGAAGAATTTAGGGACTGGCAGCAGAACGATGAGCTAAGATTTCCTGCCGCGATCGCCATACGGGATGCAACTGTTGGCGATCGAACAACTGCAAGCGATCTCCGACATATGGGGAATCTGCTTGACTGGAATTACCATAGCTATTGAGCGCCATAGCTTTAACTGGGCGGGAAAATTGAATCGCAGCTACATAAGAATCGCCAGCGATCGCTTTAAATTTGCCATCGGCATCGGGAACGGAATCGACAACTCGGAAAATCCCCAGTTCTCCAGAACCACCGTTAGCAGGTAAATCGACATCGCCATAGCGCAGGCGGAAAACTTCTCCCCAAGGTACATCGAGTTTGCTATACATGGCCTCGACTTTAACAGCAGCGCGATCGAGGGCTGATAGGGCTGTCTGAGGATCGGCTAAACCATCAGGGGTGGTGCGAGGAGAATTTTCGTTCCAAGGGGTGGCAAAGGCGGTAGGAAAGTCCATCTCGTCAAACCAGAAAGCAAACAAAACTGCACCCCGACTGTTGGCATTAGCTTGACGATCCCAACTTTTGAGAACTCGAACTGCCCGACGAATTCTAGGATTGTCTTGCTTCTGGGCTAGGGGAATCAGATCGTCGAGCAGGCGATCGCTTAGTTCCATTCTGGTTGAGTGTTTGGATTTCACCATTTCTGCCAAAGAGATGCTTTTGTCTTCAGATAGCATCCGCACCGAACGCTGCGCTCGAAAATCCATCGGCCCCCTCGGTGCCATGTAGGGGGGATAATCGTCTGGATCGAGGGGGCTAGGAAATGTCGTCGTCCAAGGTGGATCGTTGGTATTTTGCAACCAACCGCTAGGCGGATCGATCGTGCGGGGCAAATCTCGGTAGGGATGAATAGTCGTCCATAAAGTGGCTGATGTGTCTCCTGGAATCAAGCCTTCCCAGTATTCATAGTCACCGCGATCGCGTACTGGCACTTGACCGTTAAATAGGTGCATGATGTGCCCCTTGTCGTCGGCATACATCACGGTAAACATCGGCAGTTGCAAGCGACTGAGTACGGTTTCAAACTCAGCTAAATTAGTCGCCCGTGCCATATCCCACCATTGCTGTAGCACTCCCGATCGATCTAACCCGACTACTCTAAGGGCGATCGCTTTCCCGTCTTTTTCTGCCACTATCGGGCCGTGGATCGATCGCTTCACCGTCAGTTTTTCTGCCCGCAACGTGCCATCTGCTTGTTTGACTTTAATGGTTTGAGTTTCACTTTCCCAGGGGCGGATCTGACCGTCAAAGCGATAGCCGCCATCAGCTAGGGTTAGTTGGTAAGCATCCCAACCATCGTGGGTATTCACTGTATGCGCCCAACCCAAACGATCGTTGAACGCGATCGCCAACACTGGCACTCCTACCAGAGTCGCTCCATAAGCATCGATTCCTGGGGCTTTTATCTGGGCCTCATACCACAAGAATAAGTCCGACCAAGGAAGGTGAGGGTTAGCCAACAACATGGCATTTCCACTTGCAGAATGAGAAGGAGCGATCGCCCAAGCATTAGAACCGTAGGAAAATGTTCGGGGAGTACGCGAAGATTTACTTTCTGGCTCGGCTAGCTCGGCCACCACCTCTGGATCGACCATAAAGGTAAAGTGCAGTACCCTTTGAACGTGAGCTAATAGATCTACTCCCGTAATTGGTAGCACGACCTCAACTCGATCGTCGATCGAATCGGGATGCTCTCTAGCATAAGCATTTACGCCAGCGGCAAAAGCGTCGAGATGGCGGCGAAAATCTGGATTTTGGGCGGCATACCATTGCTGGGCGCGGTCTGGAACTCCCATAGTCCGTACCCATCGATCGGATTCTAAATATTTCTCTCCCCAGTATTCCGAGGCTCGCCCTCGTGCCTGACCGTAGAGGCGTAAAATCAGGTTGCCGTGACTTTGCATTTGCGATCGCCCGAATGCCTGGAAAGCCTCAGTCCCATCTTTGGCAAAAATATGCGGTACTCCATAGGTATCCCAAAGAGTTTCGGTAACTTTTGGTGCAGCTAGAGGAGAACGAATTCCCAGCCCCACAACTAGGATCGCAGCTAGCAACAACGATAGCCAGCGGAATGCCTGTTTGCGAACCAGCTTTTCTCGTAATTTTCCCATTTTTTTAGTAAGATTTTGGCAAAAATCTAAATTTTGGCTATATAACGCTGATGTAGATGCGTCAGCAGCTTCCCGTAGGACACCGTAGATCGACGCAGATTTTAACGAGGTTGCCGATTCACTACCAGCAAAATCGGAATTGCAGCTAGTTGTGCCACAACCGAAAAGACGATTAACCCCTGGAGCGATCGATCGTACAAAATTCCCATGGTCGCACTGCCGAGAAACCAAGCTAAACCGTAGCTGGCTTGAAAAATGCCAAAAGCCGAACCTCGCTTATCTGCTGGCACCATCCCAGCGATCGCAGCTTTGACGATCGATTCTTGCGCCCCCATCCCGACACCCCACAGGCACATTCCCAGTAGGGCCAAGCTAGGGTTGCCCCAAAAAACTAAGGGGGCAAATAAAGATGAAATTATCACCGCCAGCATCAAGACCGAAATGCCTCGGCGATCGAACATTCGGCCGAAAATTAGGGCGGCGATCGCATCTACTGCCATCGCCACAGCGTAAAACAAAGGAATGATATTAGGTTGAGCGATCGCATTTTTTTGGAAGTGAAAGGCAATTAACGGGAAGTCAGCATAACCAATCGCGATCGCAGCTACAGCAGCCAAGTAAATCCAATATCTGCGGGGTAAGCCTTCACTTTCGATCGCTACATATTTAGATTCAAAATCGCGAGGATTGGGGTAAATTTTCTGGGAAAACAGCAATACTAACAAGCCGACAACAGCCGGGATCGACAGAATGGCAAAACCACCTTGATATCCTTGCTGCCAATAAATCATGCCTGCGACTGCCAAAGGGCCAGCTACGGCCCCAATTTGATCTAGAGCTTCGTGCAAGCCAAAACCAAAACCTCCCCCGACTCTCAAAGCCGCGTGGGAGAGTAAGACATCTCGCGGTGGGGTGCGAATTGCTTTCCCGGTGCGTTCGGCCACCATTAACCCCGCTGCTACTGGCCAACTGCCAGCTAAAGCTAAAAGCGGTACGACTCCAGTATTGAGGCAGTAACCGAGTTTAGTAATAGTCCAGTATTTTTTGGTGCGATCGCTCAAATATCCAATCAGCAGGCGCAAGCCATAACCGATTAACTCTCCCGCACCTGCGACTAATCCAACTACTGCCCCACTAGCACCTAACCAGCCGAGATAAGCCCCGGTAATGCTGCGGGCACCTTCATAAGTAGCATCAGCGCACAGGCTGACGATGCCCATTAAAATTACAAACTTTAAAGCGTCAGATGATTTTTTTTTCTCTAATAGATCTGGCATTATTCCGCACTCACCGTTGTGTTAATATCTGGTTTCGTCTGGGTACAGGGCGATCGCATGAAAACCGATTCGATCTTCTACAAAATCTTCCAATTGGCACCCAATACCTTCTTCGAGTTGATTGGCAATTGTGACTCACGGACTGCTACCTATACCTTCACTTCTCAAGCCGTCAAACAAACCAGCTTCAGCATTGACGGCATCTTCCTACCACCACCTCGACTGCACCAATTCCCCATCTACTTTGTCGAAGCTCAAGCCTACAAAGAAGAAGACAACTTCTACTACCGCTTCTTTGGTGAGATTAACTTATATCTCAAAGACTACCAACCCGCTCATCCTTGGCAAGCCGTGGTTATCTTCACCGAGAAACGCTTCGATCCAGGAGTGCCGCATCATTACTCAGAATATGAGAATAACCCCAGACTCCAGCGCCTCTATCTGAATAAGCTACCGCCAGAGATGGGAGAGCGGACTTTAGGATTAGGACTGTTGCAACTGTTGGGAACGAAGCAGAAACAGGCTCCGTCCAAGGGAAAAACATTGATTGAGCGAACGCGGCAAGAACTTACAGATGCGACAAGCCAGCGAAATTTTATAGAATTGATAGAAACAATCTTTGTATACAAATTTCCACACCTAAATTTTCAGGAGATTGGAGAGATGTTGGGACTTGGGGATCTAAAGCAAACTCGTGCCTATCAGGAGGCACAGCGAGAAAAACAAGATGAAATGTTAGTGAAAGTCGTCCCGCTCCTACTAGCACAGGGATTAACAGTTGAGAGTATTTCAGCAAATCTTGAGATTCCTATTGAAACTATTCAAAGGTTTATTCCTGCAAAGTAAGTGCTGCGAATAATTTTTACCATTAGGCTTACGAAGTATCGCTTTTTTTAAGCAAATATTTGAATAGATCGTCGAGAACTTTATTCGCTGCTACCGGACCGTATCCAGCTAACCAGGTGCGGGCTTTTACTTTGTAGACCTTACCCTGTTTTACTGCTTCTAGTTGCGACCACAGGGGATTCTTGGCAAACCGATTTAGTTCGTTGGCGCGATCGCCTATCATTAAAAAGATCGTATCGCCTGCCATTTTGGGAATCAATTCTAAAGAAATATCTTCGTTTACTTTGTCTTTATCTTGTTCGGGTGGACGGGGCAAGCCAATATCGCTTAAAATTCCTCCACTAAAGGATCTCTTCATATAAATCCGCACGCCATCCCAAAACATCACTACTGAGACTTGAGTTTGCGATCGCTTATCTCCCATCTGCTGCCGAAATTCTGCAATTCTTTGGTTATAATCGCTCAATATTTCTTGAGCTTCTTGATTTTTTCCTAATGCTTCGGCATAAGTATTAAACCAGATCTTCCAATCAATTCCATCTGTAGTTTTAGCCAAGACTGTTGGAGCAATTTTTGAGAGTAGGTCGTAAATATCGCTATGCCAATCTATCCCCAAAATTAGATCTGGCTCTAAACTTAAAATCTTTTCTAAGTTTGGTTGTCCGCCTAGACCGACATGGGGAATCCCTTCAGCTTGCTCTGGCAAATCGGTAAAGAAACTGCCATCATCGTAGGCCGCAGCACCAACAGGTTTAATTCCTAAAGTTAAAACATTATCTAATATGTCTAAAACCACAACTCGTTTGGGATCGACTGGCACGCAAGTTTCACCTAAAGAGTGTTTAACTAATCGACATTCTGCTGTAGGCGCTCGCTTTGGAGAATTAATTTGCTGCGAGACATTGCCCTGGCAAGCCCATACTAAGACCAGGATCGATACTGCGATCGCTGCTAATTTAAGTAAGCGGCTAATTTTCATTATTTTTGCATAAAATCCACAGATGTTATTGATGCAGTATTGGTTTAGGTTAGAGCCTTATTGAATTTTGCAGATATTTTTGACGACGTACTGCGGACATTCACTCGATTCTTCATTTTGACAAGAACCTCGCAAACAAAGAGCTTTACTTTCATCTATAACTACATCTGCTTGATAAGTATTTATCACTTTATCTAAATTTTCAAATGTCAATTCGACGCGGTTGAAGCTTTCGTCTTCATTTTGCTGTATGGTTCGATCGCTAACTCTATAATCGAACCAATCCCAACCATGTTCGAGCAGTAGTTCTTTTTCTAAAAACTGAGCGGCCCAAGACAAAACTGACGAGCCTCGATAGATATCTTTTAAGGATTCAATATTACCTGTTTTGGTCAGGATTGAAGTTAACGATTCTCGATCGAGTCTAGCGTAATATCTCCCTTCAGGAAAATCGATCGCAGTCGGAGCAAATCTATGGCCGCCAAAATGAGTAGTTTGCCAGATACGTACATCTGGCAAAGACAATTCGGTAACTACTTTTAATGCTTGTCGATAGAAGACATTGCCATATTTAGCACAACATCGATCGTGACTGCCGTGAGTGCAAACTAAAATATCTCGGCTAGAACTTTCATCTTCTAACTCAAACCTGAAACTTTTTCGGGTTAAATAGTCTTTGACCGCTGGAGCAACATCTTCGATCTGTGGTAAAGATAACTCCTTTTTGCTGTAACCATTAGTTAAACCGGAATTCTGTTCGTAAATCAGGCATCTGGTACGGGTGGTAGATGAGAAGCGATCGCTATAAATTAAAAGGATATAACCAGGCGGATCGCGATCGAGCAATTCTTCCTCTAAGTCTCGCAAGTTAGCCGGAATCGGTTTGGAATCGAGAGCATTTCTCGTCCAAGGAGGCGGACACTCTACCAAAACGTAAATAGCCGCCGTTCCAGCAGTGCCGATGGGATTTTCTCGTGCTTCTAGGGATTCTTGAGCGCAGAACATGAGAGGGAAGAGGGGGGAGGGGGAGATGGGGAGATGGGGAGATGGGGAGATGGGGAGATGGGGAGATGGGGAGATGGGGGGAGGGGAAAAGGGAAATGTGGATAATAACTTATGCCCCATGCCCTATGCCCTATGCCCTATGCCCTATGCCCTACCAACTCAGAGAGTAACCGAGACGAATAGTTCTCCCTCTGCCAGCGAAATTTAATGTCTCGTCGAAACCGCCAAAGAATTGAGTCAGGACGGGAGTATATTGCGTGTTGAATAGGTTTTCGACGCTCAAAGACAGGCGACCTTTGAACAAGGGCACGCTGCTAATAAAGTCTAAGGTGGTGTAACCTTCGATATCTACTGGGTCGATCCCGTCTTCAAAAGCACGGCTTCTGCCGCCGACGTGCAATGCTTGCAGGCGATTTCGCCAACCATTAGGAGTTTCATATTGCAGGTAAGCAGTTAACTTGATGGGCGAGATATCTTTGCTGCTGAGAGCGACGAACTCACCTTCTTCATTTTCAAACTCTCCTTCTGCCAAACTGGCCGTGCCGCCCAATCCCCAACCTTTTCCTGGTTGCCAGTCAAGGCTGGCTTCTAAACCATAAATCCGTTGGGGTTGACGTTCGATGGTCGCGAAACGACCTGCTTGTCCCGGTACGACTCTCACCCCTAATTCCGATTCGTTGAAGAAACCAGATAGCGACATCTGCACGTTCGACCAGTTACCGCGAACTCCGACTTCGTAGTTGTTGACTTTCTGGGGTTTAGTAATGTCTAAATCGTCAGCGACGGAGGTAAATCCTTCTGGGGGAGTGCTGAGAATGCGGCTATAGTCGGGCGCGGAAAAACCTTGGGCAAAGTTAGCAAACGCGCTGAATTGCTCGGTGAATTTATACACCGCACCGAGATTGAAAACTACATCGTCAAAGTTGAGATTGCCGCCTTTGATGTCTCGATTGGGAGCAAAACCGAATTCCTCAGTCTGATAGTCGTCAACGCTCAAGCCAAAACGCTCGTAACGCAAGCCGCCGTTGACTAAGAATTTTTCGCTGACATCCCACCTCGCTTGGGCAAACAAACCCAGATTATTGACGCTATAGTTACCAGCATTGTCGATGCGATCGATCCTTTGCAGCACCCGTCCGCCGCTGTTGTCGAAGGCGACTGGATCGAAAATATTGATGGGAAAGGAAAGTTCTTCCTTCGAGTAGTCTACTCCCCAAAGCAAGGCTAAGGATGAAGATAAGGGGGTTTCAACTTGCACTCGCCCGCCGTATATATCCCTGTTAAAGACAAATTGGGGAATTTCTACTCCGATAAAGCCAAAAGGCCTGCCATCAAAGAACGCCCCGCGAAATAAATTATCTCGGTAGTACGCTTGCGCCTGGAACTTACTACCCCACAGGTTGTTGTTGGTATAGTTGAGATTGACTACGGTGGTTAAATCTTCGGGACCTTCCGCCCCAATATATTGAGGTACTGGGGTTTCCAGCGCTCTGGCTTTTTGGATGCCTGGAATGTCGAAGATGCTGGGATCGGAAATAAAGTAGCTGTCTCTTTGATTGTTTTGGTGATTGAGTGTCAGTTCTAGACGCTGCTGGTCATCAAAGTTGATGCCAAACTTAGTCAGGACATTTAAGCCAGTAATATCGCTGTCATCGTTGGGGATGAGGTCGCCTTCGGCATCGAAATAGCTGCCAACTTCACTGCGGGCTAGGGAAATCGTGTAGTCAAAACTGCCTTCCGTCCCTGAGATGCCATATTGAAAGTTATAGCCAGGGCTGCGGTCGGAAAAGAAGTTGCCATCTACCGCACTGCCGCTTACCCCGACTTCTAAGCTAGAAGTAACCTTACCTTCGCTCGGTCTGCGGGTGATGATGTTGATGACTCCACCAGTGCCGCCATCGCCATAAGTTGCTGTCGGCCCCCGCACGATCTCGATCCGTTCTATAGAACTCGGATCGATGGTGCTTAAATCTCTCGCTTGGCTGGTAAAGTTGTTAGATTTGATCGGTACGCCATCGATTAGTACCAGGGGGAAACGCCCTCGCAAGCCGGACGAGCTATTGAGAATTGGGGTTTCAGTTGGGACGCTAAACCCAGGAACTACTTTGGGGAGAATGTCGATTAAGCTGCGGGTGTTGGAAATTTGGACCTGTTGCTGAAGTTCCTCCCGATTAATCACAGTTACCGAGCGCGGGACGTTGGTTATCGCCTCTTCAGTACGAGTCGCCGTGACCACGATTTCTAGTGGCTCTTCCTCTGGAGTGGTCGGCGTTTGAGCCGATTCGGCTTGAGGTTGCAAGCTCAGAACTAGTCCTGGTTCGGTACTTTCAGCAATTGCTACTGTGGGGGCGTTTGCTACCCCGGTGACTCGAATTTGAATGCTGTTGGCAGTGGAATTGACTGCTGTAACCTCGGCGATCCCTCCAGCGGGATTGCTGGCACGAAACTCGTTGCCTTCAGCTAGATTGAGTTGAGCGTTAGGAATATCGGCAATTACCGTTTTTTCAGCCGTCGATGTCAGGACTTGAGGCTTCGAGCCATCGGCTGTCTGCACGACTAATTCTAAACCGTTCGCAGTCGGCTTTAGTTGCACCGCCGTCACTTGGACGACCTGAGCGAATGCGGGTCGAGCCGCTAATACGCAAAATGAGCCTGTCAGCAACAGGCTGGGAAAGAGTTGCTGTAGTTTCACCCGTTGTTTTCACACCATGAAAGACTATCTATTCGGGGTGGCGTTGGCGCTAGCCTGTGGGGTAGCACGTATCGCTTATCCCAAATTTATTGCAAATTATTTGCAGATTTTTGTACCTTATGACATGACAGTTGCCATTGTCAAGCAGTTATATTGAAAAATGTTATTAGATATTTTTAAGGTTTTATTGACGATATTTGCTCCAAATTTTTCGCTATATTTAGCTCTCAGAGCCAATTTAACGGCACCAACTCCGGTGTAATCTTGACAATAGAAGCCAAATTATTGCTAATAATTATCTAATAATACTTGCCAATAGTAGGGTCATTACTTTAATGTGGTTTCTTGTTAGTGAAAATGACTTGCAATAGTGTTTGCAGGCTGTCGCGCTCGAACCCGGTGACAGAATAAGATTTAGCCTTTTACTTAGCTCGTTGCCCCACCTCTTTGACAATGACTCAATTTGCGAACGATCGGCGACACATCCCCAGCGATGCTTCTACTAGAGATCTACAGGAATTAAGATCGAGGGCAGGCAGGATGCCTACCCCACAAGAATTGTTGGAGATGCCTACTGTAGTGGATTTACTGCATTTTAGGGCAGCATCCCAACCGGAACAGCTAGCTTTTACTTTCTTGGTAGATGGAGAAACTGAAACAACCAGCCTCACTTATGCTGAATTAGATCTTCGCAGCCGCTCGATCGCGGCTCGATTGCAAGCCTTGGGGATGAAGGGAGAAAGAGCTTTATTGCTTTACCCGCCAGGATTGGATTACTTAGCGGCTTTTTTTGGCTGTCTCTATGCCGAAGTAGTAGCAGTTCCAGCTTATCCGCCCCGCAACCGTCGCAACACTCCGAGAATTCAGGCCATAGTTGAAGATGCAGGTGCAGCAGTGGCACTGACAACTACAGCTACTTTGCCCAAATTGCGATCGCTCCTCGATCGAGAAGTAGAAGATAAACCTAACCCCCTGCCCCCTTCCCTGCAAGGGAAGGGGGTGAAGCCCCTCCTCTCGCAGGGGAGAGGTCAAATCCGGTGGTTGACAACTGACGACTTAGATGAAGGCATCGTCGCTGCTTGGGAACGACCCGCGATCGATGGGGATACTTTAGCCTTTTTGCAATACACTTCTGGTTCTACGGGAACGCCCAAAGGAGTCATGCTCGCTCATGGCAATCTGATGGACAACGCCGCCATGACTTACCAGATGATGGAGCATTCCCCTAGTAGTAAATTTGTCTCTTGGTTGCCGATGTATCACGACATGGGACTGATTGGAGGCATATTGCAACCTTTGTATGGTGGTTTCCCTTGTATCTTGATGCCGCCAACGGCTTTTTTACAGCGCCCTTATCTGTGGCTGCAAGCGATTTCTAAGTATCGAGGAACTACTAGTGGCGCTCCTAATTTTGCTTACGAACTGTGCGTGGAGAAAATTACCCCCGCACAACGGGAAACTCTCGACTTGAGCAGTTGGAGCGTAGCATTTAATGGTGCAGAACCAATTCGACACCAGACTTTAGAACGGTTTGCTGAAACTTTTGCCGACTGCGGGTTTAAAAAAGAGGCTTTTTATCCCTGTTACGGCATGGCAGAAGCAACTTTAATGGTTTCTGGGGGTAGGAAAGCTAATTTACCTGTAACTAAAACTTGCCAAAAAACCGCACTAGAACAGAATCGAGCGATCGCCTCAGCCGAAGACGATCCCCCTAAATCCCCCTTAAAAAGGGGGACTTCCGTAAGTTCTACCCTAGTCGGTTGCGGTCAAACATTACCAGATCGAGAAATCGCGATCGTCAATCCTGAAACGTTGGCTCGTTGTTTGCCCGATCAAATTGGAGAAATTTGGGTAACAGGAGCTAGTATCGGTCGAGGTTACTGGAATCGCTCGGAAGAGACTAAAGAGATTTTTGAGGCTTGTTTGTCTGAGATCGAATCCGGTTCGATCGACCTCGAAATCCAGCCCTCACCCCCGTCCCCTCTCCCAAGCTTGGGAGAGGGGTGCCCGCTAGGGCGGGGTGAGGGCAAACCAGGTGAGGCTAAGCAGATTTTGTCTGAAAAGGCAGATCCCCCTAAATCCCCCTTAAAAAGGGGGACTTATTTACGAACTGGGGACTTAGGCTTTTTAGATGAGGATGGGGAACTCTTCGTTACTGGGAGATTGAAGGATTTACTGATCGTTCGCGGTCGAAATCTTTATCCTCAAGATATCGAACTAACGGCAGAGAGCAGCCATCGGGAATTGCGATCGGGGTGTGGTGCGGCTTTTGCTGTAGATGTAGATGGGGAAGAAAGTCTAGTTGTGGTGCAAGAGTTAGAATTTCGCTCTCAGGCCGATGTCGATGAAGTGACTAAATCTATTCGGGAAGCGATCGCTCAAGAACACGAAATCCAACCCCACGCAGTTATTTTAATCCAACCGGGAACTATTCCTAAAACCTCTAGCGGTAAGATCCAGCGCCGCGCTTGTCGCGATCGATTTCTGGCTGGGGAGTTAGAAGTTTTAGGCAGCAGTATTTTAGAAACCGCTAGTTTCGATCGCCGTGAAGTTACCAGTCTGAACCGCGAAGAACTTTTAGCTACAGCACCAGAAACGCGATCGCACTTACTCGCATCTTATCTCGAACAGCAATTCGCTCGAATTCTTAATTTGGGCAGACCTAACCCCCCTACCCCCCTTCCCTGCGAGGGCAGGGGGGGGAAAGGCACAGTAGATGAAGAACAGTCTTTGCTCGGTTTGGGGTTGGATTCTCTTAAAGCTTTTGAGTTGAAGCATCAGATCGAGTCAGATTTTGGGGTAGAAATTGCGATCGCCGAATTATTTGAAGGTATGAGTTTTGGTAAGCTAGTCGAGGAAATTCTCGATCGCCTGACTCAAACACCTGCAACTACAGTCCTATCAAATCCGGTTTTTAAAGCCTTAAATCCAGCCCTCACCCCCAACCCCTCTCCCAACTTGGGAGAGGGGAGCCGGAGGCCGGGTGAGGGAAACCTGGTTTTGCTGAGCGGATTTGGTATCGGTTCTATCCGGGGTAGCGCCGAAACCATCAGCGAATATCCCCTGTCTTTTGCCCAGCAAAGGTTGTGGTTTCTCGATCGACTCGAACCTGGCAACCCAGCTTATAACATTGCCTTTGGGGTTCGCCTGCAAGGAGAGTTGAATGTTGCTCTCTTAGAGCAAAGTTTGCAAGCCGTCGTCCAACGCCATCAGACTCTCAGAACTAAGTTCGATAATCTTAACGGTCAACCCGTACAAGTAATTAGTCCTGCGGTTGAAATTAACTTGCCAGCGATCGATCTAGCGCATTTAACCGCTTCCGAACGAGATCTGACAGTTAAGCAATTAGCGACTCAAGAAAGTCAAATAAGTTTCAATTTAAATTGCTTACCTTTAATTAGAGCCAAATTACTGCGCTTAGCAGCTACAGAGCATATCTTATTAATCACTCTGCACCACATTATTGCTGATGGTTGGTCGGTAGAGGTGCTGCTGCAAGAAATCGCTAAATTTTACCAACACCCTGAAACCGCAATTTCCCAATTGCCCTTTCAGTATCGAGATTTCGTTCGCTGGCAGCAAGAATGGCTCTCAGGAGAGGTTTTAAATACTCAGCTTAGCTACTGGAAACAGCAATTAGCAGATCTTCCCCCCATATTAAGATTGCCGACCGATCGCAGCCGACCCCCAATTCAAACTACTCGCGGGGCGCACCGATCTCTAGAAATATCGCCTCAACTAACTCAACAACTCAAAAAGTTGGCCGAAGAACGCCAAGTTACCCCATTTATGCTGTTACTGGCAGCATTTGAGACATTTCTCTATCGCTATACGGGAGCCGAAGATATTCCCATTGGTACCGCGATTGCCAATCGCAACCGCAGAGAGTTGGCAGAAGTCATCGGATTTTTTGCCAATACCTTGGTATTAAGAGCTAATTTGGCTGGCAATCCTACTTTTGGGGAGTTATTAGCTAGAGTACGTCGAGTTGCTCTAGAAGCCTACGCCCATCAAGATTTACCGTTCGATCGCTTGGTAGAAGCCATCCAGCCAGAAAGAGATTTAAGCCGCACTCCGTTATTCCAGGTAATGTTTAATTACCAAAATTCGCCCCCATTGCCCGATATTGGAGGTTTGAAAGCGATCGCTTGCGAGATTGAGACGGAAACGGCGCAATTCGACCTGAGTTTGTCGATCGCTCAAACTGCGACTACCTTCACGGCTACCTTTGAATATAATACCGACCTGTTCGATGCCGAAACGATCGCTCCCATGCTGGGGCATTGGCAGAACTTGCTTGAGGGGATAGTGGCAAATCCTGAAGCGAGGATTTCAGATTTACCGCTGTTAGGAGAACGAGAAAGCCAGCAGGTGTTGGGAGATGGGGAGATGGGGAGATGGGGAGATGGGGAGAATTATCCCTGTATCCACCAGTTATTTGAACGGCAGGTAGAAAAGACACCAGAGGCGATCGCAGTCGTCTGTAATGGAGAACGACTGACTTATAGCGAGTTAGACAATAGAGCCGAGCGATTAGGGGCGTATTTGCAAGAATTGGGCGTGAAATCTGAAGTATTAGTCGGAATTTATCTAAATCGTTCTTTAGAGGCGATCGTGGCAGTTCTGGCAGTGCTGAAGGCTGGAGGGGCTTACGTGCCTCTAGATCCAGTCTACGGTCGCGGGCGAATTGAAGGCATTTTAGCCGAAACTCAGCTATCTATCTGGCTGACGAGTACGGATTTAGCCCCGAAGATTTCCACTCTGGTAGGTAAAGAGGGGATAGTTTGCCTAGATAGCTTAGGAGAATTTACCCTGGCGAACGAATTCGCGGCTATACAAACGAAGTCCGCCGATGCAGACTTGCAGAAATCTGATATCAAATCCGGTTTAAAAAATCTAGCAGTCAGCCCTCACCCCCAACCCCTCTCCCAAGCTTGGGAGAGGGGAGCCGGAGGTGGGTCGTGGAAGCCTGCTTTTGCTAAGGATCGATTAGCCTACCTCATTTACACTTCTGGTTCGACTGGCAAACCCAAGGGGGTAATGGTTACTCACGGTAGTTTGCTGAATGCTTATCTCGCTTGGAAAGAAGCTTACTCTTTGCAGCCTAGCGACTGTCACCTGCAAATGGCTAGTTTATCTTTCGATGTCTTTACCGGAGACTGGGTAAGGGCTTTAGCTACTGGCAGCAAGTTAGTTATTTGTCCGAGAGAATTTTTACTTTCGCCGAGAGAACTCTACTCGCTGATGCGGCAAGAAGGGGTAAATTGCGCTGAATTCGTGCCAGCGGTGCTGATGAATTTAGTCTCTTACCTGCAACCAACTGGGTCATCTCTAGATTTTATGAGATTGCTAGTTGCTGGTTCCGATACTTGGCAGATCGAAGATTATCAGCAGGTCAAACGGTTTTGTGGGGCGAATACTCGGTTAATTAATTCCTATGGAGTCAGCGAAGCCACGATCGATAGTACCTATTTTGTCGGAGAAAGCGGTAAATGGCAAAGCGATCGCCAAGTTCCCATCGGTTCTGCTTTTCCAGGTACAGAAATCTACATTTTGGATGCTAATTTACAACTTTTACCGATGGGGGCGATCGGAGAAGTATACATTGGTGGAGCGGGTTTAGCTAGGGGTTACTACCAGATGCCAGATTTAACCGCTGCTAAGTTTATACCCCACCCTCACAGCCAAGAACCTGGAAGCAGATTGTATAAGACAGGAGATTTAGCCCGCTACCTCAAAGATGGAAATATCGAGTTTCTCGGTCGGGCAGATTTTCAAGTGAAGATTCGGGGGTTTAGGATTGAATTAGAGGAAATCGAGGCAGCTTTAAGACAACACCAGGGAGTAGGAGAAGCTGTAGTTTTAGCTGCAAGCGATCGTTTAGTCGCCTACATCGTCCCCAACAGCCAGACTCCAAATACAGAATTAAACCATCGCCAACTTCAGCAATGGCAGAGGGTATTTAACGAACTCTATCAAGAAAAAGATCCCGATCGGCAAGATGGATTTCATATCGAAGGCTGGCACAGCAGCTATACCGGATTGCCGATGCTAGATGTTGAGGTGCAAGAGTGGATAAACCAAACAGCCGAACGAATTTTAGCTTTAAAACCGACTAAAGTTTTAGAAATTGGTTGCGGTTCGGGATTGATGCTACTTCGCATTGCTCCTCACTGTCAAAAGTATCGGGCTATAGATCGATCGCTTAATGCTTTGGAAGTCTTGCGCCAACAACTGCAAAGCATTCAATCTCAAATGCCAGAGGTGCAGTTAGAAGAAGGAGAAGCAGGTAATTTAACTGGAGTAGAAGCTAAAAGCTGCGATGCAGTTTTAATTGTTTCGGTAGTTCAATATTTCCCGAATGTAGAGCATCTCATCGATGTTTTAGAGCAAGCAGTTAGCAAGGTAGATGATGGAGGTTTCATCTTCTTAGGAGATATCCGCCATCTGGAATTATTAGAAGCATTTCATGCCTCGGTACAGCTATATCGCGCCTCAGACGATTTAACTCGTGCCGAATTGCAGCAAAGGGTGCGAAAACAAGTTTTTGAGGAAAAACAACTAGCAGTTTCTCCAGCCTTTTTTCAGGTTTTACCACAGCGCCTCCCCAGAATTAGTCGCGTAGAAATCTTGCTGCAACGGGGTCATACTCATAACGAACTGAACAAGTTTCGCTACGATGTCATCCTCCACGTTGGGGAAAATTGCGATCGCCCCTCTTGGCATTCCTCCCTCGACTGGGAAACAGAAGGTTTAACTTTAGCCTCTTTAGAGCGCTTGTTGCAAGAAACTCAACCTCAAGAGTTAGCAATTACTGGAATTCCCAACAGTCGGACGGTTGAGGATTTAGCGATTTTGCTATGGTTGGCAGCAGCAGAAGATACAGCGACGGTAGGGGAGTTTCGGAATTCGCGCGATTTGCCAGCAGGTATCGATCCGGAAGATATTTGGGCATTAAGCAGCCAATTACCCTACCAAATCGATATTACTCGATCGCAGAAACTTGGTTGTTATGATGCCTTTTTTCTAGCTACGACTTCCTCATCTGCGCGTTCCCGCGTCTTTGATAATAAATCCGGTTCGATAAACCCGGAAAATCAGCCCTCACCCCCATCCCCTCTCCCAAGCTTGGGAGAGGGGTGCCCGCTAGGGCGGGGTGAGGGCAAAGCTGTTTTTGCTAGCCGGATTTTGGATGAGTCAAATATTTCCGATAACTTGCCGATCGATTGGCACCAATACGCTAATAACCCATTACAAACCAGTTTGACAGCAGAGTTACTGCCACAATTACAGGAATTTTTGATCGCCAAACTCCCCGAATATGCAATTCCTAACGATTTCTTAATCTTAGAGCGACTGCCTCTAACAGCCAATGGCAAAATCGATCGCCGCGCCCTGCCTTCACCAGAAAGTTATCGCCACCGCGATCGCGATTATATCCCTCCAAAAACTGAGGTAGAACAGGTCGTCGCCCAAATTTGGCAAACAGTTTTACAAGTCGAAAAAGTCGGGATCGAAGATAATTTCTTCGATTTAGGCGGTCATTCGCTCTTAGTCGGTCAGGTACACGGTCAACTGCAAGAAAAATTGCAACAAGATCTTTCGATCGTGGATATGTTTAAATATCCGACTGTCAGCGCCCTCGCTACCCATTTGAGTCAGAAACAAGATCGGAAATATTCCTTAACAGCAGCGAGCGATCGGGCCGCTAAACAAAAAGCTGCGATCGCGCGGCAAAAGCAACTGCGACGATCGACCCAATCGTGAAATTAACGCGACATCATTAGACCTCTCTTGAAAAAATCCAAATATTAGATTTATAACGCAGATGAACAGCAGATGAACGCAGATAAACGCAGATGATTTTGATGAGTTATCGACTTATGCAAGAGGCCTATTGGCTAATTGGGATCTAGATGGAGAGTTCGAGCGATCGCTTTTGATATCAAATCCGCTTAGCAAAAGCAGGTTTCCCTCACCCAGTCTCCGACACCCCTCAGATAACAGAAACTTCCTTTACCCTCTCCTCGTAGGAGAGGGCAGGGTGAGGTGGGAGAGGGGCTGGGGGTGAGGGCTGGTTTTGGGGTTTTAAAACCCGGATTTGCTATGATTAGGGGCATCGCTTTTCTTTTCGTTAGGACTTACGCAAAGCCTCCAAATGTAGGGTGTGTTAGCGCAGCGTAACGCACCGCCACCACCATCTAATCCCGTTAGATAAATTGTCAGAATGAATACAATCTGGCGTAAATTTGTGCTTTAGAATACTGCCGAGCGAACAAATAATTCTAAATCGACGTAGTGGATACATCCGATCTATTGCCCGTAAAAATACGCGAATATTTCTATTTTACCACTCTTCATTGATGAATACGATCGTTTTATAATTCAGCATTCATCATTCATAATTCACAATGCGATCGCTCAATCGGCTCAGTATCAAATCAAAACTCATCGTCATGTTGCTAACAGTTAGTAGTTGCTCGATTTTAGTAACTGCTTATTTGGGATATCGCAGCGGACAATCTAATTTAACAGAGCGGGCATTCGGTCAGCTAACTAGTTTGCGAACATCTAAAGCTTATCAAATTGAATCTTATTTCCGCACCATTCGCAATCATATTGAAACTTTAAGCGAAACGCCCTCAGTCGTATTAGCGATCGAAGAATTTACTACAGCCTATCGTCAGCTAGAAACGGTTGAAGTTTCACCGGAATTGACAACTAAGGTAAATGCCTATTACCAGCAAGAATTTATCCCCAGGTTAGCTAAAGCAGAACCAGGTACTCCAGTTGTGCCCGCGTTCTTGCCGCAAACTAAATCATCTACTTACCTGCAATATCATTATATTGCTAACAATCCCAACCCTGTCGGTAAAAAAGAAGCTTTAAATGCTGCCAAAGATGGTAGCAATTACAGTCAAGTTCACGCTCGCTATCAGCCGATTTTTCGGAGCATCATCGATAAATTTGGCTACTACGATCTATTTTTAATCGACCCCCAAGGAAATATAGTTTATACCGTTTACAAAGAGACAGATTTCACTACCAATTTAACTACTGGTCCTTACAACGAAAGCAATCTGGCTCGATTGGTGGCTATGGTACGGCGATCTAAAGAAAAAAACTATGCCAGAATTATCGATTTTGAAGCTTACATTCCTTCTTACGGCGCACCCGCTGCCTTTATTGCCACTCCCATTTTCGATCGCTCTCAATTTGTGGGAGTGCTGGCAATACAGTTACCAGTTAACGAACTCGATAACGTCATGACGGGAAACCGCAACTGGGAAACAGATGGACTGGGGAAAACAGGCGAAACCTATTTAGTCGGGCGAGATTATTTAATGCGATCGGTTTCTCGTTCGTTAATTGAAACGCCAGAAGCTTATTTGCAAAACTTGCGCTCTATAGGGACAGATACTACAACGATCGATCGCATTCGCCAATACAAAACATCGATTCTGCAACAGAAAGTCCAAACGGAGGCGGTAGAAAAGGCTTTAACGGGCCAGCGGGGAACGCAAATTATCAGAGATTACCGCGATATTCCGGTGTTAAGTTCCTACGCCCCAGTCGAGATTGAGGGTTTAGATTGGGCGATTTTGTCAGAAATCGACTTAGATGAAGCATACGCGCCCATTTATTCTTTTAGAGATCGATTGTTAATTTGGACTACCTTCTTGATGCTTTTAGTTACTCTCTTAGCAATGGGATTGGCTTATTTATTTGTCAAACCTGTCAATCAATTGATTGCCGCTTCCCGTCAAGTTAAAGGCGGACAATTAGATGCGATCGCCCCTTTAGATAGCGACGATGAGTTAGGAGAATTAGCTAAGTCTTTTAACGAAATGGTAGGCAGCTTGCGAGAGCAAACTCATCTAGTAGAGCAAAAAAATCAAGAAAACGAACAAATACTTTTAAGCATCTTTCCCCCAGCGATCGTCAAACGGCTCAAGAAAGGGGAAAAAAACATCGCTGAAAACATTTCTAATGTGGCGGTTTTGGTTTCCGATCTAATAGGATTTTCGGCGATCGCAGAAGAATTAACTGCTTATGAAACCGTTACCATACTCAACGATTTAGTAACGGCATTTGACGAGGCTGCGGCTCGTTACAGCTTAGAGAAGATTAAAACCAGCGGCGATAGTTACATTGCCGTTTGTGGGCTTTCGATTCCCTATCTCGATCCCGACAAGCGAGCCGTCGATTTTGCCGTAGAAATGGTAGCGATCGTCCGTCGTTTCAATCGCGAACGAGGATTTCACCTCAATATTAGCATCGGGGTGAACGCAGGCGATATTGTAGCGGGAATTGTGGGCAGGAACAAATTTGTTTACGATGTTTGGGGCGACACTATTAATGAAGCTAGTGCTTTGAAATCTGCCAGTTCTCCAGGAGAAATTTTGGTATCCGATCTGGTGTACTATCGCCTCCAGGATCTCCACGAATTTGAGGCGGTAAAAGTCACACCAGATAATGACAAAGAACCGCTGAAAGCATGGCGATTAAATTATTTATCTGGCAGTAGTCATCCATTATAGATCCCTAACATAAATCGATAAATCATCTGCGTTTATCTGCCGTCCATCTGCGTTATAAATCAAAATTTTGAATCTGCGCGATCGATCTTATGAATCAATCTTCCTTCAGCGAGGCTTTAATCTGGGCGATCGCATTAATTATTGGTTTTCCCTTGCTAGCGATCGTCTTGGGAGAATTGACCTACTGGCAGCAACATCGCGGCCAACCTCTGGCAGCTACTTTAAAAGCAGTCAGAAATTTAGTCTTGCCAGTCTTAGCTTTTTTATTGTTCGTCCGCCACGTTTTGCAACTACCTGGCAGTCACGAACTAGTTAAAAGTATCGAGACGCTGTTTTGGCTTTGTATTATTCATGCCGCTCTATCGCTGTTCAATACGATTTTATTCGCCCAAGCCAAAGGCGATACTTGGCGGGCCAGAGTGCCTAAATTATCGATCGAGCTTGCCCGTTTATTTCTGGTATTGGTAGGGGCAGCAATCGTCTTAGCAACCGTTTGGAAAGCAGATTTAGCTGGCGTAGTCACAGCTTTGGGAGTCAGTTCGATCGTCATCGGTTTAGCCCTGCAAGATACCCTCGGCAGCATCATGTCTGGAATTGCCCTGCTGTTCGAGCGTCCTTTTGCCGTCGGCGACTGGCTGCGGGTAGGAGATTTAGTCGGTCAAGTAATCGACATTAACTGGCGGGCCGTTCGCCTGCAAACCTTAGAACGAGAAATGGCGATCGTTCCCCATAAGATGATGGGCAGTGAGGTCATTCGCAACTTTAGCCGTCCCCTGTCCATCCACGCCGAACGCATCCGGGTCGGTTTTTCGTACAAAGATCCGCCGAATTTAGCCAAGCAGGTGTTACTAGCTACAGCTTTAGAAACTCAAGGGATCTTGACCGAACCGTTACCCGAAATTTTTACCATTTCCTATGATGATTTTGCGATTACCTACGAGGTGAAGTTTTTTATTCATGACTACGGCGCTTTAGAAGAGATTCGCGATCGCTTTGTCACTCGAATTTGGTATGCCGCCCAGCGCCACCATTTGAGCATTCCTTTTCCGATTCGCACTCTTTACCACTTCCACGGCCCGACTTCTAACGCTCAAGGAACTGAAAAAAAATTCGCCGAGAGTTGGCAATCTTTACCGAATTTTGTTCCCTTGGATAAACCGGAAAATCTCTCGGTTTTATCCGAAGATATCGCCCTCCAACACTTTGGGGCTGGAGAGATCGTCGTCAAGCAAGGAAGTACAGATCGGGCTTTTTTTGCGATCGTTTCCGGTCAGGCGGTGATGAAGACCAGAGACTCGCTGGGACTCGAACGCGAGGTTTTGCCCCTTCAAGCTGGCGAGTTTTTTGGCGAAATGACTTTGTTAACTAGAGAACCCAGTCCGGTTTCCATTACTGCCATTAATGACTTAGAGGTCATGAGGATTTCGGTGGCGGTGGTCGATCGAATGTTGGAACGCCAGCCCAGTTTTGCCCGCGAACTCAGTCAGATTTTAGAGAGTCGTCGGAAAGCCATCCAAGAGATTTGATGGCAATGTAGGAAAATTTGGTAATTCTCCAATTAACTGAAGTACATTCTTGTGGGATAGCCCTCTGGGCTGTCCCCCCTGCTTGGTGCAAGCTAGTACCGCTGCGCGGAAGTCAAAAGTCAAAAGTCAAAAGCAATAGCTGTAGGTTGGGTTGTAGGCGCAGCCTTCCCGTAGGGTACGGAGTGAACCTAACACCGCTCGATCGCAATCTCAACGAAAGTTATAGCCGATGTACGAATTAAGTTGAGGTATAAATTCTCACCTTTTCGAGATGTTTTTACTCATAGGTAATTTTTAAGATGGTGTCATCTGAAATGGAATAAGTCCACGACAAATTCACCGCTTTCAGATTCAAAAACAACCCATTTTGGATTTATATATATGTTGAGTAAAACTTCTACTCTGAGATTATTGACCTTAGCTTTGACGTTAGCGCCCTCGACGGCGATCGCTCAAACTGCGACTCAAATATTTTCTACTTCTATCTTGCAAACTCCTACGGCTTTACCTCTGCTTCCCGTTCGGCAATTTGAGTTTACCATGGCAGATGTAGATCTAGATGGCAGACCGGATTTAGTCATCGTTAAAAAGCAGCAAACTGGAACTGGCCGCACAGAGGTACACGTTTTATCAGCCGCTTCTAACTTCCAACGATTCATCGTGCAAACGGGAACAGCGCTGTCTGAAACTGGCGATAATTTTACCTTTGCTATGGCAGACATGAATGGCGATCGCCGATTAGATTTGGTAGCGGTTAAAAAGAGCCAAACTGGAACTCGCCGGACAGAGTTACACGTTCTATCTGGTGCTTCTAACTTTCAACAATTTATCGTGCAAACGGGAACGGGACTGGGCGAAACCGGAGATAACTTTGACTTCACGATCGCAGATGCAGATCTAGACGGAAAGCCAGATTTAGTGGGGTTTAAAAAAAGCCAAACTTCAACTGGAAGGTTGCAGTTACACGTTTTACCGGGGAAGACTAACTTCCAAACAATTAACTTTAATGCCGCTTTCTTACCACTGCCTCAAGTAGGCGACAATTTTGCCTTTAGCATGGCCGATGTCGATGGCGATCGCCGACCAGATTTAGTAGCGATTCAAAAGAAACGCACTGGAACTCGCAAGACGGAGATCCGCGTTTTATCAGCCGCTTCTGGCTTCCAACAATTTATCGTGCAAACGGGAACAGTCCTGGGTGAAACTGGCGATAATTTTGCCTTTAGCATGACGGATCTAGATGGCGATCGCCAAGCCGATTTAGTAGCGATTAAAAAGAACCAAACTGGAACTGGCAGGTTAGAGTTACACGGCATATCTGCTAGTTCTAACTTCCAACGATTTAACCTACAAACGGGAACAGGCTTCGGTCAAATTCTCGATCGCGACTTCAACTTTGCCGCCGCCGATCTCAATAATGGAGGAAAACCAGATCTAGTAGCTATCCAAAAAAACAGCACGGGAAATACCGAAGTGAGGTTGGTATCTGGTGAATCTAACTTTCAAGAACAGCCACTGCGCTTGAATGTTCCTCTGTCGCCATCTATAATTGGCAATAATTTTGATTACACTTTAGCTGATTGGGACAAAGACACCATTCCCGATCTGGTAGTGGTCAACAAGAATCAAACTAGTATTGGTCGCACCACGGTTGAGATCTACTCAGGTCAGTCTTTGTTACTCCAACAAAAACCTAGACGACTTCTGGCACCAACTTCCACATCTCTGGGACCAACTGGCGATAATTTTGATTTTGCCGCGTTCGATTGGGATCGAGACGGCACTCCCGATCTGGTAGTAATTAAGAAGAACCAAACTGGTACTGGTCGCACTACAGTTGAGGTTTTATCTGGTGCTTCTGGGTTCCAACAACAGATCTTGCCGCCAACCAACACATCTCTGGCTGAAACTACTGATAATTTTGATTTTGCGATCGCCGACTCCGATCGCGACGGCAAGCCAGAACTGATAGCAGTCAAGAAAAATCAAACTGTTACCAATAACACAGAGGTGCAAATTCTCCAGTAGATTAGACCTCTCGAATAATTCTTGTGAGGTAGGCATCCTGCCTGCCTTTAAATTTAATTTCTGGAGATGTCTATTAGACCTTTTGCAGAAGTAGGGAAAAGGGAAAAGATCCATTTTCCCCCTTTCTCCCTTATGGTGACGGAGAAGGCTGAGGCGATCGCTCCAGCGTCTTTTGGGCTAACTCTCGAATTTCGGCTTTGAGTTTTTCACTAGGTGCGGCTTGTTCGGCTTTAACAAATAGCTCCTCTACGGTTTTGAGGTCGCCCTGACTTTTACGTAATTGAGCTTTGCCGAGCAAGGCGCGGATGTAGTCTTCATATTGCGGCTGCACTGGCTGGTTCTCGTATTCAGCTAGGATGCGATCGTATATGGCCTCTTCCTTGTTAAATTGAGCCGTGCGGCTGTAGAGATCGGCTAGCTGAAATTGCCATTCCACTTTTTTAGGTTCTTGGTCCACCAACTTTTCTAGCTCGGCTATAGCCTTGTCTAGTTCGCCGTTTTGCCTGAAAGCAATTACTCGGCTTAAGGGATTTTGCGCTCGTTGCGAATTGGTTGACTCATTGCCAGCTAAGAAGAAAATTCCTGCCCCAGCTAAACCCAAAAAAACGATCGCAGCCGGAATTACTAAATGTTTGCGAGCAGATAGCACAGACATCAAACCAGAGGATCGGCCGTCGCCTCCTTTGTATGCGGGTTTAAATACGCTCTCGATCGAGCCTTCTGCTGCCGATTCCGATCGCTCGTTGCTTGCTGCTGTCAGGGAGGTAAATTGCATCAGAGTTTTGAGCAACCCAGGATTGTAAGCTTTATTTAACTCCGTCACCAACCACAAAAAGGGAGATGCTGCCCCTTGCGGTTCGAGCTTAAACGCCCCATTGATGCAAACGATCGGAATAAACGAGTAGAAATTTTGATAATTGGCTCGTAAAAACCTCAAATGACTGGTGAGCGATCGCATACAATCTTCAATTTTCTTGCGGGTAGGCGGATCGGCTTCTACTAAATCGCTCTTAGTGAGGATAATGGCAAAAGGATACTTTAAATCGTTTAGATGCGCCAGGTGAGCGATCGCCGTCACCTGTTCCATAATGTCTTCAATAGTTTTGATATAACTTCGATCTGTAGCCAGGGTGTAAACATCAATAAATACGCAGCAGCCTTGAGATTCATGCACCATCCGCCGGAACTCGCGATTTTTACTGTCGCAAATTTCTCCAGGAATATCCGACCAAATAAAATTACATAAAGTTTGAACGCCCAACGCGCTTTTCTGCTTCAAACTGAAGCTGAAATCGGTTATTTTCATCGTTGGGGGCGGATACTGATTGTTTTCGGTAATATAGTTTAAGATTTTTTGAATATTCGATTTTGCTTCTCGATCGTGGCAGTCAAACCATAATTTTTGCGAGTCTGGCAGCGGGCGATCGCCATGTAATTCGGTATAGCTCCCTACTAGAAATACTGTCTTTCCGACTCCTCTTTGACCGATACTTAATAATCTAAAAGTTTTGGCCGCATTCCCACTTGATTTCATAAGGCAAAATTATTAATTGGTAATTTGATTAAACACAAATTTTTGGGATTGACAAACGATCTACTTATCCGATGTAATCGGGATAAATCCAGCGCGATCGATCTGGTTTTGTCCTTGGGCGCTCAACAAAAAATTAGCATAAGCAATGCCTGCTAGTTCATCAGACTTACCATCTTTTTTAAGAACTATAAATAGTTTTCTGGTTAAAGGATAATAACCATTGATTAAAGCCGCTTCGATCGGCTCTAGCGGAGGATAATAACCAACTACAGGAGAGACAAAACTGTCGCTGTTATCTATCGATAAGCCCAGAGGATAGACAGTTCTTTGATTGACTACCTGAGCCGCAGAACCAAAACCGATACCGCCTGGAGTTTGGGCGACTTTCTGGAGAGATTCTGAGGTGGTTTTGACTGTTCGGACGTTCCGGCTGAATTCTCCTCCTGCTAAAACTTTGATTTTCACTACATCTACTGTACCGCTAGTTTCTGGATCGCGGGTAAAAGGAACGATCGCTAAATCCGGCCCGCCTACTTGCTGCCAGTTAGTAATTTTGCCCGTGAAAATGTCTTTTACTTGCGACAAACTCAGTCCGGGGATCTTTACTTGCGGATTTACATAAAAGACAATGGCATCGATCGCTACAGGGATTTCGACTAACTCAAAGCCGCGAGCTTTGGCTTGCTCTAACTCTCGATCTTTTAAAGGTCTAGAAGACTGCACGAAGCTGACTTCCCCTGAAAGCAACATCCCAATTGCCGTACCGGAACCGGGGTTAGTGCCAATGTTTTCGGCATACCGCAACTGAAATTGCGGATGTGCCTGGTTAATTGCTGAGGCTAAGTTACTAAACCTAACTGGGGCAAAAGTTGTGGCTCCCCCATAATAAAATAATCCTTGAGGAACGTTAGGAACATCAGCAAAAGTTTTATAAAAGTTGGGCTGGCTGACTGTAGGTGATGCTGGGGGTCGATCGGGAGTAAATTTCACTTGCTGAACGATCGCCGCAATTGAAGCGGCTAGAGCTATCGCTGTAGCGGCAATCCCAATTAGTAGCAATCGTTGGGTTCTCTTAGCTGCTGGCAAATTAGCCACACCAGATCTGGGATCTACAACCACCTCGGATCTGATGCGACTATTGACTGGGCGATCGCCAGGTGAATTAATAACTATCTTATCGATAGTTTTAGAAGTAACTACTTCTTGAATTCTAATCCGTTCGGTAATTAATTGCGCAGGTGAGGTGGTAAAAGTTTTACCTTCAATGATTTCTATTGCTGTTGGCTCTATATCTTCAATTAGTTGTGAAGGTGAGCTAGTAAAAGTTTGACCTTCAATTATTTCTACCTCTCCGACTGTATGAGTTTGAGAACTACCCGGATTATTAATTTGATATTCCAAACCCAGATCGCCAGAATTATTAGCGATCTCTAGTTCTTGTAATGGGACAAAAATATCAATTCTTTCAGCTTGCAGTAAATTCATCGAACTGTGCTTGCGGACAGCAACAGGAATCACCACTCCCGGACGAACGGGTTGATAATCGGTGACGTTTTTTACTATTATAGTATCTAAAGAACCAGCAAAATTGTGCCTGTCGATCGCAGTTAACGGTCCTTTATGCAAGCAAGTAAAAATATTTTCTAACTCGAAATCTAGCAGCGGGGCAGCCAAATAATAACAAATAAAATACGGCACATCACCGCGTCCGATATCGTCTTTGCCGTCGTTATATACCCAACCAAACAGGGTATGCTCTGGAGTTATCTGATGCAAATAAGCAGCCCGATATCCAGATCCCGGAGGATTGTAAGCATTCCAATATTGGGAAACAATTCGTTCTTCAAAAGCTCGTTCGATCTCCGGTGGGATCTGCGGACTAGCCAAAGCTTTAAATCCCATACCAGAGAAGCTAGTGTATACGAGTTGACCGAGCGACAAACGCATATGGATGATTAAATAGTTAGTAGTCGGTAGTTAATAGGCAGCCTACTAACCAAAACAATTGTCAATTGTCAATTCGCAACTAAAATTCGCCTCTATTCAATTGGACGATCGGAAATTCTTAGGTTTCAAGCTTCCATTGATTCAGAAATATCGGCGGTCTATAACCACTGGTAGGTCGAAGCATCCACCGATTGGAATTGCGAATTGGTTTGCCTGTTTAGTAATTTCAGCACCCACTATCGGGCGATTAAACCATTATACTAATATTTATATATAAGACACTCATATGCAGCCTAATTCGGCTTTTTCCCAACAACAAGTGGAGCCTTCAGTAGCTACTCGCCCTAGTTGGCAAAAAATCAGCAGGCAGATTCAAGCGCTGGCTTTAGCGATCGCTATTTTTATAACTCCAGGATGGGGAAATAAGACAAGTGCTGCTCGTGCGAGCGATGGAGAGATCTGGGCCCAAAACCCTTCAACCGCAACCGATCGAACCGATCGACCGGCCAATGATTCCTCCGAACCACCTCAAGAACTGCCGCTGGTGCTGATAATTGAGACAGTGGTAGCTGCCTTGCTATTAATCGGGTTAATTGCTGCTTATCTAGCTAACCGCGCCCGAACTCGCCAACAGATAGCAGCGACGCTGGCGGCTGAGGAATTAGAACGCCAAAAACTGCACTCAGCCGATGTGGCAGTGGCTAGATTAACCAAACAGGGGCAATTTATCGAACCCACCTCAGCTTACTTACCAGCAGCCATAGAAGTAGAAGCCTCCATCACCTCGCAAGTATTGAAAGAAATTGCCCTGAGGTTGCGCCAATGTCTGTATTTAGAAGATTTACTCAATACCGCAGTTAAAGAAGTACGGCGGACTATAGCCACCGATCGAGTTTTGATTTACAGCCTCAACCCCACCAACTGGGAAGGAACAGTAGTAGCAGAATCGGTATCGCCAGAGTGGGCGCAAACTATCGGGTTAAAAATCGACGATCCTTGTTTTCGCCACCAGCACGCCGAAATGTACAAGCAAGGACGCATCCGCAGTATCAATAATATTTATGAAGAACCAGGTTTAACAGATTGTCATATCAAACTATTAGAACAATTTGCCGTTAAGGCTAACTTAATCGCTCCGATTTTAAGAAACGAGCAATTACTGGGTTTAATGATGGCCCATCAATGTTCGGGTGCTAGAGTTTGGGAGTCAGATGAAATCGATTTATTTGCTCGATTAGCGCTTCAAATCGGATTGAGTATCGATCAAGTCAATTTTTTAGAGAGTCAGGAAAAAGAAGTAGAGCGAGCGCAGTTGCTCAGAGATATTACTCTCAAACTGAGGCAAACTCTATCGTTAGAAGAATTGCTGAAAATTGCGGTTAAAGAAGTTCGCCGAGCGATTAAAACCGATCGCGTAGTTATTTACAGTCTCGATCCCGATTATTTAGAGTCCACCGTGGTAGCAGAATCGGTGGCTGCTAGCTGGCCGCAAATCGTCAAACTTAAAATCGACGATCCTTGCTTAAAAGACCAGCAGATGGAACGTTATAAGTACGGTTACGTGCGAGCGATCGATAACATTTATGAAGAACCGACTTTCACAGAATGTTACATCAAAATGTTAGAGCAGTTCGACGTGAAAGCCCAGTTAGTGGCACCAATTTTAAAAACCGATCGGTTATTTGGTTTGTTAATTGCCCATCAATGCGATCGATCGCATCATTGGGAAAAACCCGATATCGATCTATTTTCTCAGCTAGCCACCCAAGTAGGATTTGCTGTCGGTCAAGTTAGTCTGTTAGAACAAATGGATTGAACGGAGTGAAACCCAACACCCCAGAAATGTTGGGTTTCTTTTGAAAACTGATATGAGAAAAGAATCTCCTGCTGCAATAACTGCTAGCAGAGAAAATAATTAGCCGACAGTCTGAGAAAAGGGGTTGCATTCCCTTTTTTAGTTTTAGTTACATACTTATATAGTCAGATTTTATCTGTTAATGTGCGATCGAACGCAATCGATCGCGATCGATTAAGTATTATTAATCGCAGTCACCATCGATGCCAACTGCACCAGCAATACCGCAGGCGCGACCTCAAACTAGGCATAGTTAGTTTCTATCGAACGACCTCTACAGAATGGATGGAGGACTTCCAGTTTCGATTCCCCAAGCAAATCGACGAATGTTTTCTACCTGCCTGATATATTCATCGACTTGTTCTCTCAAAAGGTCGGGATCTCGATTCGGGAAATCGAGCAAAGCACGAGTGATATGGTAGTAATCAGTTTCCTGTTGCCGAAAGCCTTGATATTTTTGTTCGGCTTTAAACGTGTAAGCTGAAGTTACAATCAGACCCGTCCACGTAGTCAATAAAGTCATAAACCCGATAAGCTGTTCAGCATTTAAATAGGGTATAATTAAAGGTTAATTTATTCAAATAATCACTGAAATGCCAGCTAAAAATCATCTGCATCCACCCCAAATAGAAAAATTACAAAAAGCCTTAAAACAGG
>JAHHHA010000055.1 GCA_019359615.1 Cyanosarcina radialis HA8281-LM2
TCGATAGAAGATTTAGAATATTTGTTGCACCAGCTTTTAAATGAAGGAGGATTGATTATTAAGTGGGGACGAAAACTCAAAAACAAGGGCAATGCTATTATCACAGTTTAAATGTACAACAGCTTATCCACAAGAGGGACGCGAAAAATCTCCATCAGATCCAGTGCCAGCGGTGGGGCTTGGGTACGAGGTTGGTGATAAAATCCCAAAACTGGCTCTAAGCCAACAGTGAGGATGGCATTCATCACATCCTTTATTAGTAATGAGTAACCAAAGCTCAATAAAGCATTAAAGCGATCTTTAGGAGGGCGACGATTTCGACCGTTAAATCGCAGTGCATCGGGAATATCTGGATTTAATACCTGCGGTAATGCCCCAAAATAAAGCGCCGCTAAATTGCCCTCGATTCCCAATAAAGAGTCAAGAGATTTAACTCGAGCAACTTGCTTGAGAACCGCTTTCATTCGAGCAATTGCTTTCTCTAATTCAGTAGCATCTAGCTTCAGCTTTTGTTTTCCCCGCATGAGAAATTTACGCTGTCCCTCACCCCGACAACTAACTAGTTTTTGGGCCAGTTCGAGGCCAAAATCCGATTGACTCAAAGCCTGATACTGCCGGATGCGCCGTTGAATGCTGCCCTGACGAGTATCCACGCTGCCGATATAACGCCCACCGCCAGAGACAAAGTGAATGCCAATGTCTTTGTAAGCCAGAAAATGAACGGCTTGGGTAGAAATTTGGGAGAAACTATGGAGAACTACTTGACTAACTTGCCCGATAGAAATTTTTTCTTCGGCTTCATTCCGGCGGCTAATTTTTAGTTGTTCTCCGGTTCGCCCTACCCTAGTGCCTGGTTCCAGGATGTGAATCGCGTCTCTTTCGTCATCTTGAGGAAATAGACGCACGGGATGCCATTCTTTATTGTGGGCAAGTCGCGCCTCTTCGGGCAAGCAAACAGAAGATAGAGAACACCGGGAACAGAGATGTTCGTTGTTGGTGACAGCAGGACGATAGGGAGACTGCCTCAACTCCCTGGCTTGTTGGATGGCATCTTTCACCCATTTGCGCCCTGCATCATCTAAGGGAATGCGAACCAACACGTTGTCGGCGTGATACCGGATTCTCCCTTCTCGAACTGTAATATCTAGGGCTGCTTCCAGCAGACAGCAGTAAGCGAGAATTTGGAGCTTATCGCTATCCCAAGC
This sequence comes from Cyanosarcina radialis HA8281-LM2, assembly GCA_019359615.1. Lineage (GTDB taxonomy): Bacteria > Cyanobacteriota > Cyanobacteriia > Cyanobacteriales > CCAP-1448 > Cyanosarcina > Cyanosarcina radialis. Next base: position 1,206 of record JAHHHA010000055.1, read on the forward strand.
TTGAGCTTGCTTGTTCTCATCTCGGTAGCAACGTCCCCGCTTGTGTTCGTAGGGAATGGTTTCCCCGTCGCGGGTGCGTAATGCGTCAACTCGTCCTCGTAACCCCAAGATTTCGTCTTCGAGATAGAGATCGAGCCATTCTTTGTCTTCCTGCTTGTCGATTTCTTCGTGTAACCGCCGTCCGGCAAAGACAGCAGCATCTTGAGTATAGAGTTCTTCTACTTCTTCGAGGTAAAAGAGCCGAGGGCAGTAAGCGAAGGCATGGAGGGCGCAAACGCGGAGGGTATCTTGGATGGGTTCTGCTAAGGTTTCTAAGTCTAGATCGATCGCTTGCATAGTAGTACAAAAGTTTGATTTCGGGTTACTCGCCCACTAATCTAGCCAGTCAACCAGGCAAAAACTCTTCCGGGTTATAAAGAAATTTATTTAATTTTCCAGGTGCAGTTTTAGCAAACAGCCCTCACCCCCAGCCCCTCTCCCACCCCCCCTGTGTCCCCCCTTGGTAAGGGGGGAGTTGGGAGAGGGGAGTCGGAAATATTACAACTGATTTAGGATCGCTATATTTGGTTTTCAAGGTGCCGTACTTTAGTTCAATCGGGTAAATAATCTGGATTTAAAGTATCTTCCAAAGTAAAAGGAGATTCACTAGGCAAAGCTGCTAAAGATAACCCGGTTTCATCAGATGCTAATTCTCTGCCATCTTGGTAACACTCAGCAAAAACCATTTCGTAGTAGGGTTTTAAACTGGGACTTTTTTCAAAGGCTTTAAGCAATCGCTTCCGATGTTCTCTGATGGTAAATAACCAGCTATTGGTGCGTTTATCTGGTTGGTAGCGATATTTGAGTAGGTGCATCAGCAAAATTCTCAGGTTACTTTCTAAGGCGTTTTTTTCGCTGTTGCTCATTCCTTGTAGCTCTTCAATTAAAGCTGAAATGTCGAGTCGATCGAGTTCTCCTGCCTGTAGTTGTTGAATAGTCTCTTGCAGCCACAGATAGTAATCTCGATCGTAAAGGGAAGTTATGGGAGGAGATAGTTGGTGAGTCATGACTGAAATGGTGTTGGTGAGTCTGTTTTTAATTGTAGGGCGATCGCTTTTTTCCAGGCACGAAATGGCGATCGCTGGTGACTTGCTACAATGCCGACAGCTTGGCGGTTGAAACCGCAGCTATACAATCGAAGTCCGCCTGCGCGGACTCAAGAATAAACGACATTTTAAAACCGGATTTAGTATCAGAGAGTCCAGCCATACAAGAAATTGAAGCGATGGGATCGATCGACAAACCTACCCGATCTCAGAGTTGTAAGTTGTGTGAGGCGAAGTTGAAAAGCGATCGAACTAGGGCAGAGGGTGTATGTTGCGCCTGTAAAAAAAAGCATGAAAATAGGAATTAACGCCTTATGGCATCTAAGGTTGGAACACGGTGGTATCCTCAAATCTGGCTGCACTATTACCTGGGATCAACGCTTTAGGGCATCTAAGGTAGAAACACGCCGGAGTTAGAGAACCCGCAGACTATCTCGTTCCCTAGCGATCGACACCTTATGGCATCTAAGGTAGTGAAAGGAAATTTATTCAGTTTTCAAGGTACGAAATGGCGATCGCACTAACTAAGCTGTAACTGGTTTTCTAGGTGTCCAAGTCCAAGCTTCATCGGGAGGAATGCTTGTTGCTACTTCCACAGGCGCATACAAAAAGCTAGTCGTTTTGCTATTATCAGCGCGATCGATGCCAACGGTTAGACGATAAGAACCGCGCATTGGCGGATCGTCAGGTTGCATCTGCACGTACCAAAATGCTTCGGGAACTCGATCGAGAATATCGATGCGATCGAACAGGAAATTATTATCCCCCGCAAACGGCAAACCATAACGAGGGCGATCGAGTTCTCCTTTAAGTCCTTGGCGAACCCGTTCTAATAATAATTCTTCACTACTTCGTACTCCTAAAATCATATCCAATCCCACCAACAATTCTCGCCTCACAGGAGTAATCCAGTATTTTGCGCCGTGAGTTCGAGGCTTTAAATCCTCTTTGCCTGAGTTGCCAACTGGGTAGGAGTGGAGTTGTTGATAAAGGGTACAAACTTCACTTTTTCTATCTGGTAAAGTCGCGATCGCTAGTTCCAAACAAGGTACATCATCGCGAATTAAAAGATTGGGAACAGTAGTATAATCTCTCATCTCAATTCCGGCCAAATTCAACACCAAACCTAGTGCAGCAGAAGGCGGCATAACTGGACTGGTAGAGCGGTACACCCCTGCTTGAAATCCTCGAAAAGCAGCAAACGGCGCATGAATGCGAAGCCAAAGATAATCCATCGACTACGCCTCCGAAGTTAGAAATTCATCAGCAAGATCGACTAAAAGTTTTTGAGGATTTTCGTAAAGTCGAACGCCTTCATTTTCCAAATATTCCTGCATTTCAAGGGAAAGCGATCGCACAATTTCACCCCCAATCCAAAATTCATCGCCAGGTAGATCGCTAGCTTTAATTCTTGCTAGTTCGGGAAATTCGCCCTTTTCATTAAATCCATAGGTATCGTAACCTGCTACTAGATTGGGTGTCAGACGAGCAATAATACTTTTAGGAGCCATTTCGTAATAGCTGCGGGCATGACCTCCCGCTACATCTGACAGTTGAGCGATCGCTTGAATTAAGGCTTTAACCCATTCCGATCGATTTTTACAATCCGAGTAAGCCAAGGCAAACGGATATTGATAGGCTGTGTGAGCCACTTCTCGATGGAGTAAAGCCGAAGTAGTAGAATTTTTCCAAGGACTCGATCCAGCGTTTAAAGGGGATTGATGAAAAGTGGCATCAAATCGATAAGGAGTTAAAGCCACAGCCATATTCATTCGCAATACACTATCGCGTTTAGATGGCAAACCTTTGGATTTCTTAATAGCATCGTTGTCGGCTACCATAAAGCCAAAAAGAAAATCATCGGCATATTTTTCTGCATTAGGAAATTCTTTAAATTCAACTGCGAGTTGATCTTGGTCGTGCAATCGAGTTCGATTGCAAGCAACTCCAGCCTCAATTAACATCTCCCGTAAAGCATTCCGCATCGATTCTGGGCTGATGACTGTATATTCTTGCTTGCCTTTGGCAATTTTTTGTAAGACCGTGCGATTTTCTTCGCTTTCACCCCGATAGTTAGAGCTAGGAGCGGGATAGGTTAAAACGGTAGCAAATAGATTTTTGTTCACGAGTTTTATCTCCAAATAAATTACTAATTAGCTGTTGGCTGAAAGAGCGAGTAGAGTTAGAGTCCGAATGCGATCTGTATCGTCGTAGAGAGCCTTGGTTAAGCTCACATAGTCGTCAGATTTCATGTATTGGGGAACCGAACAGAGAGAAGAGGCAAAATAGTTAATGAAGTCAATTTTTTCGGTTCGACTTCGCACATCTAAAAAAGCCGATTTAGCAATTTTTGCTTTTTTCTCAGCGTAGTCTCCATAACCCAATTTATTTCTAGCTTCTTTTTGGTCGCTAGTAGATTTCTCAGAAAGTTTCCATTCCTCCTTCCATTCCAAGTTATATTTTGCTTTCAATTTTCGCCGAACATAATTCTCAACTAATCGAAATACCAGTTTTTCGATATTAACTTCAGCTACGGTAGCAATTTCTTCAGCCATAATAGATTCCTCGTGATTAAATGCCTCTCGAACGTCATGTTGAAAATACTCATTCTCTGTGATTAGCTCGTAAGGAAGAGTACAAAGCAGCGAATCAAACCCTGAATACCAGGGCGAATGGTTTACTAAATTAAGCAATCGCTGTTTTCGGAATAAAGGACTCCAATAGTTATCGCGAATTTGAGCGTATCGATCCAACATCGCTTCTTCTGGATCGATACGGGTAACGTTTAGCAAGCGGATGTTATTTCCTTGTTTCTCAGTGTGAATAACATCAATTCCAAATACAGTTGAAGCAATTCCCGTTTTTTCCCCTATCGTTTGAGTTAGGCGATCGCGCAATCGTTTCATCGTGTCTAAAGCACTTTCTATTGCTAAGTCTACGATGCAATCGCGGGGACGATAACCAGATTTTTCAACACCGCGATCGCTGAGAATATCTAGTAATTCATCGCAAAACCATTCCAAATAAGCGACATCGGGAATCGCGATCGCATATCCAACAAAGTTTCTATTGCCTTCATTATCTATGAATTGGGGAACATAAATTTGAGCCGTGAATAACCAGAAGTGTAATAGAAATTGAAACCTAGCTCGGTCTTTAAATGGTGTATTCTCAGCATTATTAGCTTGCGCTCCTAAAAAGTAGGTGCTAGGTAAATCGACGGTAAACTCTTCGGGCTGAATCAACTGTTGCCAAACTTTAATCGCGTCCTCGTTATACTGTCCTTCGGTTCTCGCTTCAAAAGGCTTACGAGTTGCAGGAACTCCTCGCAAAATACTCCAAACCATATCTCGCCATAGTTTAATCCAAAGTCCATTTTTGCCATCAGAACTGCTGTCATAACTCGAATCGGATAGAAATGAACCTTTAGGAACGACCACAGGGTAAATATAAACTTTTTTAGTTTTCTTCTTATTAGTCTTGGGATCGGTTTCCTCTTTTTCTTCTTCCCGTAACGGCTGAATAACTTCTTTGGTTCGTTGGTTTTTCAGTAGTTGATTGCGTTCTTGTTCTTCAGGGCTTGCTGCATAAATCTCATCAAAAAGTATCTCTAATCCTGTTTTATTTAGCTCTAAAGTTGCGCCTCGATCGTCAAGACGAGTCAGCCGACAAATAGCACCATTCTCGACCTTTTGCTGAAATTCCGGTTGCCTTTGTAACCAACGAATAATTAATACCAGTCCTGCCAATCCCGATCGATGTTGGGATGACGGCAATTCTGCTAGTTGATAATCTAAGATTAGAACATCGATCGCTGTCGGTTGTTTGGTTTTTGTTTTAGCCAAGTTTCACCTCCTCAACAGTTTTGGTTGTAAATCCACTTTCTTCGTCGTAATGCCCTTCCCAAGTTGCTACGCTTAGATATTTAGGCAACCAACTCGGATAGGAATCTTTGGGATTTACCCATTTTTTCGGCACATTGATAATGAAAGGTTCTTTTCGATATTTTTCAGTAGAGTCGAGAATTGCTTTTACAGCCTCTAAATCCTTATCCAGAATACAAGGAACAGAAAATTCATCTGTATCGCGGAAACTTCCAGGAATGGCATAATAACCACTTTCAAGAAACCGCGAACTGCCATCAGCCTCGCGTTCGGGTGGTGAATAATGCTCTAAAGCTTCGGCAAATTGACGCTGACTGACTTCGGCATGACTTAACTGCTGAAGAAATTTTTGGGCAATTTCTAACTCATCTTTTTGATAAGGTAGATTTTTTGGCGGTTCGTAAGTATGAAGGCTTGCCCGAAAACCTTTTCCTCTAGCTAAATGACGATTTGCTCGTCCAAAACGTTGAACTAAAGAAGGAATGGGGGCAACTTCGGTTATTAGAACATCTGCATCCAGATCCAAACTCATTTCGCAAACTTGAGTTGTAACTGCGATCGCAGGTTTCCTCTCATCTTGCTCTTTCTTTAAGGCAAAGGCTTCAATAGTTTTGGCATGAACTTTTTGGCGATCTTTCAGACGAAAGCGACTGTGATAGGTTAAAACTTCCGCGTTAAGTTCTTTTAGTCGCGGATCGTTTTTGAGCTTTTGAGCGATCGCCAGACATCGATCTACCGTATTCACAACCCATAACACTCGTTCGCCTTGTTGATAAGCAGTAATAGCCTTCTCAAAAGCCGCAGTAAAATTATCGACAGGTTCTAGACAATAACGAGGGTGACATTCCTTTTCTTCTAAATCGGGTAACAAATCGCGATCTGCTTCAGTAGGATAAACGGTTAATCCAGCTTTTTTCAATCGTTCCCGCCGAGAAGGAGGTAAGGTTGCTGTCATGCACAATACGGGAATATCGAAGTTTTCTAAGAAACTCACCAAAGAATCAAACATCCGGCCGTCGAAACTGTGTACCTCGTCAATAATGACCGCGCTATCAGCTAGAACGGGCAATAGGCAAAGACTTTGATAGCTGTGTTCCAAAAAGCTCAAAAATTGGTCTACCGTTGCGCTGAAATAACGTCGCGACCAAAATCCCAAAGCATAGAGGCGTTCGTCTGCTTGAAAATCTTTCCCTTCAATTGCCTCGCTAGGGTTTTCTTGCATCGCTTCTAGTTCGTAACGAGCCGTCCCCGTTACTAAAGCTGCATCCGTCGCTGGCGACCAGCCAACATAATCGCGAAAGCCTTCTGTTGCCGTTCCTCTAGTGGGGTAGAGAAAGATAACTTTGCCGATTTTATATTCTTGCGATTGCTGTTCTGCCCATTTCCAAGCTCCCAGCGTTTTCCCAGCACCACAAGCCGCTAAAAGTAATGCTTTTGAACCTTGTTTGGCGATTTGCTCTTGGAAAGTTGCTAGTTGAAAGCTTCCCGTTTTGGCTTTAATTTGGTCGATACGGGGATTAATAATTGCTTTGGCAATATCATCGCGATCGATAGATTCAGAATGAACGACTTCTTCGATCCAATCTTCAATATTTTTACCTTCCCGTACTAACCCCGATGCTGCGGCATCGGATACGATTAAACCTGCTTTTATGGCAACCAAAAGGGCTTTTCTGGGCTGATTTTTTTTATCTCGCAATTCTCGTTTAAAATTCGTACCGAATTGCCTACCTTGTTTGTACAATTGTTCCCATAACGATCCTGATTTCCAATCGATTTGAGGAAGTGAAGGAATATCTCCCAACTCAGCAACGTCTGCAATGCGATTCAAAATTCTCAAAACTTCATTATGTTGAAAATACAATGCAACTGAAGTTTTATTAGATTGAGGCTGACACCAACGATAATTTCTAAGTTTTTGACTGGCTTCGCGATCGCCTTTTATGGTTATCTGACTTTCGGATGCTTTCAAATGATGAGATAAAACAGCCGCAGTAATTACATCTATATCTAGCACTGAATTTTTAGCCAACCACTTACGAACGTCAGACAAACATAAAACTAAGGCACTCAGATGTTCGTGCCTTAAGGTTTGTGGCTTAAATCCTAGAGCTTTTACCGCCTCGTAAAAATCTTCATTGGCTTTACCGATATCGTGAAATAAAGCTGCAACTTGCAAATTAAGTAAAAACTTCTCTTGTGCTTCTTGGCTTTCGATGTGAAAGAATCGACACCAATTTTTTCCCCAGCGACCATTCAGACGAAAAATTCTTTCAGCCGCTTTCTCCGTATCTCGTAAATGCTCTTCAAGAGTGACTTGTGGCTTGCTTTTAGCTAATAACTGTTCGGGTATTTTAGACATTAGCGAATTCTCCTATTTTCAGTAAAAGGAACGAATACACCGCATCCCATACGTCTTTTGCCGCCTAGTCCATATACCTGTAACTCGATCGAATCTTCATTGCTGAGATCGAAAACGCCTAACTTAAACCCCACGACTGTAAATTGCTTAATCTTGATTGTTTTCCTTTCCGCTTCTCCATCTTCATTAACCGGAATTATTACCGTTCCTTTTATTCCTAAGTCTTCTAACTGTCTTAATGCAGCTTGTAAGAATGCTTCTGGCTCTTGATAGCCTTTGATGGTCACAATTCTCGCTTTCAGCATCGGCGTAGGTTGAAGCGGATAAATCTGGGGAATTCCCAAACGAATCGTATGAGTCCCAATAGTTAAAGCTTTTCCTGCCAATTCATAAACCAAAGGAAGCTTATCGTAAGGCAATCGCATCCGAAAGCGCGATCGCTCGGTTAAATAAATCTTCCCTTGCTTGTCGGGTATCCCTGCGATCGTCTGAATGCTCAATCCTTCAAGCTCGTGAATTGCCTCGTTCCAATGGGTTAAAGCCGAATACAACCCATACCCATGATCGGCAGGTAAGGCTTCACCAATTACTGAAAAGGTCAGATCGATATAGGGAACAACAGTATGAATTGATGCGCTTGTTGTTTGTTCTAACGTCCGCATACATCCCTCAAAAATTCTATTTAATTAGGTTTCCCAATTTTCTTTAATTCCATCGCATCGCAGAGAAAAAATTTGCAGGATTGCGATCGACAATATTTAAATTGTTAGTAATAGATTCATTTATTCAAATAATGCTTTTGCATCCCCTCGATCTCCTCTCGCACTAACGCCACTAACTCTGGCGGTGCTTGCACCACCGCCCCCTTGCCATAACCCAACACCCAACGCTTCAGGTCGTTTAACCCCGAAGTCACCAAATGCAAGGTTAACGAACCATCCGCCCCTTCTACGATTTCTTGAGTAACGTGCCAGCGGCGCTCGCGAATAAAAGGAGCCGTTGACGCATCAAACCAGATCGCCACGGGGACGGGATGACCTCCAACTTCGTGCTGAAAGATTTTCTGAAGGTACGTTTTGGCATCGAAGCTAGGATCTCGATCGAAGGTTTCATCGAGTACCTTTAACTCCATAATCCGATCGATCCGAAACCAGCGCATTTCTTGCCGTTTATGGCAAAATCCGATGATATATGGGTTAGTGGCACGGTAAATATGCAGCAGATAGGGATCGATGACTCGCTCGGACTCCTGAAGGCGAGTAGCAGCATAGTAGTGAATCCACACCCGCTTAGAAGTACGACACGCTTCTAATAACTGCTGCCAAATCTGAGGGTCGAGATTGACCATTTGCGCCCCGGAACGAAAGATAATGCGCTCGTCGGCTAATTGCTGGAGGTCGATCCAAGTTTGTTCTGGCAATCGTTCAGATAACCGTTCTATAGACGATCGCAATTCCTCTTCATAAGCCGAACCAGCATAAGCTGCCAGCATTCTCGCGCCCAAAGTAAGAGCAAACAGTTCCCCCTTGCTCAAAGAAATCGTCGGCAGTCGCCACGCCAGATCCGTGTAACGCCATCCCGTCTTCTTCTGATACTCCAAAGGAGCATGAAAGCGATCGCGCAACCATGCCAGATCCCCTCGAATAGTGCGCTCGCTGACTTCAAGGATTTGTGCCAGACTGATACTGGTTTGGTGGCTCCTCGATCGCAACAAGCGATCGATCTCTAGTAGCCTTTCGAGACGGAGGGACATAGTGCAATCGATCGAGACTTTATCTTGATGTTACGGAAGCAACCCGGCAAAAAAGCTTCCGCTTTGTCCAACTCATAAAAGAGATCGATTGCTCGACCGATTTGTCAGCCAGCACCATCATCTGGCTGTATTTTGTGCCTGCCTGATGAGGTTGTAAATCTCTTTAGCGCGATCGATCGTGTCGAAAGACGGCGAGGCGTACAGACCCGCACCCGGCCACCCTGGTAAAACCCAGTTACTCATCGGGTGGGTCGGACCGAAGGTAATAGTGCCACTGCCATCGCCGCGTTCTGTCAGCGATATGTCGCTGAGCGTCCGCAGATTGAGTGACTTGATGCGTGGCGAGAACAAGCCATCGACGATAATGATGCGCTCGTTGGTGAGGCCGTAAAATGTGCGCTCTCTGGTACGAGCATCGACGATAAAGCGTCCGAACACGAAGTATAAACCGACTAAGACGAAGGGAATGCCCCAAAGGATAAAGAATAGTGGTGCGCCGCTGACGACGACAGTGACTTCCCAGAAGATAACGAAGCCGCACCAAATCAGGCTGAACGGGATGATAAAGATGTCGGCGGGTCGCAAGCGCAGACCGCGACGCGGCTGCCCACTCCAGAGAAGACGCTCTCCGCGACCCAACTGTCTCTCGATAACTGACGATGGCGTATTCCACATGACCGAAACAATTGTCAATTCGCAGTTAGCAATTCGCAATTCGCAATTTTTTAATTAACGGGTACAGAGGCAACGTCGATCGTAATTGCGAATTGGTTTGACACGATATTATCCGAAAATGGCTCGATAGATTTAAGCTTTTAAACATAGAGCGCGGTTAGTTCGCAAGTCAGACAAACAGTGACTCTCCTGTATATTTTGTAGTCGATCGCAGCTATAAAGTGTGATGTCTCAGTCACGTACTAACTTGAGACTCTAAAATAGATGCAACTCATGCTCGTAAAATAAGTCATGTCTCTTATAGAACTTACACCTCTTCTTAGAGAGCTATCTTACTCTGACAAACTCTTGCTGCTACACTTCCTGGTAACTGAATTGTTGCAGGAATCCAATTTAGTTCCATTGAACGATCGAGGTGAGGTGGCTAGTCAAGGCTTGCATGATTGCTTTCAAGCTGCTGCTGTTTTAGCAAAAGCATTGGCAGAAGAAAAACTGGCAACAAATGGTTGATAAAGTCAGATTTACCTTCACGTAAATCGATCGAAATCTTGGCGCATTAAGTACCTTCTCTCGCTTCCAACGTAACTAGGATTGAGGAATTTAAATTAAATGAAGCCCAACTCAAAGAGATAATTAAACAAGTTCGCGGGAGTCAAAAAGTGACCGACCAAAACCCTGAAGGCAAGTACGAATCTTTAGAAAAATACGGACGCGATCTCACCGAAGCTGCCAAAGCAGGTAAACTCGACCCCGTAATCGGGCGCGACGATGAGATTCGCCGCACGATTCAAATCCTCTCTCGCCGCACCAAGAATAACCCCGTATTGATTGGGGAACCTGGAGTCGGTAAAACTGCGATCGCAGAAGGGTTAGCCCAGCGCATTGTTAGCGGCGATGTCCCCCCATTATTAAGATATTGTAGGTTGATTGCCCTGGATATGGGCAACCTGATTATTGGTGTTAAATCCCAAGCAGAATTTGAAGAACGGCTGCGGGCAGTTTTGTCGGAAGCTATTCACTCTGACAGTAAAGTTATCCTCTTCTTTGACGATTTACAAACTGTGGTCGGCGCTGGCACTATGGATGCTAGCAATCTGCTCAAACTAATAATGGTACAGGGAGAGCCGCGCTTGATTGCTACCACCACTCTCAATGAATACCGCCAATACATTGAAAAAGATACTTCTTTACATAGGTTGCAACCAGTTTATGTCAAAGAGCCAACGACAGAAGATACCATCTCAATTTTGCGGGGCTTAAAGGAACGTTATGAAGTTCACCACGGCGTAAAAATTACTGATTCTGCTTTAGTCGCTGCGGCTAACCTTTCTAACTGCTACATTAGCGATCGCTTCTTGCCCGATAAAGCTATAGATTTAGTGGATGAAGCGGCTGCCAAACTAAAAATAGAGCTTGTCTCCAAACCCAGAAAAATTGATGACATCGATCGCCAAATCCTGCTCTTGGAAATGGAGAAATTATCGCTGCAACCAGAAAGCGATTCTGCTTCTCAAGAACGCTTGGCAGAACTGAAAAAACGACTTGCCGAGCTAAATCAAGAACAGGCAGAACTCTATGCTCAATGGAAGTTAGAGCGAGATCTTATCGATAACATCCAAACCCTGAAAGAAGAAATCGATCGAATTAACCTAGAGGTGGAACAAGCCCAACGAGACTACGATCTCAATCGAGCAGCCGAATTAAAATATGGTAAGCAAGAAGATTTCAGGCAGCAGTTGAAAGCTGCCGAAAAGCAACTAGCCCAGTCGTCAAGAAGTGGTAAATCTTTACTACGGGAAGAGGTTACTGAAGAGACTATCGCTGAAGTCATTGCCCAATGTACAGATATTGCTGTTAACCAACTGTTAGAATCCAAACAATGACGCGGTACGTGAGGTGAATTGCTAACCTAACTTGTCCGATTCAACCAGAATCTATCTGTCAATTTGAAGATGAATCAAACAAATCGCTGGAATCTGGGCAGGTTTTTAGAAACTATTGCCTATTTTGAAGTTTTTCCTTTCTGTAGCTGGTTCAGAAAGCTACTTAGAAGTCAAGAGCGAGCTAAATCTGCTGGAGAAAAGAGCGTGGGTGTGATATTGGTAGCGGGAGCTACAGGCGGCGTAGGCAAGCGAGTAGTGCGGAAACTGCTCGATCGCGGCTACAAGGTAAGATGTCTGGTCAGAAATGCCCAAAGGGCTAAAACTATCTTGGGCGATTCCTCAGAATTAATCGAGGGAGATATCACCATTCCAGCTACCTTAACCCCGGAATCATTCAAAGATGTTACCGCCGTCATTTGTTGTACGGGGACGAGAGTGCAACCAGTAGAGGGAGATACGCCCGATCGAGCAAAATATTACCAAGGCATCAAGTTTTACCAACCAGAAGTAGTCGGAGATACGCCGGAAAACGTCGAATATCGCGGCGTTCGGAACTTAGTTGAAGCTGCTGGGCGATATATCGGTGCAGCGACAGAAAAAACCCTGTTCGATTTCACCAACCCTTCTCAAGATATTCGAGATACTTGGGGGGCTGTAGATGATGTGGTAATGGGTGGCGTGAGTGAAAGTACGATCCGATTGGTAGATAACACGGCTTTATTTACTGGCAACGTTTCTACTGAGAATTCTGGCGGTTTTGTGTCGGTGAGAACCCGCAACCTAGAACCAGCGATCGATCTGAGCCGATATGAAGGTGTAGACTTGCGAGTTAAAGGAGATGGCAAACGCTATAAGTTCCTCCTGCGAGATGAAACGAGGTGGGATGGAGTCGGCTACAGCTACTCCTTCGATACCGTTCGCGACATTTGGATGACGGTTCGTATCCCTTTTGCTGAAATGGTTCCGGTATTTCGCGCCAAGACGGTGAAAGATGGGAATGCGATCGCTACCGACAAAATTCGATCGTTCCAGTTAATGCTGAGTAAGTTTGAATACGACGGCGAGTTAAATCCTAAGTTTGCTCCTGGCAGCTTTAATTTACAAGTGGAATCGATTAAAGCTTATGGTGGTGCAAAATTGCCCCAATTCGTAATGGTGAGTTCGGCTGGAGTGACTCGTCCTGGCAGACCTGGAATTAATTTAGCAGAAGAGCCGCCAGCGGTGAGAATGAACGACCAGTTAGGCGGAATTCTGACCTGGAAGTTGCAGGGAGAAGAAAGCGTGCGGCAAAGCGGTTTGCCTTACACGATTATCAGGCCTTGTGCCTTAACCGAGGAAGCAGGGGGCAAAGCCTTCATTTTTGAGCAAGGCGATAATATTAGGGGCAAAGTCAGTCGAGAAGATATTGCCGAACTCTGCGTTCGAGTATTGTCAGAACCGCAGGCTGTTAGCGTTACCTTTGAGGTGAAAGAAGCAGAAAATGGCGATCGTTCTAATTTGCAAAACCTGCTTTCTAATTTGCAACGCGATAGCTAATGTTTAGTGAGGCAATCGCCAGTTTTTAAATCAATGTTTTGCGGAGTTGGTGGAGGGTTTTGCGATCGCTTTCTAAATCGGACTCATCATAGTGTAAATCGGCGTTGTGCTGCTTGAGAAAAACATCTACTGCCCAACGAGAATTTAGATCCAAGATGCGCCCAACTTCAGCACTGGTAATTTTTTCCGCCTGATAAGCTTGCACTACTAAGGCTTCCAAAATGTCGCGACTCAAGCGATCGCAGTTAAAATGTCGAACTAATTCATCAGGAAGGTCGATCGTGATTTGCATGGCGGTTCTCCAGTTACTATTTCATATTTTCCAGATTTTGATACTAATGCAGTCTGAGCCAAGCGATCGCTCTATTTTCCAAAACCTGTTTTCTAGCTTGCAAAGCGATCGGTAAGGTCTAGTTAGTCGATCGCCAACTCTATGGCTCATCAACTCCAAATGATGCCAAATCTTGGGGATGAGCGATCGTAATGCTTGAAATGCCTGCAAAATCGCTGGGATTGAAGGTCAAAAGATGTGTAATTCCACTTGCAAGCATAGCTGCAACGATCCTAGCATCGTGAGTGCGCTTACCCATCACTCTATTAGTTGTGACTAAGTTTAGCCAATTGGGGAAAATCTGCGGAGATTCTTCTAACAATGGGAAACGATCGAGAATTTGGTCGATCGTGTTTCTGGTTTGCTCTACAGTCCAACCTAAGCCATTGACTTGAGTTGGTCTTGTAGCGACAACCCAAAATTCAATAATTACTTGTGACACAAGCAAACGTTCATCCGATCGCACCAGCAGATTAGCGATCGCATTTGTTGCCAGCGGATGCTGCACGTCAGAAGGATTGCAGAAACGCATAACAACATTGGTGTCAAGCAGATAGCTTGTCATTCTGCATAAATAGTATCGCGGTTAAAGGCTTCATCGGGTAGACTCGAACCATTTTTGGGAAGTTGTGAAACCCATTGACGAAACTCCCTAGCTCTTTCTACTGGTGTTGCCCTTTGCCAAAATCGAGCAGACGGTGTAACTTCTATAGACTGAAACTCTATGGAGTCCATGAGATCGGCAATTTTCTGAAGTTGCTCGTCGTTTAGTTTGTCTAATGCTTTTTTAATATCTTTTCGCAGCATAGGTAGACTTTAAGAAAATAGGCATCCTCTATTTTAGCAATGGTAAATCGAAAGATCGAACATTTCTAATCCAGTCCCGATGCCAACAGGGGATAGGCTTGAGCCAAAGCCATTGTATCTTGAAGATAGGTATTGGCGATAGCTGTCCCTTGGCTTGTTCCGCACTCTCGATAAACTGCCAAGCTTCGTCGATTAACGTTTCCCTTAATTCATATAACTTAGGTACGTTCTGCCCAAAATGCAGATGAGAGGGCTTAAATCTAACTCTTTGTGTTAAGCGCATGATTTCCAGCGTATCGGCATCGTTTCTCGGCACTCGCTGATTCCCAAATATCCCGCCCGTTACCTTGCCGACCAGAATCATGAAAGGCTACAGCATAGCGGATAGCAAATCGATCGATCTCAGCAAAAGGACTATACAGAGACGACATAACTTCTGCTAGAACAATACTGCGGCAAATATGAATCCTGCCATGAATTCCCAGGCGATCGAATTCCTCTTCGTGCCGCGCATAGATAGGGAGAATATCGTTTTGTAGTGTAGCAACGAACTGTTGCCACGAGTCAATATTGCCAATCATTCAAGTTTTACAAGATGTATTCGCTAATGACTTTGTTAAAAGCAATGATATCGAAATTACCTCGAATTTCAAATCGAATCTTGCCTATAGAACTGATATAAATCTCTAATTCGCAATCGCGATCGAGCGTGCCTGAAGTTTCTATAGAAAACGTTTGGATTTTGCTATAGGGAATCGATGTGTAGTCAACTTTCTTGCCAGTCAACCCTTGGACGTTGGCAGCAATAATACGCTTGCTAGTAAATACCAATTGGTCCCGAACGGTCTTAAATACCGAAAACACCGTTTCTCCCTCAATTAGGAATTTGTTGATGGTTTCAAGCATTCGATCGCTCGGAATTGGTTCGAGCTTGAATAAGAGACTTTCCTGAAAATCTATCATCACAACCTCTTGATAGTACATCTATACTATCAGCATCTTAGAGAAATTGTCAGAAAATTACAGTAAGCAGTTGCCCCACAATTCATCCTGTCAGGCAAGCTGAGGGTATTATGGGGGAAAGAAGATAAATCTATCGATCGCTTTTCTGTAAAAGGTACATAATTATAGTTGAGCAACTTGTCACTTCAAACGATAGCCTTTAGGTAGAAATACCTGCTTTTTTAAATAATCTTTAAAATTTCCGCCAAAAATTACTTTTTTAAATAGCTTCTTTCCTGCGGTGCTACCAGCCACGTATCGATGGCATTGGTGAATGAAAACTCCCCCTCCCCCGAAAGAATCTGCTAGCCTAGAAGCTTTGCAGAAGGCTCGACTTCTCGACAACGAACCCGAAGCAACCTTCGACGATCTGGCTCAGTTAGCGGCCCAGATCTGTGAAACTCCGATCGCATTGATCGATCTAATCGATCGCGACCGTCAGTGGTCTAACTCCCAAGCGACTTGGGAAATGGAAGCAGGATCGAGAAACTTGAGTTTTTGCTCTCTTTGCGCCGGACAAAGAGATGTCGTCATCATTCCCGATACTTTAACCGACAATCGATGTGCGGCCAATCCAGCGGTGACTTCTTACCCCTACGTGCGATTTTACGCTGGAGCGCCTCTAATTACCCAGGCAGGAGAGGTGCTAGGTGCTTTGTGCGTCTTAGATCGAGTTCCGCGAACGCTGAATCGCGAGCAGGTAGAAGCATTGCAAATTTTGAGCCGTCAAATTGCCGCTCAAATAGAGCTAAGGCGGCATTTAGCGGCTTTGGTATGTATTACCAACGAGATCGAACGGCATCAACAAACCCAACGCGATCGCGAAGCCGAAACGCGGTTGGCGATGGAAACGGCCCAAATGCTCGATCGCCAGAGAGAGATTAGCGAACAACAGCAGTTAGAGTCAGAGACTCTGAGAAAGTCTTTTCGAGAAGAAGCGCGATTTTTTGCCCTATCGCTCGATTTGTTCTGTATCGCTGGGGTTGACGGCTATTTTAAGCGATTGTTGAATCCAGCCTGGGAAAAGACTCTAGGCTATACCAGAGAAGAACTCCAAAGCAAACCATTTTTAGAATTGGTGCATCCAGACGATCGAGCCGCTACCCTAGCAGAGTTAGATAAACTGAAGGCTGGTAATCCCTCTACCAATTTCGAGAATCGCTATTGCTGTCGAGATAATTCCTATAAATGGCTTTCTTGGACGGCATTTCCAGTAGTAGAGACAGGGTTAATTTACGCGATCGCCCGCGACATTACCGAGAAAAAACAACTCGAAAGGCAATTTCTCCGCACCCAACGATTAGAAAGTCTGGGGACGTTAGCTAGCGGCATCGCTCATGACTTAAATAATATCCTCACGCCCATTTTAGCCGCAGCCCAACTGCTACCGCTCAAATTTCCCCAGGCTGACGAGCGCACGCAACAACTATTAAAAACTCTAGAAACTAATTCCAAACGAGGAGCGGCTTTAGTCAAGCAAGTGCTGTCTTTTGCTCGTGGAGTTGAGGGCAAACGCACGATTTTACAAGTGAGACATCCGATCTCGGAAGTCAGTCAAATTGCCAGCCAAACTTTTCCGAAATCGATCGAAATTTCTACAGATATAGACCCAGAACTTTGGACGGTATTTGGCGATGCTACCCAACTGCATCAAGTGTTGATGAATTTAGCAATTAACGCTCGCGATGCCATGCCTCATGGCGGTCAGCTTAGCATCTCGGCAACCAATATTTTCATCGACGAACACTACGTGCAAATGAATGTTGAAGCTAAAGTCGGTCATTACATTCTGATTGAAGTAGCTGATACTGGAATTGGAATTCCGCCAGAAGTATTAGAGCGGATCTTTGAGCCATTTTTTACTACCAAAGAGTTAGGCAAAGGTACGGGTTTGGGTCTTTCGACAGCAAGAGATATTGTCAAAAAACACGGTGGTTTCGTCAAGGTATCTAGCCAAGTAGGTAAAGGTTCGCAATTTCAAGTGTATTTACCAGCGATCCAGGAAACTGAATCGCCAACGGCCGAAAATCTCCAAATGCTTCAAGGTCGGGGAGAACTAATTTTAATCGTCGATGATGAAGCCCCAATTAGAGAGATTACTAAAACTCTGTTGGAAATTAACAACTATCAAGCGCTGACGGCTAGCGATGGGATTGAAGCGATCGCGATCTACGTTCAGCACCAGAAAGAAATCGCCGTGGTATTAGTCGATCCGATCTTGCCCAATATGGACGGCGCTACTACCATTCGTACCCTGCAAAAAATCGATCCTCAAGTCAAGATTATTGCCATCAACAATGTATCGAGTGGCGATCGGGTAGATCGATCGTTGGAGGTCGAAGGTTTTTTGTCTAAGCCTTATACAGCTAAAGATTTGTTGGAGAACTTACACCGCATTTTGCAGTGAGAAAAACTGACCTAAACGTAGTCGATCGACACATCTAAAATAGTGCAATAGAGTAGGGTGCGTTTATTTTTTTAACTGCCATAAAATCGAAGAGGAAAGCTGGAAGCGAGTGCTAGTGAAAAAACTGGTTTTGCTAACTGGATTCGACCTGAACTCCTTTAATCGATCGATCTAACAATTCCATCGGATGGACGATCGAGATTTCTTTCCCCTGCTGCTGTAAATGCTTGCTAATTTGCAAAGTACAACCTGGATTGGGCGAAACAATTAATTCTGCCCCCGTATTGCAGAGATTTTCGACTTTTTGCCTGCCTAATTCTTCAGCTACTTCTGGTTGCAACAGGTTATAAACTCCTGCACTACCGCAACACAAAGACGCATCTACTGGTTCTCTTAACTGCACTCCAGGAATTTGTCTTAAAAGTTGGCGCGGTTGCAAACTAATTTTTTGCCCGTGTAAGAGATGGCACGCATCTTGATAAACCAGAGTTAACGGCTTGTCAGCTACAGGTGAAAGTTTGGCAGTTAAACCGACTTGATAAAGGAATTCTTGAGCATCTTTGACTAAACTGGCAAATTTAACCGCTTTATCGCGATAATTGGGATCGTCACTCAAAATATGTCCGTATTCCTTTAAGGTGTGGCCGCAACCAGCGGCATTGATAATCACCGCATCCACGTCGATACCTGCAAAAGCATCGATCGTCTGCCTAGCCAGGGTTTTACCCTGTTCTTCTTGTCCCTGGTGATGGGGCAGGGCAGCGCAACATCCTTGATTTTTGGGAATGACTACCTCGCAGCCATTAGCCGTTAAGACGTTGACGGTAGCTCGATTGACATCAGGAAAGAACAACCGCTGGACGCAGCCTAAAATCATCCCGACTCGATAGCGCTTTTCTCCTTGGGCTGGAATTACCTCCGGCCAAGAATCGCTAAAGGC
Source organism: Cyanosarcina radialis HA8281-LM2 (assembly GCA_019359615.1). Classification (GTDB taxonomy): domain Bacteria; phylum Cyanobacteriota; class Cyanobacteriia; order Cyanobacteriales; family CCAP-1448; genus Cyanosarcina; species Cyanosarcina radialis. Next base: position 19,871 of record JAHHHA010000055.1, read on the forward strand.
ATCTAAAGAAAGTTCTGGTAAATTCGACTCCATCGCGGCTAAGTGAGGAGAAAGCCGCTTCAGCCAACCAGTGGCACGGATGAGTTTCTGCAATCCTAGTTTTTGATAGACGAATAGTGGAGCCAGCAAAACTCGCAACCTTTGTGGGTAAGGGAATACCGAGAATATGAGTTGCCGATAGAGCCGTTCTATTGGGGTTCTAGGGTGATGGCGTTCGACTTGGGGGCGGGTAGCCGCGATCAGTTTGTCGTACTGCACCCCAGAAGGACAGGTACTAACGCAAGCCAAACAGCCCAAACAGGAATCGAAATGCTGCACGGTAGCAGGCGATAAGGGAATTTCGCCTTCGTTGAGAGCATCCATCAGATAAATTCGCCCTCTAGGGGAATCTGTTTCCTTGCCGATTACCCGGTAGCTGGGGCAGGTAGAGAGGCAAAAACCGCAGTGAACGCAAGCATCTATCAGTTTCGGATCGGGGGGCTGGCGATCGTCAAATCCCGTGAAACTTTCCTCCGGGGTTGGAGATTCCGAGTTGGGGGTTGGGGTTGAGGTAAACAAGGGCTGATGTTAAAGAAGGCTACATAGCATCGATCGATTGAGTGCAGTAGATTCTTGTGGGATAGCCGTCTCGGCTGTCCCACCGGGCGAGCTTTCCTGCCCACCCCACAAGAAAAAACACCTACCTCACTTATTTGAGAAACGCGATCGCAATTACTATCAATATTTTATCTAAAAGTTTTGCGTTTTGAATCATAGAACAGCGATCGCTTATCGATTACTCTACGATATCTCACTTTCCAAGGCTAGCAAATTTCAAAACATAGATTATTACTGATATAAATCAGTCTTTTTTCGCTAAGGCAATCGAGCGATTTAGAGAACGATTCGAGCGCCGAGCCAGCCTTCATCAGTCTAGATCGCTCGACCCGTAAAAGCGAAATCTCAGTAGCACTGCTATTAATTGCGAATAGATTTGGGGAGCGAATTTGCTGTCAAAACCTCGATCGCCTTTTCTTTTTGCGGATCTGCTCCTTGAGCGTATGGTAAGGAAAATGGGACTTCAATATCGGGTGTTACCCCTTTGCCTTCTAAGCGATCGCCGTTAACTTTAATATCGACCACAGCCAAATAAAGCAGGCTACCATCCGATAGCAAAAATGGACTTCCACCCACCACAGCGGCAGCAGTTTTAGTGCCAATCACAGGCCCGATTTGATATTGCTGAAAACCATAAGCTAAAATTTCCTTGCCGCTTCTCGATCCTTGATTCACCAACATAACTACGGGCTTTTTCCATTGATAATCTAGATCGCTTTTATTACCATCTCGCAAAATTCGAGTCAGGGTAGGAACTTTGCCAGTGAAGATGTTGAGATAGCTAGGGCTAGCCCCTCCCCAGCCATCTCTTAAATCCAAAATTAAAGCATCAGCCGATCGCAGTTTACCAAATGTCAATTCATCTAATAGTAAAGATTGATATTGCTGTCCGGCATAAGACCAAATATGAATGTATCCAATTTGGCGATCGCCGCGTTTGATAATTTCAATACTTTGCTCCATTGCTTCTAAAAACATTTTTTTAGGATCTAGCTGCTGGGGAATTACCGTTACAGTTTGGAGGTTTTTTTCATCGCTCGTTCGCTGAATCGACAGCTTGACCTCTTTACCTTCCTTGCCAGCAAAAGATTGAATCGCTTGATAGCTGTTGCCATCAACATTTAAGATCCGATCTCCAACTTTTAGATCGGATTTAGCCGCCGGACTGCCATCAATGATGCCGCTGATAAAAGTGCGATTGCCAATATCTTGAGTAAAAATTCCAATCCCAGCATAGTTAATATTGCCATCGGGAAAAAACTTCTTAAATTTCTGCCCGAAACCATCAGTGCCAAAAATTCCTAAGAGTTGATAGTATGCGGGCTGCTGTTGAGTATAGAATTGAGTATGAGAGGTTTTCAATTCGGCCAGCATTTGATTGACAATCGTAGCTAGTTCTTGGATAGATTTAGCTTTCTTAACTAAAGGCTGATATTTTTTTTGAGTTGCCTTCCAGTCAAGCCCGTTAAATTTTGGATCGAAAAAATTGTCATTTACGGTTTTCCAAGCTTCATCAAATACTGTGGCAAGTTGAGGCTGCTTCAGTTCTGAAAAAACTGGTAAAAACGTAGACGATAGCAGAAAAAATCCCAAAATAGTTACTAGAACTATCGTCAGATGAATGCAATTTCGGAGAAATTTAATTATTCTCATTTTTATCAGACTGAAGGATTATCAACAAATTTTTAGCACGCTAATCAACATCATAGCTATTAGTTACATCGATCGTAGGAGTGCATCAAAAGGCTAACTAACAATGCTGGAATATATAAGTTCGAGCGAACTGAGAAAACCGATCTTTAGTCGGTTTTAACCGACTTTAACTATGAGACAGGGGTTTTCAACCCCTGGCGGGTGGAAAACCCAACTTTAGATAAGCTCGCTCAAAAGCGATCCTTTTACTCGCGGCACAAACAATCGATCGCCTTTCATACTCTCCTAAACGTGGAGGCACTCGATCGCAATGTTTTTCTCTGCTATAAACGCGCGATCGACTGTTAATGTTAATTCATCCCATTTGTCGGTTTGCTAGGGGCGTAAAGCTTTGCGCCGTTACATTATATGGAATCCAATATTGCGGAATTTTGGGCGATCGCGCTCTCAAATTGATATGCTATGAGAGTATATTGTCTACAGCAAGTCTGATTACTGCTGCTTTTAAGTTAAAATTCCTCGATCTTTGCAGGAATGAGAATAATACCAGACAGCCGTGGAAACTAAAACCAAAGACATCGAAACTATTCGATCGCCAGAGGAAGAGGATATTATATTTCCTGCTGGCGATTTATATAGCGACGAACCCCCCTTGGAAACTTACCTGCATCTGCGGCAAATGATTTTGCTACTCACCTGTTTGGAATGGTGGTGGCGCGAACGCACCGACTTTTTTGCTGCTGGTAATCTCACCATTTATTACAGTCAGAACCAACTCAAATCAGAAGATTTTCCAGGCCCTGATTTCTTTGTAGTTTTAGATACAGAGCGCAAGCCTCGCAAAAGTTGGGTAGTTTGGGAAGAAGGCGGCAAGTACCCCCACCTCATCGTCGAGATTCTCTCGCGGAAAACGGCGACGGTAGATCGAGGTTTGAAAAAGCAGATTTTTCAAGATATCTTTCGCACGCCAAATTATTTCTGGTTCGATCCCGACACTCTGGAATTCTGTGGCTTTCATCTCGTCGATGGCTCGTATCAACCCCTCCAGCCAGACGATCGAGGATGGCTTTGGAGTCAACAGTTAGGATTATATCTAGGCATCGATCGATCTCAACTGCGCTTCTTTACGCCAGAAGGAGTTTTAATCCCCACCCCTCAAGAAGCAGCAGAACAGGCACAGCAGCGGGCAGAGCAAGAACGCCAGCGGGCAGAGCAATTGGCAAACAAGCTGCGGGAAATGGGGATCGAGCCTTGAGCGGATATTTTGACACTAGTAAGCCAATGATTGCGAACTCTCTAGCAGATCGAGCTTTTCAGGTTGATGCTTTGTCAGTGCTAGTTTATCGCTTGGCAACTGAAATGTTTCAGGATGCAGCCCTTCAAGTCCAAAATTATTTGCAGCAAAAAATCGCCCAGCAAGGTACGGCAACTGTCGTTTTGGCAACTGGTAATTCTCAAATTGAGTTTCTCGATACTTTAATTAATTTCGGTACTCTCGATTGGTCGAAGATTACTTTTTTCCATTTAGATGAGTATCTAGGCATCGAGCCAAACCACCCAGCGAGTTTTCAGCGATATCTGCGAGAACGAGTAGAAAAGCGAGTTAATCCCGCAGCATTTCATTACCTCCAAGGGGATGCCATGCAACCTTTAGATGAATGCGATCGCTACTCGCAGCTACTACAAGCCCAAGCGATCGATCTGTGTTGCTTGGGGATAGGAGAAAACGGACATCTTGCCTTTAACGATCCGCCAGTGGCAGATTTCCAAGATCCTCGCTCGGTCAAAATAGTAAAGTTAGATGAAGCCAATCGCCAGCAGCAGGCGAAGCAGGGACATTTCCTCACTTTAGAAGCCGTCCCTCAATATGCTTATACTCTCACTATTTCTGCCATCTGCGCGGCTGAAAAGATCGTTTGTTTAGCCCCAGAAAAACGCAAAGCTGCGATCGTTAAATCGCTGCTTAAAGCCTCCATCAGTTCGGCGGTCCCAGCTTCAGTGCTTCGCACCCAACCTCAAGCCACTTTATTTCTCGATCTCGATGCTGCCAGTTTGTTATGACTGACGCTCCTTACACTCCAAGGCAAAGAGGGGAATAGGGAGAGAGCGGAGCAGGGGGAGACAAGGGAGAATTTCTTAATTCAACACTCCACACTTAATACTCAACACTTCCTCAACTCCTCAATTCTCTTTTTTTCTTTAATTAGCTTTACTTATCACCATTAATCGCTGCTCTAGAAAAAACATATCATGGGGCTACCAAATCCAGTCTTTTTTTGGCATTTTTGCGGAAAAACATAAGTATATATGCGAAAAAATCGGGAAAATATAGATAAATTAAAGGTTTCAACGATCCATATTCGCCGAGTAGACCTTAGAATATTTCAAGAAATGACATGGAAACCTTGAAACTGCGAGAGCTTCAGCGATTTATTGAGTAGCGATGGCTTGCGATCGAGGTAGATCGAACATCGCTACGATCCTTTGATTTGAAGGCGTTGAGCGCTCAGCAATTCAGGTTAATGTCAAATCGCTCGCCGTTCGCCCGTCGGGCGGCGCACTTCAACTGGAACGACCAGTAGTTTAACTCAAGTAAGGCCGGGTTTTACCTGCTTTCTCAAACCTTAAAGGAGACTGTCAATGAATAAAGGAGAATTAGTCGATAAGATCGCTGCTAAAGCTAGCGTCACTAAAAAACAAGCAGATGCGGTTTTAACAGCGGCGATCGAAACTATCATGGAAGCCGTATCGGATGGTGACAAGGTGACTCTAGTTGGCTTTGGTTCGTTTGAATCTCGCGATCGCAAAGCCCGTGAGGGTCGCAACCCCAAAACAGGCGATAAAATGGAAATTCCAGCGACTAAGGTGCCTGCCTTCTCTGCTGGGAAGTTGTTCAAAGATAAAGTCGCCCCACCGGAAGATTAAATTTTGCCACGCTAACTATCAGAATTTCACACAGCCAGAGATCGGGGTAAAACAAGAGCCTTGAATTTTGAGTTTTGAGTTCGAGAACTGGTTTCTCATCAAGAACTCAAAACTCAGAAACTAGATTCTAATTACCCCGCTCTCTTTTATCGCTCGTTGAGATCGCGGTATAAGGCATTCTATAGCCAGATTTTCCACAATCGATCTAGCAATCGTAAAAACTAATGCCATGGAAGGCAAGATCGATATTCTCCAGCGACCCGCACACGGCGGTAATTTAGCTTGGGCAGCTTCGCTCGCAGGCTGTTCTTCAGCAGAGATTTTAGATTTTTCTGCTAGTATCAATCCCCTGGGGCCTCCTCAAAGCGCGATCGCTGCCATACAATCTCACCTGGCGGCCATCTCTTCTTATCCCGATCCTAATTACCACCAACTTAGATCTGCTCTTAGCGAGATCCATCGACTTCCCCCAGAGTGGATTCTACCTGGCAACGGTTCTGCTGAGTTACTCACTTGGGTAGGTTGGGATCTGGCCAAACTAGAAATGACGTGCTTGATTACCCCTGCTTTCGGCGACTACTGGCGGGTATTGCGAGCCTTTAAGATTGATGTCCTGGAGTGTCCGCTCGACGTAGAGAGGGAAGAAAGAAACAAGGGAGAGGGGGAGCAGAGGAGCAGCCCTTCGACAACGCTCAGGGCAAGAGGAGCAGAGGAGCAGAGGAGCGTTCTTCACTCAAGACTCAACACTCAACACTCCACACTTTCTAAAGCACTTAACACTCCACACTCCCTAAAAGGGTTGTTGCTGAATAATCCTCACAATCCTACTGGAACGCTCTTCCAGCGGGAGACTATTCTGCCTTATTTAGATGAATTCGATCTGGTGGTAATAGATGAAGCTTTTATGGATTTTTTGCCCCCAGAACAGCAGCAAAGCGCGATCGCCTGGGTGCAAGAATATCCTAATTTAGTTGTTTTGCGATCGCTCACCAAGTTCTATAGCTTGCCCGGTTTGCGATTGGGATATGCTGTAGCTCATCCAGATCGATTGAGGCGGTGGCAACAGCAGCGCGATCCTTGGCCGGTAAATGTTTTAGCGGCGGCGGCGGGCGAGGCGGCGATCGCAGATACAGACTTTCAGCAACAAACTTGGAATTGGCTAGAACCAGCTAGATCTGTGTTATTCGATCGCTTGAGTCAATTACCCGGACTGCAACCTCATCCCAGTGCAGCCAATTTTTTATTGGTGCGATCGACCTTACCGAGTTCCCAACTGCAAGCCCGACTGCTAGAGAGCGATCGGATTTTAATTCGCGACTGCCTGAGTTTTCCAGAATTAGGCGATCGCTATTTCCGCATTGCCGTGCGTTCTGAGTTTGAAAATCAACGACTTTTAAAAGCCCTAGATGCGATTTTCGATCGCTAACTCACGCCGTCAGTCCTGCAATCTCCAACCGTGCTGTCGATCGCGATTTGCATAGTACCTGTCAAACTCATTCCCAGAGCGCCAGCAACTTTCATCAGGCGATCGAAACTAATTGCCGCATAGCGATCGGTTTCATAACGTTGAATTTGTTGTTCTTGAGTGCCAATTTTTTCTGCAAGTTCTTTTTGAGTCATTCCCAAAGCAATTCTGGCTTTGATTAAGGCGATGGGTAGATCGTTAAGATCGCCAATCTGCAAAGTTTTTATCCGACCGCTCTTGAGTTCCTCGTATTCGGCAATCTCTTGTTTGAGGCGATCGAATAGCTTGTCGTAGCTATTCTTTTGCGATAGGGCTTGCCGGGGATGTAAATTAGGCTCGGAAAAATTCACGTTAACAGCAGCTTGTTCCAACTCTCTGAGCTTCGTTTGAGTAACTTTATATTGGCGTTCGTTTTGAATCATAGTTTTATCTGTGTTTAGCTATCTAATTTTCTCGGATCTAAAGCGACAACTCCTTTAGGATTGCCCGACTTATCGGTTTGCAAGAAGCGATCGTAACCGATGGTCGGAAATAGTTCTCCACTAGGACTTACGCAAAGCCTCCAAATGTAGGGTGTGTTAGCGCAGCGTAACGCACCGCCACCACCATCAATAGTGTGGCTGCGTAAGTCCTGTCCACCAAAAACCTCCTGCTGGGAATCGATATCTTCAACAAACAATCGATCGAGTAAATCGAAATCGAGTCCAAAATTGTCGTAATAGGCATCGAAATCATTTGGTTCTTCTTTGGCACCAAATGAAACTGCCACCTATAATGACGCGGGTGCAACCAGCGAGTGCTAGTAGATCGTGGCGGAAATCAAGCTACCGTTCCCAATCGCTCGAAAGCTGATGGCATCAAATTTTTGACTTTTGACTTTTGACTTCCGCGTAGCGGTACTAGTTTGCGAAGGGCTGTGGCTAATCCAGTGGCGATTCGTTGTCGTTGCAGATTAGCAGCAAACCTTGCCATCAATTCTGACCATGAGATTTCATATATTCCGGTTGGGAGATAGCTTAGTTCGTTAAATGGAGGCATCTATCAACCCAACAAAAAAGGCGCGTTATGGCTTGATGGTAGCACGCTAAACCAGCCATTTCCATGTGCTGAGAGCGACACACTAGGGATATGCAGCCGCCATCGTCAATTAGCGAGAACTAATGATTTATATAAGGCAAAAAAATAGTTACACTGCTTAAAACAGCTTTACAAAACTTAAAAAATGGTCTAATGTAGTAATCACGGTAGACAAAGCGCTACTGATTCATCTTCAAAATTCATCCAGCAATCATTCATACACATGACTACCACCATTCAACAGCGCTCTAGCGCTAACGTCTGGGAACAGTTTTGCGAGTGGGTAACATCGACCGAAAACCGCCTCTACGTAGGTTGGTTTGGAGTCTTAATGATCCCC
>JAHHHA010000007.1 GCA_019359615.1 Cyanosarcina radialis HA8281-LM2
GTTAGATTATTGCCCGACTCAGGGGCATCGAAAGAGAGTCGTCGGGCGCGGGGAGTCCATGTATCCCGACGCTGAATCAGAGATTACAGCGCGGGACTTATTGCCCCCCGAACCCCCCATTAGTTAAGTTATAGCTAGCTTTCTACTTTGCGATCGCAGAGTTGCTCTATCAATTTGTACTGTAAAAGTTTTAACTTGCTATAGACGACGGCTTAAAGGCGATCTCCTATATTGAATTTATAGCAAACAGTTATGCAGTCAATGGATCGAGCAAGTTAATTGCAAAGTTCCATGCTTGATACAGATATAGAAAGATGAACGACGATCGTAGCCAGAGTTCCTTACTTGTACCTCCTTCAACCCAAGATTGGATGCAAGGCGTGCTGAGTGCCAAGGTCGTGCTGGTGATGTATGGAGACTATCAATGTCCTAAAAGTGCAAACGTTTACAAGCTGATTAAAGGGATTAAACGAGAGCTTGGTGCTTCTTTTGGAGAGGATTATTTATGCTTTATCTTCCGTCATTTTCCGCAAGCACAGATTCATCCTCATGCTCGACGCGCCGCCCAAGCCGCCGAAGCCGCCGCTGCCCAAGGACAGTTTTGGTTAATGAATGATACTTTATTTGCCCATCAACAAAAGTTGGAGAATGGTTATCTTGTAGAGTACGCCAACAATTTAGGGCTTGATATTCCTCAATTTCTCAAAGAGTTTTCTAAACAAGTGCATATCGATCGCATCAATGAAGATATCGAAGGTGGAATACACAGTGGAGTAGCAACTGCTCCAACCCTATTTATTAATAACATTCGATATACCGGACGCTGGAGAATAACAGGGTTGATGGCAGCTATTGTTGGTACAAGTCACTAAGCTCTTTTCATAACTCATCAACGCTAGTAATAGACGAAAGCAGTTTTGTTATTTCATTGAGGGTAGTTCTATGACGCATTTACTAGTACAAAGCAGAAATGATTCAAGGACATCGAAGCAAATTCGATGTCCCGTAGGAATTCAATAAAACGCTGTAAGAATCTGAAAGTAGCTAAGCATTAAAACTGAGTACGCCTTAGAAGAAATTAGGACAATGGAGGCGATGGGCGTATCCGATAGTGAGGGAAGGATGACGACACGGGGATACAGGAACTTTTTGCAGACAGGAGGAAGTCAAGATGGTAAACGTTAATAGCAAAGTCATCGCAATCACCGGAGCGAGTAGCGGAATTGGTGAAGCGACTGCTAGATTACTCGCTCACCAAGGGTTGCGGGTTATATTGGGAGCACGACGTACCGATCGACTTGCGGCGATCGCATCTGAAATCCGCGATCGAGGTGGCGTAGTAGAATACCGCGCTTTGGATGTGACTAGCCTCGAAGATATGCAAGCGTTTGTTGAGTTTGCCAAAGCGCGATTCGGTCGCCTTGATGTAATGGTCAACAATGCAGGGGTAAGACCATTCTCGAAGCTAGAAGTGTTGAAGATCGACGAGTGGAACCGCATGATTGATGTGAACCTGCGCGGCGTACTTCACGGCATTGCTGCCGCCCTGCCGCTCTTCAAACAGCAACACGCTGGACAGTTTGTGAATCTAGCCTCGGTTGGCGGACATCTTGTTTTTCCCTATGCTGCGGTTTACTGTGCCACCAAGTTTGCGGTGCGGGCAATCTCTGAGGGATTGCGGCAAGAATCGACAGATATTCGAGTGACAGTAATCTCGCCCGGAAATACGGAATCTGAAATCGGCAACACCATCACTGATGCGGAAGCGGCGCAGTGGGCAGCAGAATTTCGCACCTCCATTATGCCACCAGATACGATCGCGCGTGCCATTGCCTTTGCGATCGAGCAACCAGACGATGTGGATGTGAATGAAATCCTCGTTCGACCGATTGGACAGAGCGGCTAAGTAACACTGTCCCAGGGTCATGTTTTCATGAGTTTCAACCCACTACAACAATTGAACTGAACAACCCCAAAGGAGAGCGCAACATGAATATGCTCACCTTCAGGAACAGCATCCGCCTGTTTCTGATTGTCGCCCTCTTTTTGGGAACCATCGCAATCACTTCTCTAGGAGCCATCATGAATACTGCAAATGCACAAGCCAGCAAGCCTACTATCGTCCTCGTCCACGGCGCATTCGCCGAGTCTTCTAGTTGGAACGGTGTATTGACGAAGCTAATCGCGAAAGGTTATCCGACGGTTGCTGTGGCTAATCCTCTGCGCGGCGTTAAGAGCGACGCAGATTATGTTGCCAGCGCTCTTAAAGACATCAACGGACCGATCGTGCTGGTTGGGCATTCTTACGGAGGCGCGGTAATTACCAATGCCGTCAATGGTAACAAGAACGTGAAAGCATTGGTCTACGTTGCTGGCTTTGCTCCTGATACGGGTGAGACTGCCATTGAACTCTCAGGATGTTATCCGGGCAGTACACTCGGATCGACACTCGCGCCACCAGTTGAACTGCTCGATGGTGGTAAAGACCTCTACATTCAGCAGGACAAGTTCCACGCCCAGTTTGCTGCGGATGTGTCCTCTAACGACGCACAACTGATGGCTAGCACCCAGCGCCCGATTGCGCAAGCCGCGCTGAACGAAGCCTCCGGTGCGCCCGCATGGAAATCTACCCCGTCCTGGTTTATTTATGGCGATCGCGACTCGAACATTCCTCCAGCGGCACTGTCTTTCATGGCGAACCGCGCTAACTCAAAGGAGACCGTTGTTGTGAATGGCGCGTCCCATGTCGTGATGGTTTCCCATTCAGATGCCGTTGCCAAGATCGTCGAACAAGCTGCAACCGCGCAGTAAACGAGTATGGATATAACTTTGCACACGCAAAAGGATTAGACATCATGAGAAAGCAACTAATCAATCCGCCACAACGCTATGATGGCAAACCACACGGACTGTCCCACGCTGTTGTCGATACCGCGACAGGCACCGTTTACATTTCTGGTCAGGTTGACTGGGACATGAACCACCAAGTTTCATCCCATACCGTTGAGGGGCAACTCTCGAAGGCGCTGACAAATTTAACCATTGTTCTAGATGCAGCGGGAAGCTCTGTAGAGAATCTGCTGAACCTTCGCATCTATGTTCGGGGCGAACTTGGAGAGTTCCTTGAGGAAATTGCACCAATTCTGACGCAATATCTGGGAGAGTCGCGTCCAGCACTGACGGGCATCGGCGTTGCCTCACTTGCCTCTCTAGAAACATTGGTTGAAATTGAGGCAACAGCAGCACTCTGTCCAGATGGCAATTGAAATTTCTGGTTGAAGCACTATGGCAAGCATTCTGCATATTGATTCAAGTCCACGGGGCGATCGCTCCAAATCTCGCCAATTAGCCAAGGAGTTTATAGTTGCTTGGCAAGACCTACATCCTGATGACGCGATCGCCTATCGCGATTTAAGACAAACGCCAGTTCCTCACGTCACCGAAGACTGGATTGCGGCTTCTTTTACTCCACCAGAAGCTCTTACGCCAGAAATGGCTGAACTGCTGAAGTTTTCTGATGAGTTGGTGGATGAGTTTTTGGCAGCCGATCGATGTGTTTTCAGCGTGCCAATGTACAACTTCAGCATTCCGTCCAACTTCAAGGCTTACATCGATCGAGTGGTTCGTGTGGGTCGCACATTCACGGAGGAGGATGGTCAAGTCAAAGGACTTGCGAACGGTAAAAAAGTGTTGTTCATCACATCACGAGGCGCTGAATTTGGAGCAGGTTCTCCTTATGAAGGATGGGATTGTCAAGAACCTGCACTCCGATACGCTTTTCAATTCATGGGTGTGACCGATATTCAGTTTATTCATGCCAATGGTCTAGATATGGGAGACGAGGCACGGAAGCGAGGGCTAGACGAAGCACAATCTAAAATTCAAACATTAGTAGGCGGTTGGTAGCACCAGCCAGCTAACAAGTCGATGAAACGGGCAGTTGAGAGATTTTGGTGGTAATGCAAAGGTTATCTGCTGCCACTCATCTTGGTCGTTAGTCGTTCAAAAGAGAACAAACGGGCTTAATTTTCAGATCGCATCTAAAAGATAGGAGTCCCTCATGGAACGATATTTAGGCACATTGGAACTCAGTAAGCTGTAGACAAAGCCAGCATAGACAATACAGTCAACACTACCAATCAGGAGACTACATTAACATGGTCACAGAACAAAGTGTAAATCAAGCAGACAATAGACAGGCAGATCCTAACCTGACACCTGTCCAGGGAGCCTTGCAAGCAGTCTGGGAAGCACATATACAGTCCGAGTTTGGCACTCACAGCACTAAAGATGCTCTCGCGACGATGGTTGAAGATGCTTACGTGAACCACATTCCGGTCATGACCGGAGGAGTCGGAAAACCAGAAGTGGGTGAGTTTTATTCCAAATACTTCATTCCACAGATCCCGCCAGACTTCGAGCTAGTTCCAATTTCGCGCACGATCGGGACGGATCGACTGGTCGATGAAATGGTGGGTAAGTTCACTCACACGATTCAGATGGACTGGATGCTGCCGAGTGTTGCTCCAACCGGGAAACGAGTTGAAGTACCAGTGGTTGCCATTATTCGATTTCGGGATGGCAAGGTCGCCCATGAACACCTCTACTGGGATCAGGCGAGTGTATTGGTTCAACTCGGCTTGCTCGATCCGGGCACGTTACCCGTTGCGGGTGTTGAAAGTGCGCGTAAGGTACTCGATCCGAACTTGCCTTCCAACGCACTCATCGATCGCTAAGCCAGGAGGCAGCTAGTAGGGTGGGCACTGCCCACAAAACCTTACTGTGAAGGGTTTTACAAGATGGTGAGCGATGCCTACCCTACTACTAAATCTAAGCACTACTCTGATAAAGCCAGGAGAAACACCGTGAAGGTTTTGATTATTTTTGCCCATCCAGAACCAAAAAGCTTCAATGGAGCATTGTTTCAAAGGGCGATCGACACACTTCAAAAACTTGGACATGATGTACGGTGTACCGATCTTTATGCTATGAAGTTTGACCCCGTATCCGATCGTCACAACTTCACCTCAATGAAAGATCCTAACTACTTCAAACAGCAGATTGAAGAAATGTACGCGACTGAGGTTGAAGGTTTTGTCCCAGAACTTGAAATTGAACTCCAAAAACTAGAATGGTGCGATTTGATGATTTGGCAGTTTCCTTTATGGTGATTTAGTGTGCCCGCTGTTTTGAAGGGATGGGTCGATCGCGTCTTCGCAATGGGGCGGGTGTACGGTAGCGGGTATATCTATGAAACAGGACGGTTTCAAGGCAAGAAAGCAATGCTTTCGTTGACGCTAGGCGGAACAAAGGAGCATTATCTCAAGGATGGCTTCAATGGCGATATCCAGTCTATCCTGCGCCCTATCCAACGTGGCATCTTTCAGTTTACTGGTTTTGATGTTCTTGCCCCTCATATCGTTTATGCCCCCGTCCAACAAACTGATGAAGTTCGCCAGGAAATTTTGGATAATTTTTCTCGACGGCTGCAAGCTATTGAGAATGAGTTGCCGATCGCTGTTGGTAAGTATTAGATCCGCTTTCTGACAAATCAATTTAGAGCCAGCTAATACTAGACCTATTGGGAAATAACGAGAAAAATCGCTGAAATGTTTACATTGACTGTGTTTCAAGGATTTCGATCGAAAATCGCTGAAATGCTATAGGAAGTTGCCCGATCGCGTCTTTTCGAGCGACGATCGGACATCTCGCACCCCATTCGCTGTCATTCAACAAACAATGACCTGAAAAGGAGAAATCATGACCACTACACACCATCACAGTGATGCTTTTAACGATCTCGCAGCACTGCTCACCGGACAGCTTTTTCTGCCTCAAGCTGCTGATTATGAACAGGTGCGTCAACTCTGGAATGGCAAGGTGACGACACAACCCGCCGCGATCGCTCGTTGTCTCACGGTACAAGATGTGATTCATACCGTGCGTTGGGCACGATCGCAGGGGCTACCCCTCTCGGTTCGAGGTGGAGGACACGATTTTGCAGGACGAGCGTTGTCTGAGGGCGTGGCGATCGATTTGTCTCAGATGAGAACGGTCACCGTCGATCCAGACCAGCGCATAGCTCACGTTCAAGCTGGAGCAACGATCGGCGATCTGATCGAGACAACCACCCCATATGGGCTGGTGGCAGCGACAGGAACCTGCTCCGCCGTTGGCATGGCTGGATTTACCCTGGGAGGAGGATACAGCCCTCTCAACGGGGCTTATGGGCTGGGTATTGATAATCTACTGTCTGCACAAGTGGTCACTGCCGATGGGCAACTTCTAACCGCAAACGCCGAAGAACATCCCGATCTGCTTTGGGGACTACGCGGTGGGGGAGGCAACTTTGGCGTTGTCGTCTCGCTGGAATATCGCCTACATCCATGCCCGACCGTGTTATCTGGGCTGCTGCTCTATCCGCTAGGGGAAGCTAAAACCGTGTTACGCCGTTTGAACGACTTCATGGCGACTGTCCCCGATGAATTGACGATTTTGTCTGGGTTTATTCAGATGCCAGATGGCGCGACCGTTCTCTTTCTCTTACCGCTCTACTGTGGTGAGAGTACAGCAGGTGAGCAAGTAATCGCACCTCTACGCACCTTTGGGAGTGTGCTAGTCGATCGGGTGCAATCCATGACGTATAACGAATTTATTCATCAGTTGGATGCGAATGCACCGAAGGGTCGTTACTATCATGCTAAAACACAGTCGATCGAAGGGTTTCAGCCTGAAATCATTGACACACTGCTCGAACAGGGACTGCCATTTTCTTCCCCCTTTTCGTTCATCGCGCTCCATCACTTTCATGGAGCCGCGAGCCGCGTCGGTTCGTCGGAAACTGCTTTTGCACTGCGACAGGATCATCTAATGGTTGAGCTAATTGCAGCCTGGGAGCCACAGGACGACGAGCAGCAGCATCTTCAATGGGCACAAAACATCTCACGCTCCCTTGCACCCTATGCCTTGAAAGGCGGATACATCAGCCTTCTGGATCGGGAAGAACAGGAGCGCGTTCGGCTTGCTTTTGGGTCGAACTATGAGCGATTGCTCGATCTGAAGCAAAAATACGATCCAGATGATGTGTTTCGATCGACGATCGGACATCTCGCACCCCATTCCCTCACACGGTAAGACGCTGACAAATCATCGTCGCTAAGAGGAAATCTAATCATGTCTAAAGTTGTCAAGTTTTATGAATTTGGCGAACCTGACGTTCTGAAGCTCGAAGAAGAACCGCTCCGCCAACCTCAAGCAGGAGAAGTCCGCATCCAGCTGCAGGCATTGGGTCTCAACCGCGCCGAGGTGATGTATCGTACCAATAGTCACCCCGAGCAAGCCCAATTCCCGTCTCGGATTGGCTATGAAGCCGCAGGGATTGTTGATGCGATCGGGGAAGGAGTCACCGAGTTTCAGATCGGCGATCGCGTCAGTACCATCCCCGGATTCAGCATGAATCAATACGGTGTAGCAGGTGAAGTTGCTGTCATGCCAGCGACTCGCGTCGCCAGATATCCAGAACAGTTCTCGCCAGAGGA
Organism: Cyanosarcina radialis HA8281-LM2; assembly: GCA_019359615.1. Lineage (GTDB taxonomy): Bacteria > Cyanobacteriota > Cyanobacteriia > Cyanobacteriales > CCAP-1448 > Cyanosarcina > Cyanosarcina radialis. The sequence continues at coordinate 7,539 of JAHHHA010000007.1, forward strand.
AGGAACATCCATTTGGATGCAGTACCTAACTGCTTATGGAGCACTGGTTGAATTTGGCAAACTCAAACCAGGCGCTGTTGTTGCAATTACCGCAGCTAGTAGCAGTGCGGGTATCGCTGCGATTCAGATGGTCAATGATGCAGGCGGAACCAGTATTGCGATGACCCGTAAAGCAGACAAGCTAGAAAAGCTAGTTCGGGAGGGCGCTCACCATGTCATTGTGACTGACCAGGAGAATATGGTTGAGCGGGTCAATGCGATCGCAGGTGGCAATGGTGCAGATATTGCTAGCAGCTTGACATTTGCAGATGCTTTGGACTGGGTGAATGCGATCGCAGGTGGCAATGGTGCAGATATTGTCTTTGACCCTGTGAGCGGACCTTATCTGGAAAAATTAGCGGACATTGTTGCTCCTGAAGGGTTGATTGTGGAATATGGTTGGCTTGCTGAAGGGACACCCGTTTTTCCGTTGGTTCCGGCGACCTTGAAGGGCTTTCGAGTCCAGGGCTTCAACGTGCTCTTTCAGGTCGCGGCTCATCCAGAGCGTTTAAAGGCAGGAATAAGCTATGTCAACCAGCGATTACACTCCGGGGCTTTTCGTCCAATCATTGCTGAAAAACGATTCACCCTCGATCGGATCGTTGATGCCTACCGATATATGGAATCAAATGAACAATTTGGAAAAATCGTCGTTGTAGTCTGACATTCTTCCATTCGTCAACCTGAACTGTTATGCCTGTTTCTGATGGCTTTTATCAGCTACATTCGATCGACGATCGGACATCTCGCACCCCATTCGCTCACACAGTAAGACGCTGACAAATCAAGGAGAAATCATGACAACTACATACCGTCACAGTGCTGCTTTCAACGATCTCGCAGCACTGCTCACAGGACAGCTTGTTCTGCCGGAAAACGCTAACTATGAACAGGTGCGTCAACTCTTCAATGGCAGGGTGAAGACACAACCCGCTGCGATCGCTCGGTGTCTCACTGTACAAGATGTGATTCATACGATTCGCTGGACACGATCGCATAATCTACCTCTCTCGGTTCGAGGTGCTGGACATGAGATTTTCGGACGATCGCCGATCGAGAATGGTGTGGCGATCGATCTGTCCCAGATGCGAGCCGTCACCGTCGATCCAGACACGCGCACCGCTCAAATTCAAGCTGGAGCAACGGCTAGCGACCTGATTGAGGCAGCACAGCAATACGGGTTAGCAACCGTCACGGGAACAATCTCTAGCGTTGGGATGACCGGACTGACTCTGGGGGGCGGTTATGGTTCTCTAAACGGTGCCTACGGACTGGCTGCTGATAATTTGCTGTCGGCACAAGTGGTCACTGCTGATGGGCAGCTTATCACCGCAAACGCCGAGGAAAACGCCGACCTACTCTGGGGACTGCGCGGTGGGGGAGGCAATTTTGGTGTCGTTGTCTCCTTGGAGTTTCGCCTGCATCCGCTCACAACCGTGTTATCGGGCTTACTGCTCTATCCTTTGGAGCAAGCGAGAGAAGTGCTACACCGTTTCAACGAGTTCATCGCAACAGCACCCGATGAATTGACAATTCGGTCTGGGTTCCTTCAGACACCCGATGGTCAGACGATGCTGTTTCTCTCACCCACCTACTGTGGTTCTATTGAAGCGGGTGAGCAGGCGATCGCACCCCTGCGAACCTTTGGCACCGTACTGGTCGATCGGATGCAACCCATCCCGTATCACGAATTGATTCACAGCCAAGATGCGTATCCCCCGAAAGGTCGCCATGGCTACCTCCAAACCCGATCGCTTAAAGGTCTACAAACAGAGACGATCGAGGCACTGATCGAACAGGGACTACCATTACCCTCTCCATTTTCAGCGATTAACATCCATCACTTTCATGGAGCCGCGAGCCGCGTCGGTGCGTCGGAAACTGCTTTTGCGCTGCGTCAGGATCATCTGATGGTCGAGCTAATTGCAGCTTGGGAGCCACAGGACGACGAGCAGCGGTATATCCAATGGGCACAGAACCTCTCACAGGCACTAGCACCCTATGCTTTCAAAGGGGGATACATCAATCTCCTAGATGAGCAAGAACAGGAGCGCGTTCGGCTTGCCTTCGGGTCGAACTATGAGCGATTGCTCGACCTGAAACGGAAATACGATCCAGATGATGTGTTTCGATCGACGATCGGACATCTCGCACCCCATTCGCTCACACGGTAAGACTCCGACAAATCATCGTCGTTCACAACATAAAAAGGAGATTTGCGATGAAGATTCTCATTGTTCTCACGTCCCATGACCAACTTGGCAATACCGGAAAGAAAACGGGTTTCTGGCTGGAAGAGTTCGCTGCTCCCTATTATGTGCTGAAGGATGCAGGAGCAGCGATCGCGCTAGCCTCACCGAAGGGCGGTCAACCGCCGCTCGATCCGAAAAGTGAGGTACCTGAGTTCCAGACCGAGTTAACGAAGCGCTTCCGCACAGACACCGCTGCACAGGCTGAACTTGCCAACACGAAAAAGCTAGCCGACGTGTCCGCAGACGATTTCGATGCAGTCTTCTACCCCGGTGGGCATGGTCCGATGTGGGACATGCCCGACAACGCAACATCGATCGCCCCGATCGAAGCCTTCGTGAAGTCCGACAAGCCAGTCGGTGCAGTGTGTCACGCGCCAGTCGCGTTAGTCAATGTGCGCGGAAAGGACGGCGAATATCTGGTCAAAGGCAAGCGCGTGACCGGGTTCACGAATGCAGAAGAAGAAGAAGTGGGCTTGACCACGATCGTGCCTTTCTTGTTGGAAGACCGACTAAAGGAACGGGGTAGCATCTACAGCAAAACCGCCAACTGGAATCCCTATGTCCAAGTGGACGGGAAGCTCGTGACCGGACAGAATCCGGCTTCTTCGGAACCCGCAGCGGAAGAGTTGCTGAAGTTGCTTCGCTCTGTTCGATCTGAGCTTTTGTAATCAAATTTGTCATCCCTAAACTCAACCAGGAAAACACCATGTCACAAAAACTCTCAGGAAAAGTTGCGCTTGTCACTGGCGGCTCCAGCGGCATCGGTCTTGCCACTGCCAAGCAATTCGTTGCTGAAGGTGCCTATGTCTTTATCACGGGTCGTCGTCAGACTGAACTGGATGCTGCTGTAAACGAGATTGGTAAAAACGTGATGGGCATTCAGGGCGATGTCTCAAATCTAGTAGACCTCGATCGGCTTTACGACACGATCGAGCAAAAGCAAGGTCACTTGGATGTGGTCTTTGCGAATGCTGGCATTGGCGAACCCATCCCGCTCGGATCGATCGCCGAAGAACACTTTGACAAAACATTCAACACCAATGTCAAGGGTCTACTTTTCACTGTGCAGAAGGCACTGCCGCTGATACCAGAGGGCGCTTCCATCATCCTGAGTGCCTCAACTGCTTCTATTGTTGGTATGCCAGCCTTCAGCGTGTATGGCGCGACTAAAGCTGCCGTGCGATCGTTTGCTCGCGACTGGACACTCGATCTTAAAGACCGCAAAATCCAGGTGAATGCGATTAGTCCTGGCACGGTTCCGACTCCTGGTTACGATCGGTTTGGATTCAGTGAAGAGCAGGCGAAAGAATTTGTGGCGAGCCAAGCTAAAAATATTCCATTGGGACGAGTCGGCACACCCGACGAGATCGCCAAAGCTGTTGTCTTTTTGGCTTCCGATGACAGCAGCTTTGTCAACGGCATTGAGCTATTCGTCGATGGTGGCATGGCACAAATCTAAATGGGTGCTGTGTCCAGAGCGGGCAGCTAACTATTCAAATTCAACATTCATAGGAGATTGCAATGCCTTACGTTACTGTCGGTCAAGAAAATTCTGCAACGATCGATCTCTACTACGAAGATCTGGGGACAGGTCAACCGATTGTTCTGATTCATGGATTTCCCCTCAACGGTCATTCCTGGGAAAAGCAAGTCTTAGTGCTGCTAAAGGCGGGGTATCGAGTCATTACCTACGATCGCCGTGGATTTGGTGCTTCTAGCCAACCCTCATTTGGCTATGACTACGATACCTTTGCAGCAGATTTGAACGTACTGATGACCCAGCTTGACTTGCAAAATGCCGTGTTGGTTGGCTTCTCAATGGGAACAGGCGAAGTCACGCGCTACCTTGGCAAATATGGCTCGGAGCGGGTGCAGAAAGCCGTGCTGATGGCTCCAGTACCGCCCTTCTTGCTGAAGACCGATGATAATCCTGAAGGCGTTGACCAAAGCGTTTTCGATGGCATTATGAAAGCGATCGTTGAAGACCGTCCAGCCTACTTTTCGGCATTTTTCAAAGAATTCTTCAATGTGGATGTGTTGCTGGGTAAGCGGATTAGCAATGAAGCGATTCAGGCAAGTTGGAATGTGGCAGCAGGGGCTTCTGCGAAAGCGACTTTAGATTGTGTACCGTCCTGGCTCACCGATTTCCGCGACGATCTGCCTCGCATTGATGTACCCACCCTAATCGTTCATGGCGATGCCGATCGCATTTTGCCACTTGAGTCCACCGCAGCAAGACTCCCGAAGCTGATTAAACACAGTCAACTGGTTGTCATTCCTGGCGGACCGCACGCCATCAACTGGACGCACGCCGATCGGGTCAATCCCGTGTTACTAGACTTTCTTCAGCTTAGTTCTAAGATCGAAGAAATTCGTCACCATGTCTAAAGTGTCTTCTAACCACCCGCAGAAGCCCTCTGCCGTGTCCACACCAAACAAAGATTCCCGTCCGGCTGATCTGAGATCGTTGTTCTACCAGACGACTTATCGACCGCGATCGCCTCTCTCACAATTCGTAGAATTTCTTTGGTTTCGAGAAGGCGATAATCTGTTGCAATCGCAGTCGCGCTTGCTGCCGATCGGCTCGATGGAGTTGGTGATTAACCTGCACGAGGACAGGATTCCGCTGTTCGATCGTCATAGCAGAGCAGAGTGTGGCAGCACGAACGGCACCATGATTTGTGGCGTACATTCCGAAGGCTACATTATCCGCATCGATCGCAAGATATCTGTGATGGGCGTGCATTTCAAACCGGGTGGCACTGCATCATTCCTGGCGCTGCCTGCCAGAGAATTGTCTAACCAGCGAATGGGGTTGGATGAATTATGGCAGGGGCGGGCTGCCGAACTGCGCGATCGCCTCATTGAAGCACCCACCACCGAAAACCGCTTTCTGATACTAGAGCAATTTCTGCTGATGGTGATGCAGTCGCCCGATCGCGCTACCGTTCTCCAGAAACACCCCGCTGTTGATTTCGCCTTGCAAGAGTTTAGGCGATCGCCGACTCCCACCGTTAGCGCAGTGACCGATCGAATCGGGTACAGTGCCCGCCATTTCAATCAGCTTTTTCGCGATCGGGTGGGGCTAACGCCGAAGTTATTTTGCCGCGTCCGACGGTTGCGGCAAGTCCTCTATCTCATTGCTGGCAAAGAGCAGGTCGATTGGACAGACATCGCCTTCACCTGTGGCTATTTCGACCAGGCACACCTCATCCACGACTTTCGATCGCTAGCCGACTGCACGCCCACTGAGTATTTAGCACGACGGGGCTTTCATCCCTGCCATGTGGTTCTGCCCGATTAAGGTCAATTTTCTACAATCCTTCTGCCTCCAAACTGCGTCACAATCAAAAACGAAATTGGATTCGGCAATCTAGTTCTCATGAAACTCAAGCTATTGCTTAGTATCACTGCTGTTTATATGGGACTCCTCGGACTTGGATTCATATTTGCTCCACGGGAAATCGGTATCGGTGCCGTTCCAGCAGATGCACCTGCCGCGTTGGTCGCCTATCTCCGAGTGTTCGGCAGTACCTTTCTGGGAATTGCAGTTCTGAACTGGTCGGCTCGAAAGGCGGAGCCATCGACGGCACGTAGGGCTATTATCCTCGGCAACATCGTTGGGTTTAGTGTTGGCCCTGCTGTAGATGTATGGGGATTGCTCAGCGGCGCACGGCAATTGGCGGTGATATTCGCTTTCATTCATTTGCTCATCGCGTCGGCCTTCATCTGGGCATGGCGGACGAGCATGTCAGCCAGAACGAGTTAAAGAAGGAGTGTGTATGGCAGACCATCCTCACATTGTGAATATGAACGATCTGGAATGGAAAGATGAAACCTATTCCGAACACTACACGGGTTGGTCAAAGCGCCTAACGCCTTCGATGGATCGTCGCCAAGGGCATCTTGGAGTGGTTATCGAGCGCTTAAAGCCGAAATCGCTATCCTGTCCTTTTCACTATCATGTCCATGAAGATGAGTTTTGCTTGATTCTGCAAGGCAAAGCCATGCTGCGCTATGGGGAGCAAACCATTGAAGTTAAAGCTGGAGATGCGATTTCATTTCCACGCGGAGAACGAGTTGCCCATCAGTTTTACAACCACACAGAAGAAACGGTTGATATTTTGATGCTGGGCGAGAACTTGCCTTACGAAGTCTGTTACTACCCAGATTCAGACAAATGGCTATCGCGATCGATTGGAAAAGTGGGCAAGTTTGAAGCGACAGATTATTGGGCAGATGAACCCGATCCGCCTGCGATAAAGGTTGAGAACTAAAACAAATCGCCAGATAACAACGCGGCGGAGCGATCGGATATGACCCACAAAAACGGAGATTTTCATGATTCATTTCCACCGAAATTCTAGAAACAAGTCAGATCCGCGCACGCAAAGCACTTCTATAATTTGGGGATGTGCTGTCGGGATGTTCGCGCTTTGCATTCCACTCGTTCGTCTGACCAGAGGCGCTGCCATTATCCCGTTGGCGATCGCGTTGGGAGCAGGAGCAGGAACGGCTGCGGTTTGGAGATCGGATCGTCGAACCCAGAATCCGTCCGATCGCGAACAACAGTATTTGCGCTCGCTCGAAGAACGAATTATCAATTTGGAGGCGATCGCAAGTCATGGCGAATTAGACGCGCAACATCAATTCAAACAGTTAGACTCACAGCAACGCCATAAATCCTGAATGATTCTTGTATTGAGAAGAAATGGAGAAATATCCATCTATGCAAATTACCGCTTCAGCAATCTCGCTCAACGTTGATAATGTCACCGCATCGGCTACATTCATCAAACAGCACTTTGGCTTCAAGGAAGAGATGTCAGCCGAAGGTTTTGTATCGCTCTCTCGATCGGACGCAGGATTTAATTTAATCTTTCTACAAACCGGGCTGAAGAGCTTTAAGCCAGTCCACCTGCGCGGGCATCGGGCGGATGGCTTGCTAGTTGTCTTTGTTGTCGATGACATCGATCGCGAGTACGCCCGCTTGCAAGCTGAAGGAGTCACAATTACAACTCCCATCGAAACGGAACCCTGGGGCGAACGATTCTTTCAAGTAACCGATCCAAATGGGGTTGTGTTGCAACTGGTTCAATGGGTAACCGATCGGGCAGAATCATAAAATGGCGATCGCAATACAGCAATCTTAAATAAGTTGTAAACTTTCCGACTCCCCTCTCCAGTAAAAAGAAACTTCCTTTCCCCTCTCCTTGTAGGCTACCGTGTATACACATCTCGCCCTCACCCTAAATCCCTCTCCCACGGGAGAGGGACGAAAGACTCTAACCGCCTGAATTGGTCATAGAGAATTGCTGGCGGCTGAACTGGGAACTGGTTTGACTCCGGCTCCCCTTCTCCCTGGGGAGAAGGGGTTGGGGGATGAGGGCCAACTGCGTCTAGCAAAGCTCTGGGGGACTTATGTATACACGGTAGCCTTGTAGGAGAGGGCTTCTTTGAGGTGGGAGAGGGGTTGGGGGTGAGGGCTGTTGAGCAATCAAATAGGATCGCGATATTAACAATCGATCGATTACCTGTGAGTTAATTGCGACTAATCGATTCTGCTCATCTAGGCGATCGCCATAACACTATGGAGAAGGGCGAAGATGAAAATCCAGTACTTCACAGCGACCAGTCTCGATGGATTTATTGCCACCGAAGATAACTCACTAGATTGGCTATTTCCACTTGGCGATCTGAATAACTCCAGCTATCCAGAGTTCATTGCTAATGTAGGTGCGTTAGCAATGGGATCTGCTACCTATGAGTGGATGGTGCAGAACGCAGAAAAGGTCGTTGCCGAGGTAGGATCGCCGTGGCCGTATGCTCAGCCAGCTTGGATATTCTCTAGTCGCACGCTTCCGCTCATCGAAGGTGCGAACCTACATTTTGTCAAAGGCGATGTGCGCCATATTCATGCTGAAATGCGAACTGCTGCAAAAGGTAAGAATATCTGGATTGTCGGGGGAGGAGATCTCGCAGGTCAGTTCTACGATGTTGGTCTTTTAGACGAACTTATTATCCAAATTGGGTCGGTTACCCTGGGCAAAGGCAAGCAGCTATTTCCTCGTAGGGTGCTGAGTCCAAGTCTGTGCTTAGTATCTGTCCGGCAGCTTGGAAGTGGCATGGTTGAGTTGCGCTATGAGGTACGTAAAGGCGATGCAGAAGTCGCCGACTGACAAGCTCCATGCAAATCGATCGACCTTCGGCGATCGGTCTATGTCCGATTCTACTCATTTTCGGATTCTACCAAGCAGCCTGAAAAGCAGTATTTCTCACCATGGCGCTCGGTTATTGAACGGCACAATCGTGGAATTCGTGAAGAATAGCCAAAGGAGGTAAACATATGAGTTCATATGTGCTTGGTTTTCAAGATATCGATCGAACAAAACTCGCGGTTGTTGGCGGTAAAGGCGCAAACCTGGGGGAGCTTTCCAAGATCGAAGAAATCCGCGTACCGGATGGCTTCTGTATTTCTACTGAAGCCTTTAAAAGAATCATTGAAGAAACGTCGTCGATTAACGAATTACTCGATCGGTTATCGGTACTCAAGGTGGAAGATCGAGATAAAATCGGGGAACTTTGCGGTGAGATTCGCAGGATCGTCGAAGGAATAGCCATCCCTGAAGACATTAATGAAGAGATCGCCCGCCTTCTCACCAAACTGGGAGAAAAAAATGCCTATGCAGTGCGATCGAGCGCAACGGCAGAGGATTTACCGACGGCCTCCTTTGCAGGTCAGCACGATACGTATCTGAACGTTATCGGCAAGGAGGCAATTCTCAAGCACATCGGCAAGTGCTGGGCATCGCTATTTACCGAAAGGGCAGTAATTTACCGCTTGCAAAACGGCTTCGATCGCCGTCAAGTTCATATGTCTGTAGTCGTTCAGAAGATGGTCTTCCCGCAGGCATCAGGAATTTTGTTTACTGCCGATCCCGTCACTTCTAACCGGAAAGTGTTATCCATTGATGCCAGTTTCGGACTTGGAGAAGCCTTGGTTTCTGGTCTGGTGAATCCTGACATCTACAAAGTGTGTAACGGCAAGGTTATCGATAAAAAGATATCCACCAAGAAACTGGCTATTTATGCCTTAAAAGATGGCGGTACGAAAGCACAGGAAATTGAGCCTGAGAGACAGAATCGGCAAGTGCTGACGGACGAGCAGATTTTACAACTCGATCGCGCGGGCAGAAAGATCGAAGCATATTTCGTCCGTCCCCAGGACATCGAATGGTGTTTGGTTGATGATACCTTTTATATTGTCCAGAGTCGGCCGATCGCGACTTTATTTCCGATTCCCGAAGCGAACGATCGAGACAATCGCGTTTATATATCTGTCAGTCATCAGCAAATGATGACCGACCCTATGAAACCATTGGGATTGTCTTTTTTCCTGTTAACGACCCGTGCATCCATGCGTCAAGCGGGTGGAAGGTTGTTTGTTGATGTTACAGATATGCTGGCTTCGCCCGCTGGCAGAGAAACGATATTAAATGTTCTGGGAAAATCCGACCCGCTCATCAAAGACGCACTTACGACCATCATGGAGCGGGGAGATTTTATTAAGTTGTTACCAGACGATCGGCAAGAACAGAGTGCTGGTGAAAGCAATAAAGGTAGGTCGCTTGCGGATTATCAAACCCTAAACGACTACGATCCGGCGATCGTTACCGATCTGATTGAGCGTAGTCAAACAGCGATCGAAGTGTTAAAACAAAACATCCAAACTAGATCGGGAGTGGATTTATTTGATTTTATCCTGGAAGATATTCAGCAATTAAAGCAGATGTTATCCGATCGCCAAAGTTTTGGTGCGATTATGACTGCGATGAATGCTTCATCATGGGTCAACGAAAAAATGAACGAGTGGTTAGGTGAAAAAAACGTAGCAGACACGCTTTCTCAATCTGTACCAAACAATATTACTTCGGAAATGGGGTTGGCACTTTTGGATGTTGCAGATGCGATTCGTCCTTATCCAGAAGTAAGTAATTATTTACAATATGTAAAAGATGATAACTTTTTGGATGAACTAGTTAAGTTTAATGGCGGACGGAAAACCCAAGACGCTATCTCTGCTTTTCTTAACAAATACGGAATGCGATGTACCGGGGAAATCTATATTACTAGAACTCGTTGGAGCGAAAAACCAAGCACACTTGTCCCCACGATTCTTAACAACATCAAAAGCTTTGAGCCTGGTGAAAGCAAGCAGAGATTCGATCGAGGGCGACGGTCAGCTTGGAAAAAAGAACAAGAGTTATTAGAGCGATTGCAGCAATTACCGGATGGCAAACAAAAAGCTAAAGAAACCAAACGAACGATCGACTTAATCCGAAATTTCATCGGTTATCGTGAATATCCAAAATACCATATGGTCGATCGCTACTTCGTTTATAAGCAGGCTTTACTGAAAGCAGCCGAACAACTCGTACAAGCGGGCGTTGTTCGTGAAAAAGAAGATATTTACTACCTCACTTTTGAAGAACTTCACGAAGTCGTAAGCACAAATAAACTGGATTACCAGGTCATCAACAGACGAAAAGACGAGTACAAACTATATGAAAAACTAACTCCGCCACGTGTTATCACTTCCGAGGGTGAGATCGTTGCAGGTAAGTACAAACGAGAAAATCTTCCAGCCGAAGCAATCGTAGGTTTACCTGTTTCTGCCGGAGTTATCGAGGGACGAGCGCGTGTCATCTTAAACATGGAAGATGCCGATATAGAAGATGGAGATATATTAGTCACCTCATTTACTGACCCAAGCTGGACACCATTGTTTGTATCCATCAAAGGCTTAGTCACCGAAGTTGGCAGACTGATGACTCATGGAGCAGTTATCGCCCGCGAATATGGCTTACCAGCAGTTGTCGGAGTGGAAAATGCCACCAAGTCGATCGATGACGGACAGAGAATCCGGGTGAATGGAACGGAAGGCTATGTAGAAATCTTGTAATCGATTTTTAAAGAACATTGCATTCACAAAAAATGATTTCTGTCTGTTGTATTTGCTGATTCTGCCTACGGGTCAAAACTATTCACTATAAGCCCGTAAAAAAGCCATTCTTCTGAAAAAAGTCGTCGTTCTCTCCTAAGACAAAATAAAGCGGATTTCTTAGATACGGCTTTTTACCTTTCTGCACAAACTCGTTGTAGAGCCATGCTTCAACTCTTCGACGTTCTTCAAGATAACCAGGATGCAGCCACGCACGCTTACCACTCTCTTTAAGGCTAGATAGAAATTCCTCAGCTACCTCATCAGACTGGCTACAAACATTTTTCAAGATGTCACTTCCCGCGTTGTAGTAGTGCGTAATGTAGCTAGGGATCTCGTACATCCAGTTTCATCCTCGATTCAAATACTCCTCAATATGGTCGGGCGTTGCTCAGTCTGCCGCAGCAAAATGCGCCATCTGGTCTGCGTGTGCCTTCACGAACGACGGGCGTGCCGTGGCGCGGGCAACATAGTCACGACAGGCGGGATATGCCGCTAGCCCGTCGAACCGATCGACAAGGCGCAGCACATCCGCCATCAGGATGTCGGCTACAGAAAAGCTTCCAGCCAGCCATTCGCGTCCTGCGAGCACCGTTTCCATGTGCTTGAGCCGGGCGGAGAGGAACGCGTCAAAAAACTTCCGCATTTGCGTTTCTTCGGTGTCACCGGAGAACTTGAAGAAAGACCAGGGCTGGCTTGCCGCCTCGACTGAAGCGAGCGCCGCGAACAGCCATTCTTTAACATCACTGCGACCGCGCGGCTCGGCAGGCATCAGCTTGTCACTCAGTTCGCCGAGATGAAGCAGGATTGCGCCGCTCTCGAAGATCGAGATGTCTCCATCGGTCAACCAGGGCACTTGACCAAAGGGTTGGTGCGAAAAATGCTCGGCACCCCGATCGCGAAATGGCACGCTGTTGACGCGATAGGGCAACCCAGCCTCTTCTAGTGCCCAACGCACGCGGATATCACGCACATAGCCTCGTGGAGTTTCGGGAACCCAATCGAAAGTGGTAAGAATCAAATCGGTCATTCAGTAGCTCCTTGCTCTGTTGTGAGAATCGCGTGCTTCAGTCGATTCAAAGATGGCTTGCTGGAACGTCATCAACGTTTTGTTGTCCTGTTCCTCAAATGTCACAGTGACCAGCGTTTCATGTTTGGGTTGGCTGTTCTCATCTTCCCAGGCAAAGGTGAAAACTAAATACTAATACCTCAGTGCTTTTCGTGGCATCATACCAATTCTCAAAACTGGATGGACTGCTTCAGATTTTTGACAGGTAGGTTTACAAAGATTTTTCTAGACATGAGTTCTCCTGCAAAGATTTACATGATACTGATGCTGTCCGCTGCACGCTCAATCGTGGCAATGTCGATCCTTAATACATAGGAATCGCCCTAGAGATAGAGTAGCAACGGGTAAGATTTTGACTAATATGCTTACAAATAATCCACCCAAATAATTCGTCAAAAATATAAAAAAATGGCATAAGACACCATGAATTTTCAGGAAGCAATTGCAGCAGCATGGGCAAAAATTGACGGGTTAATTGATGGTTTTATCCTCATACTGCCTAATATGGTCTTGGCAGCGATCGTCTTCATCGCCTTTTTTTTCGCCGCCAGATGGTCGAAGGCATTTGTTAAACGCCTCACTCGCAAGCATCGACAAGCAAGAAATCTGGGATTGGTATTGGGACGGTTAGCTCAAGGAACCGTCATTCTCATTGGTTTATTTGTTGCCCTATCGATCGTCATCCCAACATTTAGAGCGGGAGATATCGCCAAGGCTATAAAAGAGCGCAAAATCCTCTTGCGTCATGCCGAGATGGTAAAGCAAGATAGCCAGCAAGCCATAGCCGAAGAATTAGACAAAAAAGATATTGAGGAGCGTTACTGGGCGATTAAGAGAGAGCTTTTAGCAAAATGAAGAAGAAAATTAGATACATTTTATTAGGCCTATTGGGATTTATCGGTGCCATTTTTATTTGGGGGTTAATCGAACCATACCTACTCGATCGAGAACCTGAAGTCGCAACCATTCCCAATCTTCCCGCCGCTTGGGAGGGACAAAAAATCGCTGCCATTGGCGATTGGCAGGTGGGAATGTGGCTCGCTAACACGCCTACCGTCGGTCGGGCTGTCGAGCGGATCGTGAAAGCACGTCCCGCAATCGCATTAATTCTGGGCGATTTTATTTATCGTGCAGGCGACGATCCCAGTCAAGAAATCGATAAGGCGATCGAGCTAATTCGCCCTTTGGCAGCTTCGGCAATTCCTACTTATGCCGTGCTGGGAAATCACGATTATGGTATGACCTCGAAAAACGGTTCAAGAGATGCAGCGCAAGCTGCCAAACTCGTCGAGTCCTTGGAATCTGTGGGCGTGCGAGTGCTGCAAAACGAAGCTGTGCCAGTAATATTGCCAAGCGATCGATCGGTGCCTTTGTATGTGGTAGGAGTTGGATCGAGATGGGCTAATCAATCTCAACCGCAAGTGGCGCTGGCAGGAGTACCAGAGGTTGCCCCCAGGTTCGTCGTGATGCACCATCCCGAATCCTTTGCCGAATTTCCTGCTAACACTGCACCTGTAGCGGTAGCAGGACACACCCACGGCGGGCAAATTCGCTTACCATTCACCCCCCAATGGTCTTGGTTGACTTTTGTAAAAGAGGATGAGGTTCATGCTGATGGTTGGATCGCCCAATACGGGCAGCCAGGAAACCATCTTTACGTCAACAGAGGAATCGGTTTCAGCATCCTACCGATCCGGATTAACTGTCCGCCAGAAATCACTTTCTTTACACTTCGCTCCTCTGGCTAAAAATCCACTATTAGAGGGACGTGCCAGGAGGAGAATATTTACGAAACTGGCTAAGAAAAAACTATTTCATCTTTTCTCTATGTCATGCTCTACGTTAATTTTGGGCTGGCCGTTGTCGAGTCATCGCCATCCAATCCGACATTATTAATTTTGTCTGGATTATTGGCGATCGCCTTGGCACTAATACATATCTTTGCAGGCAAGTTACGCTTTCTCGAAGTTACCCCTCGCAGCATTTGGCTATCGTTTGCCAGTGGCGTTTCGGTGGCCTACATTTTCGTCCACATTTTACCCGAACTCAACCAATACCAGGAGACGGTTACAGAAGCAGTAGGCGAGACACTGGCCTTTCTAGAACATCACGTTTATCTTTTAGCTTTACTAGGATTAGCTGTTTTTTACGGATTAGAGCGGGCAGCATTAGTATCGCGCCAACGGAACCAACAGGCTGGAAAAGGAGATGTAACAGAAGCCGGAGTTTTTGGGCTGCATATTGTTTCTTTTGCTGGCTACAATGCCCTGATCGGCTATCTACTGTTGCATCGGGAAGAACCGGGAATTTTGAGTTTATTTTTCTTTTTCTTAGCAATGGCTTGGCATTTTGTGGTTAATGATTTCGGGTTGCGAGAAAATCACAAACACGCTTATCACTATCTCGGTCGTTGGATACTAGCAGCAGCGATTATTTTGGGATGGGCAATCCGAGCGGGCAGCGAACTTCCAAAAGCCGCGATCGCTCTGTTGTTTGCCTTTCTCGCCGGAGGGGTAATTTTGAACGTGCTGAAAGAGGAACTGCCAGAAGAACGTCAAAGTCGTTTTTGGGCGTTTGCTCTCGGTGCGGGAATATATACAGTGCTTTTACTGGCATTATGAAATTGCCCAATAGATGATGGTGTCGGTGCGTTACGCTGCGCTAACGCACCCTACATTTAGCTTTGCGTAAGTGTATTAAGTAGGGTGTGTTAGACGGTAATAACCTTTGCTAAGATTTCAACTTAACAATCCGTCGTAACGCACCATTATAGGCTGTTGTTATTAGTGCCTATGCCTTCTTCTTGTTTTACGACGGCGACGGACAAACCAAATTCCAAAAGCTCCCAAGATTACTACTAAAACGATTAGAGATATCGGGCCGAGGAACTGTTTAACTAATTGGTAATTTTGCCCCAGGATGAAACCTGTATAGCCCAGCAATCCCACCCAAAGCAGAGTGCCAACGATCGAATACAACAAAAAAGGCAGTAGCGACATCTCTTGAAAACCAGCCGGAACCGAGATATAAGTCCGAATGGCTGGGAGTAAGCGACCAAAAAGCACTACTGCTCCCCCGTATTTACGAAACCAACTTTTCGATCTGTCAATGTCAGAATCCGATAAACTCAGCCATTTGCCATGCCTGTTTATCCACCGACGCAAACGTTTTTCTCCCACCAGCTTGCCGACGTAATACCAAGGTAACGTGCCCAATACCGAGCCTATCGTTCCTGCCAAAATTACCAAAGGCCAGGTCAACTGACTTTGCCGAACGGCAAACCCTGCTAAAGGCATAATTAACTCAGAAGGGATCGGAGGAAAAAGATTTTCCAGTAGCATTAACAGCGCAATACCTACATATCCCAAGGAAGCAACGGTGTTGGTAATCCAATCGAGCATCAAACTGTTTCCGATCGACTTTTAACGATTTACTTGTCGGGAATTAATAATTTCTTGCAGTCTGGCAATGCGATCGTCTGTTGCTGGGTGAGTGCTTAAAAATGCAGGCGGTGAGGGTTGGTTGCGTAACTTCTCCAAAAAGTTAATCAAAGCTACTGGTGAATAACCCGTGCGGGCTAAATTCTCTACAGCTAAACGATCGGCTTCATATTCGTCTGCTCGACTGCGAGGGCGATTTAGTGCTAGTTCTACCCCGATCCCTACCAGCGCGTTATCTTCTACACCCGCAGCCGTAGCTACTCCCCGCGCGATCGCGATTTCTCTCATCTGCTCGATCGCATGACGCTCGGCAATATGACCGATTTCGTGCGCTATTACTGCTGCTAATTGAGCTTCATTATCTACTGCATTTAACAAACCCGTGGTGACATAAACATAGCCCCCAGCCGTGGCGAAAGCGTTAACCCTTTCATCTCGCACTATCTGGAAAGTATAGGGAATATCGGGACGAGTGCTATTGTTGGCTAAACGCTGGCCGATGCGATCGACATAACGATTGGCATTAGCATTGCGGTAGAGTTGAACTTCCTGACCGACAAGCTGCTGGTTTATCTGTCTGCCTAAGCGAACTTCTTCCTCATCAGAAATACTGTAAAGTTGAAAGATTTGCGCTCCCCGAAATAGCAGTTCAAACCAAGGTTGGGCCGAGACTGTTTGAGGAGTGCCGATAGTAATACCAGCCGCTACTGAAAGGCTAATTAACGGGTAATACCAATGACGACGTTGGCGAGAAAACATCTTTTTTATCTACTTTTGAAGTTTTTAAATTGCAAAATCTACTTCGCTTTAACTTCTATTATAAACTTTGAAAATCTGTTGCTATTTAAGTTTTAAACTAGCGTATTTAATCCAAAAGCTTCTCTATCAAAAGACGGACTTTTGTTAAATTCCCTAAAGTGGAATTCTTTCTCATTATTTTGAGTTTCCACCAGTTATCCACTATTTATGTATATCTTCAAAACGTAGTCACTAAAAATTTGACAAATTAGCAATGATTACTCTGTTGAAGAAGTTTCAAAACTTGAGAAGTTGGCAAAGAATTCGTACTGGAGCGATCGCCACTCTCTTGCTAGCTGCGCTCTCTCCTGTTTATGCAACTCAAAAATCTGTTGCTGCTCCCCTAACTCTTCAGAACCAATATCCATTGAATGTCACCGTTGAAGATGTGGCAGAAGATCCAGAAGATTATATCGGTCGGATAGTCACCGTCCGGAGCGAACCCGACCCCATTGACGGCTCAAACGCCTTTGAGTTAGACGATGAAGGATTCTTGAATCTTGGTTTGATTGACGACGACGAAGTTCTAGTCCTCAATCCTTATAGAATTTCTTTCCCTGCTATTGAAAATAACAATCCAGACTTTCAAGTTACGGGTGAAGTGGGTTAGGTTGCGGGGATACTTTTGTTGAGTAAGAGAGAGCGCCTAACTGCCTAAGCCAATTTTATGTACAGCGATCGCTCGGCAATTACTCACAGGAAAAAGCAGCGATAGCTCTCATCAAACTATCAGACTTAAACATTTCAAATTTGACAATTCATAACTAGCGATCGCATTCCCCAAAAAATTAAATGCGGATCGGCAATTACCGCCGCCGAAATTTCAGGCGAGTAGATTTGAAGATAATGAAGTAAATAAGAGCGATCGCCCCCTGTAATTACCACTTTACTATCTGGAAATTCTTCACGCCAAGCTGTTACAAAGTCTTGAATTCCAGCTATCAGTGTATAGATCGTTCCACTTTTAATTGCCTCTGGCGTATTTAACGCCCAGCGTGGGGGCATTTGGGTTGGCAACTCTACCTCTGGTAAAGCAGCAGTATTGGTAGCTAAAGAGCGTAACTGCGATCGCAATCCCGATAAAATCGCCCCTCCTACCAGTCGCCCGCTGGCATCGGCCCCTGTAAAAGTCAGCGCCGTTCCCCCGTCGATTACTAGTACGGGGAATCCATAAATTTCTCCAGCACCCCACAACGCCAAAGCTCGATCGATCCCCAATGTAGGATAGGTTCCCGATAAGGGAATTTGCTCTAGGGCGATCGAATGTACGTTTGGGTAACTTTGCCAAATAGCCGTTTGTTCCGGTACGACAGAGGCTAGGTAGAGAGGGGGAGAGGGAGATGGGGAGATGGGGAGATGGGGAGATGGGGAGATGGGGAGATGGGGAGTGTCCCAAGTTTCTTGGAGCGTGTAGCCTGTAAACTTTGCCCAGTGGAGGCGGGAATTACCGATCGCTAAAGCCAGCCAATTTTGGTCTGCACGTTCCACAGTCGATCTCTCTTATGGTATTTATAAGAATTTTAATAAAAATTTACAATTAACCCGTGGCAGAATGAAGGCAGGTAAAAAAGGTTGCCAACAAGGAGACGGAATTATGGTAGCGACTGCCACCCAAATCCAAAAGCGCTTGACCGTGGAAACTAAAGAGATCGCCCAAGAGACGACGACTATACGATCGTTAGATTGGGATCGCGATCGCTTCGACATTGAATTTGGCTTGAAAAACGGCACCACCTACAATTCGTTCCTGATTCGGGGTAGTAAAACCGCTTTAGTTGACACCTCTCACGAAAAGTTTCGCCAACTGTACCTCGATACCCTCAAGGGTTTAATCGACCCCAGCCAGATCGATTATCTAATTATCAGCCATACCGAACCCGATCATAGTGGCTTAGTCAAAGATGTATTGGCATTAGCACCGCAAGCGATCGTCGTCGGTTCTAAAGTAGCGATCCAGTTTTTAGAAGGATTCGTCCATCAGCCGTTTGAAAAGAAAATAGTCAAAAATGGCGATCGCCTAGACTTAGGTAACGGGCACGAACTCGAATTCGTCATCGCCCCCAACCTCCACTGGCCGGATACCATCTTCACCTTCGACCATAAAACCCAGATTCTCTTCACCTGCGATGCTTTTGGGATGCACTACTGTTCCAGCAGCACCTTTGACGAAGATTTAGCCACCATTGAAGAAGACTTCCGCTATTACTACGACTGCTTGATGGGGCCAAACGCCCGTTCGGTGCTATCAGCCTTAAAGCGGATGAAAGAACTCCCAGAAATTCGCACTATTGGTACCGGACACGGCCCTCTGTTGCACCATAACGTTACCGAACTGGTAGGACGCTATCGGCAATGGAGTCAAGACCAAGCCAAAGCCGATACCACAGTTGCCGTATTCTACGCCTCTGATTACGGTTATAGCGATCGCCTCTCGCAAGCCATCGCCCACGGGATTACCAAAACTGGAGTCGCCGTCGAGATGCTAGATTTGCGATCGGCAGAACCTCAAGAAATTACTGAAGTCGTTGGCATTGCCTCTGGCTTAGTCATCGGAATGCCCCCGATCTCAGATGTCAACGCCCAAGCTAGTTTAAGTACCATTTTGGCAGCCGCCAAACCCAAGCAATCAGTCGGCTTTTTTGAATCTGGTGGCGGAGACGACGAATCCGTGTACCCACTGCGGATCAAATTCACCGACTTAGGATTGACCGAAGCCTTCCCAGCGATTTTAGTTAAAGAAACCCCCCACGAAACCACTTATCAAGTGTGCGACGAAGCTGGTACCGACTTAGGGCAATTACTGAGTCGCGATCGCCAGATTAACAAAATCAAATCTCTCGATGCCGATCTGGAAAAAGCATTAGGGCGGATCAGTGGCGGACTGTATATTATCACTACCAAAAAAGGAGATCTTAGCAGTGCGATGTTAGCCTCTTGGGTATCGCAAGCCAGCTTTGAACCGCTAGGAGTGACGATCGCTGTGGCTAAAGATCGGGCAATAGAATCGCTGCTGCACGTAGGCGATCGCTTCGTTCTCAACGTCTTGGAAGAAGGCAATTACCAAGCATTAATGAAGCATTTCCTCAAGCGTTTTGCCCCAGGAGGCGATCGATTTGCTGGAGTGAAGACTCAGCCAGCCGCCAATGGTTCCCCCATTCTTACTGAGGCTCTAGCTTATATGGAGTGCGAAGTGAGTAGCCGGATGGAATTAGCCGATCACTGGATAATTTACGCTACGGTTGATGCCGGAAGGGTTTCTAAACCTGATGCCTTAACGGCAGTTCATCACAGGAAGGTGGGGAATTATTATTAAGTAGATCGGCTATAAATTTGCGAACCTTGGCGTTAAGTTTTTAATTCCTAGACCCGCTAGCAACTTTCTAGAGGTTAAGTACGCCAAGGCGAGTACCAAGACACGCCAAGCATGAAAGACAACCTATCGCTGGGAGATTACGATCGCTTTTTACAGGCTCTCAAAGACCGCATCCGCACCGCCCAAGTTAGGGCATCTCTAGCAGTCAACCGAGAGCTAGTATTGCTTTACTGGCAGATCGGTCGAGAAATTCTTCAAAGGCAGCAGCAGCAAGGCTGGGGAGCCAAGGTAATTGAAAAGCTAGCAAAAGATCTGAGACTAGAATTTCCCCAGATGAAGGGTTTTTCGCGCACCAACCTGCTTTATATGCGGGCGTTTGCTGAAGCTTATGCCGACGAGCTAATTGTCCAAGCACCGCTTGGACAAATTACTTGGTATCACAATATTGCTTTACTAGATAAACTCAAATCTAATGCCGAGCGTTTGTGGTATGCCAAACAGACAGTTGAGAATGGCTGGAGCCGGAATATTTTAGTTCACCAAATTGAAAGTAGACTTTATCATCGAACTGGAGGTGCTATTACTAACTTCGATCGCGCACTGCCTAAGCCTCAGTCAGAACTGGCACAGCAACTACTCAAAGATCCGTACAATTTTGATTTTCTCGTTTTAAACAAAGAAGCCCAGGAAAGAGATCTAGAGAAAGCCTTGGTAGCTCACATTCGAGACTTTCTGATGGAACTAGGAGTTGGATTTGCTTTTGTGGGCAGTCAGTATCATTTGGAAGTACAAGGAGATGACTACTATATCGATCTGCTCTTCTATCATCTCAAACTGCGTTGCTATGTAGTAATTGACCTGAAAATTGGAGAATTCCAACCGGAATTTTCAGGAAAGATGAGTTTTTATGTTTCAGCGGTAGACGATCTACTACGCCACCGAGATGATGGCCCGACTATTGGCATCATCCTCTGTAAAGGTAAAAAGAAAATAGCAGTAGAGTATGCTCTGCGAGATGTCAATAAACCAATTGGCATTTCCACATATCAATTGCAGGATACTTTGCCTGAATCGCTACAAACAAGTTTGCCAACTTTAGAACAACTAGAGATGGAGCTAAATGCAGTAGTTCTGGAAATAGAGACAACTTCTGACAAAAATAGTGAATAACCTTTAACTTTGTAGACCTCGTTCTCTTTTTAAGTTGCTTATGATTACCACCAAACCCCGCGACGTTCAAGTATTCCCCCTTAGCCCAGATACTACTATATTGCGATCGCGCACTTGGGATCGGCTCAAATTCGAGATCGAGTACGCCCTTGCTAGAGGCACAACCGCCAATTCTTATGTCATCAAAGGTGACAAAACTGCCCTTTTCGATCCCCCAGGCGAATCGTTTACCGAGATTTTCCTAGCCGGATTGCAACAGCGATTCGACCTCAAACAGCTAGATTATGTAATTTTGGGACACGTCAATCCTAACCGGGCGTTTACTATCAAAGCTTTACTAGATTTGGCCCCTCAAATTACTTTTGTTTGTTCCAATCCTGGGGCGATCGCGTTGCGTTCTTTGTTGGAAGATCGAGAGTTAAAAATTGTCACGATCAAAGGTGAAGAAACTCTCGATTTAGGGCAAGGCCATCACCTGCAATTCGTTCTGACTCCCAGTCCCCGCTGGCCCGATAGCATTTGCACTTACGACCCGAAAACGGAAATTCTGTTTACCGATAAGCTCTTTGGAGCGCATATCTGCGGCGATCAAGTCCTAGATGAAGGGTTTTTGGTGTTTCAAGAAGATCGGCGCTACTATTTCGACTGTTTGATGGCTGCCCATGCGCGGCAAACCGAAACAGCTTTAGAAAAATTGAGCGAACTACCAGCTAAAATCTATGCTACGGGACACGGCCCTTTGGTACGCTATGGTTTGGTTTCTCTAACTCAGGATTATCGCAAGTGGAGTCGGCAGCAACAAGAAAAGGAAATCCAGGTGGCGCTGATTTATGCTTCCGCTTATGGAAATACGGCCACTGTAGCCCAGGCGATCGCGCGGGGATTGACAAAAGCTGGTGTAGCTGTGGAAACGATTAACAGCGAGTTTGCCGAACCAGCAGAAATTCAAGCAGCAGTGGAAAAAGCAGCGGGTTTCATCATCGGTTCGCCCACGTTAGGAGGCCACGCCCCGACACCGATCCAAACTGCTTTGGGAATCGTTCTAGCGACGGCTTCTAAAACTAAACTGGCGGGGGTATTCGGTTCCTACGGTTGGAGTGGAGAAGCGATCGACTTGCTTGAAGGTAAATTAAGCGATGCGGGATACAATTTTGGCTTCGAGCCGATTCGGGTGAAGTTTAAACCGACGGATGCAACGCTGAAATACTGCGAGGAAGCTGGTACGGACTTTGCCCAAGCCTTGAAAAAGG
This sequence comes from Cyanosarcina radialis HA8281-LM2, assembly GCA_019359615.1. GTDB lineage: Bacteria > Cyanobacteriota > Cyanobacteriia > Cyanobacteriales > CCAP-1448 > Cyanosarcina > Cyanosarcina radialis. Next base: position 29,871 of record JAHHHA010000007.1, read on the forward strand.
CGCAGAAAGTTCGCGTCCCTCGGCAACCAGTGAGTCAGTCGCAAGCCGATCGCACGGAACAAGCCGTCGGGCGAATTGTCGGTTCTATGTGCGTCGTCACCACCAAACGCGAAGAACTCACCGGGGCGATGTTGGCTTCTTGGGTGAGTCAAGCTACTTTTAACCCTCCCGGATTGACGGTGGCGGTGGCTAAAGATCGGGCGATCGAATCGTTGATGTATCCAGGTGATGGCTTCGTTCTCAATATTCTGGCCCAAGGGAACCACATCGGTCTAATGAAACACTTCCTCAAGCCTTTCGGCCCTGGAGAAGAGCGATTTGGTGAGATTGCTACCCAAGAAGCTGAAAATGGCTCGAAAATCCTGAACGATGCCCTGGCTTATTTGGAATGCACGGTCGATCGGCGGATGGAATGCGGCGATCACTGGCTGGTTTACGCTGTAGTCGAAAAAGGCAAAGTCTTACAAGCTAATGGCTTAACTGCCGTCCACCAGCGCAAATCTGGCAGCCATTATTAAGCGATCGAACTTCGAATGCACGGTTGGCCAGCGGATGGAATGCGGCGATCGCTGGCTGGTTTACGCTGTAGTCGAAAAAGGCAAAGTCTTACAAGCTAATGGCTTAACCGCCGTTCACCAGCGCAAATCTGGCAGCCATTATTAAGCGATCGAACTTGGAATGCACGGTTGGCCAGCGGATGGAATGCGGCGATCGCTGGCTGGTTTACGCTGTAGTCGAAAAAGGCAAAGTCTTACAAGCTAATGGCTTAACTGCCGTCCACCAGCGCAAATCTGGCAGCCATTATTAAGCGATCGAACAGAAATATCGATCGTTTTAGCTCTTAGTCATTTGCGATATATCTGGCAGTTCGATCGCTTCTTTTTCTGTTTCCTTCACGTATAGCGGCAAGCGAAGCGGTTGCGGTTTTTCTAGAGAGCAGCTAGCTACAGGTAAAGTCCGCTCTAAGTCTTCTAGAGGTCTGGGAATTACCATCACGGCGTTCAACCCACCGATGCGTTCGGCTTCATACATTCCAGCTTCTACGGCTACAGCTACGTTAGCCACAGTTCCTCGGACGATCGCCGTACATAAACCAGCCCCAATCAGTTCGTAGGCAGTAAATTGAACGTCTGCCGATTTCAGCATCATGTCAACCGCTCCTACCATGGCAGGAAAGCCCCAAGTTTCTAATAACCCAATAGCTAAATTGCTGGGGCGCGTACTACCGTTCTGCTGCGCCAATAACGACAACCGACTGCCAATAGGCAGCACTGCTTCTAAATTGGCTAACGGTCTGGGGATAATCGAACTAGAAACTAACTGACCGAATTGTTCGGCAATCTCAACTCCCTCTCGGACCGCCAATCGCACGTCAGAAATTCCACCTCTGACTATGGCGGTGCAGTGGCCGTCGCCGATTTTTTCGTACCCCATCAGCACCACCCCAGACGATTTCAGCATCATGTCAGCAGTACCCACGATCGCTGGAAAACTGCGAGTCGATACCAACCCTAATGCAGTGCCCTCAACGTCTTTCTGCCGCTCTGGTTTGTAGATTTTGCTCTTCATTTAAGCTTAGAGATTGGGGTCGATACGTGCTACCGCACAGGCTACCGCCAACGCTTTGGCAATAAAAATTGGTGATTTCAGAAGTAGTCTAACACTTTTGCTTGAGAAAGCTCTTTGAGGCGATCGTTAAAGGATCGCTTGCTCCTAAATATTATTGGGCAACGCTTCGATCGTCACCAACCCACCCTCGATTGCGTCTATTTGTAATCGATACCCGCCCAACAAGCTCATTCCCACCAATGGCTCTGTCTCTGCTGCATCGATCTCGATCTCTCGGTATTGCCCATTCCAAATAACCGTCGCATTATAAACATCAAACACAGTTTCACTGCCATCGCCTAATGTCGCTCGGTCGCGATAGCTCCAAGGTAGTTCGAGTTCCTCAATGATGGCGTTTGGCAAGCTCAAGAAGCCTGTAAATCCTGTATCAATTACACCATTAACCGATTTGAGTTTACCGTTATCACTAGCAACCACAGCCACGATCGCTTCATAGCTAGCATTGACGTATCCCTGCATCATAGAGCGTCTTTCAAGCTTCGCGCGCCAAATCGGCGAACAGCACGGTAGCCGATCCGAATCACCCAGGGTTGGGCATCGGGCAAACGTTCGTAGAGTCGCCGAGCGGCAGTCATGGTGTCATCAGCAAGCTCGAAGGCTCCGGTTTCAATGTCGATTGCCACAATCTTGCCGCGATTGCCTTCCTCGACTTGAGGACGGACCTGAGATTCATAAATCTCATCACCACGTCGGGCAAATTCCTCTTTGCTATAACGGGGTTGTCGAATTGTCATCGCTTTTTCGTCCCAAATCCAGTTTTAAAATGTCGTTGATTCTTTAGTCCGCGCAGGCGGAAGCAAGTTTGTATAGCTGCGGTTTCGACCGCCTAGCTATTTTTCTAGGTCCCATCCCCTTCAAGCTGGGGAGGTGGATCTGAGGGCAATGAAGTTAAGGCATTTCTATGAGGAAACAAACTCTCTAGCATTCGGTTGAGATGAGCTTGCCCGTAAACTTGAGTTTTAGTTTTTTGAATGGAAATCGACGTAGTTTCAGCCAAAGCAGACTTATTGCTTTCTGGAGTCAAATCTTCTGGCTGCGGGTTTGGTGGTGTAACTTCAGACTTATTATTGGCATTTGAGAGATCCGGACTCGGCCTGCCCATTTCTCCTATCAAGGAACCAGGCGAAACCACTTGCTGGGCGGCGATCGAGCGATCGATAATTGTGGTCGTCGAACCGATGCAGGCATTGGCTCCAATTTTGGCACTACCAATTACTAACACCCCCGCACCGATAACGGCTCCGGTTTCGATTTCGATCGCCCCGCCCCGCGCGTGCAGGATCGCTCCCATACCGATACAGGCTCCAGCGGCGATTTTAATTCGACTGTCAGACTCGGCTTGCAAGATTACTCCAGGGGCAATAGCGGCACTAGGATCGATCTCGACATCGCCACTTACACAAGTCTTCAAATCTCTATTTAGCTGTAGTGGCGGCAAATACATTGGCACTGCTCTAGGAGGGAGGGAAGAGGGGAGTTCGGAGTTCGGAAGAAAGGAGTATGCGCCGAGCGCAGGCTGCGCCAACGGAATTCAGAGTTATTTTTAACTCCACACTCCACACTCCACACTCCACACTTCCTACAACACTCCACACTCAACACTTAACACTCAACACTTTCTTCAGGGTTGCTGGATAATCTTCTCCAACACCCGCCGTTTGGCTTTGGGATCGATGCCGATCAAGCGGACGTATTCGCCAGCGTGTTCCGCTAAGGCTTCCGATAAAGCCGCCACGACATCTGACTCGCGATTTCCCGAAATTGCCGTACCGCTTTTCCAAGAGCTAGTCCGAAAACGCCTTTCGTCGGCATATTCCCAACCAATTCGACTTCCTTGAGCCAGCAGAGAACGTACTTGATCCACCACCTCGCGACTCAATCCTTGACTGGAAGCTGCCCCATAACTGCCGTTATTCTGAGCTTCCGATCGACCTCCCGGTGAGTAGGTAGCACTAGATTGACTTGGTACCGGCCCGCCAGGTTGTTGGATTATCATTTCGAGGACGCGGCGCTTGGCTTTAGAATCGATGCCGATCAACCGGACGTATTCGCCCTCGTGTTCGGCTAAAGCTTCAGACAAAGCACCTAACACCTCTGACTCCCGGTTGGCAGCAATGGGAGTGCCGCTTTTCCAAGAGCTTGTACGGAAGCGGCGTTCGTCGGCGTGTTCCGTCCCGATGCGGTAGCCTTGGGATAAGAGCGATCGCACCTGTTCGACGACCTCAGAACTCAAACCGCTGCTACTTAAAGATGTAGAAGCTGGCGATTGGTATTTAACTTTAGAGGCATTACCACCAGATGAATTGACGACTTGCCCGTCAGAGCGTTGAATCGTCATTTCTGATATCCGGCGTTTATTTTTGGTATCAATGCCGAACATCCGCACGTATTCTCCAGAATGGGCTGCCATACAGCTTTCTAAAGCCTGCAATGCTTCTCTTTCCGTTCTGGCAGTAATTGGAGAACAACTGGCCCAAGAACTGGCACGGAACCGCCGAGCATCGGCGTGTTCGGTCCCGATTTGATACCCTTGATTGATTAAGGAGCGCACTAGCTCCACAGCATCTTGATTTAAATTTGTAGTTGACATAGCAGGACTTGGACTAGAATTGGGGCGATCGAGGTCGATCGGATTTAGCTCGTCCCGAATCGGGGCAATGCAGGCAATATCTCCAGCACAGCGATAGCCAGAGCGTAAAGCGTCGTTGATGCCGATGACGTGAGTAGCAAATTTGAGATCTTCTTGCTGCACGTCCGGCAGGCGATCGGCTTGCTGCTGATTAGTAATAATCGAACCCGAAGGTATATACTTACCTGGAGGAATTTCCACATCCTGAATCAGGACGTGCATCATCACAATGCAGCCGCTATTCACCCGCGCGTTAAATACGGTCGAGCGAAAGCCGATAAAACAATCATCGCCCACGTAGGCTGGCCCGTGAATTAAGGCCATGTGGGCGATAGAACAATTTTTACCGATCCATACCGAGTAACGTTCGCGATCGTCGCCAACGATCCGACCTTCCTCTAAGCCATGGATGACTACGCCATCTTGAACGTTAGTGTTTTCACCGATATGAAAAGGGGTGCCTTCATCAGCGCGAATGGAAGTACCTGGAGCGACCAGAACGTTCGGTCCGATCCGCACGTCCCCAATAATGTTGGAAAAAGAGTGGACGAAAGCACTCTCATGAATTGTCGGCTCAGCCAAACTTCTCGACCAAGGCGTTGGTGGAGCCGCTTGAGCGCGGACTGCCATAACCGAATTTCTCCTAACTGAAACACAAGGACCTATGGGATTAATAGCCAGTAATTAGCAAGCAGTTAGAAGTAAAAAGCCCAGAACCATTCTTAACTTATTACTTATTACTTATTACTTATTACTTATTACCCCTTACCGTAATTGGTCTTTTTTGCTGTAGAGCGATCGATTGCCTACATTAACGGTGTCAATAATTCCCACTACCATGGCATCTAGAGGGCGCTGTTCGTTACCAGGAATTTGACGGGCGGCACTACCACGGCTGACTAGCACCCACTCATCTATTCCTGCTCCCACGCTATCGGCAGCTACCTCGTATTTGGGTAGCAAGCGACCTTCCTCATCGATAAATTGCACTAACAGGAACTTAGAGCCTCTCAGACTTGGGTCTTTCTGCGTACTAACGACCGTACCGCGAACTAGAGCGATTTGCATTCAGCTTATGGGCGGTTGAGGGGACGAATGGCATTGGTGCTTTCGCGGAACTGTTCTACTTCTTCGGTGTAACGAATGGGTAGAACGTATTCGAGGTTTTCGTGAGGACGAGCGATGATGTGGGTAGACAGCAATTGTCCGCCGTTGACTCGCTTGATCGATTCAATGCCAGCGGCAACTGAGGCTTGCACTTCCGAAACGTCTCCACGCACGATCACGGTCACGCGCCCGGTGCCGATTTTTTCATAACCGACTAAAGTTACTCGTGCGGCTTTCACCATCGCGTCAGCAGCTTCCACCACGGCTGGGAAACCTAGAGTTTCTACCATTCCTACAGCAATAGACATCTTTTTGACTCCGTAATTAAACTTGGAAAAATTTAGTGAAATTTGTCGTCAGTCATTAGTTAATTAGCCTGACATCGGCTTTTTGACTGGACGCTGAGCTTGTCGAAGCGTTGACTTGAAGCACCTACCAGGTGCGGAACTGTTCCACCTCTTCGGTGTAGCGAATGGGTAGGACGTATTCGAGGTTTTCATGGGGACGGGCAATGATGTGAGTAGATACTACTTCGCCACCGTTCACCCGATTAGCCGATTCAATGCCAGCGGCGACTGAGGCTTGGACTTCCGAAACATCCCCGCGCACGATCACCGTCACCAGACCGCTGCCAATTTTTTCATACCCTACCAGCGTTACCCGTGCCGCTTTCACCATGGCATCTGCGGCTTCAACCACAGCGGGAAACCCTTTCGTTTCAATCATTCCAACCGCAATTGGCATTGTTATCGATCTCCTTGAGATAAGCTACGTCGAGCAAATTTAGATTTTGCTACTCTTTTGGAAAAAACACGACGAAAATGCCCATATTGGATTCGAGCAAATCATCTACAATTGTCTATTCTCAGCATAGGTAAGCTTGGCTTCATTGGCAATATAAATCTTTATGATATTTTTTTATTTAAATTATTTATTAAACTTAACACCCTTAGCGCATTTAGATTTAGGGAGCGTGTTTATTTGGCGATCGCTGATGCTTTATAATTTCTTTATGAGTTACATTGCCAGACTAGATTATTCTCGATGACTGTCAGCAGCGGTAAGGATTAATACCTAGTCTGAGGTTTGAATTTAAACGGTTGCAGGGTGGGAAAGAGCCGACGATCGCCGATATTTCCGACCTGGATTTTGCCATTTAAAATTTATCTAGATCGGCAAAATTTTGCTCGATTGCTGTTAGTAATAAATAAGATTTAAACTTGGTATGGGGATCGGTAAGTGGCGATCGCCAGTCTCATTATTCCTAAGTGGATCGACGCTAAACGGTTATATAAGCTGGACTTAGAGCAGCGATCGGGGATATTTTGTCATCCAGCATTTATACGTATATAGCTCAAAGTTAAGATAAACTGAATACTTAAATTGAGGTTGTTAATATCGCGTCTTAGAGGAATTCCTAAGCGTCAAGCAAGCATTCGAGCTTTTTTATTCGCATTCTTTCAGTTGACTTAGCAATTTTATTTGGCAAATTTCCATGAACGATCTTCTCACCCAAAGCACTTGGTGGGTGCCGATTTACGGCCTGATTGGCGCAATTTTAACCTTGCCGTGGTCAACAGGAATCGTTCGGCGTACAGGTCCCAGACCAGCGGCGTATTTCAATCTGTTGATGACATTGTTGGCGTTCGTTCACGGTTCTCTAGTGTTCGGCTTAGTGTTGAATCAAGAGCCGCAGCAGATCGTAGTTCACTGGCTTAAAGCTGCCGATCTAGATCTATCTTTCATGCTAGAAATCTCGTCCGTAACCGTCGGGGCGATGCAATTGGTAACGGGCTTGAGTTTGCTCGCCCAGTTATTTGCCCTCGGTTATATGGAAAAAGATTGGGCGTTAGCCCGCTTCTTTGCGTTGATGGGATTTTTTGAAGCAGCAATGACTGGCGTGGCTTTGAGTAACTCTTTGTTCCTCACCTATGCCTTCCTGGAAATGCTTACCCTGTCAACCTATCTGCTGGTAGGGTTTTGGTACGCCCAACCTTTGGTGGTGACAGCAGCGCGAGATGCTTTTTTGACCAAAAGGGTAGGAGACGTGCTGCTGTTGATGGGGGTAGTGGCGCTGGCCACTCAAGCTGGCAGCTTAGATTTTCCCGACTTATACGAGTGGGCGGAAACGGCTAATTTATCGCCGACAGCAGCCACGTTGTTAGGTTTGGGGTTGATTGCCGGACCTATAGGTAAATGCGCTCAGTTTCCGTTGCACCTGTGGTTAGATGAGGCGATGGAGGGGCCTAACCCCGCCTCGATTTTACGAAATTCGGTGGTGGTCGCAGTTGGGGCTTTCGTGCTGATTAAACTTCAGCCAATTTTGAACGTTTCACCTGTGGCTTTGCAGGCTTTGGTGGTAATTGGAGCCACCACGGCGCTTGGGGCCTCGTTAGTCGCGATCGCGCAAATCGACATCAAGCGGGCCCTATCTCATTCCACCAGCGCCTACTTGGGTTTGGTGTTTATTGCCGTGGGGATGCAGTGGACGGGGTTTGCTTTGCTGCTGTTATTTGCCCACGCGATCTCCAAAGCCTTAATGTTCATGAGCGTAGGCGGGATAATTTTGACCACCAACAGCCAAGATTTGACCGAAATGGGCGGTTTAGGCCCGCGAATGCCAGCCACCACGATGTCCTTTGTAGTGGGTGCAGCGGGGTTAATCGGCTTGTTGCCTCTCGGTGGATTTTGGGCGTTGCAGCAAGGAGTTGACACCTTTTGGTACGACAGTCCGGGGTTGGTGGCAGTCTTGTTGCTAGTTAATTTACTGACAGCGCTGAATTTAACGCGAGTATTCCGCCTCGTGTTTTTGGGAGAACCTCAGCCCAAAACCCGACGGGCCCCAGAAGTTCTCTGGCCGATGGCAGTACCGATGGTCAGCTTGATGGTAGTAACTCTCCTAGTTCCAGTCATGATGGCTCGGCTGTCAATTTTGCCAGATTGGGCTTACATCAACAAACCTGGCGTGTTATTACTAGTTTTATCTAGTTTGGCGGGAGTGGGAATCGGGTCGAAGATTTATCTGCAAAAAGCTTGGTCGCGATCGCTCCAATTCCACTGGCGGTTCATCCAAGATTTATTGGGTTACGACTTTTACGTCGATCGCCTTTATCGCTTTACTGTAGTTCTAATCGTCGATCGCCTTTCCCAACTCAATTCTTGGATCGATCGCTATCTGGTAGATGGTTTAGTTAACTTCCTCGGTTTAGCTGCCATCTTTAGCGGACAAGGATTGAAATACAGTGCTTCCGGTCAATCTCAGTTGTACGTGCTAACGATCGTCCTGGGAATGACCGTTTTAGGCGCGATCGTCCTTTATCCCATCCTAGTGTCTTTGGGCGTGCTGTAGTAAGTGTGGAGTGTTAAGTGTGGAGTGTGAAGTTTTGACCTCACCCCCTGCCCCTCTCCTCGCAGGAGAGGGGAGTAAGATTCTTCTCGCCCTCTTTTTGACTTTTGACTTTTAACTTTTGACTTTTCAAAGATGCTTAGTGCTTTAATCTGGTTGCCCATGTTAGGGGCTGCGATCGCAGGTTTTTGGCCTGGAACGCTTTCCCCAAAGTTAGCCCGTCAATTGGCTTTAGTAGTTGCTGGTGTGACATTTATTTGGTCGCTAGTCGTAGTTAGCCAATTTAATCCCCAAAGTTCCAGCCAGCAGTTTCTAGAGTTTGTCCCTTGGATCGATGCTTTAGGCTTGACCTATCATCTGGGGATTGATGGCTTATCTCTACCGCTGGTGGTTTTAAACTCTCTTTTGACTTGCATTGCCCTGTATGCCACCAACGATGCTATTCAGCGCCCTCGGTTTTACTACGCTTTAGTTTTGACTTTGAGTGCAGCCGTGGCTGGTGCATTCGTCGCTCAAGACTTGTTGCTGTTTTTCCTCTTTTACGAGTTAGAACTAATTCCCTTGTATCTGTTGATCGCGATTTGGGGTGGTGCCAGACGGGGATATGCCGCCACCAAGTTTCTGATTTATACGGCTATTTCGGGAATTCTGATTTTGGCATCGTTTTTAGGCTTAGTTTGGTTGAGCGATGCTGCTAGTTTTGCTTACGAACCGCTGCGTCACCATAGTTTGCCTATGGCAACTCAATTGGTGCTGCTAGGCGGACTTTTAATCGGTTTTGGGATCAAAATTCCCTTAGTACCTTTCCATACCTGGTTGCCAGACGCTCACGTCGAAGCTTCAACTCCAATTTCAGTGTTGTTAGCAGGCGTGCTGTTGAAATTGGGAACTTACGGTTTGTTGCGGTTTGGATTCTGTTTGTTTCCCGAAGCTTGGGCCAGCATTGCACCTTGGCTGGCGACTTGGGCGGTAGTCAGCGTGTTGTATGGGGCCTTGAACGCGATCGCCCAAACCGATATGAAGAAAATGGTGGCGTTTAGTTCGATCGGTCACATGGGTTACGTGCTAATAGCAATGGCAGCGGCTACCCCGTTGAGCTTGCTATCGACGGTGTTGCAAATGATTAGCCACGGATTAATTTCTGCCTTGTTATTTTTGTTGGTAGGGGTGGTATATGCCAAAACTGGGACTCGCGATATTACTGTTTTGCGCGGACTGCTGAACCCCGAACGAGGTTTGCCGTTAATCGGCAGCCTGATGATTTTAGGGGTCATGGCTAGTGCGGGAATTCCAGGAATGGTGGGGTTTATTTCCGAATTTTTAGTATTTCGGGCCAGTTTTAAAGCGTTTCCAGTTCAAACCCTATTGTGCATGGTCGGGACTGGTTTAACCGCCGTTTACTTCTTGCTCCTAGTTAACCGTGCTTTCTTCGGGCGACTTTCAGAAAATGTCACCAATTTGCCCCCAGTGCAGTGGGCAGATCGCGGCCCAGCGATCGTTTTAGCGGCTCTGATCGTGTTGCTGGGCTTGCAGCCGAGTTGGATGGTACGTTGGAGCGATGCTACTACGACTGGAATGGCAGTTTCACCTAACGCGTTGGTGCAGCCTGTTGTGAAGCAACGTATCGCCCAAATTGATAATTTGAAATAGAAACCACAGATGTAGACGCGATAGCGGCTTCCTGAAGGGTACACGGATCCAGATTCGCACGTTAGCTTTGACCCCAGTTCAGCGCCTGCTCTCGATAGTCCAGAAGGCAGACAGGCAAAACTGCCTAATAGTGGAATTATTAGGTTAATAATTACAAAAGATCGAGAGAACAATTCCTACTCTATGGGAAAAATTTACCTTTCAGATCGTGGTATTTGTGGTTACGAACGAGTAAATAAAATTGAATTTGTTGCTCGATAAACTCCAATTCCATAGATTTATCTACAGGTTTTCATAATTCAGCATTCATCATTCATAATTCAGATGACTACTACTCTCAAATGTTCGACCCACCCACTAGCCGCATATATTAACCGCTTACAATCTGGCGGGGCGCTACTAAAAGATACGCCAGACAATGTATTAGAAGTAGTGGGAATCCTCAAAAGTTACGGTGTAGTTTTAGATGCCTACTATCAAAATCTACTCTACATTTCCAAAGATCAGTTTTTAGTGCTTTTCCCATTTTTTAAGTATTTCAATGGCGAGATTTCCTTTTCTAAACTGCTCCGTTTTTGGTGGCACGATCGCATTAATTTTGAATACGCTGAATACTGCATGAAAACTATGATGTGGCACGGCGGTGGCGGGATGGATGCCTATTTAGATACGGAAGAATTTAAACAGCTAGCGCGAGCGGCAATTAAAGCTAAAATCGGCAACAACCCCTTAATGATGTCAGTCGATCGCTTATTTCCAGGTTTTCTGACCGAAATGGTGCGGCAACAAGTCTATTACAATGCTTTGGGGCAATTTTGGGATGTAATGAGCGATATTTTTCTTACCTTGTCCGATAGATACGATCGGGGTGAAATTAAATCGATTTCCGAAGTTGTCGAGCATATCTTAGCAGGTATAGTCGCTGCTGCTAGCGCTCCCATTTATTATTCAGTAAAACTGGAAGGAAAAGAATACAAAATTCTTCCTCAATCTGCGGGTTTAACTTTCTTGATGGATGTGGCCGTTCCCTATGTAGAGGCAGTATTCTTTCGCGGTACTCCTTTCTTAGGCACGGTGTCGTACAATGCCCAAGCGCAACAAATTTCTCCAGATCAAAGCCGATTTGCCTATGGTGCTTTGTATGCCGATCCTCTACCAATTGGTGGTTCGGGAATTCCACCAACATTGCTCATGCAAGATATGCGGCATTTCATTCCAGATTATCTCCACAAGTTTTACGAATCTACTTTACGAGGCGAAGACGATTTGCGAGTAAAAATCTGTCAGACTTTTCAAAAGTCTATGTTCTGCGTGACCACAGCAGCAATTATCGGACTAGCACCTTATCCTATAACTAGCGAAGCTCCAGAACAACAACAAGCTAATCGCATCTACTTAGAACAATGGATGGATCGATTCTTGGAATCTCGGTTATTACAGGCTAATGCTTAAATGTCGATAAAAGGCTAAAAGGCACGAAAGATACCTAGCAAAAACTCTTGGAGATACAGCAGATTGAATCATCTGCGTTTATCAGCGTTTATCTGTATTCATATGCGTTAAATAATCACCAACTTCGTGTAGGGGCTTAATGCATTGCATGGATGTCGAGTTAACGGTCAAAAGCTCGATCCGACAGGGGTTAAAAACCCCTGTCTCAAAGTTAAAGTCCTCTAAAGAGGACTCGGTAAGTTCTGGGAAATTTATTCTCTTAGTCCATTCATAGAAGTGAAAAAAATAATTGGGTAATTCTTGTGGGATAGCCCTCTGGGCTGTCCTACTTAGATTGAATCTGGGGTGTAGTTGCCCGGATAACCCCTCTTGGATACACCCTAGATGACGGAGTATTTTCATTTCTTGTTGGCTTGCATTTAACATAGTCTTTGATGGGCAAGCTAGCCGGATCGATCGTTTCTGTTCCGACTGATAATCTTTGGTAACGGGCAGCAGCTTCAACCACAACTTCGCCGCAACTGTTGGCTGATTTGTCTTGGCGAGTACCAGCTTTGCCTTCGACACTTAGAGTTCTAATTTGATATCTTTGGGTGGGAACTAAACCTGTAACTACTACATAACCTCTGCTAGTTTTAAAAGCTTCAGCCGACGCGATCGCACTATTAGTTAATGTCACAATTACTGCGAGGGAAATTGCCGAAAGAGAAAGCAATTTACGTGTCATTTTGTTAGCTCCGTTCGAGCGAATTTATTTGTTTGGTATATCTTGTTTATATCGATTTCCAAAGACTTATACCATACAGAAAAAGTCAGGAATTAAATATCTGGTGTTAAATTAGACTTGAGTTCTACGATCGAAAGCCTTGTCAATCGAGAGATCGCCTTCCCCTGACATTGCCCGAACTATCAGCGATAATACAGATACTCTCCCTCAATATCTGGAAATGTCAGGAAAGCAATTTTGACACCGCAACTGTTGAACAACCGCTATCAGATTATCAAAGCCTTGGGTGCTGGTGGTTTTGGCGACACCTATCTGGCAGAAGATACCCAGATGCCATCGGCGCGGAAGTGCGTCATTAAGCAACTCAAGCCGATTACTACTAACCCCCAGATTTACGAACTGGTGCAACAGCGGTTTCAACGAGAAGCGGCGATTTTAGAACAATTGGGCGAAGGTTGCGATCGCATTCCTCGGTTGTATGCCTATTTTGCCAGCACCGAGCAATTCTATCTGGTACAGCAGTGGATTGAAGGAGAAACGCTGACTCAAAGAGTGCAGCAACAAGGAGCCATGAGCGCAGTTGCCGTGCAAGATATGCTGGTGCATCTGTTGCCTATCCTCGATTACGTTCACTCTCACCGGATCGTGCATCGAGATATCAAACCAGACAACATTATTTTGCGGGCTTCGGATGGCAAACCCGTACTCATCGATTTTGGGGCGGTGAAAGAAGCGATGGGAACGGTGGTGACATCTGCTGGAGATACTAGAAGTTCGATCGTCATCGGTACGCCAGGATTTATGCCTTCAGAGCAAGCCGCTGGTCGTCCGCTGTATTCCAGCGATTTGTATAGCTTGGGATTGACGGCAATTTATGCCCTGACTGGTAAAAGACCGCAAGAGTTAGAAATGAATCCCACTACGGGGGAAATTATCTGGCAGCAGTACGCGGCGGCGGTAAATCCTGAGTTGGTGGCAGTGTTAAATCGAGCCGTGCAGCCCTATCCGCGCGAGCGGTTTCCTACTGCTGCCGCCATGTTAGAAGCCCTACAAGCCCCTTCTACACCCTCATATCAGCCTACGCTGGCGGTATCTCCTGCGGCTATAAATCCAGCCGTAGAAGCTAACTACGCGCCTCCCAGCCGACAGCCAAGTGGAGGGAAAAACGTGCTGTTAGGAAGTGCGATCGTCGGGGGATTAGTCGGTGTCTCCATATTTATTGGATTGGTTCTCTCTAGGAACTTGCAACCCTCACCGCCAACAGCTACCTCTACACCCATCCTGACTGGGGAAAATCCTACCGATCCGCCGACAACAGATACAGCTACTACGCCTGCTGCTAATACTCCCGCCGCTAGCCCCAATCCTTTAGCGTTTGCTACCCCATCTCTAGCCCCCATTCCTAGCCCTAGTCGCCCAACGCCGCCTCGATTGAGTCAAGTTATTCCTAGTTACATACCTAATACTTTCTCCCCAGAAAATGCCTTTACTACTTGTCCTCAAAGCAGCCAATTGTATTTATTAGGGGATACAGCAAATTTCGACTTTGCGGTTTGTGGGAGCGATGGCAATCCTCAATATTATATTGGCAAGCACAAGCGAACTGGCAATGCCATAACAGTTCCCTGGGATGGTTCGGAATTTCGTAATGGCAATATTATATATAGTCCGCCCAATTATGAAGATACCAACTATCAAGGGGCAAAATTGACGGTAGAGCAAGGAGATGAAGACCTGGTTGATGAAGATGTCATTAATCTATACAAATTAGAAATTAAAAATTAAAAATATATAGCCTTTCTCTCATGACTTGTGGGATAGCCGTCCCGGCTGTCCTAGGGGCAGGCTGGAAGCCATTGGTGTCAACTTAAGGCTAGAGCCATTGCTGGGCCTCGATCTTCAGCCATCTCCGCCAGGGGTTGAAAACCACTGGCTAATAGCAGAAGTCCATTAAAATGGACTAAGCGTGACTACATTTAGTCCTCTTCAGAGGACTTTAGCTTTGAGGCAGGGGTTTGCAACCCCTGCCGGATGAGGCTTTTGACCGTTAACTTGACACCAATGGCTCCGATGCCTACCCCACAAGATTGTTCATCAATGATTTAGACTTACTATAGCGTTTCTCGGTTAGATGCCATCTCTAATGTCGATCGTTTTTGGCAAGACGATCGGCTAGAGTAAATCTAAACCGAGCGATGACTAGCCAATCTACACGCAAGCAGGAGAAGGGCAGCGCGGTGGTCTTGGGATTCTCATTCTCGTCGGCACTGGTTCTGTCAGTAAATAATCGCCATTAAAGGGATCGGTAGGCAAGGCGGAAAAGGCATTCAAGATGATAGATTGAAAGTTATCGGCCCCATTGGCGGCGAACACTTGCACTCCAGCCCCAGTGTTCGATGTCTTAATGAAGATTAAATCTCGAATTCGATCGCCGTTGACATCAACCATTGAATAAGTGCCATTAAAGGGGTCAGTTGGCAATACGGAAAATGCGTTTAAAACTAGAGATTGAAAGTTATCGGCCCCATTAGCCGCTTGTACCTGCACTCCAGCCCCAGTGTTCGAGGCCTTGATAAATACTAGATCTTGAAATCCATCGTTGTTGACATCAACTAGCGAGTAAGTGCCATTAAAGGGGTCAGAAGGCAATACCGCAAATGAGTTTAAAACTAAAGATTGGAAGTTATTTGCTCCATTAGCAGCTTGCACCTGTACCCCAGCCCCAGTATTCGTCACTTTGATGAATACTAAATCTTGAAAACCATCTCTATTCACATCGACCAGCGAGTAACTGCCATTAAAAGGATCGGAAGGTAAGGTAGAAAAGGCGTTCAAAATAATAGATTGAAAGTTATCGGCCCCACTAGCTGCTTGTACCTGCACTCCAGCCCCAGTGTTTGCCACTTTGATAAATACTAGATCTAGAAAACCGTCTCTATTCACATCAACCAGCGAGTAGCTGCCATTAAAGGGATCGGAAGGGAATGCAGAAAAAGCATTTAAAAATACAGATTGAAAGTTGTTGGCACCGTTAGCCGCTAATACCTGCACCCCAGCCCCAGTGTTTGTCACTTTGATGAATACTAGGTCTGGACTACTATCTTGAAACTCGCTGGGTGTTTGTGCCCGTGCTGTTGAAGTCGAAAAAGGGAGAAAAGAAACAATTGGCAACATGAAGGACAAAAAGGCCTTTGTGAGCTTATCTTTCACAGTCGTCTCCTGTTAGATTATTGAGCCTGTTGCTTGCAAGCCGATCGTGGTTCTTATTTGTCTTGTCCAGTTATAGCCTCTGGAATTTAAGATGGCAAATCGAGACTGACAGAATGAGGTAAGTTCCCAAAATCGTATGCGTGGTGCAGGCAGGATGCCTGCACCACAAGAGTTAAACTCAATTTTAATATCTAAATTAGATGCTCTTTAGTTTAGCAAAACAGTTCGATCGACGAGTTGTAAATTAATGAGTGCTAGAGGTGCTATTCAAGCTTACAATATGCAGAATTGTAGGTTGAGTTTGAGCGTAACGAAACCCAATATTCATAATTTTTAAATTATGGCAGTACCTCTTTGGGTGGGTTTATTCGACCTGAACTATAGTCATCCCACACTTGAAAAAGTAATTTCTGTCTTGCTTTAGATGAATCACTATAAGACTGAATTTCGTTCTGTAATAATTTTTTCATTACAGGCTGTTTGGCAAGTTTCAATAATTCTTGCAGTTCTGACTCTGAAAAATCGGCTTCCAGGCGAGCAACATATTGTTCTTCAATTTTTGCCCACCCAGCTTCCCTCACCATAATCTCGTGCAACCACTCCCTCAATTTGGCATGGCTACTTGTATCGGCTAATCCTAGATCGATGCTGTTACTAAGATACAAGTTATATCTTTTCGCGATTCCTATTTCTAAAAGGACTTCTCTCGCTAATTCCTTTTTAGATTGAGATGTGACAACTGTTTCCAAACCGACTTCTGGGGAAGTTTCCTGCTGAGGGTCAACTGCGCAAGAAGCCAGTAAAATACATAATGTCAGTAGCAATACTGAAGGCTTTACGATCGACTCGAACATCTAAACTCCTATCGAAAAGGATCGATCGAGATTATAAAATAAGGTAATCAACTCTCGTATATTACTAGCAAGCGATCGTGTGGACAGAAATTGCCGATCGAATCTCGGAAGTCACGGGCGATAAATTTGAGATCGAGCGCCATCGTTCTGTCGGTGGAGGTTGCATCAATCGCGGTTATGTAATTAGTAACAGCGACGATAGCACCTACTTCGTCAAACTCAACGAAGGATCTCTGGTAGAGATGTTTGCGGCTGAGGCCAAAGGATTGCAGCAAATGCGATCGACTCAAACGATCCGCGTCCCCCAGCCAATTTGTTGGGGAACGGCAGCCAATAGTTCTTATCTGGTAATGGAGTGGCTCGATCTAGGCGGTAGCGGCTCCTGGGAAGAAATGGGGAGACAATTAGCCGCGATGCACCGATCGCCTCAAAAGGAAGCTAAATTTGGTTGGGAGATAAATAATACGATCGGTTCGACTCCCCAAATTAACACCTGGACATCTGATTGGGCGGAGTTTTTCGCCACTCAGCGGATCGGCTATCAATTAAAGTTAGCTCGGCGGCGCGGCGGCAATTTTCCCCAAGGAGAGCGATTGGTCGAGGTAATCCCGGAATTGTTATCAGATCATCAACTATCACCTTCTATAGTCCATGGGGATTTGTGGGGAGGAAATGCCGATTTTACTGCTTCGGGGGAACCGATAATTTTTGACCCAGCTACATATATAGGCGATCGCGAGGTCGATCTGGCCATGACCGAACTATTCGGCGGGTTTCCAGCGGGGTTTTATCGCGGCTATAACCAAGTTTTCCCACTTGAGCCAGGTTACGAGCACCGGAAAACCCTTTACAACCTCTATCACATCTTGAATCACTTCAATTTATTTGGTGGAAGCTATGGTTCTCAAGCTAATAATGCGATCGCTAAGATTTTAGGTTGATACCAATTAGAGGACTTTCGCTATGAGACAGGGGTTTTCAACCCCTGGCGGTTGTTGCCATCAACCTTAATGTGCTTCGATCGCCCTTTACAATTCGCCTAAACCTCATTCACCCTCTCCAGCGTGATAGGAACTGCGCACCAACGGGCCGGAACGGACGTGGGAAAAGCCCATACTTTTAGCTATTGCCCCTAACTCGTCAAACTCTTGAGGTGTCCAATATTTCTGGACGGGAAGATGTTCTAAAGAAGGACGCATATATTGTCCCAGAGTGAGGCGATCGCAATCTACCGCCCGCAAATCTGCCAAAGCTTCGACAATCTCAGCTTCGGTTTCTCCGTGTCCCAGCATCAACCCCGATTTGGTGGGAATAGTAGAGTCAAACTCTTTCACCCAGCGCAAAACATCTAAAGAGCGATCGTACTGCGCCCCCCGCCGCACTTTCCCTTGCAGGTGTCGTACCGTCTCGATATTGTGGTTGTAACAAGCTGGTTTGGCCCCGACCACTGCTACTACTCGCTGCCGCTGCCTTTCTATCAAAGAAATCTCATCTGTTGCCCTGCCGCCCCAAAAATCCGGCGTTAACACCTCAATTTCGGTTTCGGGGTTGAACTCTCGCACCGCTGCCATCGTCGCCACAAACCAACTCGCACCCCCATCGCCCAGATCGTCTCGCGCCACCGAAGTCAGAACCACATAGCGCAAGCCCAAGCTGCGTACTGCGTCTGCTACCTTTTGCGGTTCCTCTGGATCTAAAGGCATCGGGGCGTGACCTTTATCTACTTGACAAAAAGCGCAAGATCTAGTACAGGTCGGCCCCATCAGCAAAAAAGTTGCTGTCTTCTGGGCGTAGCATTCTCCTCGATTCGGACAGCGGCCCTCTTCGCAAATCGTGTGAATTTGCCGCTGCTTGATAATTCGTTGCACCGTCGAGATTTCGCTAGCTTTCCCTAAAGGCGATCGCAGCCAAGGCGGCAAAGAGGTAATTTCCGATCGCCACTGGGCTTGATTTGTCTTTGGGCTGGCAGCATCGAGGTTTTCAATCGGGCGATCCATATACTAGTGTATGAAAAATAGTTTTCTCGTACCCAAGCGATCGCGATCGCTAAGAGATGGGTATTCTATAGTAGTGTAACTAGGCAGAAATCAGTAACAAGGCAGAACATTGTCAAAACTTTACCAATTAATCCTTTTGACTTTTGAGTTTTGTTTGGGCAAAACATTTGGCGAAAAACCTTTAGGCTCGACCGAAATGCGATCGCCCCGAAGCTCTATCCTTACTACTATTTGCTGGGATCGTAGTGGCAGTAGTCTCTATTTCGAGGAAACTGCATCTGCTGAGGATTTTTAAATTGTTAAGCATTTAACTATATGGCTGTAGTCGTTTTAATGAATTATAAAGGAGTCGATCGTGACAACTCATAAAATCCTGGTTATTGATGATAGCGGAGTGATCAGAAAGACGGTGAGAGAAATGTTACCAGCGGGTAACTTTGAAGTTCTCGAAGCCAAAGATGGCGCGGAGGGCATGAATTTAATCCGTCAGGAACGTCCGAATCTAATTATGTTAGATTTCATCTTACCGAAGCTCAGCGGCTGGGAGATCTTTCAGCAGATTCAAGTGCAGCCAGAACTGCAAAAGATTCCTTTAGTGGTGATGTCAGGTCGGAAAGAAGAAGTAACTGGAAAAATTGCCGAACCCTTTGAATATTTTGAATTTATTGAAAAACCTTTTGATAAAAGGGGACTGACAGAAGCAATTAAAGAGGCGATGCGCAAAGCCAGATTGCGCCCCACGGTCTTGTCATCTACTTCCGCGCAGTCAAGCTCCACCTCAGAAGCCTCAGCCTCAACTGCCAGTGCGGCTGAAATTCAGTTGCTCAACAACAAAATCAGCCAAATGCAGTTAGAAATTGATGGTTTGAAAAAACAAATGGCTCAAGTTTTGGCTTTTATCAAACAGAAAATGTAATTGAGGAGTTCAGAAGTTCAGGAGTTCAGGAGGTTAGGAAGTGTGAAGTGTTGAGTGTTGAGTGTTGAGTTAAAAATTCTCCCCATCTCCCCATCTCCCCATCTCCCCATCTCCCCATCTCCCCATCTTTACCTTACAAGTCCCCAAACCCTTTTTTCTTCTTGTCCTTTTTCTTTTTAGACTTAGCAGCGCCGCCAGGATAGCCGCGATGACCGGGTGGGGTTCTGCCGCCCATGCCGTCAAACATTCCCGGCATTCGGCCTTGGCTCATATCTTGCATGAACGATCGCATTTGAGTAAATTTAGTCACCAAGGCGTTGACATCTGATTCGTCGAACCCAGAACCGTTGGCAATCCGGCGGCGACGGGCAGGAGAACCGGCCAGTAAATCGGGATTTTGGCGTTCTTCTTTGGTCATGGAATTAATCATGGCCTCGGCCCGCTTGAGTTCGACTTCTCCTTTTTGCAACTGTTCGCCAGATAATTTACCCATGCCAGGGATCATTTTCATAATCCCGCCCAGCGAACCCATATTTTTCAGCAGCCGCATCTGCTTGAGAAAGTCGGTGAAATCGAATTTCGCCTCCATGATTTTCTCTTGCATTTTGGCGGCATCGGCGATGTCGATCTCTTCTTGGGCTTTTTCAACCAGGGTGAGAACGTCTCCCATCCCTAGAATGCGAGATGCCATGCGATCGGGATAAAAGGGTTGCAGAGCCTCGACTTTTTCCCCAACCCCGACAAACTTAATTGGCTGACCGGAAATTTGCCGGACAGAAAGGGCGGCCCCGCCGCGAGTATCCCCATCTAGTTTGGTGAGAATGGCCCCAGTAATGCCGATTTCTTCGTGGAAGGTGCGAGTGAGGTTGGCGGCTTCTTGCCCCATCATTGAGTCCACCACCAACAGGGTTTCGTCGGGTTGGATGGTTTCTTTAATTCGGGCTAACTCCGCCATCATGTTCCGATCGATTTGCAATCGTCCTGCGGTATCGACGATGACGGTATCGACACCGAGTTCTTTGGCTTTTTCTATCCCTTGGCGGGCAATTTCTACCGGATCGGCATCACTACCGAGTTCAAAGACGGGGACTTTAATTTGTTCCCCTAAAGTCAGCAATTGATCGATCGCCGCTGGTCGATAAACGTCGGTAGCGACTAACAGGGCAGTGCGATCGCTTTTGGCCAAGTGCAAGGCCAGCTTGGCGGTGGCGGTGGTTTTCCCGCTACCCTGCAATCCAGCCATGAGAACGACTGTCGGCGCTCTTTCGGACTGGGCTAGAGGGACGTTAGTTTCCCCCATCACCTCAACTAATTGGTCGTAGACAATTTTGATAAATTGCTGGTCGGGACGCACGCCAGAAATGACATCTGCTCCCATGGCGTTGGTTTCGACCTCAGCCACAAAATCTTTGACTACCTGAAGGTTGACATCTGCGGCCAACAGGGCGCGACGCACTTCTTTCAGGGCATCTTGGATGTTCGACTGGCGGATTTTATCTTGACCGCGCAGTTTCTTCCAGGCACTTTCCAAACTTTCGGCTAGGGCATCAAACATAAATCTATCTTTTCTCAAACGATCGCCTGTTCTTAGTATCGAACATTCCAGGACTTACGCCAGACCTCTAGTGTATCGGCTATGCCGCAGGAAGATGCAGCTAGATATAGCGTTTCTCAAATTAGTGAAATCCAGACCTAACCCCCCTACCCCCCTTCCCTTGTAGGGAAGGGGGAAAGCCCCTCCCCTCGCAGGGGAGGGGTTTGGGGAGAGGTCAAAATGTATCGCATCAAATCGAGAACTGCTATATTTAGGATTAATTCTCTATAGGTTCTCGGCGCGGGGTCTGGTTCATCTGATGGCGAAACTTGGAAACCATCTCGTAGACCTTGCGGCGAACGCGATTGGTATTGCCTAACGGTTGATGTTCCGGTAAGGTATGCCACGGCGTGAACGATAAATTTTCTGCGAACTCCATCTGTGCGGGCGAATCGAAACTCTGTACTGGAATGCGGATGGTAGCAACTTTTTCAAAGGGCGACAAAGCCTCATCCCAAACAATAGTCGCATCTTCGATCGGCATCTTGACAGGATCGGTTTGCAACTGCACTAAAAAGTCAAAATCAACCTCTTCGGTCTTTAATTGCTCTGCCATGACTTCTTGTAAAAAATCCGATCCTGGGGCAGCAGGCATGGGATCGACTTTAGAGGAGCGAGGCTTGGCCGAAAATTTGATGGCATGGGGACCGAGCTTGGAGGGAGTCTGACTCCAATACTGAATTTGTAGCGGGTTAGAGACGCTCTTCTGGGTGGCAGATAAAAGATTCTTGAACTCGTGCCAGCGCCATTTAAACGGATTCCAGCCGAAAAAGAACGACAGCAAATTTCCTCGACTAAATGCGGAGATAAAAACTACATAGTCGGCGGTGTTTCTGACAAAGAACGCTTGGTTATTTGCCAAGATAAAATCCTGAGTCGTCTCAGACTTTTCCTCTTCCAACACTTTCTCACCCTCGACTCCCAGTAATTTAATCGACATCCCGTGGGCATCTTTCTGGGTATCCGGTTTCATTTGTGCCGAACTCGAAGAAAACCGAATCCAAGCTTGATACGTTCGCGGTTCTTTGAATACGCCGTAACGAAGTCGCTCTGGAAGATTGTCATCGACGATAAATTCAGCTTGGACGCAACCGTGAGCTTTGGGGTGTTGGTCGCGCCGCACGGGTCGTATGCCTTGTTGATAGTCGCGATCGAGTTGTTGTTCGATCGCCTCCTGGATTTTCTGTATATCTGCTTCCTCCCCCGGAGGCGGATATTCTCGACCGAGTTCTAAAGTGGCATCTGTTTTACTCATATTTCTCGCGTCCCTTTATAGGTGTGGTAATTTCATAATTCATAATTCATAATTCATAATTTTTTGACCCCTGCGAGGAAGTACAAAGCCGAAATACTGGGCAAAAAGAAGTAGCCGCCACCTTTGACTGAGACAAAACGGGGCAAATCGGTCAGTCGCCGACGCAGCAATTCGTGCTGGATCGTCATGCCGTCAGAGCCATCGTTATCCCCCAGCAGCGGATCTTTCTCGTCGTATAAGCCGTTGAATTTCCGGTTATCGATCCAGGTTTGCTGGACGAACTCAAACTGCCGCTGGATATTGGCATTGATAGAAAAGAACAGAACACCACGATCCTTACGGTCATCCTCAAAAATTCCTGGAGGTAACTTCTCGCCGTAAAGCGCCCCGCGTCGCACTAGGCGATGGCGGTTAACGCTTTTAATCGAGTCTTGAGGATTATCTCCCAGAGAATCGCGGGGGTTGACCCGGCGAACGTGCGCCCCTAGAGGACAGCGATATCCTCTAGGATCTTTTTCCATGTAATAGAAGTCGTTCTCAAAAGGCTTTGAAGGATCTTCGCGATCGGGGGAATTTACCAAAGGAGTGCCATCGGGCCAGCGCCCCACCAACTTAGCCGCCCCTAATTCCCTTTCTGATTCGCTGAAGTTATCTCTGATATATCTGCGGAATCCAGCCACATCTTGATGCAGCTTGCGAAATACTAGATAGGTGCCGTTGCGTCCCAAGTCTTTTTGCTGCCCTTCGTTCGACTCTGGTTTCAAGTTGTTGTGGATATCGTCGCCAGCGGGGACAGTGGGCGTGGATGGTAGCAACTCGTACTCGTTCGGATAGCCTAAAATAAACTCCCCAGGTTTGATGACAGGTTGGTTGTCTGTATGTTTTCTAGGACTACCCTCAATGTTGGGCTGCGAGATCGCATCCTGGAAGCCAAAATGCTCTCTATCGTCGTCAGGTGGGGGTAAATATCCATGTTGTACCTCGCCCGCCAGTCGCAGGCTGTGGGACTGGGCTAGATCTATCTGGATTTGGCAGAGTTTTTCGATTTCGTTTGGCTGCCCTTGGACTATTAACAGGGCGTGGATTTCTGGCTTGGCTGTTCGATCGCCGCCAATCTCCCAGTTTTGGGGGGCGCTGTCTCCCGTATCGCCCAAGCGTCGCGATCGCGCCTCTTCCGCTATGCCTTCAACAAATTCTGGGGAAAAGGTTTCGATCGACTTTTGCTTCAGTCCCATTGCGGCCAGTCCTTGGCAGGTGAAGGCAACGTTCAGAGCCAATTCGGGTTTCTGGATTTTGCCATCAGGTCCCACGGGCCACTCGACACCAGTAGTTATTTGAGGGGCGATCTTCGCCAGCCATGCTTTAGCCTTAGCAGGATCGTCCGCGTGCAGAAAGAGATAACTAGAGTGTGAAAGATGACCGTAACCAGTGATGATGATTCCTTGAATATCTTGGGTTTCGAGGTCAGTCATTGTATCTTTGCTCCTCAAGGATCGGGTGATGCTAAATCCGGTTATTAAAAGCATGAATCCAGCCCTCACCCCCTCCCCTCTCCCACCTCACCCTGCCCTCTCCTACAAGGAGAGGGAAAAGGAAGTTTCTTTTTATTGGAGAGGGGTGCCGGAGGCGGGGTGAGGGCAAACAACTTTTGCTAAGTGGATTTCATATCATGCTCTCTCGCGATCGAACTTACAAATTATAAGCACCCGTTAAAAACCGAGTGACGGCTCTGCTGAGTTCGAGATCGTTGAGAATATTCTTGACCGTAAGATCGGGATAAGCGCTGTAGAAAACCTGAGTTGGGACTTGGTAATAGCGAATGATCTGCTTAAATCCTTCGATGTCGCGGCATCCACCCGTCGGGAAATTTATCGCACTGCCCCAAATGCTATTCATTCCCGTGCTGGCAAGGTCTACAAAATCGTCAATATAGTTTTCCCAACTCCCGTCGTAATTGCTTTCAAACAGCAAATTCTCACCGTTATCGATGATGACCCAGCGGGCAAAGTGGATCGTAGCAATACCGTTCAGAGTACCCGGTTTAGTTTGAGGCCGTTTTTGGGCTTCCCCCAAAACCCATTTGAGTAAAGCTCGCTGGAACCACTGCGGTCTAATCGGTGAAACGATCGTCATTTGATTTTGCACTAGTACCGACTTATCTTCAATCTGTGCCAACTGCTTAATCAGGTCTGGTTTTAAGGCGACTGGGTGGCGATTTTTTTTCCCAGGGCGCACGCCTACGAGCCATTCGATCGCCCTAGCACGCAGCGATAGTTGAGGTTGGCGATCGATCTTTTCACCGGGCGACCATTTAGTCCCAGAGGATGTTGGTGTCGTGCGGGGCAGCAATTTAGATAACTGGTCTAACCATGTTTTGGCTTCCTGACGGTCTAGACCATCTAAGATTCGATCGATGGTTGTTCTCGTCTCCATCCCGTTGAGGATATTCTCGACTGTCGCTCCAGGAATGCCCACATAGAAGGTGTTAGCTTTAACTGAATGCTGTTGGATGAACTCTCCAAACAGCGTCGGGTCTTTGGCCGTACTAGGATCGTAATCGACACATTTGCTCCAGATCGATTCCATCCCCGAACCGATTTTTTCTACGAGTTCCTTCATGTAGTTTTCAAAAGTGCCATCGTAGTTGCTAGTAAAAAGCAAGCGCGGCTGTTTCGGATCGGTACCTAAGCCTCGATCTTTTAAAATTACCCATCGAGCGAAATGAGTCGATGGCGTGTCGCGGAAACGAACGTATTGATTTTCTTCAATATTGTTGCCGATTTCAGTCAAAATTGCGGTGAGAGCCTCAACTTCAACTTCTGTATCCTTAATCGGAACGATGACTGTTAATGCGTTTTGTTCCATAGCCTCATCCTTTGGCTAATCTTGAGTTATGTAATAGAAATCTCTAACAATTCTTGTGGGATAGGTATCCTGCCATCGGTGTCAACTTAGAGCTATAGCCTTTGCTACACCATGGATTTCAGCCATAACCGCCAGAAGTTCAAAACTCCACAGCTTAAGCCCAAGTCCACTGATGAAGGTTAAGAATTAAATCCGGTAATTGTGGGGCAGGCATCTTGCCTGCCTTCTTGTGGGACGGGCAAGATGCCCATCCCACAAGAATTACCAAATTATTTTTTTAACTTCCATAAGTGGACTAAACTTACCAGAATTCAGTCCTCTTATGAAGGTTAAGAATTAAATTCGGTAATTGTGGGGTGGGACTCTTGTGGGACAGCCCAGAGGGCTATCCCACAAGAATTACCCAATTATTTTTTTAACTTCCATTAGAGGACTTTAGCTATGAGGCAGGGGTTTTCAACCCCTGACGGATCGAGGCTTTGACCGTTAACTTGACACCAATGGCATCGGAGCCTGCCCTCAACCTTAATTTCTGGAGATATCTGTCTGAAAATGTTACTGCCCTGGGGTTTCAGCCATAGTTCTTCTTCTAACCAGACTGACGCACAAGCAAAGGCGCTGTCTATAGCGTATGCGCTCAAACCAACTTCAGGCTAATTTTTTACTATTATTTATAAGTTTTAAAAGAATTTTCATAATTGACGATCGCCTTTGGGTAAGATCGCATTATTATTGGGGTCAAGGGCGCTATTTTCCTGGTGAAAGTTAGATATGGTTAAAATTCTCCACGTATCGGATACGCATATCGGGTCGGGTTTTCAGCATGGCAGCATCAATCCAGAAACCGGACTGAATACGAGGCTGGAAGATTTCGTCAATACTTTGTCGCAATGTATCGATCGCGCCTTATCCGAACCAGTAGATTTGGTCTTATTTGGGGGAGACGCTTTCCCGGATGCCACGCCACCGCCTTACGTTCAAGAAGCTTTTGCCGGACAGTTTCGCCGCTTGGTAGATGCTAAAATTCCGACTGTGTTGCTAGTCGGCAATCACGACCAACATTCTCAAGGACAAGGGGGCGCGAGTTTGTGCATTTATCGTACCTTGGGAGTGCCTGGATTTGTAGTAGGCGATCGCATTACTACTCATCGGTTGGAAACTCAAAATGGTGCGGTTCAAGTTATTACTCTGCCTTGGTTGACTCGTTCGGCATTGTTAACTCGTAAAGAAACAGAAAGTCTCTCTTTAGTTGATGTCAACAAATTATTAATTCAACGCCTCGAACCAGTTTTAGAAGCTGAAATTCGGCGATTAGATCCGAATGTACCAACCATACTTTTGGGGCATTTAATGGCAGACAATGCTAATTTGGGGGCCGAACGCTTTCTGGCAGTTGGTAAAGGCTTTACCATTCCCCTGTCTATGTTGACTCGTCCTTGTTTCGACTACGTAGCTTTAGGGCATATTCATCGCCATCAGAATTTGAATAAATCTAACGATCCGCCAGTAGTATATCCAGGTAGTATCGAACGGGTAGATTTTAGCGAAGAGAAAGAAGATAAAGGCTTCGTGTTAGTAGAACTAGAAAAAGGCAAGGTGGCATGGGAATTTTGCCCTGTAGCTGCTAGACCTTTTCGGACGATCGAAGTCGATGTCTCTGAAATAGAAGACCCACAAGCGGCAATTATCAAAGCGATCGAGAAAAAACCGATCGCCGATGCCGTGGTGCGGTTGATCTACAAATTGCGTTCCGAACAATTAGAATCGATCGATACTCCTGCTTTGCATCAAGCTTTAAGTTCGGCCCACACTTATACGATTCAAGCGGAGTTAGTCAGTCAGTTAACCAGACCCCGCCTACCAGAATTGGGAATTGGAACCAGCATCGATCCGATGGAAGCCTTGACGACTTATTTAGATAATCGCACCGATCTCAAAGACATTGCCAGTCAAATGTTAGAAGCCGCCCAAAAGTTGCTGGCAGCCGAAGAAGATTCGTGGTTGGCTACAGTCGAGATTGCAGAAGAAGAATCGAAAAAATTAGTAGGAAGTAAAAGCGATCGGCAGTTACGATTGCTTTGAAAAAGGCTACTTTGCCCTGGCGTAGGATGTCTAATATTTTCAATTTATCTCTAGAATTGCCTAATGAAGAATTATTTGAACCTTTATTAGCTACTAGCAACGTTTTAATCGAGCGCATTATTTCTACGGGACAAATTACACCGCTAGGAGATTGGTACGACCAAGAAAAAGATGAGTGGGTAATCTTATTGCAGGGGCAAGCAGAACTATCATATTTTGATGGTTCTAGAAAGCAGCTTGCAGCAGGCGATTACGTGTTTATTCCCGCTCGGCAAAAGCATCGAGTTGAATATACTAGTGTCGAACCTCCCTGCATTTGGTTGGCGGTTCATTTTGCAGCTACAGCAGGCCTAGATCGTTAGATCTCTCCAACAATTATTGTCAGGTAGGCATCGGAGTCTGCCTTTGAGTTCTGAAGAGGTCTATTGATGAAATATTCTTGTGGGGTAAGGATCTGGCCTGCCGTGGGACAGCCGGGACGGCGATCCCACAAGTCATAGTAAATCCGGTTATTAAAAGCATGAATCCAGCCCTCACCCCCATCCCCTCTCCCACCTCAAAGAAGCCCTCTCCTACCGATCGATTTGGGTTGATACCATAAAAGCTTTTTTGTTGCGACACATCCTGGGTAGGGGCGCAATGCTTTGCGCCCCTACGAGGAATTTATGCGTGGCAGATATTTAGCAAAATGGTATGAGAACATCTGGCAATTCTTGTGAGGTAAGCATCCTGCCTGCCCTAGATCTTAGGAGATGACTATTAGATATTGGCTTCCCGCTGGAGAACTACCATATGCTGTCCGACTACAGGAGAACGAGCCAAGAGCGTACCTTTCGAGTCAAAAATTTCTAAGTTGTTAAAATTGAGCTTTTGAGAGCGGTTTAACATCCGATCGGCTAATTCGTCTTGCCTAGCAGTATCGAAAGTATACCAGTCATCGCTGACTTTGAGCGTCAATTGACTGGTTTGAAAATTAGCTTCAAAAGAGCGCACTAGTTCGTCCCCGTACTTTTTGGTAGTTTCAGCTACTTGTTTTTGAATCGAAGCAATTAGCTTTTGCTCTGGTGTCATCCCCAGAGTTGGAGCGGCATTCACCTTAACAGATTTTGGCGATTTGGGCGCTTGCAATTCTGGAGGAGCCTGAATTTCGCCTGTTGGCGACACCTTTGCCACTTCACTACTAGGGCCGCCAGAAAGGATGGCAACTGCAATCCAAAGAAAAAGGACGATAATGCCAGCAATAATTCCCGTCAATCCTAGATCGGAAAGCTTTTGATTGGTAGATTCTGGCAGTAAAGCCCGTACTTTCTGCAAAAGCACGTTCCACCAACTCTGAAGGCGCTCGAAACTAGGCAAGAATTTATCGACTAGAGTAGTAGCCGATTTCTCGGAGGTTTGGTTGTTTGGTTTTGGTGGCTTTGGTTGATTCTGTGACATTTTATTCCCCTTCATTGCTAGATATCGATCGGCTAATATATTTGTTTCTTAAACGAGACTGTCTCGATCGCCAGTAGTTCTTTCTGTAGTCTTAGCCTGCGATCGATATCAATCCTGAAATCTTTATTATCGATCTTTTTGTTACCCTATTGCCCGTCGGCGGTGGTGTCAGTGTTAATTTCTACCAATTTGTGTCGCGAGGAAAATCCAGATTTAATTGTAATGCTAGATTTGCAAACATTAAATTTGGTGGCTAATAATTTAATCAATTCTTCATTAGCTTTCCCCTTTACGGGTGGCGATTTCAGACAAGCGACGATGCTACCATCAGGGAATTCCTCAATTTTTTGCTGTTTAGAGTTCGGCTTAACCTTAACTAATCTTTTCATTTGTTTAGCAAAAATATGTTATCGATCGCTAATTTTATTTAAACACCACCACCCGATCGCGCTCCCGATCCCGTAGTGAGGGAAATCCCACCAAGAAAAGGTAGTGCCGAGGATAGTTCTACCCACCAACGAAGAACGCAGCGATTGCAGCCATAGGGGATGCCACAATTGCAGCAATTCTAAAACACAGGTAACGCCAAAAACTCCCACAGCAATCTGAGTTATCCAAGTTTTTCGAGGAAATAGAAAAAATATAAATAAACACCAAAACACTTCATAAAGTATATCGCCAGAATAATCTTTAACCCACTCGCTACCAAATCCAGAATAGGATTTAGAGAGCAAGCCTAAAAGGGTAACGATCGGTAATAAGACGATAATGAGTTGGCGATCGCTAATCTTTAATTTCATTTATTATATTCGACTTATTACTTATTACTTATTGCTCTGGCAGCCAGACGGTAAAGGTCGAACCCACACCTACAGTGGATTCAACTTCTATTTTTCCTTTATGTAGTTCGACTAATTGTTTGGTTAAAGCCAGTCCCAATCCGGTGCCTTCATATTGACGCTGACGAGAAGAATCTAGTTGCTGAAATTTTTGAAACAATAGCGATCGCTGCTCTTGAGAAATCCCAATTCCCGTGTCCTCAACTTGAAAAACAGCCGTGTTTTGTTCTACCCAAACCCGCAATATTACTTGTCCGCCAGCAGGAGTAAATTTGATAGCATTGCTAACTAAATTCCAGAGAATTTGTTCGAGACGCTTAGGATCGAATTTCAGGCGATCGCTTACAGGTTGAGCGGGAAAATCTACCATGAGATTAATCTGCCCGCTGGCTGCTTCTTTTTGAAATGTTTGTAAAGTGCGATCGGCTATTTCTCTCAGAGAACATTCGCTAACGTTGAGGATGATTTTCCCTGCTTCTAGTTGAGATATATCTAAGATATCGTCGATGGTCGCTAGCAAATGGTTGCCGCGATCGTGAATTATTTGCAAGTAATCTTGATATTTTGACGGCAATTCTGCTGTTTGCCAGCGTAGTAAGGTGGCAGATAAACCGATGATTGAAGTTAGAGGTGATTTTAACTCATGACTCATAGTGGCGAGAAATTCGCTTTTAGCTCGGTTAGCCGATTCTGCCATTACTAAAGCATCGCGCAGTTCTTGGGTGCGTTCGATCGCTCGTCTTTCTAGATTTTGTTTTTGCTCTTGCAATTCGGCGTACAATTTAGACTGATAGATAGCGATAGCCAAATGCTCGCTAATCTGTTGGAGAAACTTTTTCTCGTTATCTTTCCACTGTCGGGGTTCTTGGCATTGATGAGCGATCGACAAACCCCATAATTGCGATTCTACTATTAATGGAACGATCAGTTTTGCCCTAACTCGTACTTGTCGCATTAATTCTAAAAAACAGGGAAATAATCTATACGCACTTTCGACATCTGATACAGCTTGAGTAAAGCCATGGCAATATTTTTCTCGCAAGTTAGGAACATCAATAAAGCATTCTTCCCCCTCTTTGAAACCCAACACGGATGGAATTGAATCATTAGCTCTAGACTCATAAATAATTTCACCAATTCCATTCAGAATGCGATCGTTCTCTGTAGTTATCGCTCCAGATATATCTTCAGCTTTTGTCTTGACCTCTGAAGCGATCGCTTGACGACTCATTCGAGCAGCGAATTGATAAATTACCAATCTATCTGCTTGCAGAAATTGTCTTACTTGTTCGACGGCTGTTGTTAAGATTACTGGGAGTTCTAAACTTTGACGAATTTGAGTGGTTACTTGATTTAACAGCCTCTCTTGCTCGACTTGTTGGCGGAGAGCATCTTCTATCGGTTGACAAACAGAAACATAAGGGTAGCTCGTCTCTAATTCTTCACTCGATTCGATATTATTTGCTAGAATTTCAATTAAGCTAAGAGTAAACTGGCTTTGAATATTAGGGTCATTGGGTTTGATTTTGCGGCAAGCTCGTTCGACGCTAGAGATGATTTCCTGTTGCGATCTTTGCTTGACGATTTTAAGTAAAAATGAGGCAATTTCTTGAGGGTCGAAAGTTAACCTTACATTCACAAGATTGCGAGTTATTAATTTTTCTGCCTGCTCGTTTCCTGAGACTTCTACTAGTAAAGCACTAAATCGATCGGAAATTAACGCCATGAAGCGTTTTTCGTTCGCTTCTAAATTAACCGTTACTTCAGAGAGAATATCTTCGGTTAAAATTACAGCTTCTCGGCCAAGATTATGAGCCATCTGCTGCCACAAAGAACGCAATCGATCTACAGTCGCTAATGGCAAACTTCGACTAAGGCTTGACGATCGATAATCTGGCATTTCCCGCTCCCTTAGAAGCTCCAATCTTCAAGAAAACTAGATAGCAATAAGTTTTTATACCCAATAGAGGTAATTTCTACTACAATTTAGTTTACAGAAAAAAAGCCCTCAATGGAAGCCCGCACCGTTTGCTAGTGCGATTCCATTACCCAGATATGGCTTTTCTTAGATTGTTAATAGAGCCACAATTATGTTGTTAAGTATATTTCTTCGATCGCTTATCTAGTAAAGTGGCTATATGGCAATATTTAAGTAGTGCTTTCAGGCGTGTAGAGACGTAGCAGTCTACGTCTCTATACGTCCGACTAAGATAACATTTCGGTCCGCGTTACTCTCCTAATTCTTTTAAAATCGACGTTACTTGTTGGTAGCCCTCTGTATCTTTTTGCTCTTGGAATAGTTGTGCTGCTACTTTTAGATCGGCAACCCCACTATCGCGACCTTCAACCTGAAGGCGGACAACTCCTCGACCGAAGTAAGCCAAAGCCAATTTAGGATCGAATTTAATCGCCTGATTGAAGTTATCTAATGCCGAGTTCCAGTCTTTTTGACCTAGATAAATAGTTGCCCGTCCGAGGTAAGCTAATTCATTAGTCGGTTCGAGTTCGATGACTTTGTTGAATTCAGCTAAAGCTAGTTCGTACTTTCTTTGCTTGAAGTATTCCGACGCTTGCTGAAAGTGAGTTTGAGCTTTGGTAGGGGTAGATGGCTGGCTCTGGGTAGGAGTAGATGGCTGGCCCTGCGTAGGGGTAGATGGCTGACTCTGGGCAGGGGTAGATGGCTGGCTAGGGGCAGATTGAGCGAGCAAACGGCTATTCTGTAGAGAGCTATTAGTTGCCGATTGAAGAGTGTTTGGTGTCATTAGCTCCACAGAATTTCTGCTAGTAGCATTGGCGCTAGTCTGGGCTAGGATACCCATGGGCAACACTAATAGAGTCGAAATTAAAGCCAAAGAACGGTTCATAGCAATGCTTTTCCTATTAACGAAAGGTCAAATCAAGTCAAAAGTCAAAAGTCAAAAGTCAAAAATTGGTTTTCCTCTGACTTTTGGTAACTTGACAATAGCCATCAAAAATTGATGGTATTTTGATGGGCGATCGCACTCCCAATGAAGAAGATAAAGATTTTCTTCACGAGGAGTCATTTGCAGAAACTTCTTGGGATCGATTTGGTAGTAAACTTGTGGTTCTCCCGAACTGCGATCGACGGTTTAGTTGTATGTCGCCTAAGAAGATCTCTGAGCGTGCTGAGAATCTCGATCGGAAGGGCCGATCGCCTGAGAGTTAACAGAACGACATCGCCAGACCCACCTCGACGATCGGAGGTGAAAATTATAGGTTGGGCGTTAACTTTATTATTTTAACTGCTAAATTGCTTATGCACCGGATCGCTGCCATCCCAGGAGGCTGGAACCCCCAAGGTGAGGGCGTAATTTTTATCGAACAAACACCAGCCCCCATAGCATTTCTGACGGCGGCCGACACCGACATTCAAACTTTATCTGTAGCAGCGTCTCAGTTACCGCCTGACTTTCCAGGTTTACGAGTTGCCAATTTGTTGCATTTACAGCAGCAACTAACCATTGATACCTACGCTGAAGAAGTTTTAGAACCAGCTAAAGCGATCGTGCTGCGATTGCTAGGAGGTAGAGCTTACTGGACATACGGGTTAGAAGTAGTTAAAGAAACCGTAGAACGCACTGGTGCTGCTCTCATAGTTTTACCTGGAGACGATCGCCCAGATCCAGATCTCATCGGTCACTCCACCATATCTCTAGCAGCAGTCGATCGATTGTGGCGTTACTTCACAGAAGGGGGAGTTGAGAATTTCGTCAACGCCCTCAAGTCGATCGCTGACACTTCTTTGGGACAAGCATACAATCCGCCCCCACCAAAAGTCGTTCCTCGCGTAGGAGTTTATGAGTGGAGAGAGAGGGAGAGGGGAAATACGGAGAATAATCTATGCCCCATGCCCCATGCCCCATGCCCCATGCCCCCTGAAAAAGTGGGGATTTTGTTTTATCGCGCTCATTATTTGGCTGGGAATACCAGGGTAATAGATGCGCTCTGCCAAGCTTTAGCCGAACGACAACTACAACCAGTACCCGTTTTCGTTTCTTCCCTGCGAGAACCTGACGTGCAAGCAGAACTGTTGGAGTATTTTCAACCGCCAGAGGAAGAGGGCATTGGCTTGTTGCTCAATACCACTAGTTTTTCGGTTGCCAAACTGGAAACAGAAACACCCCAAGTAGATTTATGGCAGCAAATAGATGTGCCAGTATTGCAAGTAATTTTGAGCAGCGGTACTAAAGAGCAGTGGCAATCTCAGTTTCAAGGGCTATCGCCGCGAGATTTGGCAATGAATGTCGCTTTGCCAGAAGTAGACGGGCGCATAATTAGCCGGGCGGTTTCCTTTAAAGCCGTACAAACTTGGAATTCGCAGTTAGAAACCGATGTTGTAGTATACGAGCCAGTTAGCGATCGCATTGCCTTTATCGCCGATTTAGCCGCCAACTGGATGAAATTGCAGCAAACGCCGCCTGAAGAGCGACGCATCGCCCTAATTTTGGCAAATTACCCCAACCGCGACGGACGGCTAGCTAATGGCGTAGGATTAGACACGCCTGCTAGTTGCATAGAGATCCTCAAAGCTTTGCAGCAAGCTGGCTACCGAGTTGAGGACATTCCCCAAACAGGCGACGAACTCATCTGGCGCTTAACCGCTGGAGTCACCAACGATCCAGAAGGACTAGCTTTACGTCCAGTCAAGCAAGAATTATCACTGGAACAATATCAACAGTATTTCTCTGCATTACCATCTAGCGTAGTACAGCAGATCGGCGATCGCTGGGGAGAGTGCTTTGCGGGAGGGGGAGATGGGGAGAGGGGGAGATGGGGAGACTCTCTGTGCGCTTCCTCTTTCTCAGTTCCAGGGATTCAGTTAGGCAACATCTTCGTAGGCATTCAGCCAGCGCGGGGTTATGACCTCGATCCGAGTTTGAATTATCACGCTCCAGATTTAGAGCCTACCCATGCTTATTTAGCTTTTTACCACTGGGTGCGATCGCACTTTGGCGCACAAGCGATCGCCCATATTGGCAAACACGGCAATCTCGAATGGCTGCCAGGAAAAAGCGTCGCTCTCTCCGATAGCTGTTTTCCCGAAGTCGCACTAGGCCCGCTGCCTCATTTCTACCCGTTTATAGTCAACGACCCCGGTGAAGGTTCGCAAGCCAAAAGGCGATCGCAAGCCGTCATTATCGATCACCTCACACCCCCGATGACGCGAGCCGAATTATACGGCTCTTTGCAGCATCTAGAAAGTTTAATCGATGAATACTACGAAGCCCAAAGTTTAGATCCGACCAGATTGCCCGTAATTAGCGATCGCATTGCCCAGTTAGTTGCACGAGAGAACTTAGATGGCGATTTGGGAGGAGAGGGGGAGAGCGGAGAGAGCGAAGAGAGCGGAGAGGGCGGAGAATTATTAACTGAACGCTCAAAACTCGGTTCTGCACTCTCCATTGCCAACATTGATGGCTATCTCTGCGAGTTGAAAGAGGCACAGATCAGAGATGGTTTGCATATTTTGGGGCAATGTCCTCAAGGGAGACAATTGCGAGATTTAATCGTAGCGATCGCTCGCCATCCAGGACAAAATCGTTTAGGCCTTACCCGCGCCTTAGCCCAAGATTGGAACTTAGACTTTGACCCTCTAACAGCAGATTTGTCGGCCGTTGTAGAGGATACGGCGATCGATCTTAAAGATTGCCGCACAATTGGTGACATGGTAGAGGCGATCGAACGATCTGCTGCCGAATTAGTAGAACAACTCATCGAAAATAGCCAACACAAATTTGCACAAGAAAACATCTGTGTTCATCTGTGTTCATCTGTGGTTAAAAACTCCAAAATCGGCATTGCCACCCAAAGAGAATTAAACTGGATAAGCGATCGCCTGCTCCCCGCACTGCAACAAACCAACCAGGAAATCGTCAATTTGCTGCGGGGATTCGATGGCAGATATATCGATAGTGGTGCTGCTGGTGCGCCTACCAGAGGTCGCCCGGAAGTTCTACCCACCGGACGCAATTTTTACTCAGTCGATATTCGATCGATTCCCACAGAAACCGCTTGGATTTTGGGTAAAAAGGCGGCCGAGAGCCTGATCGAACGTTACACCCAAGAACATGGCGAATATCCCCAAACTCTCGGCTTATCCGTTTGGGGAACCTCTACCATGCGAACCGGAGGAGACGATTTAGCCGAGGCCCTAGCCTTACTAGGAGTCCAACCCGTTTGGGATCGCCCCTCGCGGCGGGTAATTGACTTTGAAATTTTGCCCCTATCGATTTTAGGTCGTCCCCGCGTTGACGTAACGCTGCGGATTTCTGGGTTTTTCCGCGATGCTTTTCCCCACCAAATCGATTTATTCGATCGCGCTGTCGCCGCCGTAGCTCGATTAGACGAACCTGCCGCCCAAAACCCTCTAGCCGATCGAGTCCGCCAAGAAACAGAGTTTTGGCAAACAGCCGGGTTAACCAAACCACAAGCCGAATTGCGATCGCACCACCGCATTTTCGGTTCCAAACCTGGCGCTTACGGTGCCGGATTGCAAGGTTTAATCGAATCTCAAAATTGGACGGACGATCGAGATTTAGCTCGCGCCTATATTAATTGGAGTTGCTACGCTTATACATCAGGGGGAGAGGGGGAGAGGGGGAGAGGTAGAGAAATTATCAGCAATAACTTGTCTGCTATTTCTGCCCCAGAAGCGTTTGAAAAGCGCCTCCAACAGATGCAAATAGTTTTGCACAATCAGGATAATCGCGAACATGACTTGCTAGATTCTGATGATTATTACCAATTTCAGGGCGGTTTAACAGTTGCAGTTCGCACTCTGACTGGAAAAAATCCTCAAACTTATTTTGGCGATAATTCTATTCCCGAAAACCCCAAAATTAGACTACTAAAAGAAGAAATCGATCGCGTCTATCGTTCCCGCGTTGTTAACCCTAAATGGATCGCTGGAGTCATGCGCCACGGTTACAAAGGTGCATTTGAAATGGCCGCGACAGTCGATTATTTATTTGCCTACGATGCTACGGCTAATTGCGTCGAAGATTTCATGTATCGGGGGATAGCTGAAGCCTACATTTTCAATGCTGACGTGCAAGCATTCATTCAAGCCAAGAACCCTTGGGCATTACGAGATATGGCAGAAAGATTGTTAGAAGCACATCAAAGAGGGTTATGGCAAAAAGTTGACAGAGATACGATCGATAAATTAAGAGCGATCGCACATCAAGCCGAAGGTGCGATCGAGGGCCTGTGATGACAGATTTATATCGTTTCTCTTTAATTTTGCTACAGATGGCAAGCATCTTTAGGCAGGGGGAGCAGGGGGAGATTTGTAGCAATGATTTAGGTAATCGATATTACACAGATCGTGAGAATGATTTATTTTCCCCCTTGCGTCCTATCGGCACGCACATCGGCGTACCCAAAACTGGATCGCGAACGACGCGACACTCTAGATCGAATACCGCTTGGATCGTCTCTTCAGTCATGACTGCATCTGGCGTTCCGGCCGCAAAAATCCGACCGTCTTTGACAGCTACCAAATAATCGGCATAACGGCACGCTTGATTTAAGTCGTGCAACACCATCACGATCGTCCGTCCTCGATCGTTTAACTCGTACAACAAATCTAAAACTTCTACCTGGTGCGCTAAATCCAGAAAAGTCGTCGGCTCGTCTAAAAGTAAAATCTCTGTATCTTGCGCTAGCGCCATCGCAATCCAAGCCCGCTGTCGCTGTCCGCCAGACAAAGTATCGAGCGATCGCTCGGACATCTCCTGCAAATGGGTAATCGAGAGCGCCTGCTGGACGATTTTTTCATCTCGTGGCGACCACTGTTGCAACCAGTTTTGATAGGGATAACGCCCTTGCGCCACTAAATCTTTGACTGTCAACCCTTCCGGTGCGACTGGAGCTTGGGGTAAAATTCCCAATTGCCTAGCAACTTCTTTGGTAGACATCTGCAAAATCGAACTGCTGTTGAGATAGACTGCACCGCCACGGGGTTTGAGCAACCTGGCCAGTCCCCGTAATAGGGTCGATTTACCGCAGCCATTGGCACCGACTAAAGCCGTAATTTGTCCGCTAGGAATTTCTAAACTCAATTCGCGGATTATAGTCGTGTTATCGTAAGCTAAAGAGAGATTTCGAGCAGATAGTTCTTTCATAAGCTAGATTTTTGCCGATTGCGAATCAATAAGTACAGAAAATAAGGAGCGCCAACAGCCGCCGTCACTACCCCGCAAGGAAGTTCGATCGGGGCAAACAAAGTTCTTCCTAGCAAATCTGCTAACACCACTATCCCCCCTCCCAACAAGGCCGCAGTCGGAATCAACCCTTGATGGTTGGTTCCTACCAACTGCCTACCTAAATGAGGGGCGATCAAACCGACAAAGCCAATCGTGCCAGCCGTGGCGACTGCTGCACCTGCTAAGGCTACGCCTACCAATACCTGCAAGCCGCGCTGCCATTCCACCCGACTGCCCAAACCTCTGGCGATATCGTCCCCCAGGTTCAAAGCATTCAAATGTCTGGAATTTGTGAGCGCCAGCGGGACGAAAATAATTAACCACGGCAAGAAGGAGAATACTTGTTCCCAAGTACGTCCGTAGACGCTGCCAGCTAACCAAACCAAAGCGTTACTCACGTCTTCGATTTGCCCGAAGGTAAGCAGGAAACTGGTGAAAGCACCTGCGATCGCCGATAAACCCACGCCGATTAAAATCAACAGAATGGGCGAACTCCCTTTATTCCAGGCTAGGGAGTAAATTAACACCGCCATCAAAAACGCACCGACAAAGGCTGAGAGCGGCAAGATGTAAATTGGCACTGACGGAAATAGGACGATAACCGCTACGGCAGCTAAACTCGCCCCTTCATTGATGCCAATAATACCGGGATCGGCCAAAGGATTGCTGGTTAAACCTTGAAAGATCCCGCCGGAAATTCCAAAGGCGATGCCGACCATGAAAGCGACTATGGTGCGGGGGAGGCGCAGAGTGTTAATGACGAAAGCATGGTCGGGATTTCCTGTATCCAAATTCAACAGAGTTTTGACGATATCGAACGGGGCGATGGGATATTCACCCCGTCCGACATTTAGCACTATAGCTACTAAAATCACCGCGCCCAAACCGAGTAGCACTGGTGGTACGCGGCGATCGATCTGGAATGAAATTGACTGCGATCGAACGACTAGCCCATCTAACTTCATTTTTTCACCTTTGACTTAGCCAGATAAACAAAAAATGGAGCGCCCAC
This sequence comes from Cyanosarcina radialis HA8281-LM2, assembly GCA_019359615.1. Classification (GTDB taxonomy): domain Bacteria; phylum Cyanobacteriota; class Cyanobacteriia; order Cyanobacteriales; family CCAP-1448; genus Cyanosarcina; species Cyanosarcina radialis. The sequence continues at coordinate 68,700 of JAHHHA010000007.1, forward strand.
GAGCGCTGTCATAATCCCTACGGGTAATTCTTGAGGCTTGAGCAACACCCGCGCGGCGATGTCTGCCACTAACAGTAAAATTGCGCCCCCAACGGCGCAATAAGGCAAGATCCAACGGTAATCGGTGGGAAGGTAAAATCTCACCATATGGGGAACGACTAAGCCAATAAAGCCAATCGGTCCGGCTACGGCTACCGAACCTCCTGCGAGTAAAACTACAGCGATCGCAGTGATAATTTTTACCCAAGCCGTCTGTTGACCTAAACCTTTGGCTACATCTTCGCCCAGGCTCATAGTGGTAATTTGTTTGCCCAGAGCTAAAGCTGCGATCGCTCCTACCCCGATAAAAGGTAATACTTGCAAAAGAATATCAGTATCGCGCCCCGCCAGCGAGCCAGCCAACCAAAATCGAATTTCTTCTAAGGTTTGTTGGCTGACAAGCAAGATAGCGGTGGTAAATGAGGAAATCAGCGCGGTTAGCGCCGCACCAGCTACGGTGAGATTCAGCGGGGTAGCACCTCCTCTTCCTAGAGAGCCGAGGAAGTAGACTAAAATTGCCGTCCCTGCTGCACCTAATAAGGCAGCAACGGTTAAAACGCTCAAGCTAGAACTGCCAAAGAGGAAAATTGTCGCCACCACAGCTAGTGCTGCTCCTGACTCGATGCCTAAAATTCCCGGATCGGCTAGAGGGTTGCGGGTCAAGCCCTGCATCAAGGCTCCCGACATGGCTAGAGAGGAGCCGACGAGAATCGCCATCAGCGATCGCGGTAATCTTACCGTTTGCACGATTAAATGATTGTAGGAACCATCAAAAGCGGTGAAAGAGGTCAAAATTTGAGGTAAAGGAATTTCGGCTGCGCCCAACGAAACGCTATACACGAGGCAGATTAGTAAGATTACCACCCCGACGATCAAACCAAGCGAGGGTGATAGTTGTAGCTGGTTCGAGCCTCTAGGCGGACTGGCGATCGCTTTTGTCATCTGGAATGCGTATTTGTAGCTTTATCGATCGAAAATCTGAAAGTTAATTGCAAACTATTGACAATAATTGTACAGATAAATGACCTTAATATGGCAAGAGGCCAGAGCAATCGGCTTTAGCTTTGACACACCAGCAATAGTCGTGGGTTGGGTTGACGGCAGGAAGCAGAGCGGTATTTGACGGATTGGATCGAGCATGGAGAAAGGATGCGATCGCAACAGCGTCACAATCCATCGCCTGCCAGACTTAGATTGCAACAGTTGAAGACGCATCGATCGGTGTTGCTCTCCTCAAATGTCCCTTAAGTGTCTATTGGATGAAAATGAATACCAAGACCGGATCGAATATCTTCCCCTGAGCCGCTAGCGATCGCACCCAGGTAACATCTATGAGTTTTTAGGCACGACTTCAAGATATCGTTTAACAAAAATATCATCTAAGATCCTATTCAATCCCAAAATTCCTCCGGTATGCCATTTAGATGTTTCGACGAAGTAAGCTCGATCGTTTTTGACGGCATTGAGTGAAGCTATCAACGGGTTTTGCAGTAAAAAGGATTTTGGTTTTCCCACATAGTCCATAAAAAATAAAATATCTGCATCGTATTTATGTAAAACTTCAATGCTAACTTGACGTTTATCGTCACTAACTGCAATATTATCAATTAAACCTATGTCGGCAAAAATTTCGTGAGGAGCATCTGAAGTCCCAGGAAGAAAGAAACTACCAGTGTGGTGTTCGAGTACGGTAACTTCTATTTCTTGTGGCTGACGATTCAATTTTTCTCGTAATTTTGCAATCCGAGCTTGGTATTGTGAAAGCACTTTCTCTGCTTCTACTTCTTGATTAAGGATTTGACCGAGATAGCGCAAGTATTTCTTTATTGGATTATCTTGGTGTTCTTGTAGTAAAACTGTAGGGGCGATCGCTGATAGTTGTTGATAAATTTGTTCGTGAAAGAATGTTCCCAAAATCAAATCCGGCTTCAGTTTGAGGATCCTTTCTAAAGAAGGACTATAGACATCTCCAACCCTTATAATTCCTTCTACTTCATCTGGGATTAATCCAGCTAAATCTTCTTTTTCCTCAAGATGATGGCTGGCCATTCCAATGGGCCGAATACCAATAGCTAGTAAAGGATCTACTATCCCGGTAGAATCTAATGCAACGATGCGTTTTGGTTCGACTGGAATACAAACTTCTCCTAAGAGATGCTGAACCACTCGACAGTCAGGAGCGCGAGCGATTGATAGATTGGGCTTGTGGATAACCGGACTGTAGCAAGCTGTAGTCAAAAGAAAGGATAAAGTCATTAGTAGCAATGGCTTTATTACCCGATAAATTCTGAATTCTGCCCTCACCCCCAACCCCTCTCCCAAGCTGGGAGAGGGGAGCCGCAGACTGGATAAATTAAACCTAGTTTTGCTAACCGGATTTAAAATAATCAGGTATTTTTTCACATTCATCGGGCTAGTTGCCTACAGCATTAAAATCTATGACAATTTGTATTACTTACCGAATAACTAATACCATTTTGAAATGCCTAAGAGGTATCTTTCTCCCCTCTGCCAAGCCTGGGAAAGGGGCTGGGCGCTGCCGTGAGCCTGCCAAACGGGGCCAGGGCAATCAACGCTTGTCTCTCACTATTTTTGCAAAATGGTATAACATCAAACCCAAGTTAAAACTCCCAACTAACAGAGCCAATAATGGTAAATGGATCTCCTCTATTAACAAAAAGCGTGCCACTGCTGCCAGAACTAACATAGTCGATGTCGAAGAGGTTACGAACGTTAATTGCTGCATTGAACCCATTTCGACGGTAGTAAATTGCCGCATCAGTTCGCAGGTAATCTCCTAATTGGAATGAGTTTTCTAAATCGGCTTGACGATCGCCCACGTAAAATAAACCTAAGCCAAATCCTAGCCCTTGCAAATCCCCTTTCTGGACGGTGTAGGTCGTCCAGAGACTCGCCTGGTGTTGCGGTATGCCTTGAAACCGATTACCAACGATACTTGGTATGGAATTATCTTTGGTAACTTCGGTATCTGTGAAGGCATAGGCAGCAATAATATTCCAACCTGGTAAAATTTCACCCGTGACATCTAACTCAATACCGCGACTGCGTTGTTCCCCAACTTGCACGCTGAAACCTTGTCTCGCTAGTTCGGCATCTGGATCGGGAGTTAGCACGTTGGTTCTAGTGAGATTATAGGCAGCTAGAGTCGTTGAAAGTTTACCATCGAGAAAATCGGCTTTGACCCCGACTTCGTATTGAGTTCCCCTAGTGGGCTTAAAGGGTTTATTATCTGGATTGCGCCCGATCGATGGCCGGAAAGATTGACTATAACTAGCATAAAGCGAAACATTCTGGCTGGGCTGATACACTAAGCCAATTCGAGGACTAAAGGCTCCGTCGTCTTGAGATGTTCTCTCGCCATCTAGGGGGCCGGTTTCATTAGATAGCCAATCGTAGCGACCCCCGATTAGCATTTTCAGATTGTCAGTAAAGGCAATTTGGTCTTGCAGGTAAACTCCATAGGCTTGGTTAATTTCAAAAAAGTTGAACGGGCCAGTCGGGATTTCTGGCAGTGGAACGTCATAATTGGGATTGAAAATATCTAGAGGGGGCAGATCGACTAGATTGTCATAATCGGCTCGATATACTACTTGGCGATCGAAATCAAAGCCAGCCACAAGCTGATGGGATACCGAACCTGTGTTAAACTTTCCCACCAGATCGATTCCTCCAAAGTATTTATCTATGGGAAAGTCAAAGGAATAGGCAATGTAATCTGTTAGAAAACGATCTTCTAATAAATTTGTATACTCAATAAATTTGCCAGATGAATTAGAAAAAGCTGCTCCAAGATTATGACGCAACTGCCAGCGATCGTTAAATTTGTGATTTAGGGTATAACCAAATCTTTGAACTTCATTAACTTGCGATGCAAAGTAGGCAGTATAAACGTTGCTAGGTATTAAGCTACCATTACTGAGGATAGGATCGAAGTAAGGATCGTCATCGAACCTGCTGTAGTCGTAGTAAATATTGAGGTTAGTGCGATCGCCAAATTTAAACGTCATTGAGGGTGCAATCGAGATTACCCGGTCTTGGATCGAGCTTGAATCGGTAAAATCCCCTCCACCTCGATAGGCAGCAATTAGGCGATAGAGTACGCTTCCGTCTTCAGTCAACGGCCCTGATAGATCGATGCTGGGTTGATAAAATCCATAATTACCTACCTCAAATCCTATTTTGTAGTAAGGTTCGCTCAAAGGTTGCCGAGTCGCATAATTAACGACTCCACCCGGTTCTAACGAGCCGAACAAAACTGAGGCGGGACCTTTCAGTACCTCTACCCGCTCGATGGTTCCTATTGGGGTAAAAGTCGAACTTGAATCGCTTTCAGTGCGCAAACCATTGCGGAGACGAGTGGTGCCAAATCCTCCAAATCCTCGAATAGAAACGTTAGCAGCAAAAGGTGAGTTACTGGAGTCAAATTCAACCACGCCACTGACTGTCTCTAGTGCCTCGCGCTCGCTTCGCACCCCACGATCTTCTAATACCTGTCGCGGTACTACCTGAATCGATTGGGGAATATCGCGGATTGGGGTATCAGTTCGCGTTGCCGTACTCGCATTAGAAGGGTTATATCCTTCATCCCGCTCCCCCGTCACTACAATTTCAATCTGCTGTTCGTCTTCAGGCGTTGGTTTTTCAGGTTGCGGTTCGCTCTCTGCGGTGGATGTACCTGGCGCGATGCTAAAAATCAACCCTCGCTCTGGAGAATCGTAGAACTGTACTTGTGGCAAAGCTGCTGCCCCCGTCACTGCGATCCGAATGCTGTTGGCAGTTGCTTGAGTCACAGTCACGTTAGTAATTCCACCAGCGGGGTTATCTTGACGAAACTCTCCTCCTTGAGGAAGCACGAGTACGGCGTTGGGAATATCGGCAATGTACGTTCTATCTGAAGCCTGAGTTACAGGCTGAAGCACTTTCCCTTGAGTGGTTTGCAGAATTATCTCTACACCTTTATCGCTGGGATTGACCGCAACTCCCGTAATTTGTACGACACCCTGTGGGGGAACGGAAGAGGGATTAATTGGTGACTGTAGCAATCTTTGAGTTATTGTTACTGGAAGTTCGATTTCGCTTGGTTGGGGAGCAGCCCTCACCCCGTTCGGCAGGCTCACGGCAGCGCCCAGCCTCTCTCCCAAGCTTGGGAGAGGGGAGCCGGAACCTTTTGCTGGAGTGCCGAGCGAAAAAGCGATCGCACTTGTCAGCACCAAGCTTGGAAACAATTTATCTAACTTCATCGCTCTACCTACACTCCCTCACATCACTAGACAGTATTAAGAAAATTTCTTAACTAAACTGGCAGTGTTATGTATAGTAGGCGATCGCTATTTCTAATTTGAACGCTAGAGGGATTTTTTTTGAACGCTAGAGGGATTTTTGACGATGCTGAAAGTATTGTTTGGGATTCAAACCGAATTTTTGGCGAAAAGCTGAAGCAAAGTAACTGCGACTATTAAAACCTACCCTGAATGCCACTTCTTCAACTCTCATGTCTCCTAATGCTAAAAGTTGTCTGGCTTTTTCAAGTCGATAGTCGTGCAAATATTTAAATGCAGATGTCCCAAAAACTTGCCGAAATCCCCGCTTTAATTTAAAGTCATTCAGTCCTACTTGCCGTGCTAACTCTACCAAACTGGGTGGATGTTCTAAGTTTTCCAGCAAAATTTTCTTGGCTTGGTAAATTCTGTCAATATCACTTACTTTTCTAACTGGAAAGCTGCGATCGCCTACATCCTGCTCTTGGAATTGTTGGAAATGAAGGGTCATTAATTCCATTGCCTGACTTTCTAGATACATCCGCTTCATCAAGCCTTGGTAGGGACATTGTAGAATATTACATAACACCGCCCACATGGGCTGCGCGATCTCCCCTTGCCAGTAATAGGGCTGTACATTACCACCAATTGCAGCTTGGCGTAGGGAATATGGTATTTGTTCTAACTCTTGTTCGCCGAAACTTTGAAAAAATTGCTGTGGTTCGATTTTCAAATAAATTCTAGAATACTTCTCTCCGGCTTTCCACCACTCAGTTTCTTTGAGATCGCAGTTACATTCTAAATAGTATTTGCCTACTGATTCGTCAGTTTCGATAGTTAAACCGTGACGCTGGATTATCACTTTTCCTGAAAGAAAAAAACTCAACCCACATTGCAAGTCATCGAACTCATCTCTCATCCACACGAGTTCGTCAATAAACTCTACTTCATATATACAAAGAGTTAATCCGCTGCGTAACTCTGCCGACCGCTCGTAGGTATTACAGATATCTACAATCTTCCCTCGATCGATAGTTTCAAAACCTTTCGATTTATGAGAAGTTTCTTGCCACAGTTCGTCAAAGTCTGTGTTTGTCATAGTTTTTGCCATAGTTTAACGATAATTTCTATTGTTATTAAATAGCGATCGCGATCGGCACTATAGCCAACTATATAGCAGCGATCGAATAAATGAGCTACACCAAGAGACCTAACTCCCCTACCCCCCTTCCCTACGAGGGAAGGGGGAAAGCCCCTCTCCTTGTAGGAGAGGGGTTTGGGGAGAGGTCAAAGCGTACAGCATCAAACCAAGAATTGCTATCTCTTACTTAAATGAGAAATACTCTTAATTGTTGCATTAAATTCACTGCAAGCAAAGCAACTGCGGCTCGAATCGCGTTCCTAAATACCAGACTGCACGCGCCAAAGACTGGCATAGATGCCATCGAGTGCTAGTAACTCCTCATGTTTGCCCTGCTCGACAATTTCGCCTTTATCGATGACGTAAATGCGATCGCTATGTCGAATGGTGGAAAGTCGGTGAGCGATCGCTATTGTCGTGCGATTTTGGGTAATCTTACTCAAGGATTTTTGAATGGCAGCTTCAGTTTCGTTGTCTACCGCCGAAGTGGCTTCATCTAAAATCAAAATTGGCGGATCTTTGAGAATGGCACGAGCGATCGCAATTCGCTGTCTTTGTCCCCCAGAAAGCTTCTGTCCGCGCTCTCCCACAATGGTTTGATAGCCTTGGGGCAGTTGCTCAATAAACTCATGCGCCTCTGCCAATTTTGCGGCATGAACGATTTGTTCGCGACTCGCATCAAAGCTGCCATAGGCAATGTTCTCAGCTACCGTACCATGAAACAAAAACACATCTTGACTGACCCAACCGATACATTTCCGTAAATCCAACAAATTAAGATCGCGAGTATCAATGCCATCAATCAAAATTCGTCCGCTTTGCACTTCATAAAAGCGCAGCAGCAGTTTTACCAGCGTACTTTTCCCTGAACCCGTTGCGCCCACAATGCCAATGGTGGCTTCTGCCGGAAGCTGCAAAGAAAGATTGTTGAGAACCGGATTGCGATCTCTGTAGGCAAACGTAATCTTTTCAAATTGCACGTCTCCTCGAACTGTGGTGAGGGGCAGTCGATGATGACCGGAAGGCATTGCAGTTGGTGTATCTAACAATCCCATCACGCGACGAATAGAAGCCATCGCCCGCTGATATTCATCCATGATTTCGCTCAGTTCAGTGAAGGGCCACAACAAATCCTGAACGATGAACACCATGAAGCCATAGGTTCCCACACTCAGCCGCCCCTGAAGCACTTCTCTGCCACCCAGGTACAGGGTCAGCACAAACCCCAGTAGAATAAAGAATCGAAATACAGGCTGAAAGGCAACGCTAAGGGCGATCGCCCGCCCATTATTGCGCCGATAAACATCACTTTCTTGATACACGCGATCGCTTTCATAAGTTTCAGCCGTAAAGCTTTTGATAGTAGCAATCCCAGAGAGATTGTTAGAGAGGCGATCGCTAATCAATCCTGCCTGGTCGCGTACCGCATCATAACGGGGAGCCAAGCGGAACTGAAACGCAAAGGTTCCCCATAAAATGAAGGGAATTGGCAGCATCGCGAACCAGGCAATCCCCGGAGCCAAAAGCACAAAACTGAATCCAACGGCGAACACTCGCGTGCAGAAACTGAGTAAATCTTGAGCACCAAAGTTGAGAAAGCGCTCTAGCTGGTTGATGTCGTCATTGAGAATTGAGACCAGAGTTCCAGTACTGCGATCTTCAAAGTAGGCGAGTTCCAATGCTTGTAAGTGATTGTAGGTATCAACCCGCAGTTCGTGTTGCAGGGTTTGTGCCAGGTTACGCCAGAGCTTATCGGCTCCATACTGACTGAGGGATTCTAGCCCCCAGGTAGCGATCGTCAGCAGTGATAGCACGAGCAACTGAGTCAGCGGATCTTGAATGCCCAAGCGGGCAATGAGTGAGGTTTCTCGTTCGACGACCACATCTACCGCAACGCCGATTAAATAAGGCGGTGCCAGGTCAAGTAATGTGCGGCAGATCGAACAAAGAATGGCTCCCCAGATTTGAAATCGATAGGGTTTGGCATAGCGCAGGAGACGGAGTAAAGGGAGTTGGCGCATTGGAGTGGCAAAATTAACAGTGGTAAGATTCAGCGGTGCAATGATAGTAATATGCGACGTGATTCAAAAGGGTTGCTAAGCTTTGAAGACGGGCGATCGCTTATACTCAAAGAGTCGTTTCTGGTGGTAAGTTCCGTGGTTTCTCAGCCCCTGTCACATTCCTTACCCAGCACTGCCGACCTGCCCTGCTCGGATGACACCCCTGTGGATAATGAAGACCAAAATCTACTGCCCAATGTGTTGCTCTTCCTCCTCAAAACCGTTTGGGCTGAGCAGATGGATTGGTTCTTTGGCGTGGATATGGCGGTCTATCACACCACGGGTGAAGATCCCACTATCCCTGTGGTACCCGATGCCTTTTTGAGTATTGGTGTTGAGCGGCGCAAGGGGGGCAAATCGCGCCTGAGCTATGCGGTGTGGGAAGAAGCGGGGGTGGTGCCGATTCTCGTCTTGGAGATGGTCTCTCAAACGCTCAGGGGTGAGTACGACGACAAGATGGGTATCTATGCCAAGTTGGGGGTGCTGTACTACGTGGTGTACAATCCGGAACTTTGGGGGCAGAAGCGTTACAAGAAGCATCAGGCGTTTGAGGTGTATAAGCTGGTGAAGGGTGAGTATAAGTTACAGCAGGGAGAGCCGTACTGGATGCCTGAAGTGGGATTAGGCATCGGGCGTTGTCAGGTGATGTCAGATAACCAGTTGCAGGAGCAGTTGGCGTGGTTCGATCGAGGGGGCGATCGCCACCTCAGCGAAGCAGAAGTGGAACGACAACGGGCTGAACGGCTGGCTGAACGGCTGCGAGAATTGGGTGAAGATCCCGATCGCCTGCTTTAGGTTGAGGGGAAAAGCGAGAAGGGCGATCGCTTCATTCATTACCTCTATCGCACTTGCAAGTTCAGCGATCGCCCCTTCTCAATATGCTCCGTTCGGCTTTACTGTCTCGTAGAGAATCGCCCAGTTCCCACAAACCCCGATCGCACGTTTCCTACAAGATCGGCGATCGTACTATGTTTGAGCACTGGTTTAAGGAGAATTTACTAAGTATTTATAAAGGTCATCAATCACGGCATTAGCAGCAGATGGATCGCTCCATATCCATTTCCAAAAATCGACGAGAAAAACCTGATTATTGTGAACAGCTTTTAGCTGTTTCCAAATGGGCTTTTTCTTTAATCTCTGATAAGTCTCCATTTCTCCATAATCATGAGTGTATAGAAGGAATAAAAAGTCGCCATCTAGCATATCCAGTCTTTCCTCAGAGATGTGATAAATTCCACCACTGGGCACAACAACATTCTGTGCTGTTGGGCGTTGCAGTCCAACTTCATCAAGAATAGAGCCGACAAATGAATTTTTTACCAAAGTATAATTATTGCCAGGAGCGGTACTAGCGACTGAAATTGTGCAATTTCGATAGCGATTACCTAATGCTACTTTGAGTTCTTTAATTCTCTGATAGTATTGTTCCCAGGCTTGCTGTGCTACTGCTTCTTTCCCTAGTACCTCAGCTACAAAGTTAAATTGGGCTTTCCAGTCGGGCGTATCATCAGGAATCACTACCGTAGGTGCAATTTGAGAAAGTAAAGGATGTAGTGATTTGAGGGATTCCCAAGCCAAAATTAAATCAGGCTTAAGCAACAAGATTTTCTCCAAATTAGGGTTATCTGGAAGTCCTACTTGCTGGATTCCCTCTATCTTCTCGCCTAAATAGGATTGTTCGCGCAAATAGTTGCCCTTAAAATCCTCAAGTGTATTAGCATTGCTACCTATAGGTTTAACACCTAGAGTAAGTGCATGACTCAGCAAACCACGGTGTGAAAGAACAATAACCCGTTTAGGAGAATTGGGAACGCAGGCTTCCCCCATTACGTGTTGAACAACTCGGCAAGGTATTGAGATCCTTGGTGCGTGTTCCGTTGAAATATTACTCGGTTGAATCTCCGAACTGTTGCAAAGTGTAACCAAAAAAAAGGATAAAGCTATTAGTAGCAATGGCTTTATTACCCCATAACTCATCAGGCATTTTTTTACATCCATTAGGCTATTTATCTGTAGCATTAAACTCTATGACAATTTGTGTTAGTTATTCGGTAACTAACACAAAGCACAAGTTAAAACTCCCAACTAACAGAGCCAGTAATGGTCAGTGGGTTTCCTCTATTAATAAAGAGTGGGCCACTGCTGACAGAACTAACATAGTCGATGTCGAAGAGGTTGCGAACATTGATTGCTGCATTGAACCCATTTCGACGGTAGTAAATTGCAGCATCAGTCCGCAGGTAATCTCCTACTTGGAATGAGTTTTCCAGATCGCCTTGACGCTCACCAACGTAAAATAACCCTAAGCCAAATCCTAGTCCTTGCAGATCTCCTTTCTGGATTTCATAGGTAGTCCAGAGGCTTGCTTGGTGTTGTGGTATGTTTTGAAAGCGATTACCAACTGTACTGGGTATGGAATTATCTTTGGTGACTTCTGTATCTGTGAGTGCATAGGAAGCAATGATATTCCAACCAGGTAAGATTTCACCCGTAACATCTAACTCAATACCGCGACTTTGTTGTTCCCCAACTTGCACCTGGAAATTTTGTCTCGCTAGATCGGGATCGGGATTGGGAGTTAGCACATTCGTTTTTGTGAGATGATAGGCCGCTAGAGTCGTTGAAAGTTTACCATCGAGAAAATCAGCCTTGACACCGACTTCGTATTGAGTTCCCCTAGTTGGCTTAAATGGTTCATTATCTGGATTACGCCCTATCGACGGGCTGAAGGATTGGCTATAGCTAGTATAAAGTGAGACATTTTTGCTGGGTTGATAGACCAAGCCAATACGGGGACTAAAGGCTCCGTCGTTTTGAGATGTCCGATCGCCATCAACGGGACCAGATTCATCAGATATCCAATCATAGCGACCACCAATCAGCATTTTCAGATTATCGCTAAAGGAAATTTGATTTTGAAGGTAAACTCCATAGGATTGGTTAATATTAATATCTGTAAACGAACCAGACGGAATTTCTGGCAGCGAGACATCATAATTTGGATTGAAAATATCTAGTGGGGGTAGGTCAACTGGACTCTCATAATACGCGAAATATTGCACTTGACGATCGAAATCAAAGCCGACTACAAGCTGATGAGATATTGAGCCAGTCTTAAACTTTCCAACCACATCAATTTGTCCAAAGTATTTATCTACTGGAAAATCGCCTGTAAAGGCAAGATAATCTGTAAGGAAACGATCTTCCAATAAATTTGTATATCCAATATCTTTGGTTGGCGCTGTAGAAAAAGTTGCCGAAAGATTGTTACGAAGCTGCCAACTATCGTTAAATCTGTGATTTAGGTTATAACCAACTCTATGATTCTCACTAAAAGATGATGAAAAGTAGCTAGCATAAACATCTCTAGGTATTAAGCTACCATCGCTGAGAAGAGGTTCAAACCAAAAATTTTCATCGGTTTTACTATACTCATAGTAAACATTTAGATCTGTGCGATCGCCCAGCCTAAATGTAATTGAGGGTGCAATAGAGATTGCTTGCTCTTGGATAGGAGTTGAATCTTTAAAGTCTCCTCCACTTTGATAGGCAGCAATTAGGCGATACAGGACACTTCCGTCCTCAGTCAATGGTCCTGATAGATCGATACTAGGTTGATAAAACCCATAATTACCTGCTTCAAATTCTATTCTGTAGTAAGGTTCAGCCAAAGGTTGCCGAGTCACAAAATTAACAACCCCACCCGGTTCTAATGCTCCAAACAAAACTGAAGCGGGACCTTTCAGCACCTCGACCCGCTCAATCGTTCCAATTGGGGTAAAACCTGAACCAGCTTCAGTGCGTAAACCATTTCGGAGACGAGTGAAGGCAGAAAATCCTCGAATGGCAACGTCAGACGAAAGCTCGGTAGGTTTAGTGTCATTGTCAATCACACCACTGACAGTCTCTAATGTCTCAAGCTCCCTTCGTACACCACGATCTTCTAGTACCTGTCGTGGTACAACTTGAATCGACTGGGGAATATCTCGAATCGGTGTATCTGTCCGCGTTGCCGTACTCGCATTCGGCACCTGGTAACCATCCTGCTGCCGTTCCCCCGTCACCACAATTTCAATTTCCTCATCTGGCTCCTCCGATGCTGGGTTGAGACTATAGGTTAATCCTCCCGTCTTCAACGTCACCTTAGTTTTGGGTAGAGCCTCTTTCCCATCCACACTAACGCGAATATTGCTCGCATCCTGCTGCACCACCTGCACCTTGGCAACATCTGCGGTGGGATTTTCAGCCACAAACGCCTGCTCTTGGGGCAACGCCAGCACTGCATTGGGAATATCGGCAATCAGACTATTGCCTTCGCTACGAAACTTTGTAGTATCCACCTGGAGCGGTTTGCCCTCAGCGGTTTCTAGCACAATATCCAGTCCGGTTTCGGTGCGTTCTAGTTTCACACCTGTCACCTGCACCGTTGCGGCTTCGATCTGGACAAGCCAGTCTTTGACCGTAGTTGCTGCTGGGGGTAAATCCTTCACTGTGTCTACCTGGGACTGTACTTTGTCATTTCCTTTGCACTGTACTCTCTGCTGGTTCCGCTGCCGTCGCGATCGCCTCCAAACCACCCACCAGCAAAAGACTCAATACCAAACCGCCCAGGCTATTCAACTCGCTCATCTGCCCCACACCACCAGATATTTGAGAAAAAGTATCAAAAGACTATCAGCATCACATAGGCAAAGAAAAGCAAAAAGAACGCTAGCCAAAATTATTTTTGAACGCCAGATGGTACACCCCATTCAGTTAGAGGGCGCATCCCGATTTTGCAGCCCTCACCCTAAATCCCTCTCCCAGAGCGGGAGAGGGACTTTGAATGGTTCGGTTCCCTCCTTTTTAAGGAGGGTTAGGGAGGATCGGAGGGGATTTAAAACCCTACCTAGCAAGAGCAAATTTGAGAACGATTACTGAAGCGATCGCAACTGCTCTCGAAATGCCATCACCGCATCAAACTGTTCTTCGGGTTTGACATAGCTGGCTAACAATTGAATATCGCAATTGGGTAGCAATTCGCTGCTTGAAAGCTGCTCATAGCCATCTTCACGCAAATGATAAATCCGAAACTGTCCCACTTCCCAAACCCAAACTTCCGTAACCCCCAAGCCACGATAGATGTCCAGCTTATCCACCAGACCACTGGTTAAAACAATCTCGATCGCCAGATCGGGAAATTCTTTCTTTTGCCCCAAACAATAGCATTCGTCAGGCTCTAGCCCTCGTTGCTTGGCCATTTTCCGAAAGGTCGCCGAACCAATACAGTGATAGCGAATCTGAAAAGTTTGAAAAAATGCTTCCAATAACATGCGAATTGTACTTTTCAACTCTTCATGCAAAGGGGATGTGGTCATAATTTCCAAACTTCCTTCTAAATAGCTCAATCGCAACGCCGGAAAATTATCTCCCAGGGTCGCCAGTAGCAATTCATACTGTTGCCAACTCACCCCTTCGAGTAAGAGGCGCTGTTCTGCTGAGGCTGGTGCGATCGCAGGTGCAGTTAATTGGGAGGTCATGGCTCATCTCCAATGGCTTGCTCTACTGTAGCGTGGAATCGATCGACCCCTGCCAAAACCGCTGCTGATACTGCTTCGGATTCTGCCCAAACTTCCGCCGAAACGCTGCTGCAAAATAGCTGCGATTCCTCAACCCCACTGCCATCATTACCTCTGTCACCTGCATCGTGCCCCGCTCTAGCATCTGTCGTGCCTGCTCCAAGCGGTAATCTAACAAATAATCAAACACCGTCATCCCAAATTCCTGCTTAAACCCCCGCCTCAGCGTACTTTCATTCAACTGCGATCGCCGCGCCAATTCCCCCAAACTCAGTGGCTCCTGTACGTGATGCAACACTAGCTCCCGCGCGTAATGCACCCGCTCTCGCGTTCCCATCGGCAATCCTGGTTCCAGCGATCGCCCCTGCCTCGCCTGCTCCATCCCCACAACAAGCCCCAACACCTCCAACGCCTTCCCTTCTAGATACAACCGCTTCTGCAACCCTTGAAACGGGCAACGTACAATCTCCCACAGCACCTGCTCCAGCGGCGGAGTCACCTTTCTCACCCGGGCACAGCGCAGTTCGTCCTCAGAGCGGAGCCAAGCGGCAAACTCCTGGGGTAGCTGACCCTCCCCATCGGCAAACATCGATCGCAACACGGCTGCGTCTAGCAACAACTCCACCTCCAACGACTGCTGCTGCGCCGAATACCATTGGTGTGGGGGATGTACCCCACTGCCCTGGATACAAAACTCACGATCGCCCACCTGGGTCAGCCCATTATCATGATGTCCCTGGATGTGGAAATGGAACTCGACCCGATCGTAGACCGCTTCCGGTTCGCGGGTTGAACTCTCGTATAACAGCGGCGCATCAGAAATGTACAGTTCCATTCCGGCGCGGAGTTGAAGCGATCGCCCTACCCCGCGCCCCGCTTCCCTGGGAAGGCACTCCACTATATCCAATGGATCGTCCGCATCACCCTGCATCGTTACACCAATTTGCGATCGAAGCTCCTGCCAATCTGGTTGGGAGAAGGAAGCCATAATACCACTTATCGCGAATAGTTATCATTTAGGCATAGCATAGCATCCTTCCCTGGGTAGCACCAAATCTTCTATAACGGGTCTATAGCTAAGCTGAAGCTGGCAAGATTTCTCCCGACTGCACCTGCCAGAGCTTCGCATAGGTTTTATTCTGTGCCAGCAATTGTTCGTGGGTGCCTGACTCCACAAACTGTCCCTGCTCCATGACATAAATACAGTCCGCATGACGAATGGTAGAAAGTCGGTGAGCGATCGCTATTGTCGTGCGGTTTTGGGTAATCTTGCTGAGGGATCTTTGAATGGCAGCTTCAGTTTCGTTGTCTACGGCTGAAGTGGCTTCATCTAAAATCAAAATTGGCGGATCTTTGAGAATGGCACGAGCGATCGCAATTCGCTGTCTTTGTCCGCCAGAAAGCTTCTGTCCGCGTTCGCCGACGATCGTATCGTACCCTTGGGGTAATTCCAGAATAAACTCGTGAGCTTCGGCTAGTTTTGCTGCCTGGATAACTTCTTCTTCAGTGGCGGCTAAGTCACCATAGGCGATATTTTGAGCTACCGTACCGTGAAACAAAAATACATCCTGACTCACCCAACCGATGCAACGTCGCAGTTCTTTGAGTTGTAGTTCTCTAATATCGATGCCATCGATGGTAATGCTGCCGCTTTGCACTTCGTAAAACCGCAGCAGGAGTTTAACTAGCGTGCTTTTTCCCGAACCCGTCGCCCCCACAATACCGATATTTTTCCCCGCCAGAATGTGTAGCGAGAGGTTTGTCAGGACGTTATAACGCGAACCGGAGCCATTTTGCACGTAATCGTTATAGGCAAAGGTGATGTTATCTATCTGCACTTCACCGCGTGCTACTGTTGTCGGTAAAGCTCGATCGCCCCCAGGAATCGCAATCGGGGTATCGAGCAACCCCATTACCCGGCGGATAGAAGCCATAGCCCGCTGATACTCGTCCATAATTTGGCTCAAAGTGGCAAACGGCCACAATAATAGCTGGACGATAAACACCAAGAAACCGTATGTTCCCACCGTGAGGCGATCGTTTGCTACCGCCACCCCACCAAAAAACAACGTGGCGATAAAACCGATAACCACCATGAAGCGAATCAGGGGAAAAAAGGCAGCAGAAAGAGCGATCGCTTTTTTGTTACTACGCCTATAGGCATCGCTTTCATCTAGGACGCGACTGCGTTCGTAGTCTTCGGTAGTAAAGCTTTTAATCGTCGCAATCCCCGAAAGATTGTTGGCTAGACGGCTGCTAATGAATCCAGCTTTTTCGCGGACATCCGTATAGCGGGGAGCGAGCAGCTTTTGGAAAGCAAACGAACCCCACAAAATGAGGGGAATCGGCAGAATGGCAAAAGGAGCGACACTAGGGGCGACGAGAATAAACGAGGTTCCCACAGCTAAAACTACGGTGAAGAATTGTAGGATTTCCGCCGCTCCAGAATTGAGAAACCGCTCTAATTGATTGATATCATCGTTCAAAATTGAGAGCAACTCTCCAGTCGATCGCTCTTCAAAATAGCTCAGTTCTAGTTGTTGCAAGTGGGTATAAGTGTCGAGGCGCAATTCGTGCTGGATGGTTTGAGCTAAGTTGCGCCAGAGGCGATCGTAGATAAATTCAAATAGCGATTCTAAACTCCAAACTAATAAAGTTAATAGCGATAGTATTGCTAGTTGTCCGACGATATCGGTGATTCCCGCTCTAGCGATTAAAGAATTCTCTTTTTCAACCACCACATCTACTGCGACCCCAATTAAATAAGACGGCGCGAGATCGAAGATTTGGTTGAGTATGGTGCAGGCTACAGCACTCCAGACTTGAGGGCGGTAGTTTTTAGCGTAGCCCAATAACCGTAGCAGTGGATGCTTTTTAGAAACTCGTAAAGATGACATGATAAATACTCAATGCAGAAACCATATTACACGAAATTTGGTTAGGGAAACTCGATCGGTCCTTAAAAGAACTTCTAGCATCTCTCGCCCAAGCCTTAGTTTAAGTTGGGTTTCACTACGTTCAACTACAAATTTCATTCTGCCTCAATTAACTCGACGGTTGGGAGAATTACCGCAGGAGGTCAGGAGGTGCGATCGCGAGTCGAATCCCTCTCGTTATAATAATTAATTGGAAAATTTGGGAGAAGCGTTACTGGATTTTACCAACATAACCGCTCTGGATGCTTGGTTGGTACAGGTGAGCAAGCGCTAGTCAATATTCACAGACGTTGAATGTTTATTAGTTTTCCCAATATTCATGAGATTGAGGGGGACTAAGGAGATATTTTTCGAGATCGTCTAAGATTTTATTAGCTCCCAATATGCCTACTGTATACCAATTTTCTTGACTGACAACATAAGCTCGATTGTTTTTGACGGCTTTAAGGCTACTAAACATAGGATTTTGTAAATAAAAGCTTGACGATCTTTCCGCAACATTAACAATAAATAGGATATCGGCATCATACTCATCGATCGATTCCAGGCTGAACCTCGCATATTCTCCCTGAGACGAGGACTTATAACGCAGCCCCAGATCGTTGAAAATACTAGTAATTATAGAATGTCTTTTATTACCAATCGTCCAAATAACGTTGCGATCGCAAAAAAGTACGGAAATCTCCATCTGCTGTAACTGACTTCCTAAGCGTTTCTTCAATTCTTCAATTCGTTTTTGATATTGACTTAACAGTTCTTCTGCTCTTGTTTTTTGCCCCAGTAATGTGGCGATGTATCGAAGATTTTCCTTAAAAAATGCTTGGTTAGCTGGTACATTAGACGGAATAGGTACTGAGACGGTGGGTGTGATCGCTGATAGTAAGTTATGTAGATGAGCGTCGCAGCAGAATAAAATCAAGTCAGGTTTGAGCATTAAAATTTTTTCAAGTGAAGGTTGATATTCATTGCCAACATTCTTAGCGCCTAAAACCCGATCGAAAGAGACACTAAAAAGGCTTTCTTTTCCTTTTTGCGTAATGCGAGAGCTAGTAAAACCAATGGGCTTGATACCGAGAGCGATTAAGGGATCGAGTGTGACTAAAGGAGATAATGTCACAATCCGCTGTGGTTTGAGCGGAACGCAGGTTTCGCCGAATTCGTGCTGAATGACTCGACACTCAACACCAGGGTTCAAGGAGAGATGAGGTTTTTGGAGGCCAGGTCGATCGCAAGCAGTAATTAAGAGTAAGCAAAAAGCCACGAGTAAAAATGGCTTCATTAGGCGGTAGGATCGTTTTCTCATCGTTTTTATTCAGGGCAAAGCCCAAGCTGGAATCAATTAAAATTCCCAGGCAAGAGTTCCCTGCACGGTAAATGGATCTCCCAAAAATACTCTGTTCCTACCACTAGCTGAAACAAAATACTCGACATCAAACAAATTTTTGAAATTGAGGGCGGCTCGGAAGTTATTTCGTTTATAAAATAGGGCAGCATCCGTGCGAACGTAGCTGGGTAACTCAAATGAGTTATCAAGATCGCCTTGGTTTTCTCCAGCGTAGAAGACTCCTAAACCAAAGCCCAGACCTCGTAAGTTGCCAGATTGGATTTCATAGGTCGTCCATAAATTGAATGAGCTTGTGGGCACATTAGCCAATCGATTGCCAACTGGGAAGTTATTATCTTCAGTGATTTTGGCATCAATTAATGAGAAGCCAGCAAAAATGTTCCATCCAGGTAAAATTTCGCCAGATAAATCTAGCTCGACTCCTCGGCTGCGTTGCTCGCCCACCTGAATAGAACGTAAATCATTATTTGGATCGGAGGTGACAACATTAGAACGGGTTAAATCGAACAAAGCCAGAGTCGCTGAAAGTCTGTCGGTTAGATCTGCTTTCACTCCAACCTCAAACTGCGTGCCTCGCTCTGGCTTGAATTGATTGGTAATATCAGACGCTCTGCCTTGTGCTGGGGAGAACGAGCGGCTATAACTCGCATAGAGTGAAATCGGTTTAATGGGTTGGTAAACAATCCCCAGCCGTGGACTAAACGCTTGTTCGTTCTGAGACGCGCTTGGGAAAAAGGGGACAAAAGCAGCTTTTTGCTCATAGATATCAAACCGTCCACCGAGCAGCACTTTAAGATTTTCTGCCAAAGTGATTTGGTCTTGCAGATACAACCCTAAGCCCTGAGTTAAGAATCTTGCCTCTTGATCGGGTATGGGGTCTGATAAATCTGCTAAACTAATTGCTCCGTAGACCGGGTTAAACACATCGATTGCAGGCAGAAGTCCTTCAAGACCATCAGTATAGCGAAGGTCTTCTCTATATAGGTTAAACCCTGCTACGAGTTGATGTTGAATGCTGCCAGTCGAAAACTTGCCCACAACATAGTTGTCAAGTTGATAGCTGTCAAGAAAATTATCAGATTTGATATAGAGCCTGGGCTGTTCGCGTTTATTGGCTAAAAAATCCAGCGGTATGGTGACTTCAACATTTTCTTTATAAAACACGGTTCCCAGGCTACTGCGAAATTGCCAGTTTTCGCTAAATCGATGTTCGAGATTGTAGCCGATTCGATAGAGGTCGATGTCATTATCGTTTTCTAATGAAGGCTCGCCTCGAAAACGGTTTCTAGGAACTTTACCGTTAGGGTTTGGGAGTACGCTTCCTTCTGCTGGCAGTCCATAATCTACTTTGGTGCCAGTAATTTTTTGGTACTCAGAATTCAACGTTAGCGTTGTTCGTTCGCCAATTTGCCAGGTTAAACTGGGGGCAACAAAGTAAGTTTGTCGATCAAAAAAGTCAATAAAGCTGCCAGTAGTATTAGCACTGGCATTCAAACGATACAAAACGGTTTTGCGATCGTCGAGCGGTCCAGATAGATCGATCGAACCCCGATAGACATCGAAACTGCCAACAGTAGCCTCAATTTCATAAAAAGGGTCTTGTAGGGGTTTTTTAATGACTACATTAGCCGATCCGCCTGGAGTGCCCAACCCAAAGAGAACGGAAGCAGGACCTTTGAGAACTTCAACACGCTCGATATTATCAGTGACAGTGTAGCTATAGTCAGCCCCCAGGGTATCCGTTGCTCCATTTCTCAGGATTTCCAGTTCAAATCCTCGGCTGTTGAAATAATTAGAAGTTTGGCGAGGCGATCTAAACGATCCGGATACCCCTGGTGCATTTTCTAAAATTTCTCGTAGACGGGTTGCACCCTGCTCTCTAATCACCTGTTGGGGGATAACTTGAATTGATTGGGGAATATCGCGCAAAGGTGTATCGGTTCTCGTCCCTACACTAGTATTAGGAACCCGATAGCCTTGTTCTTGCTCCCCCGTCACCACAATTTCCACTGGCGTTTCGGCTTCGCTACCGGGTGCTACGCTCAATACCAAACCTCGATCGCTCGCCACCACTTCTGTCGTTGGCGCAATTCTCTCCCCCACGATCCTAATTTGCACTGTTGAAGCATTCAACTGATTCGCCGTTACTTCTGTAATGTTAATTGCGGGCTTCTCGGCTCGAAACGATGGTCCTTCCGGTAAGTTCAATACGGCATTGGGAATCTCAGCTATTAGCGCGTTTCCTTCTACTCGCGTCGTCGCTTGTACCTTTCTGCCATCGGCGGTGTCTAGCTCTACTTGCAGCCGATTTTCCACTGGTACTAGCCTAATTGCAGTAATTTGAGCCGTTGCTGCTTCTATCTGTGCCGTCCATTCTTTGACGGTGGTTGCCGCTGCTGGCAAATCCGTCACTGGTTCGGTGGCTCCAGCACTGACGGACATCAACACCGACAGCACGCTGACCGGAAAGCCCCAATGCTGCCATCCTCCCACTCCCGTACCCATCCCGTCACACCTTATTTGAAAATCTCTCTCAAGAAATACCAGCATGAGAAGGTCGAGTGCAAGAGGCTTTGGGGGGTCTAGCCGGACTTTTTTTGAGGGCTAGAAGGACTTTTTCAGGTTGACTTTGAGATAATCCTTGGGATTGGCTCCAAATTTTTTCCGAAACGCCGCCGCAAAGTACCGACGATCGCGAAAGCCCACCCGTTGCATTACCTCTCCTACCTTCATCTCTCCCGTCATCAATAACTGCTGCGCCTGCTCCATTCGATAGTCATGTAGATAGCCAAACACGGGCTTGCCAAACACTTGCCGAAACCCCTGCTTCAGCGCCTTCTCATTCAACCCTGCCTGCCTCGCTAATGCTATCAATGAGGGCGGTTGCTCCAAATTCCGCAGTAAGATGGCACGCGCTTGATGAATTCGATCGATCTCATCCGATTTGAGTCGAGTCAGCGATCGCGGTCCGTGTTGCACTTCCCGTTCCTGCTCTAAGATCAGCGTTGCCAGTTCTAGGGCTTTACACTCCAAATACATCCGCTTCATCATGCCACCATAGGGACATCGAACGATCTGCCATAACACTCCCTGCATGGTAGGAGACAGCCCCCCGACGCGAGCATAACTAATGTGAGTCGATGTGCCGATTAAATGCTGCCATTCTAGCGGTAATGTACTTCGATCGCCGACAAAGTTCGTCAGCACCTCTGGCAACATCATCACTGTCACCTCCAAAATGGGAAACTGACCGGAGCAGGTGAATATTTGCGTAGGATACGAACCACTGCCATACAGCACATACTCTAAATTGCCCACCTCGGAAAAACGATCTTGATGATCCCCAGAGAGATGGCAGTGAAACTCTATCGAACTATCTTCGCCTTCCGACCATATCTGTTTAACGCGATCGCGCGTTTGAAAGTCATCAATTCGGATCGTCAATCCCTCGCGCAAGATAATCTCTCGCCTATACCCCTGAGCCAGCCAAGTCGGTTGCGGCATCAGCACATCGCCACGATCCTCCGGATCGGGATACTCAAGCAAATGCGATACTTCTTCCTCCCACCCAGCATAGTCGCGCTCCGATACCAAAATGGTCATGATGAAGATACCTAATGAGAAATATTCTTAATTATTGCTTTTTAGAGCATATCATAGGTTCCATTTATATCCGACCTCGATCGGCTATTGGTGAGGCTACTTGGGAAGCCTGCCGTGGGACAGCCGGGACGGCTATCCCACAAGTTATTGAAGATTACTATAAGTGCGATAAAAAACTCTATGAAAGGGTATTTGCCGAATCTTACTTATACTTCTACCGTAACCGGGAGCGATTCAGTAACTTCCAAATAGTCATCATCTATCCGTCGCGCGATCTCGAACAAACAGATATTGTTCCTTACTTGAGTCAACTTAACAGTCCACAGGTAACTCGCGTATATTTAGATGAGTTGGGAGACATTCGCTCTTTACCCGTGTGGGTGGCATTGATAGTGTTAACTACAATAGATGAGGCACAAACTACCCAGGAAGCCAGACATTTGCTGGCAAGGAATCAACGGGAAGTTCCTCAAGCACAAAATCGCGCCATAATGGAGCTAATCACCACGATAATGTTGTACAAGTTTGAGGATAAGAGTCAACGGGAGGTAGAAGAAATGCTAGGAATTACACTTCAAGAAACCAGAGTTTATCGGGAAATTTTAGCAGAAGGAGAACAAAGAGGCGAACAAAGAGGACGAGAACAAGGAGAAAAATCGCTTGTTCTGCGTCTATTAACTCGACGGTTGGGAGAATTACCGCAGGAGGTGCGTCAACGGGTCGAATCCCTCTCATTAGAACAGTTAGAAAATCTGGGAGAAGCGTTGCTAGATTTTACCAGTATGACCGATCTGGATGCTTGGTTGGCACGGTTGGGCGATCGCCAGTAAGTATTCAGGGCAATTGAAGATTTATCGGCTTTTTATGTTAGTTTTGTGAGGTTGGGTTTCTCTCGATCTCAGCTATTTGGAGTGGCGATCGCCTGGTAACCAACCTTCGATCGCTCTCAAGATATTAAGCTGACATCGAAGATGGTATTTTTGCTAACGAAACCAAACCCTTATCTTCAAAATCTATCTCTAGATGATATCCTTTCATCATTGCAGTTCCCAATAAAGGCTTATTACCAGAGGCTAAAATTGGCACTAATTTTTCTACATTATCCCAAATAATTGTGGCTAAATGTATAGATAATAAGACTTGGCTACCGTCAGCTAATGTTGCAGGTGTATCGGCACTTGGAGGAAGATTCATGGCATTAACTGCTTGTGGTGGTAAAGTGAGATAGCCGTTGAATCCAGTATCGATGACAAAATTCAATGAAAAGTCTGGTCGATCGGGCAAGCGAAAAATTACTGGAACTGTCGCCTTACTATCGATTAACCGTCCCTCAATCATTCGGTTATACGCTCCATAGTTCCACCAAAGCTAAAGGCCGCATTATAACCTATTCGCATCATCAATAATCTGGCGTTGGGATTCTTTTGCTTTAACTCTAATATTGAGTTCGCGCCACTTTCATCAATTGCATACTCGCCAGTCTCAGCATCAATGACAATCATCTTGCCAAGATTATCTCCCTGCTCGACCTCTTGGCGAATTCCCCGATCGTAAAATTGCTTAGCTCTTTGGGCTACTTCTTCTACAGTCCAAAAAATTGCCTGCATAATCGCACTTGCCTCTGGCTTTTGAAATATTATAGCTAAATCCCACTTAATTTATCTAGGTGCAATCTTCCGGTCAAACCTGATATGGGTCGAGATTCAATATTTTATAAACTATTTCAACAATCGCCGAGTTGACTATTTGAATTTATGGATCGACACAAAGCCTCTGCACCAAAAGATTACACGATCGCAAAATCAGCGATCGCGCTTCTCGTTACGTCACTTAACGTCTAAAATTGGCAAGGTGTAATCCTCAATCCTCACCTTCCATGCGTCGAGATTCGATTTTTTATAAACTCTTTCAACAATCGCCCAATCTCCTATTTGAACTCTTAGCCAATCCCCCAGGCAATGCTGATGAATACAGATTTGACTCGGTAGCTGTCAAAGAACCCAAATTTGAAATTGATGGGGTATTTTTGCCGCCCGAAAGCGAAAATCCTGGGGTCGTCTATTTCTGTGAAGTGCAATTCCAGAAAGATGAAAGACTCTATGAAAGGGTATTTGCCGAATCTTACCTATACTTCTACCGTCATCGGCATCGATTCAGTAACTTCCAAATCGTCATCATCTACCCGTCGCGCGATCTCGAACAAACCAATA
Source organism: Cyanosarcina radialis HA8281-LM2 (assembly GCA_019359615.1). GTDB lineage: Bacteria > Cyanobacteriota > Cyanobacteriia > Cyanobacteriales > CCAP-1448 > Cyanosarcina > Cyanosarcina radialis. Next base: position 92,871 of record JAHHHA010000007.1, read on the forward strand.
TCCTTCCTTATTTGACTCAACTTAGCAGTCCACAGGTAACTCGCTTATATTTAGATGAGTTAGGAGACATTCGCTCGTTACCCGTGTGGGTAGCATTGATGGTGTTAACGACAATAGATGAGGCACAAACTACCCAGGAAGCCAAGCATTTGCTGACGAGGAATCAACAGGAAATTCCTCCAGCACAAAATCGCGCCATAATAGAACTAATTACCACCATCATGGTGTATAAGTTTGAGGATAAGAGTCAACGAGAGGTCGAGGAAATGTTAGGCATTACACTGCAAGAAACCAGAGTTTATCGGGAAATTTTGGCAGAAGGAGTACAAAGAGGATTACAGAGAGAAAAATCACTTATCCTTCGTCAATTAACTCGACGGGTGGGAGAATTATCGCCGGAGGTGCGTCAACGGGTTGAATCCCTCTCGTTAGAACAGTTGGAAAATTTGGGAGAAGCGTTGCTGGATTTTACCAACATGAGCGACCTAGATGCTTGGTTGGCAGGGTTGAGCGATCGCCAGTAAGTATTCAGGGTAATTAAAGATTTATCGGCTTTTTATGTTAGTTTTGTGAGGTTGGGTTTCTCTCGATCTCAGCTATTTGGAGTGGCGATCGCCTGGTAACAAACCTTCGATCGCTCTCAAGATATTAAGCTGACATCGAAGATCGTAAAATTGCTCGGCATCGATTCAGTAACTTCCAAATCGTCATCATCTACCCGTCGCGCGATCTCGAACAAACCAATATCCTTCCTTATTTGACTCAACTTAGCAGTCCACAGGTAACTCGCTTATATTTAGATGAGTTAGGAGACATTCGCTCTTTACCCGTGTGGGTAGCATTGATGGTGTTAACGACAATAGATGAGGCACAAACTACCCAGGAAGCTAAGCATTTGCTGACGAGGAATCAACAGGAAGTTCCTCCAGCACAAAATCGCGCCATAATAGAACTAATTACCACCATCATGGTGTATAAGTTTGAGGATAAGAGTCAACGAGAGGTCGAGGAAATGCTAGGAATTACACTGCAAGAAACCAGAGTTTATCGGGAAATTTTGGCAGAAGGAGAAAAAAGAGGCGAACAAAGAGGCGAACAAAGAGGACGAGAACAAGGAGAAAAATCGCTTGTTCTGCGTCTATTAACTCGACAGGTAGGGGAATTACCGCCAGAGGTGCGTCAACGGGTCGAATCCCTTTCGTTAGAACAATTGGAAAATCTGGGAGAAGCGTTACTAGATTTTACCAGTATGACCGATCTGGATGCTTGGTTGGCACGGTTGGGCGATCGCTAGGAATTTATCCAGGTGCGATCGAAATGTCGATACAAGGCAACAAGTAAAACGACCTGAAAGGAATGTAATATAACTAAAAAACTAATTTAGTGTGTTAACAAGATACTTAAATAAATCATCAATAATTCTATTCATAGCCAAAATATCTCCAGTATGCCAATGCGACCCAACCAGATAAACGCGACCGTTTTGAACGGACTTAAGTTGTTGCCATAAAGGTCTTTTTGCGATGGCTTCTAAAACTTTCTTCGCACCGTTTTTTCCTCCTCGCGTTAAGAAGAAAAGAACATCACCATCAATATCCGATAAGCTTTCTTCCGAAACGTATTGCAATACGTAATAACCATCTCCCCTCTGCAATGGGGGACGTTGTAATCCAGTATCATTTATCGCAGCCCCAGCAGGGCTTTTTGTTCCGTAAGCATAAGCATATCCAGGAAATACACCAGCAATAGATACCTGAATTTGAGGAGCGCGACCCTTCAGTGCTTGTTTGAGTTTTTCCACCCGTTGCCAATAGTTTTCTAACAAGCGATCGCCAGCCTCTTTTCTACCTAGCAATATAGACAATTCTGTTAACTCTTCCTGCCAAGACAAATCGCGTCCTAAAATGACTGTGGGAGCGATCGCAGAAAGTAGCTTATAGCTATCTTGCGACCAAGGGTCTGCCAAAATGAGATCGGGTTTCGCTCGCAAAATCTTTTCTAAACTTGGTTGAGCCATGTCTCCCAGCAATTCAACTCCATCCACTCTATCTCGCAGATATTCAGGAAAAGCCTCTGTGGTATCGTACGCCGTTGCAATTGGTTTAATACCTAGTGCTAGTGCATTAGCAAAAGCGTACGGAGGTATTGTTACAACTCGTTGAGGATGGAGAGGGATACAAGTCTCTCCCATAGGATGTTGAGCCTTGCGGCATTTTTCTATTGGCTGTTTCGAGATCGTAGCAAGGGAATCGATATTTTTACCACAAGCCGAAACAAGTGTAAACGTCAAAACTGCTGTTAATAGGAAACCGATAAAGGGACGTAAAAACATTAACAAATGCCCACAAGCAAAATAATTACGGCTTGCTACTTAGATGTTTGCTAATAGAAGCCGCGAGTTAAAACTGCCAACTGATAGAGCCAGTGATGGTAAAAGGAATATCTCTTTGAGCAGAAAATGCGCCGAAAGCGGACAAAACATAGTCGTTATCAAATAGGTTACGGATATTAATTGCTGCATTTAAACCATCTCTACGATAATAAAGCGCTGCATCAGTACGTAAGTAACCGTCTACTTGAAATGAGTTTGCCAAGTCCCCTTGCCTCTCGCCTACATAAAACAGTCCTAGTCCAAAACCCAAACCTTTAAGATTGCCCGATTGAATTTCATAGGTTGTCCAAAGGCTCGCTTGATTCTCTGGTACATTGTTCAATCGATTGCCAACTGGAATAACGTTATCTTCGGTAACTTTTGCATTAGTGTAAGCATAAGATGCAATGATTTTCCAGCCGGGTAAAATCTCGCCTGCAATATCTAACTCGATCCCGCGACTGCGTTGCTTCCCTGTCTGAATGAAAAACTCAGGGTTAACGGGATCTTCCGTTGTTACATTTGTCTTGGTAATTTGATATCCAGCTAAGGTTGTCGAAAGTTTTCCATCGAGAAAGTCAGCTTTAACACCCACTTCATATTGGGTTCCCCTCGTCGGCTTAAACGCTCTCCCATCGGGGTTGAATCCTGTAGTCTGGACAAAAGAGCGACTATAGCTGGCATAAAGCGAAACTGTGTCGCTGGGCTGATAGACTAAGCCAATACGAGGACTGAAAGCTCCGTTATTCTGAACGGGATCGTCAGTTGTGTTGCCGAATGGTCCAAAATCAGCGATTTCATTTTCATAGGACACCCAATCATAGCGACCACCCACCAGCAGCTTAAATCGATCGCCAAGGGCAATCCGATCTTGAAGGTAGACCCCGTAAGATTGAATCGAGGTCTTGTACTTTGAATCCGGAACAGTGCCGGGACTGGAAAAATCGTAGTTTGGGTTAAGAATATCTAGATCGGGGATATCAGGATTCTTAAGAGTAGTGGCATTTTCAACATAGCGGTTGACATCAAAGCCTACTAAGAGTTGATGTGAAATCGATCCTGTCTTAAACTCTCCAAGCAAGTCGATCGAGCCAAAATAGTTGTCTTTTGTATAGTCATAGTCTAAAGATTCTATCTGAATAAAACGATCGTCTACTACTCCTATAGCATAACCTCGCTCGTCTCTGTGATCGCCAAGAGATATGGCCAGATTATTACGAAGTTGTAAGTTGTCACTAAACTTATGAGTTAGCGTGTAGCCAAATCTTTGATTTGTGATATCGAACAAGTTCAAATTAGGATAGCCAAGATAAAAATCCCTTGGTGCCAGACTGCCATCGCTGAGAATCACAGTATCAGTCTGAATATCATCTGCAAAGAAGTTAGTGTACTCATAATACAGATTGAGCTTTGTTCTATCCCCCAAGTTGAAAGTAATTGAGGGTGCGATCGTGGTTAGTTTTTGGTCAACAAACGGTTGAATACTATTGGAACCTTGATATGCAGCAACGAAGCGGTAAAGCACAGTTTTATCGGCAGTCAACGGACCTGATAGATCGATGCTGGGCTGGTAAAATCCATAGTTTCCTGCCTCAAACGCAATTTGGTAATAAGGTTCGCTGAGGGGTTGTTTGGTGACTGTGTTGATAATCCCACCTGGTTCTACGGCTCCGAACAGAACTGAGGCGGGGCCTTTAAGAACTTCCACTCGCTCGACTGTCCCAATTGGGACTATGCCAAAGAAATCAACATCGCGAGAACCGTTTCGGAAAGTTACACTACCACCTCCTACAAACCCTTGATCGAATCCTCTGATGATTCTAGATCCGGCAGGAGAACCATAGTTGTTTCCTTGGTTAACCACACCACTGACGGTTTCCACTGCCTCAGTCACACTTCTGACATTGCGATCGCGCAATACTTCCTGCGGCACCACTTGAATTGATTGGGGAATATCGCGCAAAGGTGTATCGCTTCTCGTCCCTACACTGGTATTAGGAACCCGATAGCCTTCTTCTCGCTCCCCCGTCACCACAATTTCCACTGGCGTTTCGGCTTCGCTACCGGGTGCTACGCTCAATACCAAACCTCGATCGCTCGCCACCACTTCTGTCGTTGGCGCAATTCTCTCCCCCACGATCCTAATTTGCACTGTTGAAGCATTCAACTGATTCGCCGTTACTTCTGTAATGTTAATTGCGGGCTTCTCGGCTCGAAACGATGGTCCTTCCGGTAAGTTCAATACGGCATTGGGAATCTCAGCTATTAGCGCGTTTCCTTCTACTCGCGTCGTCGCTTGTACCTTTCTGCCATCAGCGGTGTCTAGCTCTACTTGCAGCCGATTTTCCACTGGTACTAGCCTAATTGCAGTAATTTGAGCCGTTGCTGCTTCTATCTGTGCCGTCCACTCTTTGACGGTGGTTGCCGCTGCTGGCAAATCCGTTGCTGGTTCGGTGGGTGCGGGTGGCTGTACCAATAATTGAGCATCAGTTGCAGGAAGTTCGATATCGCTCAGTTGAGGAATATCTGTTTGATTCCTGGCTGTCAGTTCTTGCTGGATATTTTCTGGTTTGGTTTCAGCCCCAGCGGGTAGCGGTGCCAATACTACCAAAGCTACCATCCATAGCCACCAATTCCAGCATCCCAAAGCCAGTAACGAGTTTGGCATCACTCCTACACCTATAGATAAAGATTCTCAAATACCTCAGTAAAGTTAGGTTACGAGGTTGACCGAGATTTCGTCTATCTGTAGAGGTGCATTTTTTTGTCACTTGAGCGGCTTGTTACCAAATTTGCTTAGCAAAAGTTGTTTGCCCTCACCCCCAACCCCTCTCCCAGGCTTGGGAGAGGGGAGAAAGATATTAGCCAAATGGGATTACAGACATTCTAAGCTGCATGACGATCGCGGCGATCGCGATTTTCAGCGCCCGTTGCCGACAGCATCGCTAGCACTAAAATTGAGAAAATTATCAACAATCTTATAGGATCGTCTTCTAGGTGCGATCGCCCGTGCTATTCTGTATCGATCGTCTTCTGCGATCGCCAGTCAAGAATCACAGACGACTCCCCAATCCAAAATCCAAAATCCAAAATCGGATGCTCCCCTTGTGTCTAGATAGATTTTCATGACATTATTTTTTTCCCCAATTGCAATTCCTTCGGTGAAATTCCAAATCTTTGTTTAAAAGCTTTAGCAAAATAACCTAAATGTGAGTATCCGACGGCGTTTGCCACTTCTGCAACTTGCATTTTGCTTCCAGCTAACATGACTTTTGCCTGTTCCATCCGGTAGTCGTGTAAATAGCCGAATACCGTAGTTCCAAACACCTCTCGAAAACAATAGCGTAATTTGCGATCGCCTAAACCAACTAGTTGCGCTAACTCGAACAGCGATGGCGGATTTTCAGCACGATTAATGATAATATCTCTGGCATGGTAAGCTTTTTCTATATCTATAGGTCGTAAATTAGCGACTGCCCGAATCGCTCGTTCTCGATGTAAAAACTGATTTAATTGTAACGCTAATAATTCTAAAACTCGACTTTCTAAATACATCCGTTTCATCATTCCTTGAAACGGTGGTTTGAGTATTTGCTGCAACACCGCAAACATCGCTGGCGTAACTTCTCCCACTGGATAATGAAATCTGGTTGGATAACTTTCATCGATTAATGTCTGCAATGGAGTTGGTAATAATTCAAAACCTCGGACGAAAGTTTTAAAAACATTAATATCGATACTAATAGTCAAGTCTAAATTGTGTTCTCCACCTAAAGAATGATGAATCTCATCTACATTCGGCAAATAGAATAAGTAATTTTCGCCAACTCGTTCGACATAATCATCGGGAATTTCTTTAATTCCTGGAGTTAGCGTTCGCAAATTGCCAGAAATATGAAATTTAGATATCAATGGATAGGGAAAACCGTGAATGCTCCAATGTTTTAAATCCTGATGCTGGATTGCATCTCCTATTCCTAGTATCAATCCCGGACGCAGTTCGACTTCGTAAGATAGCTCGGTATAAAAATTATTTTCTAATTGCCAAATTTCATCAAAACCATCATGATTTAATAGTCGCCGACCATTGTTTTTGATACTTTCTTCTTGTAATTGACCGAATTCATCTTCAGTGAGTATATGCATCGCCATCACCATCGCTGGAGTTAGTATACTACTATATTAAATGAGAGTTTTTAGCAATAATTATCCGATCGAGTCCCGGTTAGGGCGATCGGTTGTTAGTTGGCAGGCGATCGAACCATCAATAGTTGTAACTAGCAACTTGCGTTAATAGCAGATAGCGGGCAGATTTGCAGCCCAACCGGAGTTTCTAAAGTCACCACATCCAAGCCAAATACTTCTGCGAAATTAGCTGGAGTGAGAACCTCAGCCGTTGTACCCACAGCCCACAGATGCCCTCGATCCAACAGAGCGAGCCGAGAGCTATATCTAGCTGCTAAGTTGATTTCATGCAAAACGGTAATTAATGTCAGTTTTTGTTCTTGGTTTAGGTGTTTCAGCAATTCTAATAGTTCTAGTTGATAGCGCAGATCTAGATAAGTTGTAGGTTCGTCTAACAACAAAATTCGGGCATCTTGGGCTAAAGCTAAAGCCAAGAAAGCTCGCTGTCTCTCACCTCCAGAGAGTTGCTGGACTGGGCGATCGCATTTATCTAGCATTTGAACTTGCTTCAGCGCGGCTTCTACTTTAGCATTTCCGGCTCGATCGAGTTCCCACTGCCACCAGGCTTGATGGGGGCTTCTGCCCAAACTCGCTAGCTGGCGAACTGTCAGCCCCGCTGGAATCGTCTGTTGTTGCGGTAGCATTGCCAGCTTTTGGGCTACTACTTTTGTCGGTTGAGAGTGAATTTCTCGGCCGTCAAGCAAGATCGTACCTATCTGAGGCGAAAGCAGACGCGCCATCAGTTTCAACAAGGTTGATTTGCCAGAACCATTAGGGCCGATAATGCTCAGCCATTCTCCAGGGGCTACTACTAGATTAATTGATGCTAAGGCAGTAATTGAGCCATAAGCGATGGTGAGGTTTCTGACTTCTAATTGAGTAGCGATCGCGGATACCCCCATGTACGTTTATTGTTCGAGAAGATAACGGTTAAACGATCGCACTGCCTCTCCTAAATCTGTTTCAGCCATTAACACATGACGCTCAAACACAGCTAAATCAAGAGCCATCAATCCTGGTAATCGGCTCTGCTCGATTCGTTCGTACCCCCGCTCCCCCAAGTGATATAGTTCTAACACTCCGTCTTCCCAGAACCAGACCTCTGGCACCCCAATTGCCTGATAACGCTTGAGCTTGGCTATGTTCCCGCTGGTAAAAACTACCTCAACCGACAAATCGGGTACTGCTTTCTCCCCACCAATGCAATAAGATTGGTCAGGCTGTGCTGATGCCACCCCTTCTTTTTCCTGGTCTGCCGAGCCAACCCCTAAAAACAAAATCCCCTGATGGGCTAGAAACAGCGTCAACAAAACCCCCATCGCATGAGAAAACTTTTCATGGGATCTACCTGGCATAAGAATCTCGATCGTGCCCTCAAAGTAAAATAGCTTGATTCCTGGTGAGGCCTCGCAACCCCGCTGAATCAACTTGAAATGCTCCCATCCACCCTGAATCGAGAGCAGGCGATCTTTTGGGCAGTCCTCTGAAGCTTGTGAAAATTTGTTGAGGGTAACAGTCATAACGCGATCGCTCCAGCGTTCAGATATTCGATCGGCACCGTCCCAATTATAAATAATCGTGCGGTATGTCGCATTCAGTGGCCGGGCGGTTCTCGATATCGATCTTTTTTACGATCGACTTTAGCGATCGCCGATCGCCGAATATTATTGCTATAATTGAAGGCAAAAAAACAGTTAGAGGTGGTTGTGAAAATGACAATTTCAACCCCAAAAATAACTTTGGATAATTTTTTACAACTCGCGCATATCGATGAATCCCCAGCTTGGGAATATATTAACGGAGAGATATTTCAAAAAAACATGGGGGGAGGCAAACACAGTCTTTTACAGAAACGCTTAGTGCGAGCGATCGATTCCACCAATAGTAATTACGAAGCTTTTCCAGAATTACGCTGTTCGTTTGAAAATCGTTCCATAGTTCCAGATGTGGCAATTGTAGCCAACGATCGATTACCAGTCGATGAAAATGGTGAGATTATTAGCACGGGAATTAATTTTGCCCCCGATTGGGTAATTGAAATACTTTCACCAGACCAAAGCCAAACTAAGGTAACTGGCAATATTTTACATTGTTTGAGAAATGGTTGCTTGTTAGGTTGGTTAATCGATCCTAGCGAGCGTTCTATTATTGTTTATCAACCCAATTATTTGCCAAATATTTTAATGAGAAGTGACGTTTTACCTGTTTTACCCGATATTAATTTAACGCTTGATGCTGACGATATTTTTGCTTGGTTAAAAATTCGATAAATTGGCAGGCGGTTACTTTTGACTTTCAAGACAGATCGGAACGACGGTAAAGTAAAGTCCCAAAAACAGGCGCGCCAATAATTGAAGTTACCACCCCAACTGGTAATTCGATCGCTCCCAAACGGGCAATTAAATCGGCAATTATCATTAATAAGGCTCCGGTTACGGCTGAGAGGGGTAAAACTAAGTTTTGCTCTGTTCCTACTAGCAAGCGCACGATGTGGGGCACGACTAAGCCGACGAAACCAATCAAACCGCTGAGGCTAACTGCTCCAGCGGCGAGGAAAGTAGCAATGCCGCCAATTAATAAACGCGATCGCTGCAAGGAAACGCCCAAACCTACAGCTAATTCATCACCTAAACCTAACAAATTTAACGGACGCGCTACCAAACATCCAGCAATTAAACCGAGTGAAATATACGCTCCAACTACCTTAACTTCTATCCAGCTTTTGCCGTTGAGACTGCCGATTAACCAATTGAGTGCCACTTGGATGCGATCGTCAGAAAATAGTAACAAGATCGAGCTAATCGCTCCCAACAAAGAGCTAATTGCTACTCCTCCTAAAATTAGGCGTTGAATAGAAATTCCTAATGGGGTGCGGGCTAAAGTGTAAACTACCAAGGCGGTCAAAATTGCTCCCATCCAAGCAGCTAAAGGAACCAAAGTGACAAACCACCCTAAAGTGAGCAAAGTCACAGCAGCTAAGCCAGCACCCGCAGAAATTCCTAATAAAAATGGATCGGCCAATCCATTGCGCAACATTCCTTGCAATAAGGCTCCTGACATTCCTAAAGCCGCTCCTACTAACGCCGCCGCGAGGGTGCGAGGTAGACGTAAATCCCACAAAATTGTTTGATTAATCGGATCGCCTCGATGTAGGATTGCTAACCCTATTTCTTGAAGAGTTAACGGAACCGCACCAAAAGCCAGAGAAGCTGCGATCGCTACTGTTAAACTTCCTCCTAAAATTACAGTTGCTAGCAGAAAGCGGTTTTTTGATTTGCCAATCCCTAGTTGCAATTTTCTATTCCTTGCCAGATGAAATTTGTTTGAGTTTGACGCTAGCCTGTTCGATCGCTCCAATACTTCCAGGGTTGACTAATCCGTAGTATTCAAACTCGTAAACTCGATTGGATTTAACGGCTTTTAGTTGATTCCAAAACGGCTGAGACTTAAATTTATCTAAAATTTTATCTCCAGTATCGACTACAATTAACACTTCTGGATCTGCTTGCAGGATTTTCTCAGGGGACAAAGATATATAGCCTTTCATCGCACTTTTCCCTTGTAAGTCAGCCGCAATGTTTTTAAAATTGAATTTCTCTAACATATCGCCAGCCCAACTATCTTTATTAGGAGACAAGATCGGCTGAACGCTAACTAGAACTAGTGCAGAAGTTTTAGAATTAGATTTATTATCTAAAATCAATTTGTATTTATTTAATAGTTTTTCTGGCTTAGCATTCAACGATTTACTCAAACTGTTTGTCAATGCTTCCAGTTGTTCCCAACTATCAACATCAGATAAAACAAGGGGAATATTTAGCTGTTGGAATTTAGGAGCAGTAGAGTCGTGAAATCCGGCAGCGCCAATTACTAAATCTGGTTTGAGGGCGACAATTTTTTCTAGGTTTGGCTGCGATCGCCCTTCGCTGACGCGGGGAATTTTCTCAAATCTGGAATCGCGCTCTAATAATTTACTACCCGACATCCCGACTAATTTACTGCTATCCAATCGATCGATAATATCGGCTGACAAAGAAGTTAAAGCGACAATTCTTTGCGCCGATCGACTTTCTAGACTCGTCGATGGCTGCGGATTGGCTGAGGCTACAGGATTGGAATTGTTAGTATTACTCGCGTCGATCGCGGTACAGCTTGTTAACAGCAGGGCGATCGAAATTGCCCAGATTTTGACGATAACCGAATTCTTCATCTTTTCCTCCGATCGAGTAGAGCCGTAGCAGTGCCACGTCTCTACATTACCAAAATCGATTCAGTTCAAACCCGCTAAACTTCCCAACGTCAAGAATAAAGCGGCAAAAATTACCAGCGCCATCCCACCAATAAACAGTTCGTATGGCTTTTCTTGACTCGAACCCAGGTAGCGATCGCTCAGTTCTGCTAGTTGTTGGCGGTAATGCTCTCCATAGCGAGCTATCCGATTAAACGGTAAAGCACCCAAGTCCCGTTGAGGTAAAATCCGTCGCCGTTGATAGGGAACGGTAGAGTCGTTAAAGTTATCCTGATACTCTTGGCTATCGAGCAAGAGATCGATAAACTTTTTCAGCCCTTGAGTTGCCAGTACCGTGGACCAAGCCAGCTTTTCTCGCTCGTTAAAAACTTCTCGACCGAGAATTCGCTGAATGCAGAGTTGCACGAACCGATAGTTGTTGTTGCTGTCGTAATTCAGCCGCCGGAACGGATCGGAGGTGGCTAATCCAGCAATAAACTGCTTGACGGTAATTTGCCCGGCTCTGAGTTGAGATTCCAGGCAGGTTTGACGAGTGCTTTTGAGCATCTGCTGTTCGTGAAAAATCTGGCGATATGCAGCTTTAATTAATTCGTCCATTTCGCTACTAGAGAGCAGATTTTCTGTGCTGTAAATTCTGGGATGTTCGTCGCCTGGAATTTCATAGCCAGCAACTCGCTGATTTTGACTGGAAAGCGGATAAGTTAATGTGGGTAAAGACATATCGATCGAATCTCCATTGTTAGATTTATCGGTAGGTTGGGTTATTGGTAGGTTGGGTTGAACGCAGTGAAACCCAACAAAATCCAAGCGTGGTGAGGGCTGACCATCATTTTTGCTTTGACGGAGTACCAGTTTTAGCTCGGTAAGCGTGCCAAAGATGTCCGCCAAGTGCCAGCAGACCTAGAAAAATTTGCACGATCGCCATCCCATTTCGATCGATGCCGTAAAATTCGTTGGGAAAAACTGTGGTGTTGTAGCTGACGAAAGCCCAAGAGACAAAGGCCATAAACGCCAGCGCCCCCAAACTGTAAGACAAAATTGCATCTGCTTGGATTTGCAGCCCAAAGGGGATAGACTGCGGCCTTACCAGAATATGCCAGACCCCACCAGCAACTAACAGGATGCCGATCCAGATATGTCCGCCGACGACATCTTCTAAATTATTGACGCTTGCCATTCCTAGAGGATTCCAACCCTTGTCGGTCAGTCCGACTAAGTAGCCAAAAATCTCTGCTGGGTTGAGGTTGGGGGCAGTAATAAGTCGTACTTTTTGCACCGCCGGATCGTAAATGCCACCGAATTTCGTCGCCTTCAGCACCAGCGCAAAAGCGCCCAATCCGAGAAAAATTAGGTGGTGTCCTAAAATCAAGCTTAGTTGTTTGGGATCGTTCCATTCGTAGTGGAATTTTGCTGCCTGTCCCGTACTATCTTTCAAATTTGCAGGCCCTTTGAAGACGTGAAAAAGTCCCCCAGCCGCTAATACCGCCGATGCTGCCAGATGCAAGATCCCGATGACAAAATAGGGATAGGTATTAGCAATCGCGCCTCCATCTCCTACTCCCCAACCGAGGGCGGCTAAGTGCGGTAGAAGGGTAAAGCCCTGTTCTGCTATTGGCAGATCGGCACGATAGCGATCGACTTCAGCGATCGTGGTTGCTCCTGCCCAAAACATAATTAAACCTGCATGGGCTAGATGAGCGCCTAACAGTTGACCGGAAAAGTTAACTAACTTAGCATTACCGATCGACCAGGTATTTCCAGTACCCGATGCCCAAGTTCGTTCTGTAGAAATCGAAACCATTTCAACCTCTTGATATTTAATATGAAGAAAACATCTGCGTTCTGGTAGCGCAGATGTTGTTTGGCTCAACTTTTGGCAACGCTACGACAGTCGGCTGAAACCATCTAGCAGGAAGTAGGCGAAGATCGCACCCCCAATCGCTCCAACGAGCAAACTGAGCGAGAATTTCTGCCAAGCTGCGACTGTTTGCAACGATGCTGGCATGGTTGACGGGTTGGCAATCTGCCCGCTGGTGGTTGTTAATGCCCGTTTTCCCGATGGTGCGAAGGAAACGCTGCCATATAAAAAGAGTCCTGTAGTCATAATCGCAATCAGTCCCAGACCAGAGAGTAAGCCAGCTAAATTAGCCATCTCTGTCTGCCGCCAAGGACCTAAAAGCGTGAAGGGACCGATAATCCAGTAGCCGTGGGCCATGCCAATTTCTAGACCCCGACGTTGAGGCGACAGATTGAGGCGATAGATGGGGAGATTTTTCAAGAAACTGAGGCTCAAATCGGAAGCATTGAGCGGTGTTGCCAGATTTCCTTGAAACACCTCTTCCATCGGCTTGACCAGCCCATCCTGCTTTAAGTCCACGCCAGCAGCTTTAGCCCGCGCCCGCCAAGCGTGCCAAAGATGCCCGACTAAAAACATAAATCCTAACGTGACATGGGAAGTTGCCAGCCATCCCCGCAATGACAGGGTATTATCTGGGTTGACCAAGATTCTGACGGGGCCGTAAAAGACTTCGGGATAAACAGTGTCGTTCGCAAAAACAAAATAGGCGGCCAGGATGCCCATATAGGCGATCGCTCCTAAGCTGTAAGCTAGATAAGCTTCTCCCGACCAAACTAAAGCTTTTTGCGCCCACGGTAGGGGTTTCGTGGCGGCGTGCCACAACCCGCCGACGATGCAGAGCGAACCGACCCACATATGTCCGCCGACTACATCTTCTAGGTTGTTGACGCTGGCCAGTCCTTCAGATCCCGACAAACCGAACAGATAGCCAAAAATTCGCCCTGGATCTAAGGTGGGTTCGGTGACGAACCGCACGCTGCCCGCATGAGGATCGTACAATCCACCCCAAAACATGGCGTGCCAAACCAGCAGCCAAGCCCCTATCCCCAAAAGCGTTAGGTGAATGCCCAGAATGGTGGAGATTTTATCGCGATCGTTCCACTCGTAGCCAAAAAAACCAGTCCAGGTGCGATCTTCTGGTAACACCTGCTGGCCTTGGAAGACGTGGAAAAGTCCCCCGGCTCCCAAGACGGCTGATGAAATCAGATGTAACCCCCCCACCACGAAGTAGGGATAGGTATCGACGACGACTCCGCCATTTCCCACCCCTAAGCCCAGAGTTGCCAAATGGGGAAGCAAAATTAACCCCTGTTGGTACATTGGCTGTTGCGGGTCGAAGCGGCCGATTTCAAATAAGGTCATCGCTCCTGCCCAAAAGACAATTAGACCAGCATGGGCAATATGAGCGCCTAACAGTCTGCCTGAGAGGTCGGTTAACCTGGCATTTCCAGTCCACCAGTTATACTCTCTATTGAGATTGCTGTACGTTTGCTGCATAATCCTTTCTACTGTTCGGGTTTGAATTGCGGTCTGTCTGCATTTTTCTAGGACTCGATCTCGTCCGAATTTTATTGAAGATTATTCTCAATTGCTGCTCGAAATCCAATTTAGAATATTTCTCAATAAGTCGAGATTAAGTTTTGTTACGGAAATTGTCACTCCAACCGCTAGCAAGCGAATAAACCGATCTTCTAAATAAGTCAGGACTTACGCAGCCACAAGATTGATGGTGGTTGCGGTGCTAACGGCAGCGTTTTAGCGTAGCCATGCCGCAAGCTATACACACCCTACATTTATAGGTTTTGCGTAAGTCCTGTAAGTGAATGAGAGAAAGCCATCTTAAGCATTCTGCTTATTGCAAATATTTTTCTATAAACTTTTCAGATCGTCTATTTGAAGGCTAGTGGCGTGGAGCGTTATAGGCAACCGCCAATCTACAGTTTCGACCACTCATCAGGCAACACGTTGGCGATCGGCTTGAAGCCACCTTTGCCATCTGGGGTCAGCACATAAGCCATCCCTTGAGGTTCGGGATAAATACCAGTTGCCGCCTCAAAAATATCGTCATGCCCCACTATGACGGTATTTTGACCGCTCTGCGGCACTGCTGTTAGCAACGGCATTACTCTAGTCTTCATCTCCTTCACTTGGGCATCGGTGTATTCCTCAAAGGGCAAGAAGTTGAGATTTGAATTCTTCTTATGCCTGCCAAAGGCCAAATCTGCGGTTTTCCAAGCTCGACAGTAATCGCTAGCAATCACCTCGCCCACCGGAATTTTTTTGGCGGTGAATGCTGCGCCAATGTCTTTCGCCTGCTTAATTCCGACATCGCTCAGCTTCCGCTGAGTCTCGCAATCGTTAAGTTTTATCTTTGGATTGGCCTGGTCGGCGTAATCCTTGTCAGTTTGAGCGTGACGGAAATAAATGATATGTCCCCCTTTCTTTAGCTCGCTCAGGAGTTCCGGCCCGCTCAGGATATCCTTAAACTCGGCATTTGCTTTTTCACCAGAGCTATATTCTTCACCCTCGCCGCCTTCACCGCCTTCACTAGGAGATTGAGCCACAGGTAAATTTTGCGGACTGGGACTGGTTGCGTCTCCACTAGATGGAGTTTCGCTACCGCAGGCTGACAGCGTAGCCACAAGCCCTAGTGACAAAAATAATTTCACGGTTTTGGACATTTGATTCACAGGTACTCCACCTCAAATTTTCTAGATCGGACTATAAACTTAACGAGCGCCGAACGACTCGCTGCCAAGCTGCGTTTGATATGATGCTTCCTCACAGGAGCGATCGCTATTCTGGGAAATCGATCGCCAGAAACAGCAGATTTCGTCTGCCACCTGTGGCGAGTAGAAGTAATGGAAGAAATATCGTCCACCCGGACAGACCCACAGCCTGGAATTGGTACTCTCGCCGAAATACTCTTCCCAACCGCGAAGTTGCAGTGGGTCTACGATCGCGTCATCTACGCTGCCGCAGGCCAACAACGGTAAGGAAACTGGAATGGGTGGCAAACTCACCTGTTGGTAAAGGCTATGGGGAGACAACGAGCAGTCGAGATCTTTTTCCAAAATTTTCACCAAGGCTTTGGTCGTGGCTAGATCGGAGTAGCCAAACAACATATCTACCATCCGCGTCAAGATCGCTTGGCGGCTACAAGGTAGGAGTTGACGTTGAGCGTAATATAAGGCTTGCCAATCGACGGCAGGATGAACCCCAACCGACAGCAACACTAGCGATCGCACTCGTTCGGGATGTCGCTGGGCGTACATCAAACCCAGCAGCCCGCTAACGCCGTGACCGACGAGATGAATCGGGCCCTCGCACTGTTTTAAATAGTCGTGGAGCAAAACCAGTGCCACTTCCAGGGAACAGGGTTCATCTGGGGTCAGGTTGTATTCCCAGTGGGCGATCGTCGTTTGCTCCGACAGCGATTGCACCAAGGGGCGATCGAACGCTGCCAAATGTTGACTGGCACTCAAATACAAGACTTCTGGTAAATCTGACACGATTACACACCTAGCGCCTGTTTCAGTTCGGCTACCCAAGCTTTGATGCGCTGGCCTGTCAGTTCAGATTGATTGAGTTCGTCGATCGCTAAACCGACGAATTTGCCATTTCTCACCGCTTGCGACTCGTTAAATTCATAACCCTCAGTCGAGCAGTAACCAACCGTCGTTCCACCCAGAGAAGAAATTTTTTCTTCGAGAATGCCGATCGCATCTTGAAAGTTATCGGCATAGCCGTATTGGTCGCCTGCGCCAAAGTAGGCTACTTTCTTCCCCTTGAAGTTAATCTTGTCTAGATCGTCTTCGTAGAAAGCTTCCCAGTCGCTCTGCAATTGGCCGATGTCCCAGGTGGGACAGCCAATGATGAGGCAGTCGTATTTTTCTAAATCGCTGACCTCCACGCTGGAAATATCGTACAGATCGACCATGCTATCGCCACCAAACTCTTTTTGAATCTGTTCGGCAATATCTTGAGTGGTTCCGGTTTGAGTGCCAAAAAACAAGCCAATCTTAGACATTCGATCGCTCCTTACTTAATGTTTAAAACGTCATCATCCAGGCTGAATCGTCAAGACCTAGAGCCGATTCACACCGAGTTATTAGGAAAGTGAGGCTGGAGTGAAGTGCAGACTGTATGGGGCATCCGAGCCGGAATCAACACCAATCGCCCTAGTGCTAAAGGCACGATTTCCTCGTTTAATGTCAGACTGCCTTCCCCAGCGATCGCCGCGTTCGCGTAGCGTCTCCGCAGGAGAATCGTTACATCTTGGGGGTCGCAAAGTTCTACCAATCTGGCATCTGCTCCTAAAGCGATCGAGTTGTGCTGCATCACCCTTGCCCCTATTGACATCAGCCTGAAAATTTATTGAGACTAACTCTTAGTAAAAGAGAACAGAGAACGAGACTTGGTATAAACTGTCATTGCTCCCTGTCCCCTACTTGTTGAAGGTTATTCTCAATTAAGTCTGAAATATAGCTTAGAATAGTTCTCAATACCCTTACGTTAAGTTTTATTACAATAGTTGCTGCTCTATCCCTAGAAGAGCAAACGCGATCGGGGTCGTCAGTAGGGTGCGTATAGCCTGCGGCATGGCTAAGTGCAAAGCACAGGCTATGCGCCAACGCCAACGCTAAAGCACTGCCGTTAGCACCGCCACAGTGAGGTTAAAAAACCAGTTTTAACCCAGCAGAAAAAGTAATACCTGGTTGCAGAAATAAATCTAAATTGGGATTATCGTTGCTAAGTCCGCGCACGTCGCCGCGCTGCCAATACTTCTGGTTAAAAAGGTTGAAGATGCCCAAATTCACTGACAGATTGGGATTGATGTTGTAATAACCGATTAAATCTATTGTAAAGTAGCTATCTGGTACGAAAGGATTGGGTAATTCTTGAGTTTCAGGCAGTCGCGGACTGGCAGCATAAGTAGCAAATAACTCCGTTCCCCAAATGTTTTTGGGGTGACGATAGCGCAAACCAGCAACTAATCTAAATGGATCGATCGAAGCTAGAGGGCGATCGCTTTCTAAATCGTCTCCCACAGCATAGCTCGTACTAGCTAATAAGCTAAAACCAGAACCTAAATCTAATTCTCCTTTCGCTTCCAATCCGTAGATCCGAACATCGCCGCGATTGACGGTTTGAAAAGTCCCTACAGCCAGTCCAGGAGTGAGAATTACCCTGCCAAAGGTGTCAATAAAGTTGTTGTAGGTGTTGTAAAAACCGCTAAAGCTAAAATTTAAATCAGAGAAATTACCCCGCAATCCTAACTCAAAATTATTGCTAGTTTCAGCTTTTAAATCGGGATTGGGTATGACTTGATAAAGTCCAGGATTAGTAAAACCGGGGTTAATATCTTCGGGGGTAGGAGAGCGAAAGCCGCGAGCGTATTGAGCGAAAGCAGTAAGTTCTGGCGAGAGTTCTAAAACTAAACCCAATCGCGGCGATATGGCAGAATCAGAAAATTCTGCGGTGGGAAAGTTACGAGAACTAGCCCGAAAAATATCATCTGGATCTGGAGTTAGTTGGTAGCGATCGTATCGAATTCCTGGAATGATGGTAAGTTTGCCCAAAGCGATCTCATCTTGCAAGTAAATTCCAAATCGAAAATTATCAGTATCGGCAATATCCTTAACTGGAAAAGTATCCGGGCCGACTGTTGGGACTCTCTCCCCCGTAATCAGATTTTCTTGAAAGCCATCTCGCAATCTAGAAGTTCTAGTATTAGAAATTTCTGTGCCGTATACCAATCGATGAGCTATACTGCCAGTTTTAAAGTTACTTTCTAATTGCAGTTCTCCTCCGAAAATGTTTTGCTGATACAGGGAGTTTCTAAACCTGCGGCGGTTGGCTTCTCCGATTTCAACTGGTGGGGTAGCGCGGCGAAATTCGTTAGAAGTTTCCGTACTTTCGGCACTTTGGTAATAGATTTGAGCGCGGAGGTATTGAAAAAATAGAGAACTATCGGGACGATCGTATTCGTAACTGAGGCTGTAGCGATCGCGTTTAATCGAGTCACTAGCTTCTAAGCTATCCGTTCTGGCAACTGGAAAAGGCGCACCTACAAATACTAATCCCCGCGAACTCAACACGTCAGTATCGATATCGCGATCGAGAAACTCTCCAGTCAATTTAAGTTGGTTGAATTCGTCAAAATTATAAACTAGCTTGGCCAGAAAATTATTCGATCTGCCGCTTTGGGGATTAGGTTCGCGATCGCTATTAATCTGATTTTCGTAATAGTCGCGCCGAGTATAGATCAGTAATCCTTCTAGCTGTCCGGATCTACCAGCTAAGGTTGCAGTTTCAGAGAAACCCCGATTCACGCCATCGTAACCTACCTTGAGGTTAACCGCAAAATCATCTCCAGTTGCCGATAAGAAATCGGCAGGATCTTTAGAAATAAAAGTGACGACACCACCAATAGCATCGCTACCGTATAGAGTTGAAGCCGAACCTCTAATAATCTCTACTTTTTTAAAGATTTCTGGATCGATATAATCTCTACCTAATTGGGTACTGCCAAATTCAAACGATTCGGGCAGGCGAACTCCATCGACTTGAATTAAAACGCGATTGCCATCAATTCCCCGAATATTAAAGTCTTGAAAACCATAACGATTGGGCGATCGACTGGCAGATATTCCAGGTTCGTAGCGAATTAAATCATCTAAATCTCGCACGAGGTTTCGGTCGATATCGTCAGCATCGATCGCCGTTACTGTCACCGGAGATCGTTCTAGAGTTCGAGGCGTGCGAGTGCCAGTAACGATAATTTCTATTTCTTCTTCAACAGCTACATTCAAAACTAAATTGCTCGCACTTTGACTGACTTCAACTGTTGGCAAAGATGAAACTCCCGTCACTCTGACTTGAATTCGATCGCTAGCAACTTGAGTCACAGCGATCGCGTTAATTTCTGCCACTGGGCGATCGACGCGAAAATCATCAGTAAGAGAGGCATTTGGGATGTCAGCAATTAAGGTATTGCCTTCGCGAGCAGTCGATACTTGTAGCTGGCGATCGCCAGCAGTTTCTAATACTAATTCCAACCCCTTAGCCGTCCGCTCCCATCGGATATTAGTTACTTTAACCACCTCGATTGATGGTTGTGCTTGCACCAGGGGGACTGACTGCGACTCGATTTCAGTAGTTTGATTCAGTTCGGCTCGAACTGGGAGAACGAGTAAGAAGCAAAAACTTGCTGCAATACTCAAGTAATAAATACTAGGAGAATTTTTCATGACAATTTTGTCAGATTAAATACACAGTAGCTTATAGAGATCTGCTCCTAATAAAATGAAGCGTTCTGGCGACCAACTAACTATTCCCATGCGTTGAAATTTGCCCATCAATCTAGTTACTGTTACTCTACTGCTGCCTATTGCTTCGGCTAAAACTTGATGGGTCAAACGCAATTTAATTACTTTTCCCTCCTCAGTTTCGCCACCAAATTTGTCAGCAAACCAGAACAAAAATTGCAGCAATCTTTGTTCTACTGAGATGCAGTGCATTATCGTCAGCAGTTCTTCCGTTTGCTGAACGTGTGAGAGCAAAACTTCGCGATCGATCTGACTGTTACTCGGCAAAGCGTAGGCTTTAACCTCAGTCATCGACTCGATTTGGTAAGGCCTGATGTGAGATAGCGATCGACCGACTATCTCGCCCGCTCCCCAGAAGCCCAAAGCGATCGCATTTCCTTCTCGATCCCAAGTCGAAGTTCGTACTACCCCAGTGTCGATCTGCCAGAGTATATCTCGATCTACCGACATTAACTCCCGACATCTAAAGGTATGGAGTGCTGAATTAGGAAGATAAGTTGGTTGCCGAAATTTGAGGCTCATCATAGAACAGATTTTTTCGATGGTTGGCAACAAGGAGGACGGCAAGTAGCAGGTTCGTAATCCAAACAATCGATCGCCTCTTCTGTTAAGGCTCTACACGGATGAACCGTACATTTGAGACGATAATCTCCCGTGTAAAAAACACAGCGGCTACAGGGAATTTGATGCAACCGTTTGAGATAGGTAAATCCTTCTCGCATGGTCGAGCAAAGCGAACCTAGCAAACCGAATAAAACCAGCCAGATCGAAACAGCCAAAATCGGTGCAGCTACAGGCTGATAAATCTGAAGCAAAATCATGTGGTTTAACATGAACTTGAATTTATTTACTAACTAAAATCATCAATTTTCAGTCTGACTTCTTGTGGAATAGGCATCTTGCCATTAGTATCAACTTAAGGCTAAAGACGTTGTTGAAACTCGATCTTCAGCGCCAACCGCCAGGGGTTCAAAACCCCTGACGGATGAAGGTTTTGACCGTTAATTTGACACTAAACTTTCAGATTCCAAACTGAGTTTTCAGGAGATTTACCCAAGCTTTGACGCGGCTATCGGTGAGATTAGATTGATTGTCTTCGTCGATCGCTAACCCCACAAATTTGCCATTTTTCAAAGCTTTAGACTCATTAAATTCATAACCATCTCTCGGCCAGTGCCCCACTGTAGTACCGCCCAGCGACGAAATTTTCTCTTCTAAAATTCCGATCGCATCCTGAAAATTGTCTGAGTAGCCAACCTGATCTCCAGCCCCGAAATAGGCTACCTTTTTGCCTTGAAAATTAATCTCGTCTAATTCTTCGTAGAAGCCTTCCCAATCTGCTTGTAATTCGCCGATATTCCAGGTAGGACAGCCAATAATGATGCAGTCATAACCTTCAAAATCATCGGTACTCGCATTAGAGATGTCGTTTAGATCGACAACGCTGCTACCGCCGAGTTCTTTCTGAATCAACTCGGCTACAGTTTGGGTATTTCCAGTTTGAGTCCCAAAAAACAGACCAATCTTTGCCATATATCGCTCTTTAAATTTGACATGAGATTTTAGTCGTGTCTCCTTCTCAAGTTTTCGACTTCAAATCCAACGGAATATAAAGCCAGACTTTACCCTGACAGATTGGATCGGCATCTGTCGCCCAAATCGGCATTTCTTGTCTACAGTTGGGGCAAAACCAGTAAACTCCAGCACTGCGGATGTGACGGAGCAACTGTCGGCCGCAACAAGGACAGCTATTCATACTTATCCCAAACCGATCGCGCCTTTGAGGACGATCGAATAGGTTAGCGATCGCGCAGAATGTCCTCTCGCCATCAAAGCATAGCTCAACTCAGAAGTTATTGCAAATTATTTTCAATAAATTTTCAATGGTGTAACTAAAGCCTTGGGAAATGCTCCCATCTTGAAGCTCAAGGAAGCTCCTACAGAATAGATATCTATTTTTGCTACAAGCTGGAGCGATCGAGATCTAGGCATATTCCTAACAACTGTTACAGTTCTTGACAAACTGGTAAGGTGTGCATCCGGTCAATGATAGGATGCCCTCAAACCTCAAATGAGAAAATTATGGCAGAAGAACTTACTGGACAAATACCGAAATTCGGTGGCAGCACTGGTGGTTTGCTCACTAAGGCTGAGGTCGAAGAAAAATACGCCATCACTTGGAGCAGTCCCAAAGAGCAAGTGTTTGAAATGCCAATGGGTGGTGCAGCCGTGATGCACCAAGGCGACAACATCCTATACCTGGCTCGCAAAGAATACTGCATCGCTTTTGGCGGTCAACAACTGCGTTCCAAGTTCAAAATTAACAACTATAAGATTTACCGCGTTTTTCCGAATGGTGATGTGGAATACCTGCATCCCAAAGATGGCGTGTTCCCAGAAAAAGTCAATGCTGGTCGCGAAGCCGTAGGCAAGGTAGACCGCAACATTGGCAGCAACCCCGAACCTTCCAAATTGAAGTTTAGCGGTAGGTCTACTTACGACGCTTAGTTTCTAGAGCGGATCGTTCGATCGAATGGGGCGGGCTATGTCCGCCCTATTTGTTTTGGGTTATAGAGTAGCGATCGCTACTCTTGAGGTTCGAGCGGGCAAGATACGATAAAGGGAAATAAGATCTTATCCGCAACTGGATTCGATCGACAGCATTCCTTGGAGGACGATGGCACTGACAGAAAAACAACCTCCTCATCGAGTAGTAATCGTTGGTGGTGGTTTTGGCGGTCTGTATGCAGCTAAAGCCTTGGGAAACGCTCCCGTGCGAGTAACTCTAATCGACAAGCGCAATTTCCACCTCTTCCAGCCCTTACTCTATCAAGTAGCCACTGGCAGCCTCTCTCCGGCCGATATTGCTTCCCCCCTGCGCGGCATTTTGAGCCACCACAAAAATACTCAAGTGTTGATGCAAGAAGCGGTAGATATCGATCCGCAACAGCAAAAAGTCATCTTTCCCCATGGTGAAGTAGAATACGACACCCTGGTAGTAGCAACTGGAGTCAGCCATCATTACTTTGGCAACGATTGCTGGCAACCAATGGCTCCGGGGTTAAAAACGGTAGAAGATGCCCTAGAAGTGCGGCGGCGAATTCTGATGGCATTTGAAGCGGCAGAAAAAGAAATCGACCCCCAACGGCGGCGGGCTTGGTTGACCTTTGCGATCGTCGGTGGCGGCCCTACAGGGGTAGAAATGGCAGGAGCCATTGCGGAGCTAGCTTTCAATACCCTCAAACAAGATTTTCGCCACATCGATACCACAGAAACCCAAATTTTGCTGCTAGAAGGACTCGATCGCGTTTTGTCATCTTATCCCCCAGAACTATCGACCGAAGCTGCTAGCTCTTTGACCAAATTGGGCGTAACGGTGCGAACTAACACCTTAGTTACCAACATTGAGGACCATGCGATCGAAGTTCGCCAGGGTTCTCAAGTCGAACGAATTGCCAGTCGGACAATTATCTGGGCGGCCGGAGTCAAAGCTTCTGCCATGGGAGAAATATTAGCCAAACGCACTGGTGTTAAACTCGATCGCGTCGGACGGGCGATAGTCGCCCCAGATCTGAGTATTCCCGATTATCCCAACATCTTTGTTATTGGGGATCTGGCCCATTGCGCCGATCCGCATGGCAGCCCTCTCCCCGGAATTGCACCTGTGGCCATCCAAGAGGGGCAGTACCTCGCTAAGCTTATCAAACAAAGGTTGCAAGGTAATTCTTTACCGCCCTTTAAGTATAAAGATGTGGGTAGTTTAGCCGTCATCGGTCAGAATGCTGCCGTAGTCAACCTCGGAACGTTAAAACTGGCAGGACCTATAGCTTGGTTTATTTGGGTATTCGCTCACATCTACTACTTGATCGAATTCGATAACAAACTCATCGTGCTGATGCAGTGGGGCTGGAACTATTTCACCCGCAAGCAGGGAGCTAGATTGATTACGGGTGAAGATTCCCAGATTCAGACAGAAATTAGCGATCGCCAATCGACTAAGGATCGATCGACTGTCGAGGTTTAAACTAAAAGAAATGCTATAAAAAATAACTTTAAGTGCGATCGCACCTGTAACGCTCATGCTCGACCACAACCAACAGCCAGAAGCGATCGATCCTTTATCCGTGCATACGACTACGCGGATTAGACCTTGGGGTACAGTTACAGTTTTAGAAGAAGGTCAACGCTATCGGATCAATCGCATTGAGATCAAGGCAGGATCTCACATCAGCACTCAAATGCACTATCATCGCAGCGAACACTGGATCGTGGTTTCTGGCACTGCCAAAGTCATTTTTGACGGTCAAGAAACGATCTTGATGGCCAAGCAATCGACTTACGTTCCTATGTGTACGCCCCATCGCGTCGAAAATCCTGGCATCATTCCCGTAGTGATGATCGAAGTCCAAAACGGAGAATATTTAGGAGAAGACGACATCATTCGCTTCGGCGAACCAGAGGAAAACGATTGACAAGAAGACAGTAGCACCCCTCAGTACCATTGCTATTTACAAGTACGAATCTCTTTGCTTGGTTGGATTAATAGACCTCTTGCATAAGACCGTAGGTTGGGTTGAACGGAGTGAAACCCAACACCCCAGCAATGTTGGGTTTCTACATTAATTATGGCCAATCAACCGGATTTGATATGACTCCTCATCTTCAAGTTCTGCTAATCCAGTTAGTACAACTGGAGGGCGATCGGGAAATTTTGCTGTGAGTTGAAGTTCCCCTCCCATGGCCTTAACGTAACTCCGAAGTGTAGATAGGAGAAGATCGCTGCGCTTTTCCAGCTTGGAAATGCTATCCTGTCGAATTTTCAGTAACTCTGCCATGCGCTCTTGAGTAAGTTCTCGCGCCTTTCTTAAATCCCGAAGAGTCATTTCTTGGGCGATCAATTCTTGCGCTCGCTCTTCGATTTTCTGTTGACGATCTTTGGGAAGTTTCTGGATAATTTCATTCAGCTTTTTTGCCATAATCTTTTTCTTCCTGTTCTTTTAACCGATCGAGATGGAAATCAAATCTTCGGTCGGCTTTTTCAATAAGTTGCTTGTAAAAGCGTTTTTCGCTAACCCCAGCTTTATTACCAGCTACAAGCAAGATGGCTTGCCGTTCTGGATCGAAAGCAAAGGCTACTCGCCACACCCCATCTCCTGCTTTGAAACGAAGCTCCTTCATATTGGCATGACTAGAGCCATTAAGGGTATCGGCGTGAGGTCTGCGTAGAGAAGGTCCATAATTTTCCAGCAACTTCGCATAAGCTAAGAGTTCGTTTTGAACTTCTTCAACAAGCTCGTTCAACTCTGGCTCAAATTCGTCATGAATTAAAACATTTCATCCCATAATTTATATTATGGGCGCAAAAGCATATGGAGTCAAGTCCATGTCTCACTCCTCGATCGCTCTTAATTAGGAACTTTCATATGTATATAGAAGCTTATACGGTAGTGATAGAGATAATAAGTGCCTATAAACTTCTTCTTTGCGATCTCGCAATTAACTAAATTCCCACATCACCGGGTTGTCGTCTAAATAATCGGTGACAGAACACCCGATCGCATCAATTTCTTTTAAGTCATCAGCCGATAGTTTGACCTCGATCGCTTTGGCATTTTGCAATACTTGTTCGGCATTTCGAGCGCCAGCGATCGCATTAGTTTGCGGTTGCGAAATTACCCACGCTAAAGCTAATTGACATAGACTGCACTGATGGCGATCGGCGATCGGACGCAGCCGTTCTAGAGCTAATTGCGCCCGTCGATAGTTTTCTCCTTTACATAGCTTATTTTTAAAACGGTTGTCATTTGGGTGAAACTGATGATTGGGCGGGTATTTTCCTGTCAACAATCCTTGAGCCAGAGAAGAGTAAGCCAGGATAGAAATATTATGTTCGATGCAGTAAGGCATGGCATCAGTTTCTACGTGCCGCCAAAACAGAGAATAAGGAGGTTGCAAGCTATCGATTCGACCGTATTGCGATGCTTCTGCTAGCAGTTTGCCAGAGAAGTTAGAAACTCCAATCGCTCGAATCTTACCCTGTTGTTTTAAATAATTAAGGGCGCTCATGGTTTCTTCTAAAGGAACGACTTCATTATTAAAAGAACCAGGTGGCCAGTGAATTTGATATAGATCGATGTAGTCAGTTCTAAGATGAGTTAAAGAGCGATCGCACGCTTCTATTACCTGCTCGTATTTCAAATGATTGGGAAAAACCTTAGTTGCCAAAACCACGCGATCGCGCATACCTGAAATTGCTTCTCCCACGATCTTCTCTGAGTGCCCATCGTTGCCGTAAATCTCAGCCGTATCGATCGTCGTCATCCCCGCATCAACTGCGGCTCTAATGGCTTCAATGCTTTCAGCATCTTCAATTCCCACCCACAAGCGTTTTCCTGCCTGCCAAGTCCCCATGATAATGGGCGAAATTTCAATTCCAGAAGTACCAAGCGATCGTTTTTTCATAGGAGTTTAGGAGTTTAGAAGTTCAGAAGTTCAGAAGTTTAGGAGTTTAGAAGTCAGCAATTAAAATTTCTACCTTGTCCTCCTTGCCTCCTCCTCTACCTCTCTCCCCATCTCCCTCTCTCCCTCTCTCCCCATCTCCCCATCTCCCTCACGCCTCACCAACCGCCTCGCTCACCGGGAAGCGATCGAGTAGTTGAATCGATCGATAGGCATTTTGCCGCAAGGACTCCGATATATTGGGGACGTGGGGAATTTGAGACAGTAAATCCACTGTCCGGCGCAACATCCGCACGATATCTCCTTCATCTAAATTAGTGTTGGCGCATAAATCTGCCCAGATCGCACCTAAAGCCCATTGCTCCACAATGCCGACCAGATCGTACTCCAACCAGACGGGCAAGGCGACGTGATGCCGATACTGCAATTGAAATAGTTGCCTTCTGATGCCCCTTAACCCCGCCAAAGCTGTTAAGACTTCTTCAGGAGGTTGATAGTTTGTCCAGCTATCAGAACGAGGAGTTTCACTCACTAAAGCGCAAGCACTAGCTGCTAAGTGCTGGGGATCGAGATTATCTAATTTGCCCGACATCATGGCTAAAGCCAGCCACAATTCGTTATCGCCCCGAATGGCCGCCGCGGCTTTCCCTAAAGCAGTAGGTTGCAGCCCTTGCAAACCTCCCATCCGCTGCAAAATTTCGATTAAAACCAGAAATTCCTGCCAGTGACGGGCTAAGTTCTCTTGCAATTCTACTTGTCGATCGCCTATTTCTGCTTGCAAGGTCTGGCGGCGCTGGTAGCGTTTGAGCAGGGTAGAAGGATTGCCCCACTGCCAAATCGGATGCGATTCTAGTTGTTTTTTGAGAGCATCTACCTGCTGCGACTGTTCTAAAACTTCTGGCGCGGGCGGTTCGACTGTATAAGGAATCAACGAGGCAATGGCGGCAGTAACCTCCGTACCTTTACGGGAGTAACCGGGTTTGAGGGGCAGATCGTCTGGCAGTTCTAAACCTGTGGCATCTACAGTTTTGAGTTGTCCGTGCAATCCCACCACATCGCTAGTCGAGACGACATACCAGCGATTATCTTTACCCAGACATACCAAGTAGGGAAATTGACCGCTGCCAGCCACTTGAGCGACTAACATCGCTGGTAAGGGAGAAGACACAGGCATATGTTTCCCCTTGAGGTTGACGAGGGTTCCGGCGGGGGCTACAGGTAATATGCGGCCGATTTGGGCGGCTTGGGTAGCTTCTGCTTGATGTTGTAGGGTTTTTAAAATCTTTTGTTCTACTTTTAGCCGTTCTTGCAGTTTTTCATATTTTTCTAACAGGGCTGGCTCGACAGAGATTAATAAAGCCTCTACTTGAGCCAGTTCCCTCTCTAAGGCAGCGATCGCATCTTGTTCGGGTTTGAGGTGTAGCGTTGCCAGATATTGACCGAAACTGCGCTCTACTAACTCTTTTGCTTCATCTAAACTATGCGTTTGCAACAGGTTCAGCACCATGCCGTAGCTGGGAGTAAACTGACTGACTAAGGGATCGGGTTTAGAGGTGGCGAGATAGGCGGCTTCCCTAGCCCCTTCAAACCGCGTCTGCACGGTGACTACATGACCGACCGTATCCATACCCCTGCGTCCGGCTCTGCCTGCCATTTGCAGGAATTCTGAAGGAGTGAGCAATCGATGCCCACGATCGGTACGCTTGGAAAGGCTGGAAATTACCGTCGTTCGGGCTGGCATATTGATCCCAGCGGCTAAGGTTTCGGTGGCAAACACCACTTTCACCAATCCCGCCGCAAACAGTTCTTCTACCAAGACTTTCCAAGCAGGCAAGATTCCGGCGTGGTGGGCGGCAATGCCTCGATACAGCGGTTCTATCTGTCCGGCCCGTCCGGCTTCGGGAGAGCGCGTGAGAAATTCGTCAATTATTTCCTTGAGTTGGGCGGCTTCTCGATCGTTTACCAGCGTCAAGTCTGCCATGTCTTCTACCGCTCGATCGCAACCTCGGCGACTGAAAATAAAGTAAATCGCTGGCAGCATATCTCGCTGGGCAAGCTGACCGACTACGTAGTCTAAATCTGGACTTTCCGGGCGCGGTTTGCGTTCTCCATCTCGACGCGAACGTTTGCCGCGACGGTCTTCCAATCTGGGACTGATTTTAGTTTGGGTATCGTTAAGTAGCGGAAAGATACCTTTGGGATTGGCAAAGTAAAATTGCAGCGGTACCGGCCGAAAATCGGAGTAAATTAGTTCGGTGGGGCCGTGAACTTTGGCGATCCAGTCAGCTAGTTGCTGGCTGTTAGCTACGGTAGCCGAAAGCGCCAATAATTGAATATCTGGAGGGCAATAGACGATCGATTCTTCCCACACCGTCCCCCGCTGCCAATCGTTCATGTAGTGGCATTCATCCAAAACTACCGCTTCCACGCCTACCAAGGAAGTACCGACTTCACCAATTGGAGTACCGTAGAGCATATTGCGAAAGATTTCCGTCGTCATCACCAAAATTGGGGCTTCGCGGTTAATCGAGACATCTCCGGTAAGCAAACCCACCATTTCGTGTCCGAATTGGGCGCGGAAATCGCGAAATTTCTGATTGGATAAAGCCTTCAGCGGTGTGGTGTAAAAAACTCTACCATCGCGAGCTAACGCCCGATAAATCGCATATTCACCGATTAAAGTTTTCCCAGAACCCGTAGGAGCGCACACCACTACCGAACGACCCGCATTTAAAGCCGCGATCGCCTGTTGTTGGAATTCATCCAACGCAAACGGAAACAGGGTATGGAGATCTAGTTCTGAAATAGTTAAAGAAACGCTCACGTTAAGAATCTGGCCAAATTGTAGCAGATAGGAATCTACCGCAACAGAAGGTAATTATCTCTATCTATATTTTTTGCTCGCTAAATTCCGAATTAACGAACTTCTAATTGAGGGCATCCTTCAACACAGTTCGTGCTGCCAATTGATTGCGAGTCGAAGTCAGAATTTCGGCTTCCCGTTCCAGACGCGCAGCCGTATCTTGCATTTCTAACAAAGCCTGCTGTTCTGAAGCTACACCGTCTAAATTGCTAGCTACCCAATATGACAACTCCGTCGGTAAAGTCGGCAAATCTTGGGGTAATTCGACATTTTTATCTGCCAACTTCGACCACAAATGGACTACATCTCGCAGCAGTTGCTCGACATCAGTAGCTAGAGGTCTGAGATCTTTGTCTGTGGGACGATCTTCAATCCATTCCACCAAACCCACCCGATAGGGCTTTTCCCGCACGTAATCCAAGACGCGGAATCGCTGCTGCCCCAAGGTAAGGATATTCATGCGATCGTCTTCTAGTCGCTGCATCTGAATAATTTCCGCACAGCAGCCTACCGTAGCAATACTTCCTTGGGCCGGATCGAACCGCAAAACCCCAAAACGGCGATCGCTCTCCAAAATCGTGTTCATCATGATCCGGTAGCGAAACTCAAAAATGTGCAGAGGCAGAGGTCGCCCCGGAAACAGAACTAATTCTGGCAAAGGAAATAAAGGTAATTCTCTAACAGCAATTGAAGAGGACGATGCCATAGTTCAGAAGTTCAGAAGTTCAGGAGTTCAGAATGTAGAGACGCGAAATCTCGCATCCTTACAGAAATTTAGTTGTAGAGGCTAGTTTAGCCAAAAACTCTAGCTACACAGTAATTTAATCCTAAATCAAACCCGTCCTGCCACGCCATTAATCTCAGCAAAGTTCGGAAGTTCAGGAGTACCTTTCTCTGCGAGAAGCTATCGGCTACCGGAAGGCTTCGCCTCATTCTGAACTCCTGAACTCCTACACTCCTGTATTCTTGCTAGAGCTTCACTTCAATATCTACCCCAGCAGGTAAATCTAGCTTCATCAAAGCGTCGATCGTTTTAGAAGAAGGCTGATAGATGTCGATCAAACGGCGGTGGGTGCGAGTTTCAAAGTGTTCGCGCGAGTCTTTATCGACGTGAGGAGAACGCAAAACGCAGTAGATTTTCCGCCTGGTTGGTAAAGGAATCGGACCGATGGCTGTAGCTTGAGTCCGATTGGCTGTATCGACGATCTTTTCGCAAGATGTATCGAGCAAACGGCGATCGAAGGCTTGAAGGCGAATGCGAATTTTTTGCTGCTGAAGGGTTGCCATTTTTTAATTGTCTAGGTTCGGTTGGAAAAAATTTTGTAGAGACGTAGCATGCTACGTCTCTACATTTGTTTATTTGAGGATCTTAGAAACTACACCAGCGCCTATAGTCCGACCGCCTTCGCGAATGGCAAAGCGCATTCCTTGTTCGATCGCGATTGCGTTGATCAGTTCTACCGTCATCTTGACGCGATCTCCTGGCATCACCATTTCGGCGTTACTGCCATCATCGGCGGTAAACGCTTTAATCGAGCCAGTCACGTCGGTCGTCCGCACGTAGAACTGAGGGCGATAGCCTGCGAAGAATGGAGTCTTGCGACCGCCTTCTTTTTCAGTTAAGACGTAGACCTCAGATTCAAACTGAGTGTGAGGAGTAATCGAACCGGGCTTGGCAATTACCATGCCCCGCTCGATATCTTTCTTTTCTACCCCCCGCAGCAGCACGCCGAGGTTATCGCCAGCCATCCCTTCTTCTAGTTCCTTCTGGAACATTTCTACGCCAGTAACGACCACGTTGCGAGTCGCTCTGATGCCCACCAGTTCGACGTTTTCGCCTTTCTTGACTTTGCCGCGCTCTACCCGACCAGTAGCAACCGTACCGCGTCCGGTAATCGAGAATACGTCTTCAACTGCCATCAAAAATGGTTTGTCGATATCCCGTTCTGGAGTGGGGACGTAAGCATCAACGGCATCCATCAGTTCGTAGATTTTATCTACCCACTCATTTTCACCGCGTTGAGTTTTTGCGTTTGCGGTCATCGCTTCCATTGCCAGCAGAGCCGAGCCAGCCACGATGGGGATATCATCTCCGGGGAAATCGTAGGAACTCAGGAGTTCGCGTACTTCTAGTTCTACCAGTTCTAGTAGTTCGTCGTCGTCCACCATGTCTTTCTTGTTCAAAAAGACCACTAGGTTAGGAACACCCACCTGCCTAGCTAGCAGAATATGTTCTCGCGTTTGGGGCATCGGGCCGTCAGCCGCCGACACCACCAAAATGCCTCCATCCATCTGGGCTGCACCCGTGATCATGTTCTTCACGTAGTCAGCGTGTCCGGGACAATCGACGTGGGCGTAGTGCCGTTTTTCGGTTTCGTACTCGACGTGGGCTGTATTGATGGTAATCCCCCTAGCCTTTTCTTCTGGGGCAGCATCAATTTCGTCGTACTTTTTGACCTTAGCCTTCCCGCCAGCTGCCAGCGTCATGGTGATGGCAGCGGTAAGGGTGGTTTTGCCGTGGTCTACGTGACCGATTGTACCGATGTTGACGTGGGGTTTATTCCGTTCAAACTTTGCGCGTGCCATGAGATATATTTTCTAGTTTTGAGCGAGTGAATGTTGAATTGGTGAGAGGGAGCTTAATAAATTACCTTTTAATTTTACAGATAACTTTTAAGCAAAACCCACTTTTTTAGAAGTGAGGAGTGTGGAGTGTTTTAGGAAGTGTTGAGTGTTGAGTGTGGAGTGTTGAGTGAAAAACGCTCCTCTGCTCCCCTGCTCCCTCTCTCCCCATCTCCCCATCTCCCCCATCTCCTTTAGCCGTTACCTTTGTTCTTGGCGATAATGGCTTCAGCTACGTTGCGGGGTACTTCTTCATAGTGACTGAACTCCATGGAGAAGATTCCTCGTCCTTGGGTATTCGATCGGATATCCGTAGCATATCCAAACATCTCTGACAAAGGTACCTTAGAGGCCACTTTGGCAATTCCCTGTTCCGAACCCATACCTTCAACTTGACCGCGACGGGAGTTGAGGTCGCCAATTACATCTCCTAAGAAATTCTCAGGAACTTCTACCTCAACTTTCATCATTGGCTCTAATAGCACTGGCGAAGCTTTCATCACTGCTGATTTAATCGCCATCGAGCCAGCGATCTTAAAGGCCATTTCCGAAGAGTCTACTTCGTGGTAAGACCCATCTACTAATGTCACTTTCAGATCGATCATGGGATATCCAGCCAGAATACCGGATTCGCAAGCTTCTTTGATCCCTTGTTCTACTGGCGAGATGTATTCTTTCGGAATCGAACCGCCAACGATCTTGGAAACAAATTCTAAGCCGCTAGCTGGTTCTCCCGGTTCGACTTCAATCACGGCATGACCGTACTGACCTTTACCACCTGTTTGACGGATGTACTTGCCTTCAGCTTTGGTAGGCTTGCGAATAGTTTCGCGGTAAGCCACTTGGGGCGCACCCACGTTAGCTTCCACTTTGTATTCCCGCAACATCCGGTCTACCAGAATTTCTAGGTGCAACTCTCCCATACCCGCAATCACGGTTTGATTGGTTTCGGCATCGACGCTGACCCTGAAAGTAGGATCTTCTTCCGATAAAGCTTGGAGGGCTTTGGAAAGTTTCTCCATATCTTGCTTGGTCTTCGGCTCGACTGCCACCGAAATCACTGGTTCTGGGATAAAGAGCGATTCTAGGATCACGGGGCTACCTTCTTCACAGATGGTATCTCCGGTGAAGGTATCTTTTAGCCCTAAAGCCGCTCCCAAGTCGCCAGCCCGCAGTTCGTCTACCTCAATGCGATCGTCTGCTCTCAGAACGATCAAGCGGGATATCCGCTCTTTCTTGTTCTTGGTAGCGTTTAAGACGTAGCTGCCTTTTTTGAGTATCCCAGAGTAGACCCGAATAAAGGTCAAACGTCCGTAGGGATCTGCCATGATTTTGAAGGCTAAGGCAGATAGAGGTTCGTCGTCGCTAGCGCGGCGCTCGACTTCATCGCCATTGGGCAGAGTTCCTTGAATTGGCGGGACCTCGGTTGGGGATGGCAGGTAATCGATGACTGCATCCAACAACGGTTGTACGCCTTTATTCTTAAACGCAGAACCGCAAATTAAGGGCACTATCGTTCCCTTAATCGTGCCTTCCCGCAGTGCTCTGCGAATTTCGTCTTCGGTGAATTCTTCCCCTTCGAGGTACTTCTCAGTTAGGGCATCGTCGGTTTCAGCCACCGATTCAATTAATTTGGTGCGGAATTCTTCGGCTTGCTCTTTAAGGTCGGCGGGAATCTCGGTTTCAGTGATTTCTTGACCGCGATCGTCTTTATACATCAAAGCTTTCATCCGCACCAAATCGACGATTCCTTGGAACTCGCTTTCAGCGCCAATAGGAATTTGGATCGGCACGGCGTTGGCTCTCATCCGATCGCGAATCTGATCGTAAACTCTGTAGAAGTTAGCGCCTGTGCGATCCATCTTATTAATAAAGGCAATCCGAGGCACGTCGTACCTGTCGGCTTGTCGCCAAACGGTTTCCGATTGGGGTTGAACGCCACCTACCGAACAAAAGACTGCGATCACTCCATCTAATACCCGCATGGAACGTTCGACTTCTATGGTGAAGTCAACGTGACCGGGGGTATCGATGATGTTGATTTGATGGTCGCGCCAGTTGGTAGTAATGGCAGCGGCAGTAATGGTGATGCCACGCTCCCGCTCCTGTTCCATCCAATCGGTTACTGCTGTTCCCTCATGGACTTCTCCCATTTTGTGTACTAAGCCTGAGTAGAACAAGATGCGTTCTGTAGTCGTAGTTTTACCCGCATCTATATGGGCCGCAATTCCAATATTGCGGATTCTCTCGAACGGAACTGTACGTGGCACAGCTACCTCCTTCGTGTCTGCCGTGTTTCGATCTATTACTGTCTGTTAAGATTGTATACTTTATATGACGCTAACGTAGCGAGCGATCGCCACTAGGCAAGTGGGGTTTTCTCCCTTGCCCTGCGCCACTTAAAGCTGCTTTTGTTTGCTACCTAGTCGGACTAGTACCGATAGTGAGCAAAGGCTTTGTTAGCTTCTGCCATCCGGTGGGTTTCTTCCCGCTTCTTGATGGCGCTGCCAGTTTCATTGGCAGCATCTAGCAACTCGTTGGCTAACCTTTGAGCCATATTGCGGCCGGCACGCTGTCTGGAGTAGTTGATCAGCCAGCGCATTGCTAGGGCTACACCGCGATCCGGGCGAACTTCCATCGGTACTTGGTAAGTAGCACCGCCAACCCGCCGCGCCTTGACTTCTACTAACGGAGTTGCATTCCGAATAGCTTTTTCAAAGGTTTCCAGCGGCTCCGCCCCCGTGCGCTGCTCTATGATTTTTAAGGCATCGTAGACAATGCGTGTAGCGATCGATTTCTTGCCGCTACGCATGATCCGCCTAACGATCATACTAATCAGGCGGCTGTTGTAGGTTGGATCTGGTGGTACGGGGCGCTTTTCAGCGGCAGTGCGACGAGACATAATTTTTATCAGTTCGATCGATCTAGTTAATTTTACTGATTTTTAAGGCATCAGCATTATTTGCCTGGGCGCGAACAGTTACTTTTAAAAGTTTTTTTAAAAGTCTTTCCGAGTTGGAGGGTAACGGTGCGTTACGCTGCGCTAAAGCGCAGCCATGCCGCAGGCTATACACACCCTACATTTAGAGTTTGGCCGTAGTGCTTATTGGAGGTGCACCGCCCTTATTATGAACTACTTCGGACGCTTGGCACCGTATTTAGAACGACCTTGCATCCGGTTTTTGACTCCAGCGGTATCGAGAGTGCCGCGAATGATATGATATCGAACTCCGGGCAAATCTTTCACCCGACCGCCCCGAATCATCACTACTGAGTGTTCTTGTAGGTTATGACCGATTCCCGGAATATACGCTGTGACTTCAAACCCCGATGTCAGCCTGACCCTAGCTACTTTTCTTAAAGCTGAGTTAGGTTTTTTCGGGGTAGTCGTATATACCCTGGTACAAACGCCACGGCGCTGGGGACATTGTTTTAACGCTGGTGACTTAGTTTTCTTCTGAGTCTCCTCGCGAGCATTGCGAATAAGCTGCTGGATAGTGGGCATGACTTAGAGAGTTTGCAACTCCTAAAAGGGCTAAAGTTTTGACAAATCTCGATTGTACCGCTTTTGATGCCAACGTGTCAATGACGATCGAGGATGGGCGATACGTGCTCCGCACAGGCTACGCCAACGCCTTCTCAAATTTTCTCGCCAATGAGTCAGGATAAGTAGCGGCCCCTTCCATGTTAAGATACTTGTCAATTCTGAAAACTGTGTTGGAAACGAGGATTAAAAAATGGAAGCAGCCATGCTGTTAGCGAAATTGCCAGAAGCTTATTCGATCTTCGACCCTTTGGTAGATGTGCTGCCAGTAATTCCAGTATTTTTCTTGCTGCTGGCGTTTGTCTGGCAAGCAGCTATAGGCTTCAGGTAAATTTAACACCCCAATATTTTTGATTGAAGGCACCTTTAACCAGGTGTCTTTTTTAGTTTATTCGAGTTGCTCGGTTGAATCGCATCTATAACGATGGCAGCTTAAAGGTTTTTACCTCGTGGCTCTGTGGATAACAATCCTGCCCTCAAGGCTAAAGCTATTCGGCTTTTATGTATATAGGCTCAGCACATTTAGATATGTAACGCCCGATTAAGAAAGAATAAATATTTTACCAATATTTTTATTTTTAAATGCGAATATGCCGCACTTTATAGATCGTCTCTGGTAATTGAAAAAAAAGTTCATATTTTCTGCCAACTCTATTCGTTAAACTCTAAGTAAGGCTGACTCTAGAGGAAAGGCAATGACTGCTATTTTTGAAGTTGAACGCCAGGGACCTACATGGCAAAAAGCGATCGTTTTGATTTTGTTATTTTGGCTCAGTAGCAGCCTGCTTTTAGACTTGGTAATTATGCCTAGTCTTTATGCGACCGGAATGATGGCTGGAGACGGATTTGCCACAGCAGGATATTCAATCTTCTGGATTTTTAATCGGATTGAGTTGTTGTGTGCGGGTTTAGTATTAACTGGTTTATTAATCGTTCATGGCACTCAAAATGGCATTCGTTTAGCAGAAAATCGGCCAACTTTATTAGCCTTGTTTCTGCTAGGAATAGCTCTGATTTACACCTACGTTTTTACCCCGGAAATGAGTGCTTTGGGAATGCAACTAAATCTGTTTGAACCTGCTAGCGCCATGCCAGCCGGAATGATTCAAATGCACGAAGGTTACTGGATTTTAGAAGTCTGTAAGCTGATTTTGGGAGGGACGCTTCTGAGTTGGTGCGATCGAACTGCAACCAACTAGATAAATACGCTTTTGACGATATCAACGCAGCCCTTAGCTCAGCTAAGGGTTTTTTTGCGGATGCGGATCGCATCTACGAATCGCAAATCGCTCTCTGGAATTTATAGATTAGCCAAACCCAGACGGAGAAGCCTATTGGCAATCCAAAATCCAAAATGGTATCAATTGTTTGAGGAACCAAATTGACCCCACAGCAAGCGCACGCCTAAAATAGCAAATCCGATCGCGGCGATTGCTTTAAGTGCCTGTGCTGGCAAGAAAGCGGCCATCTGTCCGCCAATGAGAACTCCTAAAAAGCTAGCCAAGATCAAGGCTGTTACCGAGCCGAAAAACACGGCGCGAGGAGATTTGGAACAGCCACCGAGAGCGATCGCGGCCAATTGGCTTTTATCTCCCATTTCTGCCAAAAATACGGTGATAAAACTCAGTCCGATTAGTTCCCAGTTCATAGCTTACCCAATTAAGAGTTCAGGATTTCCCAAAACAAGGCAACGGAAATACACAGTAAAAGGATTCCGGCTGAAACGTTGAGAGTCTTAGGAGTCAGAAACTTGGCTAGCCAACGTCCCACAAGGATACCAATAAGACTGGTAGCAATTAGTGCTGCGCTAGCACCTGCAAACACCGTCCAAGGAGATTGAGATTCGGCACTCAT
Organism: Cyanosarcina radialis HA8281-LM2; assembly: GCA_019359615.1. Taxonomy (GTDB): domain Bacteria; phylum Cyanobacteriota; class Cyanobacteriia; order Cyanobacteriales; family CCAP-1448; genus Cyanosarcina; species Cyanosarcina radialis. Next base: position 130,207 of record JAHHHA010000007.1, read on the forward strand.
AAGCAAAGTTGCTAACTGCGTCTTGTCTCCCATTTCGGCTAAAAAAATGGTGCTGAAAGTAGAACCGAAGACTCCTAATGCTCCCCAATTCCATATATTTGCTGTCTGTTCCTCGCAAGGATCGGTATCGCTCTCAGCAACCGAATCGGTTGTCGTCTGGACTCGATCGTCTGTCTGAGTGACAGATATGGCAGGCAAGCTAGAAGGGGAAGCAGAACTTTTCAAGACGTTGAGACTCAAAACGAGAAGTTTTCATATTATTCTCATTTTCTCATCTCTAGACAGAAAATATCAAGCGTTTAACTAATTTCTCGATCGAAATGCTCCATCTCTGGGGAGAGATTGCCATAAACGCCATCAATTTGCTGGCGACAACATTCGATCGCAAAGTCGTTGAGTTCCTCTGGTTCGATGCCGTACAAGTCCTCAAATACATCTGCTTGGACGCGACAGAAGCGAGGTCTGTCTGGGTAGATTTTACAGGTTCTCGTAGGGCGATCGAAGTTGATACACCAACCATCCTCACCCACTAAACTCAGATAAAGTTGCAACTCTTCGCCAGCAAGATATTGGTCTAAATCTGGTCTGTCTGCTGGATCGAGGTGACAGCAGGCTCCACATTGTTGGACGCAGCGCCAAGTAGCCATTGTTAAGTAATAACGCGATGTGCAACTCTTTGTTAAGAGCTAGTTTTACTGGGAGAAAATCTCACCCTAAACTGGTTGCAGAATCAATAGCAACGAGAAGGATGGGAACCATGTTTTCTATCGAAGAGTTTATCATTGCTGTTTTTTGCTGTGTGGATGATTTGTTCCAAGAGGTGACGCAAGGAAGACCGATTCGGCATGGGAGCTTGGCCCCAGCTTGATGTGACTCGGAAGTGCTGACGATGGAAATCGTTGGGGAAGACCAAGGGCTTGGCACTGACAAAGGGATCTGGCAATACTTTCGTCAACACTGACTGAGCTTGTTTCGGAAGCTGCCCTCGCGCACCAGTTTCGGGCGGCAAGCAGCCAATTTGAGCCAATACAAAAGGCTGACCCAACGGCGTTTAGCAGCCCAGATGGAAGCCTTGTCCGACCAAGTACATCTGATTGATGGCTTACCGATTCCCGCCTGCGAGTTTCGTCGCACCCACTTTTGTCGGAGCTTTCAAGGCGAAGCTAGCTACGGCTATTGTGCTGCCAAAGCGAAAACCTACTATGGCTTTCGCGGACACTTAAACATCACGGCCAGTGGTGTGATTACAAATTGTTGTTGGCTTAATCGCCACCATCTCTACCCGTTACGCTTTGCTCAAACAGTCTCCTAACCACGACTGTTTCAGAAAAAGAGTGCACATCGCGTTAATTAAGCCACTTATATAAGGCTTTATCAGGAGATGGTATTTCTTCGATCGAGGTGTAATAAAAATCTCTCCACGTATCTGGGGGAAGTCCAGCAAATATCATTAAATTCAGAGGATATTGTTCGCTGTCGGTACAACGGCGAAAATCATCTCTAAATAAAAATATAGCCTTGTTAAGAGCTATTGCTACTCCTAACTCAACCATTACCCCTTCATCTGGAGGATTACCATTAACAACGGCAAATATGCCATCACAATTTTTCACGTCATCTAGATCGGCTAGAGCAATTTTATATGCCCACCCTGTTTCCGATAAATCTACTTGATTGTTGCGATCGAATGGCTCCCAAACTTCTGCCCCCAATAGCTCTAATTGTTTGACAATGACAGGTAAGATGCAAGTTTTCTGTTGTTCCGAGAAACCATAAGGGTTTGCCAAGTATAGTTTTTTAGCCATTTTGCCAAGCGCCTAAAATGTTACCGCGTTAGCATAAGTGTAGTGTCGCCAACGTCTAGGTGCGTTGGCGCTAGCCTGTGCGTAGCACGTATCGCTTCTATGTAAATTCTAGGAAACACCGATTTATCTTAGTCCGTTCGCCACTTAAGGTTCTACGGGTTCTACTTCTACAGAACCAGGTGGACACTCAGGGGCACGTCCAGTTATTTGGGGAATTACAGGTGGTGTTGCCGAAGGTGAACTTGTTTCACAAATTACCGAAGTCATGACAGATCGATCGGCTGAATCGGTCCTCGTAACGGCTCCTGTATAGCTTTTTAGTGCAGGGTCTTTTGCTGTCGCTGTTGTTATAGTTATAACTTCGTCCGCAAATACAATTCTATAGGAATAGTTTGGTGTATCCGCTTCTGCATTACCACTAAGAGAACCTAGTGCTAAGACATTGAAATTATCGGCGAATTTAGTACCCAGTTCGGCACGATGAAATGTTTGCACTTTGTTGATAGCTCTAATATTTTCTTTAGCCTCTGATTGTTTACTTTTAATATTATTTTCAATAAAAATTGGCACATTAATAGCAGCAATAGCAGCTAACGCTATAGTTCCTAAACCTCCTACGACCCATAGCCACACCTTGGAAAACGAACTTGGTTTCGGAGCAATAGATGGCTGATTTTCGTCTGGATTAGGATTTATTGATACTGGATGTGATGGTGGTGTTGGTTGAGGATTTGGTGGAGGTGTAGGGGTAGATCCAGGATTATTTAATGGTTGCGTCGGGATAGATCCAACATTAATTACAGGCTGCGTTGGCGGGTGAGGATTCGCTAATTGTTGTATTGCTTGCAGTGCTTCTACTGCTGACGGGTAACGCTGGAGGAAGTGAAAGCGCACCATTTTGTCTAAAATATCTGCTAGCTGAGGATTCACCTGTAATCCGTTACGCCAGATAACTTCACCTGTTGCCGAATCTTCTGAGAGTTGATGGGGCAATAAACCTGTTATCGCTTGAATGCCGATCGTACCTACCGCATAAATATCGCTGCTCAATCGCGGCTTACCGCTAGCTTGTTCGGTTGGCATATATCCAGGAGTGCCGATCGCTACTGAAAAAGAAGTTTGTCCCTGGGAATTGACGACTAAAGTTTTTACTTCTCTCACAGCACCAAAGTCAATTAAAACAATTTTGCCATCTTTTCTGCGTCTAATATTTAGAGGTTTGAGATCCCGGTGAATGACATTACGTTGATGGACAAACGCTAAAACTTCTAAGATATCTTGTAATAACTTAATTACATAAGTTTCGCTCAACTGTTTGCCTGGAGTCAATTCTTGACCTAAATCGTGACCTTCTACGAATTCCTGGACTAAATAAAATTGTTGGTTTTCTTCAAAATAAGCGAATAATCGAGGAATGCGATCGTGCGTTCCCAATTGATGGAGAATTTCGGCTTCAGTTTGAAATAAACGTCGAGCAATTTGCAAAGCATAAGGATCGGTTGTTTGCGGCTTCAGTTGCTTGACCACACAATAGGAATCGCCTGGTAAATGCGTGTCTTGAGCCAAATAGGTTTCACCAAATCCTCCACTTCCTAACTGGTTGACGATCTTGTAGTGTCCAGCTATGGTCGTGCCAATCATGGTTTTGAGGTGGAAAGAGAATTAAATAGATTTTGGCACAATCCCCTTCTCAAAGCTACCCTAGAGCAAATCTTGGGCGATCCGGTAGTCACACCAGGGCTTTAGAGCATAAACGCTGGATATCCATCTCTAGCTTTCGACCATTCCAAAGCTTCAAACAGCCGCTTGGCATTCTCTGGAGAATGCAATAGGTAAACTGTCTCTAACAAACTATTAAGCTCATCTTCTGCAATCAAAGCTACGTTTCTACCATCTTGACGCTTGATGACTACAATCCGATCGCTCGTCACGCGATCGAGTAACTCGGCTAGGTTAGCATCAACATTAGCGTAAATTGTTTCAGTAGATAGCATAAAAATAGCTATAAAGACTTTCTGTAAATATATTAACCTACTCCAATTTTTTACCTAGCCTGTTCTCCCAAGCTTGGGAGCAGGGGAGTAAGAATTAAAAGTCCTTCTCCTAGTGTTGGGCTACGGTGTATACATAAGTCCCCCAGAACTTGGCTAGACGCAGCTTACCCTTATCCTCGGTACTCCCTCACCCCAGCCCTCTCCCCCAGGAGAGGGAGCAAGAGGCAGAAAGGGAGCCGGAGTCAAACTAGTTCAAAGTTCAGCCGCCAAATATTCTCCAGAGTCAATCGAGGCGGTTAAAGTCTTTCGTCCCTCTCCCGTGGGAGAGGGATTTAGGGTGAGGGCGAGATGTGTATACACGCTAGCCGATTGTTGGGAGAGGGATTGAGGGCAAAAAGCGATCGCTTTCTTAAACCGATTCCATTTCCGCTTTGACTTCAGAAAATTCCCACGCCTCAGCTTGAGCTTCATCGGGAATGCGCTGCAATTTAGCGCCCAATAATCGCAATTTCGCCTCTAAATTGTCATAACCTCGATCGAGGTGATGCAATCCCTGAATGATGGTTTTGCCTTCAGCCGCTAACCCAGCTAGCACTAACGCCGCTGAAGCCCTTAAATCCGTAGCCAAAACCCTTGCTCCCGATAAGAACGGTACGCCCCGAACGATCGCGTGATTGCCTTTAACTCTAATATTGGCCCCTAATCGCTGCAACTCGGCGACGTGGCGCAAGCGATTTTCAAATACGGTTTCGGTAATGATGCTGTTCCCTTCGCTCAGGGTAAGCAACGCCATAAACTGCGCCTGCATATCGGTAGGGAAACCGGGATAAGGCAAGGTTTCAATATCGGTAGCCATCAAACTTGCTGTGGGAATCACTCGCAAACAGTCATCCCCTTCTGCTACTACCTTGACACCAATATCTCGCAACTTGGCGATCGCTGCTGCTAGATGTTCTGGAACTATAGGCGAAAGCGTCAGTTCGGAATGAGTAATCGCCCCGGCGACTAAAAAAGTACCCGCTTCGATGCGATCGGGAATGATGCTGTAGTCTACTGAATGCAGCTTCGGCACGCCTGCGATCGTAATAGTGTTAGTGCCAGCACCGCTAATTTTTGCCCCCATCGCATTGCAAAAATCCGCCAGATCGATCACTTCTGGCTCTTGGGCGGCGTTTTCGATCGTGGTTTCTCCATCGGCTAAAGTAGCCGCCATCATCAGCGTTTCCGTCGCTCCGACGCTGGGATAATCTAAGTAAATTTTGGCTCCTTTCAACCGCTTGTTGCGTCCGGGGACGTAAGCATGGACCGTGCCATGAGCGATTTGCACTTGTGCGCCCATTTTTTGCAAGCCCATGACGTGGAGTTCGATCGGTCTAGCTCCTATAGCGCATCCACCAGGTAGAGGAATTTTCGCCTCTCCCAACCTGGCTAGCAGCGAACCGATGGTAAAAAATGAAGCCCTTAGCTGCGAAACTAGCTCGTAAGGCGCTTGCAACAGTCCGATGTTACTAGCATTAATATCGAGAATGTCGCCGTTCTGCTCGATTTTGGCCCCTAATGCTGCCAAAATTTGGCTCAGACACTTGACATCAACTAACGACGGCACGTTACGAATCCGACAATCTTCAGGGCAGAGCAAAGCTCCAGCCATAATTACTAGTGCCGAGTTTTTCGCTCCGCTGATGGTTACGTGTCCTTTCAGGGAAGATTTGCCCCAAATCAGCAGGGCTGACTTGTCGGATTCAGGCAAAGATGGGTTTTCTTTTAGGCTGATAATGGGTCTATCCTCCAGATCGAACTGAATCTTGGTTGCTTTTGCGAATTTGCTTTAGATTCTACCTGAAAGATTCCCTTTGTCTATATACTCAGTCAAAATTTTTCTGGGGGTTGAGTTTTTAGATAAAAAGTAGTTGACATCGCCCCAGTAATGGCTAGATGATATTAGACTGCATATATAACAGCTTCAGCGGAACTGGCGGAATTGGCAGACGCGCTAGATTCAGGTTCTAGTGTTCGCAAGAACTTCCGGGTTCAAGTCCCGGGTTCCGCACTTGTGAAAGTGTTGAGTGTTAAGTGTTGAGTGTTGAGTTATAGGAGTTCAGGAGTTTTGGAAGTGTGGAGTGTGGAGTGTAGAGTGTTGAGTTAGGAATTCTCCCCCTCTTTCCCCTCTTCCCCCTCTTTCTCGTGCTGACCAGCCTGCAAAATCCTTTGGTAAAGCAAATCCGTAAGTTGCACTCTCGGCAGCATCGTCGGGAGCAGGGTTTGTTTCTACTGGAAGGAACTCACTTATTAGAAGAAGCTTGCGCGATCGATTACCCGCTGGTGACGGTTTGTCATACTTCACTGTGGCAAGAGAGTCACGATCGACTCTGGAAAAATCTCTGCGATCGCGCCCAAAAAATCGAACTGGTAAGCCCAGAAGTGATGCAGGTTTTAGCGACTACGGTTAACCCCGATGGAGTGGTAGCCACAGTTCCTCACCGCAACTTACAACTGCTGCCAGGAGCGCTTCAAGGACTGGGGTTGGCGGTGGAGACGCTGCAAGATCCTGGCAATCTCGGAGCCATCATCCGCACGGCAGCGGCGGCTGGGGCTGAAGGCTTATGGTTGAGTGCCGATAGCGTCGATCTAGAAAATCCTAAAGTGTTAAGGGCATCGGCGGGACAGTGGTTTCGTTTGCCCATGGCAGTCAGCGAAGATTTGACTGCTTTCGTTCGAGATTTGAAAGCGCAGGGGGTGCAGGTAATCGCGACTTTACCCCAAGCAGCAACAACTTATTGGGAAGTAGACTTGTGCCTTCCAACTCTAATTTTGTTGGGGAATGAAGGGGCGGGACTGTCTCCCGATTTGGCAGCTTTAGCCGAGGTGGAGGTCAAAATTCCCTTGAGTCGGGGAGTGGAATCTTTGAATGTAGCGATCGCGGCGGCGGTAATTTTGTACGAAGCCCAACGTCAGCGATCGACTTATCCAAGAGATATTTTGAATAAAAACCACAGATGAACACAGATAAACACAGATATCTTTGATGATTTATCGGTGGGTATAAAAGCTCTATTTAGTGACTTGAGTAAAATACTCTTTGTCAAAAATACGGAAATAGATAAAGGGAGGAACCAAGGCAAAATAGGGTTGCATTTCGTCAAAAGTCGGTCTTTGCGATCGATGCAGTAACATGGCATCTCGTTTGAATTTACCAAATTTGGATATTTTTACTGCCATAGTTGGTGCTGGCAGCGTGTTATTAGCAAACAAAGCATAGTTCTGGCGAAAGCTTGCGGAAATTTTGAGAGCAGTTGCGATCGTCGGTTGAGGCAGCGTTACTTGATACATTTGTTTGACCGAAAAACCAGATTTTTCTTGCCCTTGCAGAAAGATTTCTTTAACATAACGAGCGATCGCAATATGATCTGGATGGCCGTATAATCCAATTCGATCGTCGTAAGTAACTAAAATAGTGGGCTGATAATATTCGATTTTGTCTTTTAGCAACTTTTTCATCAAATCGGGGTCAATATCTTCAATTCCATGGTCGGGGAAGTTAAAGATTTCTAGGCGATCGAGCCCTAATAATTGTCCTACAGCTTCCAATTCTTGTTGGCGCAATCGACCGAGTGCGGCTTTTTTCTGGAAGGGATCGGATTCATCTACCAAGCCGTTAGTCGTGCCAGCCTCTCCTTTAGTCAGGGTTAAAAGAATGGTTTCATTACTTTCCTCATTTAGCTTTTTTAAAGTTCCAGCACAAGTAATCTCGTCATCAGGATGAGGAAAAACAAACATGACTTTCTCGCCTTGAAAATTGCCAGCGATCGTAATTGAATCGTCCTGTAATTGACGGCGTATAAACCACAAAAAAGCCAGAATAATAATAACTAAAAGTAATAAGCCTGATATTAAATAAAGTGAATTATTCATGCGATCGTGCGATAGTTTTAAATAGACTTTCAATGCTGGCAAATCGCCTATGCGTTGGGACAGGCTGGAAGCCTATCCCACAAGAATGTACTTCACTCAATTGAGAAATGATACATATATTATTTTTTATTTCAAATTTATGCTGTTTGTTATTTGGTCGATTGCTGAAAGTTAACTTTTAATCCATCGATCGGATGGGGCGTAGGCATAACGCTCATTTCTAAATTCTGACTTGGCAGCAACTGCCAATCATAATCTCGCAACAGACGAGCGGCAAAGATCTTCATTTCTAGACGGGCAAACTCTTTACCCAAACATTCCCGAACACCCCCGCCAAAAGGCACGTAGCCATACTTCTGTTCGGCACTAGCTCTCTCGCTGAAGCGATCGGGATCGAATCGCTCTGGCTGGGGATAAATGCGATCGTCTTGGTGCGTCGGCCCGATTTGGTAAAGTATATTCCAGCCTTGGGGAAGTTGATAGCCATTAAAATTGCAAGTTTGCAGCACTCGCCGAAAACCACCGCCTACGGGCGGTACGAAACGCAGCACTTCTTTAAGAACTCGATCTAGATAAGTCATTTGCTTGAGTTGCTCTAGAGTGAGGGGTTCTGCTGGCGGAAATTTTTTTTGTTCCGCTCTCAACTCGGCTAAAATTTCTGGATGTTGGGCAGTCAGCAAACAAAAAGAAGCGATCGCAGAGGTTAAGGTTTCGTGTCCGGCAAACAATAGATTTAAGATTTGGTCTTTCAACTCCTCTAAACTCAAGCTATTACCATCTTCGTCAGTCGCTTTTATCAGCAATCCCAAAGCATCTGTAGCCAGAGAATCGCTGACCTGTCGCTGACGAACGATCGACTCGATTTGAGCTAATAACTGCTGGCGACAACGCAACGCCCGCCCCAACTTCGTCCAAGGCAAGTTAATCGGCAGGGCAAACAAGCCTTGACACCAAGTTTCAAAGCTTTCCCCTAAAGGAGTTTGGGAACCATCGTCTAGTCCGACGAGTAGTTGGCAGGCAATATCTAAAGTGTAGTTGCGAAGTTCGGGATACCAAGCGAACTGCTTCAGTTGCGTCCATCTTTGCAGGTAGCGATCGCTAATGGTTTCCATCGTCTCAATGTATCCTCCTAGTGCCCTCGGCATAAATGCCTGAGCCAAAAGCTTGCGCCGACTTTGGTGTTCTCCTCCAGTTTGCAGGGGTAGAGACTGTTTCCCTAGCAGCGCTCTCGTGGTATCGGGCCAGCTAACGGTGAAATACTGCTCTTCATTGCTGAAGAGAAAGCGCATTGCTTCTGCTCCGCGCATGAAGATGGTGGGTTGCCCAAAGAGACTGGTTTTGAACGTCGAGCCATACTGTTGGTGGCGTTTTTGGGCAAACTGCGGATCGCGCAAAAAGCTGAGAGCCTCTCCCAAGAATGGCAACCCAAATTTACCTGGGGGTAGGGGCAGATCGGAAACTGAGTTGGTACTAGTCATACAGCTAGGAAAGGATATTGCGATCTATTATCCCAAACGCCTAGAATAGCAACATGAGACCAGAAGATATTCGCGAATTTACCCGCAGGCAACCCTTTGAGCCGTACCGCATCCACATTACTGGAGGGCAAACTTACGATATTTATCATCCAGACCAAGTAATTGTTTTGCGATCGCGTTTAATAGTTGGAGTTGCTGGAGAAAACGACGTGCCCGATCGAGTCGAGCATCTGGCTCTAATTCATGTCGTGCGGGTTGAGGAGCTACATTCCGAAAGAGCGATCGGTCAGCAAAATTGAAGGTTAGGACAATTTGCAATTACCAATTCCCAATATCAAAATTCATCATTCAGATAGTTTAGCGGCTTGAGCTACTTGCTCTACAGGATCTTTAGCTAAGACTTCTAGCGTAGAGCTAGCCTCCGATCCTCCCAAACGCTGCAAGGCTTGGGCCACCCGATGGCGAATTTGCCAGTCGGGATTGGTAGCAAAAGGAATTAATAACGGGACGGCTCGATCGTCTCCTAATTCTCCAAAGGAGGCAATAGCAGTAGTTTTAAGCAACTCGTTGTCAGAAGCGATCGCCTCTTGCAGCATTTCAAACCCTCGCGGATCGCCGAATTCTCCTAACATGGCGATGATACTGAACTGGACGAGCCATTCCGAGGTACTCTGGTAAACCTGTTGTAAATCTTCAAAGGCTTCAGTTAGTTGCAAAGCGCCGATCGCATCGGCCGCTGCTGCTTGTACGTCCGGTTCTGGATCGTTGAGCAAGCGATCGCGCAATATCGTCGCAGTCGCCTGTAAATCTTGACCTCCCAAGGTATCCATCTGACTGATGGCGGCATAGCGAACGCGGGCGTTGCCATCGTTGATGACTGGTTCGAGCAACGGGAATGCTACCGCTGGTTCTAGCTCTCGTAGTTGGTTGATTCCTCGCAGGCGATCGCTAAAGTCTGGCGATGCCAGCAATTCTTTGACAGATTCAGGAGTGATATTCATGATATTAAGTCTAACAGTTCGTAGTTCCCGGTTCATAGTATTCTTCCCGATCGGCAACGATCCCAATTCCCATAAATTCTCAGGGTCGAAGTGGATGTTAGCGAATTAGTCAAGATTTCAACTATTCTCCTGCTGGTTGCCACTGGTGTAGCCTTTCTATCTCGTCGGTTAGGAATCCCTTATGTCACTGGTTTAGTTTTGGCAGGTTTGCCGATTACCGAGCTATTGTCGCGTCGGATTGGTTTAGACCCTTCGCTGGTTTTGAATCTTTTCCTGCCAATTTTGATCTTTGAAGCTGGCATCAATACAGATGTCAGTCGCTTGCACAGCACGTTCAAACCGATTGCCCTGCTAGCAGTTCCGGGGGCCGTGCTGGCTGGGGGTATTATTGCCGTTTTGTTAAAACTGGGACTGGGATTGAGTTGGATTCCAGCTTTATTGGTAGGAGTAATCTTGGCCAATACCGATACGGTTTCAATGATTGCTGTTTTTAGGGAGATACCAGTACCCTCGCGGCTTTCCACCATCGTTGAAGGAGAAACTCTATTTAACGATGCGGCAGCCCTAGTGGCATTTAACCTGATTTTGCAAGTATATTCGACTGGTTCGATCGCTTTTCTAGAGGGCATCCAACAACTGCTATTTATCTCTCTAGGAGGGGGTTTTGTCGGCTTAGTTTTAGGCTATTTGAGCATACCTATATTTGCCCGTTTGGACGATCCTCTCAGCAGTCTGTTACTCACAGTTGCAGTGGCATTAGGAACTTTTCAGGTCGGTCAATTTGTCGGCGTATCCGGTGCTGTGGCTGTAGTTGTAGCTGGGCTAATTTTCGGTAATCTTGGACTTTCACCTACTACTTCTGCTTCCAGTCGCATTATTTTATTGAGTTTCTGGGAATATGCCAGTTTTGCTGCTAACACCTTTATTTTTCTCCTCATTGGTGTAGAAATAAATTTAGTAACGCTCTGGCAGACTTTGCCTGCAATTTTACTAACAGTATTGGCTTATCAAGTTGGCAGACTGCTGACGGTTTATCCGCTGCTGACAGCAGTTCGTTGGTTCGATCGCCCAATACCTCTGCGCTGGCAACATTTACTCTTTGTAGGCAACATCAAAGGTTCGCTGTCGATGGCTTTAGCATTGAGCTTACCCAATACGTTACCAGGACGAGAATTTCTCATTACTTTAGTCTTCGGCAGCGTCTTAGTATCATTAGTCGGACAGGGTTTGAGCCTGCCTTGGCTAGTAAAACGCTTAAAATTATCTAAGTTTTCAGAGACTCAGCAACAGGTTGAAGAATTGCAAGCTCAACTAATGACAGCTAAAGCAGCGCAGGATGAATTAGATAGTCTGTTGAGATCGGGAGTATTACCAAAATCTATCTATGAAGAAATGCGATCGAGCTATCAAGTTCGAGTGGTTGGGGCAGAAAAAGCACTGCGAGACTTGTATAATCGTCGCCTTGATGAGTTCGATCCCCAAAGTGGTAACTCAAGCAAATTAAATGTTATTCGTCGCCGTTTGCTGCTAGCAGAAAAAGGAGTCCTCAACGAAGCCATGCGCAAGCGAATTCTTTCCGAAGAAATCGTCCGCCAACGCATACAATCGCTCGATCGACAACTACTAGAACTTAACGATGATTGATGCCTTTGTCAGATGGCTATTTTTGCTAGCGAGCGTTTTATCCTAAATCCAGCGATCGAAACCCTGAAACCTTTTCTCGCGCCTCTCCGTCTTGCTCCCTCTCCCACGGGAGAGGGCTGGGGTGAGGGCAAACCAGGTTATGCTAACCGAATTTGATATTAATTCTTTTGGCTTTTGATTACCCTTCCAGGACTAATAAAAGAAATTCCTTGCTGAAAGTCGGTGCCGATCGTCACTGCTTCTACTATCGGCTCAGATATTTCTGTGGATGACACCCACTCGACAATAAAATTTGCGCCCGAGCCTCCCAAATTATCATCCCTACTAACAAAAAAATCCGCAGATGCCAGGGCATCGAGTTGAATGGGATCTTCCAAGTATCGCTTAACTAATTTGCCATTGGAGTCATAGTAGCGCACAGAAGTAACAATCAAAGGCTTAGCCAGATCGGTGTTACGGATGCTGAGCGTAGCTGCTAAATTAAAAATTTGCTGTCGATTCTGATGATATACGTGGGAATAGATAGGAACATAAATAGTTTGACCTCTTGCGATCTTAAAATTCTTATCCAAAGTCACTTTTTTATAAGTCTGAATACTTTGAATAGGCTGAGGAGATGACGAGAGAGAACTTTCTGATGACTTACAAGAGGCCAGCAGAAGAATTGCTATTGCTAAATAAATAGGTGGATAAAGCTTCATTCAAACTATTTACAGCCTTCAATAAAATCAATAACCTGATGTAAAGAAACTGGCTTAGTCGCAATCAATACAGTCGAACCAGGTTCTAATACCGTACTACCATTAGGAACCATCAAATCCTTATGAGGGTGAGGTTGATAGCCAATAATTAAAGAGCCAGCCGGAAACCGAGGATTTCGAGCAATTTCGGCAACACTGCGATTAGCTGCATAACAACTGTTGGGAATAGAAAGTTTTAAAACTTCAATTTGCCCCCGATCGAAGTGCATCATCGATTCTACTTGCGGATACTCGATCGCGTTTACCATAGTGGAAACTGCTAGATCGATGGTACTAATGACGTGGTTAGCTCCTGCCAAACGAAGTGGTTCGGCAAAATCAGCATGGCGCATCCGCGAGAGAATATGGCCGACACCATAGTGTTTAGCCAGAGTGACCATGGCTAAATTTAAGGCATCATTTCTGAGAACGGCTGCTAAAGCATCGGCTTTCCGAACCCCAGCTTCTAATAGCACTTCTGTACTGACCGCACTGCCTTCAAAAGCCATTGCTCCTACTTGTTCGCGGGCATAGCGACAAGCGGTAGGGTCAATATCGATGATGGCAACAGTATGTCCTAGTTCTAGCAATTTTTGAGCCAAAGAAAGCCCGACTAAGCCTGCTCCGCCAACTAGCACGTACATAGCTGCTCCTGCGAGTGCCTAAATTACGACCAAAACAATTGTCAATTCGCAATTCGCAATTCGCAATTGTTAATTGCAAATTCGTTTGACAATTCAACAAAACTTTGTTTTTAAAGTGTTTGGGATGTCAGTAGCGATCGCTATAATCTTCCGATGCCAACAATTCTTTAACTGATTTAGGAGTAATGCTCATTTTATTAGTTCAATCCTTGGCGCAACTCTTCGATGAGGTCGCGGATAGCATTTTGGTTGCTTTGGGCTACTACAGCCGCCGCCTCAGCAGCTTGGGCAGCCCGTTGAGCGGTATCAACTACTCGGCTGACAGTTTGGGATAGGGAAGATATCGCCCTGGCTTGCTCGGTAAAGGCACCCGTTAACCGTTCGACGGTCAACCGCTGGCGCTCGGAGTTTTCCGCCAGTCGATCGATTGCCTGCCACTGGCGCTCGGAGTTTTCCGCCAGTCGATCGACGGTTTCGGCTTGTCGAGCCAGGTTGTTGGCTTGTTGTTGGGAAACCTGCACCAGTTGAGCTAGTTGGGTTTTGATATCTCCGAGTTCTTGTTCGACAGCCATGTTAAGAAAGTTCCAGAAGAATTTATCTTTGTTTTACACTATTTGGGCTGTCAGAGGCGATCGCTTTTCTTGATTTTGCAAGGCAGCATAGAGACAGTTGAGGGCGTTGATATAAGCTTGAGCCGAAGCGACAATAATATCGGTATTGGCGGCTTGACCGGAATACACTTGATCCTCGTGCTGCACTTTAATTTTAACTTTACCTATAGCGTCGATGCCTTCCGTCACCGATTGCACGGAAAACTCGATTAACTCGTTGGGTACGTTCACCACGCGGTTAATCGCTCGGTAAATCGCATCAACCGGACCGGTACCGATAGCAGCATCGGTCAGTTCTTCTCCAGCGGGAGTTCTCAACGTGACGGTAGCCGTAGGACGAGCGTTACTACCGCAGGATACTTGTACCAATTCCAAAGCAAAGAGTTGGGGAATTGCTTGGATTTCATCGTTAACGATCGCAAATAAATCCCAGTCGGAAATTTCTTTTTTCTTATCAGCCAACTCTTTGAACTTGACGAACACTTTATTTAAGTCAGTTTCCGACAGTTCCAGTCCTAATTCTTGCAGGCGAGTTCCTAACGCATTGCGGCCGGAGTGTTTGCCCAGAACGATCTGATTCTCGGTCAAGCCAATAGACTCGGCATCCATGATTTCATAGGTGAGCTTGTTTTTCAGCACCCCATCTTGATGAATTCCAGACTCGTGAGCAAAAGCGTTGGCCCCAACGATCGCTTTGTTGCGCTGAACCATCATTCCGGTCAAGCTGGAAACTAATCGTGAAGTTTTATAAATCTGGTGGCTATCGATCTTAGTTAGTGGTTCTTCGGAATCAACGGCGCGTCCCAGGTAAGGGTTGAAATACTGCCTTCTGACATATAGGGCCATAACCAGTTCTTCCAAAGCCGCATTCCCAGCCCGTTCGCCAATGCCGTTAATCGTGCATTCTAACTGCCTAGCACCGTTTTTCACGGCTTCTAGGAAGTTTGCTACTGCCAAGCCCAAATCGTTGTGACCGTGAACCGAAATAATGGCTTTATCGATGTTAGGAACGTTATCTTTAATCCCTTTAATCAGCGCCCCAAATTCACTGGGAGTAGTGTAACCCACCGTATCGGGAATATTAACCGTGGTCGCTCCAGCCGCGATCGCTTTTTCTAGCACCTGATATAAAAATTCTGGATCGCTGCGTCCGGCATCTTCCGGGGAAAATTCCACATCATCAACGAAGGACTTAGCATAAGAAACCATTTCTTCGGCAATGGCGATAACTTCCGATCGCGATTTTTTCAGCTTGTACTTCAGGTGAATATCGGAAGTCGCGATGAAGGTATGAATTCTGCTTTTAGCCGCTGGTTTGATGGCTTCAGCCGCCGTTTTAATATCTTCTTTTCTGGTTCTAGCCAAACTACAGATAATCGGGCCGTCTGGGGTTCCTACTTCTCTGGCGATCTTGTTAACAGCTTCAAAATCTCCCGCGCTGGCAAAAGCAAATCCAGATTCGATGACATCTACTCCCAATCGGGCCAGTTGCCTAGCGATGAGCAGTTTTTCTTCTACATTTAAAGTCGCTCCGGGGCATTGTTCGCCATCTCGCAGTGTCGTGTCAAAGATAATAATTCGGTCCGATCGGGTGGATGCGTTCATATCGTGATTCCTTGATTAACTTTTTGAACTCCTGTACAGACGTTGCATGCAACGTCTCTACTAACTATCAACTTTTTCAATATAATCGCGAATATCATTGAGATCGATGTAACGATCGGTAGCATTTCGTAACTCTCTGGCAATCATTCCTTCGGTCGATACCACTGTAATGTGAGTATTTTTTGAACGTAAGAGTTCGATCGCCCGTTCAAAATCGCCATCGCCGCTAAAAAGTATCACTTGATTGTACTGTTCGACCGTATTAAACATATCTACTACTATTTCTATATCTAAATTAGCTTTTTGAGAATAGCGTCCAGAAACATCATCGTAATACTCTTTTAAAATTTTGGTACGAACCGTATATCCCAAACTAATTAAAGCATCTCGAAACCCTCTTTGATCTTGTGGATCTTTTAACCCAGTGTACCAGAAAGCGTTGACTAACTTGACACTGGGGTCGTTAGTGAAATATGCCAAAACCCTTCGAGGATCGAAAAACCAACCATTCTTTTGTTGAGCGTAGAACATATTATTTCCGTCTACAAAAATAGACAGACGAGTAAGAGAACAGCACATAATAAATTAACCTATACGATTTAACAGATCGAGAAATATAAACCTCTATGCTAGCAATTTGCCCAAACGATGTAATAGAAGTTAGCCAGAAATAATTCTTGGAGATGACGAGTTTCAAATATAGCGGTTATGGATGGCGTGCACTACAGTTTTGACCTTGCCCTAAACCTCTCTCCTTATACGAAGAGAAGCTTTTAATTTCACTCGCCTTACCTAACCCCTGCTTGGTGCAAGCTGCTCGGCGAGGAAACCTCGCCGCGATTGCATCCGCTTTATAAGAGGGGAAGGGATCTAGAAGGGCTGGAGGGTTAGACTTATATTGCACTGAATGGCAAACTGCTATAGCCAACAGCAAGGAACTACAGACTCCAATTGAATTGAAATGCCCCTGGGGAAGCACAAACTAACTGTTATGGGCGTAGCACAGCTACATCTATATCACCATCTGGACAGTTTGGCCATCTACAATTAGGAGAAAATTGCGATCCCCAACTAATGGATTTTGCTGGTGTAGCTGCTGAGCAGGAGCTATTTTTGTATTCTGTATTCTTCTTGGATATCGATCTAAGCTAAGTAGCCATGCAAAATAAATTGCTTAGTTCGGACTGAGTAAAGTAAGTGTGGTTTTAGCAACATGTGTAATTAATGAAAGCTTACGGACTTATTTAGATAGTAACCTTCTGGTTTCCCCGGCTTTGGGCAAGCCGTATTTTTACCCAATTTGCTACCAGACCTCAGATGAGAATCTAGCAACCGAAAAATAGGGAGATCGCCAGCAAATGCCTAAAGGGGTATATTTCAACTTTACTATTGAAATGCGATTCTGTGTTGACTCGATCGATGTCAGCTAGGGCGAGGGGAGAGTGAGGCGAGGAAGAGTGAGAGAAAGGAAGAGAAAAACTGCCGATCGCCATTATGGTGGCAAACTGGCAGAGCAAAAATCGGTCGCGATCGCTCTTTTGTTACTCTGGTAAAATAATATTTGCAAGAATACAGAAGTTCAGGAGTTCAGGAGTTCAGAATATCAAGACGTGCTATGGAGTGTCTTTACAAAAGTTGAAGAGAATCCCGAACTCTTAGCCTTCCTACCGAAATAACTAAATCGAATACGAACACCAATCGCTCCAACTGCCAGCATAGAGCTTGCCCGGATCGCTCCCAGCTACGGCCAAAGACAGAAGATTGACGCAGGCGGTGACACCAGAACCGCAGTAGACAATAATCTCCTCAGCCGCTTCGATATCTGACCATCTCTGACGCTGTAGCTCTGGAGAAAGCAAAAGACCTTGCGAGTTAGAAACTTCCTGCCAGGGATAATTAATCGCACCAGGAATATGTCCGGCAATGGGGTCGATAGGCTCGGTTTTGCCCAAGTAGCGATCGCTCTCTCGCGAATCCACCAAGGCGACATCGGGCAAGCCTTTCCTAGCTTTGACCGTATCGATATCGACAACCCAATCGGCTCTGACCTGGGGAATGAATTTACCAACTTTAGGAGTTGGCAGTTCGTCAGTCACTCTGTAGCCACCAGCTTGCCAAGCAGACCAACCGCCATCTAACACCGCGACGCGATCGTGTCCCAAATAGCGCAGCAGCCACCACAAACGGGCGGCAAAGGCAAACCGAGAATCATCGTAGGCGACGACTAGGGTTTCTGAAGAGTTGACCCCGATAGCAGCTAACTTGTCTGCTAACACTTGAATATCGGGCAAAGGATGGCGACCGCCGTGACGCTCCTGCGGACTAGAAAGATCGAGATTGAGATCGAGATAGTAAGCTCCAAGAATGTGACTGGTTTGATATTGCTGTCGTCCTAATGCGGGGTCGGAAAGAGAAAAACGACAATCGACGATCGCGATTTGCCGATCGTCAAGGCGGGCGGCTAACCATTGGGCAGAAACTACAAAATCGGTATCGGTCATGAGGGAGATGGGGTGATGGGGTGATGGGGTGATGGGGTGATGGGGTGATGGGGTGATGGGGAGACAAGGGGCAGAGTAAAAAACTAACTACTGACTTCTAAACTTCTGAACTTCTAAACTTCTGAACTTCTAAACTTCTGAACTTCTGAACTTCTGATATCCTATTGTCTGGCCAGTAGGGTTTTATAATGAAGGAATGCAAAAAAATGTAGAAGTATTGCCGGATGGGAAGGCGTTGACCGATCGATCGCTTGCCCTCATCCTGGAAAAAATTCCAGGGGCTATCCAACAGCGAGGCCAGTTTACCATTGCCCTATCTGGGGGCAACACTCCTAAGCCTCTCTACGAAGCTATTGCTGCCCAAGAGCTACCGTGGGAGCAAATCCACGTTTTTTGGGGCGACGAGCGTTACGTGCCCCCACAGCATCCAGATAGCAATCAAAAAATGGCTCGCGAGGCTTGGCTCGATCGAGTCAACATTCCTGCTGCTAACATTCACCCTATGCCCACCGCTCCAGCAGATCCAGCCACCGCCGCTAAAATCCACGAAACCGAACTGCGAGAGTTCTTTAATGTCTCAGGCGAAGAATTTCCCGTGTTAGATGTTATATTGCTGGGAATAGGAGATGACGGACATACTGCGTCCTTATTTCCCCATACGGATGCCCTGCAAGTAGGCGCAAGCAAAACTTCTGCCGGGGAAGTTCCCTTGGTGGTAGTTGGTAATAAAGATGGTCAGCCCAGACTAACTTTTACGGCTCCACTGATTAACCATGCCCGTTGTGTCATATTTATTGTTGCTGGTGCTAACAAACAACCTGCTTTAGCTCAGATCTTTGCGGCTAATGGCGATCCTCTGACTTATCCGGCTAGGCTGATTCAGCCAGAAGGAGAGCTTTGGTGGCTGCTAGATCGATCGGCAGGTGAAAATCTAATTAGTCATTAGTCATCGATCGTCAGTCATGACTCAGAGGTTAGTGGTATGACAAAAAATACATAGCAACAACTGACACCTGATACTTGACAACTGACAACTGACATCTGACATCTGAGAAATGATATAAGGAGTTTTTTATGATTGTTTGTCCCAATTGCAATCACCAAAATCCTGATGGAGCCACGCAGTGCGAGGCTTGCTATACGCCTCTACCGACTACTACTAGTTGCCCTAATTGCGGTGCTGGAGTTCAGGCTGATGCTACTTTTTGCGGCCAGTGCGGTTTTAATCTTCAGCCCACTGGTACTAGCGGAGCAACTCCTATAGGAACGGTTCCCCTACCAGATCTGCCCGATCTACCTGACTTACCTGAAGTTCCTTCAGAAACCTTAGTGGTCAGCCCCGTTCAGTCCAATCCGGGTGCGGCTAGTTCCAGCCCGTTACCTCCTACAGTAGTTGGCCAAACACCAGAAGTTAGTTCTCCCGCGCCAGATCCTTGGTCGGTGCCACCCTCTACGCCAGCGATGCCAGATCCAATGGGACTAGACCCAGCGGCCATGCCCAGCAATCTCATGCCAGATCCAATGGCGGCATCTCCGACTCCACCGCCGATGCCAGATCCAATGGGATTAGACCCAGCAGCTATGCCCAGCAATCCCATGCCAGATCCAATGGCGGCATCTCCAACTCCGCCGCCGATGCCAGATCCAATGGGACTAGACCCAGCGGCCATGCCCAGCAATCCCATGCCAGATCCAATGGCATCAGCCCCAGAAGCAACTCCGACTCCACCACCAATGCCAGATCCAATGGCAGCGTCGGGGGTAGCAAAAACTCAACTCCAGCAGCAAACTTGCCGCTTCTTGCACGTCCAAACTAATACGCTGATTGAATTACCACCAAATATCTTGGTAATTCATATGGGCAAGCCTAACGATCAAATTCCTCCCGATATTGATGTCTCGGGTTTCCCCAACTCAGAGATCGTGTCGCGGGTTCATGCCGATGTCCGGGTTGAGGGTGATGCCTTTTATATTGAAGATGTGGGCAGTGCTAATGGCACCTACGTCAATCACACTCCCCTGCTGCGAGGCAACCGCCATCGCTTGCGAGCAGGCGATCGCGTCAGTTTGGGGAAAGGCGACTTAGTTACATTTTTGTTTCAAGTTTCTTAACTAACTAGTTAAGACCGGGGTAGGAAAATAGCTCGACTCAACTTTCCTACTCCGAGGGTAGGAGTGCCAAAATAACTAACCTGCGAAGAAGTTGTCAAACCATTATCTTTTAATTATTGAGATTGTCGATCGAAAGCTTATGCCATCGGCTTTTTGACTTTTGGACGGACGCGAGATCTCGCGTCTCTACTCCCGCGCAGCGATCCTAATCTGTTGTGTTTTACCCCTGTGAAAACTACTATAGATGGCAAAGGGAAAATACTTGCAAGATCGAACACCAGTGATTACGCTGACTTTGCTCCATCCTCTCCAATCTATTCCCGTCCAGAGTTGGTCTTTTGATTCCGAATCGATCATTCGGATTGGCAGGGCGACAGATAACGATGTCGTCCTCTACAGTGCGGTAGTTTCTCGCTACCATGTCGAACTGAGGCTCACCAATTCTGGGTGGGAGGTGGTTAGCTTAGGGGCTAATGGCACCTATGTAGATGGCAAACTGATTACCCAAATGCCAGCGATCGATGGGACAGTGATGCGCCTTGCTAGCTCTGGACCTCAAGTTCAAATTAAGCTGGGCAGCGGGCGCTCGGAATCTAGAGCGAAGCCAGATCGATCGGGTTTTAGTTCCAGCGTAACAACTCCAAGTCTTGACGAACCAGATTCAGACACTTATACAGAAGAAGAAACTGGGTAGCAATTGGCAATTCACAATTCGCAATTCGCAATTTGGGATGGAAAAAGCTCGATCGAGCTAGATTTTGTCCCGATGATACTTGCCTCGCTCGCCCTGTAGGGTTGATTTTACAGTGTTACTTAATTTCCGCGATCGCTTGGGCAAACCAGCTAGCAGCACTAATATTAGTTTCTGTCGTCAAATGCTGTAGAGTTTCTTCTAATAATGAAATTGCCAACTTTTCTAAAACGCCAGATTCGGTACATTCTTGATATTTTCCATCTGCTTGCAGGCGAAAAGCAATAACTCTTTTTCCCCGAACGTCAATTACCCAATATTCTGGAATACCTAGAGCCGCATAAAGTTGTTTTTTTTCATCTAAATCGGTGGCTAAAGTTGTATCGGAGATTTCACCCACCAAATCGGGAACTCGCCACTTATCCAGGTGAATGTAACGGGGTTCTCCTGCTTGCCATTGTGGAGCGCCTTCGCCAATATAAAGAACCAAATCTGCTGCTGCTGCTCGAATTTTAGGCTTTTCAATTAAACAACGTCCCAAAGATTCAGCCTTCTTTTCTGAGTAGCGGCTGAACCAAATATAAAGTAGTATTGCAAACAGATCGCTAACTTTAGCGTGATTAATTCCTTCGGTTCCCATTTGAACGAAAAGATAGTTGTCATTAAAAAATAGCCTGACTCTCTCTGTATTAGGAGCGTCGCGATAAACTAAATAATCTTCCCAAGTAGCTGGCTGCCATCGGGAAATTTCGTTGTCCAAGGCTGCTTGAGGAGTAGTTTTGGTAGTTGAAGTAATCATCAGATAAACCTGCTCAAAAAGCTAATGCTATGTTAGCAACTTTAGATAGGAGTAGAAGTGAAGTAAAGAACAGGCGATCGCCCCTTAAACTAAATAAGATTTCCAAGACTCGATCGCTTCTGGGGAACCGTACCACATTCCAGGCGATCGAGGGGAATGTTTAGCCCCTTCAACGATTAAATTAGTCGCTCCTTCTAAATGGGCGGCAGATATAGGAGTAATGCCATCTCCCCAGCAATTACCTTGTCCGCAAGTTAATTTATAGCTATTGTAAGCTAACCATTGACCTAACTTTCTCGCTCCATAAATTGATTTTCCGGCAACGCAAACATAGCGCACTTTAGAATAGAAACGTCCGGGATAGTTATCATTAACAAAATCAAGATTTTTGCGCGTCCAAGGTTCGCCGCTAATATGAGGAGTTCCTAAAGTAATGAAGGTGGCAATATAGGGGTGGGCGTGCCATAAAGCCGCCGATTCAGTCACATCTCGGTGAATTAAATATGGTTTTTCGCCTAAATAAATCCGGCCGATCCAGCCACCAGCAGAGTGACAAACTAGGTTAATCTGAGAAACTTGATGCTGCTGTAATACTTGCTTGACAGTGCGATCGATCTGGCGCAAAATTGGCACCATCGATCGCCCTCCCACCGTCGGCCACCAATCTCGCTGGCGCAGCGGTACGGTGACAGTAGGAAATCCTAGCTGTTGGAGATATTGTTCTAAAGGACGATAAGCGATCGCGCCTTCTAAATAACCAGGCAAAATTACAATTGGCAACATAGTCAAGTCAAAAGTCAAAAGTCAAAAGTTCAAATTCCGAATAGTCCAACCCATATTTTCCAGCCAATATATTTATTATCGATCGTGCAAACAGGTATTCTCTACGGCATCGGTGTCGGCCCTGGCGACCCAGAATTAATTACTCTAAAGGGGTTACGCCTCTTAAAGCAAGTGCCTGTGGTGGCATTTCCTGAAGGTAGAGGCAAGACGGGCATGGCTCAAGAAATTGTGGCTCAATGGTTGAGTCCCCATCAAGTGCAATTGCCCTTAGATTTTGCTTTCGTCCGAGATGAAACCCTGCTGGCTCAAGCTTGGGAAATTGCGGCTCAAAAGGTTTGGCACTACTTACAACAAGGGCAAGATGTCGCCTTTGTTTGTGAGGGCGATATTAGCTTTTACAGCACGTTTACCTACTTAGCCCAAACCCTACAACAATTTTATCCTGATGCGATCGTGCAGGCGATTCCAGGGATTTGTTCGCCGATGGCAGCAGCGGCGGCTTTGGGAGTGCCTTTAACCGTTCGCCACCAGCGGCTCGCGATCGTTCCGGCTTTATATGCGCCTGATGAGCTAGAAACCGCTCTAGATTGGGCAGATGTAGTAGTTTTGATGAAAGTAAGTTCTGTCTACGATCGAGTTTGGCAGATCTTACAGCGCCGTCAGTTGTTAAAACAGAGTTGGGTAGTAGAAAGAGTAGCTTTACCCAACCAAGTCATTTATAGCGACTTAAGCGATCGCCCGCACCTGCAACTGTCTTACTTTTCTCTCTTAATCGTCCAGGTAAAATAGAAGTTCAAGCTTCGGCTACGCTCAGCTTGAAGGAGTTCAGAAGTTTGGGAGTTTAGTAGTTCAGAATGTCAGTTGTCAGTAGTTAAATTTCCCCCCTGCTCCTCCGCTCCCCATCTCCCCATCTCCCCCTCTCCCTCTATGTCCTCTTTATCGTTTGTCACAGATTTATCAGCAAAGTTGCTACAGCCAACTGTAATTGCTGCTATTGCTTCTATTGGCGCACATAGCTTGCTGGCAATGGCTCTACCCAATTTATCGACTTCTGGAGAGGTGAAAGAGGAATCAACTCCAGACAAAGTTGAGATCGTGGAATTAACGCCAGCAGAACGGCAACGCTTACCAGATCTATCGCCTATACCATCTCAGGCATATCAAACGCAACCGCTCTCTTCAGTGCCGCTGCTACCGCCGCACAATAACTTTTCTTCAACTATTCCTGATATTCGGCTGCCGCCCGTGAGGACGGCTAACTTGCCACCAATTCCACCGAGCGCTCGCACTTCTTCACCCAAAACCAAACCTAATAAACCGACCAAAACGGCAAAAGCCACTAAAACCCGTAAACCCTTGAAAGTCGGGAAGACTAATAAAATTGCTAAAGTCAATAAGCCTAGTAACAGCAAACAAAGCGCTGGAACTTATAGATTTTTTAACCAGCCAACTCTTAAAGGAAAAGAAGTTACCTCGCTCCCCGATGGAGCGCTGGCCGATCTGCCTGGAGAAATCGCTCCCAAACCTCCTCAAACTACTAATCCCAAGCCTACAAAGCCTGGATCTAGAACTAATAAGCGCCCTCAAAGAGTCGCAGCTAGAAATCGTTCCTCTAGGGCTAATCGAGGCAGATCTCCAATAGCTCGAAAGCCGAATAATTCTCAGTCTCCACCTAGAAGAAATCCCAAAAAACCGATCGCCAGATCTTCTAAACCTGCTGCTACACCTGCGACTCCCAACCCGCAACCTTCTGTAACTCCGACTCCAGCAACCGACGATCGCGCAGTACAACAAGCGCTGATAGAACAAGAACTAGAGCGCAGCCTAACTCGCAATGAGGTTAATACTAGCGATCGCGAAGCTCAGCGCAATTACCTTAATTGGATAGCGAAGGGAGGTCTAGATGGCAAGCGGGAAGAAATTACCATTGCTGGGACATATCCTCAAGATGCCTGTCTCAAACAACTCAATGGCAGCGCCAGCGTAGCCATTTTAGTAGAGCCAAATAAACGTCCCATCGGCCAAGGGGAATTAATCAAAAGTTCTGGTTATTCTGTTTTCGATCGACAAGCATTAGGAGATGCACTCAGTGCCAATTTTGACAACAAAACGGAGCGATCGAAAATCTACCTCGTCACAGTTGAATATAAATACAACAGGGAAGCTTGCCCGCCAGTAGGGAAAGAGGGGGAGAGGGGGAGCAACTAGCAACTGACAACTAGCAACTCAACACTCAACACTCAACACTCCACACTTCTCAAACTTCTGCATTCTTCTTGCGGGTAGTCGAGCTAGTACCAGCGGCTTTAGTTTTGGTCGATTTAGTAGTAGTCGATTTAGTTTTGGTAGATTTGGTTTTAGTGGAACTAGTTGACTTGCTGGTACTGCGAGTAGATTTTTTGGTGGAGGCTTTAGCCGATAAAAGTTCTACGGCTTTAGCTAGAGTTATACCTTCTACAGTTTCTCCTTCCGGGATAGAGACGTTGGTTTTACCGTGGTTGAGGTAAGGGCCGTATTGACCATCGTAAATATTTACTGGTTCGCTATCACTGGGATGTTTGCCCAATTCTCGTAAGGCTTTTTTGGTATTACTGCGGCTGCGCCTGCCCGCCTTTTTCGGCTCGGATAGCAATTCCAACGCCCTCTCTAAGGTAATGGTAAAAATATCGTCTCCCGCTTTGAGCGATCGATAGTCTTTACCCTCTTTACCTTGGTCGTGAACGACATAAGCACCAAAAGGACCGATACTAGCTTGAATTTTGCGATCGGTTGCTGGGTGAGTTCCCAAAGTGCGAGGTAAAGATAGCAGCGCCACTGCTTTTTCTAAAGTCAGATCGTCGGGGTTGAATCCCTTGGGTAATGAAGCCCGTTTGGGTTTGGGGTTATCTTCAGTTTTCTGCCCGATTTGGACGTAAGGACCGTAAGGCCCGATCTTGAATAAATAAATCGGTTCGCCTTTCTCTGGATGTATCCCTAACTCGGCAGGACCTTCGGTTTTCTGACGCAGTAATTCCTCCACCCGTTCGGCATTTAAATCCGCTGGAGTCCAACCTTCGGGAATAGGAACGGTGATGGACTCATCGCCATTTTGGGACTGAATGTAAGGGTTTTTACTGCCGATGCGAATTTTGGCATCTATGTTTTCTAATTCAACTGTCCGCGCTATAGCCGGATCGATTTGACTTTCCCGTTCTTTAACTTGGGCTTCTAAACCTTTTTCACCCAAATAAAATTTCTGGAGGTAAGGCAGCCATTTGACTTCCCCAGTAGAGATGTCATCGAGGGTTTGCTCCATCCGGGCTGTAAAACCAAGATCTACTAAATCGGAAAAGTTTTGCTCTAACAGGCTGGTGACAGCAAAAGCCGTGAAGGTGGGAACTAAAGCGTTATTGTTCAGCTTGGCATAGCCGCGATCGCAAATAGTCCCGATGATGCTGGCATAAGTGCTAGGACGACCGATTCCTTCGGTTTCTAGAGTTTTGACTAGAGAGGCTTCGCTGTAACGGGCTGGGGGCTGCGTTTCATGATCGATCGCTTCCAATTCCTTGCAGTTGGGATGGTCGCCCGTTTTCAGTGGCGGTAGAATTACTTCTTGGTTTTCGAGCGCAGCGTCTGGATCGTCGGAACCTTCGACGTAGGCACGTAAATAACCCGCAAAGTCGATCCGCTTGCCAGTGGTACGAAAGCCAGCATCTTCTACTTGCAAATCGACGGTAATCAGGGTTTGCTTGGAATCAGCCATTTGGCAAGCTACCGTCCGCTTCCAAATCAAGTCGTACAGGGCAAATTCCGTGCCGCCCAGACCTGTTTCTTGAGGAGTACGGAAGGTATTCCCCGCTGGACGAATCGCTTCATGGGCCTCTTGAGCGCCTTTACTC
Source organism: Cyanosarcina radialis HA8281-LM2 (assembly GCA_019359615.1). Classification (GTDB taxonomy): domain Bacteria; phylum Cyanobacteriota; class Cyanobacteriia; order Cyanobacteriales; family CCAP-1448; genus Cyanosarcina; species Cyanosarcina radialis. The sequence continues at coordinate 156,405 of JAHHHA010000007.1, forward strand.
TTAGTGGTGTATTGTCGGGGTTTGGGGCTGAGGTATTCTTTGCCGTATTTTTGTTCTACACAACTGCGGGCAGCCGCGATCGCTTGGTCGGACAAATGCACCGAATCCGTCCGCATATAGGTGATATACCCTTGCTCGTAAAGGCTTTGAGCGACCCGCATCGTATCTCTAGCAGAGAGCCGGAGCTTGCGGTTTGACTCTTGTTGCAAGGTTGAAGTGGTAAACGGTGGCGATGGCTTGCGAGTCACCGCTCGTTCTTCAATTTCTGTCACCGTCCAGGTTTTGTCTTCCAGCCTCTCTTTTAAGGCGACAGCTTCGGCTTCATTTAATAGTCTGACGTTCCGACCCGCAATAATTTGTCCGGTATTCGGGTCGAAATCGCTCCCTGTGGCTACCTTAATCCCCGCCAAGGCAATTAATTTAGCTTCAAAAGTATTTTCTTTCTTACCCTTTTGTCCCTCGCCTACAGCCTCTAGAATTGCCTTCAAATCCCAATAACTACCTTGATGGAAGGCGAGGCGTTGGCGTTCCCGATTGACTAACAACCTGACCGCTACCGACTGTACCCGACCGGCTGATAATCCCCAAGAGATTTTCTTCCAGAGCAAGGGCGAAAGGGTATAGCCCACCAATCGGTCTAAAATCCGTCGCGTTTCTTGAGCGCGTACTACTTGCTCGTCAATCTGGCGGCAGTTTTTCAGTGCCAATTGAATCGCTTCTTTAGTGATTTCGTGAAATACCATCCGCACGATCGGAATTTTCGGTTTCAGCACTTGCAGTAAATGCCAACTGATACTCTCCCCTTCTCGATCTTCGTCTGTTGCCAGTACCAATTCCTCAGCTTCTTTCAGGGCATCTTTTAGCTGCTTGACGACTTTTTGTTTCTCTTTAGGAATAATATACAAGGGTTCAAAGTTAGCTTCGACGTTCACCCCCAACTCCGCCCATTTCTTTCCCTTAAACTCTTCAGGAATGTCCTTGGATGATGGAGGCAGATCGCGAACGTGACCCATGGATGCCTCTACTCGGTAGTTAGAGGGCAGGTAGTTGCGGATGGTGCGAGCTTTAGTGGGAGATTCAACGATTACAAGCTTGGGCATGAGAGTTGCACGAATAGCAGGGGCGCTAAACATTCCAATTTAAAGAATTGCTAGCAGATGTCAATAGACTTTTGGCTGAAATTACCGAATCGGGATTGATTGCCAGAGGCGGTAGATCTCGATCGCCTATTCATCTACAGTAAAGCTACGGTTAGGCGATCGCCTCCAGAATCGTCAAGATAATTTAATCAAACTAAATATATTGCGGTCGGCGGTTAGTCTTCATAGCAGTTTTCACCCGTAGCGATTGTAGGACGATCGCGAGCGAGACGCTCGCACTACAGTTATTCGATCGAATTCGCTCTGAGATCCCCCTGTGGACTATCGATATTACTGGCGACGCTCTTGTAATTGGCGATAAACAGCTTTGAGATCGACTTGATGGTGAGCTAAAGCTACTAGGGTATGGTAGAACAGATCGGCAACTTCGTTAGCGATCGCCTCCTTGTCGTCATCTTTGCAAGCCATCACCACTTCGGCTGACTCTTCTCCTATTTTCTTCAAAATTTTGTTATCTCCACCCGCAAACAGTTGGCAAGTGTAAGAACTTGCTGTCGGATTGTCGCGGCGATCGCAGATCGTCTCAAACAACTCGGATAATGTATCGGCAGGAGGTGCAGCTTTAATTCCATCTAGTTGATGAAAGCAACTCCGTTCCCCCGTATGACAAGCAATATCTCCTACTTGCTCGACCGTAACTAGCAGCGCATCGCTATCGCAATCGTAGCGCAGACTTTGCACTTTCTGAACGTGACCGGAAGTTGCTCCCTTATGCCACAACTCGGAGCGAGAACGACTCCAAAACCAAGTTTCTCCAGTTGTCATCGTCTTATGGAGGGACTCGCGATTCATCCAAGCCATCATCAACACCGTGCCATCGAGGTAATCTTGGACAATGGCTGGAACTAGCCCTCGATCGTCGTAACGGATTTCTTCAACTGGAATCGCTGCACTTAAGGGGATTGATTTGGCACTTGACATCTGTTACAGAATCTATATAAAAGAAACTTGCGAGTGAGCGACTTCGCTCGATGTTAAAGCTGAGCGACGTTGCCTTGAGCTTGTTGAAGAGAGCCGAAGCTTTAACCTCTGTATATATCTTACAACGTACTGCAAGATTTGTGCTACCATAAAAATATGGCACGCTTAGCACTAACTTTAAAACTTCCTTTTTATCGACTCAATCAGGTCAAGGCGCTTGAATTTGAGCGGTTAACCGCTCTCAACACATCTGTCGCCAACGAACTGTTGTTGATGGAGAAAAAGGAGCGTTCTCAGTTAACTAGTGCTGCCTTTCACCATATAGAAATTAGTTCTAACTGGATTAACCAGACCATCCGCAATACGAATGCGAGAACTAAAGTTAAGTATTTCCAGCGGATGTGGCTAGAAACCAACAACCAAAGTTACGAACTAGCCAAACATGGGGACTTTTACACCGTATCTTTCAACCTGTTAAGAGGGAAGAAAGGGCGAATTCCTCTATCTGTCCATGCTGCTTCCCATACCGAAATTTTAGATAAAGCCATTGAGAAGAAAGCCAAGCTTGGCAGTATCAAGTTGTGCAAGTCAAAGAAAGGTATCTGGTATGCACTTATATCTGTGTCGATGGAAGTTCCCGACGCAGAAGAAGTAAAGGGGTGGATTGGAGTTGACAGAGGACAAAATAATATTGCAGTGGCAGCCCTGCCAAAGTCCTTTGGGAAATTCTGGAACGGTCGGAAGGTAAAATCTCTGAGAAGACGATTTCAGCAAACCAGGCAAGCATTGCAGCAAGCTAAAAAACTCAAGAAGGTAAAACAAATTGAGTCTCGCGAGCGTCGAATCATCACGCAAATCAATCACGAGATTTCTAAGCAATTGGTTAGATTCGCTCAAGATTTTCATCTGGGATTGCGTTTCGAGGAATTGACGGGTTGCCGTCAAACTATGAAACAGCGAAAGAAAACTAAATCTGACGCGGCTAAAAATCGCGATAGTTGGGCGTTTTATCAACTTGAGATCTTTACTCGTTACAAAGCGATTCGTGCAGGCGTTCCGGTGCAATCGGTTCCTGCCCCCTACACCAGTAAGTCAGACCATCGCCATGGCGTTATCGGCAAACGGGAAAAACATCAATTTACTGGCTTTGATGGCTATCGGTGTCATGCTGACTGGAATGCTGCTCAAAATATCGGACAATGGCTAGGGTTTGCCTGCCCGCTAGAACTTCAGAAGGTTGTATCTGTAATGGATGCTGCCGTTCTAGGGGATGGGGTCGATGACAGTCCCTTACCTAGTGATGCGTCTAAGACGGTGGTTTCAACCCCGTCTTAGACAACCGCTAGAATCCTCGTCGATTTATCGCGAGGAGTGTCAACTATCGTTAAGATATACCGACAGCTACAAAATAGCCAATCAAATCGCCCGCTCCTCATAGGAATTTAATTTGCATTTTGGCAGACTTATGGGATAGTCCACTTTAGCTGTCCCAAAGGACAAAAGGATCGAGTGTGACCGTGCGGACTTAAGATCGATAAAAGTTACTAAAACCTGCCTGGGCGAGTTTAGTTTGTTTGACTGCGATTTTCATGGGTGCGAGATAGACCTTAACAAACCTCGATCGAAAATTGGTAAAAGACTAGGAGATTAATCTTTGATTAGCACCACGAATTTGAACACCACTAAATCAGAAGAGATTTTTGCCGCCGCCCAAAAGCTGATGCCAGGAGGCGTGAGTTCTCCCGTGCGGGCATTCAAATCAGTTGGGGGACAGCCGATAGTATTCGATCGCGTCCAAGGAGCCTACGTTTGGGATGTCGATGGCAATCAATACATCGACTACGTTGGCACTTGGGGACCGGCAATTTGCGGTCATACCCATCCTGAAGTGATCGGGGCGCTGCACGCCGCCCTCGAAAAAGGCACTAGCTTTGGTGCGCCCTCGGTGCTAGAAAACGTCCTGGCAGAAATGGTGATCGATGCCGTTCCCAGTATCGAAATGGTACGGTTTGTCAACTCTGGAACCGAAGCTTGCATGGCAGTTCTGCGGCTGATCCGAGCCTTCACCGGCCGGGAGAAAGTCATCAAGTTTGAGGGCTGCTACCACGGACACGCCGATATGTTCCTCGTCAAGGCGGGGTCGGGCGTGGCCACGCTGGGGCTTCCCGATTCTCCTGGAGTGCCCAAAGCAGTCACCAGCAGCACCCTAACTGCCCCCTACAACGATTTAGAAGCCGTCAAAGCCCTATTTGCTGAAAATCCTGACGAAATTGCTGGGGTAATTTTAGAGCCTGTAGTGGGCAATGCTGGTTTTATTCCCCCAGATGCCGGATTTTTAGAAGGCTTGCGAGAAATTACCAAAGAATACGGCGCATTGCTGGTATTCGATGAAGTCATGACAGGCTTTCGGATTGCCTACGGCGGCGCTCAAGAAAAATTTGGTATTACTCCAGATTTGACCACCTTGGGCAAAGTTATCGGCGGCGGCTTGCCTGTAGGGGCATATGGCGGTCGCAAAGATATCATGTCGATGGTGGCTCCTGCTGGTCCGATGTATCAGGCTGGGACGCTATCTGGCAACCCCTTAGCGATGACGGCTGGAATTAAGACACTAGAGTTATTGCAAAAACCGGGGACTTACGAGTATCTGGAAAAAATCACTCGTAAGCTAGCCGATGGCTGGCTGAAAATCGCTCAAGAAACCGGGAATGCTGCTTGCGGCGGTGCGATCTCCGCCATGTTTGGGATGTTCTTTACCGCCGGTCCGGTTCATAATTACGAAGATGCGAAAAAGTCTGACTTAACTAAGTTCAGCCGCTTCCATCGCGGGATGTTAGAGAGGGGAATTTACCTAGCACCTTCTCAATTTGAGGCTGGGTTTACTTCCCTGGCTCATACCGAAGCCGATATCGATCGCACTTTAGCCGCCGCACGGGAAATCATGTCGAGTTGGTAGCGGTAGATCGGAAATTCGATCGAAGCAACCATCATAACGGGTAGTGCGAGCATCTCGATCGCACTACCCTCTCTTTGGCTTGGTAAATAAAAATTAAAAATCCTATTCAAATCAGGGTGACATCCAGCTAAAGCCATGTCACTTGGCTGACTGGAATCAAGAGCCAAAGTGAATTTAATCGTATTGAGAAGCTGAGAGCGTTCTACGATGTAAGCTACACTGATGATGGCAATAGCACAGGAGAAATCCTTTAGATCCGAGAGAAATTAGAGGCAATGAAGTGCTTAACTGAGTTCGGCAGAACAGAGGAATGAAGTAAGTCCCGATCGATGAAGTCAAAAATGACCTGGCAGGTTACTCATTTGCTATGAAAACGTTGGCTAAATGGTCTGTAGATGAATATCATTGCATGATAGAGGCAGGGATTCTGCGCGATCGCCATGTAGAATTGCTAGCAGGCGAAATTGTTGAGATGAGTCCAGAAACGCCAATTCATTACACTACCGCCAAACGCGGGGCGAAATATTTAGAAGAGTTGCTGTTAGGCAAAGCCGACGTGCGCTTCAACGGTCCGATTACTCTATCGGACTCAGAACCGGAACCGGATATGGCGATCGTCCGACTGCCAGAATCATCCTACAGCGATCGCCATCCCGCACCTCAAGATATCTTTTGGATTGTGGAAGTTGCCAAAACCAGCTTAAAGAAAGATTTGGATGTCAAAACGGCGATTTATGCCACGGCTAGGATTCAAGAGTATTGGATTTTAGACTTATCTGCCAAGCAGATAATTATATTCAGAAATTCTCAAGACGGTAAGTATGTTGAAGAATATTCCCTGAAGGAAGGCGCGATCGCACCACTGGCATTCCCAAACGTTTTAGTGTCTGTTAACAGGCTTTTATCGTGAGTTACCAAATCGTTTTACCCTTGAATTGCGATCGTACCTATGACCCCAAAACTTAAAGCTGCGATCGCAGCTATACAACCGCTATCAGCCACAGAGCGCCAACAACTGCTCCAAATCCTCATCCAAAGCCATCCTGACGAGGAATTCTTACAAAGAGTATTACAGCAAGAGAAGGCACTAACCGTACAACTGCCCACGGGAGAAACAGTGTTGGTGAAGCCTCAACCACTGCTACCACCACTCCCAGTTTTAAGTGGGTCCATTCCTAAAGGATGGAAGGATGCAATTTAATTTATCCGTGAATATAGAAGGCAGTGTATTTCTGGATGCTGATATTTTTATTGGTGCCCTGTGTTGAAGTAGTAAATATCCTGATGGCTAAGTCTTTTCAATCGGAAACTCGATATCGTCATAATTGGTCTGTAACTATTTATGCTGCGTCCAAAGAAGCAGGTTTTTATACAGAATGTATTTCACCCAATGGTACTAAGATATCTACAGATATTTGTAGCGATCGAGGTTCTGCTTGGCAACAGGGTTACAGTCTCGTAGATCGGGCGATCGCTTTTGGCTCCCCTCTCCCAAGCTTGGGAGAGGGGCTGGGGGTGAGGGCAAACCAGTTTATACTAATCGGAAGCCTATATTTAACCCCCAATAAACCAAAGGAGATCTGTTTAGATCTCCTTTAGTTTCAGCTAATTTGTGATGTGGAACGCTATTTTTAGAGCAATCCAGTATTGGTACCAGGTTTACCAGTAGCAAGCTGGACTTTAATGATTTTGCCTCCCATTTTCATAATCCGCTGCTGTTCGCGGAACCAATTGTCGTAGGGAACTAGCTTGGTGAAATAAGTGTTTTGCAACTCCCGCTGGGTGCGAATTCGGGTTTGGCTGGGCACGCAGGCTGTAACTTTAAACATCCGCATGAGTTAAGTTTCTCCTAAACGAAGTTTGATGCTCTTTAGTTAGCTATGCTAATTTTCTCATTTGGCGGCGCTTCCACGATCGAAGCGATCGCACTTCTTTTGACTTCCCAACTGAAGATTGCTTCTCCAGCTAGAACTATCTGTGTTGTCAATTTTAAAGAGTTTTATCGTTGGCTCTAAATATCACAAGTCTGGGAGTTGAGAGCCAATACTAGATCTTCACAACTCATCTACTGCTTTTTATTGGCTAGATAAGCTATTGAGGAGCTAGCACTCACAGTCAACTTCCCAGACTTTGTCGAGTAGAAGTTTTAAGTTTCGAGTTTTGATTTAACCTTGAACCCTAACTCGGAACCTACAACTTAGCTCAAGCCAGAGCAGATATAGTCGAGGTAGACACCCATTTCCTTACCAGCATCAGCGCCAACTAGGCTAGCGGTAACTTCTTTCATCGCTTGGATAGCTCCCACTGTGGTGGAAACTGGTACGCCCAAGGAGTTGTAGGTTTCTTTCAAGCCGTTGAGAACGCGCTCGTCGAGGATAGAAGGATCGCCAGCTAGCATGGCATAGGTGGCATAGCGCAAGAAATAGTCCATATCGCGAATGCAAGCAGCATAGCGACGGCAGGTGTACATATTGCCACCGGGACGGGTGGTATCGGAGTACAACAAGGACTTAGCGACGGCTTCCTTGACGATGGTGGCGGCGTTACCGCTGATGGAGGTAGCTGCACGCACGCGCAGTTCCCCAGTGCTGAAATAACCTTTTAGCTTTTCCATTGCCGAACCGTCCAGGTATTTACCTTGAACGTCAGAAGCGTTGATGACAGCAGTAATTGCATCTTGCATGGTTTTGTTTCCTTAGCTCGCTTGATAAGTTTGCAGTTTTCAGTTCTAACCGTATTCCTACAGCAGACCGCCAATTACGTAGTCGAAGTAAGAAGCAGCTTCAGAAGCATCGTCACCAGACATCATTGAGGTGGCAGCATTCTTCATAGCGCGAACGCCAGCGGCAACTGCATCGACAGGGGTGCCGAGGGACTTGTACATTTCGCGAGCGCCCACGATGCCGATTTCTTCGATCGGGGTGACATCGCCAGCTACGATTCCGTAGGTGATCAAGCGTAGGTAGTAATCGAGGTCCCGCAGACAAGTAGCGGTCATGTCTTCACCGTAGGCGTTGCCACCAGGAGAAACGACATCGGGGCGTTGTTGGAACAATTGGTCGCCTGCTTGCTTGACGATGCGATCGCGCGAATCTGTCAAAGTTTGAGCGATGCGGACGCGGCGATCGCCAGAGGTGACAAAGCTTTTAATCCGATCTAACTCGCCGGGGCTGAGATAGCGGGCTTCGGCATCAGCATTCACGATCGATTTCGTGACGATACTCATTGAGGGGTTCCTCCAAAAAATTTATTACCAGATGTTTGAAAACTGGCTGCAAGCCAATTGAACGCTGGATCTCGTGCTTCTTTTCGGCTCGATCTGGTTAACCCAGTTGTTGCCGTAAGGTTCGCGAGCCAGCTAGCTTCCGCAAATTATTTTCCGGCATTACGTTGGCACTCTGGGGTGATTCTTAACAGTTTGTAACATTTTTTTTAAGAAGTTCAGGAGTTCAGAAGTTCAGAAGTTCAGAATTATAAAGTTACTTTATACAAACATCCAACAGAAATAGCCCGCCATCAGGCGGGCCGAAACATAAATAATTTTCCCAATGTAGAGACGTAGCACTGCTACGTCTCTACATTGGGGCAAATTAGGGCTGTTCCACCAAGTCAGTTGCCTCTTTGATGCTGCCCAAGTAGTTCCCACCTGGCACGGAGGGCACCCTTTGGTAAGGCACGACATCCTCGCCGAAATAGAGGGCGTACTCAGGACTATCAACTAAGCTATCGACTACGGCTTTCAAACCGCGATCGGTGAGCAACTGATTGTAATCCTTGATTTCTGCTTGGGTAGCTGGAGTCCGTCCCAAGAGATGCCGGAAGAGGAACTCGATGACCTTGGCATTGGGGTAAGGAGTGTAGAAGCGATCGCGGTAAGTTTCCGAACTGGCCAATTGCCGGACAAACTCGCGAATTGAGATTTGACCGCCGCCGAGTTTGCTCTCTAAGTCAGAACGGCGGAACCGAACGTCGATCTGACCGTTGTAGAGATCCATTACCTGAACGTAAACCGCTTCGATCGTCGCTTCGATTTCCCAAGATTGCATTCCTGGGGTGAAGCGATAGATCCTTGCCGCTTGGCGGCGGGCGTTTGCTACTTCTGCTACTTGTTGCCCCTGGCTGCTACCAGAAGAACGTCCTAAGCCTACCACCAAAGACTCTTGACTTTTTTCTGTTTGGCGGGCTTGGGCTGCCATGTCTGCCATCGATTTGGCCATCAGTGGCATTTTCGAGCCATCCATGCGAGCCTTGACTGGTTTGAACGACGGTACGACCAATTCATCGTTTTGTTTGGTGAGTTGATTGTAAAGTTTTTCCGTGTTCGGGAAGTTGGCCGCTGGCAGAGTTGGGAAGCGACGATAGGGCACCACATCTTCATTGAAGACTTGCAAGTATTCCATGCTGTTGACCATGGCACTCACAAAAGCCCGAATTCCGCCTGTAGCTAGAACTTGGTTGTATTTGCGAATTTCTGCCTGATCTAGCGGGGCGCGTCCCAAGAAGTGCTTGGTTCCCAATTCGATGACTTTGGTGTTGGGGTAGGGGGTGTAGAACTCTTTGATGTAAAGGCTCGACCAACCCAAGCGCTCGATAAACTCTTTGACGTTGATTTCGCCGTTGCTCAACTTGGTTTCCCAAACCGAGAATTCGTTCTGCACGATATAGGGAGCGACATCGCGCTCGAAAATCTGCCGATAGGCTGCACCGATTAAGGTCTTGACCGCTGGCTTGTCGCCACGATCGAGCAGCTTGAAGATCTTGGTTTGTTGGCGCTGCTTGTTGACACCTTGGTTGCTGCGGAACTCGATATCTGCTGCCGAGCGAGCTTCGGTAACTTGACCAGCAGTGATAAAGGCAGGAGTTTCTACCTTCTTCTCCATCCGAGCCGTGGCTTCATTAGCAATGCTACCAGCCCGCAGCGATCGCATGGCCAAACCTCCTGGGGTGAGGTAGCGTTCGTAAGGAATGGTATCTTCTCCAAAGGCTTCGGCGTATTCGCTGCTATCGATCATCGCATCTACTAAGGCGTAGAAACCTTTCTTAGAAGCTAGATCGAAATACTTATTCATCTCGGCCCGGCCGAAAGTGGGACGACCTAACAGGCGGCGATGGATGTATTCGATCGCCTTACAGACGTAAAGCGGTGTCCAGTACAATTGCCGGAAGACATCTGACTTGGCTAGACTCCGCACGAACTCCCGCAAGGTGATGTTGCCATTTTCCAGCTTGATTTCTGCGACTTTTTGCCGCTGACCGTCGTAGACATCGCGCCCGAAAACTTGCAGGTAAGCAGCTTTAATTACTGTTTGAGCCGAGCTTTCCGAAAATTTGATGCTCGTACCCTGCATCGGCCGGCCGCGCTTGCCACCAAATCCAGTAAAGCTAGGAGTTTGGTCGAACTTGAACACTTTGGCTCCCAGAGAACCGGGAGCTTTGCCGACAGCATTTGGGTTGCCAACTTGGTTGTCGATTCCCGGACCGTTGCGAATTAAAATCCGCCGGGTATCCTTACCAAATGGGGCAGGACTGGTGCTGGGATTGCGAGTTTCTTTCGGGAAGATCGCCCCAAATTGAATTTCCAAGGGATCGTTGCCAGAACCGTATGGGTGCTGGTCGGGCAGCGGCCGATCGTAAGCGGCAAAGGTCGTGAGAAACTGCGGTATTTTGCGGAACGGGGCGCTGTAGTTGAATAAATCTTGCTGCGGTCCCCAGTTGCGGCATTCTTGCGCTTCTTGTCCCAAACCCCGGATGTAGGGTACGGTTTCTTCGCCAAAATAGTCAGAGTATTCCTGAGAATCTACTAAAGCGTCTACCAGGGCTGACAAGCCACCTTCAGAGACGATCGAGAAGTATCTCTGCACTTCTTCGCGAGAAGAAGGACCGCGACCGAGAATGTGCCGGAACGCCAGTTCGAGAGCGCGGCTGTTGATGTAAGGATCGAAGAAATTCTTGCGATACAAAGGCGATTTCGCCAAGCGGCGGATAAACTCCTTCATGGAGATGCTGCCGCCCTTGACCTTGGATTCTAGGTCGGAAACCCCCAAGCTGTAAGCGCGGGTAATATCGCGCTCGAACACCTGCCGATAGGCAGCCTTGACGATCTCATTTTTTTCTAAAGGAGATAGCCCCGGTTTCATGGCGAATTTCTGCCGTTGTTCTGCTGCTAGGGCGTAAATTAGAGGCAATTGCAGGCCTTGCTGGTCTACTGAAGAACGCTGCCGCAGCTTGTTTGAGGGGGTAGGCGCTCTAAATTCGTTCAACAACACGTCGAAGTATTGTTTGACGATTTCACCACCATCTTTATCTCCACGGATATAACCCAAGCAGGCGCTCCGCATTTCTTGCAAAGCGACGATCGTGGCATCTGTCGAGCAAGCATTTTCAATGATTTCCCGCAATCCGCGAGTGTTGACCACCAAGATATTGGGGTCGCCTGCCACTAAAGCATAGGTGACGTAGCGCAAGAACCACGATAAATCCCGCAGGCTCTTGGTCATGTTTGCAGGACCGTAGCGAGACACATTGATCGTGCGGAATCCAGAGGGGGTCGGGCCGCTGCTGGGGGTGGCAAAGATCGATCGCAGCCCCTCGACAAAACCGCTGCGCTCTTCCACGAAGGTAGCCGTTCCCAACCGACTAGTTTCTGGAACGCCCACCATGGCCTTTTCGGGTTCTGGCGGCTTTTCTAAGAAAGACATCGGCGAACCGCCAGTGAAAATCCGGTTAGCGGCGCGAGACACGATTAAGTCAGAGTTCCGGCTGAGAATCTCTGCTATTTGAAGGCGGAGAGCGCCAGAACGGAAATAACTGGCTAACTCGGTAAGCTCTCCGCCTTGTAAAAAGCGGTCTTGCTGTTCTGCCTGGGAAATCGTGGCCACCGGTAAAGTTTGATATAGTTGCGGACGCGCAACCGAGCTTCCTCCACTTGCCTTAACACTCATTAGATCTCTAAAGCTCCCTTATTAATATTGCTGCTGTGTTAAGCCCGATCGGGTTGCTAATCTCAAGAGGGGGAGAGGGGGAGAGGGGGAGAGAGGGAGAGAGGGAAAGAGGGGGAGAAGGCAGTAAATATCTGCTTTTCCTCTTTATCTTCCTTGCTTTCTTTGTCTTTCTCGCCTGTTTTGGTTTCTCTTATCTCCACGTTCATCTTCGGATCGATGAAACGGCACTGCCTCTATTTTGATTTTTTAACCCTGTCAGCCTCTAGATTAGAACGTTTCGGGTTCTTGTCGTTGTTTTTTTAAGAAATGTGTAGAACCTTTATTTTGCTCCACAGTAGGATCGTATGCGATCGCGGCCCAATAACTGAGAAAAAAGATAAGTTTTGTTACGTTGCAGGGGCATGGGGTATAGGGCATAGGGCATGGGGCATGGGCTTCGGCAGGCTCAGCCGAGCGGGCATGGGGCATTATTCCTGCTGTCTTCTGCCCGATCTTGATAAAACAGAATTAGTCAAAAAAGGGGCATCGATCGATTGCGAATGTTTTGGTTCGACTACTTTCAAGCGTTAAGCAATGGCCAGCGGGATCGAACCAGACCAATGTTTTTATATTCAAAGTCACCAAGCGATGAGAGGGAAAAAGCGTATAGACTTAACTGTCGATCCACCTCCCGATCTGGCAATAGAAGTCGATGTCACTTCAAAAACTCAGTTGGATGCTTATCGAATGCTGGGAGTTCCTGAATTATGGCGCTACGAGAATAATCGACGGCAAATTAATATCCTGCAAGCTAGTCAGTACCAGGAAGCTCAAATCAGTCCTACGTTTCCCAACCTGCCAGTTGTCGATCTGATTTCCGAGGCGATCGAACAAAGTGCTGCGATCGGTAGAAGTCCTGCCCTAAGATCGTTTCGGACTAGAGTTCGGCAAATGCTCTGAGGTATAAGAGGGAGAGAGGGCGGAGCAGGGGAGGCAGGGGAGGCAGGGGAGGCAGAGGAGCAGAGGAGAAAATTAACAACTGACAATATAACGATCGACACCAATGAAAATGCTTGTCTCATAATGAAACAGGGGTATGCTGAATTCTGAACTCCTGTATTCTCGCGATCGCTGTTTATGGAAATCCCGCAAAACATCAGTGCTGCTGTCGAGCGCCTTTACGATACCTATCCTTTCCCTCCAGAACCTTTACTGGACGAACCACCACCTGGTTACAACTGGCGCTGGAATTGGCTGACTGCTTATAGCTTTTGTACCGGGCAAAAACCGCAGAAGCAGGATATTAGGATTTTGGATGCTGGCTGCGGCACGGGTGTCGGAACGGAGTATTTGGTTCATCTCAATCCCCAAGCTAAAGTTGTGGGTATCGATTTGAGTGCTGGGGCGCTGTCGGTAGCGAGAGAGCGCTGTCAGCGTTCTGGGGCAGATCGGGTTGAATTTCATCACCTCAGCTTGTACGATGCCCAGCAGTTACCGGGGGAGTTCGATCTGATTAACTGCGTCGGGGTGCTGCACCATTTACCCGATCCGCACAGGGGAATTAAATCTCTGGCTGCCAAGTTAGCGCCTGGGGGATTGATGCACGTTTTCGTGTATGGAGAGTTGGGCAGGTGGGAAATCAAACTGATGCAGGAAGCGATCGCTATTCTTCAAGGGGAGCAGCGGGGAGACTACCGAGATGGGGTAAATTTGGGACGACAAATATTTGCGGCTTTGCCAGAAAACAATCGTCTCGTCAAGCGAGAAAAAGAACGCTGGTCTTGGGAAAATCAGCGAGATGCTTGCTTTGCTGATATGTACGTTCACCCTCAAGAAGTCGATTATAATATCGATACGTTATTTGAATTAATTGATGCTTCTGGGTTAGATTTTATCGGGTTTTCTAATCCTCAAAATTGGCAATTAGAAAGACTTTTGGGAAATAATCCAGAGTTGATAGCACGAGCCAAAGATTTGAGCGAACGCCAACTTTATCGGTTGCTCGAACTGTTAGATCCAGAGGTCGTCAGCCACTATGAATTTTTTCTAACTAGACCGCCATTAAAACGAGTAGATTGGTCGTCTGATGAAAGGCTAAAAGCAGCAATTCCAGAATTAAATTCTTGCTTGCATGGCTGGCCTAGCCAAAGTTTGTTTAATTACGATTATCAGTTAGTTAAGTTATCAGATAGTGAATTTGAGTTTCTCAAATTATGCGAAATAAATTCAGCAGAGCGTCGCCCTATTGGAGAGATTCTAAATAGTATGGATTTAGATCTAGACGGAGTGCGATCGCTGTTAAGTCAGCAACTAATTTTACTAACTCCAGGAGGAGTTAAGTAATAAGTAATAAGTAATAGCTAAGACCAGAAAATAGCTAGTTTATTCTATTCTCCTATATTCTGCTGAACTTCTGAATTCCTGAACTTCTGAACTTCTGAACTCCTGAACTCCTGTATTCTTCTTATTATGATTTACTGCCTGAACCCTAATTGCCGTCATCCCGATAATTCTGATGATAACGTCTCGTGTCAAAGTTGTGGAACTAAACTCATACCGCTGTTAGCTAAGCGATATCGAGTTGTTAAACCCTTGGGAAGCGGTGGTTTCAGCAAAACTTATTTAGCTGAAGATACGCGCCGTCTAAATGCTCTTTGTGTCGTCAAACAATTTTGGCCGACAGGAGAAGCACAAGAAAACCTAGAAACCTTAGATAGAGCGATCGAATTATTCAATCAGGAAGCTGAAAGATTGCTGCAACTAGAAGAAAATTCTCAGATTCCTACTTTATTTGATTATTTTGAAGAAGCCAGTCATTTATATCTAATTCAACAGTTTATTAAAGGGCGTACCCTTTTACAAGAATTAGCTGAAGAAGGTTGTTTTAATGAAACTAAAATTAAAGAAATATTATTAGATTTATTACCAGTTCTGCAATTTATTCATCAAAAGCAAGTCGTTCACCGCGATCTCAAGCCTGAGAACATCATCCGTCGGGAAAGCGATCGCAAACTGGTATTGATAGATTTTGGGGTTTCTAAAGAACTCACAGAAAGAATGACCACCAAGATGGGAACGACCACCGGAACTCTAGGTTATGCTCCCAGCGAACAAATGCTTTACGGTCAAGCTTATCCGGCTAGCGATCTATTTAGCTTAGGTGCAACTAGCCTTCATTTGCTAACAGGCAAACATCCGATTTACTTGTTTAATGCGAGGGAATCGCGATGGCTGTGGCGAGAAAAACTGGCTGCCAGAAATATTGCGATCGATGAAGGCTTGGGACGAATTTTAGATAACTTAATGCAAGATATTACTAAGCGATATCAATCTGCCGATGCTGTTTTGCAAGATTTACACTCGTTGGTTCCTGAGAAGGTCATTTCACCCGCAAGCTACTCAACAACTCAATCGACCTTTGTGGGGATCGATAAACCCAACTTAAAATTATTTAAATTTAATACTTTGACGATCGACGATCGCGGAGAAGAAATTATTCGCCTTTGCGCCCAAGCAGAATATTTTAGTGAAGATTTAGGCAAACAGGTAGTGCTGGAAATGGTATCCATTCCTGGCGGTACGTTTATGATGGGTTCGCCAGATACAGAAAAAGAAAGAGATAGCTATGAAGGTCCGCAACACCAAGTCACTGTAGCGCCTTTCTTTTTGGGAAAATATCCAGTAACTCAAGCACAATGGCAAAGAATAGCTGCTTTACCTGAAGTCAAATCGGCGCTCAATCCAGATCCATCTAAATTCAAAGGTGCTAATCGCCCGGTAGAAACGATCTCTTGGCTCGATGCCATGGAATTTTGTGCCAGATTATCTAGAGAAACGGGCAGAGAATATTTTTTACCCAGCGAAGCCCAATGGGAATATGCCTGTCGTGCTGGCACTACTACCCCCTTTCACTTTGGCGAAACTATCACCCCAGAATTAGCTAACTACGACGGTAACTATAATTATGCTTCTGGTCCTAAAGGTAGATATTACTGGGAGACAACTGCTGTTGGTAATTTTCCCGTAGCTAATGCTTTTGGCTTGTACGATATGCACGGGCTAGTTTGGGAATGGTGCGCCGATCCTTGGCATTTAAATTATCGCAATGCTCCCAATGATGGTAGCGTTTGGCAAGTTGATGGTAATGATAATTATCGAGTGTTTCGCGGCGGTTCCTGGCACTCTTTGCCTTTAGTTTGTCGTAGTGCTTATCGGTATCGGTATTCTCCTGTTTATAGGTATAGAACTATCGGCTTTCGAGTAGCAGTTTTCTTAGAATAGCTTTAATTTTTTTTGCTAAACTGGGAGGTTAGCAAATGATTATTAGAGAATATATTTCTAGCGATACTCCAGCGATCGCCCAATTATTCTATGACACCGTTCATCAGATTAATATTCGAGATTATACCCAAGAACAAGTCGATGCTTGGGCATCAAAAGATATAGATCTAGAATTTTGGCGACAAAAATTAAGTAGCAAATTTACTTATGTGGGAACGATTGACGAGGTAATTGTCGGCTTTATTCAATTAGAGGGGAACGGTCATATCGATTGTTTTTATTGCCACTGCCAATATCAAGGGCAAGGAATCGGCAACAAACTTTACCAGCACCTCGAACTGAAGGCAAAGTTATTACGGATCGATCGCCTGTTTGTAGAAGCTAGTATTACGGCTAAACCTTTCTTTGAAAAGCAGGGTTTTGTAACCGTTCAAGACCAAGAAGTAGAGCGGAAGAAAATTAAATTAAGGAATTTTGTGATGGAGAAGTTACTGGCATAGCAAGATTTGACGAACAGCCCTCACCCCCAGCCCCTCTCCCAAGCTTGGGAGAGGGGAGAAAGATGCGTGTCGATGTGGAATATCAGAAGTTCCAGTAGGGTGCGTTAGACGGCGATAATCTTTACTCTGACTTAAATTCAACAATTCGTCGTAACGCACCATTTTAGCTTGATACTATGAAAAAACTTGTTGCCTATGTATGGACTAAACCTAATGTAGGCTATATGCCTTTATTACGTTGTGTCAACCAAAATGGAGACATTGATTCTTCAGTTACTGAGACACTGCTTAGCTTGGTTAGTCAAGTATCCGAGAAGTCATTAGTATGTCTTCAATCTATTATTGAACAGGTTGAATCCTCAAACCGCGAACAGAAAAGTCCTGATAAGCATCATTTTTCAATCAATTCGATTGATGTATGGTTTCGAGACACAAAAGCAAGTTCTACTAGCGTTGTGATTGCAAACGAGTACATTGACAAATTTTCAGAAGATGATGGAGAACCCCAGGAGTTTACCCTAAATCAACTCAAACTCGCGATAGAGTTCTGGGAGCAATTCTTGAAAAGGATAGAAAATGGAGGAATTGAATCTTCTGGTAATCTAAAATGCGAGTGTATATTTCCTGAATATTAGGGGAAAAAACCAAATCCTAAATATTCAGACGTTGATAAATCTCATCTAAATGCCGCAAATGGTGCTGAGGATCGAAACAGTCCTCGACTTCCTCAGAAGATAGGTACTGAGCCACGCGGGGGTCTTTGGCGATGCTTTCATGGAAGTTTCCTTCCCGTCGATTCCAGGCTTGATGGGCATTTTCTTGGACGATCGCATAAGCTTCTTCTCGATTCATCCCTTTCTCGACTAAAGCTAGCAGCACTCGTTGACTGAAAACTACGCCCCCATAGCAATTCATGTTCCTGGCCATGTTTTCGGGGTAAACCAACAAATGTTTGATTAAGTCGGCAGTTTCTACCAACATGAAGTGAGTCAGAATGCAAACATCGGGCAGAATTACCCGTTCGACAGAACTGTGAGAAATATCTCTTTCATGCCACAGAGCGACATTTTCTAAAGCCGCGATCGCATGAGATCTTAAAATCCTCGCCATTCCCGTCAACCTCTCGGAACGAATTGGGTTGCGCTTGTGGGGCATAGCTGATGAACCTTTTTGCCCTTTGGCAAAAAATTCTTCTACTTCTAAAACATCCGTGCGCTGCAAATTGCGGATTTCTACGGCAAAGCGTTCGATCGAGGCTCCTAGTAAAGCTAAGGTTTGGACGAATTCGGCATGGCGATCGCGAGAAATTACTTGAGTCGAAGCCGTATCGGGTTGGAGTCCCAATTTTTGACAAGCGAGGGATTCTACCCTCGGTTCGATATTGGCATACGTCCCCACCGCCCCAGAAATCTTGCCGACACCAATTTGGTTGCGCAAACGCACCAATCGATCGCGGTGACGCAGCATTTCTGCCAGCCAACCTGCCAATTTAAACCCAAAAGTAATCGGTTCGGCGTGAATTCCATGCGATCGACCGATCGCAAATGTGTTTCGATGTTGCTGTGCCTGATAGCGAATGGCTTGGATCGCATCTTCCAAACGGGCCAGCAGTACGTTTAAACTAGCTACCATTTGCAATGCCAAAGCCGTATCTAGCACGTCGGAACTAGTCAAACCCAAATGAATGTAGCGTCCAGCATCGCCGACGTACTCGTTAACATTGGTGAGGAAAGCTATGACATCGTGGCGAACTTCGGCTTCAATTTCTAGCACCCGCTGGGGATTGAAATTAGCCTTTTGCTTGATTTCTGCTAATGCCTCTTTGGGAATGTATCCCAATTCCGCTTGAGCTTCACAGACTGCGATTTCTACTTGAAGCCAAGTTTTCAGCTTATAGGTTTCCGTCCACAGGTCGCCCATTTCGGGCAAAGTATATCGATCGAGCACAGTCCGCCCTATAGTTCAACCGTCATATTGTACAACTAGTTCAGGAGTTCAGAAGTTCAGAAGTTCAGAAGTTTAGAAGTTTAGAAGGTACAGACGTTGCATGCAACGTCTGTACAGAAGTGTGGAGTTAAGAATTTTCTTCGACCTCTTCGCCATCTCCCCATCTCCCCATCTCCCCATCTCCCTCTCCCCTATGTCTCGTCCAGTTTTATACGTCGCCATTACCAATCATGGTTTCGGTCATGCTGTAAGGGCTGCATCTGTAGTCGCTAAAGTTCAGCAATTAGATCCAGAAATCCTGACGATTTTGGTGACAACCACACCGCGTTGGTTGTTAGAGTCATACATTTCAGGCGATTTCATCCATCGTCCCCGTGGTTTTGATGTCGGTGTCATCCAAGCCGATAGCTTGCAGATGGATAAACCTGCCACTTTAGAAAAACTGCGGCAAATTCAACAACAACAGCGATCGATCGTGGCTGGAGAAGTTAACTTTATTCGCCAAAATCGGGTGAGATTAATTTTGGCAGATATTCCGCCTCTAGCACCAGTAATCGCTCGCGCTGCCGATATCCCTTGTTGGATGATGGGCAATTTTGGTTGGGATTTTATCTATCGAGATTGGCAAGGAGAATTTATCGAGATCGCCGATTGGATCGAGCAGTGTTACAGCCAATGCGATCGCTTATTTCGCTTGCCTCTCCACGAGCCAATGAGTTCTTTTCCTGTTATTACTGATGTCGGTTTAACTGGTGGAACGCCCAAATATAGCAACGATCGCCTGCTAGCAACTTTTCAAATTACTGCTTCTCAGGATAAAACGATATTGCTTTCCTTCGGGGGATTGGGGTTACAACAAATTCCCTACGACAATTTGCAGCGATTCCCCGATTGGCAATTTATTACTTTCGATTCCCAAGCGCCCGATTTACCCAATTTAATCAAAATTATCGATCGCCAATACCGTCCGGTCGATTTAATGCCAGTTTGCGGGCGAGTAATTTCTAAACCGGGTTACAGCACGTTTGCTGAGGCTTTGCGATTAGATACCCCCATAGTTTCCCTCACCCGCAAAGACTTTGCCGAATCTCCGTTTCTGCTGGGCGGAATTCAAGACTACGCTCGACATCAAATTGTCACTCCGAGCGAGTTTTTTGAGAGTAACTGGGAGTTTCTCGATCGAAGCTTGCAGCCACCACGAAAATCGGAAGTGCTGGCTAAAGATGGGGAAGAAGCGATCGCTACGGCAATTGTTACAGCCCTTAACGCAAATTAAGATGCGAACCCCAATTTTTGATAACCTCGAAACATAAGAA
Source organism: Cyanosarcina radialis HA8281-LM2 (assembly GCA_019359615.1). Classification (GTDB taxonomy): domain Bacteria; phylum Cyanobacteriota; class Cyanobacteriia; order Cyanobacteriales; family CCAP-1448; genus Cyanosarcina; species Cyanosarcina radialis. The sequence goes on from JAHHHA010000007.1 coordinate 176,406, forward strand.
CAACCGATCGAGATAGCTAGCACGGGCAACGGAGTTAATAAAATGGGACAAGATTCGCAACCGACGGTCATTATTACCGGAACTTCATCAGGCGTTGGTTTGTATGGGGCGAAAGCCTTAGCCGAAAGGGGATGGCACGTCGTCATGGCGTGTCGCAATTTAGCCAAAGCCGAACAAGCGGCTCAAGAGTCGGGAATGTCCCCAGAGAATTACAGCCTCATGTATGTCGATCTGGCCTCCTTACAAAGCGTGCGCCAGTTTGTGGCTAATTTTCGGGCGACTGGTCGGCAATTGAGAGCTTTGGTGTGTAACGCCGCGATTTATATGCCCTTATTGAAGGAACCCATGCGCAGCCCGGAAGGATACGAACTGAGCATGGCCACAAATCATTTGGGGCATTTCCTGCTGTGCAACTTGTTGCTAGAAGACCTGAAGCAGTCGCCTTTTACAGATAAGCGGCTGGTGATTTTGGGAACTGTAACTCACAACCCCGAAGAGTTGGGCGGCAAGGTTTACCCGCGTCCCGATTTAGGGAATTTAGAAGGCTTTGAAGCTGGGTTTAAAGAGCCAGTTTCAATGATCGACGGCAAGGATTTTGAATCGGTTAAGGCTTATAAAGACAGCAAAGTTTGTAATGTCTTGACGATGCGAGAATTGCACCGCCGCTATCACGATTCAACCAATATCACTTTTAGTTCGTTCTATCCAGGGTGCGTAGCCGATACGCCCTTATTCCGCAACCACTATCCTTTGTTTCAAAAGCTCTTCCCTCTGTTCCAGAAGTATATTACCAAGGGGTATGTATCTCAGGAACTTGCTGGCGAAAGGCTAGCAGATGTAGTGGCCGATCCCGACTTCAATCAATCAGGGGCTTATTGGAGTTGGGGAAATCGCCAAAAAGAAGGCCGTCAGGCATTCAAGCAAACGGTTTCTCCCCAAGCCCGCGACGACTTCAGGTCCAAGCGGTTGTGGGAATTGAGCGCCGAATTGGTGGGATTGGCTTGAATTCGATCGAAGTAAACCCAATAGCTAAAAGTGGGAGGATCTCGATCGAGATCCTCCCACTCTTTTTAAAAAACCGCAAAAATTGACCTAGCGATCGCAATTTTTATAGTTTTTGGGGGAATCATTAACTATAGGAGATTGCAGCCACGCGCTCTCTGCTTTCATCTGTGCCGATCGGGGTTTCGGGGTAGGCAGGAACTATTTATCGCTCTGACTTAGGAAAAACCATTTATGTATGACATCGCCATTATTGGAGGTGGAATTGTCGGCCTCTCGACCGCAATGGCTGTAGGCGATCGCTATCCCGATGCTCGCATTACTGTGTTAGAGAAAGAGAATTGCTTGGCTCATCACCAAACGGGTAACAATAGCGGCGTAATTCATTCTGGCATCTATTACAAACCAGGAAGTTTCAAAGCTAAGTTTTGCCGTGCAGGTGCTGATTCTATGGTGCAATTCTGCCAGCAGCATGACATCAATTTTGAAGTTTGCGGTAAGATCGTCGTCGCTACCGAACCAGAAGAACTGCCGTTGCTAGAAAATCTCTATCAACGTGGTTTAGATAACGGCATCAAAGTAGCCAAACTTACAGCCGAAGAGGTTAGAGAAATCGAGCCATATGTTAATTGTTTGGCAGGAATTAAAGTTTTTTCTACTGGGATTGTTGACTACAAACAAGTCGCTCAAAAATATGCCGAGCTAGTCAGGCTTCGGGGTGGAGAAATTCATCTCAAGACTAAAGTGGAACGCATTGTTACTAGAGGCGACGTGCAGATCCTAGAAACCAACAACGGTAATTTTGCCACTCGTTGGACGATCAACTGTGCTGGGTTGCACAGCGATCGCGTAGCTAAACTAGATGGGGTAGATCCTCAGTCGCAAATCGTTCCCTTTCGAGGAGAATATTACGAACTGAAGCCGGAAAAACGATATTTAGTCAAAAATCTGATTTATCCGGTTCCGAATCCTAACTTTCCGTTTTTAGGCGTGCATTTCACCCGCGCGATCGATGGTAGCGTTCACGCCGGACCGAATGCCGTCCTCAGCCTCAAACGAGAAGGATACCGCAAGAGCGACTTCGACCTGAAAGATTTTGTGGAAGTCATGACTTATCCTGGTTTCTGGAAATTAGCCGCCAAACACGCCGATGAAGGCATACAGGAAATAATTCGCTCGTTTAGCAAGGCCGCCTTTACGCGCAGCCTCCAGCGGTTAATTCCAGAAGTGCGCTCTGAAGATCTGATGCCCACCCATGCAGGCGTAAGAGCGCAAGCTCTCGCACCCGAAGGTAAGTTAGTAGAAGACTTCTTAATCGTTAAAAATCAGCGCTCGGTGCATATTTGCAACGCCCCCTCTCCCGCAGCGACCTCTTCTTTAGAGATCGGCAAAGCGATCGCTAACCAACTTTTAACTCTTAAGTTTTCTGGTTAGAGTTTCAATTTTACAGGATTTTTTGGGAACTATATCAGTACCATGAATAATAAACCCTTAAAGCATCCCATGCCAGCAAAATTAACGATCGAGGCAGGTCGTACCGAAAAACAATACTGGCAAGATCTGTGGCGATATCGAGAATTATTTTATTTCCTGTCTTGGCGCGACATCTTGGTACGCTACAAGCAAACTACTATCGGGATTGCTTGGGCATTAATTCGACCGTTTTTAACCATGGTCGTATTTACAATTGTGTTTGGCAATTTAGCTAAATTACCATCTGGAGGTATTCCCTATCCAATTTTAGTATTTGCGGCGATGTTGCCCTGGCAGTTTTTTGCTAACTCTCTTTCAGAGTGCAGTAATAGCCTGATTAGCAATTCTAATTTAATTTCTAAGGTGTACTTTCCCCGCTTGATCGTACCAGCTAGTGCGGCGATCGTTAGTTTTGTTGATTTCATGATTTCTGGAATGATTATGCTGGGACTAATGGCCTGGTATAACTTCGTCCCCGACTGGCGGATCTTGACCTTGCCGTTATTTATTGCGATCGCTTTTGCTGCTGCCATGGGTGCGGGATTGTGGATGGCGGCGCTGAACGTAGAATATCGAGATTTTCGCTATATAGTTCCTTTTATCGTCCAGTTCGGGCTGTATATATCGCCAGTAGGGTTTACTAGTAACATCGTGCCAGAGCAGTGGCGGTTGCTCTATTCTTTAAACCCCATGGTGGGAGTGATCGATGGCTTCCGCTGGGCAATTTTGGGCGGCTCGACCGAGATCTATATGCCGGGATTTCTGCTGTCGCTGAGTTTAGTCGTCCTAGTATTTATCACTGGAATTTGGTACTTCCGGAAGATGGAGCGAACTTTTGCTGATGTGATTTAGTCGTCAGCTTGCCAAACTTTAGAATTTGCCGATCGAGATCGCTTAGGTATTAGAAGTTGGGACAGTATATCCAATTTAGATCCTCCAAATCAGTATGCCTGAAACAGTAATTCAAGTAAAAAACCTGGGTAAGAAGTATATCTTATCCCACCAAGATAATCGCGGCACCAAAACCTTACGAGAGACGATTACTAATAGTGCCAAATCTCTCAGTCATAAACTAATCAAACCTTCAGGAAAGTCAGCATTCAATTCTAACCGCGAGGAATTTTGGGCGCTCAAAGACGTATCCTTTGAGATCGAGCAGGGCGAATGTATTGGCGTTATCGGTCGCAACGGCGCGGGCAAATCTACTTTGCTGAAAATTTTAAGTCGGATTACAGAACCGACCAAGGGACAGGTATCTATTCAAGGGCGGATTGCCAGCCTGTTAGAGGTGGGAACGGGGTTCCATCCTGAGTTGAGCGGCCGGGAAAATATCTACCTCAATGGCGCAATTTTAGGCATGAGCAAGGTAGAGATTAAGAGGAAGTTTGATGAGATTGTCGCCTTTGCAGAGATCGATAAATTTTTAGATACTCCAGTGAAGCGTTATTCTTCTGGAATGTACGTGCGTCTAGCTTTTGCTGTTGCCGCTCACTTAGAGCCAGAAATTTTAATTGTTGATGAAGTCCTAGCCGTGGGCGATTCGGCCTTTCAAAAAAAGTGCCTGGGGAAAATGGGAGATGTGGCTACTAAAGAAGGACGGACGGTGCTGTTTGTCAGCCATAGTATGCAGGCTATCGCTCAGCTAACCCACCGTTGCATATTACTTTCCCAAGGCAACGTGCAATTTGATGGCAGGACAGATAAGGCCGTACATTTATATCTCAATAGCGATAAACCACCAGAAGAAGCAGCTTATTATCAAGCCCCACCGGAAAAAACTGGCAATCATGTCGCTTGGATGCGGGTACATACTTCTGATGAGGGCGGAGTGCATTTTTGGGGCGAACCGATCGTTTTTGAGTTTGCTCTCACAATAGTTCAGCCTCATGAGAGTTTGTGGTTTTCTTTTCAAGTGATAAACGAACTGGACCAATCTGTTTGTATTTTTTGGTTCGACAAATCCAACGCCCCCTTTTATCGCCAGTCGGGAACGTTTATCCTGCGCTGCGAGATTCCTAAATTTCGGCTCTACATGGGTTCTTATACTTTAAGGACTTGGTTTTCCCAAAGACGGGGAAGTACGCTGTTAGAAAATCTGAGAAATGTTTGCTCGTTTGAAGTCAGTATGTATAAGCGCGAGAGAGAAGAATATGAATGGGAAAGAGATGAATGCGTCTACTTAGAAGATGCTGTTTGGCAAGTAGTTGAGTCCGACTAATTTGCTAACAAGTAAATGAATTTTCAGTCAACATAATGGGAATATTAGTAAATAAGCTATGGCCATTACTAGCGATGTTAAGTTAGGAGCAAACGTCAAGATATTTCAACCAGATTTAGTCAATATTTATGGTTGCGAAATTGACGAAGATACCAAAGTTGGAGCATTTGTAGAGATTCAAAAAGGTACGAGTATTGGCAAACGATGCAAAATTTCTTCTCACAGCTTTTTGTGCGAAGGGGTGACGATCGAAGATGAAGTGTTTGTCGGTCACGGGGTCATGTTCACCAACGATCTTTACCCGCAAGCTACTAATGAAGACGGCAGCTTGCAAACCGAAGCCGACTGGCAAGTAGTAAAAACTTTGGTCAAACGGGGGGCATCGATCGGCAGTAATGCCACGATTTTACCGGGAATAACTATCGGCAACCGAGCCACGATCGGCGCGGGAGCCGTGGTTACTAAAGACGTACCAGATTATGCAATTGTCGTCGGAGTTCCGGCGCGAGTAGTCGGCGATGTTCGCGATCGCCGTTTAGTTTCAGCAGCAGCAAATAACCACCAATAAATCGTTCTTAATTAGCGAGCTAATAAAAAGTTATGGGCAACATTAATATCGGTGTCATCGGTTACGGCTATTGGGGTCCGAATCTAGTCAGAAACTTTATGGAACTTCCGGATGCTGAGGTGAAAATGGTCAGCGATTTCCGCTCGGAATTGCTAGCCAAAGCCCAAGCCAGATATCCCACCATTCAGGTGACAACTAATTGTCAAGATATCTTCAATAATCCCGAAATCCATGCCGTAGCGATCGCGACTCCGGTTTCTTCTCACTTCGACCTCGCTTTGGCCGCCTTGCAAGCTGGCAAGCACGTCATGGTAGAAAAGCCGATGGCAGTCTCTTCCGAACAAGGTCAAAGGCTGATCGACGAGGCCGAGCGCCGCCAGCTAATCTTGATGGTCGATCATACCTTCGTCTATACGGGTGCCGTCCGCAAAATGCGCGATTTGGTGGTCAATAAGACGATTGGGGATATTTACTACTACGATTCGGTGCGGGTCAATCTGGGTTTATTCCAGCACGATGTCAACGTCATTTGGGATCTAGCCGTCCACGACCTGTCGATTATGGATTACGTGCTGCCCTCTCAGCCTTATGCGGTGTCGGCAACCGGGATGAGTCACGTAGCTGGAAAAGTAGAAAATCTCGCCTACTTGACCTTGTTTTTTGAAGATAACTTAATGGCTCATATCAACGTCAACTGGCTGGCCCCAGTGAAGGTGCGCCGCACTATGATCGGCGGCAGCCAGCGGATGATCGTCTACGATGACTTAGAACCGAGCGAAAAAATCAAGGTGTACGACAAGGGCATTACCCTCAACGGCAATGCTAATTCTGAAAATATGTATCAGATGTCGATCGGCTACCGCGCTGGCGATATGTGGGCACCTTATTTGGAAGTAACCGAAGCCCTGCGGGCGGAAGGAGCGCACTTTGTCGATTGTATTAGAACTGGCGATCGCCCGATTACCGACGGCCATGCCGGATTGCGGGTATTGAGAATTCTAGAAGCGGCCACTGAGTCGATGAAGCAGCACGGTAAACTAGTCAAACTAAATTTAGCAGAGGTAGCAGCGTGATTCCATTTGTAGATCTCAAAGCTCAATATTTGAGTATTAAAGAAGAAATCGATCCCGCCGTCATCAACGTTTTAGAAAGTACCCAATTCGTTTTGGGCAGCGAGGTGACAGCGTTCGAGCAAGAATTTGCTGACTATTGCCAAGCGAATGAGGCCATTGCCGTCAATACGGGAACTAGCGCCCTGCATTTAGCATTACTAGCAGCGGGGATAGGTCCTGGCGACGAAGTAATTACGGTTCCTTTTACCTTTGTGGCTACCGTCGCGGCCATTTGTTACACCGGAGCTACCCCTGTTTTCGTCGATATCGATCCGGTTTCCTACACGATGGATGCGACCCAAATCGAACAGGCCATCACTCCTAAAACTAAAGCGATTCTCCCAGTCCATTTATACGGTCAACCTGCCGATATGGAGCCGATTTTAGAGATCGCTCGCCGCCACGGTTTGGTTGTCATTGAAGATGCGGCTCAAGCTCATCGGGCCGAGTATAAGGGCCAGCGGGTCGGCAGTATTGGCGACATCGGCTGTTTCAGTTTCTATCCCGGCAAGAACTTAGGAGCTTATGGAGAAGGTGGCGCGGTCGTCACCAGCAATCCCGAATATGCCAAGACGATGCGGATGCTGCGAGACTGGGGGCAAGAACGCCGATACCATCACGTCCTCAAAGGCTATAACTACCGGATGGATGGGGTACAAGGGGCAATTTTGCGGGTGAAGTTGCGTCATTTAGATAAGTGGACGGAAGCCCGCCGCAGCCACGCCGCGCAGTACGACAAACTGTTAGCCGATTCGGGGGTCAAAACTCCCACCGCCATGCCGTACAGCCATCACGTTTACCACGTCTACCCCGTGCGCTTGTCAAATCGGGAGGCCATCCAACAGCAGCTAAACGAACGGGGCATCCAAACAGGCATTCACTACCCGATTCCCGTACACTTGCAAGTTGCTTATGCCGATTTAGGCTATAAAGCCGGAGATTTTCCCCAGTCGGAACTAGCCGCTGCGGAAGTGCTGTCGTTGCCGATGTATCCAGAACTAACGCCAACGCAAGTTAGCACCGTGGCCGAAGGCCTTCAGAGCGTGCTTCAGGGAGTAAAGGTTTAATGAGCGATCCCCGTCCTGGTTTAAATCCTCGGCGACTGGTTAATCTGATGCGTCAGACGATCGCAGAATGCGATTTGCAACTGCAAAATGCGATCGTCTTGACGGAAGCAGCGACTGGAGCTTATGCGGTTACGCCCGTAGTAGCAGCCCTCGCCGGAGCCGAGAAGGTCTTCGCCCTGACTCGAAATAGCCGTTACGGCACGATCGAGGAGGTACAAGCTCTGACGCGGCATTTGGCCGAACTTGCTGGCGTGAGCGATCGCATCGCCTGGATCGACGAGAAAACACCAGATATCGTCAGTCAAGCTGACATCATCACTAACAGCGGCCACCTGCGGCCGCTGGATGCCGAAACTATTGGGTGGATGAAACCCAATGCCGTCATCGGCTTGATGTACGAGGCTTGGGAGTTTAGACCGGAGGATCTAGACCTCAATGCTTGCCGCCAGCGAGGGATTCAGGTGGTAGGGGTGAACGAACGGCATCCCGCCGTAGACGTGTTTTCCTTTTTGGGAATCATGGCGGTCAAACTATTACTGGATGCCGGAATTGCCGTTTACAAGAGTAACGTGTTGTTGCTGTGCGATAACCCTTTTCGATCGTTTATCGAGCGAGGTTTATTGCAGGCTGGCGCTAGCGTCGATACCGTCGATCTACTGGCCGTCGCGCCGAGCGATCGAGCCTACGATGCCATTTTAGTAGCCCTGCAACCGCAAGCGGAGCCAGTCTTATCGGCTACAGATACAGAAGCAATAGCGAAGAAGTGGCCGGGCGCTTTGGTGGCTCAGTATTGGGGAGACATCGATCGACCCAGTTTATTAGCTCAAAACATCCCGATCTGCCCGGAAATCGAGCCGAAATCGGGACATATGGGAATTCTGCCTTCAGGAGTAGGACCGGAACCAATTATCCGCCTGCAAACCGGAGGACTGAAAGCGGCCGAAGCGATTTGGCGGCAATCCACAGGCGCAGCCATGGAATTCGTGCAATTGCTGTAAAGGAAGGTGGGAAATGGCAAATGTATTGCTAATCGGAATGGGAACGACCACTTTCAGTGCTTTGCAATCTTTGCTCGATCGTGTCAACGTGCAAGGCGTGGTGAGAAATGTTGATGACGATCCAGTAGTCACTCTGGCGCGGGAAGCAGGGATTCCCATATTCAACGCTACCTCAATGCCAGAGATTAAATCCCTGGTTTCAAAACTGCAACCGGATTGCGTGGTGGTTTCTTCTTACGATCGAATCTTGCCGCCAGATTTAATCGAATTGTCTGAATTTATCAACGTCCATTATTCCCCTCTGCCCCATTATCGCGGTCGTGCTAACGTCAATTGGGCAATTATTAACGACGAACCTTGTGCGGCGATCTCGATTCATAAAATTTCTCCAGGGCTAGACGATGGCAACATCTTGTTTCAACGACTGATTCCGATCGATTATGCAGATACGGTGGCTACTGTTTATGACAAATTGAACGCCATTCAACAGCAGTATCTAGGAGAATTAGTCGTTAAAGTAGCGAACGGCTACGAAGGTAAGCCCCAAAACCAAGCGGAGGCTGACTATTGTTGTACTCGCCTGCCACAAGATGGGGAAATAAATTGGTCGGATAGCACTAGAAGGATCGATCGCTTTATTAGAGCTTTAGTCTTTCCTTTTCCTGGCGCTTACACTTACTTTCAAGGTAAAAAGCTATTAATTTGGCAAGCCCAGCCGCTCAAAGATCCGCCAGTATATAAAGGTCGGATTCCCGGTCGAGTTGTCGGTCGATCGAAAACGGAAGGTTATGTAGACGTGCTTACAGGTGATGGGGTTATCAGACTTTTAGAGGTGCAATTGCCTGGAGAGGAAAGGACACCTCCAGCCCAGGTAATTAAGTCGATTAAAAGCACTTTAGGCTTGCAGGTGTCTGAGTTGCTGAATCGCATCGAAATTCTCGAACGACAAATTACCGAACTCAAAGAAAATGTCAAATAGTTGCAAACCGACTCCTTCCGGCTCCCCTTTCCTACCCCCCTGTGTCCCCCTTTGGTAAGGGGGGAGTTGGGAGAGGGGTCGGGCGCTGCCCTGAAGCTCTGCCGAAGGGGGTGAGGGCAGCAATTGTTGGGGGATACAATGCTTTTTTGACCACAGATGGACACAGATAAACACAGATGAAATTGATGAGTTATCGGGTTTGAAAAGAGGTCTATTAGGCCTATGGCAAAAATCTAAATTTTAGATTGAGAACGCAGATAAACGCAGATGCTTTTGATAAGTTATCGACTTCTGCAAGAGACGAGGATGATAGCTAGTGCATCGCGGTGGAAATAAACCTACCATAACAAATCGCTCGAAAGCTGATGGCATCAACCTTTTGACTTTTGACTTCCTCGCAGCGGTACTAGCCTCTTGCAGAAGAGCTTCACTAACGCTCTTATAACCAAGGATGAAAATAGATTTTCCAGACAGGTCTATTGTAAAAGGGGACATCCGCGATCGCCAAATTAACTCCGTATAGCCCTGGAGATCCCATGAATCAAAATATCAATAACATGGAAAAAGTTGGTAAGCCAAAATTAGTATTTTTTCAATGGAAACACGAGCGGCTACCCAAATTTTTGCTCTTGCATATGCAGCAACACGTTAAGTGTTTATCAGAGTTTTTTGATGTAATTTTAATTAATGAAGATTGCGATTATCAGCAGATTTGCGATCTATATCAGCCAGATTTAGCCTTATTTGAAAGCGGCTACAGATCTTCGATTTCCCAGAGACTAAAGATTACCAACACCTCAACTCATCCACAAATACCTAAATTAGGATTTCATAATGCAGATGCTTGGTGCGATTGGCGCACGGGCTTTCTCTCTGATATGGAGCATTGGGGTATAGAAACCTTTTTTTCTATCTGCACTACTACGCCTGAACACACGCCAGAGATAGCAGAAAATATGTTTGTTTGGCCGAATTTTATCGATGCTGATGTGTATCGAGATTACGGCGAATCGAAAGTCGTAGAAGTGCTGATTAATGGCTGTGTCAATTTATTATATCCTTGGCGAGAAAAGATATTTAATATTCTGACTGACCGCTATCCATCTTTGGTTTTTCAGCACTCAGGGTATGACAGTTCTTCCTCACAAATGATTTACGGCGAGCAGTATGCCCGCACGCTCAATGCCAGTTTTTTTGTCCCAGCGTGCGGTACGGTAGCCAAGGATGTGGTTCGCAAACACTTTGAAATCCCAGGATCTAGATCCTGCCTGATTGCAGAAAAAACCCCATCTGTTGAAGCCGCTGGCTTCGTCGATATGCAAAATTGTGTCTTTGCTGATGAAAGCGACATCTTGGATAAGCTAGATTACTTGTTTAAAAATCCAGACGAGCTAGCACGCATTACTGATAGCGGATATCAACTAGTTCACTCTCAACATACATTAAAACAGAGAGATCAAATTTTGCAGTGGTTTAATCTTCATAAGCATCTTAAACCCAATCAAAAGATCGTGCAAACAAACCCTTTTGGAGATCTTACCGTTGTCGATAAATCGTCAGGGATTGAAAGCTCGCATATAATCTGTAACGGAGCACATCTCGTTGCTCTACGCCAGGGAGATGAGAAACTCTGGGCTGAGAAATATGATGAAGCAGAAAGTTTGTATCTCAAATGCCTGAACTACATCCACTGGATGCGAGAACCAAAACTGAAACTAGCCCTGTGCAGTTTATATAAAGGTACCCCAAAAAGATCGCTAGAACTGCTGGTAGAACTAGTTAATGTTGACTTGATGCACTCTCAAGTCTTAGATCCAGATCCAATAGAATGGGCTTATTTAATTATTTCTCTTCTGTGTCAAGGAAAGCTAAATGAGGCCATCATCCGTGCCGAGCAATTTCCTTTACTTTGTCATCCCGAACTAGAACGCACTCGTTGGGTGGTTAACGTTTTGCAAAACAAAAGAGATATTATTCCTCCATCAGCAGAGCGATCGCCAAAATCACGCCGCAGCGTTCACCAAATGCCTAGCCTCAACTTGGCTGATTGGGTCGATCGTCTCGCGATCGTGCTGCGATCGTGCCAACAGTTGAAGCTGGCAGAACAGTTGCATGGTTTATCTATTCGAGGAGACGAAGTAATAGAAACCCCAAAAATAAACTCTAATAATGTTACCGAAATCTGGAGAAATCAAAGATTATTAATTCACCTCAATCGGTTAAAAACCCTAGACTATTTATTTAACCAGCTAAGTATTCCTCCCAGACCGTCTTTGCCGCCGATTTCCGAACTAGACTATGCTATTCGACTAGCTAGAGCGGTAAAAAAAATCATTATTAGATTTCCAGAGCGATTAAAAAATGCCTTTACTTCTGGCAGAAGTCTAACAACTAAGGTAATGATGAAATAGTGAAAATTTTCACAAAAAATCGGAGTAATTATGAAGCTTTGGTTTACGACAACTGCAAGAGAGGGACACCCTCACGCAGCACCACATCTGATCGAGCTAGCAAAAAAGGCAATAAATAGTGAATTTAATCATAGATATTTTTTAGCGAAAAGCCCTGAAGATGCCGATCTAATTATTTATGTCGAACCTTGGTATATTAAGCTGAGAGAATATGTCTATACTCTGCTTTCAGAAGAACTTATAACTAAATATCCTAACCGATGTTTTGTTATCGATTGCGCCGATACTTCTTGGGAACTCATGCCTGGTGTTTATACAGGCTTGAGATGGCATCAGGTCGATCGAACCAGATTTAGATCGGGGGGGTATTTAACAGAATACAACCCTGTATGCGACAAGGTTTATGAAGAAAAGAAGGATATCGAACCGCAACTGCTATTTTCATTTCGGGGAGCAGCATCTTCGCCCGTTCGGCAAAAAATCTTTGAAGCGAATTTTTCTGGATCCAATATTGCGATCGAGCAAATCTATAGATGGTGCGATCATTCAGGAGATGAAAAATTGCTTTATGCCGAAGAACTAATAAATAGTAAATTTGTCCTTTGTCCTGCCGGAAACTGCCCGACATCAATTCGGCTCTTTGAAACGATGAAAATGGGTAGAGTACCCGTTATTCTTGCAGATGAATGGGTTCCTCCTGACGGCCCCGCTTGGCAAGACTTCTCGATTCAAGTTTCTGAAAGTAGAGTTAGAGAGCTACCAGAAATTATTAAAACTTACGAACCTAATGCTTTCACCATGGGTAAGCTAGCCAGACAGGCATGGGAAGATTGGTTTAGCCCCGATCGAATCTACATCAGAATGTTTAACTATATAGAGAGTATTTATCTCACCAGAGACATCAACTATGACGAACAGAAATATCAACAAGAATGGTTATCCTGGAAATTTCAATGGGAGAGAGGCTGGACCCCGATCCAAAGGCTTTCTCGGAAAGTCAAAAAAATCCTGCCTAAATTTTCTCAATTTGGCAAACTATCTGCTTGAAATGGGTACTCTATATCTGGTGCAGATCTCTTAGTTTCGTCAACAGCGCTTGAGGCTGGCGGATGTCCGATTGACTACAGCAGCAGGCGAATTATCGAACAACAAATTACCAAAGTCACAGAAAATGCAAAATAGTCGCGTATTAATTACAGGTGGTGCGGGTTTAGTTGGCTCTCATATTGCCGACTTACTAGTAGACGAAGGAGTCTCTGAGATCGTTGTCTTAGATAACTTTACGCGCGGACGGATGCAAAACCTAGCCTCGGTCAAAGAGCGCGGCCCCTTGGTAATTGTAGAAGGAGATATCCGCGATCGCCAATTGCTAGCTGAAGTCATGGAAGGAGTCGATATCGTCTTCCATCAAGCCGCAATTCGGATTACTCAGTGTGCCGAAGAACCGCGCCTAGCCTTGGAAGTATTGGCAGATGGCACTTTTAATGTCTTGGAAGCCGCAGTCAAAGCCAAGGTGAAAAAGGTGGTTGCGGCCTCATCGGCTTCGGTATACGGCATGGCCGAGGAATTCCCAACTACAGAATCCCATCACCCCTACAACAATCGCACGATTTACGGGGCCGCCAAAACCTTTAACGAAGGACTGTTACGCAGCTTTTACGAAATGTACGGTTTGGACTATGTAGGACTGCGTTACTTCAACGTCTACGGCCCGCGCATGGATATCTACGGAGTCTACACCGAGGTGCTGATTCGCTGGATGGATCGCATCATTGCCGGACAAGCACCCCTAATCTTCGGCGATGGCAAGCAGACAATGGACTTCGTTTACATCGAAGACATCGCTAGATCTAACATTTTGGCAGCTAAAGCCAATGTCACCGACGAGGTGTTTAACATTGCCAGCGGCGTGGAAACCAGCCTCAACGAACTGGCATACAGCTTGGCTAAAGTCATGGGTTCCGACTTGCAACCAGAGTACAAGGAAGAACGCAAAGTTAACCCCGTACAGCGTCGCCTCTCGGATGTGAAGAAAGCCAAGGAGTTGCTCGGATTTGAAGCTGAGGTATCGCTAGAAGAAGGATTGCGGCGGTTGGTGAAGTGGTGGAGCGAACAAAAGCAAGCAAAGGAAACTAGCAATGTCTGAGAAAATACAGAATATTCCGATCGCTAAACCCTGGATGGGCGAAGCCGAAGCTGAAGCCGCCACCAGGGCGATTATGTCTGGTTGGATCACTCAAGGACCGGAAGTGGCAGCTTTCGAGCAAGAATTTGCCGCTTACGTGGGAGCCAAGTATGCCTGTGCGGTTTCTAATTGCACGACAGCTTTGCATCTAGCCTTATTAGCCGTAGGCGTGCAACCTGGGGATGAGGTAATTACCGTCAGCCATTCCTACATCGCCACTGCTAACACCATCCGCTACTGCGGTGCCATTCCCGTATTCGTAGATATCGAACCGCAAACTTATAATATCAACCCTCTGTTGGTGGAGGCGGCGATTAGCGACAAGACTCGCGCCATTCTCGTGGTTCACCAAATGGGAATGCCTTGCGATCTCAAAGCGATCTCGGATATCGCCCGCAGTCGCAACTTACCAGTAATTGAAGATGCAGCGTGCGCTATCGGTAGCGAAATTCTCTGGAACGGAGAGTGGGAAAAAATCGGCCAGCCGCAGACTGATATCGCCTGCTTTTCCTTCCACCCCCGCAAGGTAATCGCCACTGGCGATGGCGGGATGATTACCACCAACAACCCAGAATGGGATAAGCAGTTTCGTCTGTGGCGACAGCACGGGATGAGCGTTCCCGATACGGTTCGCCACGGCGCGAAACAAGTCATCTTCGAGTCTTACCCGATGTTGGGTTATAACTACCGGATGACCGACATTCAAGCAGCAGTCGGGCGGGAACAACTCAAGCGCCTGCCAGAGATCTTAGAACGCCGCCGCTACTTGGCACGGCGATATCAAGAAGGGTTAGCTGACGTACCGGGCTTGAAATTACCGACTCAGCCAGCTTGGGCTAAGAGCAACTGGCAAAGTTACTGCGTCCGCTTGCCTGAAGGGTGCGACCAAGTGGAAGTCATGCAAGTGCTGTTGGATGCGGGAATTTCTACCCGACGGGGCATTATGTGCGCTCATCGCGAACCCGCTTATCAACGCGAAGCTTGGTCGTGCGTTGGGAGCTTGGTCGAAAGCGAACAAGCCCAAGAGCGCGCCATTATTTTGCCGCTGTTCCACCAAATGACAGAGGCAGAACAAGACCGAGCGATCGAAGCTTTAAAAACAGCTTGCCAGATTCCAGCATAAATGGGCGATCGACATCAAATGCAGAAGACTACCAACGATACCATCAAGACTTGGCAAGAAGAAAGCGGCGATCTCATTCCCCGCCACTTTGAAGCATTTCGCCGTCTAGTAGATCGAGCGCAAGATTTGGTGCGTCGCGAAAAGTTTGATGCGGCAGCAGTGTACGCCGAAATGGCAGCCTTTTACGCCACTGGCAAACACTGCGGTCTTTTTTTTAGTCCAGAGCTAGAGTCTATCCTGCTGACGATTGGAGAAAAGACTGTACCAGCGAGCCTTGCCCTCGATAGAAACACCACCGACAACCAAGCGAAGCAGGTCTTACACGTGGCGACTTCGGTTAAAGGTATTGGCGGACTTACCAGAATGATGTGGCGATGGATGCAGGAAGATAAAGACCGCTGCCATTCTTTGGCTATCACCCAGCAGGACTGGGCTGAAGTTCCCCAGGTGTTGCAAGATACGATCGCTCAACGACACGGACAAATTTACATCCTTAACGATAGTATCGGCGAGTTCGATGCGATCGCTAAGGCCAAACGGCTGCGGGAAATTGCCGCCACCGCCGATTGGGTGGTTCTGCATACATACAACTACGATGTCGTACCGCTAATCGCCTTTGCCAATAAGGAGCAATGTCCGCCGATTCTGTTTTTAGACCACGCCGATCATCTGTTTTGGCTGGGGACTAGCATCAGCGACGCGGTTATCGCTCTGCGGGAGTCGGGAAGACGTTTGGCTCTAGAGCGTAGAGCTATTAAGTCCGACAGAAGCCTGCTGCTGCCGATAATTTTAGAACTCCCCAGCCGAAAACTGGCTCGCGCCGAAGCCAAACGACAGATCGGTATCCCTGAAGAGGGCGTAGTATTGCTCTCAATTGCTCGATCGCTGAAGTACAAAACTATCGATGGCATCAGCTTTGCCGATGCCCACCTCCCCTTACTGCAACAATACGATAATGCTTATTTAGTAGTTGTGGGTGCGGGAGAGCGAGAAGATTGGCAAGCAGCGATCGCCCAAACCAACGGGCGAATCATTTCCTATTCAGAGCGGGAAGATACCGCTTTATTTTATCAAGCCGCCGACATCTATATTGACTCATTTCCGTTTATTTCAACTACATCTCTATTAGAAGCAGGCAGTTACGGATTGCCTTTGGTAACTCGCTTTCCCTATTCTGAAGCCTCTAACATTCTCGGCGCTGATATGCCTGGTTTGAGCGGCAA
This sequence comes from Cyanosarcina radialis HA8281-LM2, assembly GCA_019359615.1. GTDB lineage: Bacteria > Cyanobacteriota > Cyanobacteriia > Cyanobacteriales > CCAP-1448 > Cyanosarcina > Cyanosarcina radialis. The sequence goes on from JAHHHA010000007.1 coordinate 192,765, forward strand.
TTTAATTCGCACCCAAGATCTCGAAGCCTATACCGCAGTGCTTTCGAGATTAGTCGAAGATGAGGAATTTCGGCGATCGCTGGGAGAAGCCACCCGTCAAAAAATTGTCGAAACTCACACCGATTCTTACTGGCAAAATTCTTTAGAACAGATCTATGCCTGCGCTACTACTATTCCTCGAATAACTGCTAGATCCTATCCGCGCGATCGAATGTTTGTGGGCGAACCAGATATTTTTATCCCTCACATTCACGGCTGGGATGACAATTTTATTGACTCAGCCATCCAAGCGCGATTGCCAGTTATTCCATTTACTTATCGTTTAAGTCCCTGGTTCGAGTTAGTCAAAAAATATGGCTTGCAACATAGAATTATGCTGCTGATGCCCGATCGAGTGCGATCGATTTACGCCGATTTGAAAGCTACATTAAAGAAACATTTTCTCGATCGGATTTCGGTTGTATAGAAATCTAAGTTCGGAAGATATAAATCCTCTTTTAAATCATTCAGATTTTTAAAATTATTTGGTTATGAAAAATTTACATATCTCTACTTCCAATCTATCTCGTGTCACAAAACTAGCAACTAATAATCCTCATCTCCGTCAAATTTCCAGAGCATTACTGGTTATAACTTAGGAGTAAGGAGATGAAAAAAATGAGAATTGCAATTATCAGCAAATCAAATAGTTGTAGCGGCGGTGCAAGTCGCGTTGCTGAGGATCTGGCCCTTTGGCTTAACGAAGCAGGACATCCTACAGATCATTTTATTGCCTTCTCTAACCAGAAACATCTCCCCTTTCAGCAAAGCTTGTATAGCAATGGGTTTAAATTTAAGCTCTGTAGAAAGGTTCATGCTATCACTAATCAATATGGTTTTAGAGAAATTTTGCCAGTTGAATACTGGATTAATCTGGGAAAAGTTCTAGATCGTTACGATCTCGTTCATTTTCACGATCTTTACTCAGCTATTTCGCCATTCACTCTGTCTTTAGTAGCTCAACGCAAACCAACTTTTTTCACCATCCATGACTGTTCGGGGTTTACGGGTGGGTGTTTTTATCCATTAGAATGCGATCGATTCGTCAGCCACTGCCATCAATGCCCTCAATTACCCCAGAATACCTGGCAAGATCGGTGGCGCGATCGCTCTAGAGAAGTTCAGTCTGTCAAACGATGGCTCGCCAAAAATTCTCAGATCCGTTATATCTTTCCTAGCAATTGGATAGCCGATCTGGCATCTCAATCTCTATCCTTCAAAGTTCCACCTGTAATTATTCCGAATGGCATCGATCTAGAGGGTTTCTCAGTTCTCAAGAAAAAAGAAGCCAAAGCAGTTTTGGGCATTCCCGAACACAGAAAGGTGGTAACGATATCGGCCAACTATTTAGCCGCTCCCCACAAAGGCATAAGATATGCCATCGCTGCTTTGCAAAGCTGCCGCGATTTTTCACCGCTGGTGATAGCAGTCGGGTATTGTAATGACGAGGTAAGAGAAACATTACAAGGACTGGAAGTTAGGGAAATGGGTTTTCTTGACGATCCCAAACTGATGGCACAAATCTATTCAGCCTCAGACATCATGCTTTTCTGTTCTCTAGCAGACAACCTGCCTCTAACTGTTCTCGACGCGATGGCTTCATCTACTGCGATTGTCGGATTTGCCACCGGGGGAGTGCCTGAGATGATCCAAACGGGAAAAAACGGTATTTTGGTCGAACCAGCTAACCAAGAAGCACTAGATCTAGCTCTACGTCAGGCTCTTGTTTCTAACAGTTTAGAGGAGATGGGACAGCAGGCTCGCCGAGATGTCGAACGTAATTTTTCTAAAAATATTTTCCTAGAAAGACATCTAGAACTTTATCAAAGCTCTAAATAATTCACATTAATACTAAAATATATGCAATCTTTTGATATTTTTGATACACTACTCGTTCGGATTTGGGCCAGACCGACTGACTTATTTTGGGAACTAGGCGATCGACTCCAACAGGCTTTATTAATCGAGGTTTCACCCGAAACTTGGCAGAAAATTAGAATTGAAGCTGAAAGTGCTGCCAGACCAAAAACTCTAAACGGAGAAGTAACTCTCGACCAAATTTACGCGGAGTTACAGCAGATTTTTGGCTGGTCTTCAGCCGAGGTCGAAAAAGCGATCGCTCTAGAAATTGCTCTCGAACGGTTTAGTTTGCGCCCGATTCCTGAAACTCAGCGTCGGATTAGAGAGAGCCGCCAGCAACAACAAGCGATCGCCTATTTGTCTGATATGTATCTCCCGACGGAAATTATCAAAAGTTTCCTCCAAGAGGGGCAAATTTGGGCAGATGGCGATCTGATTCACGTCTCGGCCGAAGTTGGTGTCGGCAAAGGATCGGGAAAATTGTTCGAGCATCATCTCTTGCAATCGGGATTGAAACACTCTCAACTGCATCATACCGGAGATAACCTGCACGCCGATGTCAATGTGCCCCAAAAAATGGGCATCCAAGTTTCTCATTTTCTCCAAGCTCATCTGAATCGTTACGAAAGTTCGATCGCAGATAATGAAAACCTCCCGCTGCGATTTCGCTCGCTGCTGGCAGGGGCGAGTCGCTTAACTCGGTTGCAATGTCCCGAAACCGACCCCCGCAAACAGACCATCTGGAATACAGCGGCTAATGTTATTGCTCCTTTACTTTTCGGCTTCGTTCATTGGGTTTTGACTCAAGCCAAGGAGCAAGGGATTCAACGGCTATATTTCATGGCCAGAGACGGACAAATACTGTTAAAAGTCGCCCAAGAGATCTGCCGTCAATGGAACTACGATATCGAATGTCGCTATCTTTACGGTTCCCGACAATCCTTTCATTTTCCTTCAATTCAACAACTCGGTGAAACCGAATTTAATTGGCTGTTCGATAATCCAGCTTTCCTTTCGGTGCGGATCGTTTGCCAGCGCATCCATCTCGAACCCGAAGAAATTGCTGACACCCTAGCTAGCTACGGTTTTTCAGTAGAGAGTTGGGATAAAAATCTTACCGAGAGCGAAGCAATGGCGCTGAAACAGGTTTTTCAAGAGCCAGCGGTTACGGAGTCGATCCTCGCCAGGGCTGCTACCTATCGAGAACAAGCGATCGGATATTTCAAACAAGAAGGTATGGGAGATGGCACGCCGTTTGCCACAGTAGATATTGGGTGGTCTGGCAAATCGCAGCGATCGCTCAGCCAGCTTTTGGCCGCAGGCGATATCTATCCGACTGCGGGTTTAAAAGGATTTTTCTTTGGATTGCTCAGTACCACGCAAGCATTCCCCAGCGATCGATTGATGCCTTATTTCCTCGCAGCCAATGAGTTAACCGAACGGCGGTTCTTGTGCGATCCCCAAATTCTAGAATTGTTTATGGCAGGGGATCACGGCAGTACGGTGAGGTACGAACGGCAAGGCGATCGCTACATTCCCATTCTGCGTTCCGAGAAAAATGAAAGTGGTATTGCTTGGGGTGTTTTAGTTCAACACCAGGCGATTGTTGAATTTGCTAAATGTCTGACCGAAAACTTGCGTTCCCAAGAATGTCAGGCGGATATTTTCCGCCAAATTACAGAAGATTTATTGAAAACCTTCATCCGCAGTCCGAGCAAAGCCGAAGCTGAAGCTTTTGGCACTCAGTCGTTTTCGCAGCATCAATCAGAAAGTAAATTCTACGATCTCGCACCCGCATACAACTCGATCGATGGGTTAAAGATGCTGTTTGACTCCAATCTCGTCCACGGTTTTGCTTGGCTGACGGCATCAATGCAAAGAAGTGCGCCCTTAGCTAGGCTACCTCTTGGCTATATTAAAGGACGGCGCGACAGTTTTAGTTGCAGTTTTTTTGCCTGGGAGCAATTTCAACAAGGGAACGAAAAACTAGCTCGCGATTTGGCGAGAAAAGCTTTGAACTCTAGTCTGACGATCTTACTATCAAAGCGTTTTATTAGCATGAGTATTGTATTGCTAATTAGATATTTATTTCCACCCAAACAAAGCCTCCAAACTGCATCGATCGATCGCCCTGACGACAATATTGTCGCCCAACCCTCTTTAGAAACCGACTTCAATCGCTACGAAAAGGCGATCGCCGATAACGAACGATTACCTCTGCAATTTCGCTCGTTGCTAGCAGGTGCAAGTCGTTTAACTCGGTTGGAATGTCTGGAAACAGAAACCCACCGACTAACTATATGGGATACGGCTGCCAACGTGGTCGGGCCGGTATGCTTCGGGTTTGTTTATTGGGTATTAATAGAGGCCAGGGAACGAGGCATCAAAAGACTCTATTTCATGGCTAGAGACGGGCAAATCCTGGGGAAAGTCGCCCAAATTATCTGTCAAAAATGGGGTTACGATATCGAATGCCGTTATTTCTACGGCTCTCGACAATCCTTGCATTTTCCTTCGATTCAAGAGATCGGAGAAGCCGAACTGGAATGGATTTTTGACCGACCGCAATTTTGCTCGGTGCGGACGATCTGCGATCGCGTCAATCTCCAGCCAGAGCAAATTACCGATTTACTCGCTCATTACGATTTTCCGTCCCAAACTTGGGACAAAAACCTGACAGAAACCGAATTTGAAACTCTCAAAGCCGTGTTTCAAGAGCCAACAGCGGCCGATCTAATTGCCGATGTAGCAGCTACCTACCGGGAAAAAGCAATAGGCTACTTCCAACAAGAGGGCATGAGCGACGGCGTACCTTTTGCCATCGTCGATACTGGCTGGTCTGGAAGATCGCAGCGATCTTTGAGCAAACTGCTGGCCAGTGCCAATATGTATCCTGAAACGGGGTTGTGGGGATTTTATTTTGGCTTGGAAAAATGCGTCAAAGCTGTTCCGAGCGATCGGCTAATGCCTTATTTCATGGCCCACGATGCCATTACCGAACGGCGATTGTTATGTGATTCTCAGATTATCGAACTGTTTCTCGCCGCCGATCACGGCACTACAGTTAGGTACGAAAAAGAAGGCGATCGCTATATTCCAATTCTGCGTTCCGAGAAAAATGAAAAAGGCATCCAATGGGGAGTCTTAGTTCAGCAACAGGCCATCTTGAAGTTTGTCGAGCGATTAACCAAAAACCTGCCAGCCGAAGATTGCAGAGTGCAAGATTTTCATCAAGTGACGGAAGATTTGCTGGGAATGTTTATTCGTACTCCTAGCAAAGCAGAAGCAGAAGCCTTCGGCACTCAATCGTTTGCCAAAGATCAGACAGAGAGTAAATTTTACGACCTGGCACCAGCCTACGATCTCAAAGATAGTTTGAGGATGCTGTTCGATCGACGCTACGTTCACGGTTTTGCTTGGCTATCAGCCTCAATTCAAAGAAGTGCGCCGCTAACTAAGTTACCGCTGCATTACATCAAAGGGTGGCGATCGAGCTTTTCTTACGCCGATTTGACCCACCAAGCCTACCTGGCTGGTAAAGATCGGCAATCTTGGGAGTTTGCTAAAAAAGCCGTAAAGGCTTGCCCTGTAATCCTGCTGTCGCGTCAGTTTATCCGCACCAATTTTTCTCTCGCCGTGCGATCGCTGCTCGGATCGCCAAACCCTAACTGATTCTCATCTACTCGATCGCTTTTTCAGTAGCTTCACTGAGAGAGTTTCCCAGGCTCGATCGCCGCTCCGTTTCGCCAGTTAATAAATCTAATTTGTATTATGGTCAATATTCCTTATCATACTGCCAGAACTCAGGGAAGAATAACCCGCTCTTTATATAAAGCAGCACTCCCTCAAATTGTCAAAATTCCCATTCAGCAACAACGGCAAATTCCCGTAACTGTTTACGCTCTTTCCTGCGAACGAGATTTGCCAGAACAAGTAGCTAGCATTCGATCGTTTATCAATTATGTTGGCGTTCCCGATCGATTTATCGTCATTTCTGATGGCAGTTACACGGAAAATAGTTGCGAGCTACTGTGTCGGATTCATCCCTGCATTGAAGTAGTATTAATTGACAAGTTAATCGGTACTGGTTTGCCGCGATCGGTTTACGATTATGCCGCCATAAATCCCATGGGTAAAAAGTTAGCGGTCTTACTGTCAATTCCCTATCAACAACCTACGATCTACACTGATTCAGATATTCTGTTTTTCCCAGGTGCGGGAGAGTTGCTCGATTTAGTTAATTTGAAAGAGAGCAGATCTTGGTATTTACCCGATTGTAAAAATAGTCTAGATCCGCGAGTGATTTACGAGCCATCCGAACAGATAAATCCGATCAATGCTGGGTTTATTATATTCAAGCAAGCGTTAGATTGGAATTTTGCTCTAGAACGATTGGAGCGACTTCAAGAACCACCTAATTTCTTTACAGAACAAACTTTAGTGCATCTGACATTGCGGTATCACCAAGCTTTACCTTTAGACTCTAAGCAATACGTTTTGAGCGTTGACGATCAATTCATTTATCCAGACAAATACGCCAGCAAGCAGATTGCTTTAAGGCACTATGTCAGCGATATCAGACATAAATTTTGGTTTCACTTAGGTAGCTTATAAAAACTCATTATCAACAACTCAAAAGTCAAAAATCGAAAGCTGATGTCCGACTACTTATAGCAAGTCTAAATGATTTGTGGTATAGCCGTCCCGGCTGTCTCACGGCAGGCAAGATGCCTGCCCCACAAGACGCTATCTAGTGCATGATTATAACTTTTCAAACAACCTCTAAAAGACATCTTTCTCCCCTCTCCCAAGCCTGGGAAAGGGATTGGAGGTGAGGGCAAACCAGATTTTGCTAAAAGGATTTGAGATCGCAATAGTTTTACCAGATCGCTGCTAGTAATTGGTCGAATTTTATGTCGAATCAGGGCCAGATCTATCACTGTTCTTTAGTTAACCTCAGCGGCGGTGGGGGCATTGAGACTTATTTGTCTGCTTTACTCCAGCACCGAATTCCTGGGGTAAGCGATCGCGTTTTGACCTCCCTCAAAGATCTAGATTTAAGTCAGTTCAAATTGTTGCATTTCCACAATTTAGAACTATTAAGCGAATTTCGAGGTAAATGTCCGGCCGTGTATACCCTACACAATCACAACCCTTATTGCCCCAGCGGTAATAAGTATTTTTCGAGAAATGGTACGTGCTGCAATCGCCAAATGTCTTATCTAGGTTGTACTTGGGGTCACATAGTAGACGGTTGCGGCAGTCGCCGCCCACAAAACATTATCGAGAACCTGCAACGCTCTCATCGGGAATTAGAGACGCTCAAAAACCTGAAAATTCCTGTAATTGCTAATAGTAATTACGTCCGAGAGCAACTTATAAAACACGGCTTGCCCTCCGAACAGACTGTAACGTTATACTGTGGTGTTGCCAGCCCCAAAACTTTTACCGAACCTCTGACTGAAGAAATCCACCAAAGTCAAAGAATTTTATTTGCCGGACGGATCGCTCCGAATAAAGGCTTGGAATGGCTGCTTAAAGCTTTAGCCCGCACCTCTAGCCGAATTCATCTCGATATTGCTGGCGAAGGCTGGGATCGACCCCGAATGGAAAAGCTAGCCCAACAGCTAGGCGCGAGCGATCGCGTTACCTGGCATGGCTGGTGCGAGCCTCAGAAATTAGATTCACTATACCAGCAGTGTTTTGCTGTTATCTTTCCCAGCCTGTGGCACGAGCCAGCGGGACTTGTCACCTTAGAAGCATACGCTCGCTATCGACCTGTAATTGCCAGCGCTGTAGGGGGCATTCCAGAGCATTTGCGAGATGGAGAAACGGGTATCCTAATAACAGCTAACGATATCGATCGACTAGCTGATGCGATCGCTAAGCTATCTGAAGACTATGAAGCTACTAGATTTATGGGATTGCAAGGTCACAAAATGTTCTTAGAGGAATTTACTATGGATGTCCACATTCAACACTTGCAAAAGATTTACGATCGATGTATCGAGCGGTTCTTTGATTAGAATTTTTGGGAATTATTAATTCAGGCTATTGGCTATCTAAGGAAGGCAAAATGCAACTTTCATCATCGACAAAAAACAACTTCACCAAAATCCTGCGAGATTTGTACTTTAAAGTTTTTCGTCCCCTGAGAGCGGAAAGTGGAAATTACGACTATTTAACCTGGAATGTCTTGCTCCAAGGGTTATGGAAATTTGGTGGTGCGTCTTCAAGAGCATTTTTGGCTCGGAGGATTTTAACCAGTTCTCCACATTATATCTATCCGACAAACAATCTTTACTTTGCTCCTGGGGAATACGAAGAGAAGCTCTCAACCATGCGTACTTCTCGCCAAGAAATTGCCGATCGAACGCTCTCAAAACTAATAACCTCAGAAGATGAAGTATTAGAGTTTGGCTGCGGTCCGGGTTTGATAGTTGGGGCTGTAGCTCGCTACTGCAAGCAAGCAACTGGGGTTGATGTCAGTCAGACGATTCTCAAAGTTGCTGAAGAACTAAACCGCGATGCGAACAATGTTTCCTTCGAGCGCAGTTCGGGATTGGATTTACAGGGTCTAAAAGACGAGTCTTTCAGCTTTATTTACTCGATCGAATGCATTCAGCATATTGAAAAAGTTCACGCGGTAACGTTTTTTCACGAGTTCTATCGAATTTTAAAACCAGGCGGTCGTCTATTGGTTCACTTTCCCGATTTGACCCGCGAAGAAGAATGCGAAGCTTGGTTTGAAGGCACTTGGAAGCCACAATCAAAGCGTTCTTATTCCGATCTAACCATGATGAGAATCAGATATTACACCCCAGAAGAACTAAAAATTATTCTGACCCGGATCGGATTTACCAGCATTAGTTTCCTCGACTACGAACTCAATCCTGTCGAGCGTTCGTCCGTATATTTCTTGGCAACGCGCTAACTATATATAGCAATCCTATTTGATTCGGAAACAGCCCTCATCCCCAACCCCTCTCCAGTAAAAGAAACTTCCATTTCCCTCTCCTCGTAGGAGAGGGCAGGGTGAGGTGGGAGAGGGGAGCTAGAAATTTACAACTGATTTAGGATTGCTATAGCGTTTCTAAATGATTTGTGGGCTAGCCGTCCCGGCTGTCCCTAGAGCAGGCTGGAAGCCTACAGTTCGACAAGACTTCGGCGTGAGCGCTCAGTCGAACGCTCACCGCAAGCCTTAGAAGATCGTTCGTCAATGAAATAGACTCGCTATATATGAAACTATGTATTGTTTCCCGCAAGGTCGTAAAAGGTGACGGTCAAAGCCGAGTAAACTATGAAATCGTCAGGGAAGCTTTACGTCGCGGCCATCAAGTCACCGTGCTGGCAAGTGGAGTGGCTCCCGAATTGCGATCGAGCGATCGCCTCACTTGGGTTGAAGTCAGAGTCGATAGGTGGCCTACCGAACTGCTTAAAGGGATGGCTTTTTCTTGGCAAAGTGCATCTTGGTTGCAACAACACCGTCAAGATTTTGATGTCATCAAAGTCAATGGGGCCAATACTGTAAGTCCGGCAGACGCGAACGCAATTCACTTCGTACATAGTTCTTGGCTGCGATCGCCAGTTCATCCTTCGCGATCGCAACGCAATCTGGCTGGCGCTTATCAGTGGCTTTATACTGCCTTAAATGCTTATTGGGAAAAGAAAGCTCTCAGTCAGGCCAAAGTGGTAGTGGCAGTATCCGATCGAGTCAAACAACAAGCGATCGCTCTGGGTATCCCTGCCGAACGGATTCGGACGATCTTAAACGGTGTCGATCTGCAAGAATTTGCTCCTGGCCTGGCCTCGCGCCCTCAATTAGGTTTGCCCGAAGCCGTAACTTTGGCTTTATTCGCCGGAGACATCCGCAGCAGCCGCAAAAATCTCGATACCGTACTCTATGCCTTAACTGAAGTACCGCAGTTGCATCTGGTGGTGGTAGGCGATCGCTCCGGCAGCCCCTATCCTGAATTAGCTGCCAAACTAGGATTGAGCGATCGAGTGCATTTTTTGGGGTATCGGCCAGATATCTCCGAGATTATGAAAGCAGTAGATTTATTTGTCTTTCCTTCCCGCTACGAGCCTTTCGGTATGGTAGTCAGCGAAGCCATGGCCAGCGGCTTGCCCGTGATTATCACTGCCACCGCTGGAGCGGCCGAAATCGTTACGCCAGAATGCGGGCTGGTGCTGCCAGAATCAGAGGATGCTGGTGCTTTAGCAGCAGCAATGAGAACGCTGGCGAACAATAAGGAAATGAGAATCGAGATGGGTCGAGTGGGTAGACTGATAGTAGAAGGGCATAGTTGGGAGAGTAAAGCCCAAAACTATCTCGATTTGCTGGAGGAGTTAGCTAGGCCATCATGAAAATTACTGTAATCGTACCTACTTACCGTCGCCCGAAAGACCTAGCACGCTGCTTGCAGGCGATCGAACAGCAAACTCGTCCGGTCGATGAAGTATTAGTAGTGGTGCGAGATACCGATACAGAAACTCAGGCCTTTATTGCCGAACTAAAACCCGATTTTCTGCCCTTACAAACTCTCCAGGTTGATGTTCCAGGAGTGGTAGCGGCGATGAATATCGGGCTGGATGCCGCGTCGGGAGAGATCGTAGCTTTTACCGATGACGATGCTGCACCTCATCGGGATTGGCTAGAGCGGATCGAAAGCTACTTTTTAGCAGATCCAAAGATCGGCGCTGTTGGCGGCCGAGATTGGGTATATCACGGGACACAGTTGGAAAATGCCACACCCCAAGAAGTCGTCGGAAAATTACAGTGGTTCGGCCGAGCGATAGGCAACCATCATCGGGGCATCGGCCAAGCCCGCGAGGTCGATTTTCTCAAAGGGGTAAATATGAGCTTCCGCCGAGAAGCGATCGGGAAACTACGCTTCGATCCTTGGATGCGGGGTACGGGAGCGCAGGTACACTTTGAGCTACCCTTCTGCTTTGCCCTCAAACGGGCTGGCTGGAAATCGATCTACGATCCTCAAGTGGCAGTAAATCATTATCCAGCCGTGCGTTTTGATGAGGATGGACGCGATCGATTCAATCGCTTAGCTACCATTAATACAGTTCATAATGAAACCCTCACCTTGCTAGAGTATTTACCTTTTACCCAGCGATCGGTTTTCATTCTCTGGGCGCTCTTAGTAGGAACTCAAGAAGGTAGAGGGATCCTACAGTGCTTGAGATTCCTGCCTCGCGAAGGTTCCTTGGCCGGACAAAAGCTATTGGCCTGCTGGCAAGGACGCTGGCAAGGCTGGCAGACTTGGAAGCAGAGAACCAAACCATCCCCAACCCTATGAGTTACAGGCAGACATTTCCCAAACGTGCTTCAACTAGAGGCTTGCCAGTTGGTTTCTTAGAACCAGCGACAGCTTGGATGGCAATTTTAGGGTTATTCCTTTGCACCTTTGGCGGTATTTTCGTTGGCGCTGGCAGAATCCTCAACCTGGTTTTTCCCGTAGCTGCTTTAGGTGTCGGTGGCTTGCTGTATTTTCGCTACCCCATCCTGTACTTAGGTTTCACCTGGTGGATGTGGTTGATTACCCCTTTTCTGCGGCGGTTGATAGACATTCGCATCGGCTACACAGATCCTAGTCCGATCCTAGTAGCGCCTTATTTAGTCACAGCCATAACTTTAATTACCGTTTTCCAACACCTATCTAAAGTCGATCGCCAAGAGCGTTTGGCTTTTGGGCTGCCGTTAGCAGGATTGTTTTATGGCTATCTCATCGGACTGATAAATCATTCAGCGCCAGTTACGGTCACTAGAGAGTTATTAGATTGGCTGACTCCTGTAACTTTTGGCTTCCACTGCTTGGCTAATTGGCGATCTTTCCCTAATTACTATCAAAATCTCCAACGAACTTTTGCTTGGGGAGTTTTAATCGTCGGTTTCTATGGTGTCTACCAATATGTGGTAGCTCCAGATTGGGACATATTATGGTTGATCGAATCCGAGCAGATAAACGCCAATGGTTACTTCGGCCAGGCTCCAGGTCCGTATACCATCCGCGTCTTTAGCACTATGCAATCGGCCGAACCTTTTGCTGCCTTTATGGGATCGGCGCTAGTGATGCTGTTGAATTACCAAGGAATATTAAAAATACCCGCCTTCATCGCTGGCTTTTTAGCTTTTTTGTTCTCTCTCGTCCGTTCTGCTTGGCTGGGCTGGTTAGCCGGATTGGTAACTTTTGTCGGTTATTTAAAATCGAAAAACCAAATGCGTCTGATTGTCACCATTGGCATCTTGGCCTTTATGGTAATTCCCTTAGCCAGTATGGAACCATTTTCGGCGGTAATCGGCGATCGCGTGCAAAGTTTGTCTAACGTGCAAGCAGATGGTAGCGCTCAAGTCAGGCAGGAGTTCTTTCAAATGTCCATTTTTAATGCCCTCACCAACTTTGTCGGAGATGGGATTGGGGCAGGACTGGTAGATAGTGGAATTTTAGCGATGTTTTTCAATTTAGGTATTATTGGAACCGTCTGCTATGTCGGTGGGTTGTTACCTCTCACCATCAAACTATTTCAAGAGTTTGAGAGCGATTCCCTGCTTTTCTTTCCGATTGCTCGGGCCATGATTGTAACCTGTTTGGTCAGGTTGCCAGTAAATGGCACCTCCATAGTGGGAGTTGGCGGCTTAATCCTATGGTCGTTTTTGGGATTGGGTTTAGCCGCCAGGAGATACTACAAACATCAGGAAAGAACATTGAGGCTGAATGAGTCTTTGCTATAGAACTTTACAAGCAGTTCTAATAATCGCGAACTATTAAACCACTGTATTATTGAAAGATATGCTAACAACTTCTGTTAAGGCAATAAAGCAGAACATAAAAATATTTGTTTTTGCTACTAAAGGTCATGGAACTAATGAAGAAAAGCGCATACTCAAATTACTAGAAAACTTTGAATTAGTTAATTTTGATTTCGATCGCTCCCAAAAACTAAAAAGTTTTTTCAAACTGATACAGCAGGCGATCGCCGAGCGGCCAAATTTAGTCGTGATGGAAGGAACCGGAACGGCAGGGGGGTTTGCTTGTCTGCTATTGCGCTGGTTTTATGGCATTCCTTACGTGTTTAGTAGCGGCGATGCTGTAGCCCCTTTTATCGGCTTAAAATATCCGATTTTAGTGCCGCTCTTTAGAATTTACGAGCAAATGCTATATGCCTTTTGTGCTGGTTTTATCGGCTGGACACCTTATTTAGTCGGCAGGGCTTTAACTTTTGGTGCGCCTAAAGGGATGACAGCCGCTGGTTGGTCGTTTGTCAGCCTTGATGAGGAACGATTACAAGCCAGTCGAACAAAAATTAGAAATTCACTAGGAATTCCATCAGAAGCATTAGTATTCGGGATTTTAGGGGCGCTAGTCTGGAATAAACGCGCGGGATACTGCTATGGGTATGAATTAATCCAAGCTTTTCGACAGATCGATCGAGACGATGTTTGTCTTTTAATCGTCGGAGATGGTGATGGCCTGGCTACCTTAAAAGAATTAGCAGGTGACGATTTGAATCGGAGAATTTTTCTCCCTGGCAACGTACCTTTAGAAGAAGTTACCGATTATATGGCAGCGATGGATGTAGGCAGTTTGCCCCAAAGCGTCGATTTAGTTGGTAGTTTTCGCTATACCACCAAAATTAGCGAGTATGTCAGTGCCAAATTGCCAGTAGTTACCAGCCAAATCCCCATGGCATACGATCTAGACGAGGGCTGGTTGTGGCGGCTACCTGGAACCAAACCTTGGGAAGAAGTTTATCTGAATGCTTTGGCAAATTTAATGGCAAGTGTAACGCGGGAAGAAATATTGGAAAAAAGAAAGGCCATTCCTGTGGAAATAGAGGCATTCAAGGTAGAAGACCAAACTCAAAAAGTTAAAAATTTTATTGATGAAATTTTCTGTTAAAGAGCGATAAGGTCTGGTGATAAATTAACGCGATCGCCTGCACTCAAGAACTGCTGGAAATCAACCAACAAAGCGGCGAGATCGGTGCCCAATGTTATGCCTTGCTAAGGCTATCGTTGGCAAAGAGGCTTTAGCGATCGCTCAAACAGTCAATAACCCTTTATTCAAAGGGAGCGCAAGCAAAGCTCAAGCTCAGGCTCTAGCAGATTTATTTCATGTATCCCCTGAGTTGTTTTTACTTGTTTGAGAGCGGCTGTTTGACTGTAATTACTACTGACAGCAAAATTATTCATCGCCGAAATCTTTTACCCCTTGAATAATGCGGGATAATTCGCTCTTTTCATCAACCGAAATGCGAGTAGGCGAACCACTAATAATTCGTTCGTAGTTGCGGAATGAATCTCTAATGTCGGCTCCTTCCTTACTAATCGTGTATTCGCGGATGCCTTTATCGTGCCAAGAACCTCGCATCTTAAATACGTTAATCGCCCGCGACATTTCACCCTTAATTTCGACGTATTGCAACAGCAAAATTGTATCGGTAATCGTCGAGATATGAGACTCAGTAATTGAATTAGTTCCCATAAATTGATCGGTAGTATTCGTGAAAAAGCCCGTAATTTCTTCTTGCTTAGCATAGCCAGTCACGCCAATGACGAATTGACGGAAAGCATTATTACTGACACCTCTAGCTAAAGCCGAAAGCGAATCGATCGCAATTCGAGAAGGCTTAAAATCACTAATTTCTGATTTGATCGTTTGCAAGTGATCTTCTAATCCGGCTGATTCGGGATAAGTACAAAGGATTTTGAGCAAGCCTTTTTGTTCCAATTCTTCAAAATTAATCCCCCAAGAAGAAGCATTTCGAGATAGTTGGGCGCGAGATTCTTCATAAGCAAATAGAATAGCGCGATCGCCTGACAAACACCCTTCTTGTAAAAACTTGCTCACCAACAGGGTTTTCCCAGTCCCAGTAGCCCCAGTTGCCAAAATAATCGAATCTTTGAAAAATCCACCCCCACACATTTCGTCGAGAGTATCGATCCCAGAAGATACTCGCACGTTGGAAGAACGTTGCGTCAATTGCATCGCTCCCAATGGGAAAATATTAACTCCCTCGTTAGTAATGGTAAATGGGTACTCTCCTTTCATGTGAGTCGTACCCCGCAGTTTGAGAATTTCAACCGTCCGCCGACGGCGTTCTCCTTCCAAGACGTTGCGCACGATGACTACGTTGTCAGAGACGAATTCTTCCACCCCAAACCGCGCGATCGGTCCGTATTCTTCTATCCTTTCGGTAGTCATAATCGTAGTCACGCCAGTTTGTTTCAGGCGAGCTACTAAGCGAAAAATTTCTCGTCGCACCACCGCTGCCGCATCGTATTGTTGAAATATGGCGGTAATCGAATCGATCGAAACTCGTTTAGCTTTATATTTGCCGATCGCATAATTAATCCTTTCGATCAAAGCCGACAGATCGAAATGACCGACTATTTCTTGCCCCTCTGGATCGGGAGAAGCATCGAGAATAAATAATTTGCCAGATTCAATTAATTGCTGTAAGTCCCAACCAAAGCTAGCAGCATTTTTGATGATATCTGTAGGCGATTCTTCAAAGGTGACAAATATCCCTGGTTCGTCAAAATGGATAATCCCGTTGTAGAGAAACTGCACGGCAAACAAAGTTTTTCCAGTACCAGACGTACCACTAGCTAGCGTAGTTCTACCAATTGGCAAGCCACCATGACTGATATCATCAAATCCTTCAATCATCGTCCGAGTTTTGTGAACTTTGGTGGAGGATAAGGTGTTTAGTTCTCGTTCGCTATTAGGATCGGTCATTTTTTAACGCTCGAAATTGAGTTTTTTAAAAATATATGTCTTGCTTGAAAAATGAGTTCTCAAAAAATCTCTATGATTCTTCTTCTAAGGAACGTTCGCTGATTTCTTCATACAGCAAGTCTAAGCCGATCAAAACTTTGTCTCGATCGGAAAGATCGCCAATGATTTTGCGGACTGGAGGCGGCAAGACCTTAGACAACGTGGGAGTCGCTAAAATCTTATCTTCTTCCGCTAGTTGAGGATTTTTTAAAACATCGATGACTTTGAGGGCGTAAACTCCTTGAAATTCTTGTTCGAGAACATTTTTGAGAATTTTCAAAGCTCGTATAGAATTTGGAGTATTGCCTGCCACATAAAGTTTCAATACGTATACTTTATTGAGAGCACTCATAAATTTGTTAATTTTTAAATCCACAAATGATAAAAGTCGAATTTTTGTAATTATCTCTGTTCTCTTACCCTGGTAGTAAATCGATATAGGGGCGAACTGATAGAGAAAATAGGGTTTTGTAAATATCCAGCCATGTCGGGCAACTACAGATAAACATTTCTTATGCTATAGTTTTGAAATCTTAAACTCATATTTTTATATTAGGTGCGCGATCGCAAAGTACCGTCGATCGAATAATATCATATATTTTGAGGAATATTAAAAAATAATAAAATTCTTTGAAATTGTTATAGAAATGCGTCCGTGCAGTCGATTGTAATTCATCGATTGCAGCACGGCCAGGAACGACTCGCTCTTCAGCTAACCAAACCCGATCTTACGAGCAGAGCAGAATAAACAATACGTGGTTATTCCTATGCCTGATGTCCAATGCCCGATGCCCGATGCCCGATGCCCTAAAAGCTCAACTATCTCTAGGAATCGAACGGCGATACATCTCGCACAAATGAGCCATGGTATCGATGAGCGTTAGCCGATAGTCAACTAAAATTTCTTCGCTGCGTCCTTCTACTTTGAGATGTTTGGCAAATTCATCCATCAACTCCATGTGAATTTCTACTAATTGCGATACCGCAATATCAGTAAAAAATAACTTGTTGACTAAATTATCGATTTGCTGATTAATATTTTCGTTGTTAGCAAAGTAGTCAAGGATAATTTGGCGGTATTCTAATTTGATTTTTTCTAAAAGACTTTTTTGCTCGCTGCTAGATAAATTACGAAAAAAGTCTTGCGGATCTCTCTTATAGTACACACCCAGATATCCAAGTCGCGCTTTGAGTTTTTCAGTTAAGGGGTACTGCGGCTCCATGAGATGCTAGTAATGGTTGAGCTAGTATAGAAATTGATGAGCTTCGGAGAACAGGCACAGGAGCTAGCGATCGCCACTGGTAGTTTACACTTATACACTTTGTCCCCAAAACTTAATGATAATTTAAAATTCGGCAAATCGTAATTAATTGCGATCGAATAACCCTCTCTGTCGATCCTGGAACGATAATCGATGGCAGATCGGGTTTTGCAGATCGAATTCTCTGGGAGATCGCAAGGTTTTTGAAAACGGCTTTTTAGCCTTGGTCTTCTTGGATCGGAAAGCAGGTAATTTCTAGCCTTTGGCAGTTTGGTAGTTGAGGAAAGAGATCGCAGGGACTGCAAAATCTACACAATACAGCTTCGATCGCCCTCACTCCTAACCACAGTAAGGAATTTCCCCCCCAGTATTATCCTTTCCCTGAAAGATGTCTTATGTTAGTTCCAGATCCGCGTTTAAAAGAATTTATCGAGCCAGTTCCGATCGCGGATCTAGATGCCAACCTGGAAACTATCCTAGAGATTTTGAGTTCGTCGGCTAGCGATCGAGTGGTAGTCGTCGATCCACAGCATCGCCCTTTAGGATCGATCGCTCTCAAACGGCTGGTAATCGATCTAGGGGCCCAAATGGAAGAAAAGTCCGCCAAGGCTAAATCGCCCCGCTGTAAAAAATCGGGGTTAACCGAGGCGTTAGATCGTTCTCCCACCCAACTATCTCTCAACGAGATCCTTCAGCGTTCTCAATCCAAGATAGTCGCGCCTTTAACAACCGTATCGGCCGAGCTAAAATTGAGCGAATTTTGGCATCATCTCCCCGAAAAGCTAGAATCACCGACCGCCCAAACATATGCTTTAGTCGATGTTGAAGGCAATTTTTTAGGACTTTTAGATGCTTGGCGGTTGTTAAGGTACTTAGCCGCCAGCAAATCCACCGACTGGCAAACCGATCGATCGGACGGGATCTCGAACCCTGCCAAGCCAGACTCAAGCTTTAACGACCTCAAAACCTTACAACCACTTTTAGAACAACTACCCTTACCCCTGCTTTTGCAAACTGGTAAGAACAAAGCTTTGTTTCCCAATCTCACTTGGCGGCAAGAAATAGGGGAGTTGCCAGAGGCTGACTGGCTGAAATCTGAAGCCACAAATATAGAATTTTCCAGCGGCGATCGCCTTTGGCAGTTGGTGAAAATTCCCCTCGATAGCTCGGTTTTTCAGAGATTGAGGAAGGGGAGAGATGGGGAGATGGGGAGATGGGGAGATGGGGAGAGAGGGAGAAATCGATCGAGAAAATCGGAGTTAGCTTGGCTGGTATTAGCTAACGATATTACCGAACAGCAGCAGGTGGCCAAGGAACTGGCGGCTAAAAATGCCGATCTGACCCAATTGAACCGCTTGAAAGATGAATTTTTAGCTTGCGTCAGTCACGAACTGAAAACCCCTCTAACTACGGCGATTGGATTATCAAAACTGCTCAAAGATCGCTCTGTCGGAGAATTAAACGAACGTCAGGCCCGCTACGCTGGCTTGATTTACGAGAGCGGACGGCAACTCGTGAGAGTCATCGATGAAATTTTAGATCTGACCAGTATGGAAACGGGTCAGATGGCGTTGAATTGGCTGCCAGTCAATATCATTGCCGTTTGCGATCGCGCTTGGGAGCAAGTCCGACAACTAGAGCCGATTCCAGATCTCTCGGCTGAAATTCCCTTTGCCTTGGAGATCGAACCAGGTTTAGAAACTCTAGTAGCTGACGAATTGCGCCTGCGGCAGATGCTAATCCATTTGTTATCTAACGCCTTCAAATTCACCTTATCCACTGGAGGCGCGATCGGGCTGAAAGTTTGTCGATGGGAAGGGTGGATTGCTTTTACGGTTTGGGATACGGGAATTGGAATTCCTACTGAAAAGCAACACCTAATTTTTCAGAAATTTCAACAATTAGAAAGTCCCCTGACGCGCCAATTTAAAGGCATTGGTTTGGGATTAGCTCTAACTCAGCGTTTAGCTAGACTCCATGGCGGCGATATTTCTTTTATTTCCCAAGAGGGCAAAGGCAGTCAGTTTACCCTCTTGCTGCCACCCCATCCGCCATTCGAGTTGAGATCTGCTAAATCAGATGAGGACGCAGAGTTGAAAAGCGATCGCCCTCTGGAGGAGGAAACCAGTCGGCCATCTAACCGTTCTCCATCTCTCTTTCCGGCTCCCAAGTCGAGCAGTCGCTTGGTGTTAGTGGTAGAAGCCGCACCTCAATACATTGAAGATTTAACAGCCAAATTGACTAACAGCGGTTATTGGGCAGTAATCGCTCGTTCCGGTACCGAAGCGATCGAAAAGGCGCGGCGCTTGCAACCGTGCGCGATCTTGCTCGATCCGTTGCTGCCGTTACTTTCGGGTTGGGATGTCTTAACGATCTTAAAATCAGATGCCCAAACTCACCATATCCCCGTCATCGTCACGGCTACCCTAGCTGAAAAAGAAACTGCCAGCAAAAATCAAGCCGATGACTTTTTAACCATTCCGGTAGAAGAAAAGGCGCTGCAACGCAGTTTGAATCGCTGGCAACAGCAAAAGCCAAGTCCTGGCAACTCAATGACGATTTTGCACCTCACTTCTCCTCAAAGCTTGGGAATCGATCGCCTGTGGTTGGGGATCGGCAATGCCAGCAATCGCCCCAGTCAAAACTTTGCTACCTCCTCAGAAGTGAGCTACCGCGCGATCGAAGCTGACGATTTAGAACAGGCAGATCTACTGGCGCGGGTTTGGCATCCCGATGCCGTGTTAATCGATCGGATGAACTTAGACGATCCGCTCTCTTACCTCCAAGAATTGAGTTATTATTCGACTTTGGCCAGGCTACCGATCCTGACTCTAGATCGAAAGATAGCTGAGGTTGCCGATCGAGTCAGTCAACTGCGGGTGTTTTCTTGGTCGGCCCTTCAATCCAGTCAATATCCAGCCCCAGTCTTACAAATGATGCAACTTGCGGCTGGGGCTTGGCAAAAACCCAGCATCTTAGTTGTCGATCTAGCTCATTTACTAGATGATGTTGCCGGAATTGAAGAGTCGGGAACGCTCTCATCAGAAGTTAGCAAGCACCATCTGCCTGAGTGGCTGCAAGCCACGATGCAATACTTGCAAACAGCCGGTTTTAGAAGTTTCATTTCTACTTCTGGAGCCGAAGTCATCAGTCAAATTCAGCAACAACACGTCGATCTGCTGCTGATCTATTTAGAAGAAATACCCCCTGCTTCCAGACAATGGCAGTCTTTAGCGGCTCTGAGTCAATTACCCATGAAACCACCAGTGTTAGTGCTAGATCGCCGAGGACATATTGGCGATCTAGCCAAGTCGCCCCGACGCGTTGGCGGTAGCCTGTGCGGTAGCACGTATCGCCCCATGGCTGCCGAACTAGAGTCGCTATTGCAGGCGATCGCCGATCGAATTATTCCAGTTAATTCCCAATCGATGGCCCAGTTGTTAGAGGCGATCGATCGAATGCTGAGCCACTTGTGCTACTCTCGTTGCTAGCTGTTTGCCAACGGTTTCTGATTTTACGATCGATCTCTGAAATGCTGGCATTACAGCCCCATCGACCATCCCTGACTGCTAGCGCCTACAGCGACAGGCACATCGTGTATCATTAGTTCTGCTCCAGTAAATTAATTTTTATTAATTACTTTCTGGAGTTTCTTAGCAACAATAACCTCTAATAACTTTAAAGAAAGATTAAATTGTTAAGCTAACTTTACTTTACTTTGCTTTTTATCAATTTTAAAAAGCTTGATAATTTTCTCATTAACCCCCATAATAATCTAGTTTCTTAATTTGCCAAAAAAATCAGCCAGAGTAAGAAAACAGGTAACTTTTACTAAAAAGCTGATTGACAACTCAATTGTTACAGGGTTAGACGGGAATTATAAAGTGTATAACGAATCAAGTCGAAGTAAGCAGAGTCAAGCGATCTATCTCAAGCCCAATTATATTGCGTGCCATGGAGTTTTACTTGAGTCCCCTGAATCTGTTTGAAGTTCATTGAGCCTTTTTCGTGGTTTTGAATTATGGTTGATGCCTATAGCCTTAATCGAAATGTATGTCTATCAAAAATTTCTCCAAATGACAAGATCGAGGTAATTAGCACTCAGGTAACGGCATTATCTTTTAATGCGCAAATAAGAATGATTTACCAATGGGCGATCGCTGGTGAAAGTCGGGTGGTGTGCGTTGCCGATGCCCATATGTTAATCAGGGCATACCGCAATCTGAGACACTGGAACTATAAATTTGGGGACGTACTTCGCCAGGCCGATATGGTTACGCCTGATGGGATGCCGATCGTATGGATGATGAGACGACTGGGAAGACCTCGCCAGGAACGAGTAGCAGGAATGGAGATCTTCCGAGAATTGTGTCGTCGCTCTCAAGGTCACATCAAAGTTTTCTTTGTAGGTTCGGAAGACGAGATCCTCCGAAAAATAGAAAAGAGGTTAAAAGTTGATTTTCCCCAGTTGCAGATTGCTGGTATGAGATCTCTGCCGATGGGAGAAGCAGCATTAGCCACCAACAAGGAGTTAATTAAAGAGATTAATAGTAGCGGAGCTAGTTTAGTTTTCGTATCTTTGGGATGCCCAAAACAAGAAGTCTGGATGCACAAGCATAAAGACAAAATTCATGCAGTTACGATCGGAGTAGGTGGCGTTTTTCCGATTTACGCCCGCATCTTGACCAGAGCGCCAAATTGGATCCAACGGATGGGATTGGAATGGCTCTATCGCTTACTGCAAGAACCGCGACGGCTTTGGGGGCGCTATCGCCGGACAGTTCCAATGTTTCTGTTGCTAGCTTTGAGGCAACTGATCGCAAGAAAGTGGAAAAAGATAGCTGCAACTCTCGATCGCAAATTATATCTGAGGTAAAAGGGCATAGGGCATGGGTTATTCTCTGCATCTTCCCCTGCCCCTCCTGCTTCTTCTGCCCCCCCTGCTCGCTATCTTCTCTGCCCTACCCCATCTCCGACACGACCAAAAAGGATTATCATAACAGTTGTCGCGGGTAGTCGTAGTATGCAAAGACAGCGTTGGACATTGTTATTGATTTTGTTATTGGTGGCAGCATCGATCGCCATTTTCTGGTTCAAGCCACTCAAATTAGGATTGGATCTCCAAGGCGGCTCGCAACTGACAATTCAAGTCAAAACCACCGATAAAGTTAAGGAAATTACCCCAGAGAAGCTAGAGGGGGTAAAAACAGTAATTGAAGGCCGGGTAAACGCTCTAGGGGTTTCGGAAGCGGTAGTCCAAAATGTCGGTAACGATAAGATCTTGGTACAGCTACCCGGAGTCAACGACCCCAAAGAAGCACGCGCCGTCCTTGGAGGCACCGCTCAACTCGACTTCCGGCAAGAACTAGACAAGCCAGAAATCAAAGTTCAATCGGAAGTTCGCAGAACAGAACTAGAATTGTTAAAACAGAAACAAAAGCAGCTAGAAACAGCCGGAGATCGGGACGCAATCGCCGCTAACCAAGCTCAAATCGACCAGAAGGAAAAACAGGTTCAAGAGCTATTATCCCAGCTTTACAAACCTACAGAACTGACCGGACAAAACCTGGAAGGTGCAAGTTACGGCCCCGCTCAGGTTGGCACTAACTGGACAGTCTTCCTCCGCTTCAACCAACAGGGCGGCAAGCAGTTTGCCGAGCTTACCAAAAGCATAGCTGGTACTGGACGCACCCTCGGTATTTTCCTCGATAACCAACTAATCAGTGCTGCCACTGTAGATGCCGAATATGCCGCCACTGGAATAGCAGGAGGCAATGCCGAGATTAACGGCAACTTTACCTTAGAGCGTGCTAAAGAATTAGCGTTGCAACTAGAAGGTGGCGCTCTACCCTTACCAGTATCGGTGGAAGAGGTTCGCACTGTTGGTGCTACCTTGGGACAAGACAGCATTCAAAGCAGCATTTATGCTGGTATTGGCGGTCTGATTTTAGTGTTGATCTTCATGGCGGTCTACTATCGGCTGCCAGGAGTCATTGCTGATGTGGCCTTGATAATTTATGCCTTACTATCTTGGGCTACCTTTGCCTTACTAGATGTGGTTTTAACTCTACCCGGAATTGCTGGTTTCATCCTCAGCATTGGGATGGCAGTTGATGCCAACGTTTTGATTTTCGAGCGCACGCGAGAAGAACTGCGAGAAGGAAAAACCCTTTATCGATCGGTCGAATCTGGTTTCTACCGTGCCTTTTCTAGCATTTTAGACGGCAACGTGACCACAGTGATTGCTTGCCTGGCCCTGTTCTGGTTGGGTTCGGGCTTAGTTAAAGGTTTTGCTTTGACGCTGGGGCTAGGGGTAGCCATCAGTATGTTTACTGCCCTCTCTTGTACGCGAACTTTTCTCCTCCTGCTGGTGCTAGGAGTACCCAAATTGCGTCAAAGACCAGATTTATTTTGTCCTAACTTACCAGATGCAACCAAATCTAGGGCGGAGGCCGGTTAATGAAACTTAACATCATCAAACAACGGGGTTTGTGGTGGACGATTTCTGGGGCAATTATCCTCAGCGGCCTGATTGCCATGACAATTTCTTGGACGAATCCAGAGATTGGTGCCCCTTTGCGTCCGAGTTTAGATTTCGTTGGCGGGACGCGCATTCAGCTTGAGTTAGATTGCTCTAAACCTGGTAATTGCAAACCCATCGATCCTGCCGCTGTGAGGCAAGTAGTAGAAAGTCAAGGGCTAACTAACAGCAGCATTCAAGTAGTAACCACCAAAGACACCAGACAACCTTATGCCGTCTCGATTCGGACTAAAACCTTAGATGCAGCCGCTCAAAGCCAGCTAGAAAAAGCTTTAAACGAGAAAATCGGGGTTTTCGATCCTAAGAAAAACGAGATTAACACCGTCGGCCCGACTCTGGGGCAAGAGATATTTACTAAAGGATTGCTGGCATTGCTAGTCTCCTTTGGTGGCATTCTGGTTTACCTCACTTTTAGGTTCCAGTTCGACTACGCCTTTTTTGCCTTTGTGGCTTTGTTTCACGATGTTTTCATCACGGCAGGTATTTTCTCGATCTTGGGCTTAGTTTGGGGTGTAGAAGCCGATAGTTTATTTCTGGTTGCCCTGTTGACGATTATCGGCTTTTCAGTCAACGATACGGTGGTAATTTACGATCGCGTCCGAGAAGTTCTAAAGCTGCATCCAGAGATGCACATCAACCAGATAGTAGACGATGCAGTCAATCAGACCTTAACTAGGTCGATCAACACGACTTTAACTACGCTTCTGACTTTAGTTTCTATCTTCCTGTTTGGGGGCGACTCGCTGAAATATTTTTCTTTGGCTTTGATTATTGGCTTTATCGCTGGTGCTTATTCGAGTATTTTCATCGCCAGTACCCTACTGGCTTGGTGGAGAGAACGCAGCGGCAGAGCGCGTCAAGTCGTTCCTCAGCCTCAAGCTTCAGATGAAGCGTAAAAAAACATTTGAGTTTTTATTTTGGTAGCTGGGAATAATAACTGATAGCTATTCGGTATGGAAAACTCGCACTTTTTTACCGATATAGCTATTCTGGACTCAGTGCGGCAATCTAAAAACGCGATCGACCTCAGTTAAATATGGATCTACCAGCAGAACCTACACCTGAAATCACCGCCTCATGGCAGTTAGGCTTTGACTCTGACTTTAAAGAGCAAGTACGCAGGCTGTACTTGGCTACAGTCTATGGCAGGTGGATGGTGGTTGGCAGCTTGTGGTTGACGCTAGGGCTTTTGAGCTTGTGGGGTTTGCGTTACCCTATCGGTTTGATGTTAGAACATTTTACCTGGGCAGCTTTACGGTGGGGTTTGGCTTTCAACTGGCTGCCCTCACTCGGTCTATTTATCTGCGTGGGGATGACGACAGCGGTTTTGGTCTGGCAAAGTCGTAACATCCTATTCGGACTTTCGCCGCAAGAACAAAGGCGTTTAGAGCAGCAAGTCCTCAAGATTCGCCAACAGGGGAAAACCCATCCTCTATGGAAATGGGTATGCCAATCTTGAGCTACTCTACAAATGAGAAGCGTTGCTAGCGTCAACCAGCAGGGCGGGAAATTCCTGATGTATCCTAGTTTTTAAAATCGGAGTGGCGGGATTTGAACCCACGACCCCTTGCACCCCAAGCAAGTACGCTACCAAACTGCGCTACACCCCGATCGCTCTACTTAATATAGCACATCAAAACACTCTTAAGACCCTAGCAGCTTGCATCAAGCCTGGGACAGCAGACTCCGGCCAACTGCCTTCGCCACCACGTTCGGTATTGAGGATGAAGTGCAGGCTGTAAGCTTGGGGATAGCCTTCTACCTGCATCCAAACTAAGTCAGTTTCAGCTTCGCAGGCGATTTTCTCGGCATCCATTAACTCAGCCGCCATCTGGCTCATAGTTTGACTTAGTTGCTCTAACAGCCGACAAAAATCATTTAATTCCGCTTCAGTTAATTCGATCGCCCATCGATCGCCACCGACTAAACCTTTATATTTACTAGCATTGGGGTCCCAGCCGATTCTCCACCCTTCTGCACTCTTGACAATCCTTTCCATTACAGCAGCAATCGCTTTTACTTTTGCCCCAATTTTATTTTAAGCCACCCTGAAGAAATACCTCATTAGGTAGACGCAAACGAACACTAGTCTACCCACAATTGTTTCCGTATGCTGCGCGTTCTGGATTTTCCAGCGATCGTAGTTGACTGAAACTCAAGCGAGGAACTATGAAGAAAACAGTTGCCTTATTAGCTTCAATGATGGGGTTTGCGATTCTCCTCAATGCCTGTCAACCGACCGAAACCGGGCCTGGTGGAACCGGAACGACTCCTGGAACTGTAACTAGTCCGACTGTTACGCCCACAACTTCGCCCTAACTTAGTTAGACTGATATCGTCGGCATTCTAGATGGCTAGCTGCGCCCTTTGTCACGCCATCATCAACTCTCTCTCGACGACGATCCGATCGCTTTGCCATCATCTGCGATCGCAAAAATGGCTAATTTCAACTAGCATAGATCCGAAAAAGCCGTAATTTCACCATTCATAATTCACAATTCATAATTCACTGGCATCCGATGGCCTAAAATTGTCTGATGCTGCTTTTTGGGTAAAGGGATTATGGGCTATGAGTGGTTGGCGATCGCCATGTTCGTCGGCTTTTTCTTCATTTTGATGAGCGGCTATCCGGTAGCCTTCTCGTTTGCGGGTACGGCAATGGTGTTTGGGCTGATTGGCTGGATAGTGGGGGCATTCGATCCCAATCGCTTGTTGCTGCTGCCCAACATTTGGTTCGGCACCATGTCTAACTTCACCCTTTTAGCCATTCCCTTTTTTGTGTTTTTGGGGGCGGTACTAGAAAAATCGGGATTAGCTGAAGACCTTTTAGAAACGATCGGCATTGTGCTAGGACCTTTGCGGGGTGGGATGGCGCTGGCAGTAATTTTGGTGGGAACTTTACTAGCGGCTACAACTGGGGTAGTAGCGGCAACCGTGATCGTGATGGGAATGATCTCTCTACCCGTGATGCTGCGCTACGGCTACGACAAGCAACTAGCGGCAGGTGCGATCGTGGCTTCTGGGACGCTGGCCCAATTAATTCCTCCGAGTTTGGTGCTAGTAGTGTTGAGCGATCAGATTGGGGTGTCGGTAGGCGATTTGTTCTTGGGCGCTCTAATTCCTGGGTTGATGCTCTCTGGCTCTTATATTTTGTACGTCCTGGTTCTCGCTTTCTTCAAACCGGAACTGGCTCCAGCCCTACCTCTAGAAGCGCGGACGCTGCGCGGTATGGCTTTGGTGCGGCGAGTCATCAAAGCTGTGATTCCGCCCTTGCTGCTGATCTTTGCGGTTCTCGGTAGCATCTTTTTCGGCATCGCTACCCCCACCGAAGCTGGGGCAGTAGGTGCAGTAGGAGCCTGCATACTAGCCGCGATCAATCGCCGCTGGAACTGGAAGCTGATTAAAGAATCTAGTCATGCTACGGCTGTGGTAACGGCTGTAGTGCTGATGATTTTATTTTGCTCGTCGTTTTTTAGCGTGGTGTTTGACGGACTGGGCGGCAAAACCTACATCACCGAACTGCTGGTGAATCTTCCTGGCGGTTGGATCGCCTTCATAGTTGTCAGCAATATTGTCATCTTTGTCCTGGGGGTTTTCTTAGAGTTTGTCGAAATTTGTTTCATCGCCATGCCGCTGTTAGTCCCAGCCGCCCAGCAATTAGGAATTGATATGGTGTGGTTTGGAGTGGTGATGGCAATTAACTTGCAAACGGCTTTTATCTCACCTCCGGTAGGCTTTTCGTTGTTCTATTTGCAAAGCGTCGCTCCCAAAGAAGTCAAGACTATTGATATTCATAAAAGCGCCATCCCCTTTATGGTTTTGCAAGCGATCGTCCTGATCCTCGTTATAGCCTTTCCGCAAACAGTAAGTTGGCTAGTTAACCTCTCATTCAAACCGACGCTATAAATTTGGCAATGTTGAACTTTCAAGATGGCAAGTGAAGTTTTTATGAGTCGATAACTGATCATTTAGCCCACATTTCGCACCTGTATTTATACTTAAAAAAATTGTCTCCGCAGGTAGTAGCATCGAAAAAAAACAATTTTTCTGAAACAGATCTAACCATTTCTGAATTGGCGATCGCGAATTTGACTGGCGGCGAAAAATCACTAAAAGCCTTGCGGAGCAAGACTTTTGAAAACTATGCAGATTGCTCTGTCTACCTGCGGAATGTGGGATTTAGGTCTGTTTGTGTGCGTCGACTTAATGGTCAAAAGCTTCATCCGACAGAGGTTCAAAACCTCTGTCTCATAGCTAAAGTCCTCTGAAGAGGACTAAAATTCACATTTCGGAACGATTTTATATTAAATTTAGTTTAATCACCCACATTTTGCTGAAGTCCGCGCAGGCGGACTTAGTTTGTATAGCTGCGGTTTCAATCGCCAAAGTATAAAAGACAATTTAAATTTTCTTCGTTGAGTTCAATTGAACTATTCTCGACCAAACAATTTGACCTTCTCGATCGCAGAATTTTTGCATGAACTCTAGAGTGAATTTGTTGATTACTTTGCTATATTCTTGCTCGAATTGCTCGTTATTCTCTTTCGCTTTATCGCCAATAGGTTCAATCATATCTGTATACAGTAACTCATTGCCAGAAATCAACTCCCAAAAACGTTACCCACACAACTTTAAATATTCTCCTTTATCTGGTCGATCGTCTTTTCCGTAGCAACAGCCATTTACAGCAACTACATTAATAGAAGATGTATTAGTTCTCAATATTCTCTTAGCTTTACTAAAATTGTCAACCATTCTTTTGATTTGAGAACTATTTCCCCAATTAGGTCCAGACTTTATAGAAACTATATATCTTACATTCTCTCGTTCAAATTCTAAATCTATTCCTTCTGAAGAAGACTTTCTGCCGCCAAATGTTTTAGTACAGATAAATACGGCAAGCCCTTCTAAAAATCCTCCAAATAGTCCCTCTTCAGAAGAAGATAGATGAGCATCTAATAAGCTTTTTACCAGATCGCTAGCTGTAAGAACGTTTTTGGCTTTGAAAAGATATGGATTTTTTCTTTTAAGAACTGTCTGTAACTTCAAATTCCTTAAACCATTTATCCGATTTTCATGAAATTTAGGAATATTCTCTTCGACATAACTAACTATTTCCTGCTGTTCGAGGAACCACATACTCTGAAGCTCCTTCAAAAAGTTTATATTGCAATGGTTTCAAGCTAGATAAAGCTAATTCATAATATTCAGCCGAAATTTCAATACCAACAGAGTTTCTAGACAACTCCTGAGCAACTTGACAGGTAGTTCCAGAACCCAAAAATGGATCTAGTACCCAATCGCCCTCTTGAGTAAAAAGCTTGATAAACCAGGCTGGCAAAGACTTCGGAAAAGCTGCACTATGTTTTTTATTACCGCATTCAGTAGATGAATGAATGACGTTAGTTGGATAAACTTTGTCTCTATCTAACCAGTTAGAAATATTTTTACCAAATCCACTGCCAACTTTAGACTCGTCCCTAGTTTTATCTGTATCGCTCAGGTTTTTCAATCGAGTTTCAGCCCAGTTACCCATAGGAACCATGACAGACTCTTGATACATATTAAATTTTTTATTTTTATTAAATTGCAAGCATCTTTCCCAAGCATCTCTAAATCTATTTGGCCACTTACCTGGATAGCAGTTCTTTTTGTGCCAGATGAATTCTTCTGTCCACAGCCATCCCTGTTTTCTCATTTCTAGAATTAACTCTAAAACGTAAGTATGCCTTTCTCCACTAACTACTTTTTCTTTAATATTTAATATAAAGGTTCCTGTGGGTTTAAGAACCCTTAAAAGTTCTTTCGTTATCGGTAAAAACCACTCAACATACTCATCTGGTTTAATTCCTCCATACGTCTTCGATCGACTATCGGCATAAGGAGGCGAAGTAACGATTAAATCGAATGTGTTGTCTGGAAACCGATCGAGTTTCCCCAGACAGTCGCCTAGCAAAATCTCTGTTTGAAGTTTCAGCAGAGGCCGATCGCCAACATATCTGCTATTTACAGTCGAGCTTGAGTTGAGTCCGTCAGTTGACATTAGTACGTCGATTCAATTCAGTAACTACAGCCAATTTTAGAGGAAATTTTCCAACTTAGCTAATAGATTGAGGCTTTGTGCCAAATACAATTTTAAAATCCCTTTTATTTTTTAGTTTGCGCAGGCGGACGAAGAGTTGTATAGCTGCGGTTTCAACCACCAAGGGATAAAAGGAGCGATCGAAAAGAATAGAGAATAGCGCATCGCTGTAGAACCCCTAGGAAGAATACAACACTATTAAGATTGCAAATCCTTGCGATCCTGCCTCGTTGCGGGTTTTTTCGCCTAATTCCTGCTGATGTGAATTCTTCTGATAATTTTGGGAAACATTTATAGGGAGTTGTTAAATTTGGCAGAACTCATTATTCTAAATATTAACTATGTAGTCAGCCAACTATTTGTTGATAAATATTTATATTTGTATACAAATATAATTGTATATACAATAACTAATTAAAGGGTCACCGATCGTCTAAAACGCTGCTTTCTTTAGTTAGAGGAAGTTATTCTATGAAAATTTATGCTTTTTCTAAACTCCTAACCAGTATCAGCATAGGAGTTGCTTTGGCTGCTCTTAACGCCAGCCCCTCGTTGGCAGATGGCGGCGGAGGCGAACACGCTCATGGCGATGGAGTCGAAGCAGATCTGGCACGTATGGGCGTGAAAAAATTGGAAGCTACTGCCAATCCCAAAGTCGGTCTGCGTCGTTACAGTAAAAATCCCGCAGTCAGAGCCTTAGTAGACGGGCCACCAGATTCGATCGGTCAGTGGTCTCGAATAATTAACACGCCAGTCATCCCGATATTTACGGCATTGCTCCCTAACGGCAAAGTCTTGATGTGGGATACAGCGGTTCGCAACCCTACGGTCGGACTTTATACCCGCACTGTCGTGTGGAATCCTGCAAACAATACCTTCGCGATCGCAGACGAGATCGGTTACAACATCTTCTGTGCTGGTTTCAGTCATCTAGCAGATGGTAGATTGTTGGTCGCTGGCGGTACATTACCAACTGGCGGCACGACGGGCATTCCCCAAACTCATATCTTTGATTTCAATACCAACCAGTGGTCGCGGGGACAAGATATGGCCTACTCCCGCTGGTATCCATCAGTAGCATCGCTGCCCAATGGCGAACAGTTCATTATGGCAGGCGGGCCTAGCACTCACGAAGTTTACCAGACCAACGGTTTCATTCGCATTTTGACGACAGCGGTCTTGGCTCATACTAAGCTCTATCCGTTTATTCAGACCAACGTCGATGGCAGAGTGTTTTATGCCGGGCCCGACCTACCAATGCGAGCGCTCAACACTGCGGGCACGGGTTTGTGGCAGGTATTTGGCAACCGAGATGGCATCTATCGTGACTACGGCAGCTATGCCATGTACGATATCGGCAAGTTTTTGGTGGCTGGGGGCGGACTACCTCCCACCAAAACCGCCCGCGTCATCAATACTAACGGGATTGTGCCCGTATCCACTGCTACTGGCAGCATGACTTACCTGCGTCGGCAACACAATCTCACCATCCTGCCAGATGGCACGGTGCTGGCTACGGGAGGGCTGAGCAGCGCTACTGCGCTATTTAACCCCGATACGGGAGTGTATGCGGCTGAAGTATGGAATCCAGCCACGGGAACTTGGAAGGAGCTTGCCAGCGCCCAAGTCACGCGTCAATACCATTCCGTGGCCATGCTGCTGCCAGATGGTCGGGTGATGACTGGTGGTGGCGGCCTCTGCGGCCCGTGTCAAGCGGCGGGTTATTTGCGTAAAGATGTGGAAATCTTTTCGCCGCCGTACTTGTTTAAAAAAGACGGTTCCGGTCAGTTGGCTCCCCGTCCGACCGTCAGCAGCTTTGCCCCCTCTATAATTTACGGCCAGACTCTAACAATTAATACGCCGAATGCAGCAGCAATTAGTAAAGTGGCGATGATTCGTCTGGGCGCGCCTACCCACTCCCAAGATCAAGGTCAGCGATACATCCCCTTGAGCTTTACCTCTACCAGCGGCCAGATAAATGCTACGGCCCCAGCAAACGCCAACATCGCACCACCAGGGTATTATATGGTCTTCATCATCGATAGCAGCGGCGTACCTTCAGTAGCTTCAATGGTGCGGGTTAAAGCTGTTAGTACCGCTTTTGCTTCTAGAGCAGTGGCGCGACACAGCAACTTGTGCTTGAACGTGACAGGAGCGCAAATAGCTGATGGGGTAATACTTCAGCAGTTATCGTGCAACGGCAGTAATGCCCAGAATTTCCAATTTCGACCGGTAGCTGGGACCAGTAACACTTATAGCCTCGTCAACTTCAACAGCAATAAATGCGCCACCGTTCAAGGTGCTTCTCTCGACAACGGGGCCAACATAGTTCAGATGACTTGTGCTGGTAATGCCAACAACCAGTTCCGCCTAGAGTCGGTGGGCGATAGTTACTATAAATTGATAGCAACCCATAGCAACAAATGCGTTGCCGTCAATGGGGGGCCTACTGCCACTGGTGAGGGGATAAAGCTCGTTCAGTGGGCTTGCACCACTAATAGCAATCAGCAATGGCAGATTGCCAGGTAATAATTCAACATCTCCAACAATTATTGTGGGGCAGGATGCC
This sequence comes from Cyanosarcina radialis HA8281-LM2, assembly GCA_019359615.1. Taxonomy (GTDB): domain Bacteria; phylum Cyanobacteriota; class Cyanobacteriia; order Cyanobacteriales; family CCAP-1448; genus Cyanosarcina; species Cyanosarcina radialis. Next base: position 224,911 of record JAHHHA010000007.1, read on the forward strand.
TACCCCGCAATAATATCTGTAGCCCCCCTAAAGTCAGGTTATTTAGTCAGGCTGGTGAGATTGGTGGTTGATTCTAACAAGTTTGCTGGTAAAGACTGACGCAAGCGATCGCCATAGAAATCTAAAGCGTTACCGCCTAACAACAATCCTAGATGTTCGCGATCGTAATCGGCCACAGTGGCCGCATCTTGCACGCAATTGCGCAACACTCCATCCCAGTGCCCGTAATCGCCAGAGAAGCAGGTCAAATGCTTGCCTATTTCACCCATGGCTACGTGCAAGTAAGAAGGACCCGGATCGTCTGATTCAAAAGAGGTAAAGATTTGTCCTCTTTCAAAATACTCCAGCGGATCGCGGTGGCGCAGATCGTAATGTTCGTACAAGCTAGCATCGTCGATCTGAGTCGGATCGTGTTTGGCGTTCCACAACAAATCGAACAGGTTTTTGGCCTGGCTAATTAAGTTGATATTGTCGCGAGTTCCCCGCTCTTGGATCATCAACTTGGTAAAGTCCATTAAAGAAGGACGGTAGGGATGCTTGGGATCGAAGTCGCGGATGCGTTTTTCCCAATGTTCGTGGAAAGCATGAGCCAAATCTGGCACCCAACCACAACCGCCTTCTAAAAAGCCAACTCGCAACGTCGGGAATTGCTCGAAAGCTCCATCGAACACCATTCGGGCCAAGGCTAACTGTTGCTGGTTGCGTTGGACGAAGATGTGCGTGAGGACAAAAGTTTCGGTGTGATCGGAAATTCCGCCCACCATATACGAACCCGGACCGCCATGCACTCCCAAGCCGATATTTAGATCGACAGCGGCTTGCAAGATCGGGCGAAAGTCGGGATGGCTGATGGCTTTGCAGGTGCGAATGTCGGGGAAAGCTTGTGGGGCCTTCGGGTGAGGAATCGGTAAGTTAGGAGCTACGCCGACGGTAATCATGCCCAGTTCGTTGACGCAACGGTGCATTTCAGCAACGGCAGCATCGACATCTTGCAAGGGGATTACGCCCACTGGTTTGAGACGATCGCCGTATCCTTTACAATCGTCGGCCATGTAGTTGTTATAGGCTCGACATAAGGCAATGGCTAAATCTTTATCCAAGATGCTAGAAAACGTCAAGTTCAGGGTGCCAAAAATTACTTGCACGTCGATGCCTTCTTGGTCCATGTGTTCGATCCGCACGCGGTTGAACATCGCTCCCAAGGTCGTATCTGGATGCAAGTTGCGAAAACCGCCTTTACCCAGTCCTTGCGGTTGGGGGAACATCCGCACGAAGTCGTTTTTCCCGGTGGCAGGATTGAAGTCAACGATCTTCGCCCGCTGATCGCCGAGAGAGTCAATTACTAAACCAATGCGATCGCGATACTCCGGTTCGATATAATCCCGCATGACTAAGGGATTTTCTAGCTTGTGGGCATCGGCATCGATCGTCATTAAACCTTGATACATTAATTACTCCTCACTTCATTTACTGGGCTTCAGTGTATACGGTAATTTCTGTGGTTTGCTAGCTATCTTGAGTAGCATAGCCGCGTTGGCCATCTTAGCCGATTTCTCCTTTGAGGGTAACTGGCTCTAATAATGTTTCAATATATTGAGGCTTTTAGGGCGAAGTCACAACACCACCAACGCGCTGCTGCATCTCGATCGCCACGTTAAAATGTTTGCTGGCGCACTGAATCTAAATCTATGTCTCGCAGCTTCTCTCCAGCAAAGTTTAAATACTACTACCAACAACCAAATGCTTTTCCCGATAATTACCTCAACGATCTAGGGGGAGAGATCGCAGCTTGTCCTTACTTTACAACTAACAACCTCAATCGAGATTTTGTCGATACTAAAGGATTTTCAGTTGTATTTCAACGAGATGGATTACCTGAAGTACAACAAAAATTTCCCTTTTTTAAACCTTATCTCGATTTAGCACTTTTGCCAAACTGTAATGCTTTTTACCTCAATCCCTTACTACTCAAACAAAACTCTCGCGTCGATCCACACGTCGATCGCTCTTTACGTTCCTACTGCAAAACGATCGACCCACCAGCTTTTGTGAGCGTTCTTTATGTTAAGCTCCCAGCCGACATGGAAGGAGGAGAACTAATACTTTCACATTCCAAAGGACGAGTGGGATGTATCAAGCCTCAAGTCAATACCTTACTCTATTTTCAAGGAGATTTAACTCATGCTGTAAATCAGGTACAAACCCTTGGAAATCGATTGAGTTTGGTTTGCGAACAATATAGCTTGAGCGATACCGAACTCGAAGAAATTCCTCATTTCACTATAGAGTCAAGAACTGCCAAATCTGTGAAAAAACACTTCTAAAATGTTATATGCACAGATTATCGCTCGGAGATATTGTGCTTTATGAGATTGCCGGACCAGCCCTCTGCGTCGATAATGTGGCGATCGTTCCGGCTTTCTATGAATTATTGGCCGATCGAACCGAATACGACTTTACACTTAACTTTTCTCTGAGCGGTTGCTAAGTCTCGTCTAGAGTTAGGCAATACATCCAGCATCAAATGGTTTGATGGAATTGGCGAGTGCAGAATTGATTGGGTACCAGGGTATCGGATCTACCTAGCTCAGGATGGCAAGCAACTCATTGTTTTGTTTGGAGGCGGAACTAAAAAAGACCAGCAATCAGACATCGATCGAGCGAAAGAACTGCACCAAGAGTATAAAAAGCGGAAAAAAGAGGCTAATAAACAGGAAAGCAAAGAAAAAGCTCGAAAAAATACAAAAAATAATAATAAAGAGACTAAGAAAGAAGCAAACAAACAAAAAACTCGAAAAAATACAAAAAATAATAGAAACGAAAGGTAATGATTATGACACTAACAAGAGATTTTAAAGAAACAGTTAATGCACGAATTCAACGCGATCCGACGTTTGCAGTAGCTTTGTTTGATGAAGCTGTTTCCCTCTTCCTTAATGGTGAACCGGAAACTGCAAGACTTATATTGAGAGATCTTGTAAATGCAACTGTAGGTTTTGAAGAACTTGCAATTGAGACATCTAAACCGAGCAAAAGCCTTCACCGAATGTTATCTGCCAAAGGTAATCCTACGATGGATAGTCTGACTACTATTATCGCTGCCCTTCGTAAAAGACTTCATGTAGATATTAAAGTTCAGACTGTTTCTTGTGACTAAAACGTCTGCTTGGGCAGAGATAGAAGTTACCAATGAGGCACTGCCTAACTAGTGCTTGCACTGGAGGGGGGTAAACGCTGATACTGAGTTGAGATTTTACCCGCTGCTAGTGAAGCGCAAGCTTCTAGCAGCAAGCTTCGGTATCTTAGAGTAAGTTTAAGCGAATGCGATTTCTAGGTTTGGCCAGGTTAAGGTCAAATAACCTTATTCGATCGTCATCCCCCTCTTCTTGCCCTCTTTATACCAGCGATACCATTCTGCCGAACTGCGAATTGCCAGCCACAGCAAGATCATGGCAATTAACCCTCCTGATGCTGGAGCTTTAAAGGCAAAGAAAACTAGGGCAACGCAGAGAATATCTTCCATGCAGACCACCCAAATCGGTATGCCCCGCAAGCGGTAGAACCAACCCACTTGCACCAGTTGCAACACTAAAGCTAATAAGCCGCCAATAATGCCAATTAACCAATGCAACTGGAATGGAACTGCTGCGTGTTTGGCCACTGTAATCCCGACGATCGCTCCTACCACAGGACTTAAAATTAATTGGACGATTTGCAGCACCCGCTGTCCCAGCAGTTTTTTAGAAGCAAACAGTTCAAATAGCGACCAGCTAGTTAGTATCCCCAAGAGTACGGGCGGTTGAATGTTCGACAAAATCGGAACGCTGTTCCATAGCTTTTCGTTTTGCAGTAAGCCAATGACGAGCAGCGGGAGAGCAATTCTCATTCCGGCTGCGGCTGAGGCTGAAAGTGCGGCTAAAAGTCCGAGCATTTATAATTTCGATGCTATGGCCATTCTCTACATTTGCCATTTTAGCCGTCACGCAAAGGAAATTGGGTAAAGAGCATTGGGGATGGAGATTGGCTTCCATGTCGTTTTTCGGTGATTTCTCACGCTAAGTTAATTTTGCTTTCAGTTAAGTTAATTCTGCTCTCAGGATCTACTCATGTCTTTCCCAAAAACTGAGTAGGTAGCTAAATCTGAGATTTAGTTCCGGCCAGAGCGATAAGTGCTACCGCACAGGCTGGCACCAATGCTGGCGATCGCATATCGATTCTGATACCAATTATTCAAGGAGTATAGATGTTGAGAGCCTTCAGCCCCAAGAAGTTTTGTGGCTTTACTGCCGTGGTATTCTCATTGCCACTCTTAGCTGGAAGTGCTTGGGCAGTTGAGAACACGCGAGGCGCGGTTTACACCATGACCAATGCTACTACAGGTAACAAAGTCTTGGTCTACAGCCGCGATGACAATGGTAAACTGAGTCACCCTCAAGCATTTGACACTGGCGGTTTAGGCACGGGAGGAGGATTGGGAAACCAGAATGCTTTAGTGCTGGATCGATCTAATCGCTGTCTGTATGTGGTTAATGCTGGCAGCAACGAGATCTCTACTTTTATCGTCAGAGCCAACGGTCTATCTTTAGTTTCCAAGATATCCTCTGGTGGTTCCAGACCAGTCAGCATTACCGTAGACCGAGATCTGTTATACGTACTTAATGCTGGAGGTGGGGCAGGCAGTACGGATAATATTAGCGGTTTCAAAACTAGCGATCTCTGTCGCCTGTCAACTTTGACCAATTCGACTCGTCCTTTGAGTGCTGGCAACACCGCGCCCGCTCAAATCGAATTTACTCCCGATGGCAAGGTGCTAATTGTCACCGAGAAGGCTACCAATAAAATTAGCACTTATCGAGTTTTGAGCGACGGGCTTACCGCAGGCCCTAAAGTGCAGTCTTCTGTTGGCACTACGCCTTTTGGGTTCGCTTTTGGCAAGCGCGATCGAGTTTTTATTTCCGAAGCCGCTGCTGGTGCGCCTAACGCCAGTACGGTGTCGTCTTACAGGGTGAAAGATAATGGCGAACTCCAAGTCATCAAATCTTCTCTGCCAACTACAGAAACTGCTGCTTGTTGGGTAGTAGTCAGCAACGATGGGCGCTTTGCCTACGTCAGCAATACTGGCAGTCAATCGATTTCTGGCATCCAAGTTAGCTTCTTTGGCAACCTCAGTTTGCTGACCCCAGGAGGCCGTAGCGGTACGACTGGAGCGGGTACAGCCCCGATCGATTTGGCTTTAAGCAACGATGGTTTGAACCTTTATGCTCTCGACAACCAGTTGGGCAGCATTGCCGTTTTTGGGGTAAATCCAGTCAATGGGGCAATTTCTCGGCGGCAAATATTAACTGGCCTGCCAGTCGGAGCTAACGGTTTGGCTGCTCGCTGATGGAAGTTAAAAAAATAATTGGGTAATTCTTGTGGGACGGGCATCTTGCCCGTCTAGTCCAGCAGTAAGACTCGATCGCCACAGGTTTATTGACTTAGCCAGACTGATAAAATACTTTTTGTTAAATTGTTACCTACGATACTGATTTTTTGTCTTTAATTAAAGAAGACCTATCTTAAACATAACTACTATCATGTCTAGTTCTTTATTAGCTGATGCCAGTAAGATCTTGGCAAAAGCCATGAAATACGTGTCGATTTCTGAAGATGCGATCGAGTATTTAAAATATCCTCAAGCCAGTCTGGCAGTTTCGATCCCCGTGCGGATGGATGATGGCTCTTTAAAGATTTTTCCGGGGTATCGCGTCCGCTACGACGATACTAGAGGACCGACTAAAGGAGGAGTGCGCTTTCACCCGAATGTAACGATGGATGAAGTGCAATCTTTAGCCTTTTGGATGACGTTCAAATGTGCGGTTTTAAATCTACCTTTTGGCGGCGCTAAAGGTGGAATTACTCTCAATCCCAAAACTTTGTCGCGGATGGAATTAGAACGTTTGAGTCGGGGATATGTCAATGCCATTGCTGATTTTATCGGGCCCGACATCGATATTCCGGCTCCAGATGTTTACACCAATGCCATGATTATGGGTTGGATGATGGATCAATACAGCATCATTCGACGGCAAATTTGTCCGGCTGTGGTTACAGGCAAACCGATTACTATGGGCGGTAGCTTGGGACGAGAAGCGGCTACGGCGATGGGAGCCTTCTTTACGATCGAAGATATCATGGCCAAGCTCGATCGCAAACCCGCCGAAACTACAGTAGCCGTGCAAGGATTTGGCAATGCTGGGGCGATTATTGCGGAATTGCTATTTAAAGCGGGTTATAAAATCGTCGCGGTGAGCGATTCTCAAGGGGGAATTTACGCTCCGGCAGGTTTAGATATTCCCAGCATCAGGCAATATAAATTATCTAGCAAAGGGATCAAAGCTGTTTACTGCGAAGGTAGCGTTTGTAGCATTGTCGAACATGAAGTGCTAACCAATCAAGAGCTTTTAGCTTTAGATGTAGATATTTTAGTGCCAGCCGCGATCGAAAATCAAATTACTGCCTATAATGCTGATGACATCAAAGCAAAATACATCTTTGAAGTTGCTAACGGGCCGGTTTCATCGGATGCTGATACTATCTTAGAAGCTAAAAATATTGAGGTATTTCCCGATATTTTAGTTAACGCTGGTGGGGTGACAGTTAGCTATTTTGAATGGGTACAAAATCGCAGCGGGCTTTATTGGTCGCTCCAGGAAGTCAACCAACGATTGAGATTGAAAATGGTAGAAGAAACCGATCGCATTTGGCAAATCGCTCAGGAACACTCGATACCCATGAGAACCGCTGCTTACGTCCATGCCCTAAACCGCCTCGGAGAAGCGATCGACGCTAAAGGGACGAGGGATTATTACACTAACCCCGATCCTCACCACGGCTAAGCTGTTTTGTGGGACAGCGAAAGTGGGCTACAGTTCGACAAGACTTCGGCGTGACACTTCGACAAGCTCAGTGCGGAGACGCTCAGTCGAACGCTCACCGCAAGTCCCACAAGAATTATCCAATTATTTTTTTAACTTTCATTAGACATCTCCAAGAATTCTTGTGGGGCAGGCAGGATGCCATACCAATCAAGAAAGCGATCGCTTGCTCTCCATTTCTTTATCCTGCATGGGGCAAAGAAAACAAATATGTTCTAAGCAGCGATCGCTTTTGCCAGTCAATCTAATTTAAAGTTCAGTTATTAACTATCCTCAGCGATCGCTTCTCCTTCCGATCGAATTAACTGGGTATAAGCTCCATCTAAAGCCCATAATTCTTCGTGAGTGCCTCGCTGCACTACTTGACCCTGTTCTAAAACGATAATTTCATCGCAATCGCGGATCGTACTCAAACGGTGAGCGACAATTATGCAAGCACAACCTCGCCGTCGTAAGTTGCGATCGATAATTCTTTCGGTTTCCGCATCAAGGGCGCTAGTGGCTTCGTCTAGGATCGCAATTGTGGGGTTATTTACCAAAGCCCTAGCTAATTCTAGGCGCTGTCGCTGACCCCCGCTTAAGTTAGCCGCCCCTTCCATTAGTTCGCCTTCATACCCTCCAGGAATAGCTAGGATAGTGTCGTGGATGGCAGCATCTTTACAGGCTCGGACGATTTGGGCATCTGGAATGGTGATGTCCCACAAAGTCAGATTGTCACGGACGGTGCCGCTAAACAGAAAGATTTCCTGCTCGACAAAAGCCAGAGAATTGCTCAAAACAGTGCGATTAATAGTCGATCGAGGCTGGCCGTCAAAGAGTATTTCCCCGTCCCAAGGTTCGTAAAGACCGCATACCAATTTCGCGATCGTCGATTTTCCCGAACCGCTACCTCCTACCAGCGCAATCCGCTGTCCCGGTTGCAGCGTCAAACAAAAATTCTCAATTAAAGGTGCATCTACCCGACTATAACCAAACGTGACATCCTTCAACTCAAGTTCGCCCCGCAACCGAGAAGAGTGCGAAGAGTGTAAGTTCTCCCCATCCCCCCATCTCCCCATCCCCCCATCTCCCCCTCTCCCCCTCTCCCCCTCCTCCACCTGCGGATCGATCGGATTGCGTAAGACATCATCGAGGCGATTGAGATCCCCTTCTAGTTCCTGTAGGGTGCTGCCAAAACTTACCAAGGTATTGATGGGCAACTGAAAGCTTTGCATCAGGCTTTGAAAAGCAATTAACATCCCGATCGTGAGGTAGCCATCGATCGCTCGCCAACCGCCAATAACTAAGATCGACATCGAAGCGATCGCGCTTAGAAGCGAAGGCAAAACCCCTAAAGTTTGATTGCTTACTCCTAGTTCCTGTTGAGCGTTGGTGGCTTTGGCATAATATCCCGCCCAGCGAGCGAAGAAATCTGACTCTAAAGCTGCTGCTTTAATCGTTTCCATACTTTGCAAAGCCGCAATCCCGACTCCGGCCACTTTGCCTTCATCTTGGGCTAATTTCATGTAGGCATCTACCCGCTGGCGAGATACCCATTGCAGGGCAAAGACGTTGAGGAAGGCAAAAAATACCCCAATGGTGGCTAATACTTTGTCGTAGGCGAACATCACTAAAGCGTAAAAGATCGCCATCACCGCATCGATCGCGGTAGTAGCTAACTGTCCCGACAGCACTTGGGCCACTTTGTCGTTAATGCTGAGGCGATAGCTAATTTCCCCAGCAAATCTTTGAGCGTAAAATCCAACTGGCAAGCGCAAGATGTGCCATAAAAAGCGGCTAGACATCCCTACTGCCAACTTAATCTTGAGTTGCCTTAAAGAGCGCAACTGCAAAACTGTCAGCAATACTTGCAAGATCGTCGCTAGCGTCAAGCCCAAAATTATCGGCATTAACCAGTCAAAGCGATCGGCTAGTAAAACGTTGTCGATAAATACTTGAATGAATATCGGTACTGCTAAACCCGGAATTACCAGCAAGAATCCTGCCAGAATGCAGTAGAGAATAGCTGCCCAAGAAGAAAGCGATCGTTCCAGCAGGGCCATAACGATACTAGGTTTGCGGCCGCCTTTTTGAAAATCCGGCCCTGGTTCCATCACTAGCACGACACCCGTGTAAGCTTCGTCGAATTCCGCTAGGGAAACGCTGCGCCGTCCGGTAGCTGGATCGTTGAGGTAAACTCGATTTTGACTGAATCCCTCAACGATGAGGAAATGATTGAAATTCCAAAAGACGATATAGGGCGGTTTCAATTCCTGGAGTCGATCTAATTCTTTTTTAAAGCCTTTGGCTTCCATGCCATAGTTTCTAGCTGCTTTGACGATGTTGGAAGCTTTGCTGCCATCGCGGGAAACGCCGCAACTAACTCGAAGTTCTGCTAAAGGGACAATTAGACCGTAGTAACCCAAAATAATTCCTAAAGCAGCAGCGCCACATTCTACTGCTTCCATTTGTAAAAGAGTGGGAGTTTTACACTTGGTCATATTGACAATTAGCAATTAGCAATTAGAAATTCGCAATTCGCAATTAACCGTTGCAAATCGATCTGACAATTTAATACTAAGTTGGCGATCGCTTCGGTGCAATCGGAAAGCTAGCTTGGCGTTGTGAGATAACCTAAATATATGGCGATCGGGAGCTAAGGCAATGACTGCAATCACATTACCCCTCAAAGTCGATCTCAAGCACGTGCATCTAACAGACGAGCAATTCTACCAACTTTGCATCACCAACCCCGAACTGAACATCGAACTCAATGCTAACGGAGTCTTAATCTTTATGCCGCCTGTAAGTGGAGATAGTGGAAACCGCGAACTGGAACTTGGCATTGACCTTGGCATTTGGAACCGACAAACCAAACTGGGAAAAGTCTTTAGTTCTTCGACGATATTTCAGCTTCCAGGAGGAGGGAAACGTTCTCCAGATGCCGCTTGGGTAGAATTATCTCGCTGGCAAGCCCTCACTCCCGAACAACGTCAAAAATTCCCTCCCATCGCTCCAGATTTTGTCATCGAACTGCGTTCGCGCACGGATAGCTTGGAGACATTGCAAGAAAAGATGCAAGAGTATCTGGACAGCGGCGTGAGATTGGGTTGGTTGTTTAATCCCCAAAATCAGCAGGTAGAAATCTATCGTCAGGGAAGAGCCAAAGAAGTCAGATCGCTCCCCACGCGACTTTCTGGTGAAGCCGTTTTGCCAGGATTTGAACTTGCAGTCGATCGCTTTACTGATGACTAGTACCGCTGCGCGGAAGTCAACGCTTCGACCCTTCGGCAAGCTCAGGGCATCGCAAGCTCAGCGTCCAGTCAAAAGTCAAAAAGTTAATTTCATCAGCTTTTTGTTGCCGCTCCTTTATTCTCCGAACGCTGGTAATATTAGAGATATAGGTGCTACTTCTCGAAGGGTGATGCGGGAAGTGGTAGGCATTCCAGGAGAAATTTTTAGCTTTGGTCCGGAACCAGAAGACCATTTGTAACCGCTAAAAGTAGCAGAGTCGGATTCCAAAAGAGCGATCGCTTCTAGTTTTAGCTCTCCATCGGCCCAAAGATAATTGACTAGTTCTCGATTGCCAACAATAGTAACAGCCTCTTCTTGAGTTACGGGTAATGTGGAAACCGAATTAATAGTTGCGATCGCACCGCCAAATCGTTCTCGGTGGACTGTATCGGGAGTAATTTGGATTGGCATTCCTGCTTGAATTTCTTGGCCGTCTTTGAGGGGAAAATAGTTAATCGCCACGATCTGCCCGGCTTTTCCTTGAGGATCGCGGCACTGTTGTTGGCGAGATAGCGATCGGTTTGACTGGCTCATTTGAGAAGAACAAATCAATACTCCTCTACCCACCACAGTAATGGGAATTCTCCCCCAAATCCCCCAAAGCAAAGCCAAAAATACTAAGCTGCCTAAAGTAGCCAAAAACAGCCAATTCATCGGACTGACTACTTGCATCAATCGATCTAGCCGTTCGGGAGAAGATAGTCTCTCTAGGGCTTCTTGCCGAAACAATTTGCGATTTTGTTCGTCGTTCATTCTTGGTCGTTTGACGGTTAAAATTTCCCGCCGTCCCTGGATTTCCACCGCTCTGCTGTCCACAGTATACTGGTTTTGCTTTAGGTTAAGGGCGAACGAAGGATCTCTAACTATTCCTCTGCCCCATGCCCCATACCCCATCAACCTATGAAAGTATTAGTAACTGGAGCGAACGGATTTACAGGTTCTCATCTAGTCAAAGCCCTAGAACAGCAAGGTTATACAGTCGTGGGACTGGTGCGAAAATCGAGCAATTTATCTCGCCTCGCTGACTGTCAAGTGCAATTAGTTGAAGGAGATATAACCGACCGCGCTCCCCTCCTTACAGCCACGATCGGGGTAGATCGAGTTTTTCACACCGCTGCTTACGTTGAGTTAGGGCTAGTCAACGAACCAGAGATGGAAAGAGTAAACGTTGCTGGCACTCAAAACGTGATGGCAGTAGCCCAAGAATTAGGTATTAGGAAAGTCGTTTACTGTAGCACCATCGGGATTTTTGGGGATACTCAAGGTGAGGTAGTCAATGAAACTTTTCAACGCACTCAAACAGATTTTTCTTCAGCCTACGATCGCACTAAATATCAAGCCCAACAAATAGTCGATCGATTTGCAGCCAACGGACTGAATGTTGTTAGCGTTATGCCTTCAGGCATTTTAGGGGCTGACGACCCGCACTTCGGCCCGGTTATCAAACTTTTTCTGCAAGGGAAGTTGAAGCTATGGGTGGGTGGCGATCGCATTACTGGCATCGTTCACGTCGATGACTTAGTATCTGCCATGCTGTTAGCCGCCGACAAAGGCCAAGCCGGAGAACATTACATCATTTCATCGGGTGACTTAACTACCCGCCAAATGTTTGAAATCTTACATCAAAAAACTGGAATTCCCGTTCCTAGCGAAGCCCCACAAGCTCTAGTTAGATTGGTTGCTAACATTCTAGATCCCATCGGTCGCTGGTTCAAATGGCAGCCTCCACTCAGTCGAGAACGAGTCCATTATGTTTACGATCGCTGCGTTCGAGTAGACGCTACTAAAGCCAGACAAGAGTTAGGCTGGCAACCGCGATCGATAACAGAAACCCTAGAAAATATAGTTGCAGATATGCAGTCTGACAATTCGCAATTGACAATTCGCAATTGACAATTCTTTCGATCGATAACTTGCTACAACCCAAAATTATAATTCAGCCTAGATCGTCTATTTATTAGTTGAATTATTGTTGAAATTCTTGACGCTTTCTATTAGAGTGATATAATAAGAATGGTAAATTTTAAATTAATCGCTCTTAACTGTTCGGTTAACAGTCTACACCTATGATAAAAAGTCGGTTATTTGCTCCTAGCTTGAAGAGAGGCTACGCAGTATTGACCTTGGTAGCGATCGCCTCTATAGGAACGGCGGCAGCGCTCGTCCAACCTAGCTGGGCTGGGGGTGCTACTTTCTTCTGCGGTCTTAGAAAGGGCGTGCCTTCAACCTATGCTAAAACTCCTAGAGGAAACGCCAAAATCATTAGCTGGGTGGGAAATAGTTTTCCTCCTCCCTGGACTCCGATGCAACGTTGTCTCGAAGTTTCTAAGCGGTTTGAAAGAAATTATGCTAACGGCCTGCTCAAAACCATCAAAACTGGTAACTTAAATGGCAATCCAGTAGTTTGTGCGGCTCGCAGTCAATCCGATCCCTGTACGGATAGAACTTTGTTATTCACGCTCAAACCGGGCAGCAATCCCAATCTTACCGTCAGCAGACTGCTCGATCGCAGCGGTCTAGCCGCAGGAAACGTACTATTAGAAAGCACTTGTACGGAAGACTGTCCGATGTACGTCAACGTGGATACATTTATCGACAATGCTTCGGTCGAGGAAGATGTTTCTCCAGAGGGAACCCAGGAACCCTTAAACTTAGAAACAAATAGTACCCCATAACGACCGACATTTGTGCGTTTCCACGAGCGATCGATCCAGGCAAAACTGGTTATCCCTGTAGTATTGGGAGGTTGTTTGGGCGGGCTATCTGCACTCTTGCCAGGTTGCGCGCCCAAAACCAGTATTTCTGCTCCTCAGCCTATAGTCAGAAGGTCGCCGATTCCGCGCTCGGCGACAACTGGGCAATTGCGTGCCAAGGCTAGGGCAATTGCCGTTAAGATCTTGGGAACGGATTTTTTAGGGACGGGCTTTGTCGTCAAAAAGCAAGGTGAAATCTATACCATCATCACCAACGCCCACGTCTTGCGGGCAGGTAAGTTCCCATATCGCCTCCAGATGTCAGATGGGCGCATCTATGCCGCTAGTATCCCTAAAAATCTGAGCTTTCAGGGTAACGATCTAGCGCTGCTGCAATTCCGCAGCCCCAGAATTTCCTATCCCGTATCTACTTTGGCCCCCGTACCTCCTGTCGGACAAGAGGTATTTGCGGCTGGATTCGTCCTAGTAGATGCAGAGTCTTCATCTTCCGCCGTCAACTTCAGGTTCACCACGGGGAAAGTATCTTTTTTGTTGCCCAAAGCTTTAGAAGGTGGTTATCAGGTGGGATACACCAACGAAATTGAAAAAGGTATGAGTGGCGGGCCGCTACTGAATCGTCGCGGCGAGGTTGTAGGTGTCAATGGCAAGCACGCCTATCCCCTTTGGGATAGCCCTTCAACGTTTGCAGATGGTTCTTCGGCTTGTCCCCCGCTGCACCAGCTAATCAATCGTTTTAGTTGGGCAATCCCCATTAAAACCGTACTCAAGCTAGCACCACCATCAGTTCGACTGAGCGCTAGCTCGAATCCATCATCCATAGGACAAATTTCTAATCCAACACCCAGCAAGATTCCTTGCCCATCTCGTTAGAGGGGGAGGCAGGGAGAAGTTTGAACTCCTGACTTCTGACTTCTGACTTCTGACTTCCGACTAGGGTTTTCCCGGTTGCTTGAGATTTTCAGCCCCTTTAGTGACCTTAGCCGATTCGATGCGATCGCCCTGTTGAATTTTGTCAACTACTTCCATGCCTTTAGTGACGTAGCCGAACACGGCATAATCGCCATCCAAGAAGCTTAAGTCGCTCAAAGCGAAATAAAATTGAGACGAAGCACTATCGGGAAACTGCGAGCGGGCCATTGCCACAGCACCGCGCTTGTGGATTAATTCGGGTGGCTGTTGCACGCCAGCAAGCTTAAAAGTTTGGCTGTAAATTGGTGCAGTTGCCCCTTTAGGCTTAATTTCTAATGGAACGTAACGGGGTTGTAACGTTACTGGATCGATAAAGCCCCCAGTCCCTAACTGTTCTACAGGAGTTTTTGGGTCTTTACTTTGAGGATCGCCGCCTTGAACGACAAATGGTTGTGGTTCGCGTACCACTCGATGAAAGACTAGACCGTCGTAGACTCGGCGCTGAACTAGATCGACGAAATTACCAGCAGTAATGGGAGCGTTCGTGCCATCAACTTCAATAGTAATGGGCGCTCCTTTCACTGTTATAACGACAGTAGCTTTCCCTTCAAGTCTCGGGAGATTTTTGAATTGATTCAATTGAGGATTCCCATTTGTAGTAGGAGAAACAGTGGCAGTTGCAGGACTAGCGGTACTATTGGGGCTAGCCGTATTTAAAGGGGTTTTCGGGCTATTGGTAATAGCTGGCTGAGTGGTTTCAGGATTTGAAGGAGTTCTGGGGCTAGAAGTAGCCTGCTGAGAGTCACATCCGCCTACAACTAGACCTGCAATTGCTAAAAGTAATAATAACCAGTGTCGGATTTTAGAATGCATTTTCCTTTCACCTAAATGTTTACTTCCGAGCTACTGAATTATATAGGGCAACGTGCGGCCAAGGGAGAGGGGAGCAGGGGAGCAGGGGAGGCAGGGGGAAATTTTACACTCTTGCTTTCTGCCTTTCGACTTTCGACTTTCGACTTGGTAGCTGAGCCTGTCGAAGCTTGACTTTTGACTTTTGACTTTTGACTTTTTTAAAGTCCTTCTAGCGGAACTCCTAAAAAGCGAGCCAATTGTGCTGCTTGATTTTCTATTTCTGATAATGGTAGAGGTTGGCCGACTCTAGTAAGGGGAATATCTGGTCGTCCCTTCAAACGCAGATAAAGGCATCGGCGGGGATTAAGACCGTCTTTAATTTGGACTCTAACTGTTTGTACGTCTTCTAAACGGCTAGTAAATTCCACTTGTCGATTCTTGCCCGGTAGACCCCAACGGAAGATCTTAACTTGCCCGGTTTCCTTATTAAACTCGTTGTAACCGCCGCCCACATCGCAGGCAATTAGCAACCAGAGGTACGCACCTAATAGCAAGGCAGCCACCCCATAAAACCCTATTGCTAAGCCTTGAGGATAAAATAGTAGCCCGGTCGTGTCGGTGAAAGGCAAAAACTTGACATGAAAGTAACTCGAAAGAGCCGCTAAGAAAAAGCCTGCGCCGCCTAGCGATACCACAGTCGCCCACCAGTAATTACTAAACCGACGAGAACCTAAAATCGGTTGATGGAGAATCTGAGTTTTGGTTGGTGTTGTTGGTGCAGCCATGCCAGCAAAAGTTGGTAATTTGAGTTGAAAGTGAGTTTTTATAGGAGAAACAAGGCATCGCGATCGAGGACGATGGATCTTAGATGCAATCTATTCTAAATCTGTTCTGCCTAGATCGACTCCTATTGGGGTGGAATTCCTAATTCCTCATCGTCCCACTTTACCTGCCTACACGGCTGGCGATGAGCATAGGGACTCTAGCGCACTCGTTGAGTGTTTTTCAAATTTCGATCGCGTCGATCTTCCTTCCCAATCTGCTAGCCAATCTGTCGGTTGATGCCAGAGACTTTCCTAAAGTTAGGAGGTGCTAAATTTTAAAAATTCTGATATGTTCAAATATAAAGAAACTTAAAGAAACCTGAGATTTTCAGATCGAAAGAGGTTTTAAGATGACCATAGCGATAGGACGCGCGCCAGCGAGTCGAGGATGGTTCGACGTACTCGACGACTGGCTCAAACGCGATCGATTTGTATTTATCGGCTGGTCCGGCTTACTACTATTCCCCTGCGCCTACTTTGCCCTGGGGGGATGGTTCGTCGGCACCACCTTTGTCACCTCCTGGTACACCCACGGACTAGCCAGTTCCTACCTCGAAGGGTGTAACTTCTTAACCGCCGCCGTCTCCACCCCCGCCGACAGCTTAGGACACTCCTTGCTGCTGCTGTGGGGACCCGAAGCCCAAGGAGACTTCACCCGGTGGTGTCAGTTAGGGGGATTGT
>JAHHHA010000056.1 GCA_019359615.1 Cyanosarcina radialis HA8281-LM2
GAGTATATATCAAATCAATCTCAGCCCGACTAATTTATTTGGGCAACTCCGTACCTCCGTTGCCCCGCAATTCATCCCACGCTCCCTTTCGGGTGAGACGTGGGGCTTCTTGCGAATTAAGCTAAATCTAGATAACAATTGTCATTGCCCTCTTCTTCTAAATCATCACACAACCGAGGAGTATCTATTACTTTAAACCGGATTCCACGCGATCGCATCCTAACCTCAAGCCCCAGTGGGAAACCGTTTGTCGAGCCTAGTGCGATATTTAGGAGATTAGCCCGATAACTAAGGCGATCGAGCATAAAGCAGATTTTATCGCTAGAGGAACTGACCTATGCTTGCAACTGGGTAAAAGACTATTGGCGATCGCATCCCAACCTCAAACCTCAGTGGGAAACTGTTTGTCGAGCCTAGCACCCTTGGCGCTAGGCTCTATCGACCTGCCACGCTCAACCAACAATAGATCCGATCGCTACTGCTGGCTCATGACCTCTTCAGTCTTGAGGCGATCGAGTTTCAAAACTAACACGGCTAAAGGCGGCAAACACAAATCTACAGAGTAGGAACGGTGGTGATAAGCCCAATCATCCGTCCACTTGCCCCCTAAATTGCCCATGTTGCTGCCACCGTATTCGCGGGCATCGCTGTTGAAGATTTCTTGATAGAAGCCTTTTTCTGGCACGCCTACCCGGTAATGGCTGTGAGGCTGGGGCGTGAAGTTACAAACCACGACCACAAACTCATCGCTATCCTTGGCCCGCCGAACGAACGCGGCCACGCTGTGCCGATTATCGCTGCAATCGATCCACTCAAACCCAGGTTCGTCAAAATCTTGAGTATAGAGGGCGCTCTCGCGGCGATACAGTTGGTTGAGGTCGCAGATTGCCTGCTTGAGTTGCTGATGGGGTTGGTATTGCAGTAAATGCCACTCCAAATCACCCCACACGTTCCACTCGCTCCATTGACCGAACTCCATACTCATAAACAGAGTTTTCTTGCCGGGGTGAGTAAACATAAACGCAAATAGACACCGGACGTTAGCAAACTTTTGCCATTCGTCCCCTGGCATCTTGCCGATGATGTTGCTCTTGCCGTGAACTACCTCGTCGTGAGACAGCGCCAGCATAAAGTTCTCGCTGTGGTGATACCACATACTGAACGTGACGTTGTTTTGGTGGAACTGACGGAACCATGGGTCCATGTGGAAGTAATCCAGCATATCGTGCATCCAGCCCATGTTCCACTTGAGGTTAAAGCCCAAGCCGCCGACATAGGTAGGCCAAGATACCATCGGCCAAGAAGTTGACTCTTCAGCAATAGAAAGAATGCCTGGATAGTAGCTAAAGATGACATTATTGAACTGACGGATGAAATCAGCCGCTTCGATATTTTCTCGACCGCCATAATCGTTTGCTACCCATTCTCCTGGTTTGCGGCAATAGTCGAGGTAAAGCATAGAAGCTACAGCATCTACTCGAATGCCGTCGATGTGATATTTATCGAACCAGAACAAGGCATTTGCTACTAAGAAGTTCCGCACCTCATTGCGGTTGTAGTTGAATACTAAAGTCCCCCACTCTTTGTGTTCCCCTTTGCGCGAGTCGGCGTGTTCGTAAAGGTGAGTGCCATCGAAGAAGGCCAAACCATGCCCGTCTTTAGGAAAGTGACCTGGAACCCAATCGACAATTACGCCGATCCCGTTTTGGTGGCATTGGTCTACAAAATACATGAAGTCTTCTGGCTTACCGAAGCGAGAAGTAGGCGCATAATAACCCGTCACCTGATAACCCCAGGAACCATCGAATGGATGTTCGGCCACAGGTAGCAGTTCGATGTGAGTAAATCCCAATTCCTTGACGTAAGGAATTAACTTGTCTGCTAGCTCGCGGTAGGTGAGGAAACGCGCCCCCGGTTTGTAATCAGAGACGATAACCACGGGTTCGGTTTCGCCGTTTGGTAGCTTAGCTGGTTCTTCTGAGGATGCGTGCATCCAAGAACCTAAATGACACTCATACACCGAAACTGGTTGGCTCAGCGCGTCGGTGTGGCGGCGCTTTTCCATCCAGTCGGCATCGAACCACTTATAGCTATTTAAGTCAGTGACAATAGAAGCGGTTTTAGGCCGTACTTCTTGCTGAAAGCCGTAGGGGTCAGATTTTTCGTAGATGTGACCCTCATAATTTTTGATTTCGTATTTGTAGCCATCCCCAACCGCCAGTTCTGGAATGAATAGTTCCCAAATGCCATTGTCCCGTTTCCGCATTTGGTGTTGGCGGCCGTCCCAGTGATTGAAGTCGCCTAACAGCGAAACGTTACGAGCGTTCGGGGCCCACACGGCAAAGTAGACTCCTTTGACCCCAGCGATTTCGATCGGATGAGCGCCTAATTTTTCGTAGATGCGGTGGTGGTTGCCTTCAGCAAATAGGTGAATGTCAAAGTCAGTTAAAGTGGGAGAATCGAAAGCATAAGGATCGTAGATCACGCGCTCGCGATCGCCCTCTTGAATCCGCAATTGATAGTTGGCCAGTTCTTTGGTGTCAATCGTGCATTCAAAAAAGTGCGAGTGATGCGCTGCTTGCATCGGGTATTCAGTTCGATCTTGGGGACAAACTACCCAAGCGGCATTAGCTTTGGGAAGGTAGGCACGCACTGCCCAGACAGGTTTGCCATTGTGTTCGATTTGATGGGGACCGAGGACTGCAAAAGGGTCTTGATGTTGATTCCAAACGATCTGGTCTATCTGCTCTGGGGCAATGGTTGGGGACATACACCTACTTATCCTAAACGTCGTAACTGAACTGGCTCTTTTAAAGATACTTTAATATTTATATACAAATTTTGACTTTTGTATACACTACATTTGGGCATCGGGCATCGGGCATCGGGCATCGGGCATCGGGCATAGACTGTTGATTCCGATCGCGTACTTGGTTACAAAACAGAGCCAACTTCTTGAGGCTCTTCTGCTGGAGTTGACGAATCGTTTGCAGTTAATTCATCTCGATCTTGGTTGAGGTAATTGGTTTGGCGTTGCCGAGTATCGGCTGCAAATTGCCCGTAAATATTAACCGTGTAGGGAATTAAGTAGGTCAATAAGGCTGAAATCCAGCGATCGCGAGTCATTTGACCGTGGACGACAGCTACCCCATGGTTGATGGAAAATAAAATCGAGCCAACAAGCAGCGCTACTTTGATGGCTGTCGGCATCATTATCGGATCGACCAACGCCAGACAAAACTCTTTAAAAGTTTTCATCAAATAAAAGACTTTTGGCAAAAGTTAAGAAAAGAGAAAAGGGAAATACAGTAACTTTTACTTTAACCTTTTCCCTCGATCGCGTGCCCCGCTGCTGCCTCCAACGGTTTAGCGATCGCAGTTAAGAATCTCTGGTGGGTAATCCGTTCCTGCCCACATTAACTGGGTTACGGCTCCATAAGCTTCCGTCCAAGCGGCTTTGACCTCTGGTGTCCAATCGCTGTCGAGAAAAGATGCGAACGTCATCAGTAACGAGTTACCTACCATTGGATAATGTTCGGGCAAGACTCCATAATTGACGTGTTTGGTTCCTAATCCCTTGAGCGCTTGAGATAAAACCTCTGGTTGGCGCAGGTTATCGACTACTAGCACTAACGAATCAAATAGTTTCTTGCCTTGGGCTTCTAGCTGGGTGTTCTGAAATAGGGGTTGGACTTCGGGATAATTAGCAAACAGGTTGGCGTAAAATTCCGCAGTAAACTCCAGCCCGCGATCTCCAATCTGCTTAAAACTGCGCTCTAATAACTCAACCTTTAAAGACATTCCTCGCTCTCTGGTGTTAAGGATGCTCTACAGTTTGACATAATCGGGCAGCGATCGATCTGCCGAGCGATACGGAATCAGCCACCTCAATCTCGAAGGTATTAGTATAAATGAGAACTTACAGGGCAGCAGCGGAGGGAGAGATGGGGAAGAGGGGAAGCAGGGGAAGCAGGGGGGAAATTTAACTTCTGACTTCTGACTTCTGACTTCTGACTTCTGAACTCCTGAACTTCTAAATTTATGATCGGTCAGTTACTAGACGGGCGCTACCAAATTATTCGAGCTTTAGGTGCTGGGGGATTCGGCCATACTTACATTGCCGAAGATACGAGAATTCCTGGCAACCCGATTTGCGTGGTCAAACACCTCAAGCCCGCCAGTAGCGATCCTAGTGTCTTGCAAACTGCCAGACGACTATTCCAGAGCGAAGCCGAAATTCTGGCTCAAATCGGCAATCATCCCCAAATTCCTCGATTATTGGCTTATTTTGAAGAAAATAAAGAATTTTACTTAGTCCAAGAATTCATCGACGGACATCTGCTGACGGCCGAACTGCTCCCCACTCGGCGCTGGACTGAAGCCGAGGTCATCGATCTGCTACAAGATGTGCTGGGAATTCTAGAGTTTGTTCACCGTCAAGGTGTCATTCATCGAGATGTCAAACCTGGCAATCTGATCCGCCGCGACTCCGATCGCAAGCTAGTTTTGATCGATTTTGGGGCGATCAAGCAGGTACAGACGCATCTAGCAGCGGCGACGACGGGGGCGACAGTAGCGATCGGCACTCCTGGTTATATGCCCACCGAACAAGGGCGAGGCAAACCAAAACCCAATAGCGATCTTTACGCTTTGGGAGTAATTGGCATTCAGGCGCTAACGGGGTTGCAGC
This sequence comes from Cyanosarcina radialis HA8281-LM2, assembly GCA_019359615.1. Classification (GTDB taxonomy): domain Bacteria; phylum Cyanobacteriota; class Cyanobacteriia; order Cyanobacteriales; family CCAP-1448; genus Cyanosarcina; species Cyanosarcina radialis. The sequence goes on from JAHHHA010000056.1 coordinate 4,691, forward strand.
CGACTGAATTCCCAGAAGATCCAGATACCGGAGAGATCGTTTGGCAAAAGTTGGTACGAGTCAGTCCGAGATTGGCAGTGGTGCTGACGAAGATGACCCACTATCACTTCAAAGATCGCTATCAGACGGCATCTGAGGCGCTGCAAGCCGTGCGACAGTTGAGTCAGGTTGGAGGTATGGCTCAACCAGATAATGCAGGTTACAGACCGACAGAAGCCATATCTGGAACGTATACGCCACCCCAATCTTATTTCCCACCGACTACTCCCGTAACGCCTATTCGTCAACCTCAAAAGTCCGATCGGGGCTGCGGATGGCTGTTATTGGTAGCCGCAGGATTAACCGCTGCGATCGCGGGTTTAGCCGCAACGTCGCCCTACTGGTGGCAGCGAATTAGTTCTAACGATCGAGGAAACTCCCCAGGAACGACATCATCGACTGAAGTTTGTAGGGTAGCGATCGCCCAATTGAATATTCGTTCTAGTCCTGGGGGTGAGGTAATCGATCGCGTCAATCGAGGTAGTAGCATATCTTTAACGGGAAAACAAGAAAATGTTTGGGTAGAAATTAGCGCCCCGCGATCGGGTTGGGTTGGCAGTCGAGACAAGCAAGGTAAGAAGCTAATTGACTGCCCTGCTGACAGCGGTATTGACGTGGAAACTGTACCGCCACCAGTCTCATCTCCCAATAGCAACTCTGGCGATAACACCAATAAGACACCGAGGCGGAAGAAAAAGCCAGCCCAGCAGCCGACACCTACGCCCACGCCCACGCCTACGCCGACACCCACCCCTATTCCCACTGATAGTCCCACGCCCACGCCGACACCAATTGAAAGTCCAATTCCTATACAAACTCCGACCCCGATCGATAGTCCGATCCCGATAGAGGTTCCTCCCCCGATCGAAACTTTGCCTCCTACCCCGATCGAGAGTTTGCCATTAATAGAAACTCCCATCCCGCTCGAAAGTCCGACTCCTTGAAAAATAGACCTGTTATGAAAGTAGATTTTTTACCTGTAGGGGCAAAGCATTCGGATTTAAAACTATCGATCTGTCCCATATTTTGTCGCCCGAATGCTTTGCCCACCTTTGGATTTATGCAAGAAGTCTAATGTTTGGTAGCGATCGTTATACCTGGTGACACCAAACGCAGTAGGGGCGCAAAGCATTGCGCCCCTACCAAATATCTACAAACAATCTTTCCTATTCTTGCACCGCTTTTAAGGATCGCAGACAAATGTTGTCGAGTTCTCGCGACGAGGTTTAGTACACAAAGGACCTAGCTTAGTAATAGGGTTGGGAACGCTGATAAATGCCAACGGCCCGGCTTTTTGTTCGCCATTAAACGGGGTAGGTTTGGTGATATCAAAACCGCAGGCTTGAGCGTCTTTGGGATCGTTAAACCAAAAACCAACGTGGAAAGTCTTAGTAGGCTTTAAGTCAACTTGGGGAGCAAAACCAAATATTTGGTCTAATAAAATAGTTCTGACAGTTACAGGTATATTGCCATCAAGATCGGTTTGATACCAAGCCAAACCAAAGTTTTTGAAGTTTGGATCGATTTGCCCGTTGGTCAGCAAAAGAGTATTTTGAACGGTAAAAGCATCGAACTTCAAACCTCGTTTAAACCCCCTAGTAAAAATAGTCATTTCGTCGTTGAATTTGCCACGATTTACTACTACTTTAGCTGTAGGTGTCACCCAAGGTGAAACCGCGATACAGGGAAGAAATTGACGAACAGGACGAAGCTCGAATTGAATTTGATTGACCTCAGCTTTAGCACTATAACTATTTGCTAATAACAACAGCAAACCGCTAGCGATCGCAGCACTACGCATCAAAAAAGAAGATAAAAAGCGAGATTGGTGTCGTGCAGATTTCACAGCATGAAAAAGTCAGAAAAGGTCAGAAAAAGTCAGATATTCGATCGGAAAAATTCAACACTAATCTTTTTACTTTACGATTAATTCATAGCTATTAATAGCTTAAATTCTCAAGGGGATTGTTATCTTTATCTACTAGCACTACTTTGGGAAGATGATTCTGAGCCTCTTCTGGTGTCATGTAAGTGTAGGCGATCGCAATGATCTCATCTCCGACAGCATTCAACCTCGCCCCCGCACCATTAACGCAGACGACGCGGCTACCTCTTTTTCCAGCGATCGCATAGGTTTCTAGTCGCGAACCGTTATTGACGTTGACGATTTGGACTTTTTCGTAGGGCAAAATATTGGCAACTTCTAACAGTTCGGCATCGATAGTAATCGAGCCTTCATAATACAGTTCCGTACTAGTTACTCGCAGCCGATGCAGCTTGCTTTTGAACATTTGTAATAGCATTTTTAGGAGCTTAGGAGTTTAGGAGTTTAGGAGTTGTAGAGACGCGAGATCTCACGTCTTTACAGGAGTTCAGTTGTAGGGGTGGGTTTTGCCATTAGTTTTAGCTACATACGATTAATATTGATTCAAACCCGCCCTGCCCCACCATTAACCTCAGTAGATTTCAGTTGTCAGGATTTCCAGAGTCAAGGAGTAAGAGATAGCATTTAGACGATAAGTTATTGAGGTGCAGTCAAAGTGTATCTCTGAATGCTAAGTAGCAGAGATGCGAACGGCTTGCATCCACGAGATGAGGTTTAGAGGCTAAGAGTAAATCAAGATTCAACCCCCAATACCTTCACCAAGAAAGCCCATTTGTCGGCAATCTCCTCGATCGCTTTAGTAGTCGGTTTGCCCGCACCGTGACCTGCCTTTGTCTCAATTCTAATTAATACTGGTGCTTCTCCGGCATGATTGGCTTGCAAGGCCGCAGCAAATTTGAAACTGTGGGCTGGAACTACGCGATCGTCGCGATCGGCTGTAGTAATTAGGGTAGCTGGATAGGGAGTTCCAGGTTTGAGGTTGTGCAACGGCGAGTAAGCGTAGAGAGTGGGAAAGTCTTCGGGATTGTCGGCGGAACCGTATTCGGAAGTCCAAGCCCAACCGATGGTGAATTTATGGAATCGCAACATATCCATTACTCCCACCGCTGGCAAGGCAGCAGCAAATAAATCGGGGCGTTGAGTCATGCAAGCACCTACCAACAATCCGCCATTACTACCACCCCCGATCGCTAGTTTGCTAGTTTGGGTGTAATTATTAGCTATCAGCCACTCAGCAGCGGCAATAAAGTCGTCAAAAACGTTCTGCTTATGCTGCTTCATTCCAGCTTGATGCCATTCTTCGCCATACTCCCCGCCGCCGCGCAAATTGGGCACGGCGTAGATTCCTCCCATTTCCAGCCATACCAAAATCCCGACAGAAAAGGCTGGAGTTAGGGAAGCGTTGAAGCCACCATAACCGTAGAGATAAGTTGGGTTATTGCCATCTAAGGCAATTCCCCGTTTGTGGGTGACGAACATCGGCACTCGCGTACCATCCTTGCTGGTGTAAAACACCTGCTTGGTTTCGTAATCAGCCGGATTAAAATCGACCTGGGGTTGGCGAAAAAGAGTGCTTTCACCGCTTACCATGTCGTATCGATAGATCGTGGCTGGGGTGGTGAAACCAGTGAAGCTGTAAAACGTTTCTGTATCTCCTTGCTTGCCGCCAAAACCACCAGCCGAACCCAACCCTGGTAAGGCTACTTCGCGGAGAAAAGTGCCATTGAGGTCAAAAATTTTAATCTCAGTATGGGCATCTTTGAGGTAATCGGCCACAAATTGATGGTTCAAAACGCCGACGCTTTCTAAGGTTTCGTCAGCTTGGGGGATAATTTCTGATAAGCGTTCGCTCTTAGTTTTTTCGACATCGATCGCGATTAAGCGTCCGCGCGGCGCATCTAAATCGGTGCGGAACCAAAAAAACGATCCACTATTGCCAATAAAGCTATAGCTAGCCTCGAATTCGTTAATTAATTCGACAATTGGGGCATCGGGTGTAGTTAGATCTCGATAAAAAATTAGATTCTTCGGATCGGTTCCTAGCCAAACGGAAATCACTAAGTAGTTGCCGTCTTCAGTTACGCCACCGCTGAATCCCCATTCTTTTTCATCGGGGCGGTGATAGACCAGAACATCTTCAGATTGAGGCGTACCCAAGCGGTGATAGTAAAGCTTTTGGAAGTAATTAACGTCTTCAAATTGGGTAGTTTGGTTTGGTTCGTCGTAGCGACTGTAAAAGAATCCTCGATCGTCGTGCGTCCAAGATGCCCCAGAAAATTTGATCCACTGCAACGAATCCGATCGATCTTCCCCCGTTTCTACATCCCGCACCTTCCACTCTTGCCAATCCGATCCAGAAGTCGATAAGCCATAGGCCATCAGTTTGCCGTTGTTACTGATTTCTAAGCCAGATAGAGCCACCGTACCATCTGGCGACAGCGTATTTGGATCGAGTAGCAGCCTGGGTTCGGCATCTAGGGAAGTTAAGGTATAAAGGACGCTCTGATTTTGCAACCCGTCATTTTTAAAGTAAAAGTAGCGATCGCCTTCTTTAAACGGAATGCTGTATTTCTCGTAATCCCAAAGTTGCGTCAGGCGTTGTTTGATGCGATCGCGGGCTGGAATTTGGTTGAGGTAGGCAAATGTCACCTGATTTTCGGCTTCTACCCAAGCTTTAGTTTCATCTGCTTCTGGATCTTCCAAAATGCGGTAAGCATCTGAAACTTGAGTGCCGTGGTAGTCATCTATTCGATCGACTTGAGGCGCAGGGGGATAAGTCAGGGAGGTGTGAGAATGAGTCATGCGATCGCCAGGTAGCATACTCGCATATTTTATCAACAAACCTTTTTTTCTTGACTTCTTCCCCAGCCACCCTCGCAGGAGAAGGATTTGGGGGTGTAGACGCGCAGGGGTTGCCCGCAGTGCAGGTAGAATTCCAGGTTTTCAAAACTAGATTCGATCTGCAAGCGTAGCGCCTACCTCGCTCGATCGGCTATAAAAAGATTATTAGTTAACTAAAAAGTATCGATCCATGACAGCGATCGCCATTCGAGAACAGCAGAGAACTGACACCGGGTTTACCGCCATTCTCAGCTTTAATGGCGAACAAGAATACCCCATTCAGATTAGCGATCCTTTCGACCCCACGGCAGAGAAGGAACTGGAATGGTATTTCGAGGAGTGGTTGGTTTTTCCTTTAATTGAACCGTAAAGGCGGAACGGGCAGCCCAAAGCGTTAGAACCTATGGCGAACAGTTATTCAAACAAGTATTTCAGGCAGATTTTAACGCTTACAGCCAATACCAACAACTGCGGGGCAATTTAAGTCAGTTACAGATCGAAATTATCAGTAAGACTCCAGAATTTCAGTCTTTACACTGGGAGGCGATGCGAGATCCGCAATTGCCTCACCCTTTAGCAGTCGATTGTGTGGTGGTGCGCAAGCAGGTTAAACCTGTAGCTGTATCTGCATCCGTCCAGCCTTCGCCAGTAATTAACTTGTTGATAGTGGTGGCCCGACCGGATGAAGAACACGATGTGGGATATCGCACGATTTCTCGCCCGTTAATCGAGGCGATCGCATGGGTTTTCGGCAGTAAATTTGCGGACTAATTCTCCGTTTGAAATCGTGCCAATAATTTTTCGCGGGATATACCAGATAATTGCAGCAACAAAGCGGCAAATTCTTCTGATGGAAGTGCGAGCAATGAGTCAACTATTGCACTTAATTCGACATCTAACTCTCCAAAACGAGTTCGCAACAAATTCTCTACCACCGCTCTTTGTCCCTGCTGAATTCCTTGCTCGATCGCTCGTTCTCTGTCTTGTTCGTATAGAGGCGGTAACCGCATAACTAACTCCTTTTCATCTTCATCTAAAGGTTGATTGGCTTGTAAATTTTTTTCTAAGGCATACAAAACTTTTAAAGTCCTAGCTCGATAAGGATGATTTGGCGATAAAGCTTCTAGCTCGTCGATCGCTTGATAACTTCTCGATCGATATTCTATGTTGGTTGTTGCGATCCCGCAGAACCAGAATTTTTTAAATTATTTGAGCAAAAATGTTTGAAATCATCTGATGGTGGCACAATAGAAGAGTCAACTAGGTTTTAGAGATTAAACCCCATCTTGATGCGACGCTCGCGCGGCTGGTAGAGTTAGAGAAAGTAAGGGCGTGATGGGGATAAACGTTCACGATACCCGCCTGGTAGCTGCAATGCAGGTTCACGGAGCCACCCACATCTTAGACGTTTAACACTGACGATTTTCGACGATTTTCTGAAATTAACGCCGATGACTTTAACTGATGACTTTAACTACCGATCGATCTAAACCAAAACTTACCTTGGCGCAATTTGTCGAACAACTTCCCGATCGAGAAGGACGTTATGAATTAGTCAATGGTGAAATAATGAGAATACTAGCGACTAGACAACACGAAGATATTGCCGACTTTATTACCAGACAATTTGACAAAGAAGTTGAAAGACTTAGTTTAAACTACAGAGTATCTGGAAGAATTGTCATTGGAACTAAAACTAAAGATGGTATAGAACAAGGGCGCAATCCAGATGTCAGCGTAGTCGATAAATTGGTTTGGGAGTCTAATCGTTCTGCTTATTCTGCCTTATTTGAACCTTTGGAAATAGCAGTAGAAGTAGTATCTACTAATTGGGAAGATGATTATGTCGATAAACTAGATGAATATCAACGCTTCGGTATTCGTGAATATTGGATTGTTGATTATTTAGCGATCGCTAGTAGAAGCTACTTAGGAAATCCCAAAATTCCCGCAGTTTTTGTCTATCTTCTCGATGAAAATGGCGTTTATCGATCTCAGATATACCGAGGTGACAACCGCATTATATCTGCGACTTTTCCAGAATTAAATTTGACGGTAGAACAAATTTTGAATGCTTAATTTCATTCCCATGGGAGAGTCTAAGCCGACTAAAGCATAAGCTGAAAATTGCTACTCATCTATCCCAGCAATGGGTGCAAACCCGTGACGTTGAATATTCTCTGTCACAACGCGCGGTTCGAGGAATTGCAACAAGTAGTCGGAACCACCTGCTTTAGAACCCACTCCAGATAGCTTGAACCCACCAAACGGATGACGCGAGACGATCGCTCCAGTAATTCCTCGGTTAATGTAAAGGTTGCCGACTTCAAACTCAACAGATGCTCGATCGATATGGGAAGGGGTGCGGGAATATAAGCCGCCAGTCAGGGCATAGCGCGTACCGTTGGCGATTTGAAGTGCTTCCTGAAAGTCTTTCGCCCGAATTACTGCGACTACCGGGCCAAAAATTTCTTCTTGGGCGATCTTAGCGGTGGGCGACACGGCTGTAAATATGACCGGGCCGACGAAGTATCCGCCTTCAGGAGATGGCATTTCTAGGGCAACTTCCGCCTCTGCTCGACCAATTTCGATGTATTCTCGAATGCGCTCTCTGGCGGTAGCATCGATTACAGGCCCCACTTGGGTACTTGGTAATTCTGTTACTCCGACATTAAGCGATCGCGTGGCTTCGACAAATCGTTCGACAAACTTGTCGTAAATCGGTTCTAAGACGATTACCCGCGAACAAGCAGAACACTTTTGCCCGCTGTAGCCAAAGGCGGAATGCACTACCCCAGCGACGGCTTGGTCTAAATCGGCACTTTCATCGACAATAATGGCATTCTTGCCGCCCATCTCGGCAATTACTCGTTTCAGGTGCTTTTGACCCGGTTGTAAGATGGCAGCATCGGCGTAAATCCGACAGCCGACTTCCTGGGAACCTGTAAAGGCGATCAGGTGAACGTCGGGATGGTTTACCATATACGCACCGACTTCCGAACCTTTTCCCGGCACGTATTGGAACACTCCAGGGGGCATACCCGCTTCTACCAGAATTTCTGCGAGTTTGGCAGCAATGACGGCTGAAGTTTCGGCGGGTTTGAGGAGAGTGCAGTTACCAGCAACTAAGGCGGCGACTGTCATTCCAGTTGCGATCGCTAAGGGGAAGTTCCAAGGAGAAATTACGACTGCAATCCCGCGCGGTTGATAGATATAGCGGTTATTTTCCCCCACTACGTCGAGGTTCTCTCCCCGTTCTAGGCGTTCCATCTCGGCAGCGTAATAGAAGCAAAAGTCGATCGCTTCTGAGACTTCTGGATCGGCTTCTCGCAAAGTTTTGCCTACTTCTAGTACCATCAAAGCCGCTAGTTCTGCCCGCCGCTTTAACATCAATTCTCCCGCCTTTCGCAAGATTTCTGCCCGTTGCTTTACCGGAGTGCGTCGCCATTGAGGAAAAGCTGCTTTGGCTGCTTGGATGGCTTGTTCTGCCTGTTCGACAGACATCAGCCCTACCTTACCGATTACCTCAGTGGGATTGGAAGGATTGAGCGAGTCGATCGCTTTTTGCGCGTTTTGATATTCCCCGTTAATTAAAGGTAAATACGTCTTACCTAGCTGCTGGCGCACGGTGGCAAAAGCTTGTTGCGCCTTCTCCCTAGCTTCCTTCTGGGCGTAATCTGTATCCGCGACGTTGGGAAACGCCCGTAAAGAGTCAGCCGCAATTTGTTGTTGAAAATCGGGTTTTGGTGGAGATATTAACTCTTCTATTGGTCGATCTGCCAAATTTTGTCGCAAGAAAGAACTATTAGCCGTATTTTCCAATAACCGCCGAATCAGGTAAGCCATCCCTGGTAGCAATTCCCCATAGGGACAGTAAACCCTTACCCGATGTCCTCGTTCGACTAAAGCTTTTGCCAGCTTATCTCCCATCCCGTAGAGAACTTGCAGTTCCCAGCGGCGTTTGGGGATGTTGAGATTTTCAGCAATGGCACAAGCTAAAGCTTGCGATCGCACGTTATGACTCCCAATGGCAGCATAGAGATATTGGTGATTTTCTAGCAATAATTGAGTTAAATTTTCAAAATTGGCATCGGTAGCAGCTTTATCGTTGTATACAGGCTGCTGCCAATCTTTTTGGACTGATAGGATTGTTTCTCGATCCCAATATGCCCCTTTCACCAGCCGCACTGTCACGGGATAGCCGCGATCTTTCGCCCAGGCAATCAAATCTTGCAAATCTCTTTCCGACTCCCGCAGGTAAGCTTGAATTGTTACCCCAATATCAGTGCGATCGCGAAATTCTTCTTCCAGCAACAACTGTTTGAGGATCGATAGGGTTAAATCCTTGTACTCGTACTGTTCCATATCGAAGTGAATCGCCGCCCCCAACTCCTTGGCGCGGCGTAAAAGGGTGCGGAGGCGATCGCTAACTCTTTCCTCGCTACCCTTGGCATCCAACGGATCGAACTGGGAATAAAATGCCGTCAGCTTCACCGACACTTGCACTCTGGGCAATACTTCTCCGTCAGCCAGATCGATCGCTGGTACTTGCGTCCACTTTTGCGCCGCTGCTGTCAACTGGGCCATTAATTCTAAGTAGCGATCGAAATAAGACAGCGCCTCTACTTCCGTTATCACCGCTTCGCCCAACAAATCGATCGTGAAAGCCATCTTATCTTTCCGCAGGCGTTCCACCGTTTTGACGATCTGTTGGATGTTTTCCCCAGCAATATACTTGTGGGCCAAAGCTTGCACGGCGGTAGTAATCGTCGTTGCTGCTACTTGTCCGGGCATCGAATCGGGTTGGGCGAAATTGAGCAACCCTTTGAGAATAGCTGGCAATTCCACCGACTCGTCGCCCAAATATTCCTGTAAGTGGCGGGCAATTTCGGCTTTGCTTTGCAGCGATGGCAGACAGTCGATGAAGCGAAATAGCTGCACCCGCAATCCAGGATTACTCATGGCCCAATCGAGTAGGCGATCGTCCCAGCGCATTTGGTCGCTAATTTGGGCAAAAAGCGATCGTTTCTCTCTAGTAGCTGCTAGAAGCTGCTTGGCAATTTCTTGGGTTTGAGTTTCGTAGTTATTATTAGGTATTTGTACGACCATAGAATAGTAATATTTACTCTTTAAATTACTTTTTTGTCAGCCGATCGAGCTTTGGCGGAGTCTGTGCCGATCGTCTATCCCTTCTCCTTTATGATAAAACTTCGAGCGGTGGGCTGGTAAATTAAGGAATTAACAGCATTCTGTGTTGAACTTTGGGGTATTCGTACAATTAAGTTAATTCGTAAGTCGTTAAAAACACTATGTCGCACCAACTCACGATCGACTACCCAGAAACCTTTCCCGATGCCCTACAACAAACTAGAGAACAATTTGAACTGGAGGCGAAATGGGCCATGGCTGCCAAATTATTTGAAATGAAACGCCTCTCTTCCGGCATGGCTGCCTCTTTAATCGGCACGGATCGAGTTTCATTCCTGCTGAACTTACACCGTTATGGAGTCGCCACGATCGACCTCACTGAGGAAGAGTTATTATCAGATTTAGAAAATGCCTGAACCAAGGATAATTGTCATCAACACCGGCCCCTTAATCGCCCTGGTAGCCGCTTTAGGGGATTTAACCGTCTTGTCATCTCTCTACACGCAAGTAATTGTTCCTTTTGAAGTTTGCCAAGAAATTCTCGCAGGCGGTGCTAGCGGTTTTGCCGTGACCGAATTTGAAGCTGCCGTCTGGCTGCAAAAACAACAAACCCCCCTCAATATTTCTCCATTACTTCTTAATTTCCTCGATCGAGGTGAAGCTGCGGTCATTCAACTAGCGGTCGAGCAAAATATCCCCACGGTTTGTATTGATGAAGCCGCAGGTAGGAGAATTGCCAGATTAAGCGGACTAACTCTGACAGGTTCGATTGGAATTTTGCTCCGTGCTAAACGGTCGGGCCACCCCTTCTCCATGCAGCAAGCAATATCTCAAATGCTGAATCGAGGTATTCGATTAAGTACAACTGTCATTGATTTTGCTCTAGAACAAGCTGGAGAAAATCATCCTTAATAGAGGTAAGCGATACGTGCGGAGTACGCGCTACGCGAACGCACTCAATTGTCCAGTCCATATTCCCTCTTCCACAACCCCGACAGCGCCTCATGGAACCTCCTCAACCATTCCTTTTCCTCTTACTCCCTAACCTCGACGCTGACCCTATATCCTATCGCTCTCAGGTTCAGCCTCAGTCCCCTGCGCTACCTTTAGCTCCCTTGCCAGCACGCTGGGGATATTTCACCAGTGCGTCTCATACGATCGCTGGCAGACAGCCAGAGGATTGACTGCGATTGTGTATTGTAATATAATACAATTTTACTACATTAGCAAAAAGTCTATTAAAAGAAAGTGCGGGAAGTTATCTAATAAGATCGCAAAGGCAAAGATGCGAAAGCTAATTAAGAGATAGTTTATGAGTACGAAAAAGAGAAAAATTTTGGACGAGATCGAGGCGATTAGGCGACGACAAACAGAGCCAGAATTTGTGTTTGCCGCAACAATACAAAGACTGGAAAAGCTGCGCTCCCTTTCGGAAACAGAATTCGGCAGATCTGAAGAATTTTCCAGATACATTCCGAAAGCTGTTGTTGCAGCACTTCAGGGCTTTCTCCGTTCAGTTTGGGGAAATACTCTCAATATTGGCGAACCTTACTTATCTCGCATAGCTAAGTATTTGAAGGACAAAACCAGAGTCACATTTGATTTTGTGACCGTGAGAGAGATCGCCGAAAAGAATCTCACGATGGGAGAGTTCGTTGCCCATTCTCTCTCATTTAACAATTTTGAGGATGTGATAGAAGCATTCAGCGCTATTTTAGATTACAAATTTTCAGACATACTTAAAGAGCAAAGTTATCCAGATGGTAGACTTATTATTGATGACGAGGCAATGTTTTTTAAGAATATGGATGCACTTTTCCGGGAACGACACATTTTTAGCCACGAACTAGCCGACCATTATCGTCTTTCTCAAAACGATGCGCTTATCTTCATCAAGGTGGCACAGCAACTCGTGGAATGCGTTCAACAAATCTTCTCCCTTGAAACAAGTAAAGAGCCTATTTGTCAGCAGGATATGAATAGGTATGCAAGAGAAAAAGCCAATGAAGCACAAAAAATTCTTGAAGGGCGAATCAGCCTTATTTTAGACACCTTACGGTCAGAAAACGATCCCATTGCATTGGAGAAATACATCAAAGCACACGAAGCATGGCAGGAGTATGCCCGACTTGAAGCCGATGCCTACTCAGACCAGTGCCGGGGAGGGACCCTTGCTCCTTTGCTTTCAGCAGGTATTTACGCATACCTAACAAGACAGAGAATCCAGACTCTAGAAAAGTGGTTTGGTTAGCTCTTATCCTCTCAAAATCCTCATTAAAAAAACTGACGGCTAAAAAATTAGCCGTGCTAGAGCAGATTATTCTGCTGTTGCGATCGCAACTTGAGAATTGATGTAATTTTGTGCGTGCAGTGTTTTTGTAGAAAATAATTCTGAACTTCTGAACTTCTGTATTCTGAACTACTTTCATAAAATGTCCTTTCGTTTTTGCAGCAGCAGGGTCAGAATTAGATAAACCGCAGCGTGTGCTAGCAGCAATCCCCAATTCGTCGTCAAATTATCCCAGGTGGCATCGTAAGTCGAGTCGCCTTTGAACAGTAAGTTTGGTAGAGGCTTGCCATCGGGACCTTTGGGCACCAAACCGTTGATATCTACTAAGGCTCCATAAGCCCCGATCGACCACCGACTAATCGTAAACCAAGAAATTGTACTGGCAACACCTTTGAGATCGAATAAGACACCAGAAAAGATAATTTGAGGTAATAAAAGTAGGGGTAGAGCGCTATTAGCTTGACTGCTGTTTTTCACGATCGCAGAAACTAATAATCCCAAGCTGAAACTGGATAATAAAGTTAAAAATGTCGTAATTCCTAAGCCCACCGGCCAGGAAATTAACTCTGGTTCTGGAGATTTAAAGCCGAGAAAAATTACTCCTGCCATCAACAAAGTTTGGAACACTGCCAAGCTGCTAAGAATAAAGACTTTAGAAGTGATATAAGGCAATAAACCTAAATTAACTAATCGCTCTCGCAAGTAAATAGCAGCTTCTTTGACAATTTCTTGAACTGCACTAGAAAGTCCTACCCACAAAGCGGCGCAGGTAAAGACAAATAACACTCGGAGGGCTAAAGCTGGAAGCGCGGGATCGGGAGTGCCGCTGGTAGCTGCAATTAGGGGATCTTTGTTGCGGACGGCAATGGGAATCAAGCCGATCGCAATTGGGGCAGTTAATAAAGATAAAGCCAGGTAGACTCGATCGCGCAGGGTAATATTGAGCGATCGGTGGATCAGGAGAAAGAATTGCTTAATTGGAGAAAAAGTAGCTGGTTTGGGACGAGAACCAGGAGCAGGTCGCTGGTTGCTTTCGCTGAGGTGATTGGTAACGTAACGCTGATACAGAGGAGATTGGCGGAATTTGGCGGCTTGTTGGACGACATTTTGCTCGGATTCTAGTTGGTTGTAGATATCGGCAAAATCTCCGGTAGTGATGCCAAAAAAGTTCATCGCTTCTTGAGGAGGGCCGAAGTAGCAAAGTTTTCCGCCTGCGCCCATAAAGGCAATGCGATCGCATAAATTGACATTCGCCGTGGCATGAGTCACCAAAATAACAGTACGCCCTTCATCGGCTAGCTTTCTGAGCAACTCCATCATCTTCTTATCCAACCCAGGATCTAGCCCAGAAGTGGGTTCGTCTAAGAAAAATAGCTTCGGATCGGCCAGCAATTCGACCCCAATGCTGACTCGTTTCCGCTGTCCGCCGCTCAACTGACTGACAAATACATCCCGTCGCCCCGACATTTCAATTTGCTCCAGGGTCTTTTGCACCACTTGTTTGACATCCTGATCTGGAGGCAGTCGCAATCTAGCAGCAAACTGCAAAACTTCTCCTACCCGCAATTCTCGGTGAATGATGTCATCTTGGGGGACGTAGCCGATTTGGGTGCGGTAAATGTTGAAGTTAGCCCGCAGGTTTTCGCCGTTGAGGTTGACTTGCCCTCTAGTAATCGGTTCGATGCCCAACATCGTTCGCATCAAGGTAGACTTACCCGCACCGCTACCCCCAACTAAAGCGACAAATTGCCCCGGTTCGATCGCTACTGAAACTTCATCTAGCAAGCGCTTGACTTTGTTATTTTTAGCTTTGACTTCTCGGACGATATTGTAAACATCTAAGCGAATTCGATCGCCTCGATCGCCAATGACTAATTCGTCACCCTGCAAAATTAGGGTAAACGGCCCGATCCGCACGCTAGCACCAGAGGACAAACTAGCAGTACCCGTCACCCTCTGGCCGTTAACAAACACGCCATTAGTGCTGTAGTCTCGCAATAAGTACCTGCCTCGACCATCAGGTTCGATCGTGGCGTGGCGGCGCGAGATGATGGGGGCATCTAAAAATAAAGAGGCGCTGGGTTCTCGGCCGATTAATACCGATCGATTTTTTAAAGATATCGATCGCACTCTCGGTGGAGGTACGTTGGTAGCAGTGGGATGGAAATAAGTCAGCAATACCTGGTTTTGAGGGTGCTGGCCGAGTTGAATTTCTGTACCGTTTTGCAGGCGATAGCCCTCGCTGGTAGTGATGCGGGTGTAATTAACGAACAACCCATTAGTGCTAGGTTGACGGCCATCGCCGTCATAGATGTAGTAGTCATTCCCCGATTTTTGAAAGGTGGCGTGGTAGCCCGATAGCACCCGCCAATCGTCGGGAACGACAAAATCTACTCTTTGGGAGTCGCGTCCCAAGGCATGACGATCGGCTTTGAGTTCAAATGGGGGTAAAATCCGCCCTTGATAGTTAAGCGATATATAAGGACGATCGCCGACAACCGTTCTTTGCCCTGCGGGGTTGGTCATTGCTTTCTTGGCCTGAGAACCTCTCGTTTTTGTTATATCTCAATCTTGGTATCCCGCGATCGCCAAAAACGAATAAAAACCACAGATGCAGGCAAATGAAATCGAACGCCTAGATTTTGTAGCGATATAATCTATGACGTGCGATCTAGTGTGAATGACTTATGATTTCAACTCTTTACGATCGAGACTACTATCTTTGGCTGGTAAAAACTGCACAACTGTTAAGGGATAGCCGTTTATCCGAACTAGATATCCCCAACTTGGTTGAAGAAATTGAAGACATGGGCAAAAGCGAGAAACGTGCAGTTGAAAGCAATCTAGAAGTTGTGTTGATGCACTTGCTCAAATATAAATACCAACCAGCAAAGCGAACGAACTCATGGCTGCTAACTTTATTTGAACATCGGCGCAGGTTAGATAAATATTTAACCGACAGTCCCAGCTTGACGGCTCATTTAAAAGCTGTATTTGCCGACTGCTATAACGCTGCCAGGAAAAAAGCTGCGATCGAAACTGAATTGCCAATTGAAACTTTTCCAGAAGCCTCTCCTTTTAGCTTGGAAGAAGTCTTAGATCCTGACTATTTGCCAGAATAAATTCTGATAGAGAAGAATACAGAAGTTCAGAAGTTCAGGAGTTCAGAAGTCAGAAGTCAGAAGTCAGAAGTCAGAAGTTAAATTTCCCCCCTGCTTCCCCTGCTTCCTCTCTCCCTCTCCCCTCTCATCCCACCTGCGGCCCCCCTCTACCAATCCTGGGAGTGAAGGCAGGCAAACAAATTAAATGGTCGTCTTGGACGTAAATTAATTTCCGTTGGCGCAACTTACCCATTAAACGAGTAACAGTCACCCGCGTCGCCCCAATAGCACTGCCAACTTGAGCGTGAGTTATCGGAAATGGCAAAAAATAACCGCGATCGCACGGTTCGCCGAACTCTTCAATTAACAAAGTCAAAAATCCCAAAAGCCGATCGATCGTCTGCTTCTGTCCTAGCGTAGTCAGCCATAATAGCTTGCGTTGATGCTGATAGCGGAAAGCCTCCATCACCTCCCGCCGGAAGAGTGGCCAGTTGTCTAACTCGTTCCAATACAGCCAGACTACAGAGGTGCGATCGATATGGGCGTAAGCATCGAGTATAAATGGCGATGGGGCGACAATTTCAAAGGGCTGACCGATCCCGACAAATCCCAAAAAAGCTTCATCGTTTGACTGCTGGGATAATCGAAATGAGAGATGAGTTTTGTTAGAGGTGACTTCAGACGTTCCTACCAACCGCACCAATCCTTGCTGGACTAAATACAGCAATCCGGTACGGGCGGGAATGCGCTCGTCTTTGCTGAAAGCGCGGTAACGGTAATGCTCCTGCGCCCAGTCCAGAATTCCTTGCCAAGCTAAAAAAGGTCGAGAGGCATCTGAGGGAGAAAATGTTGAAGTCATTAACAAGTCAAAAGAGATAATTCTGAATAAAAATATGCAATTTTCCGATCGCACAGATTCGATCGCCCAAGTATTACTCAGCCAACTACAAGTAGCAATTGCGAGTCTTCTTTCAAATTGTAGCGATCGAATCTTGGCGCTGCCAGAGATCCCCCTCAACCGAGTTCGAGACGATACGCAGGTAGTTTATCGCAGCGCGATCGCTCTCAAACTATCTTCTCTCTGCCAATTACCAGCTTTAGATCTGGCGCACAAAATAGCTGACAATTTACCAACATCCCCTCGATCGACGTTAGATTTTACTGTTCGAGTAACGCTTCCAAGTTGGATCGATTTTCAAATTAGCGATCGAGGTTTAGCTAATTGGTTGCAACACTTAATCCAGCCCTCACCCCGCCTGTGGCACCCCTCTCCCAAGCTTGGGAGAGGGGTTGGGGGTGAGGGACGAGAAGTTTTTGGCAACAGCATCTCGGATCGGAGGCTCAATTCCAAACTTCCTCTCAATTTTTTCCCCGTGCAGTATGCCCATGCTCGTTGCTGCTCTCTGCTACGCTTGGGAAACTCCCAAAGCTTAATAAAAATCGAGACTGACGCTAACGAATCTGCTTATAGCATTCTCGAACCTAACCCCATACCTTGGCTGCATCCTGAAGGAAAACTCTATTTGGTACATTCAGCAGAACGAAAACTAATTGCCCAATTGCTATGGCTAACAGACGAATTCTATGGTGCTGGCGAACATAACTGGAGGCAAATAGCGATCGCTTTAAGCCATGCCATGCTGAACTTCCATAGCAGTTGTCAGATTTGGAGTGAAGTCAAAACCCAAATGCCGGAGCTATCTCAGGCTAGATTGGGATTAGTAGGATTGACGCGATCGAACTTAAGGCTGCTCCTCGAAGATATATTTAGAGTTCCAGCACCAGTCGAGCTTTAGTAGGCACGCAACGCTTTCATTGGTGTCAACTTAGGGCTAGAGCCGTTGCTGGGACTCGATCTTCAGCACCAACCGCATGGGGTTGAAAACCCCATGCTAATAGCACAAGTCCACTAATGAAGGTTAAGAATTAAATTCGGTAATTGTGGGGCGGGCATCTTGTGGGACAGCCCAGAGGGCTATCCTACAAGAATTACCCAATTATTTTTTTAACTTCCATAAATGGACTAACGCGACTACAATTTAGTCCTCTTCAGAGGACTTTAGCTATGAGGCAGGGGTTTTGAACCCCTGCCGGATCGAGCTTTTGACTGTTAAGTTGACGCACATGAAGGTTTTGCGCCCCTGCTATATTGCCACCAATTCTTGATGCTCGATCCGCGTGCCTAAAACTGCAAGAAATCGAGCTAACCACTGAGGATGAGCGGGCCAAGCTGGTGCGGTGACTAAATTACCATCAACCATAGCCGCATCAACTGCGATCGCGCTATAAATTCCCCCAGCCCCAGTCACGTCGGGACCGCAAGCGGGATAAGCAGTACATTTCTTCCCAGCTAATACGCCAGCGGCGGCCAATAACTGCAAGCCGTGACAAATAGCTGCGATCGGTTTATTTGCTTTAGCAAAATGGCGGGTAATTTCTAACACCCGTTCGTTCAACCGGATGTATTCGGGAGCGCGTCCGCCTGGTACGACTAAGGCATCGTAATCGTCAGGAATTATTTCATCAAAAGTAGCATTGAGAGTGAAATTGTGACCTGGTTTTTCGCTATAAGTTTGGTCGCCTTCAAAATCGTGGATCGCCGTTCTAACGCGATCGCCAGCTTTCTTATCGGGACAAACAGCATAAACGGTATGTCCTACCATCTGCAATGCTTGAAAAGGCACCATGACTTCATAATCTTCCACAAAGTCACCGACTAGCATCAGAATTTTCTTTCCAGCCATATTAAAACTCCTTTTTAGTCTCGATGCTTCATAATAAAAATTAGTGCTATAGCTGCATCTGATATGAATACTGTAACTCTCAACTTGGAACCACTGATCGAGTTAACCCATGATAATTTTTATCAAATTTGTCAAGCCAATCCAGAAATTGCATTCGAGCTTACAGCCCAAGGAGAATTAGTAATTGTGTCACCCGTAGGAGGAGAAGGCGGCAGTCAAGAAGCTGACTTAATCAGTCAAGTTTGGACCTGGAATTGCCAAACCCAATTAGGCATAGTCTTTAGTTCCTCAACCATTTTCCGCCTTCCTAACAGGGCAGAAAGATCTCCCGACGTGGCTTGGGTGAGGTTAAAAAGGTGGGAATCTCTGACAGCAGAAGAACAGAAAGCTTTTTCGCCAATTTGCCCGGACTTTGCGATCGAATTGCGCTCTCCCAGCGATCGACTCAAGCCGTTGCAAGCAAAAATGCAAGAGTACATCGACAACGGGTTGAGACTAGGCTGGCTCATCGATCCTCAAAATCGACGAGTTGAAATTTACCGCCCAGAGCAAGCTGTAGAAGTATTAGCGTCTCCTACTAGCCTGTCTGGGGAAAACGTTCTACCAGGATTAGTAGTCGATGTCAGCCAGATTTTGAAAGCGAGTTAGTAAGGTTGGCGTGCAAAAGTATCGATCGGGTACTTGTCGATCGAGCGATCGCGCAGCGCGTACTCCACACGTATCGCTATAGGAAGAGAAAGAAGACAGATTCTAAACTCATAAACTTCTGAACTTCTTCTGAACTTCTGAACTCCTGAACTCCTAAACTCCTTTTATCTCCTCTCTAAGACTGCGGTTAAACGATCTAAAGTATTTACCAATCTTTCTTGAACGTCTGGTGGTGCTTCGGCTTCAGCCATGGCTTCTTGGCGAGCTAGTTTTTTCTTGGCTTGTTCTATAGCGCGGATCAGCAAAAAGATGACAAAAGCAATCACTATAAAGTTCAATACTGCCGCCAGAAACAATCCGTATTTAATGCCGTTGTATGACAAATTAGCTATCTGATCGACACCTGCTGCTTTCATCGCTGGGTTGAGAATTGCTGGGGTGATGATATCTGCAATCAGCGACTCGACAATCTTGCCAAAAGCAGCACCAATAATTACTGCCACTGCCAAGTCAACTACATTACCTTTCATAATGAAGTCTCGGAAGTCTCTCATGAAACCTCCAGCTTGGGATGCACCGCTTCTTGCCATTTTTTCCTCCGTTTGCGATCGCAAGATCCTATATTTGTCAGTAACTCCCAAAATTATTTAGCTAAACTCTGGGAAACAGGAAAAATATACCAGTATATGTACCAGTTAAGTCAAATCAAGTCAAAAGTCGTAGGGGCGCACTAGCGAAGCCATGCCCGCCAGGGCTATTGCTTTGCGCCCGTACAAAAGTCAAAAAGCTACCTAGTAAGCTATGACTAACGCTACAGCCCGATCGAATCGATCTCAACAGCGGGATAAAGCTTTTTGGCAATTGCAAAAGTTCATAATTATCAGAGCCGTTTTATAAAACTAGGTGATAATCAACCGCAATTTGTGAAGAAAAGCAAACAGATCTGCAAGCCTTATAAATGGCTAACGATCGATGACAATCTCGATCGATTAACTTTCATCCTGGTGACTGACTTAGCTAACTGTCTGTATCAAACTCTACTAAACTTCCCCGACAGATCCGTTAAGGTCATTTCATTTCAGAACGTGGTAAATAATAGATCGCTATGCGGATAGAACAGTTGCAAGCCTTCCTGGCTGTAGCTGAAACTGGCAGTTTTCAGAAAGCAGCGCAAATATGTAGTATTACCCAATCTACTGTCAGTCGCCAAATTCAGTCTTTGGAAGCAGAACTAGATGCGTCTCTGTTTCACCGCACCAGCCAAGCCAAGTTGACGCAAGCCGGAGAGTGCTTATTGCCCCGCGCCCGAAAAATCTGTCACGAGTGGAAAAACGCTACTCAAGAACTGGCAGATTTGCTGGCAGGAAAGCAACCAGAACTTTGCGTGGCTGCCATTCATTCGGTTTGCGCTCACTACTTGCCACCAGTGTTGCAGCAATTTTATCGTCAATACCCCGAAGTGCAGTTGCGGGTGACAGCTTTAGGGAGCGATCGCGCTTTGAAAGTCCTCAAAGATGGATTGGTAGATGTAGCGATCGTCATGAATAACCGCTTTCTCACTACCAGTCCAGAAATGGTAGTAGAAGTTCTCTACCACGAACCGATCGAGGTGTTAATGGCAGCCGATCATCCTTTAGCGCAGTACGATCGAGCGCCTTGGGAAGAAATAGTCAAATATCGGCAAGTAGTTTTTAAAGATGGCTACGGGATGCAACGCCTGATTCAAGAACGGTTCAGCAAGCAGGGAGCCAGTCTGCAAGCCGTTGTAGAATTAAATACCCTCGATGCTTTTCGGGGAGTCGTCCGCCAAGGAGAACTGATCGCCCTACTGCCTCAATCGGCTTTATTAGATGCCCGTAGCGATCCCACCCTATCCGTGCGGGCGATCGCTGCCAGTCAAGATCGATCGACATCATCTCTGTCGGAAGCAGGTTTAACTCGTCAGGTAGTGTTAGTAACCACCCGCGATCGCTTGCAAATTCCTCCGATCCAGCACTTTTGCCAATTAGTGAAACAAATGGAGATTCGATCCCTGGAATTGACCGCCCCCGAACTGGAAACCGTGTAACATTTTATACCGTTTTTTGGTGAGCTAGGTTACACATTAGTTGTTGTTCGTAGTCGATCGTTTTTTGCTACGAACGACAAATCACGAACGATCGATCCGAATGAGCAATGCCTTCAGAGAACTGCTAAAAAAAGTGGGCAGCGGGACCCACACCCACGAAGATTTAACCCGTAATGAAGCCGCCGAAGCGACGCGGATGATGTTGCGACAAGAAGCGACTCCCGCCCAAATTGGGGCATTTGCGATCGCCCACCGGATCAAACGCCCTACGGGTGTAGAGTTAGCCGGAATGCTCGACGCTTATGACGAATTAGGACCGAAACTACAGCCGGGCGATCGCCACCAGCAGATGGTAACAGTGTTCGGCATCCCTTACGACGGGCGATCGCGTACTGCCCCGATCTCTCCCTTGACGGCTTTAATTTTAACGGCTGCTGGCGTGCCAGTCATTATGCACGGGGGCGACACCATGCCGACTAAGTATGGAGTCCCCTTAATCGAAATCTGGCAGGGTTTGGGAGTAGATTGGACGCATCTATCCTTAGAACAAACTCAGAGCGTTTTTGACGCTACCGGAATGGGATTTATCTACATTCCGCAGCATTTTCCCCTAGCCGCTGGCTTAGTACCCTACCGCGATCAAATCGGCAAGCGCCCGCCGTTTGCCACCGTCGAGTTAATTTGGTGTCCCTACGCTGGAGTCGCACATTTGGTATCTGGATTCGTCCATCCCCCCACCGAAAATATGTTTCGGGAAGCTTTAGCATTACGGGGAACGCCCAAAACTTTCACTACCGTAAAGGGATTAGAAGGCAGTTGCGATTTACCGCGCGATCGCACCGCCATTATCGGGATCGTTAATCCAGATAATGCTTTTGAACGCCTGCTTCTGTCTCGCTTGGATTATGGGTTTAGCGATCGAAACCCTCCCCTAGAATCAAGCGATCGACTCACCTCAGACATGAAAGCAGTATTGCAAGGCGAACCTTCAGAATTAATGCAATCTGCCCTGTGGAACGGAGGATTTTACCTGTGGCGTGGTGGCGTTTGCCCCGACATGAATTCCGGGATTGAAGCTGCCAAAGCTATCCTTACTAGCGGACAAGCTGGGAAAAAACTTCAGGAAATCGTTGAGAAAACGGGGCATGGGGCATAGGGCATCGGGCATGGAGCATGGGAATGTCTCACAACTGCTCTGGATCGATTCCTAGTTCTCGTAGTTTAGCGGCAAGTTTCTCTTGTTGTTGTTCTGCTAATTGCCGTTGTTGCCGCTCGATCGCTGCGATTTCTTCTGGGGCTGGATATCGTCTATTTTCCCGATCGTACCAGGCTAACACTTCTCGCTCTACCCGGCCGGAAACATAGAGCGATCGCCCGATTCCTAGTCCCACCTCTGGCATCCAAAACGGTTCGCCAATCTGTAGGCAATAGATCCCATTTACCAACTTGTAGATCTCAAAAGGTTGATGTCCGTCTCGCCGCCAATACTGCGGGTTATAAATGATGTAGTAGGTTACGCCTAGCTTAGCGTAACTTTTTAGCTTAATTCGCAAGAAGCCCCACGTCTCACCCGAAAGGGAGCGTGGGATGAATTGCGGGGCAACGGAGGTACGGAGTTGCCCAAATAAATTAGTCGGGCTGAGATTGATTTGATATATACTCC
>JAHHHA010000057.1 GCA_019359615.1 Cyanosarcina radialis HA8281-LM2
ATTTTTGATAACAAGTAAAAACCGTAACATATGGTAAATTCAACAGTGTATCTAGGTGAAAATCCATTTTGAAATCGTGGTAAAATGTAGCTTAAGCTACATTTTACCACGCGATGTCCGAAGAGCCCCAAATCCGAGTGGCTCCCACAAAAAAGACCAAATCGCCTTAAATATAGGATTGAATATATTTGGATTAATAACAATAGTTAAATATGTTATCCAAGAGCCAAGAAAAGCTCCTGCAATTATCAACCAACTTAGTTGAATATGCCGAAGCCATATTCTGAGAATTAATGCTTCAATCAGACCAGTTATTAATCCGGTTAAGGATACAAGTAGATTCATTTTATTGCCTCCAATGCTTGAGACGATCGAGAAACTCCTGGTCGTAACGTTTAGGAATTTCCTGCGATGACTCACAGGCGATCGATTCGATCGCACCACTTCTTGCATACACTACTAATTATTGTCGTAGTTAAGGCTCGAAAGAGGATTTTATGCAACTGCTTACTGGTCGCTGCCTTTGCGAGGGAATTGCCTATAAAATTGAAGGCGAACTCGGCCCGATCTTTCATTGTCACTGCTCGAAATGCCGACGATGGCATGGTGCAGCGTTCCGCAGCCGCGCCACAATTATGGCATCGCAGTTCGAGTGGATTAAGGGTGAAGAACTGTTGTCTAGCTACCACTCGTCAGAGTTTGTGGTCAAGCACTTTTGCTCGGTTTGTGGCTCGAATTTGATTAGCACCTACGACAACGATCCGAGCAAGATTGGCGTGCCATTGGGAGGCTTGGAGCAAGCGCCCAACAACAAACCAGAAGGACACATTTTCGTTAGCTCTAAGTCACCTTGGTTCGAGATCGCTGACGATCTACCTCAACACGATACTTGGCCCGGATCTCATGCAAAAGTTCGCGAAACCAGCGGCGATACTTAAAAATTACATTGTCGGTCTAGCCCTGCTTCGATCGACTGAGCGCGGAAGATAAAGAAGATGAATGAGAAACTCATCAAACGCATCTTAACTCAAGCTCAAGTCCCAGACTTGTTGGCAGTTCTGGCCGATCGCTTGAGCCAGTCGGATTTACAATCTTTATTGCTAGAAGTCTATCGATCGCGATCGCAATCCCTCACGCCTCAGCATTTATTACAGCAATACGAACAGAACCGCTTGGTGCAGCCCGCCGCCGTTAGTCCCAAACAACTGCTGGAATTCGATCGCCTAGCTTACTCGGTTCTGCCGCCCTCATTTGAACCGCTCGAACTCTCTCCGGTTTGTCCGTTGGGGACGAATTCGATCGTTACTCCCCTAGACCAAAACCAGACTGTGACGACGATTCGCAATAGCGAGGTCTGCTCGGACTCGACTAACGTGTTAGCTTTAGAGTGCGCTAGGCGGCGACGAGATCGAAAACGCCGCGCGGAAGGAGATACAAAGCTTTGTGCCAGCCATCGATTGTTGCGTCCCCAAGCCCCCGATCTTCCAGGTACGTTTCCGCATTTTCGCATCTTTAGTTTAGTGACAGCGGGGCGCGATCGCGGCTCTTATCGATTTGAAATTGCCGCCCTCACCGAACATCTAGAATTTTATCTGCGATTGTTGCAGTTAGCTCAACAATCTGGCTTTCCGTTGGCAGCAATCCGCATTCAATTGACGATTTTTGATGAAATTCGCAGCGAAACCTTAAAAACCGAAGTATTAGATAAACTTTCCCCGCAGTACGCCGCAGTCGAATTAGGTTGCACTCTACAACGACAAGAACGCAGCTATTACACGGGAGTCAGATTCGGGATCTACGCCAAAGATCGCACCGATACGGAGTATTTTCTCGCAGATGGCGGCTTCACCGATTGGACCCAGCAATTGTTGAGCGATCGCAAAGAGCGACTGCTGATTAGCGGACTTGGGAGCGAACGATTTATCTCTTGCTTTGAAACGATAAACGCCGCGATCGAAGTCGAGCGAATTCAGTCGCATCAAGGGGAGTTACTCAGAGAGATAAGGCTGCGAGCGTTAAAGGATGCGCCGGATGCGTTTTTGGAGAATTACGATCGTGCCAGCGAGCAACCCTGGGAATACTGGCAAGCGAGCGCCCACAAACACGCTACTAGTTCTCAATCCGCCAACTTCTTCGGATTCTTTAACGGCACGCTCGCGGGCATGGTGGGAGCTTATATTACCGATGACGAGCCGAGGATTGTCAATCTTTGCGCCATGTGGGTCGCACCGGAAGCCAGACAGCAAGGACTGGGAAAAGCCCTAGTCGATCGAGTCATCGATTGGGCAAACCAGGCTAGTGCTAACAGAGTCAGGTTATGGGTCAACCAGGAGAATGCGATCGCAGCCAATTTCTATCGGCGTTGCGGCTTCAACGACACGGGAAACACCACAGTTTTTCCTGCCAAACCGGATGCGATCGAACGGGAGATGCAATACGCTTTTTCTGGTAACACTGAATTTATTCCCACACAGAATTGAAGTTAGAGATTTGTAGCTTAAAAAATTGCGGTAATCTGAAATGTTGTAGGAAGCCTCCAACATTGCTTACCTTGCGAATTGCGAATTGCGAATTGACAATTGTTACATTTAGCCTAAGATAGCGATCGTATTTCTTTGCAAAACGAACTCGCCGTAGTCAGCTAGTAGGTCGAGATTGAGAGAATTTAGCAAAATTTCTGTTAGTAACCAGACTGTTGCGGTCAATATCGCCTTTTTCCATTGAATGTTTGCGTTCATGGCGATCGCCTCCTGCCAGTGTCTCCAATCTCTCTAGACACTATTATTTTTGCTCGATCGATCGCTTCGTAGATGATTATTGTCTAAAAAATCGAATTAAAAACTCTCAGATATTGGCAAGAAAACTCTAATATTTTTCTCAGCAAAAACTCATTTTTACTGCGATAAAAAACAGCGATCGCTTGCCAATTTCACTTGAGATTCAGCAGGGCGATCGCTTACTTATTTTTCCAGTAGTAAGTAAGGCTCTTAACTTATTACTTATTACTTATTACTTCCCCAAGCTGGCATAGCCAAACGTAGCGTTATACCGACGGCACCAAATTGCTGCGGCGTTAAACTGTCCTAGATTGACATTTCCAGGAATAGCATAGCGTTGAGAACCTTTGACATTTTGCAAGCGACCTAAATTGACATAACTGCCCTCTCTCAAACCTGAATCTGGTACGGCACTAGAACGGTAAATAATCACGTATAAATCTGGACCGTTCCTAGTTTTGAAATTTTGACCTAATTGGAGATAATTCTGTCCGTTTTCGGTGACAATTTGGGCTGTTCCCATCGTCGGCACCTCAGCCGAGACAAAAGAGCCAGATTTAACTGTGGCTTTAGCTATCGCTTTAGTTGATACCACAACTTTTTGAGCGGCAGGTATTTCAACAGCTTGAGTAGTTGTCATTTTCAAAGAATTATCAAAAGCGATCGCAGAAACCAAGGTCAAAGCAGCTAAAAATTGTAATTTCATATTTTTGAATCCTACAAATGGGATGGAATTCGATCGATATTTAAGTGAAACTAAGGAAAATTATGCTTTATCAGATTTGAAAACAGATGATTTTTGGCTAAATATAAGGCTGAGGAAATCTAAGAAGTTTTTCAGCAAATTTTTCATAATTTCTCAGAAATAATTACATTCTTGTGGGATAGCCCTCTGGGCTGTCTCACAAGACAGAGAATAGGATGTCCACCCTACAATTACTCAATCTTTATTAGCGATCGTCCGATCGCTGATATCTATCTAGCCATTTTTGATAATTGGTATGAGATTAGCGATCGACATTCAATATTAGATCGGTAACTAATGAGGCATGGTCGGAATTAGCATTAGCTCCGGTGTAAATATTGGCAACTTTAAAATCTTTGCTGACCAAACAGTGGTCGATCGGAATATTGACGAACGGAATTATCCAGTGAGGAAAATGGACGTGAGTTGCAGGCCTGGGCCAACTGGGGAGAATGCCATAACCTAAGCGAGTATTATGCAATTTAGTTTCGCTGATGAAATGCCGATAATATGGCGACCAAGGCGTTACGTTCAGATCTCCCGCTAAAATTGTCGGTTGGCTTAATCCTCGAACGAATTTTTCTAAGGCGGCTATTTGCAGATTTCGACGTTGAAAAGTCGATCGCTTAATTGGTACAAAAGGATGAGTGCCAATAAATTGAATTAAATGCCTTTCAACTTCGATCGTCGCGATGAGGTTGTGATTTCCTGCACCGTTAAAGTTATCTCCTCTAGCATCTCGAATCGGCAAGCGACTGAAGAGAGCCAGTCCACCACCGGGACTTCTAAAAGAGTATGGGAAATCATCGCCAAAGCCAGCTTTAAGGCTGTTGGTTGCAGCTTGATTGACTTCGATAAATAGAGCTAAATCTGGGCGTTCTTCTCGCACTACTTTAACGACTTCAGTATAGCGATCGTTTTGAGTATTGAGGTTAAAAGATAAAACCCGAATAGTCTTTAATTTGCTTGTTGCTGCCGTCTGGAGAGGATGAGGCAAATACCAAGGAATGACATCAACTGCATTTAGTCCTACTATTACCAAAGCGGCGATCGCTAATACTCTTATTTTGAGGTAGTTCGTTGCCCACAACAGGGCTAAAACTCCAGCAGCGATCGCTGATAAAATTAGATACTGAACTCGAAAACTGGTAAATAATTCTAACGGATACCACCAAGCGAGCGGGGTGTGGATCCCCAAAGATAGCAGGACTAAGACTAATAATGCAGCAGTTATTAAAACTGCAAGTATTCTCGATCGAGTCGATCTAACTTGGTGTTTTGCCATCCTCTCTTATCAGTAAATGCTTATTCTTCCCGATTTTACTACTGACTTTAGCTCTTAACTGCGGTAAGCGATCGCTGGCCGACTAACTTTATCAGAGATCGAGGTGTTAGGATTCGGGGATTAGAAATCGGAATTTTGCGGTATAAACCCACCAATTTGAGGAGTTATACCGTAAGATTGCCAGATAATACCCAATTTATCAGGAGTTATATCACAGATCTGCGAGATAATACCCCAAATAGGAGTTTTATCAAGCAAAGTGCCGTATAATATATAGTTATGACCAAAACATCGAAATATATAAAATGACTAATAATGAACCTATCAAATTTTACGCCGTTAACGATGAATACGGTGAGTTTTCAAATTTTGCAGAATATCCAATTATGATTGATGCTAAACGATGGCCAACTAGCGAACATTACTTTCAAGCAATGAAATTCGATGATGTAAATTATGTTGAGAAAATCAGAAAAACATCTAAAGCATTTACTGCTGCTAAATTAGGACGCGATCGCACAGTGAAAATTAAACGTGGTTGGGATAGTATGCGTATTAATGTAATGACTATTGCAGTTCGCGCGAAATTCACACAACATCCGAATCTCGCAAGTATGTTACTGTCTACTGGCAATAGAAAAATTATTGAACACACGGAAAATGACGATTTCTGGGGTGATGGTGGAAATGGTCGTGGTAAAAATATGCTGGGAATCATACTTATGAGAATTCGTGATGAATTAATGGCCCAACAAGTCGATGCAGCGGAGAACTGAGTTCCCGCCGATCTCTGCGTTAAATATCTAATAACTAATATCTTTTTTGTAGCTCTAGTAATTTTAACAGCATCTAACTTGCCCGTGCCACCATCGATCGACTTGATGGAATCGTCACTCGCGATCCTAAAGACTTTAGAAATAGCAATCTCCCCATTTACTCTGCTAAAGAACTCTTAAACCAGCCATAACCGAAAAATATCTAAAAAATACCTACGATTAATCCCATCGCGATCGCAGCACCAGGTAATTAAGGATGGATGGCATAGTTATAGCAGTTAGCCGCAGCACCGCGCACAGCTTCACCAAGCCAACTCAAGAGAGCATTCAGCTTCTCGTTGGGTTGGGTGTTGCAGGCGACGCGCATATGGGTAAAACGGTCAAACATCGATCGCGGGTTGCAGTTGACCCAACTCAGCCGAATTTGCGTCAAGTGCATTTGATTCATGCCGAGTTGTTTGACGAGTTGAAAGCAGCGGGTTTTGTTGTCTCGCCCGGACAAATGGGCGAAAATATTACGACGTGGGGCATTAATCTACTGGGATTGCCAGCGAGAACGCGATTGCACTTAGGCCGCACGGCGATCGTGGAGTTGACCGGACTCCGAAATCCTTGCAGTCAGTTAGATCGATTCCAACCGGGTTTAATGGCGGCAGTGCTAGGGCGCAACGAACAGGGTCAACTAATTCGCAAAGCTGGAGTCATGGGCATCGTTGCCAGCGGCGGCGAGGTGCGACCCGACGATCCAATCCGCATCGAACTGCCTTCAGCGCCACACCAATCTCTAGAGCGGGTTTAGTTATGACAGACGGGCAAAATAATCTGGATCTGCCGATCGGTTTTGCCGTTCCTAACTGGACTCCTCCGCCTCGGCCTGCCCGCACGCCAATGTTTGGCACTTTTTGCCGCGTCGAACCGCTGGCTGTCGATCTCCACGCCAGCGACCTGTATCGAGCCAATGCCGCCGACACCGAAGGCCGCCTCTGGACTTACTTACCCTACGGCCCGTTCGATCGCCTAGACAGCTATGCCAATTGGATGCGCGGTGTCTGCGATCGCGACGATCCGCTTTTCTATGCGATCGTTGACAGCGCGACCGATACCGCAGTTGGGGTAGCCAGCTACCTGCGAATTGCGCCAGAGTATGGCACGATCGAGGTCGGTCATATCAACTATTCGCCAGCCTTGCAGCGAACTCCAGCCGCCACCGAAGCCATGTATCTGATGATGAAGCAGGCATTCGAGTTGGGGTATCGACGGTACGAATGGAAATGCAACGCGCTCAATGCTAAGTCTCGCGCGGCGGCGCAGCGCCTGGGTTTCTCGTTTGAAGGCGTGTGGCGGCAAGCTGCCGTCATCAAGGGCTGCAATCGCGATACCGCCTGGTATGCCGCGATCGATCTGGAATGGCCGCTGCTGCAAGCTGCCTTCGAGCGGTGGCTCGATCCGACCAACTTTGACGAACGCGGCCAGCAGCGATTGGCATTGTCAGCTTTGACCGGGCCTATTCTGCAGCAACGCGGCTAACAAAATATATTGTCAAAGTAGCTCTAATACCACAATTAACAATTGCGAATTGCGAATTACGAATTGACAATTGTTTCGGTCGCGATCGTAAGAGTACCCGATCGAGGACTAGGCGCGATGAGTTGCCATTCATAGTATGGGGATAGATTTCATAGTAAGCCCCACTAAGAGGATGATTTTATGAGTAACTCGCAACCGTACATCGTTGGCTTGGTGATGTATCCCGGTATGACCGCCCTAGATATCGTGGGCCCCCAGACCGTGTTTAGTTCGCTTCCCGATGTTAAGATTCACCGTATTTGGAAAGCGATAGAACCGATTCAAACTGATGACGGCATGACGATCGTACCGGATACTACCTTTGCCGATTGCCCGCGCTTGGACGTAATTTGTATCGGTGGTGGATTGGGACAGATGGCAGTCGAAGACGATCCTGAAGTGCTGGAATTCCTGGGCCGACAAGGCAGCACTGCCAAATTCGTTACCTCGGTGTGTGGTGGATCTGTATTTCTGGCCAAGGCAGGACTGCTGCAAGGTTATCGCGCCGCTACCCATTGGGCCATGCGGTCAGAACTCGCCAAGTTGGGCGTTGAAGTTGGAACCGAGCGAGTGACGATCGATCGCAATCGAATGTCTGGGGGTGGGGTGACGGCAGGCATTGATTTTGGTTTGGCGATCGCCGAAAAGCTCCGGGGTGAAGAAGCTGCCAAGCTCGCTCAATTGATGATGGAGTACGATCCCGCACCGCCATTTGATGCGGGTTCGCCCGAAAAAGCGGGACCGGAATTAGTGCAGAAGGCGATGTCGTTTGCTGCGCAAAACTTGGGGTTAGCAGTGTAGCGCCCCGTTACTTTCTAAGAGCCTCTCTAACAGAGGGCTTTGGGTGCGGCGATCGGAAAACAATACCAGACGTGAGAATGAAACCCAACACTAGAATTAGCTTCAGTTGGGTTTCGCAAGCTCAACCCAACCTACGAATCCTCAAACCTCGAAACCTGTTCTCGCATCTCTCTCTGGCTCCCTCTGGCTCCCTCTCCCGTGGGAGAGGGCTGGGGTGAGGGCAAACCAAGTTCTTGTCCTAGCTCAATCGCGCAGCGTCAACTGGACCGTTCGATATGATAACAAACACAGAAATAGATCGCACTTCCCCACAGTGGATGCAGATTGGTTTTTATGCAACTTCGATTGTTTTTAATCTTTGCCTGTTAGCTCAAGTATTAACCGTTGGGGTTGCCTACTTCGACGATCCTGGCTGGTGGGCGGTTCATGTTTGGCTCGTGCGAGGGTACGGCGGACTGTCGTTAGTCTTACTGGGCGGATCTTTGCTCGTGCCATTCTCAAACAAAATTCGATCGCTCGCTGCGAGTTTGCCCGTGCTACTCGGACTCCAGTTTGCCACCATTCATCTCAATACTCCTCTGCATTTAGAGGTGCTTCATCCACTGATTGGATTTACCTTATTCTATGTTTCTTCCAGCCTCGTACATCGGGTATCGCGCGAGGTGTCGAACAAGCCGGATGCCGTAAGCGAACCGTAAAATAAACTGGCGATTTACTAAATGCCCGCATGACCCAAGGCTAAGCCTACAACCAGCATCCCCAGTACGAGAAAAGGTTGGGCGCTAGCCTGATACTTCACGTCATTTTTAAGCGGATCGCGCAGGAAGTACATATCTTGGAAAGTAATTTGCGGAATTATTAACAGCACCAAGATCGCAGCGTAAAGATTTTGATGGATAGCAATCAAGAAAGCTGCCATGGCTGCTTGAAAGAAATCGATCGTCAGCACGCAAATCCAAGCAGCAGCGTTCACGCCAAACATCACTGGCAGAGATTTTAACCCCAGTTGCCGATCGCCTTCTACGCTTTTGAAATCGTTAACTACAGCAATTCCCAAACCAGAGAAGCTATACAGCAAGGTTAAAATTGCCACTTGCCAGTTAAACTCGCCAAACAACGCATGACCGGCCCACCAGGGCAAAGCGATGTAACTAGCCCCTAAAGCGTAACTGCCCAACCAGCCATTTTGTTTGAGTTTCAGCGGTGGGGCCGAGTAAATGTAAGCAATTAGCGATCCGGCTAAGGCCATCACCGTAATTGTCGGAAAATCGTGGCCCGCCCAGCGATCGAGTCCGTAAGCTAAAGCAATGCCAGCGACTAATAGCACGATAAGCTGGACGATCGCTTGCCGAACCGAAATCGCCCCTGAAGGAATCGGGCGGTAAGGCTCGTTAATCGCGTCGATTTCGCGATCGTATAGCTCGTTAGCCGTTTGAGTATAGCCCGTCAGCAAAGGACCTGAAAGCAACATACACGCTGCGGCTTTCAATACATTTTCTAACGTCCAAGTAAATTCACCCGAAGAAGCCGCGCCGCAAACTACACCCCAAATCAGGGGAATCCAGGTAATCGGCTTCATCAATTGGAGGCGAATTTTCCAGATGGAAGTCTCACCGCTAGCAGCACCTTTCATGCCTAGCAGTTGCCGGATCTTAGCTGTGTCTTGGGGTGTGGAGGACATGGGGAGATGGGGAGATGGGGAGATGGGGAGATGGGGAGGCAGAAGAGGCAGGGGAGGCAGGGGAGGCAGGGGAGGCAGAAGAGGCAGGGGAGGCAGAGGAGGCAGGGGAGGCAGGGGAGGCAGGGGAGGCAGGGGAGGCAGGGGAGGCAGGGGAGGAGAGGAGCATCTTTAACTTCACACTTCTCACTTCTTCTCACTCAACACTCAACACTCAACACTTAACACTTCCAAAGCTCCTAAACTCCTCAACCAAACGAGATCGTCAGATAACTATTTTGAAATTTCGCACCTTGAACTGGTTGACCGTTGAGGGGTGGAGGCAAAAGAATGTTGCGCCGCTGGTCGCCAGCTTCGATCGTCACTTCTGGCCCGTATTGAGTCAGTTTCACCTGCTTTTTGTCGAATCCAGGCAAAAATAAGCGTACCTGACGGCCGGGAACGTCAACTTCGATCGCGCGCGGGACTTGGGTAGCCTGCTGCCAGTTAGGAAGAGCATCGATTAAGGGCTGCCAGTCATTCCCCACCCGTTCGGGAACGGAAGTCACGGGTAGAGGGGCAAATTGAGCCGCAAATGCTTCGGTGGATGGTGCTCGATCGAGCAAAATTCCGCCGACGGTCAAGCCGACTTGTTGGGCGCTACCCCAAAGATACTGGGCAGTAGCGATCGCGGCAGCATCGTCATTCGTTACCAAATAGGCAGCTACCCGATTGGGATCGGCTACGGCAGCTTTCCCTTGGTCCATCAAGTCGTTGAACTTGTTAGTAGGCTGCTGGCCGAAAGTGTCTCCCGTCCAACTGACGTTCAAAATGGCGCTGGTTACTGGTTGAATAAAGGGAGATAGCGCTCTCCACAGATCCGAACCTTCTATTACCTTCCGAAATCGGCGAATGTACCAGCTAAAAATTTCTGGTACTCCCAGCATCCGCAGCGTTGCCAAGTCGCCGCTGCCGTCGTAGATGATGACATCGTACTTACCGCCCTCATCGTACTCGCGAATGGCGTTCAAGGCTAAGACGCTATCCATTCCTGGCAATACTCCCATTTCTTGACCGTAAACGTCTTTTAACAGGGGACTGCGAAGGTATTCAGCTTCTAGGTTTTTGATGCTCTCCCAACTGCGCTCTAGCAGCACAGCCGTTTGAAACTGTACTGCGTGAAGGTTAGGGGCAATTTCTTGGGGATCGGCACTTAAGGAAGTTTGCAGCAGGACTCCCAAAGCCGGGCCTGGGTCTTGTCCTGCTAGCAACACCCGCCGACCTTGACTAGCTAACTGTTTGGCAGCAGCGATCGCGATCGTGGTGCGACCCGTACCACCTTTACCCAAAAAGGTGAGAATCAGAGCCATTCTTTATTTCTCTACAAGTTTTAGTTCGTCTTCAAAAAACCAGCTAGTAGATTTGTCTTCAAACTGTACGACCGCGCCTACACCGCTACCATCTGTCATTTTGAAGTCGGCGATCGTACCGATTTTACCGAGCTTGCCAGCTAAATCGGGCGAGACGCGATCTCTAAGGCGATATACTTTGACTTTCTGACCTACTTCCATGGAACTTAATCTATATGATAACCAACCATTCCACAGTGTAGCGGAATCGGGGAATTAGGGCATAGTAGAAGAGCCAATACCTGCGATCGAAATTCAGCGACACATACCCAAAACTCCACTACTAAAGCGCGGCGATCGCATCTGCTTAAAAGAGACGGCTGGCGATAAGGGCCAAAGTTAGCGATCGGTTGTCAGTAGAAGTGGGGCAGAATAACTATACCTATGCCAAACCAGCACTTCTTTACTAAATAACGAGCAACCGATCGATGACACAAGATAATATCAGGCAAAGTATCGAGCAACTCAAGCAAAATCTGGGCCGTACCATCGTCGGTAAAGAGGATGCCATTCGCTTAGTTCTGGTAGCGCTGCTATCTGGCGGTCACGCTCTGTTAGAAGATGTGCCTGGGGTAGGAAAAACTTTAGTAGCTAAATCTTTAGCGCGATCGATCCACGGACGATTTCAGCGGATTCAATGCACTCCCGATCTTTTACCTACAGATATCACTGGCACTAATATTTGGAATCCTAGCAGCCGGGAGTTTGAATTTCTCCCCGGCCCGGTATTCGCTAACGTCCTGCTGACAGACGAAATTAACCGCGCCACGCCTCGCACTCAATCGGCTTTGCTAGAGGTGATGGAAGAGCGGCAAGTCACGGTTGATGGGGTTTCGCGCCTAGTTCCCAATCCATTTTTTGTCATTGCGACTCAAAACCCCATTGAATATCACGGCACGTTTCCCCTGCCGGAAGCCCAGATGGATCGTTTCACCCTATCATTAACGCTGGGCTATCCCACAGAAGACGAAGAACTTGAGATGCTGCAACGCCTACAGGTAGGTGTAACAGCGGACGAACTGAAGCCGTGCATTTCCCAAGAAGAGGTTCAAGAATTGAAGCGTCTTTGCGCTTTGGTAAAGGTTGAGATTCCCTTACAGAAATACATTCTCAATTTGGTCAGGGCAACGCGCCAAGATGAAGAAATCACTCTTGGGGTCAGTCCTAGAGGTGCAGTGGCTTTGCAGCGAGCCACCCAAGCTTTAGCTTTTTTGGAAGGTCGCGATTATGCTATTCCCGACGATGCCAAATTTTTAGCACCTTACGTTTTATCTCATCGCATGATTCCCGCTGGCGGTCGTCGGGCCAAAACCATTGTCGAACGGCTGCTGCATTCCGTACCAATTCCTTAGAGAGTTCGGAGTTCGGAGTTCAGTCGATCCAGTAGGGTGCGTTAGACGGCGATAATCTTGACTCTGACTTGAATTCAACAATCCGTCGTAACGCACCATTTTAGCTAGTGAAGCAGTCTTGTAACTCTGACATCGTATTCAGTAGCTTTTGGATGCTCGTGTTTAGCTTGGTGCAATCCGGTGTCGTGAGCGTGATTTTGAGATGGTGCATCAACTTCGTAGCGTGCTGTCTCAACGTGCATCGAAGTGCTCGTTTGCTCGTCGTACTCTTTAATATCAACCAAAACTTCGTAGGTATGAATCATCATTAACCTCTTCATCTAGTCTGTAGATGTGGCAAATATTAGAATTATTGCTGAGAGGTGAGAGCGATCCCCAAAAACTTAATCAAAATTACTTGATATCGCACGAGGACAAAGGCAATAGCCAAGAGGCAAAAGTAAAGATGCTTAAACACCAATGCTTTTAGCCTTCTTCATCTCTTACCCGATGCGATCGCTGCTATGTCTACTCGATCGCCCAGATAAAAATTCTAGGTTCCTTGAGGATATGCTGTCTATGGCTATTCCTATACCCCATGACCTTGACACTAAGAAAATGCCATGAAAAGAAATATTAATAATTTCTTCGCTAAATTGAAGCGATCGCCGCTAATTTTATTCCTGGTGGTATTGATGTGGAGTCTGGCCATGGGATGGGGAGGAGCTTTGGCTTTAGGCTCTGGTTCGCCTGCAACTGTTTTAGCTCAAGCTCAAGCTCCTACTCCTAACAACAGCGCGACGAGCGGTACTGTCGATCCAGTAACCCCAAAACATCAGCTAGGGCAAGAACTTTACCTGCAAAATTGTTCTACTTGCCATATTGCCGTGCCTCCAGGAGTTTTGCCTACAGAAGCCTGGGCCAAGATTCTTCAACGCGAAGAACATTATGGTACTAAGATCGAACTGCTGACCAGACCGTCAATTTTAATCGTGTGGCAGTACCTGCAACATTTTTCTCGCCGTCTGACTCAGAAAGAACAAGAAAACGTACCCGATCGCTTGCAATTTTCTCGCTATTTTAAAGCTTTGCATCCTAACGTTAAATTTAGTCAGTCGATCAAGCTTGGCGGTTGCGTTACTTGTCATCCAGGTGCGGCAAAGTTTAATTTTCGCACTCTGACTGCGGAATGGGAAAACAGTCCATAAGATCGAATCCGAATTCGAGATCGTAGAATTTTCATCCAGGAATCGATCGAATTTGCACTTCTGGAGGAATCGCCATCATTCGATCTGCCAACAACTCAAATTATAATTTTGTCCGGCAACCGCGATCGCTCCGACATATCCATTTGCTGGGGCGATATCTTGCAAGCACCAATTATTAGCGAGATCGGCATCGTTACCAATGCTAATTAACCATGCGGGTTCTCCTGGAATCAAAGAGACTTCAACTCGATCGAGTCCGTTAGCAATTCCATCTCCACAAGCTTTTAGGTAAGCTTCTTTGCGAGTCCAGCAGTGGAAAAATGCCGTGTTTTGTTGAGTTGAAGGTAATGCCTGCAATAGGGCGTTTTCTCTAGTAGTAAAAAAACGTTGGGCGAGTTGGGCGGCATCGGGAAGAGGGCGAATATATTCGATATCGATACCTACAGAGCGATCGCAAGTAACGGCATAAACTACCAAGTCTTCCG
The DNA here is from genome assembly GCA_019359615.1 of Cyanosarcina radialis HA8281-LM2. Classification (GTDB taxonomy): domain Bacteria; phylum Cyanobacteriota; class Cyanobacteriia; order Cyanobacteriales; family CCAP-1448; genus Cyanosarcina; species Cyanosarcina radialis. Next base: position 14,041 of record JAHHHA010000057.1, read on the forward strand.
AGTGAGACAAGTTAAACTGAAGCGAAGAATTGAATTTCTCAGCTAAGGCTGGTTTTCCTCGCTGGCTGTAAACCAACTCCACTGCTTGCGGTTCGATTTGTAAATATTTTCCTAATAACATTCTCAGCCATCCCCGCGCCACTAGGAACTGCTGGCGATGCCGATCGAAATGAAAGCGATCGCTTCTGGCTCGTTCGTCGTTAGATAGAGTTCGGGCCAGTTCGTCTACCAGCGGTGCTGGCCGATCTAGAGAACCGCACCAGACGTGAACGTCTTCTGTCGCTAGGGCGATCTTTGCTGGTGGCATCGGCCATACAATACTGGGTTGAGGCACGAGTTTGGGATTCCTCATCGAGCGATCGCAGTTTTTTCCTAAGAGTCTATTGTCATTAACTAGAGTTGTTTTAGTTTGCCAGAATACTACCTGCCGCAAGCAGAGATCTGCCGAGGTACTAGAGGCATTTCGGGCATCTCCAGTAGCTGGAGTTGAGATTAAGGGCTGTGGATGTTTGGGGCAATGCGGTAACGGGCCAATGGTACTGATATTACCAGAGCAAATTTGGTATAGCGGCGTTCGTCCCGATGAGGTGCTAGCAATAATCGAACGGTTCCTGCTAGATAGTCGCGAGTGCCATCATTAAAAACCATGCTTGCGACTTGCATCTCTTGTATAGTTGCGTTGTGGCGGTTTGTTATACCCCTTTGTTACTTAGTAACATTGAAAGGTCGCTTTGAAGACCTCTGGCAAATTCTAATAAATTATCTTTTTTACACAACATTCTAAAGCAAATACTACCGCTATCTTGCCATTCATAACTCCCTAAAAATATAAATTTACCTGTCATATAAATTGTTGTTCCGAATACTTTAGGGTTAGCGATCGGCCCTTTAATTTCAAGGGTCATTCCTGCCATTGGCGCTTGAAAGTATACAGGTTCAGTTTCAATCGTTTGTAGCTCGATCGCCTCAATCATATTTTCTAGCTCGACGGTAGGATTCCAGTTTTGACAGGACTGTAATAAGAATTCTCTTAAATCACCACTGCGAGCTACTTCTATTCCATTAGAGTCAATGATTCTTCCATGCAAAAAAAGCGCATTTTCAGAAGTGGAGAAACCCGCTTCAAAGTTTGTATGGTTGTCCAAGCTATGAATGCTGCCATTCCAATCAGTAATTCGATGGTAGTTAATTTCACTCATTTAGATTTTGGATTTTGGATTGAATTTAAATCAGGAACCAGTTTAACTGTAGGTTGGGTTGAGTGCTAACGAAACCAACGCTGGCATCGGTTTTAATTGAAAGATTCAAACAAATTTACGAAGGCGGTAGACGACGCATCAAAATTACATTCAGTCCTCGATCGACATAGTTTTTCCATCGATCGCGCAATAGTTCTGGAGCCTGAGCGGGTGCAATTTCTGCAAATCCCGATCGCTCATAGAACGCTAGCAGATGTTGCCAAGGAATACAGTAACAAACTCGATCGACCAGCAGAGCAGTACATTCCTGAAGTAACCGCGTACCAATACCTTGACGTTGAAACGGATCTATAACCCTCATCCCGCGAAGGACGCAGAACCCGGTATTTGGACACAGACGCACTGCACCGACAATTTTTCCCTCTAATCGAGCGATGAAGATCGAATCTTCTTGGTTCAGACCGCCTCCATAGCCGCAGCGATCGTAAAAAATCTGAATTTCCTTAAAACCCTGCGGTTTAGCTTGAGTAACAGTTGTCATGTTGCACGATTAAATCTTGTACTCATACCGTGCCACAAAATAAGGCCTGACTTGTCGATCGCTATGATGTTGAAACCCAAAGTTTTCGTAGAGCGACCGCAAACGCAAGCGATCGGCTGCACAATCCAAACGTAAGAAGTCTTTCCCCAAGTCTCGACTCCGTTCGATCGCCCACTGCATCAGCGCCGTTGAAACCCCACCGCCTGCAAAGCTGCGTCGCACTGCCAACCGATGAATAAACGCTGAATTCTCTTGAGGCACGTCCGGCCAAAATACCAAATCTTCCGTCTGGAACTTAACCACGCCTGCCGCTATGTCTTCACAAAAAGCGATAAAAAAACAGCCAAATTTAACATCTTCGTAAATGCTTTCTGGAGATACTTCATTTTCTTCCCAGAGCGTCATGTTTTGCTGTTTGAGCCATAAAGCAGCTTCCAGCAAAATGCTGGAAACCGTTGACAGATCGTTTAGAGTAGCTTGACGGACAGAAATATTTAGCATTTGGTTGAAGCTGAGCGAAGCCGAAGCTTCAACTACCGAACGAAGTGCTATGGGGCTTTCTCCATGAAGAAGAATTCTAGAGTTGCTTCAGTGACGACAAAACCGAACCGTTCGTAGAAGTTTTTCGCTGGATTGACCGCCAGGACGCGAAGACGAACTGGAATCTTTGACTGCGCTCCGTCTGCAATTACGCTGTTGAGTAAAGCCGTACCGATACCCATCCGTTGATATTCTGGCAAAAGGTAGATTTGCTGAAGCTCGATGTGGGTCGGAGATCGATCGACTACAAACACCCCGACAGAAACATCAGCAACTTGGATCGCCCGTGCGTTGGGGTCGCGACTCTTTTCATCAGCTTCCCGGCGAACGCGGGCTTCATCCCACGCGCCCCAGGTAGTAAGGACGAACTCGCGCATGGTGCGATCGATAACGCTATAGAAAAGCGGTGCATCATCGGCACTTGTCGGACGGAGTGTAAAAATTACGGGAGTTTCCATAGCGATATCGTCTTGCTGCCATATCGAATCATTAACTGGCGACCATTTCACTGTGGCGATCTCTCTCAGCCGGGAGTGCTGGATGGGTGTCGAGAGATGTCGCTCCGTTTTGACAAGCGGTTTCCCAACGCAACCAGATTTCACAATCTTCCAAGGCGAGCGCGAAAACATCTTTTGGAATAGGCGATAACCGAAAGATGTCCGTGAAGCCGTCGTTAAGATCTTTGAAGGTGGACTCGTAGATATGCGGCTGCCCTTGGTAGTCGGCGATGCCACGACGCGGACCGTCGTAGTAATCGGTCATCGTATGAACGATTTCAAAGTTTGACATTTGAGCTAATTTCCCGATCGAACTTAACTGACATCGATTCGAGATCTTCAGGGAAAGAGGGATCTAGAATTCGATCGAGAGCGTAAGGACACTCTATAGGAAGTTCTTTGGGGTCGAGAGGGGTTTCACGCCCAATTAACAGCAATCCCAATTGATAAGCTTTAGAAACGGCTTCTTCTAAATAAGGTTTGAGGCTGAGATTTTCCTCCAGTAAATCCAGAATTTGCAGTCGTTGTTCTTGAATAGAATATTTCCAACTCTTGCTTCGCCGATCGGATTGATAATTCCATTTCAGTAAGCGACCGAGCAGAACTCCAAGACGGTTTTTGAGTTCCTGTTTCTGTTGCTTACCCAAGGATTCAATCTCCTCAATTAGATTAATTACGTCAATGTAATCTACCTTGCCCTGGCGCAAAAGATTTGCCTGTTCCTGCGTCCAAGCATAAAAGTCGGTTGAATATAAGTTAGTCACGGTTAAACCTCAATCTTCGCTTTAATCGAGCAGCTACTCAATGCCGATCCCCGCAAAATTCCTCACAATTTCCTCAAATTCTTTACTTAGCCTGGAAGTGGAGCTAGGTGAGTTAGAAGCGCCATCTCCAATCCTAACAGCGGAGGGCGATATGAACGATCGAACAGACGCAAGAGAAATAGCGATCGAACATCGACAGCAAGAGGAACACCTGCAACAAGCAATGTTGAGTCGCACCGCTGCCGAGATTGCTGAGGGAGGTGAGTCTAGCATCCGCCAAGAAGCCAGGAAATTGATGGTGGAGCGCCGCCAGCAAGAAGAACATACACAACAGTCGATGTTAAAGCGCTCCGCTGCCGAAGTGGGGATGAAAGAGGAGAAGGAATGAGTCCAGGCGATCGTAATTCAAAAGCGAAGGAGACTTATATGAATATAGTCAATAAAATCCGGCAATTATTTGACAATTTTGCCAAGATTGTTCGCCAAACATTCGACTTTATAGCAGCAGCAGCACGGCGAATTTTTGCTCCTACAGACGATAAATATCCTGCCACTGGGATTCAACCGTTTGAAGGAGATATTTACGAAGAAAGAAGAGAAAAACGCCATCAAAATTAGTAGATCGAGACGCGATCTGCAGGAGGGGAAAATGACCAAGGTAATTACTAATGTCACCTTAATAACGGTGAAAGACGAAGTAGAAAAGGTACTAGAAACTTATCCCGATCGACCATATCAACAAGCATTTTCCATACCTCAATTGCGCCAGAAGTTGATCGCCTACGTTCTCAGTAGAGTTTCTAATTACTACACCGTCGTCGAAGAGGGAGAAGAAACTAGCAATAAATTTGCTTATTGCGATGCTGACAAAAGATCGACCATAGAAACTTTAGCATCTCAAGGAATTGGGCAAATTTTGAATCAAGAACCAGACTACATCCACTATATTCCCGAACAAATCGATCCAGGATATGCACCTTCTGATTGGTTTGGCTAAAAGGAATTATGAAGGCTGAATGATGAATTATGAAACGATCGTTTCAGCATTAGACATCTTCAACAATTCTTGTGGGGTAGGCATCAGAGCCTGCCCTCGATCGTAATTTCTGGAGATGTCTATTCATCATTCATAATTTATCATTTAAAAACCCGATGCTGGAGAGAAGGCATCTGACGGCGAACCTGTTCTAAGCGAACTGGGTTAATTTCCGCGACTGCTACCCCAGGTCGATCGCCAGCATCGGCTAAAATTACCCCCCAAGGGTCGATAATCATGGCGTGTCCGTGAGTATAGCGGAAATCGTAGTGCTGTCCCGTTTGGGCGGGCGCAATCACATAACAAGTATTTTCAATCGCTCTGGCTTGTAACAGAACTTGCCAGTGATCTTTACCTGTATAGGCAGTAAAAGCAGCCGGGACGAACAAAATATCGGCCCCCTGTTGGGCTAAATGTCGGTATAGCTCTGGAAACCGGACATCGTAGCAAACAGAAATCCCGATCGCTCCGAGTTCTTTAGAAGTATAAACCTCTGGCAAGCGGATTCCTGCCATCACGGTGCTAGATTCTTGATAGGTATTGCCATCGGGTAAGTTGACATCAAATAGATGCACTTTTTGATAGCGGGCCAGTTCGCTCCCGCTCGGATCGACTAACGAGGCAGTATTGTAAAACTTGTCTGGACCGACTGGCACGGGAAAGCCGCCACCGAGGATCGTTACCTGAAAGCGTTGAGCCATAGTTTTGAGAAATTTTTCGCTTTGATGAGCGATGGCTTCAGCGCGGGCCACTTTTTCCGACTCGGCTCCCATAAACGGAAAATTTTCTGGCAGTCCCACCAATTCTGCCCCTCGACGCACGGCAAGTTCGATCAGTTCTTCTGCCTGCATGAGGTTTTTTTCTAAGTCAGGCAGGCTAGTCATTTGAACGGCAGCAGCAAGATAGGATTTCATCAGTTCTAAAATAAAACGTGCAAAACAAGACAACCTGTGAGAATATATGTTTGCCAGCAAAGGCGACTTGGCTGGGAAGCGTTCAAAGGTGCTGGCAATGGAGATTTTCCCGGATCGGCAAGATTCGATCGATAGTTTTTAACTCTAAGGTAAACTAAGTCGCACCCCATATAATCGCAGGAGGAACCATTTTTGAGGTTTAGGGTTCTCTAAGGATAGAGATCTACAGATCTGAGAAATTACCTAAATTACGTCTCTGAGAATAACGACATTTCAGCAATATCGCAGAGGCAGATCGCAGCTAGTTGATGGATAAATAGAGAGTATCAACGACACAGGACTGGTAAAACTCAGCAATGACTACCTACATTTCTTTGGCAACTGCCCTACAAATCATGGAAAATGCCTTTGTGTTTTCGGCATTTTTGCTCGTAGTCCTTTCGGTTCTAGGGTTGATGGGGATCGAAACGATCGAAAAAATTATTGACTGTTAAACGGCTAAATCGATCCATTAGTAACAGGGACGAACCATTTGGGCGATCGAATATCGCTTTTTACTCCAGGTTTTTCACCTTATCCTTCCTCCATACAGCACTGGGCAGTCAAAACGATCGACTTTTCCAGCCATTAAATTCAAAGGCAGGCTCCGATGCCTACCTCACAAGAATTATTAAAGATATCTAATGACTGACAGCCAATTAGATGAGTTTGACAGCTTTTAAGCCAAAAAATAAGGTTAAAGCCACAGCAGTCATAATTCCCAACATTAAGAAGTATGCAATTACTCCTGACATTTCTCGATCTCCGCTAAAAACATACCTGAGACTATTAAAACATTAGCTGGGATAGAATACAGCAAAAGATGTTGCAAGAGAGTTTAGTATGTCAGATGCGATCGCTGTCAATTTGCCCGTTGGATCTTACGAGATTGCGATCGCTCCTGGAAGATTGGACGATTTAGGAACGGCTTGCAGTCGGCTCGGATTGGGAAAGAAAGTCTTATTAGTCTCGAATCCAGCTATTTTTAAGCATTATGGCCAACGGGCGATCTCTGCCCTCACGACGGCTGGTTTCGCAGTAATAACCTGCATCTTGCCAGCGGGGGAACGCTACAAGACTCTCAACTCGATTCAAAAAATTTACAATATTGCTCTAGAAAACCGCCTAGAACGCTCCTCGACCTTAATTGCTTTGGGTGGTGGAGTAATTGGGGATATGACGGGGTTTGCTGCTGCTACCTGGCTGCGAGGGATTAATTTCGTTCAAGTGCCGACGACGCTGCTAGCGATGGTTGATGCCTCAATTGGCGGGAAAACAGGAGTAAATCACCCTCAAGGCAAAAATTTAATCGGCGCATTTTATCAACCCAGATTAGTTTTAATCGACCCGGAGATTATAAAAACCCTTCCAGTGAGGGAATTTCGAGCGGGGATGGCAGAAGTCATCAAATACGGGATTATTTGGGATGCCGAATTGTTCGATCGATTAGAAGCATCTGCGCGTCTCGATCGCCTATCTTATCTGTCAGAGGAGTTATTGCAACAAATCTTGAAAAGGTCTTGCCAAGCTAAAGCTGATGTAGTGAGCAAAGATGAAAAAGAAGCGGGATTGCGGGCGATTTTGAACTACGGTCACACGATCGGTCACGCGATCGAAAGTTTGACTGGCTATCGTTCTGTTAACCATGGCGAGGCCGTAGCGATCGGGATGGTAGCTGCTGGAAATCTTGCTGTCAAGCTCAATTTTTGGGATCGAGAAGCCTGCGATCGTCAAAATGCTCTGATTAAAAAAACTGGCTTGCCCACTAAGTTGCCCAGTGGCATAGATATCGAGGCTATTATCGATACTCTACAAACTGACAAGAAGGTGAAAGATGGTAAGGTACGATTTGTTCTCCCTACTAAAATTGGGGCCGCCACAGTGACCGACAAAGTGACAGCAGAGGTAATTCAAGCAGTCTTACAGCAAATGTAGGATGGTTTATTCAGCCAATCTGGAAATATCCATCAAGTTGAACGCTGGGTAAGAAGGCATAGGGATCTGGTGGTAGCTTTTCCAAAAATAAAACTAAGCACCATTGCTCCAAGTCGTCTAGAAAGGCAACTGAAGGAACTAAAAGGGCTTGGGTGGCGGTCGTGTTGCGGATAAATTGGGCTGTAGATCTGGCAACAGACTTGTCTTTGAAACAGTCAGGCGGATTGGTGAGAGATAGTTCTAACCAGACATCAGGCGATCGCAAGCTGAGAACTAGATCTAGCTCGACGTGAAAGCGATAGACTTGACGGCGATAGGTTTTGGCAGCTAGTCTAGGCGTGCGATTTACTTGGAAGTGTCGGGCGTATTCAGCTAGCGCCACATCCTTTTCTTTGGCTAAGTAAAGGGTTGGCTCTCCAGCAACATTCCAGCGGTTCTCATTACTTCTACCGCAGTAGCTGATACCAAATCCGATTACCAAAACCTACTTTCTACTTTGCCCTCAAACGAGCCTCCGGCTCCCCTCTCCCAAGCTTGGGAGAGGGGTTGGGGGTGAGGGCTGGTTTGGAGGGTATCAAAACCGGATTTGGTATGAAATCATAGAATGTTGTAGCTTTTGCCAGGAGTATCGGGGATATGCTGTCCGGCATATCCCGACCAAGGCTGAATATACTTTTGGAGGGGCATGACGCTAGAAGCCCGTACCTTCAAAATCAGCCGCTAAAGCCGCCATTACTGGCTCGTAGTCTCCTAGTTGCATGAGATCGAATCCCGATCGCCCTCCAAAGATAGGTAACGGAGTAGAGAGAAATTCTTTCAGACCCTCCGCTGTATAAACCATACGCCCCAGGGAGGCAATTTCTTTCAATTTGGCCAGGCGTAACAGTTGGTCTGGATCGGTCGGTTGGCGTGCTTCTTTTTCCCAACGACTAACGGTTTTGACGCTCACCCGCAGCAAATTACTCAATCGCTCTTGAGACAGCGATAGCTCTTGACGAATGTTAAATGGGTTGAGGATGGCATTGCGCTCTACGAAGGCTGGCATTGGGAAAGTATCTGCTCGATCGCTCTACATTTTGATCTTAGCTAAGTGTCTGGACAAATATCTAGACTAATTTGGTTTTAGGGGTTTGTCATTCATATCACTTTCTCGCCCAAGCTAACCAATTGGAGAAGAGTTTTTTGACGAAAGGTGTGAGGCGGGTGCGGTTATAAGCATCAGCAGCTTTGCGGATCGCTTCAGCTTGAGTCGGATAAGGGTGAATTACTGTCGATAGAGTTTTTAAGCCCAAATTACCTACCATTGCTAAGGTAATTTCGCCAATCATTTCTCCAGCATGACGAGCGACGATCGTTGCCCCTAAAATTTTGTCAGTACCTTTTTTGACGTGAACTTTGACGAATCCTTCGGTTTCACCATCGGCGATCGCGCGATCGACTTGGCTTAAGGGAATAAAATAAGTATCGACATCTATCCCTTGAGCTTGAGCCTCGGTTTCATACATACCGACGTGGGCGATTTCTGGATCGGTGTAAGTACACCAAGGCATAGTTAGAGTAGTGAGTTTTTTCTTGCCTAAAAATAGGGCATTTTGAATCACAATCCGAGCCGCTGCATCGGCTGCATGAGTAAATTTCCATTCCAGACAAACATCGCCAGCAGCATAAATTTTAGGATTGCTAGTTTGCAGCCGATCGTTCACAATTACGCCTTTTTTGATGTCGTATTTAACTCCAACTCCTTCTAGATTTAATCCTTCCACATTGGGCGCTCTGCCAGCACCAGCTAAAATTTCATCGACGGCGATCGAACCTTTTCTGCCATTGACTTCGTAATAAATAACTTTCGCTCCATTTTGGCGTTCTACTCGCTGCAATTGACAGTTGAGAATTAATTCTATGCCTTCGTGGATAAAAGTTTTCTGAACTATTTCAGCCGCATCAGTATCTTCGCGATCGAGGATGTGGGCGTTTTTATGAAATAGCACTACGTGCGAACCCAATCGCTGAAAGGTTTGGGCTAATTCGCAGCCGATCGGCCCGCCACCAATTACAGCTAAACGTTTGGGCTTTTCTGTCAGCGAAAATACAGTTTCATTTGTCAAATAACCTGCTTCTGCTAGCCCTGGAATTGATGGTTGTACCGCTCTGGCACCAGTAGCGATGACAGCTTTTTTAAAGCGTAATTTTTTGCCTGCAACTTCTACAGTATCATCACCAGAAAATCGAGCGTTGCCTAAAAATACATCTATTCCCAAACTTTGGAAGCGTTGAGCGGAATCGTGATGGCTAATTCCGGCTCGCAGTCGTCTCATCCGTTCCATTACTGCCGAAAAATTAACTCCAACTCCTCTAGGAACATTAACCCCAAATCGATTGGCATACCGCACATCTGCTACGGCTCTAGAAGAGCGAATCAAACATTTTGAAGGCACGCAACCGACATTCAAACAATCGCCACCCATCAGATGTTTTTCGATCAGGGCGACTTTTGCCCCCAATCCTGCTGCACCAGCGGCGGTCACTAACCCAGCAGTCCCAGCACCGATTACGACTAAGTTGTAACAGGGCGCAGGTGTAGGATTAACCCAATCTGAAGGATGAACGTAACCAACTAATTTCTGGTTATATACGTCCATTGGTAGAACGGAAACGCGATCGCTTGTGGAGTTTGACATAGTTGTTTAGAAGTTCAGGAGTTGTAGAGACGTTGCATGCAACGTCTTTACAGAATTTCAGTAATAAATTGTACGAGCAATTTGTAGATACTGTCTTGAGCCGTCAAGGGGTAGCGATCGAATAATGCGGGTCAAAAGGCTGTTTTGACTTCAAAATGCCGAAAGCTAGATGGATGAGCTTTGGCATAATGGCACCAAGCACCTGCAT
>JAHHHA010000058.1 GCA_019359615.1 Cyanosarcina radialis HA8281-LM2
GGGCAACTTCACCAATGCTGATGTTCTAGCTTTTATTCTCCACTGGCTTTGGGTCTTGAGTCACTTTTAGCGATCGCCTTAACCCTCGTTCGCCTATCTGTGTTTAAGATACAAGGGGCGGGTTTTGCCAGCTAAGTTTGGGACACCCCATTAAATGCCAAATCAAACCCGCCCTGCCCCACCGATAACACCTAGCAGGTTTGGCACGTATCATTAAATGTTAAATCAAACCTGCCCTGCCTCATCGATAATCTCCTCGATCGCACGCCATCAATTGTCAAATCGAATCCACCCACATTCCAAGTTTGGAAGATTAAAATACAACAAACAATCTTAGCAATATCTCAGAGATTAAACGCTCTCTTGCAAAGCTTTTCGAGCTATACGAGTTACGTAAATAACTACAGCAACTACCAAGATTAAACCAACTACTAAAACTGCCCATCTACTCGGTTGATTGGTACCAAGCGTAGCCAAACTGCTAGCTAAAGAGCCAAAATAAACATACATAATCGTTCCAGGTATCATCCCAACTGAACCCAAAACGTAATCTTTCAAAGAAACTTGCGTGACCCCAAAAGCATAATTCAAAAGATTGAAAGGCAAGATCGGAGAAAGACGAGTTAACAAAACGATCTTAAATCCTTCTTTGGCAACAGCCTTGTCAATTGCTTTAAACTTAGCGTTACCTTCAATTTTCTGAGAAACCCAACCGCGAGCGAAGTATCTGCCCACCAAAAAAGCTCCCGTGGCTCCCAAGGTAGCGGCAATAAAAACGTAAAGCGAACCAAAAACAACACCAAAGATAAAACCTGCACCTAAAGTCAGGATAGAACCAGGGACAAATAACACGGCTGCTAAGGCGTAAATTGCCATAAAAGCAACTACTCCTACCCAGCCCAGACTTTCGATCCAATTTAAAGCATCGAGTAAAAGCTCTTGAATATTGAAAGCTCTGGCAGCAACGATTAGAGACATAACTAGAACGGCCAATAATAAAAAGACAGCAATTCGTTTGGTTTTACGCCTCGATCGATTAGATTTTGTTTCAGTTTCCATAACTGCTTAAACCAAAAAGGAAATTTATTGTTATTTTGATAATAAATTATGCGAGCTTGTCAAAAATGATGAGGCGATAAATTAATTATTAGTTTTATCTGAGAGCCGACGTAAAGTTTGAGAAGAAAAATTTTTGGCTACCTATAGCGTACATCCAACGCGAGCTAAGCGCCTAGTAAAAAGCGTTGGCGCTAGCCTGTACGGTAGTACGTATCGCCTAAAGGGGCCGGTTCTCATAACTAAATGCCACGCGCGATCGCCCTGTACGAAGACAAAGCCTTGTATCCATCCTCAGAATATAGTTAAATCAGTAGAATGGAAGTCAAACAAGTGAAAACTAATTCCTCATGAGATTATGGCTGCGTTCCCTAGCTTTAGGAACTGTTTCTGCGTTGTCGGTCGTTATTCCCGCAGGGGCAGCCGAAAAGATTTATTTTACCTACGCTCCTCTACGTTTCTCCCTAAGCGTCACCTCTCTAGAAACGTTTGCCCGCACGGGTGAAGTCAACCAAGAATTGGCATTTTATCTCAAACTAGTTGGTAGCGACGGCTCGCAGGCGGTACGAGAAGCTTTAACCCAAAAGGCCGAAGTCAAGCCAGTGTTCCTGTGGAGTTTGTTCAATACTTCTATCGGAGAAACCATCTTAGAAAGATTGGGCAAAATTATCGAAATTCCCGGCGGACTCAACGGCAAATATGCGATCAGAGGAACTTTGGTGCAGGCGGCTCTAGCTCCTGAAGGGTTGAGCGTGTTGAGCTTCTTGCGTAAATTTCCGACGAATATTGAAATCGATCTCAAGCAAGTATTGGCAGTGGCTAACGGCCTAGAAGAGACGATCGCGATTACTAAAGAGTTGGTGGCTCAAATGTCCAAATTGTCGGCCCAGCAAGCAGCTAGGGAGCCTCAAGTAAATTTTGCGACTTTGCCAGATATCCGTCAGCCAGGAAACTTTGGAGTCAAAAAGCAAACCTGGAACCTGATAGATCGTCAAAGACAACGCCAGTTTCGAGTAGATGTCTATCAGCCGCAACGTTGGCGAGCGGGGAAAACCCCAGTAGTGATTTTTTCTCACGGGATCGCCTCTAGACCAGAAGATTTTAGCGATAGGGCCGAACATCTAGCTTCTTATGGTTATGTGGTGGCCCTTCCCCAACACCCAGGTAGCGATTATACTCAGGCGCAAGATCTGATCGCTGGTTACGAAGGAGAGGTATTTGAACTAAATGAATTTATCAACCGCCCGAAAGATATTAGTTATGTTATCGACGAACTAGAACGGCGCAATAACAATGAGTTTGGCGGCAGACTCGACTTGCAAGCGGTTGGCGTAGCGGGGCATTCTTTAGGCGGGTATACAGCTTTAGCGGTAGCTGGAGCCGAAATCGATTTTGACAGCCTCAAACGAGAATGCGCTCGCCCAGTCTGGAGAGGTAACGTCTCCTTGCTCCTGCAATGTCAAGGTTTGCGTTTACCCAGGCAAACTTATTCATTTCGCGATCCTAGAGTGCAAGCCGTGTTGGCTGCTAACCCAGTCAACAGCGTCATCTTTGGCGAGCGGGGGTTGAGCAAAATTGAAATTCCGGTGATGCTCGGGGCTGGCAGTTACGATCCGGCAACTCCAGCGGTATACGAGCAAGGTCGTTCTTTCTTGTGGTTGACAACTCCAAATAAATATCTGGCCTTGGCAGAAGGAGAAGCGCACGTCAACTTCTCCAATCTAGATCCTGGAATCAAGGAAGCCCTCGATTCTATTTCTTTCCTAACTCTGCCCAACCAAGATTTAATCGATCGTTATGCTAATGCTTTGTTCTTAGCTTTTTTTGAGGTTCACATTGCTAAGAACGAACCGTACCGTCGCTATCTCCAGTCGGCTTATGCTCAGTTTATCAGCGAGCCATCTTTTCGGCTGTTTCTGGTTGATACCAAAGCGCTTGAGGGCTTCCCTGGGTTGAGTAATTAGTTGTTTGTTCCTGCTAACAGTCCGAGTCCATCTCTGGCTGCCTTTTACTCTAAAGTCCAGTGATGAAGATCGCTAAAGATACACTGTAGGGGAGAGCGATCGAATGTCTCATACAAATCTAATTCGATTGGGCGGACTCGCGGCCATACTTGCAGGAATCCTGCGCGGGGTTAACTCGATCGTACCCAACGATGGCCCGAAAATAGCGATCGCCATCCTTTATCTTTTCACCGATATCTTCATCCTATTTGGCATAATGGGCATCTATGGATTTCAGCATCAGGAATCTAAATTGTGGGGATTTTGGGGATTTATATTAGCGATCGTTGCATAGCAACGATCCGGATTGGATCGATATCTGAAATCAATCTTTACCCAATCGGAGCATTAATATTCACAGCAGGCCTGAGTTTGTTAGCAGTTGGTTCCTGGCTATCCAGAAAGCTACCCCGCTGGGTATCTGTCTTTTGGATACTTTCGACATGGACGTTACCGATGGTGACGGCTAAGGCATCTACCAGCGTAGCCCGCACAAATTCCCCCGCTTGTTTGGGATCGGTCATTTTGGCTTCTTTTTCTGAAATCGATAGCCCGTCTTCCGTGCCGCTAATCCGGCCGATTTCGGCTTCCACCACAGCACCTCGATCGCGGGCCAACTGAGCCATGGCGCGAGTAAAGTTTAAATTCTCTTCATAGGGGAGATGGGAACCATCAGCCATCACCGAACTCATACCCGCTTCTAAAGCCAAACGAATGGCATCTGCCGAGGTGCTGTGGTCTAGATGAACCGACATAGGAACCGCCGCAGTTCTAGCCGCCTCTAGGCAAAGAGCTACTAGAGAAGAGCCTCCATACTTCAAGGCGCTGGGATGTATTTGCAGCATCACTGGGCTGCAATTGACTTCCGCAGCCTTGATTACTGCCTGCACGCCTTCTAAGTTGTAAACGTTGAATGCCCCGATCGCATAGATATTACGTCGGGCAGTTTCGAGTAGTTCGAGGGTTGAAGTTAGCATAGTGGCGATCTAGCAGGCAATCTTTCCCCAATTTTTCCACTTAATAGATAGGATGAAGCAAAAACCTAAACCTTGACAGAACTGGATCGATAGCTTGTGGAAGAATCCGTTGCTAAGCAAATTATGCAAGACTACATTCTACAAAACCGACGTAATCTTATCGACGAGATCGACATCGAACATCCACAATTGAAGTTTGTCCCACAGGAAGAAGCAGATGCCTACTATAAATTCCGGGCCACCTATAGAGGGAGCTTTTACTATTTAGATGAATTCACTCAAACCTCAAACACGCATTTTTTTGTTCTTCCGATCTATTTGTACGTTGATGCAGAAACAGGAGAAGTGTGGGAGCAGCAGGATGCTACTAAGAAGCCTTCTGCCAAGGAAAAGAGAATGGCCAGAAAAGAGAAGCGTCAGTCTAGACAGCAGAAAAGAAGTTATGATATCTAGCGGCCGCAGGCGATCGCGTACCGTAAGCATCGCGCCATTTCGATCCCCGCTTCAACAGAATAATCGATTTGGGCCGCACAGGCCACGAGCGCCTAAAATTGTGGTAATTGCAAGCGATCTGTAGACACTAGCAACTACGATCGAATTAGTCTTGCTAACCTGATTGGCATCAACTATGACAGATATCCCTCAAACCTCTCGGCTGCAACGGGCGCTCAATGTGGCGGAAGCCTTATCGTTAGAAGAACAGCAATTATTGCTGGAAATTTTAGCAAAACGGTTGCATAGGAAACAACGCCAGCAGCTTTTAGAAGAAGTCCAAGAAATTCGCCAAGAGGTAGCAGCAGGCAGAATCAAATACGGTTCTGTGAAAGACTTTTTAGCGGAGTTGGATGCTTGAGAAAAATTGCCTGGAGTCCAAAATCCCTGCGTGCTTTTAAGCGCATGGTGCGTCAAAATCCTCAGCTACGCTCCGCGATCGAAGAAACTCTAGAACAACTGGCCACAGATCCTTTCCATCCGACGTTAAAAACTCATAAACTTTCAGGTGAGTTGGCTGGAATTTGGGCTTGCTCGATCGACTACAGCTATCGCCTTCTGTTTGAATTTGTAGCTAACCCAGAGGAAGGCAAAGAAGACGCAATTCTCCTGCTAAATCTCGGCGACCATGATGATGTGTATTAGCAACGTTTTTTATCGATTGGCGATTTCTCCTACTTAAAGGAGCGATCGCTATTACGATCGCTCGCTCTCCTAACCGATTCCAGGAATCACTGGGTGGAAATAGAACGCAAAACCTAAAACCACATAAGCTGCCAATAATAAAGTTCCTTCCAGCCAATTAGAGCGACCATCGGAACTAATTGAATTGGCAATCAACACGGCTACAGATACAGCTACCAGTTCAAAAGGATTGAAATCCAAATCCATCGGTTTGCCCAGCACCCAGCCTGCGATTACCAAAACTGGAGCCACAAATAAAGCGATTTGCAAGCTAGAACCAACGGCTACAGAAACCGAAAGATCCATCTTATCTTTCATCGCTACGGTGACGGCTGTGGCGTGTTCGGCAGCATTGCCGATAATTGGTACTAAGATCACCCCTGTAAACAATGCCGTCAAACCTAGTTTCGCCGTGGCTTCTTCTAAGCTATCAACCAACAGTTCTGACTCGACTGCCACCAACAAAGTACATCCTAATAAAACCCCAACCCAGAGCCATAGGTTAACTTTTTCCTGATTGTCGGGCGCTAAATTGGCTTCAGCTAGTTCCCCCGGAGTTAACTCTGCTAACCCCACATCGTAGAGATAGGTGTGAGTTTTCATCGAAAATAACAGCGTCAAACCGTAAACCAAGATTAAGACGATCGCTACTGCCACCGAAAGTTTTTGGACCGTAGGTTCGTCGATCCCGCTGGAAGTGTAATCGACTGCGGTAGGGAGCAAAATCGCAATTACTGCCAAGTTCATCGACGAGGCATTTACCCGCGCCACAATCGGCTGAAACTCTTGTTCCTTGTAGCGCAACCCGCCTAAGAGCATCGAAAAGCCCATCACTAACAGCAAGTTACCGATAATCGAGCCAGTGATGCTAGCTTTGACTACATCCGTCAATCCAGCGTTGAGAGCCACTAGGGCGATAATTAATTCGGTAGCGTTGCCAAAAGTCGCGTTCAGCAAACCTCCCAGAGAAGGGCCTAACACTACGGCGATTTCTTCAGTAGCAGTCCCCATCCAAGCTGCCAAGGGAATAATCCCCAAGCAAGAGGTGATGAAGATAACTGGCGCTCCCCACTCCAAAAAATGAGCGGCGATCGAAACCGGGATAAATAATAACAGAAGAGATAAAAGCGTGTTGAGATTCAGCATCAAGTTAAGTCAAAACGTCAAAAGTCAAAAAGAGGGCGAAGAGGGCGAAGAGGGCGGAGCATTCTTAACTCAACACTCAACACTCCACACTTCCTAAACTACTTTAGTGGACTTCTGGTGAAAGATTCTGTGAAATTTCTGCTTCTTGAGATTTAGTTGCTGGCTGCATGACAAAGGGGAGACTCGCTCCCCGCAAACCTCGTTTAATTCTTTCTGGAGTGTCGGGAAATAGCACGAACAAGGGATAGAGGCGTTCGCCGCCATCGTTGAGAACGTGTTGCTGTCCTAGCGGCATCACCCACTCGTAGTCTGCTGATAGTAATACTTGAATTTGTCGCCAGCGACCGAGCAAATCGGAAAAGTCTTCTTGGGGGCGATGAATTAAAATGAAAATTTCCACCCCCATTTTAATTTTCCATTCGGGGTCGCACATCAATAAGGCTACGTCGCAAGGCAAAGTCACTGCTTCCCTACCAGAAGTTAGCGATCGATCGTTGTTGCGAGAACCTCGATCCCGTAGGCGCACCACGGGCAAAGGAATCGCGATCGCGCTTTGTTCCAACCGACGCATACTCGGCAGCATCTCCAAGTAAGGTCGATAATTCTTTAACAGCGCGATCGCTCCGGTTTGCTGGCTGTACTCCGCCAGTAACTCTTCGTAATCTGATGGTTTAACCGCCATCGACCTAGCCCAATTTATCGAATATGCTGAACATCGGTAGATACATCGATAGCAAAATCACTGCCACCATCGCCCCCAAAACCACCATCATCAGGGGTTCCAGGATGCTAGTCAGGGCTTTAACCGCTTGTTCCACCTCATCTTCATAGAAATCGGCAACTTTCATCAGCATCGAATCTAACTCCCCGGTTTCTTCGCCGATGCTCATCATCTGAATTGCCAAAGGCGGAAATACTTGCTCTTTTTGCAAAGCGAGGCTAAGCATTCCCCCTTGCTGTACTTCTCGCCGCGAAGAATCGATCGCATTAGCAATTACTTGATTGCCTGACGTATCTCGCACGATTTCTAAGGAATTTAAAATTGGTACCCCAGAACGAGTCAAAGTTCCGAAAGTGCGGCAAAAACGCGCAACGGCTGACTTTTCATTTAAGTCGCCTAGCAGGGGCAATTTTAAAAAGACTTTATCCATCGTCAGGCGACCGACTGGGGTTTTGTAATATTGTCTGTAAAGAAACCCACCGACGATGAGCGCGATTACTGGAATGATAGCTCTCCAACTTCTCAAAATATCGCTCAACCACATCATGAACTTGGTTAGCGCGGGTAATTCGGCACCTAGATCCTTGAAAATTCCCGCAAACACCGGAATCAAAAAGATCGTCATGGCCAGAAACACCACTACGGCTAAAATTCCCACCGTTACGGGATAAGCCATCGCCCCTTTAATTTGGTTTTGCAACCTGGCAATATCTTCCAAAAACTTCGCCAAGCGGTTGAGAACTTCATCTAGCACCCCACCTGTTTCTCCAGCTTGTACCATGCTGACGTAAAGAGTATCAAAGCTCTCAGGGTGCTTTCTCATCGCATCGGATAAATTTGTTCCCTGTTGAACTTCGGTGCTAATTTCTTGCAGGGATTTTTTCAACTTCGGATTCGAGGTTTGATCGGCTAAGATTTGCAAGGCTCTCACCATCGCTACTCCAGCATTCACCATCGCTGCAAATTGCCGGGAAAAGATAGCTTTATCTTTGACCTTGACAGAAGTTAGCTTGGCGCTTAGATCTTCTAAGCTCAAGCTACCCAAATCGAAATCTTGAGTTTTTTTAATATTTCTAACGGCAAATCCCTGTTGGGTTAAACTTTGTCGGGCTTTAAACAGGGTATCGGCAACAACCTTTTCTTTCTTGTTTTTTCCTTGACGGTCCCGAACGTCAGCAATAAAAGTAGGCATAGTTTACATCTTTTTTTATTGGTAGTAGTGCGAAGGGGGAAGAGGGGGAGATGGGGAGATGGGGAGATGGGGAGATGGGGAGATGGGGAGATGGGGAAAGATAAACCATACCCTATGCCCTATGCCCTATGCCCTATGCCCTATACTCCTGAACTTCTGAACTTCTAATTTATCGGGCAGGCGCACCAGATTTGCCAGCAATCGGCGTACCGCCGAATAGACGTTGCAGTTCGTCGGGTTTAGAACTTTTGCTCATCGCTGCTTCAAAGGAAACTAAGCCCTTTCTGACGTATTCTGCTAACACCATTTCCATCGTCTGCATTCCCAATTTAGCTCCAGTTTGGATAGTGCCGTAAATTTGGGCGGTTTTGCCTTCCCGAATCAAGTTAGCGATCGCTGGAGTTACAATCATGATTTCTTGGGCCATCACCCGACCGTATTCCCCTGGCTTGGGGCTTTTTTTGGGTACTAAGTTTTGACTGAAAACGGCGATTAAAGAGTTGGATAGCTGCGATCGAATCTGGGGCTGTTGGTTGGCAGGAAACACGTCTAGCATCCGGTCTACAGTTTGAGCGGCCGAGTTAGTATGTAGAGTGCCAAATACTAAGTGTCCGGTTTCTGCGGCCGAAATTGCCAAACCAATGGTTTCTAAATCTCGCATTTCACCCACCAGAATTACATCTGGATCTTCCCGCAGAGCCGCCTTCAAAGCATTAGCAAAACTCTTAGTGTCTTCTCCTTTTTGTCGTTGGTGAATCAAGCTTTTGATATTAGGAAAAACGTATTCGATCGGATCTTCTACAGTTAGAATGTGTTCGGCTCGTGTCCGATTAACTAGATCGATAATTGCTGCCAAAGTTGTAGTTTTTCCGGAACCTGTTTGTCCGGTTACTAACACCAACCCTCTAGGGCGGTGGCTGATTTCTCTGACTACATCTGGCAATCCTAGTTGGTCGAAATTAGGAATTTTAGAAGATAACGCCCGCATACAAGCTGCGTAGTAACCGCGCTCTTTATAGACGTTGACGCGAAATCGAGCTAATCCCTTAATCCCATAAGAGCAATCTAATTCCCAATTTTGTTCTAATTCTTTGCGTTGGTTGTTATTCAAGATGCTAAAAATTAGTCTTTGGCATTCTTGAGGGGTCAGAGGTTGGTCGTTAATCGGAGCCAGCTTACCACTGACCCGAAAATAAACTGGGGCATCTGCTTGAATGTGCAGATCTGAACCGCCCAATTCTACCAGTTGCTCCATCAAATCTTCAATCATTAATTCCATACTTTTTATCTCCTACTGCTGTTAGTGGATCGTTTATTGTTAATTAGAGAAACCTGAAACTGATTCCTCCGAACTCCGAACTCCGAACTCTAACTTTTACTCTTGAAAACGAGGGGTGAGACAGAAGGGACAATCGAGCCACTCTGGTTGTAATTCAGCCTCGCAAGTGCGACAAGTCAGAGAAGTCTTGCGTTTAGCTTTTAGTTCTGCTTCCAAACCGGAGTCGGTAAAGGTAACGCGCTCTACTTCTTCTAAGGTGGTGTAACCCTGACGAACCAAATTCAAGCTGTAAGCCAGCAACGTTTTCATCCCTTCTTCCACCGCTGCTTCTTTCAGTAAAGCTGTAGGGGCGCGTTCGTTGATCATAGTTTGCAGCCGTTCTGTAATCTGCATGACTTCATAGACCCCTACCCGTCCTTTATAGCCAATCCCGTTACATTTAGGACACAGAGTGCTTTGAGATTTGGCCTCTTGAATTTCGTCTGGTCTGAGGGTGTTAGCTTTGTAGAAGGTGACTTCCCCATCAGCGTTAGCTGCTAAGCCGAAACGCGCCAGTTCCGCTTGGCTGGGAGCATAAGGCACGCGGCATTCAGAACAAACGCGGCGCATGAGACGCTGAGCTAAGACACCCAACAAAGCGCCAGAGATCATAAATGGTTCGATCCCCATTTCGTCCAAACGGGCAATAGCGCCAGCGGCATCATTAGTGTGCAGCGTGGTTAGCACTAAGTGTCCGGTTAAGGCTGCTTCCATGGCAGTTTTGGCGGTTTCTTTATCTCGCGTTTCCCCCACTAGAATGATATCTGGGTCTTGCCGCAAGAAAGAGCGCAAAATGGCCGAAAAATCCATGTTCTTTTCCCGAATCACCTGCACCTGGGTAATACCTGGGAGGGCATATTCAATCGGGTCTTCCGCCGTACTGATATTTACCCCCGGATCGTTGCGTTCGGCTAAGACTGAATACAAAGTAGTCGATTTGCCAGATCCAGTAGGTCCTGTAACCAAAATCAGACCGAAAGGACGGCTAGCCATTTCTCTGACGATCTCAAGCGTCTCTTCATCGGTAATCAACTTATCCAAGCCCAATTGGGTAGAAGAGTTGTCTAAGATCCGCAATACGATCTTTTCCCCATAGCGGCTGGGCAAAGTGCTAACCCGGAAGTCTACTTTTCGTCCTTCAAAAATCCTTCTGATCCGACCGTCTTGAGGCATCCGCCGTTCGGCAATATCTAGTTCGGCGATAATTTTGAACCGAGCCGAAACTGCTGGAACGATTTTTTTCGGCAGAGCGGGAAAAGCTTCTTGCAACACCCCATCTTTCCGAAAGCGCACTCGCAAAAACTCTTCTTGAGGTTCGACGTGAATGTCAGAAACGCCTTCTTTGAGAGCTTTAGCCAAAATTTTATTGACCAAGCTGATAATAGGAGCATCTTGCGCTCCTTCCACGTCTAAATTAGCATCGTTATCGGTCCCGGCTTCGTCTAGGTCGAGCGATTCTATCCCTTTGAGGTCTTGATTGACATCAAAAGACTTTTCGACTTTCGCTTGCGTCTCTTTTTTAACCTGCTCGTCTAGGTATTTAGAAATCAGTTCGTTGTAATCTTCTATGGCGATCACTATCCGCTGAAATTTCCAACCTTGACGGCTTAAAATCCTTTCTAAATCGTCTTTGGCGTTAAGATTGTCGGGATTCACCATCGCCATTAATACCGTGGGCGGTTCGGTATCTTGCTTGCCGATGGGGACGAATCGGTGCAGGCGACACAAATCTATGGGGATCAAATTTTCAATGAGTTGGTTTACCTGCGGCCAGGAAACTTGGCTGATTTCTAAGTCGCAACTTTCAATCCCATAAAGAACTTTTAGTTCAAATAGCTGCTGTTTCTTATACTCTCGCAGCAAATCCGGCGGTAAGGCATTACCAGTTATGTCTTTAATCGCTTCAGTTAAAAGTTTGTTCGATCTGCGGCTTTCAGCTAGTGCCTGCTGCATCTGCTGGGAATTAACAACTCCCATCTGAATTAGTTTATTCCCGAAGGGTGAAAAGTCGCTGCGAACAGCTAGGGCACGTTTCATAGATGAGGATTGAGTCATAGCTGGTAAAAATATCTCCTGAAAACTAGGATTCCCAGAAATTTATTGGATATAGAACTTTCGCCAACATCGGGGACAATGTACCATCTGTAAGAATACCAGGGGTGGCGTTCCTAATGTCCCTAATAAAGCACAGGCTGTTGGTAGATTTCAATTCGCCGATCGGCTGAGCGATTAAATTTGTCTTTCATCGCATTGGTGCTAATGTCATTAATATTAACGATGAATTGTCATCGATCGTTTCAGTATTTTTCCTGAAATTGAATGCAGCAGTATACTTAAATTTACTTAGAGCCGTTCTACGAAGGCAGAAACGATCTAAGTAACAGCCAGATTTAGGACAGGTAGAAAGCTAAAATAACGGTCGCTTCCTTGGTTTCAACAGCGCGATCCGCGATCCGCAAGGGCTGCGCCAACGCTGTCCTGCATATTTTCCCCGATCCTTGCCGCTCTTTTAGATTTTTATCCCAGTTCGCTAGCCAGTGTTTCTAGAAACATAAGCGACAACGCAAACCTGCGCTTGAGGTGTCAGCAAGTCAATCTCAGCTTAACCTGCCAAGCATCCTTGAAGGGAAATCTTGATGTCTATTTTGCGCCGATTTCTGTCAAACTGTTAGTAGATTGGGGTTAAAGATGAATTCTCTACTTTGAGGTGTCCGACTAGCGATATGTTGCTAAGCAACGCGCAGCGCGAACGCCAAAAATACTCGATCGCTCTCAACTCGCCTAACGATTTTGTTAAGGTAGCAATGAGGGAAACTTCGCACTCGGATGCTGAGAATCACTGAAAATGCTAAAAAGAGCAGTTATTTAAGTCAGCCAGATAGTCTGGGTGCATTGCCAAGTAGTTTAGGGACACTAGCAGTTTGATTAACAAAGGATGTTTAGATTATGAGCGAAGAAGAAAAGCAGCTAGATAATCCTTCAGAGATGAGAGAGGAGGAAATCGCCAACGCCAATAATACATCTGCATCCGTAGAAACTAATTTGGATGGAGAATCGAGCATAGAAGCATCAGCACCTCTGCCAGAAGAGGGCAACGATGAGACAGCAAATGCGGTCGAAGATATCCCAGCGACAACGGTAGAGGCGACTCCGGTAGAAGCCAGAGATTTACCAGAGATAGAAAGCTATCGCCAAGAAGTAGAAGCTTTCAAAGCCCAGCTTCAAGATACCAACGAGCGATATGACTCTTTGAAAACCCAATACATTCGGCTAACCGCAGATTTTGAAAATTTCCGCAAGCGCACGGCCAAAGAAAAGGAAGACTTAGAAACTCAGGTCAAGTGTGCTACGATTAGCGAGCTATTATCCGTAGTCGATAACTTTGAACGGGCGCGATCGCAAATCAAACCCCAATCCGATGCCGAAATGACCATCCATAAAAGTTATCAAGGAGTCTACAAATTGCTGGTAGATAGTCTCAAACGCTTAGGAGTATCTCCCATGCGTCCCGAAGGCAAAGAATTCGATCCCAATATATATGAAGCCGTGATGCGCCAACCGACTGACGAACAGCCAGAGGGAACGGTTTTAGAAGAACTCCAGCGGGGATATTTTTTAAACGATAAGGTTTTGCGCCATGCCATGGTTAAAGTTGCTGCGGCGATGGAACCCATGGTAGTCTCAGAAGAAGGCGATCCTGATGCTACAGAAAATGGCACGAGCGATTGAGTAGATGTTGGTGCAAACTAAAGATATCTGCTTTAAAATCGAAAAAACCCCCTACCTAATTATCTAATCGTTGCCATAGATCGAGATTAATTAGTCGCTAGCTTTGTTAAAGTTGTTACGTTCTCTTGCCGTAGCCCTATGGGAAAAGTCATCGGTGTAGACTTGGGCACAACTAATAGTTGCGTTGCTGTTTTAGAAGGGAATAAACCGATCGTGATCCCGAATTCAGAAGGGCGGCGGATTACTCCTAGTGTGGTGGGATTTGGCAAAATGTCAGAACGCTTGGTAGGACAACTGGCCAAGCGGCAAAGCGTGACTAATGCCGAAAACACCATCTACAGCATCAAGCGCTTCATCGGGCGGCGTTGGGACGAAACCCAATCCGAGCGCTCGCGCGTGCCCTATAAATGCGTCAGAGGGCGCGACGATACGGTAGACGTGCAGATTCGCCAGCAAAAATACACTCCCCAAGAAGTCTCGGCGATGGTGCTGCAAAAGCTCAAGCAGGATGCCGAGAGATTTTTGGGAGAAGCAGTCACTCAAGCGGTGATTACCGTACCAGCTTACTTTACCGACGCTCAAAGACAAGCGACTAAAGATGCTGGCACGATCGCGGGTTTAGAAGTTTTGCGAATCATTAACGAACCGACAGCCGCCGCCCTAGCCTATGGCTTAGACAAGCAAGAACAAGAGGATTGCATCTTAGTATTCGACTTAGGGGGAGGCACTTTTGACGTTTCGGTGCTGCAACTGGGAGATGGCTTCTTTGAAGTCAAAGCCACTTCTGGCAACAATCACTTGGGAGGAGACGATTTCGATTACGCGCTCGTCTCTTGGTTGACCGATGTTTTTCGCCAACAAGAAGGAATCGACATCAGCCAAGATAAAATGGCGCTCGAACGCCTGCGAGTGGCATCAGAAAAAGCCAAGATCGACCTCTCTAGTATGTTTACCACCTCGATTAACCTGCCGTTTATTACGGCTGATGCCACCGGACCGAAACACCTAGAGATCGAGATTTCGCGAGCCAAGTTTGAAGAACTGGTAAATCCTCTGGTGGAAGCAACGATCGAACCAGTGACGCAAGCTCTCAAAGACTGCGACTTACAACAGCAAGATATCGATCGCATTCTCTTAGTGGGCGGCTCCACTCGCATTCCCGCCGTGCAAAGGGCAATTAAGAAATTTTTTGCAGGCAAGCAACCCGACGGCACGATCAACCCCGATGAAGCCGTAGCTTTAGGCGCGGCTATTCAAGGTGGAGTTTTAGGCGGCGCGGTGAAAGATGTCTTGCTCTTAGACGTGACTCCCCTATCTTTAGGAATAGAAACCGTGGGGGAAGTATTCACCAAAATTATCGAGCGCAATACCACCATTCCCACGAGTAAATCTCAAATATTTACGACCCCAACAGACGGACAAACATCGGTTGAAGTTCACGTCCTGCAAGGGGAACGGGCAATGGCGAAAGACAACAAAAGCTTAGGAAGATTGGTCTTGAGCGGCATTCCTCCCGCGCCGCGCGGCGTGCCTCAAATTGAAGTTGCTTTTGAAATCGATGTCAACGGCATCTTAAAAGTCTTAGCCCAAGACAAAGGCACGGGGAGAAAACAGAGCATTAAAGTTACCAACACCGGAGGATTAGACGCAGAAGAAATCGAAAATATGCGGCGAGAAGCGGAAGCCTATGCCGACGAAGACCGCCGACGGTTAGAAATGATAGAATTGAAAAACCAAGCTGAGAACTTGTTATACAGCTACAGCATTACCTTGAGAGACAATGCCGACTTGATCGACGAGGTGAAAAAAGTTCAGTTAGATGAAAAAGCTAAAAACCTGCAAGTAGCAATGAGCGATCGCTCCGTCGGGATTGTAGAAGTTCAAAATCGCCTAGAAGATTTTCGCCAAATTCTATTTTCTGTGGGCGTTGACCTCTACCGAGAACCCAATAAAGGAATGGATAGCAACACTGAAACTGGATTTGAACTCAGCTACGGGAACACACAAGATAGCAGAACTCAAGATAGCAGGACTCAAGATAGCAACATTCAAGATAGCAACATTCAAGATAGCCAGACTTATGAAGACAAAAAAACGGCTACCGTGCAAGACGGCACTGCGTTGAACGCCCATCAAGGAACAACTCTCAAAGAAGAAAGTATAGAATTCGATTGGGGGGAACAAGAGGAAACCGTCAATGCAGATTACGAAGCCCTCGACTAAAGCGCGTCAGAAAAGTCTAGAATGCACGACTGCCGATCGAAAAAAGATTTTAAGCGATCGCCTGCCGCTTCTAAATTTCTCTACAGACGCGCCATGGCGCGTCTCTACCTTCTAAACTCCTAAACTTCTAAACTTCTGACTATGGCTCGCGACTACTACGAAATTTTGGGTGTCTCCAATAACGCCGATAAAGAAGAAATCAAGCGGGCCTATCGCCGCTTAGCTCGCAAATATCACCCAGATGTCAATAAAGAGTCAGGGGCAGAAGAACGCTTTAAGGAAATCAATCGCGCCTACGAAGTGCTATCCGAGCCAGAAACCCGCAATCGCTACGACCGCTTTGGGGAAGCTGGGGTATCTGGAGCCGGTCAAGGCATTCCCGATATGGGAGACTTTGGGTTTGGAGATATCCTGGAAACTTTCTTTGGTGGGTTTGGCGGCGGCATGGGACAACCCCAGCGCAAGCGAGGTCCGGCACGCGGTGAAGATCTGCGTTTAGATCTAAAACTGGAGTTTCGAGAAGCAGTTTTTGGGATTGAAAAAGAAATCCGCATTCCCCATCTAGAAACTTGCGCGGTTTGCAACGGCGCTGGCGCTAAACCGGGAACTGGTTCGCGCACTTGTCAAACCTGTAGCGGCAGCGGTCAAGTTCGTCGCGCTACCAGAACGCCTTTTGGTAGCTTTACGCAGGTATCTATGTGTCCTACGTGTAACGGCGAGGGGCAAGTAATCGAGCACAAGTGCGAATCCTGCGGCGGAGTTGGTCGCAAGCAAGAAACGAAGAAACTAAAAATTACCATCCCTCCCGGAGTTGACAGCGGCACGACTTTACGGGTTTCGAGGGAGGGAGATGCCGGACTGCGAGGCGGTCCCCCTGGAGATTTGTACGTTCACCTGTTGGTAGAAGAAGACGCAGAATTTCAGCGAGATGGCATCAATATTCTCTCAGAGGTGAAGATTAGCTACTTGCAAGCAATTTTAGGCTGCCGTTTGACACTTAATACTGTAGATGGCATCGACGAATTGGCGATTCCTCCGGGAACGCAACCAAATACAGTCCTCACTCTAGAAGACAAGGGCGTACCGCGCTTGGGCAATGCCGTCAGTCGGGGAGATCATTTAATTGCAGTCAGAGTCGATATTCCTCACAAAATCGGCTCGGAAGAAAGAGAACTGCTAGAAAAGTTAGCCAAAATTCGAGGCGATGTCTACGGCAATGAGGCTCCGGTTCGCGCTGGCAAAGGCGGTAAAGATGGATTTTTTAAGGGCTTGTTTCATTGAAGTTAGGAGTTCAAGCTTCGGCTACGCTCAGCTTGAAGGAGTTTAGGAGTTTAGAAAGTGCGTGTTGTTTTTTTGACTTTTGACTTTTGACTTGTCTCCCTCTCTTCTATGGTTACTGCTGCCAACATTCCTGACGATAAGCTAGATTTGCGGGGTACTCCCTGTCCGATCAATTTCGTGCGGACGAAAATGCGCTTGGAAAAAATGAATTCAGGCGCTCTATTAGAAGTGTGGCTGGATGCTGGAGAACCGATCGAGCAAGTTCCCCACAGCTTAGCGATCGAAGGATATCAAATCGAAGCGATCGAAGAACGAGAAGGTTTTTTTGCGATGCAGGTACGCAGTCGATCGAAGGTAGAGACGTAGCATGCTACGTCTCTACCTGGTAGAGGGGGTGCTGAAGTTAAGCCTGTTTGAAGACGCGAATCAGTTGGTAGACACCCGATCTACCTAAACTTTGAAACTGATAGGGCTGCCATTTAATTTTACCGAGGCGCTTTTCTTGGCTGAGAATCAGCCAGGATTTAGAAGCAGTTTGCAGGTAGTCGATCGCTTCTGAGTTTTGTTTGAAAAACTTGACGGGTTGCTCGGTATAAAAGACGATGCTGGGCTTTTCAAAGCCGATCATCATCAGTTCTTCACCGGGTTGTCTGACTTGAGTGACGATCGCCGATAATTCTCGTAAGGGTAACTGGCGCACTCGATCGACTAAAACTGAGGCAGGCATCATCACTAAGATAACAAAAGCCAAGAAACCGATAAGATTGACGCTCCACAGCCAAGAATAGCGCCGAATTAGGAGCAATATGGTAGCTGCGATCGCTGTTGCTGCCCAAATAACGCCTCCTGTAACTGTTAGCCCCGATCGTTCCAAAGCTGGAATTAACTCTGGTACGGCAGGATCGTAGCCGATTAACTTGGGTGCTAGGAAGATGCCAGCGGCTATGGCTGCCAAAAACAAAACATTAACTATGCCACTAACTATCCGACCATATTTCCCTTTCTTTCTTTGCTCCCCCTGCTTCCCCTGCTCCCCTGCTCCCCTGCTCCCCTGCTCCCTCTCTCCCTCTCCCCATTCGCTCCACATCAAACCGACCAAAATGGCAGCGGCGGGAATTAAGGGCAAGATATAATTCGCGCGTTTGGTGACAGCGATCGAAAAGAAAACAAATACGATCGCCAACCAAAACAGAGCAAACAGCAACAGGTGAGACGAACGGGGTTGTTCGCGCCATTTTTTTAGCTGCCAAAATCGGGTGCGGGCGATCGCTTGCGGTAAATATACGCACCAAGGGGCAAAGCCAACCAGCACGACCAAAAAGTAAACGTACCAAGGGCCGTCGTGATGGTTGACGACTTCAGTAAATCTTTCTAGGTTGTGATACCCAAAAAAGGAATTAATAAAGGATTCGCCATTGCGCCAGGTTACTAATACGTACCAGGGAAGGACGATCGCCAGCATCGTCAGTCCGCCCAGAATTAGGCGCATTTCTGCCAAGACTGGTTTGAGGTTGCCCAGATACAGCAAAAAGGCAACAACGATTGCTCCTGGTAAGACAACTCCCACAGGCCCTTTAGTAAGAATCGCCAAGGCCATCAAAATGTAAAATGCCAAATACCAACGAGTTTTGCTGGCTGGTTTGGGCGTAGCATAACCGATGAAAAAGCTCAAAAGAGCGCCACCGAAACACGCCGTCAGCAGCAAATCGGAAACCCCCGTTCTGCCCCAAGCAAGGGTGAGGGGATTTAAACCTACGATTGTGGCGCTCAACGCAGCAGATAGCCACAGTTGCCGTTCTCTGAGGGCGGAATTGGCTGAGGGTCGATCCAGTCGGGGAGAAGAAATCCCAAAACGGCGCAAGGTATAGAAAGTTAACCCCATCAAAGCGATCGCGCTCAAGGCTGAGGGGAGTCGCACCGCCCACTCGTTGATGCCAAAGATTAAAAAAGCGATCGCCTGGCACCAGTAAATTAATATCGGTTTGTCGAATCGCGTCGCGCCGTTAAAATAGGGCGTAATCCAATCTCCCGTTACCGTTATTTGCCTGGAAGCTTCGGCAAACAAGGGTTCGGTTTCGTCTATTAGCCCGATACTACCTAAATTCCACAAATAAACGATCCAGCCAATTAAAAGTAGCCAGAGAATTGTTAGCCCCCATAGTAGCTTTGGTTGTTTTTCCCAGCGATCGATATCGAGTTTCATTACTTGCGAGCCAATAGTTATCCGGGATTCTTCCCGCTCATTTTATCTTTATTACTAGTGCATTGCGGCGGAAATCCACCTACGATGACAAATCGCAGATGCGCTGATGGCATGAGGTTTTTGACTTTTGATTTTTGACTTTTAACTTCCGCGCAGCGGTACTAGGCAATTAGAGTTACCTGCTGATTCACGCGGGGACGGCCGAATCGTTCCCAAGCACTTCCACCTCGCAAAAATAGCTCTAAAAAGCGCAATGGCTCGGTAGAGTCGCCAACCGACCAACCCGAACTCCCAGGGGCTAGGGCTAAAGTCCCTTCAGGCACTTTGAAACTGCCATCAGAATACACCGCATCGCTGACCACATTGCCAATTCGGATCGCGATCGAGGTTTGAGGCGGCAAGTTAACTGTAGGCGCTACCATGGTGGTTTTGATATTACCGTAGCCATCGATCCAGGCAATTCGATCTGCTGGCACATCTGGAATTTGCTCCCGCTGCAACAGATCTCCCAACAGGCGAAAATCTCCCTGGACGATCGCTGTTGCTGCTGGTGGAAATACGTCCCGCGAACGGAACTGCGAACCCCCACGAGACACGTTGACCGATCGCAACTCTTGGGCATGGTCTTTAATAAAAGAGAGCGTGTACCCGGCATTGACTCCCACGACTTTGACCCCATTAGCTAACAGGGCATAAGTTAGTCCTTCACCTTCATTATCTCGACGGGCTTCAGGATCGTCTTGACGAGGGGCGCAATTGTGATAGATTAAGCGATCGCTCGGTCCGGGGTTGAGTCCTAGTTGGGCGATCCAAAAACCAGTTGCTAAGGTACTAAATGGCGGCACGGAGAGCCACTGAACGCGGGCATCGGGAAAATCTAACAGCAGGCGTTGCGTGACTTCAGTAAATGCCGGATCTCCCGTACCGTAGTCAGCAATGACAATGATGCACATCGACATTTTGGTTCTCCTGGTCAACCGCTCTGATTCGGGTTCATATTTGGGTGAGTAAAACTTTTGAAATAATCAAACCCAGCAGGGCCAAAAGTCCTAACCCTCTGCGAAAATAATTGACTCCATCAAATAATTCTTGCCAGGCCCAAGTAAACAAAGAGCCAAAGGCAACTAAGTCTAATACTAAGGCAACTTCCCCGGAACTAAAAAGTAATCTCAACACACTGGCTGTAATACCAACAATTACAGGCAAGTTGGGCATCTGACCGATGACGATATTGCCATTTTCATCGCGAAATATTCGATCGAAGATAGAAGGCGACATAAAGACAAGGTTTCTCTAAATAGGACTGGTGGAAAGGTTTTCGTCAGGGTAAGCTGGCGAAGTCTCTATTGAAACACGATCGCCTCTAGCAAACTATCTACCCAAAGTCTAAAGCTACTTCAGCCGTTCTGAGCTAGGGTGGGAATGTCAAGGCAATTCGCAATTGACAATTCGCAATTCGCAGTTGCGATCGATGAAGCTTGGTGAGACTGATGCCGACACAGTAGCTTACCTAGCTTTTGACTTGTTAATAACGGGTAGGGAGGCGGTATGGCGTTAGGCATGATGGTCGAAGGTAAATGGACGACTGAGTGGAACGAGCGAGATGAAGGCGTTGACCTACTCCCACGCATGAATGACGTGGGATTCAAGGCTCAAGCAGGGATTGCAGTCTGCGACTGTCTGACATCCCCTAACCTTATGGTTGAAGCCCCAACCATTTTGATATTTTTAGCCGCGTT
>JAHHHA010000059.1 GCA_019359615.1 Cyanosarcina radialis HA8281-LM2
ATTGCTGGCGACTGAACTGGAAACTGGCTTGACTCTGGCTCCCCTTCTCCCTGGGGAGAAGGGGTTGGGGGATGAGGGCAAGCCGCGTCTAGCAAAGCTCTGGGGGACTTATGTATACACGGTAGCCCAAGGGAGAGGGGACGGGGGTGAGGGGGATTCAAGGTTTTTCAAACCGGATTTAGTATCAAGGGCTGAAAGCTAAAATTTATCAGGGGGTTTGCAGGTTTATTGCCCCTTAGTTAGGAAAATCGCTGTGAAAGCTTGTGTTAACTAGTAGGAGCGCGCCAATTGGCGTAAGTCTTGCCAACACCTAACTAGTTAATTTTGAGGATAAGAAACCGATGAAACTAAAATCCTTGGCGATCTTACTGACGCTTGCCCTGTTTACCGTAGCCTGCAACCGAGAGACACCTCGCCAACAGTCAAACGAGCCTGCAACCACAACCAGTCAATCCAGCCCAAGAACTCCTGGAGGTGCTAGTAACTTCGTAGGGGTCGGACATAATACCGAGGGCAGCGCCCGAATAGTTACAGAAGGCAGTCAACGCTATCTAGTGCTAGATGAAGCCTTCAAAAGCGATAACGGCCCCGATTTATACGTGGTTTTGCATCGTGCTAATCCACCGCGAGACTACAACCAGTCAGATTACGTTAACCTCGGTCGCTTACAAAATACTAGCGGCACTCAAAAGTATTCGATTCCCGCCGATGTCAACCCCAAAGACTTTCGATCGGTTGTCATTTGGTGCCAGAAATTTAACGTTACTTTTGGCTACGCACCGCTGTAGGGGAGAGGGCGAGGTGAGTTCGGAGTATGTCCTGCGGACAGGCTGCGCCAACGGAGTTCGGAGTTCGGAGTTATTTTTAACTCCACACTCAACACTCCACACTTCACACTTCACACTGCCAAAGCTTTTGAGATCCTAATTAATTACTGGAATTTTTCTAAGAAGCCTAGAGCGTGGTTGCGGAGTTCGTAATACGTTGAAGATTCTTGCATGGCATGGCGATCGCGCGGATGATCGAAAGGCACTTCCAAGATTTCGCCGATCTTGGCAGCAGGCCCGTTAGTCATCAAAATAATGCGATCGGACATATAAATGGCTTCATCAACGTCGTGGGTAATCATCATCACTGCTTGGCGATGACTTTCCCAAATTTCTAGCACTTGTTGTTGTAATTTGCGTTTGGTTAAAGCATCTAATGCCCCAAAAGGTTCGTCCATCAGCAGCATTTTGGGCCGAGTTACTAAAGCGCGAGCGATTCCTACTCGTTGTTTCATACCACCAGAAAGTTCGTCGGGATATTTATCAGCCGCAGCGGTTAAATTTACCATTTCTAAATGCTCGTTAACCAAACTAATTTTCTCAGCCCGATTGACATTTTGGAGGACTTCATCTACCGCTAGCCGAATGTTTTCTCGCACCGTCAGCCAAGGCAGTAAAGCATAGTTTTGAAACACCATCATCCGATCGGCTCCAGGACGGCGAATTTCTTTTCCCTCTAGGGTAATCAGCCCTGAAGTCGGTCTTTCCAAGCCCGCGATCGCTCTGAGCAAAGTCGATTTTCCACAGCCAGAGTGACCGATAATTGAGATATATTCTTCTGGTCCAACAGTCAAATCGATCCCATCGAGAACGACCGCTTGACTGCCATCGGGTTTGCTAAAAGCTTTAAACAGATTTTCGATGACAAGAAATTTATTATCGATTGCCATTTGCTCGTCAAAATCGGTAGAAAAAGTTGTCGATCGCATAATTAATATACTCCCTATTTACAGGTGAAAGAAGGGCTGAGGGGAAAGAGGGGGGGGAGATGGGGAGATGGGGAGATGGGGAGATAGGGAGGCAGAGAGACAGAGGAAAATATTCATTACTAACAACTGACAACTGACAACTCAACACTTAACATTTCCAAACACCCCACACTTCTCACTTCTTCAACTTCTAAACTCCTAGACTCCTAAACTCCTAAGTTCTTGCTTGATAAAATCGTTGCGGGGCGTTGGCTCGAATTTCAAAACTGTTGAGATAACGTACTGGGTCGGTAGGATCGAAAGGCTTTCGATCGATAAATGCCTCCGCTGGCTCGATTTTGTAATCTTCTTGAGGACAGGTAATGCCCATTTCAGTGGCAATCTCTCGATATAAATCCGTTCTCCACGCTTTACGGGCAATAGCTTCGGCGTTTTTGGGAAATTCTCGAATTTGTCCCCAACGGGCTGCTTGCGTCATTAACCAGAGACTTTCTGACTGCCAAAGAAAAGTCGAATGGTCGTTTGGTACTTGAGAAACTCCAGTCGGTAGATCGAAGAAAATGGTCGTTTCCAGAGTTTTAATTGTCCGTTCTTTGCCGTCAAATCCGCCGTAGTTGTAACTACCAACAATTCCCGGCCTGGTGAATTTCGGCTTGGCTCCAGTAAACGATCGCCCAGAAATTATTTCGGCAACTTCTTCCCGGTTTTCCGGTTTACTGCAATACTGGCAAGCTTCCAGCATCGCCTTGACTAGAGAACGATAAGTTTGAGGATTTTCCTCAATAAACGACTCCATCACTGCCAATACTCGATCTGGGTGTCCCCGCCAAATTTCTCGTCCTTGAGCGAAGGTAAACCCAATGCCCTCATTACCGGAAATGGCGCGAGTATTCCACGGTTCTGCCACCATATAAGCTTGCATGGCACCGATTCTCATGTTGCTTACCATTTGCGGGGGTGGGGTGATGATAATCCGAAACTCCTCTATTGGATTTAGTCCGGCAGCGGCGACTAAGTAACGCACGAAATACTCGTAAATCGACGAACTCAGCACTACTGCCCAAACTCTTTCCTCCATCGACATCCGATCGAAGTAATCGTGGAAAACTCGTCCGAATGCCTCTAAATCGCCTTTATATTCGTGCCAAGGGCGAATGCCTCCTTCCCATATTTTTCGGTTCATCGTTAAGGCATTGCCGTGGCGGTGAATCGTCATCGCCGCACACAAGGGAGCGTGACGCGCCCCTTCGGCCCCGTTTCTAGCATTAGTTACTGCCCCTGAAACCACAGGAGAAGCATCTAAGCGCCCGAAAATGACACCATCGCG
Organism: Cyanosarcina radialis HA8281-LM2; assembly: GCA_019359615.1. Taxonomy (GTDB): domain Bacteria; phylum Cyanobacteriota; class Cyanobacteriia; order Cyanobacteriales; family CCAP-1448; genus Cyanosarcina; species Cyanosarcina radialis. The sequence goes on from JAHHHA010000059.1 coordinate 3,084, forward strand.
AGAATTAGCCCAACTAGACTCGCGGCTGAGAGTGACATTCAATCCGTACTTGCGAAAAAATCCTTTTTCCCAAGCAATCGCAAACGGCGCGCAGTCATTAACCGGAACGTAGCCGACTGTAAGATTTGGTTTTTCTAAGCTTTCGGGTTTGACGACTGGTTCTACAGCTAAAGCCGCTTCGGGAATTCCTTGAGGAGAGCGATCGCTTTTAATCCCGCAAGCAGACGCAGCTATGACAGAGGCACTCGCTCCCAACCCTTGAATAAACGATCGTCGATTCCAACTGTTGTTCATAAGCCATAAATTCAAAATTTTGAAAATTAAGGATGCAAAAGATGTTTGTAGGGGCAATCTGTACGGGCGATCCGTAGGGGCGGGTTTTGCCAGTCAAGTTTGAGGCACAACTTAATTGTCAAATCGAACCCGCCCTGCCTCACCGATAACCCACAAGAAGTTTGGGACACAGCATTAATTCAGGATTTACGCAGCAACACCATTAGACCTCTGGCAAAAATCCAAATTTTAGATTTATAACGCAGATGTAGACGCGCTAGCGGCTTCCCGAAGGGTACAGCAGATAAACGCAGATGCTTTTGATAAGTTATCGACTTATGCCAGAGGTCTGTTGATAGTGGCTGTCGATCGCAAATTTTTAGAGAAGGGAGAGGGTGTGAGGGCGTGAGGGTGAAGATAGGGCAGAGGAGTAGAGGGGAATTTTGTAACTCAACACTCAACACTCAACACTTAACACTTTCTACAACACTCCACACTTAAAACTCTCTCTAAGAGCGAACTGGGCGGTGAGTCACTAGGGTTTGGATTTTGACCAGGGCGTAGTCCAACAACAAACCTGTTAACCCGATGATAAATACTGCTAAAAAGACAGAACTGAGATTGAGGCGACTCCATTCATCCCACACAAAAAAGCCGATGCCAATGCCGCCTGTGAGCATTTCGACCGCAACAATAACCAACCAAGCAACTCCCAAACTAATCCGCAAGCCTGTAAAAATGTAGGGCAAACTAGCAGGCAAGATAATCTTAAATATTTGCCTGAATTTAGGCATTTCTAGCATTTTTCCAACATCTAGATAGTCTTTTGAGATGCTGGAAACACCTAACGCAGTGTTAATAATGGTAGACCACAAAGAAGTAATGAAAATTACAAACACCGCTGAAGGTTCTGCTAAGCCAAAAATTGCTAGAGCGATAGGCAACCAAGCTAGGGGAGATACGGGTTTGAGCAGTTGAATAATCGGGTTGACAACTAACATGGTCGTTCTCGACATCCCGATCGCTAATCCTACAGGAATGGCTATTGCTGCTCCTAGAGAGAATCCGGCGATGACTCGGCGCAAACTGGCTAACAATAACCAACCTATCCCCAAATCTCCAGGGCCGCGACGATAAAAAGGATTGAGGATATAGTCTAGGTTCTTGGTTACTGCATCTAGGGGAGTGGGCATCAAATCGCGACGCACGAGTGCTATTGCCCACCACAGCAAAATTAGTCCGGCAAAACCCAAAGCTGGTAGCAATACCGTTTCTTTGACAATTGCTGGTTTTAACTGCTTCCAAGTCGCCTGGGCGGCGACAGCAAAAAATGATAAGTTCATGACTTCCTACCCCCACGTCTATAGAGACGCAATATATAGCGCCTCCAATTTAGGTACAAAAAAACCGAGCAGTACCGACTAGGAACACTGATGAGGGCAAGGTTAAATTTTTGGCCTCTTCAATCTCCTCTCAATGCCTACGAGGTTAGCTGACGGGCTAGGACTGAGAGATGTCCTTCTCTATTTGAAGTTAGAGATACGCCCCAAAAATGGTTTCCCCGCTCTGACTTCATTTGAAGCCGTAGATTAGGCTGACTGACTCAAGCTATCTATTCAGGGTAACACACGCAAAAAGTAAAGAAATTTTAAAACTGGCAAACTTAGTGATTATAAGGCTTTCATCGGTTTAATGCCCCCGCGTGCTAAAAAAAACTTCGATCGCCCGATCGAAAACGTAAAGAAGTGTTAAGATGATACTCAAGGGTTACAGTCTTAGGGCTTACATAACCTGCCCGCGTTCTCAAAGCAGAACTAAAGGATGCCTGTTGGGCTTCCTGGGAATCTTATCAAGTCGAACGTTGTATGCAGTCTTGGTATCGTGGACTTTGTTCCCCCAGCCACGGCTGTTAGCCGCGATGCTGCTGAAGTCCTAAGTCTTTGAACTCATCTCATAATCTCAGACGCGAGCGATCGCGCCTCTAAACAGTCGATCGAGTAATTTCTCCGATTTGAAGTTAAACCTCAAGAATACTCTCACTAAAGGATTCGAGTTCCAGCTAAAAATTGAGCCGTCAAAGCTCAGAATCTAGGTTTTGGATCTAAATCCTTAGCTTGAATGTGCTTGCCAGAACTTCGTGAGGTCGAAAAGCAAAAATATTCTGAACTCCTGAACTTCTGAACTTCTGTATTCTCGATCGAGTTCCACTCTGGAAAAACTAGCAACTCACACCAGTAAATATAAATTATGACCCTTTCCTTTACTAGCCTCGGAATTTCTGAAACCACAGCTACTCTTTTAGAAACTCTAGGCTTGACTGAACCGACGACAATTCAAGCCCAAGCAATTCCTCAACTATTAAGCGGGCGCGATGTAGTCGGACAATCGCAAACAGGCACGGGTAAAACCGCAGCTTTTTCCCTGCCGATTTTAGAGCGGATCGATCGCCAAGATCCCTCAATTCAAGCTTTAATTCTCACCCCCACGCGGGAACTAGCCCTACAAGTCACCCAAGCAATTCGTTCTTTCAGCGGAGATCGCCGATTGGGAGTAACAGTTTATGGCGGTCAATCGATCGACTTGCAACTGAGGCGCTTGCAAGCAGGAGCGCCCATAGTTATCGGCACTCCCGGACGGGTAATCGACTTGCTCGGCCGAGGCTGTTTAAAACTAGGTCAAGTCAAATGGTTGGTGTTAGATGAAGCCGATGAAATGCTGAGCATGGGCTTTATCGACGATGTGGAAAAAATCTTGAAGCAGGTGCCAACCGAACGGCAAACGGCATTTTTCTCCGCCACCATGCCGCCAGTAATTCGATCGCTGATCGGGAAGTTTTTGCACTCTCCCGTGACTGTCTCCGTCGAGCAACCTAAGGCCACGCCATCGAAGATCCATCAAAAAGTCTTCTTTATCCCCCGTGGTTGGAGCAAAGCCAAAGCCTTGCAACCGATTTTAGAACTGGAAGATCCAGAATCTGCTCTGATTTTCGTGCGGACGCGGAAAGCAGCGGCAGAACTAACCAACCAACTGCAAGCGGCCGGTCACAGCGTTGACGAATATCACGGCGACCTGTCTCAAACTCAGCGGGAACGGCTATTGCACCGCTTCCGCCAAAATCAGGTGCGGTGGGTAGTAGCTACAGATATTGCGGCTCGCGGTCTAGATGTAGATCATCTGACTCACGTAATTAACTACGACTTGCCAGATAGCCCAGAAAATTACATTCACCGCATCGGTCGTACCGGACGGGCTGGCAATTCTGGCACGGCGATTTCTTTAATTCACCCCTTAGAACGGCGCAAGCTCCAGCTAATTGAGCGGCGAGTGCGGCAAAGCTTGAAAATTTGCCCGATTCCTACCCGCAATCAAATCGAAAAGCGGTATTTAGAGAATCTGCAATCTCAAGTTCGAGAAACTCTGACAGGGGAACGGATGGCTTCTTTCTTGCCAATCGTGGCGCAACTGAGCGAAGAATACGACGCTCACGCGATCGCCGCTGCTGCCCTGCAAATGGTATACGATCGCACTCGACCCGCTTGGATGAACGGGGAGCCAGAACCCCAAGTCGAAGAGCGTCCGGCCCCGATCTTACTGCGGCGCGATCGTTCGTCTAAAACCTCTGTTTCTCCCAATCGGTAATCGAGACGAGTCAACTCGCAACTTACAATTGCGAGTTGACCGAAAAAAATGGGTTTCAAGCCTCCGCTTTCAAGGCTAACGTGTATACACATCTTTAATTTTGATGCTGAATCCCTCGCAGATCCCCCCTAGCCCCCCTTAAAAAGGGGGGGAGTCGCAGCGAGATTCACTCGCTGCCAAGGAGGGGGAAGTTCTCAAAGTCCCCCTTAAAAAGGGGGATTTAGGGGGATCGAGATGTGAAACCGCATAACCGATAACTTAAGATGTATACACCTTAGCCTTTCAAGGCGAATCAGCCAAAAATTATTCGGAATTACAAGCTTCGTCTTTTCAAGGCGGAGCCAATCCAAAATCCAAAATCCAAAATCGAGTGACATTCTGGTTACTCAAAATGCGGGTACACTTCCGTAGTAAATAGGTCTTTAACTTCTTGAGGTTGTCGCTTCAGCAGTTCCTCGTAATCTTCGCGCACCGGACAGTTGTAACTAGCCGTGCGACGATCGATTTGAGGCAACCAAGCCGTATGCAACGTGAGGGAAAAATTCAGGTCTGGATGACCGAGTTGGCAAACAGGGCCCCGAGCGAGATTCTTGGCATCGAAAATCCAGAATTGATTGCCTCGATCGCTATAAACCGTACAGATAATATAGCCGTCGGTGGAACTGCCATCGCCTCCCTGGCGGGGGACGAACTGAGGAGAACTGGTCATGTGAGGGTCCCAACTTTTACCATCTGGAGAAACTAAGGGAAATTCGTAAGCATCGACGATCGCCATGGCCTTAGTATCCAGTCTAAACAAAGAAGCTGGTCGTCCGCGTCCGCCATCTGGAATTGCCAGCACCTCATCTGCTGGAATCGACCGTTCGGGAAAATCTCGGTAGAGATCGAAGATGAATTTGCTTATCAGATCTTGCCAGAATCCTGAAGACTGCCAGTAGATATTCTCTACTCGTTCGGGGCGATCGCAGTAAGTCCCCAAAGCTACGCCCCAGGTTAACTTAGAATCATATATCACTTTAGAATCTAGCAGTTCTGCCGTTTCCCCGTTAATTTCGTAGCGTCCCAAACGACTGACATCGGTTTCTTCGGTTGGCAGTCCGTGACTGCTGGGCGGCATTGATTGGTGAGGGGGATAGGGAGAAACGTCGTATTCGCGAATCCATTCGGCCACATCTTCCCCCGCTGGATGAGCGACGTGCAGGGTAATCTTGCTACCTGGGTTGTCGTAATCGACAAAGAAATGGAAAGCAGGGAGGGGAATAGTCAATTGATGGGCTACTACCTCAACTTCTGGACCTAACCCCCCTGTCCCCCCTTCCCTCGTAGGGAAGGGGGAGATAATACTCCCCTCTCCTTGCTCCCCTCTCCTTGCAGGAGAGGGGCTGGGGGTGAGGTCGAGAGGGGTTGGGGGAGAGGTCGTCCGCTTCAGATCTGCCCGACGCACGATATAGATTTTCGAGTTAGGCTCGATCTGACGAGTCAATAATTCTCTGAGAAGTTTTTCGATCTCTTTGTTTTCTGGCATCGGGTTGTTGAGTACCTGTTCCAGACCAGTTTTGAAAGCTGTATCCATCAGTACGATGTAGTCTTTCGTCACTCCAATTTGGTGCATAGTTTGCTCGATCGCAATTGGCGAGCCATCTGGGAGTACCAGCTTCCACCTTTCTAAGTTTCCCACCCCATCCCAACGGATGAGATAGACAAAGTTTTGAATTTCTAGTTTGGTAATTTTCTCAATGAGGCGCAGCCAAAATTTCCAGATATCTAGAGAGGATTGATAAAGGTGGCGGAACCATTTTTCTACTTGGTTTTGTTCTCCCAAAAAGGCAGCAAACTTTTCCAAAATGGCTTCGACTTCATTCGGCAATTGTCCTAAATCGTAAAGGATGGGAACGGTTTCTAAAAAGTTAAGTAACGACCTGCCAAAATTGACCGCAAACATTTCTTTGGTGTGAGGGTCGAAGCCTGGATGTGCCGTACCTAAAACCGGGGGAAAAGGAAAGTCGAGAGAAATCTCCGGCCGCCACTCGGAATTTTTCCCCACCGGAGTCACTACTTCTAGAGTTTCGGTGTCGATTTCATACGGACGGCCGCCATCGTAAGTTACCAGCAACCGTTCTGGTTCGTCAGGGGAAAATTTTAGCGGTTGAAAAGCTGTATTTAACTCATTACGAGCGCCCAAAGATCGGGAAAACCGCTCGATGCCAAAATTGCGGAATCCGTATTTAGCATACTTAGTTCCAGGTTGAGTGGCTAAATCGGCATAGTAACAGGGAGTTTTAGCTAGGCGGCTTTTTAAGCGCACCTCACCCGATCGATCGAAGTCTAAGCGATAAATCATGCCATCGCCATTGAAGATGGTATCGCCATCGGGGTAAGGCAGGCCGCCAGAGTCAATAGAACCTACCGGCCCGACGATGAAGACGTGACCGTGCAATCCTTCGGGGAGGGTATTTCCTGGCAATTTCGATTCCAGAACGTCGAGTTGGATATCGAGTTCGCGACGGTTGGTAGTAGCTAGCGTTTTGGGAATTGGGGGATATCCAGTCGGTTGAGGCGGATTGGGATATTGGGAATAGACTGCTTCTGCAAACAATTGCTGGATCCGTTGGGGTTGTTGCTCGACTAAATCGGCAAAATCTTGACGCACCGGAATGTAGTAATCAGTCGTGCGCGGAGCAATTTCAGCTAACCAAGTGCTGTGAGTGGTAAACCCAAATTTGAGTCGAGGATGACTGAGTTTGCACAATACTCCTCGCGACAAGTTTTGAGCGTCAAAAACCCAGATTTGACTTCGATTTTCAAATAGTACGGTACAAAGAAGATAGCCATTTGTCGGACTATTTTCGTCGCCTTTTTTGGGGACAAACTGGGCTGAGTTACCCAAATAACCAGGGGGAAACTGATAGCTATCGGCGATCGCCATTTCCTCTTTAGATCCAGTTGCCAACCTAACTAAATTAGCTGGTTTTCCCTCTTTAGCAATTTCTAGAACTTCTGCTACCGATAGCTGCCGGGGATAGTTTTTATACAGTTGCACTACGAAGTCAGTCAGTAAATCTCCCCAACATCCCCAAGAGTTCCAATAGATATGGTCAAATTTTTGGGTAGCAGCGCGATCGTTGTAGGCGTAAATAGCAGTTGCCCAGGTTAAATCGCGATCGCTTATTACCTTCGATCCTGCCAGGTTTACTTCTCCCTTTTCGGCATCAATTACATATCTGCCTAAAGAGTGTAAGTCTACAGGATTCGATACCATCCCTATCGGACGCTGACCTAACCCCCGAACTTGACCCCCCTCTCCTTGCAGGAGAGGGGCCGGGGGAGAGGTCGATCCGAGAGGAGACGTGTCATACTCTCGCACCCATTCGGCGACATCCCAAGCATTACTATGCGCGACGTGGAGGACAATCTGATTTTGAGGATTTTCATAATCCACCACAAAGTGAATTACTGCCCCAGGAATGGATAGATGTTTTGCCATTACCGATGCTTTTCCAGCAATTAGATCGGCACGACTAACCAGATAAATCTGAGTTTCAGGTGCTTCTGGATAATCAAACAAATCTCTAATTATTTTTTCCAACCTCTTATTCTTAAGAATTGGCTTAGTAACTAACTGCTCCGGTCCGACTTTAAAGCCCGTATCCATCAACACCACATAATCTTGGGTAACTCCAATTTGGTGCATCGTTTGCTTAATTTTGACGGGCGAACCATTCGGTAGCTTGACTTGCCATCGCGATAGAGCGCCTTTCCCATCCCAACGGACGATATCGACAAAATCATCAATTTTATTCAAGCCTTCTAATATCTGCTTGACTAGTTCTAATAATTGCTTTAATTCGTCAATTATCACTGAAGATTTACCGCTAATTGCTTCTTTGAGAAGTTGCTGTAAATCGTGCCAAAATGTTTTAATGCTATTTGGAATTTCACTAATTTCTGACTTAAGAATTTCAAATATTTCTCGCAATTCCCTAGTTATTTCTAAGTTTCTTAGATTTAGAGGATGCTTAAGAAAATCGGCAAATTCTTCAACTATCCGTTTAATTAGCTGAGGTATTTTAGTCGAATCACTTTTAAAGATAACTGATACCATCGTCAATAATGACTTAGCAAAATTGACAGTAAACAGTTCATTAGTACGAGCGTCAAAATAAGGATGCGCCGTATTCATCACCATCTCAAATGGTAGATTTAGGGGCAATTGTTCGCTCCATTCTCGATTCCAGCCCACGGGTGTTACCAGTTCTAGGGAATCGGTATCGATTTCGTAGGGACGGCCGACATCACCAACAACTAGCAAGCGATCGCTCTCACCCTTAAATTTCATCGGCAGCAAGTTGGTATTGGCTTCATCCCGCACCCCCAACCACGGTGACAAACGCGCTAAACCTAAATCTCCAAAACCATACTCGGCATATTTACTACCGGGTTTGCTAGCCGCATCGGCGTAGTAGCAAGGAGTTTTGGCAATTTTAGTTTTTAAAAACACTTCGCCGGGTCGATCGAAATCTAGTCGATAGATCGAACCATCGCCATTAAAAAAGGGCGTACCATTCTTGGAGGGAGTGACGATCGAAGTCCCTGGAATGTGAGGAGAATCTACGTGTCCGGCTGGTGCCAAAATGAAGGCGTGACCATAGATATCCTCTGGTAGCGTCCCTTCAATTGTCATCTGACTTGTTTCAATTTCTTCCTGACTGACTGTTAAAATTGCCTCTGGAAAATTGGGGGATAATTCTGAAAAATTCAAAGTGCGATCGCTCATTTTAACTAACCCTTTAATTAAGCGAAACTTGGCATTAAAAACAAATTAGCAAAAGTCCTAGGATTTTTTGACTCAATCCTGGATTGCTAAACTTAGACTCTACAACTAACTGGAGTATCTCCAAATTACTACAGATTTCCTGTATTGGTTTATAGATAAAATAATATTATTATGTAGGTTTAAGCGATCGAGATCGATCGGTACATATTTTTTAGGGATAGTTCGATAACTTGAGTGAATATAGAGTGACAATATCGCCAGTTTGAGCTAGATATTCTACTATTATTTAATTTTTCGATGGCTAAAAAGCGTTGCAGTAATTCAGCTTATCTACTTTTGAATTTTAGCTAAGTCGAGCATTTCTGGATTTTATAGTACATTTATACTATAATTTAAATAACTCCAAGTCAAACGACTCGATTTTTAGCCTGCACCAGCAGGCTTCATTTTTTGACATATGAGACTAATATAGAGTCTGGAGTGTCAAGCTTTGAATAGACATCTCCAGAAGTTAAACTCAAAGGCAGGCACGATGGCTACTTCACAATATATTGTTGGAGATGTCTAATGTTCTTCCTGTTTATACTCCCGTGCCGATAATGAGCTTTTATGCAGATCTCGATCGCTTAAATCTAGAACAACTAATCGAGCGCTTCCAGCAACCTCCTTTAGAAGGCGAGGATACCTCAACGTACTATACAGAGATAGCTTTCTCGATCGTCCAGCAAGGTAATGCTGGAATGGATTACTTATATCAAGCTATAGATGATTATCAAGCGATAGATGAAGAAGATACAGACCGATTGAGAGGGATTTTGTTTGCGCTGACAGAGTATGCTGTAGAACCAGAAAAACTGCGTTTTTTGCTGCTAAATTACCTGGGCGATCGGCGATCGCTAATTGTGGCAGAAGCTATAGATGGATTATGCAAATTAAGACAGAAAGATGCCTTAGAGCGAGTTTTGCCCATGTTAGAACATCCTGCTCCTGAAGTTAAAAGCAGTGTCTTAAGATTTATCGCTCGATTGCATCCCGATCGAGCTTTACCATTGTTGTTAGAGAAACTACAAGATCGAGATTATATAGTCAGAGAAAATGCGGCTGACGAGTTGGGTGACTTGGGAGAAGTTTCAGCCATTCCTCACTTAACTCCTCTTTTAGTAGACAGTTATTCTGAAGTTCGACAAGCTGCACAAACGGCTATTAACAGCTTACAAGGCTCTAATTCAATCCGGTAATTATGGGATAGCCATCGGAGTGGGACAGCCCAGAGGGCTATCCCACAAGAATTCATCATTCATACTTCATAATGCAGATGACTTATCAATGCTGGCTCTACGATCGCCCCCAGATGCCCTATGCTGAGGCTTTAGAATGGCAGCGATCGCTCGTTCGATCGCGCCTGCAAGATCCGCAACTAGATGACGTGCTGATTTTGCTCGAACATCCCCCCGTTTACACTCTGGGACAGGGAGCGAGTTTGGACTTCCTGAAATTCGCTCCAGGTGAGATTAAGGGGGAGATGGGAAGATGGGGAGATGGGGAGATGGGGAGATGGGGAGATGGGGAGAGAAGAGAACTCAACACTCAACACTCCCTAGCAGAGGTTTATCGGGTAGAAAGGGGTGGTGAGGTGACATATCACTGCCTCGGACAATTGGTAGGCTACCCCATTCTGAACTTGCGGCGCTACCAAACAGATTTGCATTGGTATCTCCGACAGTTAGAAGAAGTGTTAATCCGAGTGCTGGCAATTTATGGATTGCAAGGGGAGCGCGTACCTGGATTGACCGGGGTTTGGCTGGAAGGTGGCAAAGTGGCAGCTATCGGCATTAAAGTCAGCCGCTGGATTACTATGCACGGCTTCGCCTTGAATGTTTGCCCCGACCTCAGCGGTTTTCAACAGATCGTTCCTTGTGGAATTGTCGATAAGCCTGTAGCCAGTTTGGCTCAGTTCGTCCCCGAAATCGATCTCGCTGTAGTCAGGCAACAAGTAGCTGCGGCCTTTGCTGAAGTTTTTAATGTCCGACTCATAGCACCAGTCTTATCGATCGAGGCGATCGCTTAAGTTTTCCTAAATGTGGTACTATCCCATTTACTGACCTCCCGTGGAGTGTGGAGTGTAGAGTGTTAAGTGTTGAGTGTTGAGTGTGGAATTAGGAATTTCTCTTTCCCCTTTACCTCTTCACCTTTCCCCTTGTCCCCGCCCTCTTCGCCCTCTCTCCCCATCTCCCCATCTCCCCCTCTCCCATGCGCCGGACAAAGATTGTCGCTACCATTGGCCCAGCCACCAGTCACCCCCATATCCTACGCCGTTTGATTGAAGCTGGAGCGACGACGTTACGCCTGAATTTTTCTCACGGTACTCATGAAGATCATCAACGCAGTATCAGCCTGATCCGGCAAACCGCTTTTGAACTAAACCAGCCAGTAGGGATTTTACAAGATTTACAAGGTCCGAAAATTCGGTTGGGGCAGTTTGAAACTGGATCGATCGTAGTTAAAAAAGGCGATCGATTCACGTTAACCAGCAAGCCTATCCTCGGCAGTCAAGAAATCAGTTCCGTCACCTACCCTTTACTAGCGGAAGAAGTCCCTCTCAAAGCTACTATCTTGCTAGACGATGGCAAAGTTGAAATGATGGTGGAAGAGGTAGACCGCGTTGCCCAAGAATTGCATTGTCGAGTAGTAGTTGGCGGGCCTTTATCTAATAGCAAAGGGGTGAATTTTCCAGGGGTCTACCTATCAGTTAAAGCTCTTACCGATAAAGACCGCAAGGATTTAATGTTCGGTCTAGATCGGGGAGTTGACTGGATCGCGCTCAGCTTTGTGCGCAATCCTCAAGACGTGCTAGAGATTAAAGAGTTGATTTCTAACGCTGGCAAACAAGTGCCAGTAATTGCCAAAATCGAAAAACACGAAGCGATCGAACAAATGGAAGCAATTCTCTCTTTGTGCGATGGGGTAATGATCGCTAGGGGAGATTTAGGGGTCGAACTGCCAGCCGAAGAAGTACCGATCCACCAAAAGAAGCTAATCGTGACTGCCAATCAACTGGGGATTCCGATTATTACGGCGACTCAGATGTTAGACAGCATGGTCAATAATCCCCGTCCCACCCGCGCTGAGATTTCTGATGTGGCTAATGCCATTCTCGACGGTACTGATGCGGTGATGCTCTCTAACGAAACGGCTATAGGACACTATCCGATCGAAGCAGTCGAGACGATGGCCCGAATTGCCGTGCGGATCGAACAAGAAGAAATGGCTTCTCATCGGGAAGATATGAGAAAATCGATTCCCAACGCTATTAGTAAGGCAGTAACGCAGATCGCCGAACAGCTAGATGCAGCCGCAATTATGACTTTGACGAAAACTGGGGCTACAGCCCGCAACGTCTCTAAATTCCGCCCGCGCAAGCCGGTTTTAGCGATTACGCCTCATGTCGATGTCGCCCGCCGATTGCAGATGGTTTGGGGAGTCAAGCCCATAGTCATGTTGGAATTATCTACTACCAGCCAGACCTTTCAAGCCGCGATCGCAGCGGCTCAAGAAAAGGAATTGCTGGCAGAAGGAAATGTCGTCGTCATGACCGCTGGCACTCTTCAAGGGGTGGCTGGCTCGACCGATTTGATTAAAGTCGAAGTCGTGACGGCCATTCTCGGTCAAGGCATCGGTCTGGGTCAGGGAGCGGTCAGCGGTCGAGCGCGAGTGGCGAAGAGGGGAATTGAGGTCGGCAACTTTAACCAAGGAGATATTCTGGTAGCACCTACCACTAACGCCGAATTCGTCGAGGCCATGCGAAAAGCTGCTGGCGTGATTATTGAAGACGAGAGCATGAGCAGCCATGGAGCCGTCATCGCTCAACGTTTGGGACTACCAGCGATCGTCGGCGTGAGAAATGCGACTCAAGTGATTCGCGACGGCACGATTTTAACCCTAGATATGCAGCGGGGACTGATTTATTCCGGCGCGATCTCAGCGAGTACGGTAAATGGGGTATTCCCAGTTTGATTTGGCGATCGTTGGGTTGAAACCTGCGGCACGTGGCAATCATAATCACTTTTTAATATCTTTGGCGATCGAATTCGTATGGCGCTGGACGTATTCAATTACTAAAGGCGTAGTTAAGTGCGCGATCTCTTCAATGAATAGGCGATCGATTTGACTCCAAATTCGGGGTTGATAAAATACTTCTGGTTGTAAAACTCCCCAAAGTCGATCTTCACAGCATAAATGGGCGTGAATTAGAGCTTTATGCCCAAAGTGCTTTCGCTCGAACTCCCGATTGACTACTTGAAAATTAGCAGTTTCTACATCTTCAACAAAAATACTAGGCTTACAGTTTAAAGCAGCCGCAAACATTGGATCTTGTCGTTCGATCGCAGAAGATTCTAGTTGCCAAGTACGATCGGTAATATCGGGAAGATCGCGATCGCGACAATAACAAAATGCTACTTTTCCCCAGCGAGTTTCGGGATTTCGGACGTAGAGAAAACAGCGATCGCATCTAAGGAAATTGACTATTTCTGGCAATAAAGCCGATAATGTTCGCTCTACAACTTCTGCTGATATCAACTTTTTATTTGCCATGAACGCTCGAAAAATCTGCGAATTAGGGAGAATTTAAGGTAAGAATATTGGGCCAGCTAACCTCTAATTAACCATTAAAAAAATTAGCCGATCGAACATCATCTATCCGCAGGAAGTTTCAGCTTCCATCTTTGGGTCATACCAAATCCGATTTTCATAAAAGTCTTCCCGCCTGGAAACCCTGTCCCCTTGTGGGCAGGGAGGAAGGCGGGGCAGGGTGTAACGCCTTCCATAAACAAAGTAGATGAAATATAATTAGTGCATGACTCAGACAATATCCGTATCGTGCAAACTCCAAGTCCCCGTAGACTTGCGGCCAGAAATTGACCGCACCTTGCACCTGTTTGCGGATGCTTGCAATCAGATATTGGCAGTAGCCAAGCGCGAGAGGTGTTGTAACACAACCAAGCTGCATCACTTGACCTACTACACGGTCAGGCTGGCAACTGGATTGAAAGCCAACCACGTCTGTCAAGCCATCCGTCGAGTGGTGGGTAACATGAAGGCAGTTAAACAAGTCCACCAGTTTCGCCCAAGAAGCATTTCTTTGGATGCCAGAGTCTTCACTTATCGGGAGTCCGACCAACACGTAGGCATCACATTGATGTCTAAAAAGGCTTGGTTCCCTTTGTCTATTGGCAACTATCAATTGGCGCTGCTGAGGGGACAAACTCCCACCAGTGCCACATTGGTCAAACGACGCAGTGGAGACTATTACATTCAGATTGCTGTTGAACTTGACACACCACCAACTGGTAAAACTCCCAAAGTGGTTGGGGTCGATTTGGGTCGGCGAGATATTGCCACCACTTCCACGGGTAAGAGTTGGGATGGTAGCCAACTGCAAGCTACTCGCGACCGTTATTCCAGAGTCAGAGCCTCGCTTCAATCTAAACGCACGAGAGGAAGTAGACGACTCCTCAAGAGGCTCTCTGGGAGAGAAGCAAGGTTTCAGAAAAATATCAACCACAGCATCAGTAAATAACTGGTAAATGAGGCTCATACCATAGGTGCAGCCTTGGCGTTTGAGGACTTGACCAATATTCGCAAGTTTCTCAATACCAATCCTCGTAGCAAAACTGAGCGGAGACGAACGAACAATTGGGCGTTTTATCAACTCAAAATGTTTGTCACTTACAAGGCGATTTTGGCTGGAGTTCCCGTTGTTTTTGTGCCACCAGCATACACCTCTCAAACTTGCAGCCGTTGTCATCACGTCCACCCAGAGCAAGGGAAGTCGTATCGCCATGGCAAAGTGTTTAAGTGCGGTTGCTGCGGACTGGAAGCTGATGCTGATTGGAACGCTGCCAATAATATTGCTACTCTTGGGGCGACAGTAAACTCGCCTGAAAGCTCGGTTATGAGTTGTGTATTGGAGGGCCAACTTTCTCTCCTTTGTTCAACTTTTAATCAGGGCTAAAGCCCCGTCTCCTTGTGGGCGGGGTGTGTTTACGGCATCTATTGCGAATTGCCAATTGCGAATTGACAATTGTTTTGGTCATTAGTTTGCGGAACGATCCCAGTGCAGCAGTCGCGGCAGTTGAGCCAGATCCAGGCAGTAGTTGCCAATCCACAACGCCATCTCAAACAGCAAAAACCAGCGCACCCAGTCTAGGTCACGAGTTGGGACCAGATTCAGTCCTTCATAAAGCTGCCAGAACCGATAGGGAATGTAGAGATAGGGAACCATAATGAAAGCGGTCGAACGAAACTGGCGCAAGCAGAGTGACTCGGAGAGGATCTGACAGCCGAGCAGCCCCAGATAAGACAACAGCACGATCGAGACGATCGCCTGTCCCTGCCAGACGGCCCAGCCCAAAACGACCAGCGGTAAACCCAGCCCGCCGATTTGCACGGTCAGAAACCAGTAGCGAAACCAATGAGGGAGGGGCTGCGGTAGCTCGTAAGGTTTGGTCGATCGCCAGGCCCAGCCCGTCACTGCTAAAAAGGCAGTTGCCAGCGTCAGAAATATCAAATCTTCGACTGCGATCGTGCTTATCATCACTTACTCGTCGAGTTCGAGGTGGCTTGATATTTTATCAGGACGATTCACCTCCAGATTCTAGCGAAATTTTCCCGCCAACCCGTAGCCCTCAAGTCGGGAGAGATATCGTACTTTCAGATCTACAAAGTAATCGTCACGAAGGTTACCCGTACTCAGTCAGACATCGATTTCCGATCGATCTTGCCGAGAGGAGTATAGGGCAATTCGTCCCGAAACTCGACGATCGCAGGCATCTGGTAGCGGGCAACGCGCGGCTTCAACCAGTCTAATAAAATTGCTCGATCGAGGGTCGCGTTCTGCTTGGCAATTACCACTGCTTTCAATCGCTGGCCGAATTCTGGATCGGGAATGCCGACAACGACTGCCGATTCGATGTCGGGATGCTGCATGAGGACATTTTCTAACTCGATCGGGTAAACGTTCTCGCCGCCAGAGACTATCATGTCATCGACGCGCCCGCAGAGAAAAATATCTCCTTCTAGATCTCGATAGGCCAGATCGCCCGTCTCGATCCAGCTTTTTTGACTGGTTGACCAGGCGCTGCGAATGCAGAGGCGACCGATTATCCGATCGCTAGCCACGCGATCTTCATCGATTGCGATTTTGCCTCGAACGCCTACAACGGGTTGACCGATCGATGCTGGTTTCTTTTCTAAACGCTCTGGCGTTGCCAGGATGCAAAACCCCGCTTCCGATGTGCCATACAAATTGAATAATTTGGGACCCAAGCGATCGAGCGTCTCTGCTGCCAATGCTGGATTCAAGGCAGCACCGCCGCTGAGGATGCACCGCAAAGACGATAGCGCCTCTGGGTCGTGCCGCAGCATCCGCTGGAGCATTAATGGCACCAGGGTTACGACTTGAATTTGATGCCTGGTAATTAAGGTAGTCGATCGCGCAGCCTCGAATCTTGGAGTTACATACAGTTCGGCCCCCAGAATGACTCCGATTAACAGTGCCGCTAAACCGAAGCCATGATAGATGGGAGTAGCGATGTAGACCGATCGATAGCGATCGAGATGCACTTGCCGCAGTAAGGCTATAAACGGGGGCAGGAAGTCGAACAGAGACGGTTTGCGACTGGCAGGCTTGGGCTGGCCGGTCGTCCCGCCCGTCATTACTACGATGTTTCCGGTTTTGACTTTGGGCAGACGCGCTTTCCTGCTTCCAGGCATTGACGACGATATCCGATCGACGGAGGGGTCGGTGGGATGGTAAGCCGGGAGAGATCGAGCCTGAAGTGCAGCCCGTTCGATCGCTTGGGAATCTTGCAGGTCGTAGATATAAAAATCAAACTTCAGACGTTCTGCCAATCCCGCAATTCGATCGGCGCTCATTTCGGGATTGATAAGAAAAACGTGCGCCCCCAGTCGCGATGCGGCAAAGATCGCTTTAATGGCAGCCGGATGATTGCGACAGGCGATCGCTATATTTTGTTGGCGACGGATGCCATAATCGACGTGCAAGGCGACAGCCAGGGCTTCTGCCTGTTGCCAAAGCTGGGCGTAACTCAACTGTTCCTCTTCACCAACTACAGCAGTGCGACGAGGGTGCAATTTGGCCGCGAGGCGTAACAGTGCCATCAGATTGATACCCGTCGTCGCGATCGATTCCAGCAGGCGATACAATCCTACAGGTGTTAACAAACCAGTACGATACAGTTTGGCGATCGGCATCAACTGAATTATGAATTATGAATTATGAATTGTGGAATTACCATAACATTTGTAGATATTTGTAGATACTGTCTTGAGCCGTCAAGGGGTAGCGATCGAATAATGCGGGTCAAAAGGCTGTTTTGACTTCAAAATGCCGAAAGCTAGATGGATGAGCTTTCGCATAATGGCACCAAGCACCTGCATTTTGACCTTGCCACGGCTTAATAATCGTTCGCTCAGAGCTTTGAGCAACGGGTTATAGCGCATCGCTACCACGGCAGGCATATATAAAGCCGAGCGCAAGCG
>JAHHHA010000008.1 GCA_019359615.1 Cyanosarcina radialis HA8281-LM2
TCGATAGAAGATTTAGAATATTTGTTGCACCAGCTTTTAAATGAAGGAGGATTGATTATTAAGTGGGGACGAAAACTCAAAAACAAGGGCAATGCTATTATCACAGTTTAAATGTACAACAGCTTAAAAGCGATACGTGCTACGGACAAGCTACGCCAACGGCACTTTTCTTGGCGCTGGCAATCGATCGAATGAAACCCACACCACAAAATGTTGGTTTATGCCTGACGGCAGGCTAACGCCAACGCAAGCTCAACCCAACCTACACCCAACCTACACTTGACCATTCTCTGAGAGGAACGGGTTTAACTCTCACGCTGCGTCTGGGTAATCTTAACTCAGAGGCGATCGCTCTCTATTTACCCCGACCTCTTGACCCTAATGGCATGACAACTGAGAACCCGAATCTGGAACAATGCTATCAGCTTCTTAACCTGAATGTGGGAGCTAGTATCGAAGAAGTCGATGCGGCCTATCTCAAACTGTCTTACCAAAAACTCGCTGAGGGCAATAGAAACGAAGCTGCTGCCATTAAAGCTGCATATAGAACGCTCAAAGCACACCTCGAAGTCCAAACAATTGCTGAAGCAGAAGTTCGAGAGCAATTGCAAGCAGTCGCAGCCGATCCATCAACGCTTTTGCGTCAAAAACTGCAACAACAGGGATGGCAAGCCCAAGTCAGCATTCGAGGCCAGCAACTACACATCGGTTTAAAAGGATGTCCGAGTGCTAGATCTAGAACTGCTGTCGCCCAAATTTATACTCTGCTAGAACGAGCGGACTTGTCGGAATTAGGACTAACAGCGATCGCTACAGTATGGATCTACGGTTTAAATTCTGCCTCCAAGCCCGTCTGGAAAAAAACTTTCCCCATACGGCAATCGGGATTAACGGCTGACGACACCGATCTGTTCTCGTTCGACAATCGCTTTAGTAATGCCTTAATATTTCCAGCACTTCTGTTATTGGGTATGATGCTTGATGCCATGCCCATGACTAAGTTTCTGCTCAGAGGAATATCGATTTGGATTCATGAATTCGGCCATGCCACCATCGCTTGGCTTTCAGGAAGGCGGGCAATTCCTTTACCTTTCGGCTGGACTAACTACAGCTTAGAGCGATCGTTCTTCGTCTATCTGGGCGTTCTGACGCTATTGGGATTGCTGTTTTGGGCGGGTTGGCGGCAGCAGAAACTCTGGCCGATGGTATTAGCGGGTGTTTTAGCGAGCGTTCAGTTCTACATGACCTGGATGATGTCAGCAAATACTTTTGGGATGTTAGAAGCTTTTGGCGGTATCGGTGGCGAGTTTTACTTGAGTACGCTGCTGGTAGTAAGTTTCTACTTTCCCATGCCGGAGTATTGGCGGTGGGATTTCTGGCGCTATCCAGCAATTTTGGCAGCATCTTTTACCTTTTCGGGGATTTACTCCCTGTGGCGCGACATTAAGCGGGGCGTACAGGATATCCCGTGGGGTTCGCTTTGGGGCGGCCAAGGCGATGCCGGGGGTGATATGAACCAACTAAAAGAGCAATTCGGTTGGAGCGACGGCCAAATCGTCAATACGTACAATTTCTTGGGCGGATTGTGTCTCACGATTATTCTGGCAGTTTACTTCTACTTTTTGATGAAGCAAAATCGCTTTTTCTTTTTCGCTCTTTGGCAGCGATGGCTGGCTCGATAGTCATCAAAGTTGAGCCAGCTTCGATCGTCATATGTAGAGTTCGGATGCGCCATAATATTCGACCGAAAACTTGGGTTTCAAGCCTCGCCCTTGAGGGCGATTTTCATCCGCTCGTCCAGAGCGGTCAGACCTTGATATAGCAATACGAAGACCTGTTAGGACAATAGCTGAAAGCAGCATCTACACAATCTCGAAAGTGGTCAAACTCATCCTACCTTGGCCTCATCCAATGCTTCAGCACAAACCACCAACGTTCAATCAGATTGAAGTCAGGAGAGTAAGGTGGAAGATACCAAAGTTCGCAACCAGCTTCTGCTACAAGTTGTTCAATACTCTGACCGTGATGAAAACTGGCATTATCAATGACGATGACATCTCCAGGTCGTAGCTGTGGCAGTAAAGAGGGCTATAACCCATAAAAATGTAGGGGCGCAAAGCCTTGCGCCCCTAGTATATAAGATATTTATGCGTCAGCAGGATATTAGACAGCCACAGCCTTCTTAGTAGAAGCCTTCAGTTCGCCCTTAGCGTACTTAGCCGCAAAATCATCTAAGGAAACTACCTTAATCTTGCTGGCATTGCCAGCAGTGCCGAACTGTTGATAGCGATCGCCACAAACCTTTTGCATATACTTAATCGAAGGCTTCAAGAAGTGACGGGGATCGAACTCCTTGGGATTCTTCGCCAAAGCTTCGCGCACCGCCGCCGTAATTGCCAAACGGTTATCGGTGTCAATATTGACTTTGCGAACGCCGCACTTAATACCCTTTTGAATTTCTTCCACAGGTACGCCGTAAGTTTCTGGGATTTGACCGCCATACTGGTTGATAATCGCCAGCAAATCTTCAGGTACTGAAGAAGAACCGTGCATTACCAGGTGAGTATTGGGCAAGCGGCGATGGATCTCTTCAATCCGGCCGATCGCTAGGATTTCTCCTGTAGGCTTGCGGGTGAACTTGTAAGCGCCGTGGCTGGTACCGATGGCTACCGCTAAAGCATCGACTTGGGTTTGTTCCACAAAATCAACCGCTTGATCGGGATCGGTCAGCAGTTGGTCGTGAGACAGTTTGCCTTCAAAGCCGTGTCCGTCTTCTTTGTCTCCCATCCCTGTTTCCAAGGAACCCAAGCAGCCGAGTTCGCCTTCAACGCTTACGCCAATAGAGTGAGCAACGTCTACCACTTTGCGGGTGACTTCAACGTTGTATTCATAGCTAGCAGGAGTTTTGGCATCTGCTTCCAAAGAACCATCCATCATGACGCTGGTGAAGCCGTGGCGCATAGCTGAGTAGCAGGTCGCTGGGCTATTGCCGTGATCTTGGTGCATGGCGATCGGAATATCGGGATAGGTTTCCACCGCTGCTAAAATCAGATGGCGGAGGAAAGATTCTCCAGCGTAGGAACGAGCGCCACGAGAGGCTTGCAAGATCACGGGGCTGTCAGTTTCCTTGGCAGCCTGCATGATGGCTTGAATCTGCTCCATGTTGTTGACGTTGTATGCAGGGATACCATAGCCATTTTCAGCCGCATGATCTAGCATCAGCCGCATAGGTACGAGCGCCATACGATAATCCTCCTAGTTTCGGTATCCAGTAGCTTTTTAAGACCGGGGTTGTTATTACGCTAATCTTAAGATATTTTTCAACTTTTGGAAAATTGTATCGAAAGATTATGTCACTTTAAGGAATTCGGCGATCGCCCTCCAATCGAAAATTTAGTGGCAAAAGGTGGTTTGGGGAAATTTTCAAAGTTCAGCCCTTCTGCTATAGCTTTTAAAGCATATAGGCATACACTAATATGATTAGCCAAAATAAATTATTGCCAGTCAGGTAACTATTAGACATCTCCAACAATTCTTGTAAGGTAAGCATCCTGATACATTCTTGACATACTCACCGTGCTGAAGCAGCGGTGATTCTTGACGCTTCAACGAAACTTGCAGGCGAACCTGTCTTACTGTCTCTCAGCGTCCGTTTAGAGTCGTGGCAATGCCCTATCCCGACTTTTTCTATATTCTTGGCTGCATTCTCGTCTCTGTCGTGGGTTGAACCACAACTTAAACAAGCGACCGCTCTGACCTTTAATTCGAGCTTGCCCCACTTGAACCCACAATCAGAGCAGACTTGGCTAGTTGGTTCCCATCGGCTGATGACAACAAATTTGCGCCCAAACTTTTCTGACTTGGCTTCAACCAATACCCTAAATTCTCGCCACCCCTGCAAGCTGATTGCTAAGCGAGAGTTTGCGATTTTTGACCATGCCCGACACCTTGAGATCTTCCAAAACGATGGCTTGGTTCTCGCTCACCACTTTGCTTGAAAGCTTGTGCAGGAAATCCTTTCGGGTATCAGAGATACGGTTGTGCAGTTTAGCAATCTGCAAGCGTGTTTTCTCTCTGCGCTTAGACCCTTTGACTTGACGAGCAAGTTGCTTTTGCTTGCGTCTCAAGCGCTTGTCCAATCTGGAGTAGTTTGGACTTTTAGCCGTCTCTCCATTGCTCATGAATGCAAAAGTTTTGATGCCTAAATCAATGCCGATACTTTGGTTTTTAGCCTCAACTTGAACAGGCTCAACCTCTACAACAAAGCTAAGGAAATAGCGGTTTGAAGTCTAAGAAAAAGCCGTGCTAGAAGCACGGGGCTTGTATCCCATTCTTTTGGTCAATTTTTGAGAGCCAGATAAAAAAGTCCTCAAATATAAGTCGCAAGATAGAGGTCAAACAGTAGAAGTTAAAAGACGATTGCCAAAGAAGCTAAGCCAGTTAGCGCCAGCTTTGCGTGCTTTGATTTCCAACAGGCAACTATGGCAGTCCTAGATTGTTGATTAAAGTTCTTGTGGGGCAGGCATTTTGCCTGCCGTGTGACAGCCGCCGAGACGGCTATCCTACAATTCCTGAATGGATTGCTATAATCATCTAACCGATTACAGCGCAGAAGCCAGCTTTAAAGATAGAAAAAGTTCATTTTCGCTATCCATTTTGAGATATGAAAATCTTAGATTTTTTCGATCGTGCTTACGCGATTAATCTGCCTCACAGAAAAGATCGATACCAAATGATAGTTCGAGAATTAGAAAAAGCAGGGATGTCTCTGGAGCCAAATAAAGTTGAGGTTTTTCCTGCAATTCAACCCAGCGAGGCGGAAAGATTTTCTAGTACGGCAGTGCGAGGATGTTTTTTAAGTCATTTGGGAATCCTCAAACTCGCCAAACAAGAAGGATTGAGAAATGTCTTGATTATGGAAGACGATGTAGCGATCGCCCCAGAATTTAGAACTAACCAGAATCTCTTGGTCGAGCAACTACAGCAAAGGGATTGGGGGTTTGTCTACTTCGGACACGGACACCAACAGCAGCTAGAATCAACATCTGCCGTCGCGCTTCAGTCGTTTTCCGAGCCAATAATAACCGCTCACTTTTATGGCGTAAACGGTGCGATTTTCGATCGCTTGATTTTATTTCTTGAAGAAATGCAACAGCGCCCTTGGGATCATCCCGATGGCGGTCCTATGCCCATTGATGGGGCTTATTCAACTTTCCGCACCCACTATTCGATCCCTACGCAGATCGCTTCCCCAAGTCTAGGATGGCAGCAGAGTTCGCGCAGCGACCTCAGCCCTAGCTGGTTCGACGACCTGCCTGTAATCAGACAACTGGCTAATACTGCTAGAGCAGTTAAAAGAGCTTTAGCTGCTTAGCAAATAGTCAGTTCGATCTTTTCTAGGAACAATCTCGTTCGATGGCTACATCGATCGCTTTCAGCTACTACCTCAATTAGCGATCGCTCAAAATTTGCTCTAATGCAGCTTTCAGGGTCGGATATTGATATTGAAAACCCGTAGATAGAGTGGTTTGGGGTAAAACTTGCTGTCCTTCTAAAACTGCCTTAGCTGCATCTCCTAGCAACAGTTGCAGGGCAAACTCTGGGACTGGCAACCAAGAGGGACGATGAAGAACTTCTCCTAAAGTGTGACAAAATTCTGCCATGCGCACTGGGTTGGGGGCAGTAGCGTTGAATACGCCCGCAATTTGGGGGCGATCGAGTAAGAAGAGAATAAAATTAACCAGATCCTCCTGGTGAATCCAAGAAAACCACTGCTGGCCAGTACCTAAAGGGCCGCCAGCAAACATTTGGAACGGGGGAATAATTTTAGCTAAGGCTCCGCCGTTACCTAACACGATGCCAAAACGAACGATCGCCAACCGCACGCCCAGATCTTTGACTTTCTGAGCCTCTGCTTCCCAAACTTGGCAAACTTGGGCTAAAAAATCATTTCCAGGAGGGCTAGTTTCATCGAAGGTAGCCGTTTCGCTAGTACCGTAGTAACCGATCGCCGAAGGATTGATTAAAACTGCGGGCTTGGAATTAGCTTGGGCAATCGCTTCGACGATTTTTTGGGTTCCTAGCTGGCGGCTGGTGAGGATTTCTTGTTTGATTTTGGGTGTCCAACGTCCGCCAGCAATTGGTTCTCCAGCCAAATTTATTACGGCATCGCAGCCAGAAATTGCCTGTTGCCAAGAGCCAGATGCCGTGGGAGTATAAGCGATCGCTTCTAGATTGGGAAAAGTCCGTTTAGCTGTCTCTGGATGGCGAGTAAAGATTAATACTTGATGTCCGCGCTCTAGCAAACGCTTCGTTAGGCAAGAGCCAACAAATCCGGTGGCTCCAGTAACAGCTACTTTCATTTTTGGTTGCTTAGTGGTGAGTAGTTCTTCTAGTTTATCTTCTGGGGCGATCGGCGATCGCAGGTGGGAAAATTCAGAGTAGTTTCGCTTCGCGTAGAATGCTCTTGTAGGATACCCTCTGGGCTGTCTCCACGGGCAGGCAAGATGCCTACCCTACAAGAATTGGCTTCACTCACTTGATAACTGAGATTGCCCCTCGCGGCTCCAATTACTTAATCGATGAGATTTCTGGTATTTTAATGGTGAATTGCGAACTGCGAACTACGAATTGACAATTGTTTTTATCGTCCGAAAATTGGCCTTTTAGCCTAGATTTGCTACCTCAACCTGCTTATTTAGTCGGTGGAGCAGTGCGCGATGCTTTGTTAGGCAGGCGCAGAGAGAATTTAGATTTAGATTTTGTTTTACCCCTTGAAGCCGTTAAAACTGCAAGGCGAATTGCCGATCGCTACCAGGCTGGGTTTGTCTTGTTAGATGCCGATCGTCAGATTGCCAGAGTCGTCTTCAAAAATGCTACGGCCGATTTTGCCCAACAAGAAGGCAAAGATTTAGAAACCGATCTCCAGCGGCGAGATTTTACAGTAAATGCGATCGCCTACAATCCTCGCACTGAAGAATGGATCGATCCGCTTCAAGGCCGCGCCGATTTGCAAGCCAGGGTGTTGCGGATGGTCAAAGTGTCGAATCTCCAAGACGATCCTTTGCGATTGTTGCGGGGTTATCGTCAAGCGGCACAGTTGGGTTTTGCGATCGAACCTCAAACTCAAGCGGCAATCCGTCAGTTATCTGCTCTCCTGAGTTCTGTTGCCGCCGAAAGAGTGCAAGTAGAAATTAATTATCTGCTCGATCGTCCTCAAGGTAGTCTTTGGTTGAAAGCGGCAATTGCCGATGGTTTATTGTCGTCTTGGTTCGATCGAGGCGAGGAATTAGAAGCGATCGATCGGGCAGCTATTCTTTTAGAAGAAAATTGGCAGCAATTAGCAACTGAACTGGCGAGTAACTGGGGTGGGAATTTAAAAATCTCGTTGTTGGGAGTTGCTAAATTAGCATCTTTGTTGCCATCCCCTATAGAAAAAGCTGAAGAACAATTGTGGGAACTAAAGTACAGTCGAGCGGAAATTAAAGCTGTTACTGCTGCTCTTAAAAGTCTCCGTTCGCTCTCTTCCCCATCGCTGACGGTGCGGGAACAATTTTTTCTTTTTCGTGAAGCTGGAAAAGTTTTTCCAGCGGTTGCTGTTTTGGCGGTAGCAAATCGTATGGAAGTTGAGGCGATCGCACCTTTAATCGATCGCTATCTCGATTCGAGCGATCGCGTTGCCCATCCAGTTCCCTTGCTGACTGGCAAAGACTTGATGAAAGCATTTAGCTTACCACCCGGACCTCAAGTAGGAGAACTGCTGCTGGATCTGCAACTAGCGCAAGCTGAAGGTCAGATTTCTACCTCTACAGAAGCTTTAGAATTTGTCGATCGAATCCTCAATGCTAAGTGATTGAAGAGGACTCGGCGCAAGCTTGGCAGTCGTACTGATAAAAATACTGAGATTTTAACTACCGCACTTAGAAAAATTCCAAGTTATTACTGAAGAGTTTTGCTCGGCGATCGGGAATTATATAGAAATTGCAATTAATTAGTTAGATAAACCCATATATCTAACTGATTAGCTGACTTTGCTATTAGTCCCAATCTAGCTGGTAAGAAATCTTATAAACATGAGACAAGCTAAATCATTCTTAAAGCAATCTTCTTTGGTATTATCAGCCTTATTGCTATCATTTCCATCCGCCGCGATCGCCAATCCTGCTTCGATAAGTTCGCTGCAACAATCTGGAGCGATCGTCGGTAAAAATCGCGAAACTGGCAAGGTAACTTTTATTGGCAGTAATTCACCAAAAGGAATTAAGTCTTCTACTACCGTTACCAGCCTCATAAATAGCCCTCAAAATAACGCTCAAAATTTTCTTAACCTCTATGCCCCTAGCTTTGGCATTAACAACCCAGCTAAAGATCTAAAAATAATTAAATCGTTTGCTATTGACGGATTGCCAACAGTTAAATATCAGCAAGTTTATAATGGTATTCCGATTATCGGTGCTGAAATCAATGTTAACTTGTCAAAAGATGGCAGCTTGCTTGCTATGACTGGAGAGGCAGCTACTAATCTGAATTTAAATGCAAATCCTCAAGTTTCTGCTGACGAAGCCATTAAAACTGCTTTAAAAGTAGCAGAAAAGCAAGATAAACTCAGTTTGTCGAATGTCAATGTTACTAAACCGGAACTGAAAATTTATCAGCCAGGTATTTTCGATCCTGGCAGCGGTAAGGCTAGATTGGTTTGGTCGATCGAAATTACTCCTAAAAGCCTCTTACCTATCGAACGAATTGTCCTAGTAGATGCAGTCAAACCGAATACGATCGTTTTGACCTGGAATAATAATCCCGATGCCAGAAATCGCCAAACTCACACGGCCAGCAACACTGAGACTATACCTGGAACGCAAGTGTGTTGGGAATGGAGTGTAGGTGTTAACTGTAAAATTCCAACTGGAACCAGCGATGCTGCTGCTGCTCATACGTTTGCCGCAGATACTTATGACTTCTACTTCAACAACCACGGACGAGACAGCCTTAATGGTGCTGGAGGAGTAATTAGATCTACCGTGCAATACGGACTTAACTATCAAAATGCCTTTTGGAACGGTACGCAAATAGTCTACGGTGCTGGCTTTTCTCAAGCTGATGATGTTGTCGGCCACGAACTCACTCACGGTGTCACTCAATATACCTCCAATCTGCTTTACTACTATCAATCGGGGGCAATTAACGAATCATTTTCCGATCTTTGGGGTGAGTTTGTTGACCTAACGAATGGGAAAGGCAATGATACGGCAGCAGTTCGATGGAAAATTGGCGAAGATCTGCCTGGAATTGGGGCGATTCGCGACATGAAAAACCCAACATTGTTTGGGGAACCCGATAAAATGACTAGCCCTAATTATTATTTAGGTGATGATGATAATGGTGGTGTTCATACTAACAGCGGTGTCAACAATAAAGCTGTGTTTTTGATGACTGATGGTGGTTCCTTCAACGGTAGGGTAATTACCGGGATTGGGATTACTAAAGTAGCAAAAATTTACTACAGGGCCCAAACAACTTTACTATCTTCTGGTTCTAGTTACTACGATCTCCACAATGCGCTCAATCAAAGCTGCGCCAGCTTAGTCGGTACCGCAGGAATTACTACCACCGACTGCACTCAGGTTAGAAATGCCGTCTTCGCTGTAGCTATGAATCTAGAGCCTGTTACAGGCTTCCAACCACAGGCATATATTTGTCCGACCGGCAAGAACCCCGTCAACGTCTTCTTCGATGATATGGAAGCTAGTACCAACTGGCAGTTCTCTAACTTAGTAGGTGCTAACCCCTGGAACTTCCTGGCCATGGGCTATGCTGCTTCTGGGCAGAAAACTCTTTATGTAGCAGATGTAGGTAGCATCACCGATTCAGTAGCACTCCAAAAGACAGGAGTGACGATTCCAGCAAATGCTTTCTTACACTTCAAGCACTATCTGGAGTTTGACCCTACTTATGATGGTGGTGTGGTTGAGTACAGCCTCAATAATGGTGCCACTTGGGTAGATGCCAAGAATTTATTCAATGGCGGTCAGAACTACAATGCTACGATTTCTACTGGTTATAATAATCCACTTCAAGGACGTGCTGCTTTTAGTAACTTCAGTCACGGTTACGTTTCTACCCGCTACAATTTGGCTGCTTTAGCAGGTAAGAGTGTCCGTTTTCGGTTCCGTCAAGCTAATGATTCCAGCATTGGAGCTTTTGGTTGGCTGGTAGATGACGTGCGCATCTATACTTGCCAATAACTGGCAGGCATATTAAGAGGGGAAAGGGCTACCGTGTATACACATCTGTGGGAAAACTTGGAGGCCCTGCATTAGATCCCCCCTAGCCCCCCTTAAAAAGGGGGGGAGTTGCGGCGAGGTTCCCTCATCATGTAGCTGGCACCAAGGAGGGGGAAGCTCTCAAAGTCCCCCTTTTTAAGGGGGATTTAGGGGGATCTGAGTGTGAAACGACATAACCGATAACTTATGTATACACCGTAGCTCCCTTGGGAGAGGAGTGCTGGAGGCGGGGTAAGGGCTGGATTCCTGCTTTTAAAAACCGGATTTGCTATCAATCATTACCTACATACAAAGGCATCGAAGAGCCGTAAACGTCGCGACCTAAAAACTGATTTTTGTACAGATTTCTGGTTACGCCGCGTCTGGTTTCTTGGACGTGGATTTGATGGTTTCTATTTAGAGAACCGTAGGCGCTGACAGCGTAGATCAAAGAAACTTTTGAGTCTTCATTGATGAAGGCTGGAACTGAAGCTGGAACGTCTTCAGCCGGGTAGATCAATCCGCCTAACAATTCTGTGGAGCCGCCATTAGAGGTTCTAATTACCGTAGGAGGAAGAGCGCTGCTAGCGGAATTAGCAAAGTTTTCAGTTTTCAAACCGAGAATCCAGAGTTGGCTGCCATAATTGCGGATTTTTAAATCGTGAACCTCAGTATTAAGTTGCCGCGCCCATACTTGTAGAGGGCCGTTAAAGCGAAATCTTTTGCCCACAACATCTTCGAGAAATAGTTTTCCCCAACCTCTAATGTTACGGTAGGCAAATGCTCCTCCCAAGGAACTATCTTGAATGACTAAGGTTCTAGCAGTTGCTTGTTGAATGCCTATCGCTCCTTCGTTAGTTCCAATTCCACCACCTGTATTTAAGCTCTCGATAATCACCGGATTGACAGGGCCATCGCCGATTTGCAAAAACGGGCGGGGATTGTTGGCATCGCTGAAGTAAGAGTTATCGTAAGATTCAAGTCGCGACTGCATCCCGACGATTTTTCTCACGTTCCCCCGGAGAATTAGGGTTTGGTTGATGCGGTAGAAACCAGTGGGGAAGTAAAGGGTAGTTTTAGGTGAATTGATGGTGGAATCGATCGCTTTTTGAATGGCAGCGGTATCGTTGGAGCCATCGTTGGGCGTAGCGCCGAAGTCGCGCACGTTTACCCAATTATTCAGGTTGTTATCTTCAAATGAAGGGGTTTCGGCAATTGGGAGTTTGAGCGATGTTGCTGACGAACCAAAGAGGCTATAAGCGCCATCGGAAAGGTACTCGCTAATTGCTGCCCCTGGTAAAACTGTTCCTTTGTTTCTCAAAGCTGCTGCATAACCAGAGGTAGAAATATTTCTTAAGTACATTCTGCCAGCGAAGTTATCGATCGCTACATTCGTCGAGTCGCCGCCGCTGAAATTCGCATCGACTAGAACGATCAGACCGCGATTGTCTCTAGAGCCGATCGAAGTGGTATTGTCATTTTTAATTACTGGCACGCGATTGCGGCTGGTTAAACCCCTGATATTTAATATGTTCCATTGGTTGCGAATTCCTAATACCCTTTGATTTTCTAGTTCGATATGTTCAAAGGTAATGGAATATTCTGGGCTGACTGACTCAATGCCGATGTCGAAACCAACTACTTTGACATTTTTTATCAAGCAAGGACCGGGCCATCCGCGTGACATTCTCAAGCCAGTTGTCCCCGCGCCATCGCCAGAACGAATTGTCACCCGACGAATAGATCCTAAGTTATTGGCGTGGTAATCGATGCCGACCGCTCCAGGATTTCCCGATCCGGTATCGACTGTCAGATCGAAAATGAAGTTTCTATGAGCCTGACCGCCGCCGCCATTAGCACTGCCATTCTTGGAAGCGGTATAAATCACGGCTCTGGGATTTTGCGGGTCGTTATAGCCGGGGGCGTTGTCTTTTAACTTAATAATCGTTTGGTCGCGGTTTTCTCCTTGAAACGTCAGATAGGTATCCCAAATGTCGCTGGCGTTTTTCCATACTAGACGATCGCTCACTAAGTACGTGCCTTTGGGAAAGTAGATGACCTTTCTCGCCCCCTTGTAACCAATATTTTCTCTAATTGCTTTTAAAATAGCTTGTGTATCATCTGTTACGCCGTCTCCCTTAGCTCCGTACTCGGTTTTGATGTTGACGATCCCAGAGTTGGCAGGAAAAATTCTATCTATAGACTGTTGGGGCGCTGTTTGAGCTACAGCAGGGTTTCTATTAAATTCGCTGGCGAGCGTTAAAGTTCCAGAAATCAATCCCAGGAGTCCCAGGGCAGTTAAACGGCGGTTAAATAAAAACATAAGGTTTAAATATAAAATCTTCCAGTACAGCTTAGACAAGCTGCTTCAAAATCCTTAAGGGCAATTTCACTGAATAACTTTACCGCCGCACAGTTATATCAGTAAAAATACTTAGATAGTTACAGTAATGTTATTTTTTATACACAGATGCCGAGCGATCGAGTGCGCAGCTACGCAAACAAAACCCGCTGACGCAGGTTAGCAATCCTAAATTCGCGCAGCAGGATGAGGCAAAACCTAAAGGTCTTACCCGACTTGCACCTAATCAATGTAGCGATCGGCAAATTAGTTATACTAAGTGTCATTCAGATGTCGCAGACGATACTTATGTATAACCTCGATCGAATTCCTAGAGAATTTCAAGTTTTCTCAACTCAACCAGAAATCCGAATCCGATACCGCATTTCCCTTGGCATTAAGATACTTTTTTTCTTGGTTTTATTGCCATTCTTTGTGCTTTTTACTGGACATTGCTTTTTGTTATTTCTGGGATTGCACGCGATCTTGAATGGTCGTTTCTGGGAAGGGATTCAGATATTTGTCTATAACAGTAACAATCCTTGGTTTATACTGGTGTTTATATTTAGTTTATTATTGTTGAGTTTGGCATCTTTTTTTTGGTTATACTTACTTCTAGGAATTACCGAGCTTTACGCTACAGATCGATCTCTAACAATAACTTATAAAATGCTAGGTATGTTTTATAAAAAATCGCTATTAACTAGCGATATCGGATACTTCAATCAATTTCTCAATAAAACTGGTGAGGCCGATTCGTGGGATTTGGAAGCGATTAGTAAACGCAGGATCTCTGACAAAAATATATCATTTCCGGCTTGGGTTCCCGCTAAGTGGATATCAGCAGATATGGTAACTCGGATGAATTACAAGACAATGAGACTTTACAGTCATGCAAATCCATATCCAACTGAATGGTTGGGTAGAGTTCTGGCAAATTTTTATAGAGTTGAATTTCGATTGACTGCACCAGCGAACAGTTCTCTCGATCGCTGACAATTATCCAAATTGGAAGTGCTAAAATCTGATGCTAGGCAGAAGAGTCAGATCGACAATTTCACCCAAGCCCAATCCCACAACAGCGATACAGGTTGAAAGCAGAAGTCTGCGGCGTTGGCTCCAGCCGATAAACCGCATCTCAATGTCGGCCAGAAATGAGGCCAGGAGAGGGATTAAAATCAGAGTCGGTAACACCGACGGAGTGACGAGCAAATAGAGCAATCCGATCGACACTAAAATTATTGTCAGCATCACCAATAGCTGCTGAGAACCTAATCGCAAGAGCACTAGCAGCAGTCTTCCCTGCCAAGCGATCGCCAGCGACAGCAGCACGGCAAAA
Source organism: Cyanosarcina radialis HA8281-LM2 (assembly GCA_019359615.1). Taxonomy (GTDB): domain Bacteria; phylum Cyanobacteriota; class Cyanobacteriia; order Cyanobacteriales; family CCAP-1448; genus Cyanosarcina; species Cyanosarcina radialis. The sequence continues at coordinate 13,943 of JAHHHA010000008.1, forward strand.
GCTCCCACGAGCCAAATTACATGATGAGCCGCTAAATACCATCCCAGAAAGGCATAAGACAACCACAGTAACCCCAAAGATGGGCGCAGAGCCGAGATAGAAGGTTCAGTTTTCATCGATAACCTCCGAGAAACCTCACTTTCAGTGTAAAGGCGTTCTCGAACTTCGTTCTAAACGGTGCAGCCATGTTGTAGAAAAAATGCCATTGAATCTAGTTAAAGTCTACTTAATTGCACGCCGGGATAGTAAGCGCCCAAAATTTGCTGGTAGTTATAGCCTTGGGTGGCTAATTGATAAGCTCCCGATTGGCTCATTCCCCAACCGCCGTGAACTCTAGTGACGATTTCGGCGGTAGCGGCATAGAGCGATTCTACTACTCGACCTCGATCGCTAAGAAACTGCCCCGCTGTTAGATTTACAGCTTCATAACTGCTGCGATATTCGGTTTTGATGCCTTTATAAACTTGCCAGCGTTGGGTAGCGCCGAGGTTGTACCACTTAGAAGCCGGACGCGACAAGTGAACGAGGGCGTAGGAACGAGCGGCAACCGCTTGGGCTTTGAGGGCTTCGAGGGGGGCGTTGGGGTGCATTTCGCTACCGACGACGCTGTAAAGATATTGCTCTATATGGACGTAGTTAACTGCTAGCAGTTTATTTTCTTGCACGACTAACAGCAATCGCCCCCGATACCACCTATCGCCCACGTAAATCGCCCCGTCATTAGCTGGTTCTACCCACAGCAAAGTCGGAAATGGCTTGTTTCCTACCCAAAGGTTTCGATCTTGAATCTCAAAATTTACCGCTTGCATCGGCGCTAGGCTGCCGACTGATTGCCCGCGCTCGTCGGCTAATCTAGCTGAAGTCGAACTAGCAATGGCTAAAGTCGGTACGCTCTCTGCGATCGCTACTCGAATTTCTATGGCTGGTACTCGATATACTGGGGGAGCTTTGGCAGCAGAGCGAGATTTTTTATTTTTAGTCTTTAAAGACTTCTGGTTTTTAACTTTGGCCTTGGCAATTTTCGTCGGTGGTTGCCGATCGACTTTGACTAAATCAGCTTGACTGCCGATCGCTAACTTTCCAGCTAATTGAGGTAATCGAGAGGGAGAGGGAACGCTGATTTTAACAGGAGAAGAAGCTATAGGGGTGGCTACTAGTTCTGAAGCGGGGAGAGATTCTTCTAAGTTGCTGGTACGCGATCTAGCGTAAACAAAAGGCAAAAATAAAGCTAATCCTACTGCCGGGATCGTCCAGTAAATCGTGCGTTTGCTCGATTTCATTACTTTCAACTTATCGATCGCACCCATGAAATTAAAGGATAAATTTGGCCATTAACAAATTACCCCACGATCGATGTCATGTCCAGTCAATTGACAATTCGCAATTCGCAATTCGCAATTTTGCTGGTTAACTACTTTTATTTTTGTCGGATTTCTTGCCAAAGAGCGCGATATTTTTTATCTGTAGCTTCAAAAAGTGGAAGAATAAATTCGCTGTTCTTGAGGATTTGGGCATCTGGCACTAATAAGGGATTTTCGCGCACGGTTTGAGAAATATCTTTTGGCTCTAAGTCGAGCAGTATTGGCGAAGCAGCAGAAGTAAATTGAGAAATTGCTTGCGCCGATTGGGGTTGCCAGCAAAAATCGATCCAAGCTTCTGGTAGCTGGAAGTTAGGATTAGCTTCGTTGGTAGCTGGTTTTACCCATAAATCCGCCCAAAGTGCCGTCCCCGATTGGGGAATAACAGCAGAAATTTGGCGATCGCTACCTTTGAGTTTCATTTCCAAAATATCGCTCGACCAAGCTACTGCCAGCCAGGTGTCTCCTAAAATTAGAGGTTGTAAATAGTTATCGGCACTATATAACTTGACCTGTCGGTGCAGTTTTTTAAGCGCATCCTTTAAGTTAGAAACTCGCTCTAGATCGGGGGTGTTGTAAGACTGACCGAGATATTTTAAAGTCAGTCCGATCGCTTCTCGATATCGATCTAAAACCGATATGCGATCGCGCAGTTCCTCGCGCCACAAATCGCTCCAATCGGTAGGAGGTTTCAATCCCAAAGACTCAAATTTATCCCGTCGATAAGCGATGACCGTACTGCCCCAACGGTAAGGTGCGCCCCAAATGTTGCCAGTTTTGTATGGTTCTCCTTTGTCGTTGCGTTTGACTAGTTCTTGCCATTGAGGTGGCAGTTGCGGCCAATTTTTCAGCTTATCTGTTGCCAGAGGTTGAATTAACTTTTGTTCGATCGCTGCTTTTAACCAGTAATCTCCTAAAGTTACTAAGTTAGGAATTACTGGCTTTTGAGATTGAGTAAAAGGCAAAGACCAGCCGCCTCCGGCATCGGGTTTTTGCCAAGCTTCCAGCAGTTCAAAAATCTCTTTTAACTGGGCTTTTGCCGAAAAATTTAAAGCTGGAGATGGCTGCGTCTGGCGCTGAAAGTCGCTGATTAATTGGGTGGGAAGAGAATCTTTCAAAAGTCTAACTTTGAGAGTATTTTTCTCATCCCCACCACAGCCTGTTATTAGCTGGCTCAGCATCAAAGTTCCAGTACCTAGCAGAAAATCGCGTCGATTCATTCTTGTTCCTATACCCAATAACCCCCGCACGAGACGTTGCATGCAACGTCTCTACATTCTTCTCAACTTCTATATTCAACCCCAAAACCTGCCAAATTGATGACGGTCGGTACTTCGCCAGGTTGGGGGCGTTGATAGGTCAAGATGGTGCGCAGGCGTAAATCTGGTGCGACTAGTCGCATTTGATCTAAAGCCACGGATCGCCGATAGTAAGTGGTCATTTCTAAGGTTTGGCGGCTTGGCAGATAGGTAAATCGCCCAGCAATGGCCCCTGCTTCTGAGTAACCTTCATTCCGTAAATAAAAACCTCTGACTGCTTCTTCAGTATCCGGGATGGAAGCCGCCGCTGGCGGGGCTGGGGCCGATGAATCTGTTGGCGCTATGGTGATGCAAGTATCGGGTACGAATAGCGCTTGCAAGCTCATCGACACTTCCTCGCCCGTTTCCGAACGGGTATCGAAGGCAATCGCAAACCCAGGAGAGAGATTTTCTACATCGAGCGATCCAGAGCGATCGAGTTTGATCCCACTCAAGGCTGATAAAGATAAAATTTGCTGTTTTTGGTCGATAGTAAGAGATTCTACCCGAAATTCGGTGTAAGAACGTTCTGTTTGTCCTTCCAGCACGTAATGATAGATTCTCTCTGTTTTCCATAACCCCGTACAAGCATTAAAAAACTCTGGCAAGGTAAGCATTTCGATCGAAGAGTTACGTCAAATAGCGTCAATTCCTTTCCAGTTTACCAATAGAGCCAATCTGGGTTTCCTGGCAATGAAAAATTATTACGATTTTTGTTACAACTTATACTCGGTTTTTTAGCAAAAGTTAAATGATTGAAAAATAACATAACTATTTCACCAGCGTTGACTAACATAAGAAATAATTTTGCAAAAATCAGCAATCCTATGGACGCACTTCAGCAGCAAATAAGCGCCTTAAACTATAAGGTTGATGCGCTACATCAAATCTTGGAATCTTTGAGTCATAAGGTTTTGGAGTCCTTGCAGTCAGATAAAGCCAACTCGGAAGCAGACGACAACAGCTTGTCAAATTCTCTCGCTAATGCCAGAAGAAATACCTACCAAGATCGTAGTAATTTTGACTCATCGATCGAACATAAAGATGTTCTCGTCGATCTCAATGGTTTGGAAATAAATACTCAAAAAAGCTGCCATAAGGAGTTTTCCGCCGAAATTCAAATTCAACGCTTAACCGCGCAACTTACAGCCGCCTACAATCGCATTGCTGCTTTAGAAGAACAATTGCTAGCCAAGCGGGTACACTAAATGAGTTCGGAGTTCGGAGTTAAGGAAGTGTTGAGTGTTGAGTGTTGAGTGTTGAGTGTTGAGTTAAGAAACTTCTCCCCATCTCCCCATCTCCCCATCTCCCCATCTCCCCATCTCCCCATCTCCCCATCTCCCCATCTCCCTCTCCTACCTGGGAACTGGGACTCGATCGAGTAAAGATGTAACTACGGCATCAACTGGCAATCCATCTAGTTGAGCTTCTGGTTTTAAAATCAGTCGATGACACAATAGGGGTAGGGCAACAGCCTTAACATCATCTGGCGTGACGAAGTTTCGCCCTGCTAGCCAAGCAGAAGCTTTACTCGTCTGCAACCAAGCCACGGCCGAACGGGGAGATCCTCCTAATGCTAAATCGGGATGCTGGCGCGATCGCTGCACTAAACCTAACAGGTAATCGACGATCTTTTCGTCAACCTTAATGGCACTAACTGCTTGCCTCGCTTGTAAAATCTGCTCTACGGTGGCTACAGGTTTGATTCGAGCCAGATCTAGCCTTCGCGACTGAAAGCCAGCTTGACGATCGAGTAACTTCTGTTTCTCGCTGTTGGCATCGGGATAGCCGACTACTAACTTGAATAAAAATCGATCGAGTTGGGCTTCGGGTAGGGGATAAGTGCCTTCAAATTCCAAAGGGTTTTGAGTGGCAATTACCCAAAATAGCTCTGGTAGAGGCAACTTTCACTTGTTGTTGGAACTGGTGCAGTTGCCAATCCCAGTTGATTTTCTCAAATCCTTGATAAGACATGGAATATGCTCGCTCGATCGAGGTTGCTAACTCTTCTCGCTATAACTTAATCTTGAAAGGGAGATCGCTTCTAGAGTTGCCAAAACCTTTTTCGCAGCACGATTTCTGAAGTCGTGAAAAAGGTTTTACTCAGTTCTAGTATTATTCTAGTATTTTTTCTAGCCAAGTCGATTTCGTGCTGCCAACTTTTAGTTACTGGGCAAAATTAAAGCTGAAAGTCTTAGCCATTAAAGGATTTAATGAAGTCATTCTTTGAAGCCGATGAGGGGATTTGAACCCCTGACCGTTCGATTACGAATCGAATGCTCTACCACTGAGCTACACCGGCACTACTCAGCTTCTCAGTATAGCAGGCTCGACTAAAGCAATTGTCAATTCACGATTCGCAATTCGCAATAAATGCCTTCGGCACGATCGACTGATTCGATCGCGTGGCTCCGATTGTGAGTAAAAATGGGGAGAGTAGATTTATCGGCTGCAACCATGCGCGTGTTTGTTTTGTTATTTAACGCCCGAACGGACAACGAGGGGATTCATACCGTCAAGATCGGCGATCGCAATACGATCTTGATGTTTGAATCAGAAGATGACGCTACTCGTTTTGCCCTGATGCTGGAGGCCCAAGATTTTCCCACGCCAACAGTTGAGGGACTAGAACAAGACGAAATTGAAGAGTTTTGCCGCGACGCTGACTATGATTGTCAGTTAGTTGAGGAAGGAATGCTAGCCTTACCACCAGACACTAATCTGGCAGAAACCGACTGGGAAGCAGATGCACCTCAACCGGATACCTCCGACCTATCTCAACCAGATACCTCCGATCTAGATCGGATTCGTCGCCAGCTAGAAGGGCTTTTGTGAGAATTCGGAATTCGGAGTTAGGAGTACCGCTCGAAACTCAAATTATGCCCACGAATCAAATATAGGATGAAAAACTTGGAATCAAGAGGGCATCTGCTTACGGAGCAGATCAATGCAAACAGTCAAAATTTAGATCGATTAAGCTCTTTAGAGCTAGTGGATTTGTTCAATCGAGAAGATGCCAATACTCTGGCGGCTATAGCCGCTGCTCGAACTCAGCTAGCTGAAACGATCGATCGCACGGCTGAGGCTTTGCGTCAGGGGGGCAGATTGTTTTACGTCGGAGCGGGAACCAGCGGCCGATTGGGGGTATTAGATGCTGCCGAGTGTCCGCCCACGTTTTGCACGCCTCCAGAGATGGTGCAGGGGATTATTGCTGGCGGTGCGGGCGCTCTAGTTCGCAGTTCGGAAGATTTAGAAGATCGATTTGAAGATGGAGCCGAAGCGATCGCTCACCGTCATGTGACTCAATTAGATGTGGTGGTAGGAATTACTGCTGGGGGTACAACCCCTTTTGTTATTGGTGCTTTGCAGGCAGCGAGGCAGCGGGGAGCGGTAGCCATTTCGATCGCCTGCGTTCCTGCCGAACAGGTAAGCATTGAAGCTGACGTAGATATTCGCCTGTTAGTCGGGCCGGAAGTGCTAGCTGGTTCCACCAGATTGAAAGCTGGTACCGTCACCAAGATGGCGCTCAATATCATTTCCACTGGGGTGATGGTGCGATTGGGTAAAGTCTACGGCAATCGGATGGTAGATGTGGCCGTGACTAACAAGAAATTGCGGGATCGCGCCCTCCGCATCCTCCAAGATCTGGCCGATATCGATCGAGAAGAAGCTGGCTTCTTGTTAGAGAAAAGCGGACGTAACGTGAAGTTAGCATTGTTGATGCACTGGACTGGGGTAGATAAAGGAGAAGGCGATCGCTTATTGGCTCAACACCAAGGCAATCTCAGACAAGCTGTTGCTAGTTGCCAATCTCACGGACATTGAGCTATTCGCAAATCCGTTTCCTAAAACTCCTCAAATTCTACCGACCCGTGAATTATTTTGCTCTTCTTGTCGGTCAACGCCAAGCTGTCGAACTGCTGACCCAAGCAGTTGCTAAAGACCGAATCGCGCCAGCATATTTATTTGCGGGCCCTAACGGCGTGGGCAAAAAGATGGCGGCTCGCTGTTTTGTAGAATTAATTTTTAGTGCTGCCGTTCCTGCCGAAGAGCATCCCCTCGTTCAAAAACGCTTACAACAGGGCAATCACCCAGATTTACTTTGGGTAGAACCGACTTATCTGCACCAAGGGCAACGCCTATCGGCGGCCGAAGCGGCGACGGCAGGAGTCAAGCGCAGATCGCCACCCCAAATTCGGATCGAGCAAGTGCGAGAAATCGATCGGTTTTTGAGCCGTCCGCCTTTGGAAGCCAAGCGATCGCTCGTAGTTATCGATCGAGCCGAAACCATGGCAGAAGGCGCAGCCAACGCTTTACTCAAAACCTTAGAAGAACCAGGGCAAGCAACATTAATTCTAATTGCCCCCTCGATCGAGTCTCTGTTACCGACTTTGGTATCTCGCTGTCAGCGGATTCCTTTTTATGGCTTAGCTCCAGAAGAAATGAAGCAAGTGCTAACCGCCAATGGTAGCGAACAAATTTTAGGACAGCCAGAAATACTTGCCCTGGCTCAAGGCTCTCCCGGAGAAGCGATCGCTAGTTGGCAGCAACTACAATCGATTCCTCCCGATTTGCTGGAGTTAGTTCGTTCCTTTCCTCAAACACCGCGCCAAGCTCTAGAAATCGCTCGCCAGATCGACAAAACACTCGATCTGGAAACACAGCTATGGCTAGTAAATTATTTACAGCACTGCTACTGGGAGCGGGATCGCCATCGCAATGCGATCGAACATTTAGAAAAAGCTCGCCAATATCTCCTCAGTTACGCTCAACCGCGATTGGTGTGGGAATGCTTGCAGCTAGCAATGCTGGAGAAGTAAGGAGTTTAGAAGTTTAGAAGTTCAGGAGTTCAGGAGTTCAGGAGTTCAGAATGTCAGCAGTCAGTTGTCAGTAGTTAATTTTCTCTTCTGCTCCCCCATCTCCCCATCTCCCCATCTCCCCATCTCCCCATCTTCGCCCTCTACTGACTTGGCGAACCGCCAGAATCAGGAGCGATCGCCGCGCCATCGGTCAGGTTGAGTACGCCAGCGGTGACGATTTCTTGTCCGGGTTGTAAGCCTTCTAGCACTTGATAATTGTTACCCTGAATCTCTCCTAGCTTGACTGGCTTTTGCCTCGCTACCAGTTGCGGTTGACCCGACTGAGACTCCGTGGATCTTTCGGCCACAAACACGAAAGTTTGCCCGCCCAACCGAGAGACGGCGTTAACTGGAATCACGATTCCAGAACGCTCGTTCCAGATGATTCTGGCTGGCACGAACTGGCGATTGAGTAACGCTCTACCAGCGTTTGCAAAGCTGGCTTTAGCCAGAACTGTTTGGGAATTGGCATCGACATTAGGGGCAATAAAACTCACTTGCCCGGTCGCGATCGCTTTGCCCTGAGTATCTAGCACTTCTACTGGCAATCCCAAGCGCAACTCGGAGGAGCGGTTGAGAGGAACTGGGATATTGAGTTCCAAAAAGTCGTTTCTAGTAATGGTGGTGAGTTCGTCACCTTGGCTGACAAAATCCCCTGTTTTGATGGGAATATCGCCCACAGTGCCAGCAAACGGAGCTACAACTCTAGTTTTTTGTAGTTGCACTTCTGCGGCTTTAACTTGGGCAGAGGCTTGAGCTACTTGCGATCGCGCTTGAGCGATTGCTTCCGGGCGAGTGCCGTTTTGCAGTTGTCTGAGGGCTTGTTGGGCTTCGGCTACGGCCGCTTGTCTTTGGGCAATTACTTCGGGACGAGTGCCGTTTTGCAGTTGTCTGAGGGCTTGTTGGGCTTCGGCTGCGGCCGCTTGTCTTTGGGCAATTACTTCGGGACGAGTGCCGTTTTGCAGTTGTCTGAGGGCTTGTTGGGCTTCGGTTACGGCCGCTTGTCTTTGGGCAATGTCTTGCTGGGTGCTGTTTTGCACTTGCTGTAAGTTTCTTCGGGCCTCTTCTAAGTTAGCTTGGGCGGTTTTGTTATCTGCTTCTGCCTCGTCGAGTCGATCTTGAGCGATCGCTCCTTGTTGTCGTAAACCCCGATATCTTTGCGCTCGCACTTCGGTAAGCGCGGCTTGGGCTTGGGTCGAATCTACTCTAGCTTGCGCTTGTCTTAGCTGCTCCGGGCGATTGTTCTGTACTTGTTCCCGATTGGCCTGGGCTTGGGCGAGACGCGCTCTGGCTTGGGCAATCTCTTCCGAGCGACTGCCTGCTCGTGCTTCTGCCAGATTTGCTTGGGCTTGGGCAAGACGCGCTCTGGCTTGGGCGATCTCTTCCGGGCGACTGCCTGCTTGCGCTTCTGCCAGATTTGCTTGGGCTTGGGCGAGACGCGCTTGGGCTTGGGCGATTTCTTCCGCGCGACTACCTGCTTGCAGTTCCGACAGACGCGCCAGGGATTGTTGCAGCCCAGCTTGAGATTGTTGCAATTGAGCTTGCAAATCTTGACTTTCTAACTGCAATAAGACTTGTCCGGGCTGAACGCGATCGCCTTCACTCACTAAAAGTTGGCTGACGCGGCCGTCGATCTCTGGCTTGATTACCGAGGCGCGGGGAGCATCTAGAGTGCCTACCAACTGCGTTGCATCTCGAACCTCTGCCGTTTCCACCGTGGCTAGCTTGACGGGCAAGGCTTGAGGTTGACCCGCTCCGGGACCTCCAGGAGCCTGGGCGCTATTCTGAGTCTGGCTGCTTTGCCACCAGTACCACCCAGCACCCGCACCGCCGAGGATTGCGATCGCTAGTGCTAGCAGCAGCGGCCAGCGGCGCTTTTTGGTTGGCGGCTTCGGCTGTTTATCTACCAGAAACTCGTCTTGCAGATCTACATCTGATTCAGGTTCCCCATCTAAAAGTAACTTGTCGGTTTTCGGTTGGCGATCGTCTGGCAATTGCTCTGTCTCTTCTGAAACTGGGGACTCTGGGGACTCTGGATGGGGCATCTTTAATTTCCTCATCTTCGATCTAGCTTTTAGCAGGCCGCTTTGTACTGGAGAAGATCTATTAAAACCGCTTTTGCAATTTTTTGCCTCTATCAGCAGTTATAGATCTTTAATTATTTCTAATTCCAGCAGTGTTATTGTAAAAGGAATAATACTTAAATTATAGCTATTTTACAATTGAGATGCTGTTAAATAATCGCTATCAAGTGTTGCAAATTTTAGGCAGAGGTGGTTTTGGCGAGACATTTTTAACCGCAGATTTGCAAATGCCTTCTCAGCGGCGATGCGTCATTAAGCAGTTAAAACCAGTTACTAACGATCCTCAAGTTTACCAATTAATTCAAGAGCGGTTTGCCCGAGAAGCGGCGGTTTTAGAAAAACTGGGCGATCGTTGCTCTCAAATTCCCCGATTATATGCTTATTTTACGGAAAACGAGCAATTTTATTTAGTTCAAGAGTTAGTTGAAGGTATTACTTTAACCGCTAAGGTTAGAGAATTTGGTAGAGCTAGCGAAAATGAAGTTAGAGAAATCCTGATAAGTTTGTTGTCGGTGCTAGATTGCGTCCACGGCCAAGGAATCGTTCATCGAGACATTAAACCTGATAATATTATTCTCCGCCACTTGGATAGTAAGCCAGTGTTAATCGATTTTGGTGCCGTGCGAGAAACTGTAGCTACCGAGTTGAGTTCTCAAGGTCAAGCTACTAGTTCGATCGTCATCGGTACGCCTGGGTTTATGCCTTCCGAACAAGGTATAGGTAGACCAGTTTATGCCAGCGATTTATATAGTTTGGGATTAACGGCGATTTATCTATTAACAGGCAAAATGCCCCAAGAATTCCCCAACGATCCGACTACTGGAGAAATAATTTGGGATCGGGAAGCTGTTAGTTCGAGTTTAGCAGACGCGTTAGATCGAGCAGTACGATCGCATCCACGCGATCGCTTTCCCACAGCTAAAGCCATGCTTGAAGTTTTAGATCGATCGAGCCTACCACCGACCCAACAGGTGGAAAACTATAACCCAACGTTACCAACTCCTCAAGAATATCGATCCCAGCCAACGATCCCGATACAAATTTCCACCCAGAAAGATTGGCAAAAGCCAGCTATTATCGGTGGGCTAATAGGAATATTGGTAGTAGGTGGTTTGGCTGTTAGCCAAAACCTTATCGCTCCTAACGCATCTAACCCAACTCCTTCTCCCGTTAATTCGCCAGGAACTCAAGCTTCTTCTCCGGTGCAGAGTAATAATCCTGGCTGCGGGGAGCAATTGTCAAGCAATCTCGGTCGTTATGAAGGAACATCTACGATTGTCAATTCCCCAAATAGAACGTCGGGAAAATTTGTTATAGATATCAACTTTGAAGCTAACTCTTCTTGCGTGGTAGTTGCCAAAGTTGAAGAATTTGACCCCCTCGGAGGACAGGGAACTGTTAGCGGTAAATTCGATCCAAATTCAGGTCGGCAAGTAAATTTGCTCGGCAGTCTCAGTCATCAAACAAAACCTAAAGTTTGGGATGTAGAAATGAATCTGAGATTTATCGATAAAAACACCATTGAAGGTCGATCGACCTGGATTCCTAAGTCTGGTATTGAAGACAATAAAACCTATTACGAAGAATTTACTGCTGCCAAATCGGCCGTCGATTCTTCTTCTATTCCCTCTCCTACAGTTCGAGATGCCGTCCAACCTGTTGCCCTCAAAACATTGCCCGAAGAATTCATTAGAGGACATTATTTGCTGCTCAATCAACGTCGTTACCAAGATTCTTGGGAAAATTTAACTGATAATTTTAGAGGTAAATCAGATAACTTTTCTAATTATATTAATTGGTGGGATAGTGTTAGTTATACTGAAGTGAGCGCGGTTAAATTGTTAGAAAAAAGCGACAATAGAGCTATTTTAGATGTTAAGCTGAAATTACATCTAAAAAAGGGAACTGTTTCTGACGATCCTAATTCGCGAATTTATCTAATTTGGGATGAAAGTTCTAATAGCTGGAAGATAGATAGAAAAGAAAAGCCTTAGAATTATAGAAGCAGCTATAGCCATCCTAAATAACTTGTGGAATAGCCGTCCCGGCTGTCCCACTGGGCTACCCTGAAATCCTACAGTTCGACAAGCTCACTGCAAGCCCTACAAGATTGTTCGCCAATGATTTAGACTCGCTATAAATGTTGAAGAATGATGGCTTTAATTCGATCTTCAAAATTATTTGAAATTATTTATGGATTCACAATTATTAAACAACCGCTATCGGGTAATAAAAGAGTTAGGCGCTGGTGGTTTTGGCAAGACTTATTTGACCGAAGATCTGCAAATGCCTTCCCAACGTTGCTGCGTCGTCAAACAGCTAAAACCCGTCACCAACGATCCTCAAGTTTACCAACTGATTCAAGAACGATTTGCCAGGGAAGCGGCGGTGTTAGAAAAACTGGGCGATCGCAGCCCTCAAATTCCGCGATTGTATGCCTATTTTACTGAAAACGGCGAATTTTACTTAGTCCAAGAATGGGTTGAAGGGATTACTCTAACTGCTAAAGTCAGGCAGTTCGGACGGCCGAGCGAAAGTGAAGTTCGAGAAATTTTGATGAGTTTGCTGTCCGTTCTAGATTACGTCCACAGCGAAGGAATCGTTCATCGAGATATTAAACCCGACAATATCATTTTGCGGCGATCGGATGGTAAGCCAGTGTTAATCGATTTTGGTGCGGTACGAGAAACTGTAGCTACCGAGTTAAATTCTCAGGGTCAAACTACCAGTTCGATCGTCATCGGTACGCCAGGATTTATGGCTTCAGAACAAGCGATCGGCAGGCCGGTTTATAGTAGCGATTTATATAGTTTGGGGTTGACAGCTATTTATTTACTAACGGGCAAGATCCCCCAAGAATTCCCGACAGATCCAAATACTGGGGAAATTATGTGGGACAAGCAAGGTGTGATTTCTAGTTTAGCGGACGTGTTAGATCGTGCGGTGCGTTCCCATCCACGCGATCGCTTTCCTACAGCTAAAGCAATGCTTGAGGCTTTACAGACTAGAACTTCGCCATTACCTCCTACGATGCCGATGACCCAACCAGCAGAAGTTGCCCTGCCTCAGACAGTGCCAATTTCCACCCCCGCCGTGCGTCAAGGAAGTGGGAGCAATCCTTTCATTTTGGGTAGTTTAATTGCCACCGGGTTAATCGGCGCTGCTGTAGTGATTGCGATCGCTTTCAGACCGACTTCTCAAATATCGACTCCAACCAATACTATTTCTTCTGCTTCTACTTCTCCATCCGATCGACCAACAGTTACTAATACTCCTAGCCCGATTGATTCATCTCCGCCCTCTCCACCACCTCCGTCACCTTCCCCTTCCCCTTCTGCGATCGTGACCTCTCTTCCTTCTTCTCCATCTCCGCCATCTCCGCCATCTACTCCGTCTCCGCCATCTACTCCATCTCCACCCCCTCCGCCATCTCCACCACCTCCTCCAACTAACGAGGTTCCATTTTTCATGCTTCGTCGAGTTACAGAAGAAGATTTAGTCGGAAAAAGCCAGTTGGAATTGGATCTAATGCGCAATGAAATATTTGCTCGCCACGGTCGTCGTTTCAAGCGTCCGGCGCTACAGGCATACTTCGATCGCCAACCTTGGTATACTCCCCAATATTCTCCAGACGAATTTCCAGAGTCGCTGCTGACTCCAGTGCAAATGCAAAATGCGCGATTCATTGTGGAATATCAAAAACGCTTAGGAAGAGGTGAATAGACATCTCCCACAATTCTTGTCAGGTAGGCATCGGAGCCTGCCTGTGATGTTAGTTATTGAAGATATCTAATGAGCTTAATTAAATTATCTTTGGTTTCAGCGGCCGTTTCTCTAGCAGCGATCGCTTGTCAGTCTCAGATTGCTAACGATCGAGCCAGCACTCCTCAGTTGCCACCGACTAGTCCTACTTCACAATTCTGGCCTCAGAACGCAGCATCTCCCACTCCAGCAGCTTCTTTGCCGATTATCGATCGCCCCATTAAGTTTACCGAACGACGCAAGAAGCTAACGCTAGATTACATTCGGTTGCATTACGATCCAAAGGCGACTGAAATTTCGATCGTCCCCCGCATAGTAGTAATTCACTGGACGGATACACCATCTTTATCTGCTACCTTCAATACCTTCGATCCAGAATTGCTCGCAGGTCGTCCGGAACTGCAAAAAGGCGGCGCGGTCAACGTATCAGCCCAGTTTGTCGTCGATCGCGATGGTAAAATCTATCGATTGATGCCAGAAACGACATTAGCCCGTCACGTTATCGGTTTGAATCATACCGCGATCGGGATTGAAAATGTTGGTGGCGAGCGATCGCCCCTAACAAAGAAACAGTTAAAGTCAAATGTAGAATTAGTGCGCTATCTCGTGCAGAAATACCCGACGATTCGATTTGCGATCGGTCATTACGAATATCAAAAATTTCGCACCTCGCCACTTTGGCAAGAGCTATTACCTGGATATATCACCTTTAAAAGCGATCCTAATCCAGAGTTTATGTCTCAGCTTAGAGCCAAGATCGAAGACCTCAATTTATGCTCGGAATATAAGCCACCGAATTGCCAATAGACATCTCCAGAAATTAAGATCTAGGGCAGGCAGGATGCCATTGGTGTCAATTTAACGGTCAAAACCTTCATCCGTCAGGGGTTGAAAACCCCTGCCTCATAGCTAAAGTCCTCTAATGAAGGTTAAGAATTAAATTCGGTAATTGTGGGGTGGGACTCTTGTGAGACAGCCCAGAGGGCTATCCCACAAGAATTACCCAATTATTTTTTTAACTTCCATAAGAGGACTCAATTCTGGTAAATTTAGTCTCTTTAGTCCACTGAGCGTGGACTTGTGCTTAAGCTGTGGGGTTTTGAACCCCTGGCGGTTGGCGCTGAAGATCGGAGATTTAGGCAGCTAAATATCCTAACTCTGTCAATTTGGTCAAAATCTTAGAAACGCTTTCTTCTAGAGTTTCTAAATCGGTTCTACATTCTACTTCTGGAGAAGTTGGAGGTTCGTAGGGGTCATCAATGCCAGTGAAATTTTTAATTTCTCCCGACCTGGCTTTTTTATATAATCCTTTAACATCTCGCTCTTCGCAAATATTTAAAGGCGCGTTGACGAATACTTCAATAAAGTCGCCAATTCGTTGTTTGACTTCTTGCCGAATTTCTTGATAGGGGGAAATGGCAGAAACCAATACCACCACCCCATTTCTAGTTAATAAGTGAGAGACAAAACCAATGCGGCGAATGTTTTCATCGCGATCTTGTTTGCTAAATCCTAAGCCTTTAGTGAGATTTTCGCGAATGATGTCTCCGTCTAAGATTTCTACTTTGGGATGACGCGATCGCAACTCTTGTTCTAAAGCTTTACTAATAGTGGTTTTCCCTGCGCCGCTCAAGCCCGTCAACCACACCGTCACACCACGCTGTCCCATCTTTACCTTTTATTCCTTATAGCTCTAGTTAGATCGAGTGCCTCAAACCTAGTTAATTTGAGGCTCGTATTTCTTTGCAAACCTTAACACAATTGCTGGCATTTTTCTAGTTTGCCCGACGCTCGATCTAAGCTGCGGCTATTTCCACCGATATCTTTTTGTTGAAAGTCAAGCGATCGTCTGCATAATCGATCGAAATTGTATCCCCTTCTACAAAGGTATTTTCCAAGATTTTGGTAGCAATGGGGTTTTGCAGTTCCCGTTGAATTGCTCGTTTCAGCGGCCGAGCGCCATAAACCGGATCGTAGCCCAGTTCTGCCACATAACTTAAGGCCGCAGGCGACATTTCGATTCCGATCTTTTGGTCGGATAACAACTGTTCGATCCGCTTAATTTGGATCTTGACGATCTGGCTCAATTCACTGCGATTCAGAGTATGGAAGATAATAGGGTCGTCAATTCGATTGAGAAATTCTGGACGGAAGAACTTATTACTAGCTTCCATGACCCGCTGGCGCATTTCTTCGTACTTACTATCGTCGCCAGCTAGATTCAGAATATGCTCGCTGCCAATGTTGCTAGTCATGACGATTACCGTATTGCGAAAATCGACGGTTCGACCTTGAGAGTCGGTAATGCGGCCGTCATCTAACACTTGCAGCAAAATGTTAAACACGTCGGCATGGGCTTTTTCGACTTCATCTAGCAGCACCACCGAGTAAGGACGGCGGCGAACGGCTTCGGAAAGTTGACCGCCTTCTTCATAACCGACGTAACCTGGAGGCGCACCTACTAACCGCGATACGGCGTGTTTTTCCATATATTCCGACATATCTAGCCGCACCAGAGCGTCTTCGCTATCGAACAGGAATTGGGCTAGGGCGCGTGCTAGCTCGGTTTTACCGACTCCTGTAGGCCCCATAAACAAGAAAGAACCAATCGGGCGGCCGGGATCTTTCATTCCCGCCCTGGCGCGACGAATAGCAGCGGCGACGGTAGAAACGGCCTCTTCTTGGCCGATGACTCGCTGATGCAAATGCGATTCTAGTTGCAGAAGTTTTTGGCGTTCCGATTCCAGCAGGCGATTGACCGGAATCCCCGTCCACTTAGCCACGATTTCGGCAATATCGGCTTCGGTAACTTGTTCGCGCAACAGGGCCGAGCCGAGGGATTGGATTTCTAACAGCATGGCTTCTTTGGCTTCGCGATCGCTTTGCAATCTGGCCAGTTGCCCGTACTTAATTTCTGCTGCTTTCCCCAAGTCTAAATCTCTTTCGGCTTGTTCGTATTGCACCCACAGGGATTCTTCTTCCTCCTTGATGGTTTTGATGGTTTCTAAGATTTGCTTTTCACCTTGCCACTGGGAGTTAAATTTTTCTTGCTTGTCGCGCAGCGTGGCAATTTCTTGTTCGATCCGATCGAATCGTTCTTTAGTGCCTTTGTCTCCTTGTCCCCTAGCTCCCTTGTCTGGGGTTTCTCCAGCTAAAGAGAGCTTTTCCATTTCTAGCTGCATCAGGCGGCGATCGATCGCTTCCAATTCAGTTGGTTTGGAAGTAATCTCCATCTTTAGTTTGGCAGCCGCTTCATCGACTAAATCTATAGCTTTATCAGGCAAAAAGCGATCGCTGATATAACGATCGGACAGGGTAGCCGCTGCTACTAGGGCCGAATCGGTAATAGTAACGCCGTGGTGGGTTTCGTAACGCTCTTTCAATCCCCGCAGAATCGAGATCGTATCTTCGACAGAGGGTTGCTGGATGTAAACTTGCTGAAATCGGCGTTCTAAGGCAGCATCTTTCTCGATGTGCTTGCGGTATTCATCTAAGGTACTAGCACCAATACACCGCAATTCGCCCCTAGCCAGCATCGGCTTGAGCAGGTTGCTAGCATCCATGGCTCCTTGAGTTGCCCCAGCCCCAACGACGGTATGCAACTCGTCGATAAATAGAACTATCTGCCCGTCAGAATTGATGACTTCTTTCAAAACTGCCCGCAGCCGATCTTCAAATTCTCCTCGGTATTTCGCCCCAGCAATCAAGCTACCCATATCCAGAGCGATCAATTGGCGGTTTTTCAGCGATTCGGGGACATCACCATTGACGATCCGTTGGGCTAAGCCTTCAGCGATAGCTGTTTTTCCCACCCCTGGTTCGCCAATTAGGACGGGGTTGTTTTTGCTCCGGCGGGATAGCACTTGCACCACGCGACGGATTTCTTCATCGCGTCCGATTACTGGGTCGAGTTTTCCAGCTTTGGCGCTTTCAGTTAAGTCTCGCCCGTATTTTTGTAGGGCTTCGTAGCGCGATTCGGAATTGGCATCTTTGACCTTTTGAGCGCCGCGAATTTCTTTGACAATTGCTGTCAGCTTTGGGGTATCTGAGTTGAAGCTTTGAACTAATTTTCGGCCGATGCGCTCGTCTTCAGCGAAACCGAGCAACAGATGCTCGACGGCAATGTACTCGTCTTGCCATTCAGTTCTGGTAGTTTCGGCTCGATCTAATAAGACATCTAAGCCGCGACCGAGATAGAGTTGGTCTACCTTAGTTACTTTAGGCTGACGGGCGGCAAAAGCTTCTAATTGCTCCTTGAGGCGGTTGAGATCGACTGTGGCGAGAGTTAAAATTCGGTTGAAAAGCCCTTGCTGTTCCAAAAGAGCGATCGCCAAATGCTCTACTTCTAGGTTTTGATTGCGGAAGCGGGGCGCGATCTCGTAAGCCTTCACGATGCCGTCCCAAGCTTTTTCGGTAAATTTTGTAGGGTCAGTTGGCTGCATTAGCTAAGATATTCAGTTTCAGTGCATCTAGTGTCTCTCTTACCTCTCATTATAACGATCGAGGCTAACCGCGAAACATCCAAAAGCTTGCTAGTGTTAGCAGATCGTGATTATAGGCGATCGCTTCAGCCGTTATGTGAATTCGCCAATTAGGCGCAGATTAAGCAACGACAGATTAAGATCTCTAAAGAGCATTGAATTGACTTACGAAAGGCGACAGTTTTATGTCGTACTCATTTCAAATTGGGCATAGCTACACAAGGCGTGATATTTATCGGATTATCGGCATTCCTGAAAACACTCGCGGAGGAAACTGGGATACAGGATATGCTAGTTATGGCAATGCTTGGTTTATCTTCTGCAACGTTGGAACCTCTGGACGAACAGGACATGACTATGCCAACCGATGGATAGGAAATCGGCTTGAGTGGTATGGCAAAACAAATTCGCAATTACTACATCCATCAATTCAGTCCATGTTAAGCGTACAGAGCGACACTTATATTTTCTGGCGTGAAAACAACCAACAACCATTCATATTTGCTGGAATTGGAAATGCACAAGAAGTCGAAAATATAACACCTGTCAAAATCATTTGGGCATTTGCAGTAGACATATTTCCTGATGAAATTTCTCCATCTATAGTATTTAAAGAAGGGTTAGCGTGTAAAGTATTAGTCAACGCCTACGAACGTAACCCAGTTGTGCGACAAAAATGTCTTGAATACTACGGCACAAGTTGCTATGTCTGCGGCTTCAATTTTGGGCTAGTGTTTGGAGAGTTGGGAGAGGGCTTCATCCACGTCCACCATCTCCGTCCACTTTCTGAGATTGGTGAAGAATACGAGGTTAATCCTGTGGATGATTTACGCCCTATATGCCCTAATTGCCATGCCATGATTCATCGGCGCTCTCCACCACTTAGTATGGAAGAAATAAAGATGTTACTAGCACAACAGTCATTACACAATACAACCTAACAACTCCTAGGCACCGGAATACTGAAAGGCGATCGATTAGGAGTTCGAGATTGTCTGCGATCGGTGATGGGGATCGTAAATCTTCTCGCTCGTATGCGATCGATCTGCCAGTTAGAAAATAAGTTTTGCCAATAAGAGCGAGCTATAACTAATTAGATCGACTGTTAGCCAGCAAATTTATAACACCAGTTAGCCGAGCAATCTAGTGTTAGCAAGAATTGTCTCTGAGGTAGTGTTTTGAGGTGGATGGTGGAGCGATCGGTTATACTAGAAGATATAGTTGAACCATCGGGATGGAGCTTTCCCTATGCCTCAAACTCTAAAAGCAATTTATCGTAAGGGTGCATTTATTCCTCAAATAACTTTTGAGTTACCCGAAGAGACTGAAGTTGAGTTAGTAATTCAGCCTGCTCCTGTTGCGTCACCACTAATTTCCGACCTAGAAACCAAACAACAGTTTTTGAAATCGCTGATCGAGCGAATGCAGCAAAATCCAATTCCAATTAATGCTCCTCGGTTTACACGGGAAATGCTGCATGAACGCAGTTGATACTAACATCCTAATTTATATCAACGATCTTCGCGATCGAGACAAACAAGAAGCAGCAATTTCTCTTGTATCTGCTATGACAGAAGGCGTTTTATTGTGGCAAGTTGCCTGTGAGTATTTAGCAGCTAGCCGCAAATTGGAATCGCTCGGATATGACAGAGCGCAAGCCTATCAATATATTCGTGACTTACAACAGGTCTGGTATACGGCGCTGCCAACCTGGAGCGTTATCGATCGCGCAGAGAATCTGATGAGTCGCTTTAGCCTCTCTCACTGGGACTCAATGATTATTGCTGCTTGTTTAGAAGCAAACGTTCAAACACTTTATACAGAGGATCTTGGATATTCAAATATTGATGGGCTAGGAATCGTTAATCCATTTAAAGCTCCTTGAAACTGCACGGCAATCATTCGAGTTACAAAGGCTATCTGCGTCTGGCGTTCTCAGTCGCGAGTTTTACTTGTGGTATGCGATCGAATTGCCAGCTAGAAAACAGGTTTTACTGATGAGAGCGATCGCTGTGGCAAGTTGTACAATCTCCCCATGTATGACGACACCTGCCGATTTCTTGCCGAACAATTCTCCGCCGACTTTGCCAGTTGGCTGCTAGGGGAACCTGTCACTCTGACAGAACTTCAGCCCTCGGAACTTTCCCTCGAACCGATTCGAGCCGATGCCATGATTATGCTCCAGTCGGACGAATCTATCCTTCACATCGAATTCCAAACGCTACCGAAGGAAAATATTCCCTTTCGGATGTTGGATTATCGAGTTCGAGGACATCGACGCTATAGAGAGAAAACCATGCGCCAAGTGGTCATTTATCTCAAGCCTACTACCTCTGAACTCGCCTATCAAACAAGCTATGTTCTGGAACGTACCCGTCACGAATTTGATGTAATTCGTTTATGGGAGCAACCTGCTTCGCTCTTCCTGCAATATCCTGGGCTAATTCCCTTTGCAGTTTTAGGTCAAAGTGCGAATGCAGAAGAAACTTTGCGTCAAGTTGCCCAGAGAGTAGAGCAGATTTCAGACCCAACAGAGCAAGCGAACCTGATGGCAGCATCAGGGATTTTAGCTGGGTTAAAATTAGAAGATGAGGTCGTTTATCGCATATTACGGAGAGACATTATGCAAGAATCTACCGTTTATCGCTCGATCCAGAAAGACGAGAAGCGAGCGATCGCACTCAATCTTTTACGCCGGGGAGTAGCGATTGATATCATTGCCCCCTCTACAGGTTTATCGGTTGAAGAAGTGCAGCAACTTCAGCAGCAAATAAGTGATGAATCTCCCCAGAACTAAACTCGATCGGGTGTGACGATAAAGTTAGGTCTTGCCTCAGTATTAACGTTAGCAATTTTGAGAAAAGCCAACAGTTTTATACTTATGCCTTCTGTAAGATCGCAAATAGATTTCCCGGCCGATAGTGAGGAACGATCGGTAACTCGTTTTGTCACCAATCATCCCTCAGACCAGTCTCAATTCCGCTGCAAAACATACTTGAAATTACGCGGACCTGGATACCCAGACAATTGAGCCAAAGTTTGTAAGTTCTCTACCCCACCTCTAGTGAGTCTGCCATTGATTTCCCAAGTTGGGAAAGATTTAATCCCCAACTGGACGCAGAGAGCAGGGTTGGGATTTTGACCGTCGAGATCGCACTCGACGTAGGTAATTTGGCGAAATGCTTCTTTGCCAAACAGCATCTTTTGTTCGTGGCAGTGAGGACACCACCAAGCACCATACATCTTGACTCCGCTTTGTCTCAGATGTCGCGCCAAGCGGATTTCGTTGGCTCCAGAAGAGGTGGTAATCGGCCAACCCACTCCTGGAGTCGGAGAATTAGATTGAGCGATCGCATTAGGATTTTTGACCCCAAGCTGCGATCGATTTGGGTTGAGATCGATATCTGTAGTCCCGATCTGATTTACTAAAGCGATCGCCATTAAAAACATCTGCATGACTTTCTCCTCAACCTCCTGCTGGTCCGCAGTATTTAAAGTTAGTGGACCCTTGATAACCAGATAGCTCGGCGAGTTTCTGCAATTTTTGCGTACCGCCTTCTACGAGCTTGCCCTTCACTTCCCAAGTAGGGAAGCCTTTAATCCCTACCTTGCTGCAAAGTTCTGGCTGTGGGTTTGTGCCTTGAGGGGCGCACTCGATGTAGTTGAATTCCTTATATGCTTCTTTGCCAAACATCTCTTTCTGTTCGTAACAGTGAGGACACCACCAAGCACCGTACATTTTGGCTCCTGTTTGTTTCAGATGCTTGGCTAAAGCAATTTCATCAGCACCAGAAGTGGTAGTAACCGGCCAGCCAGCAGGGGGTTGAGGTTTTTGTCTTTGTTCGATTGTTAGTTCGGGAAGAGGAGTGCAACCACTGGCTGATGGAGTTTCAGCAGTCGGTTTGGCGTATATGCCCACAGTCGCAATCAGCGTGAGCATCCCTACCACAATAGAGATGAAAAATAACTGACCGACATCTTCCCAATAACGACCGATGACAGCAAGTACCAACAGGCTCAAAGAAAAGACCGCAGAGGCAATACAGTAGGGACAGGGTGTTTTGAAGTAAAAAAGCAGCAGATACATTAAGTAACCGCTGAAGACAGCCATTGCTGTCCCCCCTGCTAGTAACAGCAGCCAAGTCCAATTTTCTAGATTTTTGCGGAGTACGATTTGCTCGTCCGATCGCACGGCTAAGGGTGCTAGGGCAAATACTGCCATGCTGACATATGCCAAAAAACCGAACAAGGCTAGCGGCTGACCAAAAACAGTAGCATATTGGCTACCTAAAACCAAATCGCAACCAGTCGATCCAGCCAAACAAACGGCTTTACCACCCGATAGCTTTTGCCAAGTTAAATAACCAGTTACTAAAGCACCACAGATCGCGATCGCACCGATAATAATGCGCGACCAGCGATGAATCCAAGGAGTAGAACGTCGGCGAGTCATAAAAAAAGTGTTAAGTGTTGAGTGTTAAGTGAGGAGTTTAGGAGTTTAGAAGTTTAAGAGTAGGGGCGCAATGCATTGCGCCCGTACAGGAGTGTTGAGTTAATAGTTCTCATCTCGCCCTCCTCGCCCTCTTCCCCCTCTCCCTAAGATGTCATTTTCACCGAAGAAACTGTTTTCACCTCTGTCATAGCATTTAAACTGCGGCGGGTGGCTTCCACAAATTGACTGACGCGAATGGGATCTATAGGCAGATCGATCCGTCCTTGGCGCTTGAGGGAACTGGAGACGATGACACCATCAGCCGCTGGCAGTAAAGTCGCAATATTTTCCCAGTTGGCACCGCTGCCGATAAACACTGGCGTACCTCTAGCCGCTGCACTCGCCAATTCTAAATCTTCTAAGCTAGGAGGACTGCCAGTT
This sequence comes from Cyanosarcina radialis HA8281-LM2, assembly GCA_019359615.1. Classification (GTDB taxonomy): domain Bacteria; phylum Cyanobacteriota; class Cyanobacteriia; order Cyanobacteriales; family CCAP-1448; genus Cyanosarcina; species Cyanosarcina radialis. The sequence continues at coordinate 36,658 of JAHHHA010000008.1, forward strand.
GCCCAGCCAGAGAGAATTACCGCGTCGGCTAGTCCCCGTTCGATCGTCTCTTGAACGGCTGTGGTCAAATTGGGAGAACCTAACGGGCGGGCGTGTTTCACTAAGACATCAGCCAAAATTTTGACCTCGCTACCTAATTCCCGACGATAGCGTAACAGTTGATGTGCCTGCCCTTCGATCAGTCCTTGATCGGTGGCCATAACGCCCGTTAGGACGTTAACGCGAATAAATTGAGCGTTGACGCAAGTAGCGATCGCCATGGCACTGCGGGCATCGTTGCGTAACACGTTAATTCCTATCGGTAGCGTGACTAGGTTCATCAGCCGCTGGACGATGAGAGTCATGGCGCTGACTGTTGCCGGATCTACCAGATCTTTGGTAAAAGGGGCATCAAAAAAATTTTCGACCATAATGCCATTCACCCCGCCAGCAGCCAAGGCAGCGGCTTCCTGTTCGGCGCGATCGAGAACTGCTTTCAAACTGCCGCCCCAACGGGCAGAAGTCGGCAGAGGCAATAAATGCACTACACCGATAATGGGATTAGGGGTCTTGAAGATTTTGTGTAAATTCACGTCTCATCAAACTTAAAAAACGGGGGGCGAGACAGGAGAGTTTTTTGAGCCTTCATCCTTACCGAAACCAAGCTGCAATAAAACTATATTAAAATGATCGATTGCGGGCCATCCAAAGAATTTAACACTATTTAGGCACAAACATATAACTGCATGGGCAACAAGCCAACGATCGCGATCTCTCACTTGGGGTGCGAAAAAAACCGGATCGATACCGAACATATGCTGGGTTTATTAGTCCAAGCAGGGTATCAGGTCGATGCTAATGAAGAATTAGCCGATTACGTCATTGTCAACACTTGCAGTTTTATTGAAGCGGCGCGGCAAGAATCCGTGCGGACGCTGGTTGAATTAGCCGAAGCTAACAAAAAAATTGTGATTGCTGGCTGTATGGCGCAACACTTTCAGGAACAACTGTTGGAGGAATTACCAGAAGCGGTAGCTGTAGTAGGAACTGGGAACTATCATCAAATTGTCGAGGCGATCGAACGGGTAGAAACAGGCGATCGCGTTAAGCTAATTTCGGCCGAACCGACTTATATTGCCGACGAAACTACCCCTCGCTATCGAACTACCTCAGAAGGGGTGGCTTACTTGCGGGTAGCCGAAGGCTGCGATTATCGCTGTGCTTTCTGTATCATTCCTCATTTGCGGGGCAATCAGCGATCGCGATCGATCGAGTCGATCGTAACTGAAGCCCAACAGCTTGCGGATGAAGGCGTTCAGGAATTAATTTTAATCTCCCAAATTACCACCAACTACGGTTTAGATCTTTACGGCGAACCGAAACTGGCAGAACTTTTACGCGCTTTGGGTAAAGTCGATATTCCTTGGATTCGGATGCACTACGCCTATCCGACGGGTTTAACGCCCAAAGTTATGGCGGCGATTAAAGAGACTCCCAACGTTTTGCCTTATCTGGATCTACCCTTACAGCATTCCCATCCAGAAATTCTGCGGACTATGAACCGGCCTTGGCAAGGGCGAGTAAACGATCGCATTATCGAAGAAATTAAAACTGCCCTGCCCGATGCCGTTCTCAGAACCACTTTTATCGTCGGGTTTCCAGGAGAAACCGAAGAGCATTTCGAGCATTTACTCCAATTCGTCGATCGTCACGAGTTCGACCACGTAGGAGTTTTTACCTTTTCCCCAGAAGAAGGAACGCCAGCTTACAACTTGCCTAACCAAATTCCTCAAGAAGTGATGGAAGAACGTCAAGCCGCTTTAATGGCAGTTCAACAACCCATCTCTTTGCAGAAAAATCAAGCCGAGGTGGGTAAGGTAGTTGACGTGCTGATCGAGCAAGAGAACCCTGCTACAGGGGAATTTATCGGTCGTTCGGCCAGATTTGCCCCAGAAGTCGATGGTCTGGTTTACGTCCGAGGGGAAGCTAGATTGGCCGCGATCGTCCCTGTAGAAATTCAAGCTGCTGACGTTTACGATCTTTATGGCGAGGTAATAAATTAAGTTTGAGCTAGTAGGTTGGGTTGAGCTTGCGAAACCCAACATTTTCATGGTATGCAGAAACCCAACATTTTCATAGTATTGAGTTTCTATTTCTATTCGATCGCGGCGATATTGCACGGGGTTGATAAATATAATTATTTGGTCTATGAATTCTTTGGTTGCTGTTGGGTTTCACTCCGTTCAACCCAACCTACGAGATCCGCGATCGCACTAGGGCCTACAATATTTGCGATCGTACTGAGCCAAATTCATCTGGTGTATCTAGGACCAACGACTTGACCTCCGGGCAGTCTGGTTTCCCAGAGGAGAACGCCATCCATCTGGAAAATATCGATATTCTTAGCTCCCATCAAGGTATGAGCCAGGATAGCTCGACTCAAGTCAGCTTGGAACAAGTCAGTCTCCCTCAAGATAGCACTGGTCAAATTGGCATCATCCAAACTAGCCTGCCTCATGTCAGCACTACTCAAGTTAGCCTCACTCAAGTTAGCTCCAGTCAAAATAGCATTTCGCAGATTAGTACCTATCAAAATAGCTTGGATCAAGCTGGCACCAAACAGGTTGGCGCTACTCAAGTTGGCACCAGTCAAATCCGCCGAGCGAAGATCGGCCCCTCTCAGGATAATTTCTCTCAGGTTAGTATTTCTCAAATCTGCTCTAGTGAAACTACCGGAACGCAAGTCAATTCCACTGAAATCTCTTTCCCCAGCAGCATAATTTCTCAACAATTCCTCAACAGTCATAATACCTCTCCCAACGAATCTGCTCGCCCCCTCTCCCTCTCTCCTTCTCCCCCCTCTTTCCGCTCCCCTCTCTCCTGAGATACTCTGGTAATAAGAGCGATCGAATATGGGAGACTCTAAATGCTAGAAAATCGTGACTACACCCTCATCATCGATAAAAGTGGCAGTATGTCGATTAAAGACCAGCCGGGGGGGAAAAGTCGCTGGCAGGCGATGCAGGAGTCGGCCCTAGCGGTGGCCAGCAAATGCGAAGAATTCGATCCAGATGGCATTACGGTTTACTTATTTTCCGGCAAATTCAAACGCTATGATAACGTTACCTCTAACAAAGTCGGCCAAATTTTCCACGAAAACGAGCCTTCGGGGCGTACTGACTTAGCTAGCGTGCTTGCAGATGCAGCTAATAGTTACTTGCAGCGAAAAGCTAACCATCAAACTAAGCCCAATGGAGAGACAATTTTAGTAGTGACAGATGGAGAACCAGACGATCGCAAAGCTGTGATGAAGGTAATTATCGAAACCTCGCGGCGGATCGATCGAGATGAAGAATTAGCAATTTCCTTTATTCAAGTTGGCAACGATTCCGATGCTACCAAGTTTCTCAAGGTTTTGGATGACGAACTTCAAAGTGCTGGGGCCAAGTTTGACATTGTAGATACGATCGCAATTGACGATATGGAAGACATGACCCTCACTGAAGTATTGCTGAACGCAATTACTGACTGAAGAATTATGAATTATGAAAGATGAGGGATAAATAATTATGGAATCGATCGACGATCTACTATCTCAAATCAAATCTGAATATGAGGAAAAAAAGCAACCTCAAGAAGTGAAAAAACAGCCGTCATTCTTAGACGAGCAAACTATTCACGAACTAAAAAACACGACTAGCTATCAACCGCCCTCGTCATGGCAAAACTATGACGCATCATCTGCTGATAACAGTTTAATTGCAGAGGTTAAAGCTGAGTTTGCAGCCCAACAGCAAGCTGAAGAACAACAAAGACAGCAGCGGCTCAAAGAAGAACAACTACGACAAGAACAGAAAAAACAAGAACAAAAGCAGATGCTAGCTAAGCAAGCTGAAGCCTGGTTAAAGAAATTAGATCCTCGTTCGTCAGAAGGGCTGTGGTTTGAAGAGTTTGCTTATTCCTATCCTTCTAAATTAGAGGCAGCGATCGACTACTTGCAAGCCTTGCAGGAAACCCCTTAATCTATAATATTACGGAAATTTCCATCTGATGTGGCGCGAAATATAGCGATTGCATCGTCACCTTGACTGACATTTGCGAGACAATATATTGCTGTATTCGTACCGTCTCCAGTAACAATTTTAGTCTGGTATTTATAGTGCATATGACCGCACAATACTAGCTTTGGTGCCAGCAAATCGATCGATATTCGAGCATATTCATTGCCAACTTCACTAAAATTACTGTCACAAGTTATTTCCTTGAAGCTCTGAATTTCGTTACAATTGATTATATTGGCAGGCCATTCATGTAACAACAATATATCTACTTTTTTATAGTCAAGTAGCTGAAGAATATCCTCTTCATTAAAGTAGATATACTCTTTATTTGAGAGTATTGAAATATTTTCAATACTCGGTCTAGATATCCTAAATTTACTTTCTTGATAAATTCCTGATAAGCCAGCAATTTTTATTGTTTCGATAACTTTACTGCCAACTCTACCTAAGTAGTAGCAGTTTTCGGCAATTTTCGCTCCATTAGGCATTCGATCGAGAAAACCATAAGGCTCGTGATTGCCACCTATAAAATAAATCGGCCAAGGGAAAGCTGCTTTTTTATTGTAAAAATCTGGAAAATCGCCTAATTTTTTATACTTTTTTGGTGCTGCCATAGTAAGCAAATCGGCTTCATTACGGTTAGGTTCAAAGTCTCCAACTTGCAGCACGAAATCAAACCGATCTTTGACAATTGATTCCCATTTCTTCAACAGTTCGATCGTGTAGCGAATATGTCCGTGAATGTCACCAACAACTGCGAATAATATATCTGTTGATTTGCCCGACACGATCGCTAAGTATAGGTAATAACTGGAAGTTTCGAGAGTTGAGAAATTAGAAGCTTCTAAAATTCTGAACTCCTGTTGGCGTAGCCTGCGCTCGGCGCATACTCCTGAACTTCTGAACTTCTCATTCTTACAATACTTCCAATTTCCTCAACACTTGAGGTTTGAGCCGCTCGAATTCTTCCTTGAGAAGCTTTTTGCTCATTTTAGATTGACCGCTCGCTCCCGCCGTTCTGCTAGTAGTTATCCATTCCAATAACATGGGACGTTGTTTTGATGGAACTGTTAAATTCATTACGTAAGCGCAACGTTCTGGTTTTTCTAAACTGAAGAATAACAGGCGATAACTACCAACTTTTTCTAACAATTGAGTTAGTTCTTGCCCCATAGAACTTTTGAGATCTAGATAGCAAGGTAGCCATCTAGGACCTTGTTGCGGATTGTATAAAGCTGTAATCCACAACATCATCGGATGAGGAGAGGGCAAAAATAGAAATTGCTTATAGGGGTTGTAAGAGTTACTTCGCCGACGACCTTCAATCTCTTCTTGAGACAACATTACCCACAAACTGGGTACAGATTCCTGGTGATTGCGCAGGATATGAGGAAAGACAATTTCCGCTTTCGGTTTATCTGACGGCCAAGAAGCTTTGTAACAAATGTCATCAATTGAAAGATAGAGAGTTTCTCTGGTAGGCTGAGTAGATTGAGTAGCCGATTTAGATTGAGAAACCTTTTTAGTTTCCTTGACTTTTTCCTTTTCTGGTTCCTTTATGGGTTCGACTTGAGGTGGTTTTTCAGGGGCTTTTTCTTCGATCGCTTCTCGAAGTTGCGTCGGCTTGCTAGCAATTTCAGTTTCTATAATTTGGAGAATTTCACTTATACTTTGGGGCCGCTTGTCCTTGGCTTTAGCTAAACATTTCATTACCATGTCAGCTATCGGTTTAGGAAATCTGAAATTAGCATCGATCGACTCAAACGATCGAGGTGGTTGGTAGTGGTGAACTTTATACCAACTGCCAAAAGAGTGAGTATCTGCCCTCAGAGGAATTTCCCCGGTGAGCATCTCAAACATCATCACTCCCAAGCTGTAAATGTCGGAGCGATTGTCTAATTCTTTGCCCTCCATTTGTTCTGGCGAGCAATAAGCTAAAGTGCCCTTAAAGGAGTGGGTAGCCTCTTCTTCTGCTTGCAGTTTGGCAATCCCAAAGTCGAGAACCTTAACTAGTTCTCCAAAACTTAAATCTTGAACCACCAGGATGTTGCTGGGCTTGATATCCCTGTGAATTACTGGATACAGTTTGTTGTCCATGAAGATCCCGTGATGGGCGGACTGCAACCCCAAACAGATCTGGCGGACCAAACTCAAAAATCGAGGCATCGTCAGAGATTCTTTTTTGATGACATCTCTAATACTGTCTCCCTTGAGGAATTCCATGACGTAAAAGGGCGTTTCGGTAAAGTCGTCTACGCCATAATCTCGAACTCGAATGATGTGAATGCTGCGTTCGCCTAGTTGCGCCGATATCTTAGCTTCTCGCTCGAAGCGATCGCGGGCTTTCTTACTAATAACTGTTTGAGAGAGAAACTTAACGGCTACTATCACCCCTCCCAAGTTGTTATCTTGGGCTTGATACACCCGACCCATTGCCCCTTTACCTATCAACTCTCCTAGTTGATAGCGATTGGAAAGTAAGCGACCGTAGTAAGGATCTTTGCTCATTTGTAAGGCTCTAAAACCAATTAGTCTTTCAGACTAGCGAAAATCAAAAATCTCGGTTGACCTAAGACTATAAGAATAATTTCGATAGTAGCTAGTAAATATTCTTCCCAAGAATGCCTGTTTGCTAACTCTTAAATTATGAACCTTTCTGACATGACCGTGGAAAACCCCGATCCGATCGCGGACGATTTTTCGCTCTCAGGCTTTGTCAGTACCTTACTTTAGCTGGTGTAGCCCTTTTGTCGCCCATATTGTCAGGTTAAAATTGACGCTGGATACTAGCCTCCATGGTGCTGATGAGATAATGACCTGCCATAATACTACTGGAAAAATAATAGGTGTTGTCGTCCGAACGGTATAAGGTTTCAAACCCAGTGCAGCGCTGGCGGAGAGCAGATTTGGGCAGCAGTTCGCTGCCTTCGTTTCCTAGCACCCAATATCTATGAACTATGGTTTGGGGAGCCAGCCAGCCCTCGCCTTCAACTTTTCCCAAGATTCCATGTTGGAGAACAAAGGTATACTGTCGGGTGCCGAGGTTGAGATGCCCTTTGTAGAGCAAAGAAATTGGTTGGCGATCGCTGTCAGGAAACACTAACTTAGTCACCATCGTAAACCAGTTTTCTTGACCCCAAGCAATTAATGTCTGACCTTTGACGGCTATTTCTTCTTGGTTGCGTTCTAACCAATTACCCTGCAAATTCCAACGTCCTGGCTCCATTAAAAAAGTATGTGCCACAGCAGCTACCTGGTTCCAATGTGAATCATCATACCAGGAGGAGGGAAGAGGGCGAAGAGGGCGAAGAGGGCGAAGAGGGCGAAGAAAATAGCAAGAGATCGAGTTGTAGGGGCGGGTTTAGCCAGCAATATCGTCCGTCAACCATTAAGGTTGGCTCGAACCCGCCCTGCCTCACCAATAACTGTACGCTATAGACAATGCGATCGTACCCGTATGGGATAGAAGGCAGAGAGGAGACAATAGCTAACAACCGACCATTAACCACTGACTACTGACAACTAGCAATGAACGACGAACCAAATCGCAGATTGAGTGTTTTCTCGCTAGCAATTTTGCTGGTTTCGGCTCATTACGGTTTGGGATTCCTGTTAGGAACTGCCGAAGAGGCGATCGGATCGGGTGTAGCAGGAAGCTTGTATGCCGTCTCTGTCAGCTTGGGCGCTCTGGCTTTAATCGCCCTCGTGAAATTTTACTGGACTGAGATCGAGCAAATTTGGACTCTATTGGGTAAAGATTACGGCAAAACAGTGAAAGCTGGGGTCGGGTTTATGTCTTGGGCATCGCTGATTGGCATTGAAGCGGTGCAAATTATCGCCGCTGCGGCGATTCTCAACGTGGTAGGCATACCGAAATTAGTCAGCATGGTAGGTTTAACCCTGCTATTTGGCATTTTATCTCTACTGCCAGTGGAACGAGCTAGCTGGATTTTTCGGGGCTTGTTGTTATTCAACGTGTTGGTGCTGTTCTATGCTCTGTGGAGGTTGCATGGCTTGCCTTTATATTGGCGATCGCCTCTAGAATTTATCCCCGCCCTCGGTCATGTCAGCCGCGCTGAGTCTCTAGGTGTTGCGATATCGACCGTTTTGCTGGTATCGATCGACATGAAATGCCAGCAGTTTATCGTCCAGGCGCGGGATATCCGAACGGCTGCACTAGGTTGTTTGTTAGCTAGCGTGACGTTGTTCGCTTTAGCTTTTTTGCCAGCAGCAGTCGCAATTGCAGCTACCGAAGCGGGAATTTTACCTGCTGATATCGGCGGTAAGGCAGTTATTCCCTACGTTCTGGCTTGGGCAGGCGGTGGGGCCTCTAGCCCTTGGGGGATCGTAGCGATCGCGGCTCTGACTGTGCCTGCTCTCGGTTTGGGCAGCAATGTCTTACGCATTCAAAGCAAAACCGTTTTAGACTGGGAGATCGTCCCTGCTTCTCTCCTAAATCGCATCTGGATCGCTACCGTCAACGCCATGTTAGCTTTGGCGATCGCTCTCAAAGGCGGTCAGATTGTGGGCTTAATTCTTTGTTTCTATGCTGCCTATCTGTCAGCCGTCTGGATTCCTTTTTTGGCATATCTCCTGGCTCGTAAAGGGTTCTATGCCTTTGCGGTTATCAGCGTGCAAACATCTTTAGCCGCTGGCAGTCTATCAGCCCTGTTAACCTTGCTCGTGACGTTGTTTCACCCCCAGACATTGCTGTTTGGCAGTCCCGAACTGACGATTATGGCGATCGGCATGGGTTGCAGTAGTTTGGGGTTGTTAGCGGCTGAGTCGTATCATCTCGGCATAGTATTTATAGGGGAAAGAGAAAAGGTGAAAGGAGAAAGGTGAATTCTTTACCTAAAGATGGCATCGGCCACCCGGCAGACTTCCGACATTTGCGGCAAGTCGTGGACTCGCAGGATGTCAGCACCACCAGCGATCGCAGCAGCACAAGCAGCAGCGGTTCCCCAAACTCGTTGTTGCGGATCGGGTCGATTTAAAATCTGACCGATGAAGCTTTTCCGGGACGGACCCACTAGTAGGGGTTGCCTGAGTTTTTTCAATATCGACAAGTGCTTGAGAATTTCTAAGTTCTGGGCGGCAGTTTTGGCAAAGCCGATCCCCGGATCGATGACGATCTTACGGCGATCGATCCCAGCAGCGATCGCACTGTCAATTCGGTTTTGCAGAAATTGGTAAATCTCTGCCATTAAGTCTTGATAGTCAGTGTGTTGTTGCATGGTTTGGGGAGTGCCCCTGATGTGCATTAACACGATCGGTACTCCCAATTTCGCTACCGCTGAGAACATCTGCGGATCGGCAGTGCCGCCAGAAATATCGTTTACCATATCTGCTCCCGCTGCCACTGCTGCCATGGCTACTTGCGATCGCGTGGTGTCGATCGAAATTGGCACGGCAGCACAACTATCTGTCTGATTCCGCAGGGCGTGCAGTACAGGTAAAACTCGATGTAGTTCTTCTTCAAGAGTAATTTCTTCTGCCCCAGGTCGAGTAGACTGTCCGCCAATATCGATGATGTCTGCCCCACCATCAACCAAAGATTTAGCCTGAGAGATGGCACTCTCGACGGTGTTGAACTTTCCACCGTCGCTAAAGCTGTCGGGCGTGACATTCAGGATGCCCATTAAGTAAGTGCGCCCTCTGTTGCTATCCCAGGCAAATTGACGTTCTCGAATAGTCAGGTAGTTCGATCCAGTTTCCATAAAGGTTCGGCTTCGATCGCTGATAAATAGTAGTTATGACAAATATTTAAAATAATTTGTCAAGTTTATTTTACAATTTGTTACAAATAGTTTACATTTATTTACATAAGGAACCAAAGCTGGCATTAAAGAGGTTAAGGAAAATGTTTGCACCCATAGTAGTTCTAGTTCGTAAATACCTCGGCAAAGTCAAATTCAACCAACTGCGCGGTCAGGCGATCGCTTTGCATTGCCAAACCATCACGAATTTCTGCAACCGCTTTGGCATCGAACCCAAAGAGAGACAGAGCTTAATTCGATTAGCTAAAGATAATGGCAAAAACTTAGGTTTATTGGTCTAAATCGAGTCGCGATTCCTGAAGCTGTATCAGGATTTTAGATCTAGGGAATGAAGCGTAGAATATGGCTTTTGAGACATTCGCTGCCCCTTCAGAAAGCTCAAGGCTGCGGATTGGTTCAAGCTCTTGACTTTGACTATATCTTTCAAGTGAACCCCAAAAGCCTCTATTCTACTGATACAAGAGATCTAAAGCGCCGAAGATGCGGTTTGAAAAAATTCTGATTGCTAATCGAGGGGAAATCGCCTTACGCATTCTCCGCACCTGCGAAGAAATGGGGATTGCCACCGTTGCCGTTCACTCTACTATCGATCGACACGCTCTCCACGTCCAGTTAGCTGACGAAGCTGTTTGTATTGGGGAACCTCCTAGCAGCAAAAGCTACTTAAACATTCCTAATATTATTGCTGCGGCTTTGACGCGCAATGCCACGGCAATTCACCCCGGATACGGTTTTTTGGCAGAAAATGCCCGATTTGCCGAAATTTGTGCCGATCACAAGATTGCTTTTATCGGTCCGACTCCTCAAGCGATCCGATCGATGGGAGATAAATCTACTGCCAAAGAAACGATGCAAAAAGCTGGCGTGCCTACAGTTCCGGGCAGCGATGGCTTATTGGTTTCGGAAAAAGAGGCCCTAGAGATCGCGGCAGAAATTGGCTATCCCGTCATGATCAAAGCCACCGCTGGCGGCGGCGGCCGGGGAATGCGCCTAGTTAAAGAAGAAGGGGAATTCGTCAAGCTGTTTTTAGCCGCTCAAGGTGAAGCGGAAGCGGCTTTTGGCAACTCTGGCGTTTATCTAGAAAAATTTATCGATCGCCCGCGTCACATCGAATTTCAAGTCTTGGCAGATGGTTACGGCAATGTCGTTCACTTGGGAGAACGCGATTGCTCGATTCAACGTCGCCATCAAAAATTGCTAGAAGAAGCCCCCAGTCCAGTTTTGACTCCAGAACTGCGAGCAAAAATGGGCACGGCAGCAGTAATGGCAGCTAAATCGATTAACTACGTCGGGGCGGGCACGGTAGAGTTTTTGTTAGATGGCTCTGGCAAGTTCTACTTTATGGAGATGAACACCCGCATTCAGGTAGAACATCCAGTTACAGAGATGATTACTGGCTTAGATTTGATCGCCGAACAAATTCGGGTAGCTAGAGGCGAAAGATTGGGATTTACTCAAGAACAGGTGTCGTTTCGGGGTCACGCGATCGAGTGTCGGATCAATGCCGAAGATCCCGATCGCAATTTCCGCCCACAACCCGGTCGGATCGGCGGCTATTTGCCTCCAGGAGGGCCGGGAGTGCGGATGGATTCCCACGTTTACACCGACTACGAAATCCCGGCCTATTACGATTCCTTGATCGGTAAATTGATCGTCTGGGGGAGCGATCGACCGACTGCGATCGAAAGAATGAAACGCGCTCTTCGGGAATGCGCCATTACAGGCGTAATCACCACGATCGGCTTCCATCAAAAGATCTTGGAAACTCCAGAGTTCCTTAAAGGGGAAGTTTATACCAATTTTGTCGAACAGATGATGAGCCGGGAGTAGGGAGAGGGAGCAGGGGGAGCAGGGGGAGCAGGGGAGGAAATTAACTCCTGACTTCTGACTTCTGACTTCTGACTTCAATGCACCATCATCGTCAGCAATCCCTGCTGTCCTAGCAGCAATTCTCGCAGCAGGCTGAAAATTCCTACCCAAATGATGGGAGTGATATCGACACCTCCTATGGGGGGAACGATTTTCCGTAGGGGAATTAAAAAAGGTTCGGTCGGCCAAGCAATGAAATTAAACGGCCAGCGGTTGAGATCTAACTGGGGATACCAAGTCAGAACGATCCGAAAAATAAACAAAAAGGTCATTACTCCCAGCATCAAAGCCAGGATTGTATTTCCTAACGCAGTAATATCGGTCATTGGTGGTTTTTAGTAGCAACAGTTTAGTCTTTAGCTATTTCGATCCTACGATCGACAGTTCGAGTAGCGATCTACATCAGTAGATCTCGCTCAGTGCAAGCTTTTGACTTTTGATTTTGGTAGCTGAGCCTGCCAAAGCTGACTTTTGACTTGTTAATGGCTTCTCAGAAATGTAACTAACCGTTAAAATTGAGAGAAAGAAATCTTTACTTTACAGAGGACAAGGATTTTATGACACCTTCATTAGCAAACTTTTTGTGGAGCCTGTTTTGGGGTGCAGCGATCGTGGTGATCCCTGCTACGGTGGCACTGATCTTTATTAGCCAAAAAGATAAAATTCAACGTTCTTAATCTTTGCATCCGCTCGTTCTAACTAAAGCCAGCCACTAGCAAAGCTAATGGCTGGCTTTAGGGTAAGTTACAATTTATTAGTTATCAAATGTGTGAACTACTGCCCCCTTACCGAAGCAGTTTCTTGCGACCACCCAGGCTGCAACTATTGGGGAACGATACCCAGTTACAGTGGAACCACTTTACGCGATCGCCTGTCCCCTGCGCGTTCGTTCTATACTAAATTTTAACATATATGGGGAAGTGGAAGAAGATAAAAATAAGGAATTCTGAACTTCTGAACTCCTGAACTTCTGTATGCTTCCCAAAGTTCTTCCGTAAAAATCCTCAAGACTTGAGAGCGATTTTTTGGATATAACTAGCTAACATAGATCTAAGCTATTACAAGAGCAGCAATGATAAATTTTGGATCGGGTCCAGCCTTTCTTCTGGGAATTTTCCTGGCTGTAGCAGGAGCGGGATTGTACTTTCTGCGTTCGATACGTCCAGAACTCGCTCGCGATCATGACATTTTTTTTAGCGCGATCGCTCTGCTGTGCGGCATCATCCTCCTGTTTCAGGGATGGCGACTCGACCCGATCTTAGGGTTGGGTCAGTTTCTCCTTGCGGGTTCTGCGGTGTTTTTTGCGTTTGAAAGCGTGAAGATGCGAGGTATTGCTACCGAGCAAGCCAAACGCAATACGCGAATTATCGACGACGAAAGACCTGTAAGTTCTAGATATGAGTATCAAGAAGCTGAGTTAGAAGATGTCGAACCGATAGACGATCGATATATTAAAGGTCGCTTGCGAGGAACGGCAGAACCCCGTCGCAGTCGTCCGGTTGACGATTATGAAGAAGACTATCGCTCGAACTCTAGAAGGTATAGCGAGCAAAGATTGGGCCCCGGACAGTCCGGACAGTCCGGACAGTCGGGACGCAAGCGGAATAAACCTTCTAACAAACGTTCTACCGAGCGCTCTGAAGACTTCTGGAAGCCTCAAGCTAACGATGATTGGGGAGAGCGCGTTCCCGAAGCAGATGAGTGGGGCGAATCTAGCAGCAATCGAGAAAGAAAACGCCGTCGCTCTCAACCAAATACTTCTACCGAGGTAGCAGAAAACTTCTCGGAGCCTACGCCTAGACCGAGGAGAAATCGTCCTCGTCCTTCTCAATCGTCGCGATCGAGGTCGAGAGCAGAGCGGGATGTAACCGCCACCGACTATGTAGATTACCAGCCGATCGAGCGCCTGGATGCAGAAAGCGAAAACTTATATTGAACGATGGCGATCGGTCTTTTATGATTGCTAGTAGCTGGTTGCTAGTTGCGACTATCTACTAGCAATTACTATATTTGCTTATAGATTATTAATCTCGACACTTAGCAATTTAGCGGTTTTAATAGAGCAGGGGAACTTGTAGCCGCTGAAGCCAATTAAATGTTAAAAAGACAATTAATAGTTTAATAGTCATGCTAATTTCCTATTGCCAGCTAACTTCGATCGCTGGCGATAGCTTGACGATGTGCTAAAACAATTCCAGGGATTGTCAGAAAACAACAAATGAGTACCAAACGACTGCGGCTGGCCGCTGTGGGAAGTTTAGCCGCTGGGGCGGCGATCGCTATTAATATTATTAACGTCAGTTCGGATCTGGGGAAAATTTTTCAGCCGACAAAGGCTTTAGCTCAAGATGTAGACGAACAAGTCAATATCCGCGTTTACCAACAAGCTAGTCCGGCGGTGGTGTCGGTTTATAGCAGTAACGGTGTCGGTAGCGGCACTATCATTACTAAAGATGGTTACGTTTTAACTAACGCTCACGTCATCCAAAATACTACGCGCCCAGTGACGGTAGTGTTATCAGACGGTACTCGTTTGGAAGCCGATATCATCGCTTTTGGCGAGCGCGGGCTGGATTTAGCTGTAGTCAAAATACGAGATCGAGACGATTTACCCACTATTAATATGGCTTCTGCCGGATCGGTGCAAGTGGGCCAAAAGGCGTTTGCTATTGGCAATCCTTTCGGTCAGTTTGAGGGTACTTTTACCACTGGGATTGTCAGCCGGATCGATAGTCGGCGGGGTCTGATTCAAACCGATGCGGCAATTAATCCTGGCAACTCTGGAGGCCCGTTACTCAACAGTCAAGGCGAGTTGATTGGGGTCAATACAGCTATTTTTACCAGCGGTCAGGAAGGAGGCAATATCGGTATTGGTTTTGCTATCGGTGTAGACCGTATCCAGCCCTTTTTAGTCGCAGTCAGAGAAGGACGCGCCCCGCGCACGGCTCAGGTACGGCGACCCAATCCTCAGCGCCAACAGTTGCGAGTGCAAAATCTGTTATTGGGGAGAATTGTCACGGCTAGGTTGGGCAACGGCGATAATGTTTTACCCGTAGATAACAGTTTTTTTGACCTCTACGTTTTTCAGGGTAGGGCGGGCCAAGGAATTCAAATCGATATGGTGAGCCGACAGATTGACCCATTTTTAATTTTGCTGTCTCCTAACGGCCGCGAACTAGCTCAGAACGATAACGGCGGCGGTGGCAGAAATGCCAGAATTGTGGGCGTTCTACCCCGCAGCGGCAATTACATCGTGATTGCCAATACGTCAGGAGCGGGACAAAGTGGCTCCTACCGCATTCGAGCTATTAGGGTAAGGTAGTTTAGAAGTTCAGGAGTTCAGGAGTTCAGAATGTCAATTGTCAGTTGTCAGTAGTTAATTTTCCCCTCTGCTCCCCTGCTCCCCCTGCTCCCCCTGCTCCCCCTGCTCCCCCTGCTCTCTCAAGGCAGCCCCAACCAAGTAAATAGATCTTGGCGGGTAAAAAGCTCTAGGAGCAACAGAGCGATAAAACCCACCATGGCAAAGCGACCGTTGATTTGTTCGGCGTAAGGCGAAAACCCAAAAGCTGGTTCTGGGGCGCGATAAGGTTCTGGTGATGAAGTTTCAGGAGTAGATTCGGTTTCGGGATTCATGATTTTTGTTCGTCTTTGGTGGTAGATGTAGCAAGAGATTGAAGTTCTAATTTTTGCACCGATTCGATTAGCGATCGCACCTCTTGAGTACCCGTTGAAGGTTCAAAAACCAGAGGAAATTTACCGCGAGATAACATTCTTAAACCCAAAGGCCCTAAACTTATCAGTCCTTTAAGATCTCGAAATGAGTTGCCTACAACTTGCAATCCAAACCGTCTCTCGTCGATCCAACCCCCAGCTTTGACCAGATCGATCAGCACTTTTCGATGGCGGATCGATCGACTGTCTGGAGCGTTTTTGCGATCGAGTATTTGCTGTTTGATTTGCCCGATTCGATCCATGGGTGCTACGTCCATCGGACACACGCTATTGCAGTAATAACAGCGAGTACAACCCCAAACTCCTTGCGTTCCTAGATTGTATTTTTCTAACCGTTCTTCAGTTGCGTCGTCGCGAGAATCGGCTACCATCCGATAAGCTTTAGCTAAAGCATGAGGGCCGACAAAATCTGGATTGACTTCTCTGGCATTGCACTCAGAATAACAAGCCCCACACAAGATACAATTACCAGATGGATCTAGCTCTTGTCGCTCTTCCGGCGTTTGACAAAATTCTCGCTCTGGTAGCGATCGATTGCTGGTAGTGATAAAGGGGTCGATCGCCTCTAAATGCTGCCAAAACTTGCCCATATCTACTACCAAATCTTTAATTACTGGCATATTTCCCATGGGGGCTACGGTAATTTGTGGGATGCCAGATTGAGAGTGGATTTTTACTCGCTCTAGTTCGCTGCCAATATTTTCTTTGCAAGCTAAAGCCGAGCGGCCGTTAATCCGCATGGCACAGCTACCGCAAATTGTATTGCGACAGTTTTTCCGAAAAGCCAAAGAGCCATCCTGTTGCCATTTAATGAGATTCAGGCAATCGAGAATGGTGTTGCCCGGTTCTACATCTAGGGTGTAAGTCTGAACTCGCGGAGGAGAATTTTGGGTCTGCCGAAGGATCTGAAAAATTACTTGCATCTTGACGAACTCTGACCGAACAATTGGAACCGGATGAGAGATGAGTCCGCTGGGAGAAGAGCGGATTTTTATTCTTTTTTCTGGAGCGATCGCCTTTGAGTATTTTCGCTGAAAACCTTAATAGGCAAGCTTTTGAAGCTAGATAAACTCAGCAAAGAAAGTTTTTCTCAATTGGATTTATCTACTCCTAATTATAGTTTAAGGCTGAATTATCAAAACTTGTAGACAAGCAAGAGCTAATTTTTTTAGTCTCTTTTGAGTAGTACAGCAAGGCTTCCCCTTAGATCGAGTCATGCCTTCAGCACAAATACCGTCTAGTATAGTAGGGAAATTTGCTGTGAGGATAAATTTGAATATTAAAAATAAATTTAAAAAATAGTTGTCAAAGTACGGTGATTTAGCGATATATTTTTTTATAGAGCCAAACATTGGCAGATAAATCTTACGCTCGGTGATGAGTTAGGCAATCGATATTGTAGTAGATATATAAGAACGAGCATTGGAGCAAAACTCCCTATTCCGCCAGCCTATATATCTGCAAGTCGATTTTTTGCCAGACTTAGCATTGTCCGTATATCTTTGGCACTCTTGAAGATAAAGGATATTAAGTACGAAATGACAGAAACTGCAACCGCTCCTCTTACAGGAAGACAACTGCTTCAAAAAGTAAAAGAACTCTCGAATCTACCTCGAAGAGAAACAGCAAAACGCTGCGGTTATTACACCGTCACCAAGAACAACCAAACTCGCGTCAATCTCACAGATTTTTATGATGCTGTACTAGCTGCTAAAGGAGTTCCCTTAGAACCAGAAGGTGGCAAAGACGGTCGCGGTCGCGAACCTACATATCGGGTAAGCGTTCATCAAAACGGTCAAATTGTCATCGGGGCTACCTATACCCAAGCAATGGGATTAAAGCCTGGAGATCAGTTTGAAATTAAACTGGGCTACAAACACATTCACCTGATTCAAGTAGAAGGCGACAAAGATGTTGCCGACGAGGAAGTTCTAGAAGCGGCTTAGGAGATAGCTCTGTTTTACCAAATCGGCGATTTCCCTGCGGGAACGCTACGCGAACGCATAACAGATTTCTTAATAGCATCTCCAGCTTTATTCAAAGTAGTAGCTTTTTTTATCGCTTGGGGAGGCTTGTGGTTGCCGATCGCTATTGCTGTGGTAATTCTGCGGCGAGTTTTGCCGATAAAAACAGAGCCAAAGTTACTCCTACTCATTCCCCTCTACCTCATCGTTCCCCTAATTATTTGGGTAGCAATTGAGGTGGAGGGATTATCTTTGGCCGATTGCGGCATCCCGATGGCCCATCCAATCTATCTAGTTAGCTCGTTAGGATTGGGGTTAATTTTAGCGGCGATCGGGTTAACGGTCGTATTTGGGGGTGAATGCCTGCTAGGTTGGGCGCATTGGCAAGCAGAAAATGGCGATCGCCTGAAGGCAATTTCTCTCCCTTTGCTGTTATTAGGGTTGTGGATCGGCGGCACAGAGGAGTTAGTATTTCGAGGCTGGCTGCAAACGACGCTGCAAGCAAATTATTCCTCATTAGTGGCAGGATCGATCGCTAGCGTCATTTTTGCCCTGTCGCACCTGTTGTGGGAACGGCAAGAAACCATCCCCCAATTGCCAGGATTATGGCTGATGGGGATGGTATTAGTATTGTCTCGTTGGATAGATAGTGGCAATCTCGGATTAGCCTGGGGACTCCACGCTGGATGGATTTGGGGTTTGTCGAGCTTGGATGCAGCAGAACTGATTAGTTATCCCGATAAAAGCCCAAAATGGTTTACTGGCTGGGCAAATAAACCCCTAGCTGGCATGGCAGGGGCGATCTGTTTGCTCTTAACTGTAGGGTTGTTATTTCTATTTCCTCATCCCCCGATCGAAACAATTGTTAATTCCCAATGGCCATAAATGCCTACAGCCTGCCCTACTAACAAGCATGGGGTTTGCGAACGGCGAACTGTTAATTGTGAATTGATTTGGCAAGCCGTGCGACGAGATGCAATTTTCTACCAAATATTCCAGCGTTATTTCAGTTTCAAAAAGACGAGTCGCTTTACCATCGCTTCTTTTCAGAATCTCTACTCTATCTCTACCGCAATCAGTTCCTTTACGACGATTGGTACGGGTTGTTGATTTTTCCATCCCGCAGCCTAGACAAGAAAAAACAAGCATCCTGGATCGAGATGAGATAATAGAGGTAGTAGCTGCTGCTGCTGAAGGCAGGAATGACTGTAGAGCAAATTGCCGAGCGACTGAAGGTCGATGTGGAAGCGGTGCGTCGAGCTAGTAAAGAGAATTCTTAATTGGGTTTAGATGGCGAAAGCTCTAACTGATGGAGTTGTGTTTATCCCTCTAGCGGCAATTTTAGCGATCGAGAGCAGTAGTAAACTGAAGGGTAGCCCTAAAACCAATTCAGTGGGAACTGGGGAAAGATAGCCCCCTATCGATCGCCAGAACTTCATTCTGTTCTGAGTTTGGGCCAATCCCGAACCTCCCTAAAGAGGCGAGATCTCGCGTCTCTAAAACTCCATCTGCGGGCGAAGCATTTGGTAAATAACCTTTGGGACACGTCATATAAGTTATCGCCTAAATGCTAAGTACAAGAGACAGGCTGCGCCTTAGCAAAACCATGCCGCAGGCTATACGCCCCTACTCCTGAACTTCTGAACTCCTGAACTCCTGTATTCTTTTCAATAGCTCTTGCTGCTAATTTAAAAAAATCAATGTTTACTGCATCAGAAACCACGGCAACTGCTTTAATTGCCCTGCTAGCCGTAGGTATCCTCGCTTGGGGCTTCTATCGCGCTCGACCTTTTGGCAAACTGGGAATTTTATCTTGGTTGCAATCGGTAGTGCTGATGTCTCCTTGGCTGCTATTTTTCGGGTTGTTTGCTTTTGGGATTTACCTGAACTTGGTAAGCATTCTGTTTTTATTGGTAGCTTCAACCGGACTATACATTTTCTTGGGCAATCGACTCCGAGCCGCCGGCCAAGATGCCATATTGCGCGAACGAGCGACCAAGATGATGCAGGAGAAAGCCGAATCGACAGCGAAAGTAGAAGAAGAACAACCGCCAGTTACACTGTTGAAGTTAGAACCCGTACCCCTGCCAATTCCAGAGGAAGACTTAAAAACTATTCAGGGAATTTTTGGGATCGATACTTTCTTTGCCACCGAAACGATCGCTTATCAAGAAGGGGCAATTTTTAAAGGCAATTTGCGGGGAGAGCCAGATGTCGTCTACGATCGCTTGTCTGCGAGTTTGCAAGAAAGACTGGGCGATCGCTATCGGCTGTTTTTAGTCGAAAATCCTGAAGGCAAGCCGACGATCGTAGTTTTGCCCAGCAGCAACGATCCCAAACCCGCTACTGTTTCTCAGAACGTGCTGGCTATCGTCCTGATGGTAGCGACTGTTGCCACCACTTTAGAAACTGCTGGCTTGTTTTTAGGCTTCGATTTCTTTACCCATGTGGAAAGATTCCGGGAAGTTCTGCCCATCGCTAGCGGCATTTGGCTGATTTTAGGAGCGCATGAAATAGGACATCGATTGCTAGCTAGGCGCTATCAAATTCGCCTCAGCCTGCCGTTTTTTATCCCCAGTTGGCAAATCAGTTCCTTTGGGGCGATTACGCGGTTTGAGTCGTTGTTGCCTAATCGGACAGTGATGTTTGATATCGCTATAGCCGGCCCCGCTATGGGCGGAATTGTTTCGTTATTGATGTTAGTTGCTGGGTTGCTGCTGTCTCATGATGGCAGTTTGTTCCAAATCCCGTCGCAATTTTTCCAAGGTTCGATTTTAGTCGGTTCGCTGTCGCGGGCCCTGTTAGGAACGGATCTGCACAAAAGCATTGTTGACGTTCACCCGCTGGTTATTATCGGTTGGTTGGGTTTAGTAATTACAGCTTTGAACTTGATGCCTGCCGGACAATTAGATGGAGGCAGAATTATCCACGCGATTTACGGCCGGAAAGTGGCTCAAAGGACGACGATCGCTACCCTGATCTTGCTGGGAATCGTCTCGATCGTCAATCCCGCCAATCCAATAACTTTGTATTGGGCGATCGTCATTTTGTTTTTGCAGCGGAATCTCGAACGTCCCAGCTTAAACGAACTTACCGAACCCGACGATGCTAGAGCCGCTTTAGGTTTATTGGCTCTGTTCTTGACGATCGCCACCCTAATTCCCTTGGCTCCTGGTTTGGCAGGCAGGTTGGGCATTGGAGGGTAGGTCATAAAAAGTCAAAAGTCAAAAACTCTTCCCCTTTGTTTTTGGTAAAGGGGAAGGGTAAAGGGTAAAGGGGAGTTACTGTATAAATCTCGATCGATCCCAGTTGGCATTGGCATAAATCTTGTGGGATAGCCCTCTGGGCTGTCCCTGTATAGCATCGATCGTAGTTTTCAACCGAGGGATTATGCTGTTAAAGGCAAAGAGGCATTGACTAAAGATAACAATGGTCCGGTTTGCTCTTGCCCGTTGACGGCTAAATCGCTGTGACACAGATAAATGCGATCGCCTGCCCGACTGAGTAAATCTCGGACGATCCGCTGCAATCTTTCTTCATCTACTATTTGAGCGTCAGCGGCCGTCCAAGGTTGTCCCGACCAATTTTTGAGAAACAAAGGAGCGGCAAACAAAGTAGCAGCCCCGCCGCTCATCCATAATGGGGAACTAGCATCGAGCCAAAATTGCCACTTGTGGAATTGCCGACTGGCACGATATTGAAAAATATTGGCCAAGGTGACGGCTTCCGCCGCTGGCTGGAAACGGCCGATAGGATAAGGATTGGCCGTAACCGTACCCTGACGCAGCAACAGGATAAATTGAGCGATCGTGGTATGGGCAGGAGCCTCGATTTGTTCGCTTTGCCGCCAGCGTTCGTTTACTTCCCAGTAATGTTGGGCCGTTTCCATCAGTTCTCGCAGCGCCGCCAGTCGATCGTAAGGCAGGTAGCTACCATTCCACAAAAATTCTTGAATGGCGCGATCGAGTAAAACAACACAGGAAGGAATGAGGCGCATCTGTTGCTGCTGTTGCTGCACCTCCAACCATTGCAAAATCCGTTCGTAAGCGGCCGTCGCTCGATGTCCCAACCGATCCCAGCGGGGAAAAGCCGTCACTGGTAGCAAACGGGGTTGTTCCAAATCCGGGCAATAGCAGTGATCCGCCAGCAACCCCGCCCGCACCGGATCGATATCAGTTTTAAGTGTTAAGTGTGGAGTGTTGAGTGTTGAGTTAAGAAATTCCCCCTTGTCTCCCTCTCGCCCTCTTCGCCCTCTCTCCCCATCTCCCCATCTCCCCATCTCCCCCTCCCCTGCTCCCCCTGCTCCGCACTCTCTCGCCCGCTCCTCTCCTCTCTCTTCCCTACTACTGAGGACTACTAGCATTTCGGCGATCGCTTCTCGGTCTACCAAACGCCCCAAACCTGGATAAACGAGGGTTAACAGAGTTAGTAATGCCCGAATCATCGGGGAAGCAATCAGAGGGCGCTGTTCGTTGAGCGATTCGGCGGCGATCCCTTTGGTGGCCAGAATTTCGGTTAGGGTATAACGAGCGATCGCATCTAAACCAGGAGCGATGACGACGATTTCTGATGGCTTAACTTCGCCGCTTTGTACTGCCCGAATAATTACTGCTGCTGTTTGCCGCAGCATTTGCCCTCTGGATATAGTTTGAATTGAGGGGATAGCATCGGGGAGAGCAGTCAAAAAAGTCGGATCGGTGGCTAGTTCTACTACCGTTTCTCCTATCGATTCAGCCAAGCAAGGAAATCGTTTTTGAGTTAAAGTTTCTACCTGACAGCGGAATTTCAACCCTGCCAAGTATTGAGGATCGGCGTTCAATCCCAAGCGAATGGCCCCATCAGGGTTAAAGGTAAAAGCGCCAATGGCTCCTCGATCTAAAAGTAAATCGAATAAATCGCGGGCGATCGCGGGATAATCGTCAACATCATCTGCTAGCACTGCCTGATATCGATGGCTCAAATGTTGCTGATAAGTCGCATCGGGCAACAGATAGCGCCAATAAAGTTCGCTAATTATCCCGTAACTAAGCAATCCTCTCTCTAAACACCACCCGCGCCACTCTAGCAATAATTCCCCTACCCAATCCCAAGCAGCCCTCATCCCATCTCCCCATCTCCCCATCTCCCCATCTTCCTCTCCCCCACTCTCCAAACCCCGATCCAACATCTGGGGAATTTCCTCTGTTGGCGTACCGCTCAGGGCTGCTAGTTGGAGTAAATCTAGGATGCGGCGCACTGCCCGATATTCGTTGGCTGCCATCTGCTGTAACTTGCTGCTGTCTAGTCGATCGCGCCATAATCGAGTTGCTAGCTCTTGTTCTGTTTCCGGGCGCAGCCTCAGCGGAAATTGGGCTTTCAACCCCAATCGTTGAATTAACAGCGGCCAAAACAGCATTACCTCATCTTGGAAAAAACCTAAAGGAGTCTTGGCCAAAATGGGATACCGCCCGCTACAAGCCTCAGCTAGCTTGTCGGCTAAGTCTCGTTTGTTGTCATCATTGGCAGCAAAAACTAAAATCCCTGGTGCTTGCCGAGAACGACTCCGCTTGCTTGTTGCCAACAGTCGTTCTTCTTGCAGCCATTGGCAAAATAGATCTATCAGGCGAGTTGTCTTACCGCTACGACTCGTACCCGTCAGCCAAATTGAATTAGAAACCACATCCTCTCCTCTTGGGAATTTGCTAATATACGTCTTACATTCAAAACTAGCGATACGTGCTAGCTCTTGCAGAGCCGCTGCGCTAACGCACAGGCTGCGCCAACGCCTGAGATAATTTTTTCAGTTCTCTATTCCTATTTTTAGCTAATTTAGGCAGTAGTCTCAGTTCAAACATTTACGCGGTAGAAAATATAGCGATCGAACACATAATAATTATATCTATTATAAGCCATTTTATTTACTTTAAATAACTTCAATATCTAAACTATTTATGAAAATTCCAATTTTATCAAATTTACAATCGTCTCTCCGCAAAAGCAGGCAGTGGCTATCTGCAACTCCTGAAAGATCGCTAGAAGAAGCTTATCAAGCTGCGTTAAATATCAAGGCAATTGAAGACGAGCATTTTGGAGGTAATAAAATATCTGCGCGAGCGGCCGATTACAGCGATAATGTCGTCGATTTTTGGATATCCGAACTTAATAAATACTTGAATAAAATCAAGATCCGGTTGGCAGAATTTAAAACCAGTCGTTCGATCGTCAACGTAACTGAAAGCCCAAATCGCTCGAAATACTATTCGTCAGTCAACGAGCGAGATTCTCAAGCTCTAATCGTTGAAAGACTAAATTTTATCGATCGAGTATTAACTAGATACAATTCGGCTTTGATGCCAGTAGAGCGATCGAGTCTAGTCAAAGTAGATCGAGATAATTTAGATAAAAATGTTAAAATAGATCGCTCTAAAATCGATTTAAGTGAGCCTGAAGATAGTTTAGAATCAATTTCTGATAAAACTGGTCTGCTACCGCGATCGATCTTGGGAACTTTTAAGCGTTTGAAAGAAGAGTTAGATCCGAATGCTGAAGAAAAGTTCGTGCAGAATTTTCGTAACTCGAAAAATAAAACTTTCATTTCTTTGAGATTTATATTGATTTTAATTCTGTTGCCCATAGTAGTACAAATATGTACGAAAATATGGGTAGTCGGTCCGATCGTCGATCGCGTGACTGATGGAGGAGAAAAAGTTCTTTTTGTCACTAACATCGATTTAGAAAAAGAGGCTTTTTTAGAATGGGAAATCTATGAAAAAGAGCTAGAATTTAAAAGCTTAATCGGCTTAACTCCTCCACTGTCACCAGAAGAAAAAGAGGAAAAAATTAAGGGAAAAGTATCAGAAATCAAAGACGAATACAGTCGTAAAAGTGCCGACGCGCTTAAAAATGTATTTGCCGATATATTTTCATTTATCGCTTTTGTTGGAGTCGTAGTTTTTAGTAAAAAAGATATTGCTGTTCTTAAATCTTTTATCGATGAAATTGTTTATGGGTTGAGTGATAGTGCTAAAGCTTTTATCATCATTTTGCTAACCGATATTTTTGTCGGCTACCATTCACCTCATGGCTGGGAGATTATTTTGGGAAGCATATCTCGCCATTTAGGATTGCCAGAAAATCGGGATTTTAACTTTTTATTTATTGCCACATTTCCGGTGATTTTAGACACCGTATTCAAGTATTGGATTTTCCGATACTTGAATCGCATATCTCCTTCAGCCGTCGCTACTTATAGGAATATGAATGAGTAGAAGTTTAGGAGTTTAGAAGCTATGGAAGTGTTAAGTGTTGAGTGTTGAGTTAAAAATTCTCCCCTGCTTCCCCTGCTTCCCCTGCTTCCCCCTCTCCTCTAAATTTGAAGCTGGCCGCGACAGACTACTAGGCTTTCTGCTAGTTGAGCGAGGCGAGTCTCTAACAGTTCTTTCTGATTTACCAGTTGGCGGAGTTTTTGGTAACGTGCGATCGCTAAGCTGACAGCCGGAACTTGTCTCGCCGGACAGCGTTTCGACCATAACTCACCGTTTTCATCTAATCCACAGAGGCGATAGTCAGCTAGAGCAGAACCGTCAGTTTGAGTCAGAGTTTTTTCGACATAATTCATCAATTCATCGATTTCAGCGTGTCGAAGAGAGGTAATGTTTTTATCTGGGTCGTTAGAGTGAGACTCTAACCAACCATTAATAATTGGTCCTTCTTGATGAAGAGATTCTATTTGCTGTTGAATTCGATTTAATTCTTGCTGCCAACTGGTAACTAACTGTTGCAACTCTTGCAGCAGGTTCATCGCGAGGTCGGGATTAGTGATGGGTTGAGATTGTTTGACTTGAGGAGACTTTAACTTGGGTAATACTGGTGTCTGGTTCTGAGGCTTTTGGACGGGAAAAGGCTCGACATTAGCTGAGGAATGGGAGCGAGTTTGAGCTTTTTTGCGATCGCCCGACGGTGACTTGTGATGCAGGGTAGTACCAAACAATGGGTCGTTAAGCGATCGAGAGGAATTTGCTGACGGTGAATTCAGCCCCTCGTTTGGAGAAGCATAAAAATCGTCATTGGTGGAACTGTACTCTCCCGCTCGGTAATCGATCGGCTCGATCGGCTTTCTATTTGGTTGTTGATTCCCACTCATGACCCACCTTCAAAGACTGAACCAGTTATTCGATCTGCAAGTTTTAAGTTATCTTCTATCGTACTAGCCTGACTGGCGATTGGGAATTAACGTACTACTGTCCTTAAGCTTGTCGGCAATCACAGCAGTAAAGGTGCGCAAAGAGAAAATGGCACGATTAATATTAGTAACGGGCCCGGCTAGATCTGGCAAAAGCGAGTGTGCAGAAACTTTGGCGATCGCCTCTGGTAAGCTGGTAGTCTACACTGCCACAGCCCAGATCGAGCCATCTGACCTAGAATGGCAAGCCCGAATTGCCCAACACCAAAGTCGTCGTCCGGCTAGCTGGAAACTGCTGGAAGTCCCAATAGATTTGTCCGGTACAATTCGAGAAGCGATCGCTAGTGAGTGCGTGCTAATCGATTCTCTAGGGACTTGGGTGGCAAATTTACTAGCGGTTGATGACGACAGTTGGGAAAATATCGTCCAAGAATTGCTAGAGAGTTTGCGGCAAACCTCGGCGGAGGCGATATTGGTAGCCGAGGAAACTGGTTGGGGTGTAGTTCCAGCCTATCAGAGCGGCCGATCGTTCCGCGATCGCTTGGGAAAACTAGTCAGGCAAGTGGGAGCGATAGCTAATCCAGTTTATCTAGTGACTGGCGGACACGTCCTCAACCTCAGTCAACTCGGTTCTCCTTTGCCAAGCTAAGCTAGATGAGAGAGGGAGAGTGGGCAGAGAATTTTCAACTCAACACTTAACACTCAACACTCAACACTTTTAAAAAAGATGGCTTCCGAACAACAAGTTAAACAGTATCTCTCTTATTGGTTTCAGTTGGGAAAAAAAGTCTTAATTCACAACGGTCGAGAAGCTTTGCTACCCAAACCCGTGATTAACGGCGATTGCTACAGTGAAGAATTTGAAAAATGTTGGCAGCAAATACTCTTGCCAGAGTCAGGAGATTGCTATCTCGAAGGAACTGACGAAACTATCGCCCAGCTATTAACTCCAGCTTGGGATGTAAGTTCCTGTTCGCGGTGTGCGATGCCCGTTCCGGTAATGAATGTCGGGGTAGCTTCTTTAGTATGTCCTTGTTTCGATCTATCTTCGTGGCCGAATACAGAACTGCCAACGCCGCGATCTCCCATCGATACCCAACGTCGTCTCAAAGATATTCGCGATCGACTGCCAATAGTTAACCAGAAAGATGATTAGACACCTGGCGATTCCACCTTCAGGATGTAAGAAATTATATTTGCAAGTTATCTGTTCGGAAAGTTTTGAAACCATCGGTCAGATTTAGAGTTGGCCGATCCCTCCGTCAACTGCAATCTCAGTACCCAAAATGTAACTAGACTCTGAGGTGCTAAGAAATAAAACTACTTTGGCAATTTCTTCAGGAGTTCCAAATCGATTCATCGGGATTTGAGCGATAAACCTCTGTGCATTTGCTGCGACAACTTCTTGAGGTAGACCCGTTCTGCTGTGGAAGGGAGTGGCGATCGCGCCTGGACTGACAGCATTCACTCGAATTCGACGACTAACTAGTTCCGCAGAAAAGGTTTTTACTAGCGATCTTACAGCCGCTTTACTGGCAGATACCACGCTCGTACCCGGACGACCGAGTTCGCCTAAAAAAGAAGTGTTGAGCACAATTGTGGCATTGTCATTGAGATGCGCTACGGCTTTCTGCACTGTAAAATATAGCCCTTTGAGATTGATGGTAAAAACTTCATCGTAAATTGCTTCGGTTGTCTCTGCTAATGATGTAAACCTTCCAATTCCAGCATTAGCAAACAAGACATCTATTTTGCCAAACTTTTCCGCGATCGCCTGGTAAAGCCGATCGATTTCTTCCAACCTTGAAACATCAGATTGAAGCGCTAATAGATCGCCACCGATGGTTGAAGCTGCTTCGTTTAGAGTGATTCGATCGCGTCCGGTAATAACAACCTTCGCCCCTTCTTGACTGAATAATCGAGCGGTTGCAAATCCAATGCCGCTATTACCGCCCGTTACAAGCGCGACTTTTCCAGTTAATTTCATGGTTTATCCTCTCAGATATGCTTTGATTGAGTGCTTCCCAATCAAAGCACATCTAACTTCCTAAAAGGAAGTATTTACCTAAAAGTGCTATACTTACCAAACAGTAAAAATAGATATAAATAGAGCATTACAGTATGGATACCTCAGCAATACAACAAGCGAGGGCTTGTCTCGCTAAGAAGCAGGAGTTCAGTCCCACCTGTGCGGTTCCTCAAGTTCTCGAACATATTGGCAGCAAGTGGGCAATTTTGATTATTTATGCGCTTTCGCAAGGCACGAAGAGATATAGTCAGTTACAACAGAAGATCGAGGGGGTGTCGCCGAAAATGCTAATCCAAAATTTGCGGAAATTGGAAACCTGCGGGCTAGTTCGGCGAGTCGTGCATCCAGTTGTTCCCCCCCAAGTGGATTATTCACTTACGCCGTTGGGTGAGACGCTAATCGATCCCTTAGCAGTGCTTTGTCAGTGGGCTGAAAATCACGTCCACGAGCTCAATTGTTTGACAAGCGGGAGCGATCGGACTCGTTGAAAGATTTTATATGATATGAGTCTTCAATAGAGGCGCACCTACTACGAGAAGAACGAAAGAAAGCTACATTCGTCTTAGGAGATTTACTAGACCGTTCAAGCGGATTTCAATTCTCCAAGCTTCCAAAGATAGCTAGAAACTAAGTTAGTGACAATATGAGCTACTATTGGCACTAATAAATTACCCGTGGCTACGGCGCTAAATCCTAACAGCATCCCCACAATTGTCGCCCACACGACGTAAGACCATTGTTGAGAGCCGCTCAGGTGGAGAATACCAAAACACAAACTCGATCCAACTATGCCGATCGGGTTTAAACCTAAAGTGGGTAAGAGTAAGCCGCGAAATAATAATTCTTCGCTCATTCCTGGTAGTAACCCCAGCCAGAGCAAATCCGACCAGACTAAGGGCTTGAGAACTAACTCTAGGTAATAGTCTGCACTTTGCCGATAAGCAGGCCAAAAACGATAGACGATCGCGCTAGCACCCGTAATTGCTACTCCCATAGCTCCTCCTAAGAGGATATCTGCTGGTTTCCAGATTACAGGCAAAAGAGAGTTAGGGCTAAAGTACAGCCATAACTTAGCGGCTAGGAGCAACACGATCGCTGTCACCGCCATTGCCGTTAGCACTTGCATCCGGGTTAGGGGTTCGATTTCTGGCTGGTTAGGAAGTTGTTTGGTCAACGGTTAAACAATGCAAAGACGACAATCCTGGGCGCAGGGTGTCGCTGGCAATCTCGGCTTGATGACCTACTAAAACACCCAAGGCCTCTAAATAAGAGTTTACCTGCTCTCAATGATGAATTATGAAAACGCCATAGATTTGCCTGTAGAGACGAGAGACGCTAGATTTCTCTGAAACCGCCAAATTTTTGAGTCAATCCCCCATTGATTCATGGGTGGAGGCGGGCGTTCTATCTTCTTCACTTGCCACGGATTGACCCGCTCGATCGCTGAGAATCTCTTTAACTTCCCCAGTCACCTGTGGTTCGGTGGGTGGCAGTTCGTTATTGCGGCCAGCGGCGCGATCGCTCAAATAAGTCAACCAGGAGGGCGACCAGGCTGAGTGGCTGTCTTTGCCCAATGCCCGCTCGCTGCCAATTCCCCCCGGTTGGGGTAGAAGTCGATCGATCGCCGCGAACAGATTAGTATTCAGTTCCGGGAACAGGGCGTACAACCTAGCAGAGAACCAAAATGGCAGTGGCACGATTACTTCTGCTGCACCCCGTTTTAATCCGGCGATCGTCGCGCGAGCTACCTTTTCGGCACTGGCAGAAAGCAGGGGGAGGGAATCGCTAATGCTGAACCAGGCAAATTCCTTGCGGTTCTGCCCTTTGAAGGTGGCGCGATCGACTACGCCTGTATGAATCAATCCCGGACATACAGTTGTAACCTTAATCCCATCCTTGGCTAATTCTGTTCGCATCCCTTCCGATAGCCCGACGAGGGCAAATTTGCTGGCGCAATAGGCCACCATGTGGGGCGCGGGAGTTTTGCCGCCGATCGAAGAAATGTTAACGATTCGTCCAGATTGCCGCGCCTGCATCTCTGGTAAAACGGCATAGGTAGTGTAGAGCGGCCCCCAGAAATGCAGCTTCATCAAGTCATCGTAATCCTGCATCGTCTGGTTTTCCAGCGGGCCGACAATATCAGTGCCCGCATTGTTAATCAAAACGTCGATCTCGCCAAAGCGATCTTTCACCAGTTGGATCGTTCGATCGACCTGAACTCGATCCGCCACGTCGCAGGTAAGGGCGAAAACTTCTCCGGCTCGCTGCTCTAGTTCGGCTCGGGCCCGTTCCAGTTCGGCTTCGTCCCGCGCGCAGATTGCCACCCTCGCGCCAGCATCTAGCAACTGACGCGCCATTACTAGCCCCAATCCTCGCGAACCTCCTGTAATCAAAATGGTTTTACCCGATAAGTCGTAACTTTGTTCGCGCCACCAGCGATCGAGCAACAGAAAACCTGGTAAAAAAGCGATCGCCACGGCAATGAAGATAAATAAGCTGTAGTAGTTGATGTGCATCGATCGAAAACTCCTGATGATGACGGGAAATTGGCAATACCCAGCGAATCGCTCTCAAATCCGGTTTTTAAACCCTAGCCATCTAGCCCTCATCCCCCAACCCCTTCTCCCCAGGGAGAAGGGGAGCCGGAGTCAAACGAGTTCGGAGTTCGGAGGAAAGGAGTTTAATTCAAAATTCCGAATTATTTTGCTTAAAGTCCCTCTCCCGTGGGAGAGGGATTTAGGGTGAGGGCGAGATGGGTGTACGCGATCGCCGACGGGAGAGGGAGCAAGAGGGCAAGTTCGCTATCTTTCCTCGCGTTAAGAACTGTTTAAACCCCAACGGTGAGGCGATCGCCGCTCTCGCTGGCCAGGACTTCTTCTATCTGTTCGATAGTTGCCGCAGACAGTTGTTTGCCCGATGCCCCAACGTTTTCTCGTACCTGTGCGGGTTGGCTGGCACCGATGATGACGCTACTAAGTTCTACATGGCGCAAGCACCAAGCAAGTGCCAGTTGGCTCAGACTCAATCCTTCCCGCTCGGCGATGGGTAACAGTTGTTGCACCTTGAGTAACTGCCGTCGATCGAATTCTCCATGGTTCAAAAACATATTCTGTTTGGGATCGCTAGCCCGCGAACCCTCTGGTAAGTCCCCATCGGGTTTGTACTTACCAGTCAGCAACCCTTGCGCCAAGGGGGAGTAATTGATGATGCCAATCCCTTCTCGACGGCACAGGGGCAACACTTCTTTTTCGATCGTTCGATCGAGCATATGATAGCGGGGTTGATCCGATGCGATCGGTGCTAGATTTGCCAACCGAGTCAGGTCGGTCGCATGGGCCAGTTGTCCGGCACTCCACTCAGAAACCCCGTAATAAAGGATTTTTCCCTGTTTCACCAGCAGGTCGAACGCCATCAGCGTTTCAGCCAGCGGTACGGTGGGGTCGTAACGATGGGCTTGGTAGAGGTCGATGTAGTCTAGCCCCAATCGCTTCAAACTGGCATCGCATTGTTCCAAAATATGTTTGCGCGATAACCCTCGATCGTTGGGGCCGTTGCCCACGGGAAAATAAACTTTGGTTGCCAGTACGTAAGACTCGCGCCGATACTGCCGCAGCACCTTACCGACTATTTTTTCGGCTTCTCCCCTAGCATAGACATTTGCCGTATCAAAGAAATTAATTCCCAAATCATAGGCTTGCTCGATACATTGACGGCCAGTATCTTCTGCCGTTGCGCCACCATATGTGAGCCAAGACCCCAAACAAATTTCTGAAACTCGAATGCCGTGTTTACCTAACTGCCGATATTCCATAAGTCATTAACAAGTCAAAAGTCAAAAGCTAGTAGTTCTTTCAATCTCACTTTAGAAAACCTCGATCGTTGGGTTCTCTTTCATCAGGAAGAGACACGAGATATCAATAAGCTGCAACTAGACCGTCTTAAGGTAGAGGTTCGATGCTTTCGCGTTCCATAATCGCCAGCCACGCCACAATTTTTACCTCAAAAGATAGAATTACCAAAGACGAGCGCCTGATACTCTAGCGACAAGTAAATAGAAAAGATCCTCGATTCACGGAAATTAAAAAAATAATTAGGTAATTCTTGTGGGACTTGCGGTGAGCTTGTCGAACTGTAGCCCTCTGGGCTGTCCCCATTGAGATCGAGATTAAATGTGGGTGGAAATTTTAAAAACCTGCAAAAATAGAACTATGCGGGGATGCGCGTTCTGGCATCCTCGCAAAACGCAGTTTGGTTCGATATCCCCATGAAAGCCTTTGGTAAATGTCTCGTAGAACAAGACCCTTGCGATCTGGTGGCTACAACCAGATTGCAGGACGATATGGCGTATCCCCGTCCCCAGTTGCAGCGCGATCGATGGACTTCCCTCAATGGCACTTGGAAGTTTACCTACGACGATGAAGGGCAGTATACGCGACCCAGCGATATTTTAAATTGGGATCAGTATATCGAAGTTCCTTTTGCTCCCGAATCTATCCAAAGTGGTATTCACGATCCGGGGTTTCATCCCAACTGCTGGTACGAGCGCGAGTTTGAAGTTTTTCCCAGCGGCGATCGCGTTTTACTCCATTTCGGTGCGGTCGATTATCGGGCGCGGGTTTGGGTCAACGACCAGTTGACGATCGATCGCGAAGGCGGTCATACTTCCTTCTCGATCGATATCACCTCAGTTTTGCGCTCGGACGGCCGGCAGACCGTGACTGTCTGGGCAGAAGACGACCCGCACGACTTGACGAAACCTAGAGGAAAACAAGACTGGCAGCGCCATCCTCATAGCATCTGGTATCCTCGCACTAGCGGCATCTGGCAAACCGTTTGGCTAGAGCGAGTCCCCCAAACCTATATCGCTCGTCTCAAGTGGACTCCTCATTTCGAGCGGTGGGAAATTGGCTTTGAAGGATTTATCGCTGGGGAACCCCAAAAGGATATGCACCTGAAAGTGCGGCTGACGGTGGGGAACGAACTACTGGTCAACGATACTTACGAAGTGCTGAATGGCGAAATTCACCGCCGACTCGCCTTATCCGATCCCGGTATTGATGACTATCGTAACGAATTGCTGTGGAGTCCTGAAAAGCCAACGCTGATCGATGCTCGGATTCAACTTTGGTGTCAGGAACAGTTGGTGGATGAGGTCAAATCTTATACTGCCATGCGGACGGTCGGCATCCAGCGCGATCGCTTCATGCTCAACGGCCAACCTTACTACTTACGCCTGGTACTGGATCAAGGCTACTGGGAAGAGACGCTAATGACGGCTCCGAACGATGAGGCGCTGCGTCGGGATGTGGAGTTAGTGAAGCAGATGGGCTTCAACGGGGTACGGAAACACCAAAAGATCGAAGACCCTCGCTATTTGTATTGGGCAGACGTACTAGGGCTGATGGTGTGGGAAGAAATGCCCAGCGCTTACCGCTTTACCCCCAAGTCTGTAGAACGACTGATGAAAGAATGGACGGAAGCGATCGAGCGGGATGCCAGCCATCCTTGCATCGTTGTTTGGGTGCCATTTAACGAATCGTGGGGCGTACCCGATTTAATGGCAACTCCGGCCCATCGTCACTTGGTTCAGGCCGTCTATCACTTAACTAAAACCCTCGATCCCACTCGTCCGGTTATCGGTAACGATGGCTGGGAAAGTGCGGCTACAGATATTTTGGCAATTCACGATTACGACACCAACCCGCAGAGTTTGGCCAAGCGATACGGCCCGGAAGTAAAGCTGTCGGATTTGTTCGATCGCCAGCGTCCCGGCGGTCGGGTGTTGACGCTCGATGGCTACCCGCATCAGGGACAGCCGATTATGCTCACAGAATTTGGGGGCATTGCCTATACCAAGCCAGAAGCATCGGAGCGCACCTGGGGCTATGCTCGTTCTCACGACGCTTCAGAGTTTCAACGGCGATACGCCGCCTTGTTGCAAACCGCCAACAAGCTGGAAATGTTCGCTGGCTTTTGTTACACCCAGTTGACCGACACCTTTCAAGAAGCCAACGGGCTGCTGTATGCCGATCGCACGCCCAAGTTCCCCATTGAGGCGATTGCATCTGCCACTTTGGGCAGCGGAATCGGTGAAGAAGACCAAACTACGATCTTAGAATCAGTGAAAGTGGCGCGATCGCAAATCGAAGATGTATTCTCAGACGCTCTTAAAACCAGACGGTCGGAATCTGACTCTGTACGGACGAAACCCCATTGCGGCGGAGATAATCGCGCCTAGTCCCAGTAGCGATCCCCTGCGGGCAAATCCTCATTTGCGCTGGCATCCCCTGCGGGGCGAGTGGGTGGCCTATGCGAGCCACCGTCAAGGGCGGACGTTTATGCCGCCGCCGGAATACAACCCACTAGCTCCGACTAAAGACCCTCAATTCCCTACAGAACTGCCAGCGGGCAACTACGACATTGCCGTGTTCGACAATCGATTTCCGTCGTTGATTCCTTCAGCTACAGAGGCTCCCTCAGAAATTGTCGATACGCTGCCAGCAAATGGAGCTTGCGAGGTAGTGGTCTTTACCCAAGACCCGCAAGCGGCTTTGAGTTCGCTGCCGTTAGAGCATCTGGAACTGCTGTTTCAAGTCTGGGGCGATCGCACTCGCGTTATCGGCCAGCATCCTCAAATTCAATACGTCTTGCCGTTTGAGAATAAAGGGGTTGAGGTCGGCGTGACGCTGCACCACCCCCACGGGCAGATTTATGCTTACCCTTTCGTCCCACCCGTGCCCGCTCGCATGGGGACCTGTCAACTCGACTACTACCAACAGCATCGACGGGGATTGTTAGCAGATTTAATTCAAAAAGAGATTGAAGCCGAGCGACGCATTTTGTATCGGGATGAATGGGCGATCGCTTTTGTGCCAGTATGCGCCCGTTATCCCTATGAAGTGTGGGTTGCACCGATTCAGCCCGTCGCCACGTTTCTCGATTTGACCCCAGAAGTGCGATCGGGACTTGCCAGGGCGCTCAAAACCGCGACGTTGAAGTATGACGGCTTGTGGCAGCGTCCGTTTCCGTATTTGATGGCATGGTTTCAAGCTCCCACCGACGGGAAGCCTCACCCCGAATGGCACCTTCACGCTGAGTTTTACCCCCCTTACCGCACCTCCGATAGACTCAAATACTTAGCCGGAACCGAACTGGCAGCCGGAATGTTTGCTAACGATGCCCTACCCGAAGAAAAAGCCAAAGAGTTGCAGGTAATATCTGTCGATATCGAGCCATAGGTGCAAGTGCGATCGTAGAACTGGTTATAGACGACATAAAATCTCTTGCCTAAGTCGATAACTCATCTGTGTTCATCTGTGTTCATCTGTGGTTTTTATTCAAACCTCTAAGCTATGCCAGAGGTCTATAAAACGGCATTTGGTACGAGTACGAACAGACAGTCTTCTTCCTCAGAATCAGCATTAAGGATGAAGTTCGATCGCTAAAGTTGTTTTCTAATGGACAGCAAAACAACTGGAGAAACGTTATGAGTAGCGGTCATGCTAGCCATAAAGGATCGGGAGTCAAACACAGTCACGATACCGGACAGCTTGATTCGGCTGCCACCACCCCAGCAGCCAACCCGGAAGATTTGCTACCGGAAGAAGAAGGCTATCCTTTCAGCGATCGAGGAACAGAGGTTAATCCTGCTGCCACGGAACGTCCTCAAGCACCCTCGACGGAACGTAAGTCACAAAAATAATAGCCAGAAAATTATACGCAGTAGGGGTGCAATGGATTCGCCCCTACCCATGCTATGTCATCGCTCGATTTGGGTAAGTTCTGTACAACAATAAAAGTCTTGCATAAATCAAAACTTCGGAGCAAAAACGCTTTATTGACCACAGATGAACACAGATGAACACAGATGAAATTAGCCAACCTATCTTAGAAAAAATTCAATCTCCTAACACTCGCCCCTTACTTCTGGCTGGACTCGTTTTGGGGTTAGGGCAGGGTGGATTTTTTGACGGTATTGTCTTTCACCAACTGCTGCAATGGCATCATATGTTTTCTAGCATCGAAACCGATACGACCATTGCCGGGATGGAGTTAAACACGTTGGGAGATGGGCTGTTTCACCTCTTCGATTGGTTGCTAACCTTGACGGGTATTGCTTTGTTGTGGCGTGCCGGACGGTATGCCAGGGATGCTCGATCGAGTCAGGTGTTTGTAGGTTCGTTATTAATGGGAGCAGGTGTATTTAACCTAGTTGAAGGGATTATCGACCATCACATTTTAGGCATTCATCACCTCAAGCCCGGTATCCATCAAGGGCTGTGGGATATCGGATTTCTAGCATCTGGACTCGTACTGATTGGAGTAGGACTAATTTCGCTCCAGACAGCTAGAGCGAGAAAGGCAATTTAATCTGATGAATAGATTAGAAGAAGTTTCTGCCAAATTAGAGGTAATGCAGAATACTCTGCAAGAAACAGCGTCCGCAGGAATTCGCTTGCGGGGAACTGACTGGTTTGCTTGGGCGATCGCAGGTGCGTCTAACATGGTATTGCTAGCGGCAGAAACTGGAGTTGCTGAAGTTTTGGTGACGGCGACAGATGCTTGGATTCTCACCGACGAAATTGAAGCGCAACGGCTAAAAGACGAACAACTTCCCCATAATCTAGAAGGTTCTTCCTATAAGCTTTACGTCCATCCGTGGACGCAGATTTCCGCTCGCGAATCTTTGGTTCGCGAAGCTACAGGTAACGGCAGCGTTTTGAGCGATCGCCCCACCTCTAACGAATTGCCTTTACCGCCATCGCTCGTCTACCATCGCTGGGTAATGTTACCGAGCGAATTAGAACGATATCGCCAAGTCGGGCAACTCGCCAGCGAAGCGATGACAGAAGTGCTAGCCCAAGCACAACCCGACTGGACGGAATATCGACTGGCCGGATCGGGAGCAGCAGGACTTTGGAGCAGGGGGCTACATCCCGTACTGACGCTAGCAGCAGGCGATCGCCGCTTACCGCTATACCGTCATCCATTGCCTAGTAAAGAGGCGATCGGACGACAGGCAATGCTGGTATTTTGCGCGCGCGGGTATGGATTAATCGTCAGTTTGACTCGCTTTGTCTGTTTCGGAAAACTGTCAGAGTCGGACAAAAAATTACATCGTACCATTGCTGAAATTGAGGCAGTCGCTCTCGATCGCTCCCAATTGGGAACCCCTCTCAATGCTATATACAATGCCCTGGTAAAGGCATATGAAGATCGTGGCTATCCCAACGCGATTCGAGAGCATCATCAGGGCGGGATCGCAGGCTATGGGGCCAGAGAAATGGTAGCAACGCCAGGGACGAGCGATCGCCTCGCTGCTAACATGGTGCTGGCTTGGAATCCCAGCATTCCAGGGGCCAAGATCGAAGATACCTTTGTCTTGAACCCAGATAACAGCCTGGAGAATTTAAGCTTCGATCCCAGGTTTCCCTACATAGAAATTGCTGGGAGGCTCCGTGCTATCCCTTGGGAGCGGTAAAGATGGATTTTCAGCAGATTTTTAACGCCGTACCAGATGTTGAAGCCAGCGCCCCCGGACGAGTGAATTTATTAGGCGAACATACTGACTATAATGAGGGGTTTGTCTTACCTACGGCCATTCCCCAACAGACTACGGTTGGCATCGGACATAGCCTAGACGATCGCCATCATTTTTACTCCGCTAATTTAGCAGAATCGGTTGATGTCGATTCTCTAATTCAGCCCTCACCCCGCCTCCGGCTCCCCTCTCCCAACTCCCCCCTCCTTACCAAGGGGGGACACAGGGGGGGTGGTAGAGGGACTGGGGGTGAGGGCGAAGAAGGATTTGCCAGATACATTTACGGCTGCATCCGCGTGGTGGAGAACGCAGGACATACGGTTCCTCCCCTAAATATATTTGTTAATTCTGCCGTACCCATTGGTGCTGGCTTATCCAGCAGTGCTGCTTTAGAAGTGGCGACGTTACGGGGATTGCGATCGCTCTTCAACCTCAACCTCACCGACGTAGAAATTGCTCGATTGGGACAACAAGCAGAAATTCAATACGCCGGGGTGAGTTGCGGCATTCTCGACCAAATGGCATCCAGCCTGGCCGATCGAGAACATATGCTGTTTCTCGATACCCGTACCCTCGATCGCCAACTTCTTCCCTTTCCCGCTGGAGCCGAAATCATTGTCATCGATAGCGGTGTGGCGCGATCGCTGGCCAGCAGCGGCTACAACCAGCGACGGGCAGAGTGCGAGGAAGCCGCGCGTCAGCTAGGGGTAAAAGCATTGCGGGATGTCAAAGAGCCTCACATGGCAGACTCTTTACCCGCTCTCCTCCGCCAACGCGCCCGTCATGTTATCTCTGAAAATAATCGGGTGTTGCAGGTGTTAGAGGGCATTTCGGCTGAAGCTTTTGGCAAATTAATGAATGCTTCTCATGCCAGCTTGAGAGACGACTATGAGGTTTCCGTACCAGCTTTAGATCGGTTAGTAGATATTCTGCAAAATACTTCGGGCGTGTTTGGGGCGCGTTTGACCGGAGCCGGATTTGGCGGCGCTAGCGTGGCGTTAGTCGCTGCGGGAGAAGGAAAAGCGATCGCTCAAACGGTTCTCGATCGATACAGCAGCGCTGGAGATCGAGGACGGATATTAGTTGGTTAAAATTTATTTTTTTGGCGGCCACAACATTACTAAGCCTGTTTGTCCTCACTCTTAAGCTAGATGTTAACTACACCTCGAACTCATATCTTCAAAATAAGACCAAATTATGTTATCCAAGTCTCTTTTCTGCTAGCACATAAATATATTTTGCGGAGGCGCTACGCAAATGCTGCTAAATAAGGAGAGCCTGCTGGTGAGAGCTAGAGAAAAAAGAGTATTCAAAAACCGGATTTGGAGACGATCCAGTTGTATCACTCTAGGTCGAGGATATGGGTCATTGTCTACCGAAAGTGACAAAAGAGATAACGGGTTGAATTCTACGAGCTTATAGCCAGAAAATATGCAACTTCAAATTGAGTGTAATTACGTTCCATTTCAAAAACAAATTTGCTCGCTCTGCGACGAACAGTTTGAAATGACAGAAGCGAAAATCCTAGTTTGCAACGATCGAGGTCAATACTACGGTGAAGTTTGCCCTCAATGTTTAGAGAAAGGGTTTGATTGGCTCAGCGATCGCTTCCAAAAGTTAGAGCGCTTAAAGATAAAAGCAGATTTACCACAGGCCCTGACTTTAACAAAATAGTAGAAGTTAAAATCCCTCTCCCGTGGGAGAGGGATTTAGGGTCAGGGCTGGATCCATGGTTTTAATAACCGGATTTGGTATGAGAGAGCGGGCGGCAAGGTTGAGTTTTTTGAAGAATTACCAATACTGCTGCCGTTCTACCTCTTCCTTTAGGGAGAATAGAATGGTATAGAAGGCTACATTTGGTCTTAAATGTAGCTTTAGGCTCTCCGGTGAAAACGGGCAGTAACATGGTTCAAAGCATCAATACGGCAACCTTTACCGATCGCGATCTCGATCGCTTAGCAGCAGACCTAAATCGAGACGGAATTTGTATTATTCGTGGATTGTTCGATCGACAGTTAATTGAAGAGTGGGCAGTTGCTTTTGAGGCGTTATTTCAAGAGCGACAGCAGCGGCCGGGTGGAGTCGCTCCTAGAGGGACTGCTCGCTGTTATCTGACATTGCCTTGGGTGGCTCCCTTTGCCAATCCGGCAGTGTTTGCTAATCCGACTATTTTGGGCGTACTCGATCGGGTCTTTTATCAAGAGTACGAGTTGGTACAGCTAGCGGCAGACATCCCCATGCAGGGGTCTGAGTATCAAGAAATTCATCGCGACTTTCGCCCGCTGTTTTCCGATCGAATTGTCACCCCCTTGTACGCGCTAGCAGTCAATTTTCCCTTAGTAGAAGTGACTGCCGAAAACGGGCCGTTTGAGATGGCGCGAGGCACTCATGTCATGTCGCGCGAAGAAGGATTAGTCAAAATTCGGACGGGTGAAATTTTGCTGGAGCAGTTTTATATGCAGCCAGGAGATGTAATGATGCGATCGCCCCTAGCACTACATCGAGGCACTCCTAACCGGACACCCCAGCCGCGCCCGATGATTGTTATGGGTTACGTCATGCACTGGCTCCATACTCAAAAAGTCGATTTAACGTTACCGCGAGATTATTACCACAGCCTGCCACCTCAAATGCAACAGTTACTTCGCTGCCAGGTAGTAGAACGTTTACCAGCTAGTGAGGTCGAAAATTATATCGACTTTCAGTATTAAAAGCTTGACGCGCAGATAGCTTTAAAGCTTGGGAAAGACACGTCATGATACTAAATCCGGTTATTAAAACCATAAATCCAGCCCTCACCCCCATCCCCTCTCCCACCCCCCCTGTGTCCCCCCTTGGTAAGGGGGGAGTTGGGAGAGGGGTGCCGGAGGCGGGGTGAGGGCAAACCAACTTTTGCTAAGCGGATTTAGTATGAGAACCTATACCAATCCAGTTTACCCAGATTACTTTGCCGATCCATTTGTTTGGCAGTACCAAGGGGTTTATTACGCGATCGGTACTGGCCCGGCAGAAGCCGTAGGGCAGGCGGATGAGATTCAACAGCGGCAAGTCTTTCCCCTATTGCAATCTGGCGATCTAGTTGACTGGCAGTTGGCCGGAAACGCCCTGGTACGACCCGATCGCGCGCTAGGAGATAACTTTTGGGCCCCTGAAGTTGCTTATCGCGACGGCACCTTCTACCTCTACTACTCGGTGGGACATGAGGATAAAAACCATCAGTTGCGAGTTGCCACCAGTGACGAACCATTAGGCCCTTATGAGGATGCAGGCGAGCCACTAGTCGATCCAAAAACTTGCCCGTTTGCGATCGATCCCAGTCCGTTTCAAGACGATGACGGACAGTGGTATCTCTTCTACGCCCAAGATTTTCTGGATACAGAGAATGGGGTGCGGGCAGGAACGGCATTAGTGGTCGATCGCTTGCTGACGATGACGAAATTAGCTAAAGACGCAAAGGTAGTCTTACGGGCCCGTCACGATTGGCAGCGGTTTTTAGCCGATCGCCCGATGTACGGTAGCGTCTACGACTGGCATACCTTAGAAGGCCCCTGCGTTCGCAAGCACGATAACCGCTACTACTGTTTTTACAGTGGTGGGCGTTGGGAAACGGATAGCTACGGAGTTGATTATGGCGTTGCCGATCGAGTGATGGGCTGTTACTCCGATGCTGGGAATGAAGCGGGACCGCGAGTGCTGCGATCGATTCCCGGCCGCGTATTCGGTCCCGGCCATAACTCGATCGCGATCGGAGCAGATGGTCAAACCGAGTACCTGATTTACCATGCTTGGGATACCGAGATGCAAGCTCGTCGGATGTGTATAGATAGACTCATTTGGACATCAGATGGTCCTCGTTGTCACGGACCTACTTACACACCGCAAACTATTTCCGTGTAGCCTTGAATGCCGATCGTAAATTTCTAGATCGATCGCCATCGCTGCTTCGATCTAAGCGTAAGCCAACACTCCAGAAATGTTAGGTTTCACTCCGTACCCTGCCTTAAGGCTACGCCTACAACCCAACCTACGTTAATTATGGACAATTAATCGGATTTGATATAACTCGTTTAATTGCGGTTGTTCCGGCTCTAATTTTTATTATTTTTTGACGTGAAGATAGCACTGTAAATTTACTAATTTTTAGTCAATTCGTTCTCGGCTTTCAGTTACCATTTGCCGCGCTCCATCAATCCAACCTTATACTTTAGACTGAGACAGTTCTTCCCTGAAGAGGGAGGTTGGCAGATAGTCAAAATTATTAATCTTCTAAGAAGCTAATTTTTAACGAGGGAACGAGCGCCCAGTTTTAAGACTGCATCTGTCTCAAAAGCGTTGGCTTGAGTTTGTCACTTATCGAGGCTAGGCGATCGCCTTTAATGACATCAAACAAACTAACTTTTGAGGGCTAGATAGCTTTTGTTTGTCTAAAAAATTTAGTTTTTAGCAAGTTTAATTAACTCGCTAAAATCACCACTTATAAAGAAACAAATGTCTACACATGATAGTTTTCAGCCTTTAGGCGATCGCTCTAATGGCAAGGCAGGCAGAAGAGATAGATCGGCAAAATGGTTATCAGATACTCATCTGCAAGAAAAGCAAGAACTCGACTCAACCCCTTTGAAGTGGGTTGAAGATCCGAGTTTAGAACTAGTCGTTCCGGGTGTCCGCGATCTGGTTTGTTTTTCCCATCTGCGCTGGGATTTTGTTTATCAGCGTCCCCAACATTTACTCGGCCGTGGCGCTCAAACCCGCAGAGTTTTTTTCATAGAGGAACCGCTCGCCAGTCCAGATAATTCTTGGTGGCTGGACATTAGCAGGCGCGAGTGTGGTGTTTGGGTAGCCGTACCGCACTTGCCCGCAGGAGTAAGCGAACAAAAAGCGATCGCCCTCCAACAACGGTTGCTCGATACCCTATTCGCCCAGGCTCAAATTCAAGCACCCATCCTCTGGTACTACACGCCCATGGCGGTGCCTTTTACTCACCACTTAAAGGCATCGGCGATCGTTTACGACTGCATGGATGAGTTATCTGCTTTTAAGGGAGCGCATCCAGACTTACAAGCACGAGAAAGCCATCTGTTTAAGCTGGCCGATCTAGTGTTTACGGGCGGACGCAGCCTTTATGAAGCCAAACAGCATCAGCATCCTAACATTCACGCCTTTCCCAGCAGCATTGATGCCGCTCACTTCCGTCAAGCCAGGAATTTAATTGCAGAACCATCCAGTCAAGCTGCAATTCCCCATCCGCGATTGGGATTCTATGGCGTGGTGGACGAGCGCATGGATCTGGACTTGCTAGATGGAATTGCTAGAGCCAGACCTGACTGGCATTTAGTAATTATCGGTCCGGCGGTCAAAATCGATCCGGAAACGTTGCCGCGTCATCCCAACATTCATTACTTAGGCAGCAAGTCCTATCAAGAGTTGCCCAGCTATCTAGCGAGTTGGGACGTGGCGTTGTTGCCCTTTGCCCGCAATGAATCGACCCGTTTCATCAGTCCGACTAAAACCCCTGAATACTTGGCCGCAGGCAAACCCGTAGTTTCAACCTCCATTCGCGACGTGGTGCGTCCCTATGGTGAGGAGGGGTTGGTGCATATTGCCGACACCGTTCCAGAGTTTATCGACGCGATCGCTGCTGCTCTAGAGCAAAAGCAAGCCGATTCAGAGTGGTTGAGTCGGGTCGATACCTTTTTATCGCAAACCTCCTGGGATCGCACTTGGCAGGCGATGAACGATCTGATTGAAGAAGCGATCGCCACCTCAAATCAAAGGACAAACGGCGGCCCTCATACTGCCAAATCAGTGCGATCGGGAATTAAGCCATCCGTTTCTGTTAGTACCAACGATAACAAGTTGGCGAGTTAAATATTTGCTTTTAAGGAATAAACCCATGTTCGACTATTTAATTGTCGGCGCAGGATTTGCTGGTAGCGTGTTGGCAGAGCGATTGGCCAGTCAACGAGACAAAAAAATCTTGATTGTAGATACGCGCAATCACATCGGCGGTAACGCCTACGACCATTACAACGAGTCGGGAATTTTGGTTCATAAATACGGACCTCACATCTTTCATACCAACTCGCGCGAGGTGTTTGAATATTTGTCTGGCTTCACCGAATGGCGACGTTACGAACATCGAGTTCTGGCCAGCGTTGACGGTCAACTAGTGCCGATTCCGATTAATTTAGATACGATTAATAAACTTTATGGCTCGAATTTGACGGCCTTTC
The DNA here is from genome assembly GCA_019359615.1 of Cyanosarcina radialis HA8281-LM2. Taxonomy (GTDB): domain Bacteria; phylum Cyanobacteriota; class Cyanobacteriia; order Cyanobacteriales; family CCAP-1448; genus Cyanosarcina; species Cyanosarcina radialis. The sequence continues at coordinate 80,007 of JAHHHA010000008.1, forward strand.
AACTGACCGAATTCTTTGCTTCGGTTGCCGAACCCAAAGACTATATTCGCACGTCTGAAGATGTGGTTGTCAGCAAAGTCGGTAAAGAACTCTATGAAAAATTCTTCCGAAACTACACCCGCAAACAGTGGGGCATCGATCCATCTGAGTTAGATAAATCGGTGACGGCTCGCGTTCCCACGCGCACCAATCGGGACGATCGCTATTTTACCGATACCTACCAAGCCATGCCGCTGCACGGCTACACCCGGATGTTTGAAAATATGTTGGCTCATCCCAACATCAAAGTCATGCTCAACACCGATTACCGCGAAATCCAAGACATCATCCCTTACAAAGAGACGATCTATACCGGCCCCGTTGATGGCTTCTTTGACTACCGCTATGGCAAATTACCTTATCGATCGCTCGATTTCAAACATGAGACTTTGAACGAGCGAGTGCATCAGCCGCAAGCAGTAATCAACTATCCGAACGAACACCTCTACACCCGCGTCACCGAATTCAAATACTTAACCGGGCAAGAGCATCCCAAAACCAGCATTGTCTACGAATATCCTCAAGCCGAGGGCGATCCCTACTATCCGGTACCGCGCCCGGAAAATGCCGAACTCTACAAGCAATATAAAGCATTAGCAGATGCTACACCTGGCGTTCATTTTGTCGGACGGCTAGCCACTTACAAGTATTACAACATGGATCAGGTAGTGGCTCAGGCATTGGCACTTTATGCCCAACTGGCCGAACGAGCGAGTTGGCATCCCGAAAAAGAGAGCTTATCTGCGAAAAAAGCGATCGCTTCCAACGCTGCTGGTAAGCGGGCGGTGGGCAACGCACCTACCAGCAAATCTCTCAATATTCCGGTATCAGCATCTGCTGGCAAATCGGAATTACAAAATGGGAAGTCTCTCTCGTCAACCTAAAACAATTCGAGTTGGTCGATCGACAAAACTATACCGATCGCACAAACCGATAACTCATCGATTTGATCTGCGTTCATCTGTGGTTTCGATCTAAAAAATATGTATGAATTCAAAACCAGTTTCACCAGATGTGGAATTGTGGGGTGGAATTGAATGCACGGTCAATCGAGTAGGCGATCGCTATTTCGATCAGCTAGAGAGCAACGGCCATGCCTCTAGAATTGAAGACCTCGATCGCTTTGCCGCTTTAGGCATCGAAACCATTCGCTATCCCATTCTCTGGGAACGCACCGCCCCCAATGGATTAGAACGAGCAGATTGGTCGTGGGCCGATCGAAGATTGACTTACCTAGACGATCTTGGCATTCGCCCGATTGTAGGTCTAGTGCATCACGGTAGCGGGCCTCGCGATACCAGCCTCATCGATCCAGCATTTCCAGAAAAGTTAGCCGCATACGCTGGTGCGGTTGCCCAGCGATACCCTTGGGTGAGCGATTACACCCCGGTAAACGAACCGCTGACGACAGCCAGATTTAGCGCCCTGTACGGTCACTGGTATCCTCATACGCGAGATGCCTTGATGTTTGCCAAGGCCCTGATCCACCAGTGTCGCGGGACGGTACTGGCGATGCAGGCAATTAAACAAATTAATCCGCACGCTCAACTCGTGCAGACCGAAGATTTGGGCAAAATCTTCAGTACCCCTTTACTGGCATACCAGGCCCAGTTTGAGAACGAGCGCCGCTGGCTGTCCTTCGACTTACTTTGCGGTCGCGTTAATTCCTCTCATCCCTTGTGGAACTATCTGCGTTACCTGGGTATTGAGGCAGATGAATTGTTGTGGTTTCAAGACCATCCTTGTCCCCCCGATATCGTTGGCATCAACCGCTATGCGTGTAGCGATCGCTTTTTGGACGAACGGATCGATCGCTATCCTCCGCACGCGCGCGGCGGCAATGGCAAACATCAGTACGCCGATGTAGAAGCTGTATGGGTGCGGGCAGAGGGCATTTACGATTGCGACACTTTATTAAAAGAAGTCTGGGAACGCTATCAGCTACCCATTGCCATCACCGAGGCGCATTTGGGTTGTACCCGCGAGGAACAGTTGCGCTGGCTGAAGGAAATTTGGCAGGCGGGTCGCTCTGTGCGACGCGCAGGTGTAGACTTGCGAGCCGTCACCGTTTGGTCGCTGCTGGGAAGTTATGACTGGAATAGCTTGGTAACTCGTGCCGATGGGTTTTACGAGCCAGGGGCGTTCGATGTCCGGTCTTCCCTGCCGCGTTCGACGGCGATCGCCTCCATGGTAAAAGCTTTAGCCGCAGGGCGAGAGTATTACCATCCCCTGTTAGATCTACCTGGATGGTGGCAGCGATCGCCACGGCTCCTATATCCGCCTGTAAGCTACTCAACCGCCCTAGACGGATCGATCGATACCGACCCCAAGGCGCTCGATCCTTCCCCCCAGATGAAGCACCTAGAAAGCTCAAATGGTTACTCTTCTACTCCGCCGCTGCCGATCGTGGGAGCGACAGGCACGTTAGGACGCTCCTTTGCTCGCCTTTGCGAGGTCCGCGGAATTCCTTATCGCTTGCTATCTCGTCAAGAGATGGATATTACAGACTCAACCAGTGTCGAGCGGATGCTGACCGAGCTACAACCATGGGCAGTCGTGAATGCGGCTGGATACGTGCGGGTGGACGATGCCGAACGAGAGCCGCACCTGTGCCATCGAATCAACGCCGAAGGAGCTACGATTTTGGCGAAAGCTTGCGCTGAGCGGGGCATTGCCATGGTGAATTTTTCCTCCGATCTGGTATTTGATGGCAAGCGGGCCGACCCCTACACGGAAAGTCACGAAGTTGCACCCTTGAACGTCTACGGACAGAGTAAAGCGATCGCCGAACGACAGGTATTAAGAGTTCATCCCCACTCTCTAGTAATTCGCACCAGTGCCTTTTTTAGCCCTTGGGATGACTACAATTTCTTGACGATCGCCCTCCGCACCTTGGCGAGGGGACAAGAGTTTATGGCGGCATCAGATACGATTGTTTCTCCTACCTACGTTCCCGATCTAGTTAACGCCACCCTAGACCTGCTAATCGATGGGGAATCGGGGCTGTGGCATCTAGCTAATGCTGGAGCGATCGCTTGGGCAGATTTGGCGCGAGAAGTTGCCGCCCTAGCAGGATTCGATCCTACTGACATTCATGCCCGTCCGGGCAAAGAACTCAATTGGATTGCACCTCGTCCGGTTTACAGTGCCTTGACGAGCGAACGGGGGGTGCTGTTACCGACGCTGGAGGCCGCGATCGATCGCTATCTGAACGAGTTGAGGCTAGAGGCAAGAGGGAAAAGGGAAATATTTCTCCTTTAACCATTACCCTCACGGTTCTCGATCGTATAGGCGCGATTTCAATCGCCAGTCTATATCGATCGTGCAGAAACGCTTCAGGGGTATCGATAAAAATTTCTACCAAGCTGGAAAATCGATCGCCTCGTTCCGACACTGGCTCAGATCGTTGCCTCCAAAGCCGCCACTGCTATACCGTAGCTGAAAGCTTGAGTAGCGATCGAAACATCAACTACCATAGAAACTGGTATAGCAATCCTATATTACGTATTACCTGCCTGCTGTCTGACCTCAAGTAAAAGTTGATTTAATTGAGATTATGACTGTTGAAGAAGCCTTAACGATCGTCGATACAGTTCTGACACCAGAAAAATTAAACGACTTACAAGAACAAGTATTTCGTGGTGCTTGGGAAGGACAAACTTATCCAGAAATTGCCGAAAATAGTGGCTACGAACCTAACTATATTAAAACAGTTGGTTTTCAATTATGGAAATTACTTTCCAAAGTTTTTGGAGAAGAAGTCACTAAAAGCAATCTTCAATCGGTATTCCGACGACAAGTAATCGTCGAAGAACCAAAAATTCCCGTTCTAGATCCTGCAACTTTACCAGCAACGCCACCAATCGGTGACGATCGCCAACCGAAAATCGATTGGGGTGAAGCAGTCGATGTCCCAGCTTTTTACGGACGAGATGAAGAATTAGAAACTATTAAAGGGTGGTTGATAAGCGATCGCTGCCGCTTGCTTACCATTTTAGGTATGGGTGGCATGGGCAAAACAACTTTATCAATTCGCTGTGCCGAGCAAATTCAGGCAGAGTTTGACTATTTAATTTGGCGCAGTCTCCGTCACGCCCCTCCACCTCAAGAAATTTTAATCGACCTGTTGCAATTTATTTCTAACCAACAAGATACGGAAGCGAATTTGCCTCCAGATCTAGAAGGAAAGATCGGCCATTTATTGGGATATTTACGCTCTCAGCGCTGCTTGATAATCTTGGATAATGCCGAGACAATCATGCAAGGCGGTGACTCTCTTTCTGGCAATCGCGTCGGGCAATATCGCGCCGGATATGAAGGCTACGGGCAGCTATTTCAACGTCTCGGAGAATTACGCCATCAAAGCTGCTTGTTGCTAACCAGTCGAGAAAAACCCAAAGAAATTTCATTATTAGAAGGCGATACGCTGCCGGTGCGATCGCTCCAACTTAAAGGCTTAAAAGTAGAAGCAGGTAAAGAAGTTTTTCAACTAAAAGGTGAATTTTCAGCTTCAGAAGCAGAGTGGCAATCGATCGTCGAACACTATGCCGGAAATCCTTTGGCCCTCAAAATAGTAGCATCAGCAATTCACGAACTATTAAATAGCGATATTGCTGCGTTTTTAAACTTTTTAGACCGAGGAATTTTAGTTTTTGATGATATTCGCGACTTATTAAAACGACACTTCGAGCGATTATCTAAACTAGAAAAAGAAGTAATGTATTGGCTGGCGATCGAACGCGAGTCGGTATCGATCGCCGACTTGAGAGAAAATCTGTTATCGCTAGATTCGCAACAAAACTTGCCAGAAACTTTGCGATCTTTGAGCCAGCGATCGCTGATCGAAAAAACGACCGCTGGGTTTACTCAACAACCAGTAGTCATGGACTACATGACCGAACAATTAATTTCAGAAGTTTGTAACGAGATTATCTACGGCGAAATCGAAATTTTGAACGCTCACGTTCTGGTTAAAGCCCAAGGAAAAGAATACGTTAGAAACACGGCATATCGCCTGATTTTAGAACCCGCGATCGCTAAACTCCTAACAGCAGTTAAAGACCGCCGATTGTTAGAAGAAAAGTTACAGCAAATTATCTACAAATTGCAAGAACAAGCACCGCGATCGCCGGGATATGCCGTCGGAAATCTGCTGAACCTGTTCGGTCAACTCCAAACCGATCTAACTGGCTGGGATTTTTCTAACTTGTGCGTTTGGCAAGCCTACCTCCAAGGTCGGAACTTGAAACGAGTTAACTTTGCTTACTCAGATCTAGCCAAATCGGTCTTTACTGAAGATTTAAGCATTACTCTGGCAGTCGCCTTCAGTCCTGATGGGAAACTCTTAGCCACAGGCGATGCTGATGGCGAAATTCGCATCTGGCAAGTCGCAGACGGTCAAAAAATTAGCGCCTGTAAAGGGCATACCAATTGGGTGTGGTCGTTAGCTTGGAGTCCTGACGGGCAAACCCTCGCTAGCGGTAGCGCCGATCGCACCATCCGCTTGTGGGATATATATAACGAGCTTGGCGATCGCTTATCTTTAGGTAGGTGCCAGCAAGTTTTAACTGGACATAGCGATCGAGTGTGGTCGGTGCATTGGAGTCCTGACGGGCAAACCATCGCTAGCGGCAGCGAAGACTGTAGCATCAGATTGTGGGATGGCAACACTGGCGAATGCCGCCAAATTTTGTCGGGACACATCAACTGGGTGCGCTGCGTCGCTTTTAGCCCCGACGGCCAAACCTTAGCCAGCGGCGGCGACGATCGCACCGTTCGCCTTTGGGATCTCGGTACTGGCCGATGCCAGCAAATTCTAGAAGGACATAGCAATTGGGTGTGGTCGTTAGCTTGGAGTCCCGACGGCCAAACCCTAGCTAGCAGCAGCGACGATCTGACGATTAAACTCTGGAACGTCCGCACGGGCAAAGGAGATCGCACCTTGCAAGCCCACACTAATTGGATCAGATCGATCGCCTTCAGTCCAGACGGGCAAACTCTAGTCAGCGGCAGCGACGATCGCACCGTCAGGCTGTGGGATGTCGTTACTGGCATCTGCCGCCAAATATTGCAAGGACACACCAACTGGGTGAGGGCTGTGGCTTGCCATCCCCAGGGCAAAATCGTTGCTACTGGCAGCGGCGACCATACCATTAAGTTATGGGATCTCAATACGGGCGAATGCCATAACACCCTGCAAGGGCATACCAGTCGCTTGTGGTCGGTGGCTTTTAGCCCCACTCCCATTAGTAAGAGTGGCACTGAAGGAGGATATATCCTCGCTAGCGGTCACGACGATCGAGCCATTAGACTATGGGATATCCGTACCGGGAAGTGTCAAAAAACTCTTCAGGGACACGACAATTGGGTCAGATCGGTCGCGTTTAGTCCCGACGGACAAATTTTAGCTAGCAGCAGCGGCGAACAGGTAGTGAAATTATGGCGCACTCGCACGGGAGAATGCTGGCAAACCTTGCAAGGACACATCAGCCGGGTGTGGTCGGTCGCGTTTAGCCCTGACGGGCAAACCCTAGCCAGTTGCAGCGACGATCGTACCGTCAGACTATGGGATGTTTCTACTGGCGAATGTCAAAATATCCTTCAAGGACATAGTAGCGGGGTGCTGTCGATCGCTTTCAGTCCCGACGGGCAAAGCTTAGCCAGTTGCAGTTACGATCGAATGATAAAACTATGGCATCTTCCCACTGGGGAATGCTACCGAACCTTATCGGGTCATACTAACTGGATCTGGTCGGTACATTGGAGTCCCGACGGAGAAACCATCGCCAGTGGCAGCGGCGACCATAGTATCAAACTCTGGGACGTTATTACCGGAGAATGTCGCCACACCTTAGAGGAACACGCCAATCCGGTATGGTCAGTCGCGTTCAGTCCAGACGGAGAAACCATCGCCAGCGGCAGCAGCGACCATAGCATCAAACTCTGGGACGTGCAGGCTGGGGAATGTCGCCAAACTTTACTAGGACATACGAATTTAGTTTGGTCGGTAGCCTTCCACCCTGGCGGCCAGATCCTCGCCAGCGGCAGTCAAGATGAAACCATCAGGATTTGGGATCTCAATACGGGCGAAGGCATCAAAACTCTAAAAGCCGAAAGACCCTACGAAGGGATGAATATTATTGGAGTCACGGGTTTAACTGCTGCCACTACTGCTACACTCAAAGCTTTAGGAGCTATAGAGGAATTAACTAACGGCGATACGATCGGCCACAAAGTATTGTATCTGCAACGCGATCGCCCATCCGATCGAGCAGCAACTTGATATAGCATTTCTCAATTGAGTGAATTACATTCTGGTGAGATAGGCTTTCAGCCTGTCCATTGTGACAGCCGGGACGGCTATCCCACAAGAAAATACTGTTGCTCATCTGGTTTAATAAGCTCGGACAATCACAAACATGACTGACAGCAAGCTAACTGGTGACGATCGCCTAGAAACTGCGATCGCTAGGCTGCGCCAACTGACTCAAATTGACGTGCAAACCGACTGGCGGTATTGCGCGGAAGATTTATCGATCGATGTGGCGATCGAATCTGATATATCTAATTGGCGATCGGTAACTTTAAATAGTAAAAATCATATCGCTTGGGATGCGGGAAAAAAAGTTTTCTGGCTCAAGCAACTACTCATTATTCCCGATAATTTATATAGTTATCCCTTAACTGGATTAGCCTTACGCCTATCCTTAAGATGGTGGGCAGAATTGGCTCAGATATTTGTTAATGGTAGCTTGGTTCAAGAGGGAGATTTATTCGATTGTTTCACTAGAATACTTCTCAGTCCGTGCGTACTTCCTGGAGATGAAATTAATATTGCCTTGCGGCTAGTCAGTCCAGGTCACGATCCGGGGGCGTTAGTACATTCTCTCTGTATTTATGAATATGACTGGAAGAAAGACCTAACCCCCCAACCCCCTTCCCTACAAGGGAAGGGGGAGCAATCTGGACTCCGGGCTGGGGGTGAGAGGTTAGAACCGGGTTTTATTGCTGATGAATTAGCTGTTTTACAGAAATATTTAGAAGTTTTCGAGCCAGATAAACTAGAAATTCTGATAGAAGCAGTTAAAGAAATTAACTGGCAAGCTTTACCAGAAAATGTAGCAGAATTCGATCGATCGCTCTTTCTTCTCCGTCAAACTCTTCAATCCAAAATCAGATCCCCCCTACCCCCCTTAAAAAGCGGATGCAAGTCGCGGCGAGGTTCCCTCGCCGTGCAGCTTGCACCAAGCAGGGGGGGAAATCCAAAATCCAAAATTCATTTATTAGGTCACGCCCACCTCGACATGGCATGGCTGTGGACTGTCAGCGAAACTTGGGAAGCAGCACAGCGGACGTTTACCTCAGCTATCCAACTAATAAAAGAGTTTCCCGAACTCACTTTCTGTCATTCTACTCCTGCCCTTTATCAATGGATCGAACAACACAGACCCGATTTATTTGCCGCCATTAAACAACAAGTAATTGCGGGTAAGTGGGAAGTAGTTGGGGGGATGTGGATAGAACCGGAATTCAATTGCGTCAGCGGTGAATCGATCGTCAGGCAAATACTTTATGGGCAACTTTACGTTAAGGAAAAATTCGGTCAATTCAGTACGGTTGCTTGGCTGCCAGATAGTTTTGGTTTCTGCTGGCAGTTGCCGCAGATGCTCAAACAAGGAGGAATTGAATATTTTGTCACCCAAAAATTGCTGTGGAACGATACCACTCAATTTCCTTATGGGTTGTTTTATTGGCAAGCACCAGATGGCACTCAAATTCTCAGCTTGATGTCAGCCCCAATTGGCGAAGGCATCGAGCCAGTTAAAATGGCAAAATATGCCTGCGATTGGTATGGAAAAACAGGCTTAAAAGATTATCTCTGGTTGCCAGGAGTAGGAGATCATGGCGGCGGGCCTACCCGCGATATGCTAGAAGTCGCTCGACGCTGGCAAACATCTCCTTTCTTCCCAGATTTAGAATTTACTACAGCTAGTAACTACTTACAAGAAATTCAGCCTGAAAATTCTAGTTGCCTCCCCGTTTGGAATGACGAATTATATTTAGAATTTCATCGCGGTTGCTATACCAGTCATGCAGACCAAAAACGGTTTAATCGTCAGAGTGAAGGACTATTATATCAAGCCGAATTGTTCGCCAGTTTAGCCACCATTGCTACTGGCATAACTTACCCTCAATCTGAGTTAGAAACTGCCTGGAAAAAAGTTTTATTCAACCAATTTCACGATATTTTACCGGGTTCGGCAATTCGTCAAGTTTATGTAGAAGCCGATCGAGATTGGCAAGAAGTCCAACAAACAGCAACAGCGATATTGCAGCAATCTTTCCAAGCGATCGCTTCTCAAATTCAACTTCCCGATCCACCCGTACCTGATGCCCAGGCAATTATAGTTTTTAATCCCACTAATTGGCCGCGATCGGAAGTTGTCAGCTTCCAACTGCCGCAGCCTAAATATAATTGGCAACCACAGCTAGATTGGCAGATTCGTAATTTAAAAGGCAAAGAGGTATTAATATGTAACATAAATTCGGTTTCTCCGACGATCGCTAACATTTCATTTCTCGCCGAAGATATTCCTGGGGTTGGCTATAAACTATTTTGGTTGTGCCCTCATAAAAATAACAATTATCACTCTCTTCATGTAATAGATTTTGTCATCGAAAATCGATATTTGCGAGTTTCTATTAATCCGAATACTGGAGATATAGATAGTATTTTTGATAAAGATAACAATCGCGAAATTCTCAGCGCTCCCAGCAATCAACTACAAGCTTTTGAGGACGGGGGACAATATTGGGATGCTTGGAACATCGATCCTAATTACGAACGGCATCCTTTACCTACTAGCCAATTATTAAAAATTCAGCATTGCTGCGACTTGGATTCCGTCGAAAGTCGCATACGAGTAACGCGTAAGATCGGTCGATCGACTTTTTATCAAGATTATGTTTTAGAAGCTTGGTCTAAGGTGATAAAAATCGAAACTAAAGTTGATTGGCAAGAAACTCATGTTTTAGTAAAAGCAGCTTTTTCGCTAAATTTAGAAGCCGATTATGTCGCTTACGAAATCCCATACGGCGCGAGAAAGCAAACTACTAAACCGCAAACCCCAGCCGAAAAAGCTAAATGGGAAATTCCTGCCCTGCAATGGGCAGATTTGAGTAATGATGAGTGGGGTGTCAGTTTATTAAATGATTGCAAATACGGCTACGATTTTCGATCGAATTGCTTGCGTCTGACACTATTACGAAGTTCTACTTGGCCAGATCCAGAAGCCGATAAAGGATGGCACGAATTCACTTATGCTATTTATCCTCATTCGGGTAGCTGGGAAACCGCTGGTACTGTCCGGCGAGGATACGAACTCAATTTACCTTTGCAAGTATGGCAGCATTCATCAACTCAAAATCCTACTTCCCCAAAGCTACCGCCTGCGGGTCAGCTATTGAATTTAACCGCAGATAATCTCATCTTAACGGCATTCAAGCGATCGCAGAACGACCCCCAAACATGGATTTTGCGATGTTATGAATGTCACGGTACAGCAGCCATGTTAGGGCTGCATAGCGATCTAGATTTGAAAGTAACTCAAAGAGTCGATTTACTAGAACAACCGATCGATCGAATTCCAGAATCTGAATTCGATCGATCGCCCGATGTCCAGCCAAATTTAGCGTTGGCACTAGCCTGTGCGCTAGCACGTATCGCACCTTGGCAGATTGCCACTTTTACCGTTATAAATGAACTTGGCAATTCCTAAATCTATTTTTGCAGGATTACTAGATCTTGCAGATTGCTAATACATCCAGGAACGATATTTACCACCTCAAAATATTTACTCCAATTTTCAGCGATATACTTCTGGGAATGATAAGTCAATCCATACATTTCTTCTTCTACTAAAGCTTTAGGATTGATAAATTTGTTGAGAGAACGAGTACCTGGAGTCAGCTTAAACACCAAATCTTCAGCAATTAATTGCTCGTAAAGGTGGCGATTGATTCCTAAAATATCGTTGCGTTTGGCAGCATATTCACCCAGAGTCGTGAGCAACGCTATCCCTTGAGGTTTCAAGACTCGTTTTAGCTCTTTTAACCAATCGTATTGGAGCTTTTCGCTGAGATGGGTAAAAACTGACACTGAATAAATTAAATCGAAAGACTTGTCAGCAAAAGGCAATGGAGGATTAAAGTTGGTTCTGTAAAAATTAGCGCCAGGATAACTTTTAGACAACCATTTAATGTGAGCTTCGTTAGGATCGCATCCCGTTAGATTAGCCTGTCGATAGCCCGACATATACTGAATTTGCCTGCCCGCTCCACAACCAAAATCTAAGATGTTACGAAATCGATCGAGAGCTAAACCGCATTTTTTTAGCTCTTCTGCAAAACTATCAACTATACTTTTACCAGATTTAACATAACCATCTATTGTTCGATCTGAAGTAATAATTCTTAATTGCAGAGGAGGAATAGGTCGATCCCAGCCGTGCTGTTTTTGGTAGCTTTGACACAAAATCGGATCGGCGATCGAATGCACCACATTGATCCCTTGTCGCACTAATCGCGGTGTTTTTTTCTTGACCAAGCTTAAAAATCTAGATTTTTTCAGTTGTTGCTCTCGATTTTGTAATTGACTGGTCAACAATTTTTGGTAATCTTGGGAGCTTTTAGGGGTGAGATTAGGCATTTTTAAGTCTCGCTGGCATCGAGTAGCTATTCTAGCGTAAGTTTTAGAAATTATAGACCACTAAACTAAATAAATTTTTCAGCCATATTGCCTAAAAATAAAAATTTAAAAGATCGCCAACCCCAAACAAGATACTACATTTTTTCGATTCCAATATTTATTTATGAAGCTATATGAAAAAACAGAAATATCAAAATCGATCTCAATTATAGGCTATGGCATTAAGCTAGAGTTAGATAAATGCTAGCGGCGAGATTGAAATCATGCCCGATTCTCTGATGTATCAACAAGATGCCTATGTGGTTCTCGAACCCGATCGTCCAGAGGAATTTTTGACTGCGGAAGAATTGTTAGAAAAGTTGAAAGCGGTGCTAGCTTTAAAACCAGACGCTCTGCCTAGAGAATTGCAAAAATTTTCTTCGGTAGAGGAGCAAGCTCAGCACTTGATGGAAAATTATTGCGAATTCGATGTCGCACCGGGACAATATCTCCAATGGTATGCAGTCAGGCTAGAAAAAGGCTGAGTCGATCGGAGTTCCAACATTCGGAGTTCTGAACTTCTGAACTTCTGAACTTCTGAACTCCTATATTCTTCTAGCTTAATTTGGCCATCAAGCAATCGGCAATCCGGCGGGCAGCGCCCGGTTCTCCCAAGCGCCGCTGGCCGTTTTGGGCAATTAGCGGCCATCGCTCCGGTTGGCTCAAAAGTTGCCCCATAGCACCAGCAACTTCAGTAGGGTTATCTACCAAAATCAACGACGGACCGAGCAAGCGGCTTTGGGCTTCAGCAAAAGCTGGGGTGAATTGAGGGCCTTTACCTGGAATAGCGATCGCAGGTTTTCCCAAGCCGACAAACTGTTCTGTTGCCGTTCCTGCCATGGCAATCGCTAAATTCCCTCGCAGACAATAATCGGCATAAGCATTCTGACTCAAAACTAAAGTAGCATTGGCTTTAATGAATGATAAATCGGTAATAGGTTTCCATCCACTGGCGACGAGAGCAGGACGCAAACGATCGAGGTTTAAAGTCGGAGCTATAGCCCCCAAAAACACTAAAGATTTCGACGGCAAAACTGCTATTACTCCATCTACCGCTGACATAATTTGTTGCCAATTAGCATAAGCTTCTGGCACCCTCGAACCAGGGAGAAGCGTAATGTGAAGCGTTGAATGTTCTAACAAATGTGGAGCGTTAAGCGTTGAGTGCAGAATACTGCCTCTCTCCTCTAAAAACCCATCCATCATCGGATTTCCCAGGTCGAAAGCCCGAATCGATCGGGTTTGCAAAATCTCTGCCGTCAACCGATCTCTAGGAAAAACTGCTAGGCAGCGGGGATGTTTCATCAGCCAAAGTTCCCAAGGCTGATAAACCGAGCCGGAATAAGCCTCTAATTGTTGAAACCACGACTGACGCGGCAATAGGCCGGTTTCATCTCGCAAGTAATACTCCGATCTAGCCGTGCCGACAAAAGCGTAGTTAATGCCGCTCCACCAAGCAAATGACAGCGGCACGATGTCTCCGACTGCCAGAATCGCTACTTGGTTTCCAGATTGGGCGTGAAATCGCACCCAATTACGAATCGCTTTTAACTGCGACCAGATTAATTGCACTAAGCCGCTGCGCAGATCTCCGATCAGTTCTCTGCCCTTCATAAAGAAGAAACCCCCAGAGGGCATACTTTGAACCGATCCAATAATCGGGATCTGGAGTTGAGTATAAGCTTGCCCTTCTCCCACTAAAGGTAAAGCTGCCAGCTTGGGGGGATGTTCTTGTTGCTGGAGTGCTTGTAGGATGCGGACAGCGATCGCGTCTTCCCCGTGACCGTTGCTCAGGCAAAGTAGATTAGTTATCATTATTGTCCCCTTATCCCCCTCTCCCCGCGATGTCAAAAAAATAACTATAATGGTAAATATAAGACACGGGGCTGTAATGGTTTCGACGTGTTGGCGAAAGCCTATCTGTGATTCAGGTCGAGAGCGGGTCTTCTCTCGTAAATACCGGACTCAAAAAAAAGTAACTGCGAACAACATCGTAGCTTTTTCTCGCAAGGCAGTAGCTATTGCCTAAAAACCTCTAGTTAGGTGCGAGAGTTTGTAGCCCGACTCCGTTAAGGACTACAGACCAACCCCAACGGATGCACTAGCGAGTTTTCCTCTGGTAGGCTCTCTAGTAAAGACTTTACCAGAGCATCCGCATCGTCTGGGACAATAGACGATCCCCGCCTTGAGGGTCAGAAGGGCTAAACCTGTGAACGAATGGAAGGTTAATACCCAGGGCGGACGGTGAGTTCGATTCTCCCCAGCTCCATTTAAATAATTCAAAAACATCTAGAGACGTAGCACTGCTACGTCTCTTTTTGTATGTCCGTGAAAATACAGACTTCGATCGCCAAATTTTTTTCTAGATTCCGCAATTCCCACCAAGAAAATTGAATATTAAGTGTGGCATTGTTTCTTTAGATACAAAATTGGCATACCAAATACAGGGTGCTAGCATTTCATCCCACATAAATTTGTAAATTTTAATCCTATGAATTACGAATCCCATCCCGCTAAATTTCCGCTGTGGCAATTTCTCAATCAGCCTTTATTCGATACCAATAACAAAGCCATTCTTAACCCCTCTCGCTTTTGGTATCTCCACCGCATCGAACTACTAGAGCGCTGTTGGTATCTAGAATGCGACTCTAAAGGTCATACCAACTAAAGTCACATCAGAGCGCTAAAAAACGATCGCTCTAAAAATAGCCAACCAATTAAACCCGATAACTTGGTAAATTTTAATCCTATGAATTACGAATCCCATCCCGCTAAATTTCCGCTGTGGCAATTTCTCAATCAGCCTTTATTCGATGGTAATAACAAAGCTGTTCTCAACCCCTCTCGCTTTTGGTATCTGCAACGAGTCGAACTGCTAAAGCGCTGCTGGTATCTAGAATTCGACTCTAAAGGTACTACTAACTGAGATCGGATCGAACGACCGCTCCATGGTTTGGAGGAAATATTGAGTTATGATGGCGATCGCTATCCCCTAACTCAACCACTATCTAGCAAGCTGAAGCTGCCATTTATGAAGTTATTGAAGACGATATTCATAGCACTAGCGATCGCCACGGCGATCGCTTTCAGCCCAGCTATAACTCCCGCGCAGAATTCCCCAAACGTTACCGTCAATAACGTTTACTACCAAATTGGCGGTTCCACAGCGACCCAACTTCGCGCCCAAATGGACCAAATCGGTCCTTCCAATCCTAAATTTGGCAATCGGCGTTACGATGCTTTGACTCGTTGGATCGTAGGTTGGAGATATAGCTATAGAGTAGAAAATAATCGATGCGCGATCGATAAGACTGAGGTAAATACAAATATTACTATTACCCTACCCCAGTGGAATCCTCCATCTCAAGCTTCTCGTCAACTGAGGCAAAAATGGAATCGCTATACTCAAGCGTTGCGAATTCATGAAGCCGGACACAAGCAACATGGGATCGCCGCGAGTCGGGAAATTATAGGGCTACTCAACAATATGCCTAGCTACCGTTCTTGCCAAGAATTACAAACGGCGGCCAACAATCGCAGCAATCGCGTCATTGCTAAATACAATCAACGAGATATCGATTACGATCGCACTACTCGACACGGCAAAACGCAAGGCGCAACCTTCCCTTAATCGCACTTTCAACAGGCAGTAAATTGCATCTGAATGTTTCAATTGTCGATAGTAAATTGTTACATAGTGCTGCAACCATTAACGCATCAAATATATCTTAAAAACAATATAAAGTCGATCGAAGATTAGCGATCGGATCGTATAATCGGCAGGGTTTGTAAAACATTAGAGATCTCCAGAAAGTAAACTCGAAAGCAGGCAGAATGCCTACCTCACCGTAATTGTTGGAGATCTTTATTGCTGAAAGAGTTTGATGAAGATTTTGTTTTCAAACAAATCCCATCGCTCTAGTTAACAGCTTTCCCTGTCTGCATCAAATATGAACATCAGAGCCTTTTCTAGCATCGCACTGTCGATCGTTTCTTTGGCAGCAACAGTAGCCCCAGCCAGTGCCGCAGTCCCACCTGGTTTTAAAGCTACCCCGATCGCTCGCAATATAATTAAGCCTACAACCATGGCGATCGGGCCGGACGGGCGGATCTTCGTGGCCGAACAAGAAGGTCGAATCAGGATTGTCAAGTCAAATAGCTTGCTGTCCGCCCCTTTCCTAGATATTCGGAGCAAGGTCGATTCTAATGGAGAAAGAGGTTTACTGGGAATCGCGATCGATCCCAATTTTGCCCAAAATAAGTGGATCTATGTCTATTACACCGCTAAGACTCCTAATATTCACAATCGAGTCAGTCGGTTTACAGCTAACGGGGATCTGGTAGTACCGGGTAGCGAAAAAGTATTGTTAGATATCCAGCCGCTTTCATCTCTGACCAATCATAACGGGGGGGCAATTCACTTTTGGAAGGATGGGACCTTGCTGATTGCTGTCGGTGACAATGCTAACCCCAACAATGCCCAAACTCTGGCCAACATGAAAGGTAAACTCCTACGGTTGAACAAGGATGGGACAATTCCTACCGATAATCCTTTTTACAGAACAGCTAGCGGGGCCAATCGATCGATTTGGGCTTTAGGTCTGCGCAACCCCTATAGTTTTGGCGTTCAGCGAGGGACGGGACGCACCTACATCAACGATGTCGGTCAAGATAGTTGGGAAGAAATCAATCAGAACATCAAGGCAGCAAACTATGGCTGGCCGCGATATGAGGGGCCAGAAACCGACTCTAGATATGTTTCGCCCATCTTTGCCTACCAGCATGGCAGCGGGAATGGCAAAGGCTGTTCCATCGTCGGCGGGGCATTTTACAATCCAGTAACGGTAAAGTTCCCATTTTCTTATGTGGGAGATTATTTCTTTGGCGATTTTTGTAATGGCTGGATTCGCAGCTACGATAGTGCTACCAAACAAACCACGCTATTTGCTTCTGGGCTTAACTTTTTGGTTGACGTTAAAGTAGCTTCTGATGGCAAGTTATACTACCTCGAAAGAGGCGGAGGGGTTTTAACGCAAGTCATTTATAGTCCTTGACCAAAACAATGGTCAATTCGCAATTCGCAATTTGCCCACGAGATCGCTGTAGGTTGGGTTGAGCGCAGCAAAACCCAACGAACCCAATCGTGGCGATCGATCGAGATCTATCTTTGACAAATACGAACAATGTAGAGACGTAGCGGCGGGTACGTCTCTACTTGCTTTTTAGCGATGCTGAAATTTGGCGGCACGCGGCAGCTTTTTGATGCAAAAACAGCATTCTCTAGATGCAACCAACTCATAGCGATCGCGATTTTGTAGCAAAAGTTACCTATTTGCCAATTTAATCTTCATAACCTAACAAGTATTCCGATAAAAAATCTGCATCTGTAAATTAGCTGACCGATCTAATGCCCCATGCTAGATAACCTAGCAGTTGGGAAAAATTGTTCGTTACATAAAGTGTTTTATATTCACCCGATTTCGATCGATTTCCCCAAATTCAATTAGTGCTTTCAAACCAGGATTGATAAGGATATAGCCCCCATGGTACAAACGGCCCCAGCAAAGGAAACTCAAAACAAGTTTGAAAGATTTAAAGCCGAAAAAGACGGTCTTGAAGTCAAAAAAGAACTAGAAAATTTTGCCCGCATTGGCTGGGAGGCAATGGAAGAAAACGATCGCCTCTATCGCCTGAAATGGTTGGGTTTGTTCTATCGGGCGGTAACACCTGGCAAGTTCATGATGCGGCTGCGGCTACCCAATGGCATTATCACTAGCGGGCAAATGCGAGTGCTAGCAGATATCGTGCAACGCTACGGCAATAATGGCAATGCCGATGTTACCACCAGACAAAACCTGCAACTGCGGCAATTTCATATCGAAGATGTTCCAGATATCTTCAATCGCCTGCAACAAGCTGGCATGACCAGCATTCAGTCGGGGATGGATAACGTTCGCAACATCACGGGTTCGCCAGTAGCGGGCATCGATGCCGATGAATTGATCGATACGCGGGGCTTGTGCCGGAAAGTTCAAGACATGATTACCAACAATGGCGACGGTAATCCATCATTTAGCAACTTACCGCGCAAATTTAACATTGCGATCGCTGGGTGTCGCGACAACTCGGTTCACGCCGAAATCAACGATCTAGCTTTTATCCCGGCTTACAAAAACGATACGATCGGATTTAATATCATCGTCGGTGGTTTCTTCTCAGCTAAAGCTTGTATCGCTGCTATTCCCCTCAATGCTTGGGTAGATCCCCGCGATGTCGTGGCGGTTTGCGAAACGATTTTACTCCTCTATCGAGACTACGGGTTGCGGGCCAATCGGCAAAAATCCCGCCTTTGGTATCTGATTGAAGAGTGGGGCATTGAAAAGTTTCGCGCTGAAGTCGAAAAGCAATTGGGATTCCCCCTGCAACCTGCGGCGGAAAAAGATGAAATTCTCTGGGATAAGCGCGATCACATCGGCATTCACGCCCAGAAGCAACCGGGATTGAACTACATCGGCTTGCACGTTCCCGTCGGGCGGATGTTTTCTCAAGAAATGTTTGAATTAGCCAGGATTGCTGATGTTTACGGCAGCGGCGAAATTCGCCTAACAGTCGAGCAAAACCTGATTATTCCCAACGTTCCCGACTCTCGCATTGCCCCCTTGCTGAAAGAACCGTTGCTGAAACGCTTTGCTGTCAACCCGGATAATTTATCGCGCGGACTAGTTTCTTGTACTGGCAATCAGTTTTGTGGCTTTGCCTTGATCGAAACCAAAAATCGGGCGCTGGCAATAATTCAAGAACTAGAACGAGAACTGATCCAACCCCATCCGGTACGCATTCACTGGACTGGTTGCCCTAACTCCTGCGGACAACCTCAAGTAGCTGACATCGGTTTGATGGGAACCAAAACCCGCAAAGATGGCAAAGCCGTAGAAGCGGTAGATATCTATATGGGAGGTAAAGTCGGCAAGCACGCCGAACTCGGTGGCTGCGTCACCAAAGGAATTCCTTGCGAAGATCTCAAGCCAGTGCTGCGAGATTTGTTGATCCAGCACTTCGGGGCGCAACCATTACCGCCAGGGCAAACGAAAGCCAACCTAACCCCCCTAGCCCCCCTTCCCTATGAGGGAAGGGGGGGACAGGACTCCCCTCTCCTTGCAGGAGAGGGGCTGGGCGTTGCCGTGAGCTTGCCGAACGAGGAGAGGTCAAACAGTAACGGTAACGGACATCGTGCTGCCACTACTCCAGTATTAGAACCTCCAGCAACCCCACAGAAAGCTGCCGAACCAGCGGTAATTTTCTTTGCCAACTCTGGGAAAGAGATTAATTGCACTAGCAACGATTTCATCCTTGATGCGGCCGAAAAAGCTGGAATCGATCTTCCTAGCAGTTGCCGTTCGGGAACCTGTGGCACTTGCAAGCAAAAGCTAGTAGAAGGAGAAGTCAAATATGAAGGCGATCCAGAGGCTTTAGAAGAAAGCGATCGCTCTTCTGGCTACATTCTCACCTGCATCGGACAACCAGTTGGCAAAGTTGTCATCGATGCTTAGAAACTGCCGATCGCAGATTACCCAAAATTAGGAAAGTCATAAATGCTCAAAGGATTACTCTCATTTAACGGGCGCTATCGGATTTTGCACCTCACCTGGTTCGCCTTCTTCCTCACCTTTGTCTGTTGGTTTAGCTTCACTCCGTTCGCCACCACCATCGGTACGGAATTAGGTCTGAGCAAAGCTCAAATCGATACCATTAACATCTGTAACTTAGCCTTAACCATACCTGCTCGGATTATCATCGGCATGGTACTCGATCGCTACGGACCGAGAATCACTTATACTGGCTTGCTCGTCTTTGCCCTGATCCCTTGCTTGGCCACAGCCATGGCGCAAGATTTCAATCAGCTAGTCTTGAGTCGGCTGTTAATGGGAGTTGTCGGCGCGGGATTTGTCGTCGGAATTCGCATGGTATCGGAATGGTTCCCGCCGAAAGAAATAGGCATTGCTGAAGGCATATACGGCGGTTGGGGTAACTTTGGCGCGTTCGGAGCTAAATTCTTCTTGCCGATAGTGGCTACCGGAACGGCATTTTTAGCTGGTGGTGCGATCAATTGGCGTTTAGCAGTGGCTTTAATTGGGATCGTAGCAGCAATTTACGGACTAATTTATTACTCTAACGTTAGCGACACTCCCGCCGGAAAAACTTATAAAAAAGCCAAGCGCGGTGGCGGCATGGAAGTTACCAGCCAAAAAAGTTTTTATGCCATGCTGGTAATGAACTTTGGACTATTCTTTGCCGTGGGTTTAATGGTTTGGAGTTTAGCTAAACCTCAGATTGCCTTTATCAACACCGCTCAATTGTATGGAATCTGGGCATTATTACTAGGCTTGTATGCTTTTCAAAGTTATAAAGCTTGGCAAGCCAATCGAGAACTAATGACAGGTGCTAAAACTTACTCCCCTGCCGAACGGTATGAATTTCGCCAAGTAGCATTATTAGAATTCACCTATATCACTAACTTTGGCAGCGAATTAGCCGCCGTATCGATGCTACCTGCCTTCTTTCAAAATACCTTCGGACTCGCACCATTATTTGCCGCCTGGATTGCTGCCAGCTATCCCTTATTAAATATGGTTTCTCGTCCCAGCGGAGGTTTAATTTCTGATAAATTAGGCAGCCGTAAATGGACGATGACATTCATTTCAGTTGGGATTGGCATTGGCTATCTCTTGCTATACAGCCTCAACTCTGGATGGCCGATTCCGCTAGCGATCGCCGCCACCATGTTTGCCGCCTACTTTGCCCAAGCAGGTTGCGGTGCCACCTACGGCATGGTTCCCCTCATCAAGAGAGAGATCACCGGACAAATTGCAGGAAACGTCGGAGCTTACGGTAACTTTGGCGGCGTAGTTTATCTCACGGTTTTAAGCCTAACTAGCCCCCAAATCTTCTTCGCAACGATGGGCATTATGGCTTTGATTTGTGCCAGCTTGTGTGCCTTCTTCCTCAAAGAGCCAAAAGGCTCATTTGCCGCCCATTATGAAGGAGAAACATCAGAACCGCTACCAGAATCGCAGGAATTTTTATCAAAGGGTAAAAATTCAATGTTAGGCTAAAGCAATCCAACAGTTTAGGAGTTCAAATTTTCTGTAACTCCTAAACTATTCCTTTGAAAAAGCTCTGCGAAACTTTGCGCTTACCTCTGCGTTCCGCTGCGTTAAAAAAATCTTTTTTCTCAAACTTTAGTACCCCAAAATACAAAAAGATCGATCGATAATAAGCAACAATTGACAACGATCGCACGTTCATCGGGCTGAAGAGAAATACGACAGATGACTGAGACAACCAAAACCCTCTGCCCTTATTGCGGTGTCGGCTGCGGCTTAGAAGTTTCCCCGCCAGCGCAACCGGGAAAGCCAGTACATCGGGACAGTCAAGGCCACCCGATCTGGAAAGTGCAAGGCGATCGCTCTCACCCTTCCAGCCACGGCATGGTTTGCGTCAAAGGGGCCACGATCGCGGAATCGCTACACAAAGACCGCCTGCTGTTCCCCATGGTGCGCGATTCCTTAGACCAACCTTTTCAGCGGGCCTCTTGGGATGAAGCCCTCGATCGCATTGCTAACCGCATCCAAACGGTAGTAGACACCCAAGGAGCCGATGGCATATGTATGTACGGATCTGGTCAGTTTCAAACCCAAGACTACTACATCGCCCAAAAACTGCTCAAAGGCTGTTTGGGAACCAATAACTTTGATGCCAATTCCCGGCTGTGTATGTCTTCAGCAGTAGCAGGTTACATCCAAAGCTTTGGCTCTGACGGTCCCCCTTGCTGCTACGACGATCTAGAACTGACCGACTGCGCCTTTTTAATTGGTACTAATACCGCCGAATGCCACCCGATTATCTTCAACCGCCTGCGGAAATACCACAAAAAGAATCCTAACGTCAAAGTGATAGTAGTCGATCCCCGCCGCACTCCAACGGCTGAGGGAGCCGATTTACATTTAGAAATTCGTCCGGGAACCGATATCGATCTGCTCAACGGGATCGCTCACTTGCTCTTGCGTTGGGGTAAGCTCGACACCGGATTTATCGATGAATGCACCGCTAACTTTCCAGCTTTTGCCGAAGTCATCAGTCACTATCCGCCAGAGGTAGTTGCCAAAACCTGCGGCATTCAAGTAGGCGAAATCGAAATGGCGGCTAAGTATTGGGCGCAATCGCGGCGAGTTTTATCTCTGTGGTCGATGGGGGTCAATCAATCGGCCGAAGGAACGGCCAAAGTTCGCAGCATCATCAACCTGCACCTGATGACCGGCCAAATTGGCAAACCTGGGGCCGGCCCCTTTTCTCTCACCGGACAACCGAATGCGATGGGAGGAAGAGAAGCTGGCGGTTTGAGCCACCTACTACCGGGATATCGAGTGGTGAAAAACCCAGCCCATCGAGCCGAAATCGAGCAATTATGGGGAATTCCCGAAGGAAGGATATCTCCTCAACCCGGTCGCACCGCCTGGGACATGATTACGGGATTAGAAAGAGGTGAAGTAGGCGTGTTATGGGTGGGCGCTACCAACCCCGCCGTCAGTATGCCCGATATCGATCGCACCAAAGCGGCATTGAGGCGATCGCCCTTTACGATTTATCAAGATGCCTACTACCCGACGGAAACCGCCGCTTACGCCCACGTCCTCCTGCCCGCCGCCCAGTGGGGAGAGAAGACCGGGGCGATGACCAATTCCGAGCGAGTAGTTACCTTATGTCCGACGTTCAAACCCGCAGCGGGGGAAGCTAGAGCCGATTGGGAGATCTTTGCCGAAGTCGGGCGGCGATTGGGCTTTGCCGACAAGTTTGCTTTCGCCGATGCCGCTGCCGTTTATGCCGAATTTGTGGAAATGACGCGCGATCGTCCTTGCGATCAAACTGGCATCAGTCACGATCGCTTGCTTAAAGAAGGCCCGATTCAATGGCCGTGTCCGGAGGAGATGGGGAGATGGGGAGATGGGGAGATGGGGAGAGATTCATCCTCTCAACCCCTCGCTTCAAAAAGGCTTTACTCGGATTTTCGGTTTCACACTCCCGACGGTCGCGCTCGTTTTGGGGCTTATCATTCTAAAGGACTAGCAGAACCTCCCGATCCCGATTATCCCTTTGTGCTGACTACGGGCAGGCTTTACGGTCACTGGCACACCCAAACCCGCACGGGCAGAATTGAAAAAATCAGGCAGATGCACCCCGATCCGTTTGTCGAAATTCATCCCCGCGATGCGGTGAAGTTGGGCGTAAAAGATGGCGAACTGGTGGAAATCCGATCGCGTCGCGGCAAAGGCCGGTTTCCGGTCAAGGTGACGCAGGCGATCGCTCCAGGTACGGTCTTCGTGCCCATGCACTGGGGGGCGCTGTGGGCAGAAGAAGCCGAAGCCAATGCTTTCACCCATCCCCAAGCTTGTCCCGATTCCCTGCAACCAGAATTGAAAGCCTGTGCGGTGCAGTTGATCCCCCTCTCGGCTAAAGCGATCGCAGCAGAGGAAGTATCCCCATCTAAAACGGTTCCAGCTTTTTCTTCACCCCTATCTGTATAACTAGGAAAAGGACGCGATCGAACAAAATTTATAGACAGAAATTCAGTGGAGCGATCGCTACTCAAGTTTAACCGCGAGTTCGTCTTAACAGTAGCATCATCATTAAACTGAGTAAAACCGTTTTTTCTTCATCTTCAGTCAGTCGATGCGGATAGCATTGGTAGAGTCTGCAATCGAGCGACGAATGTAGCTCTCGCTCTGCTAAAATCGACAAGCTTCCACCTCAATTGATGGAGATCGCGGCTTTGGGTATAGAACTACGCAGTTACGTATTCCTAGACAGCTTGCAGCGCCAGCACGCCGCTTACTTGGGAACTGTGGCCCAGGGGTTCTTGCCATTACCGGGAGATACGTCCCTATGGATCGAGATCTCGCCTGGAATCGAAATTAACAAGATTACCGATATTGCCTTGAAATCGGCCTCTGTACGTCCGGGGGTGCAAATTGTCGAACGACTTTACGGTTTGCTGGAAATTCACTCTACTAATCAAGGAGAGACGAGGGCGGCAGGAAAAGCCATTCTCGATTTTCTGGGAGTTCGTCGAGAAGAATGTATCAAGCCTCAAGTAGTTTCCAGCCAGATTATCCGCAACATTGATGCTTACCAAACGCAGCTAATCAATCGTTCCCGTCGAGGGCAAATGCTATTAGCCGGACAAACGCTTTACGTGTTAGAAGTTCAGCCTGCTGCTTATGCTGCTTTAGCCGCTAATGAATCGGAGAAAGCGGCCTCGATTAATATCCTAGAAATTTGGGCGGTGGGCACTTTTGGCAGGCTTTACTTAGGTGGAGAAGAAAGAGATATTATCGCCGCTTCTAGGGCAGCATTAGCGTCAATTGAAAGCGTAGTAGGACGAGAAAATGTCGAGAGTAGGGCGGAGTGAGTAGAAGAGAGGGGAGAGGGAGAGGGGGGGGAGGGGGAGATGGGGAGATGGGGAGATAGGGAGAATTTCTAACTCAACACTCAACACTTAACACTTTCTACAACACTTCATACTGCTCGAGCGCTAGCGGCCAATTTAACCGAGAAGGTAGCGTAAAATAGACGTGCGATCGGACATTCTGACCGGGTTAATTCCGTCGCCATTCGCCCCGATGGGCAGACTTTAGTTAGCAGTGCTGGTTATATATCAGGCTCGGAAGACATCTCGATCTAAATTTGGCGACGGGTGAGGCATCGATCTTGTCCTAGAGGTTCCAGTATGGTTAGTCCCCAACACGACTAGGGGTTAGCAGTGTCACGTTGCCAGGGGTTGAAAACACACATCCACCACCGCCGGGGGTTCAAAACCCCCGTCTCATAGCGGAAGTCCTCTCAAGAGGACTCCAACAGGGAAGGTTTGGGTGAATGGTTTAGGTGGGTTGGTGGCCATTGAGAGGCGATTCCAGGCGATCGCCATTTTAGGAATTAAAAGTCAAAATAGATCGAATACGACCAAAATTAGCTTCTTTAGTCGGTTTTAAGCGACTTTAGCTATGAGACGGGGGTTTTCAACCCCTGACGGACTGACGGGCTGACCAGGGAATGGCGATCGATGCAATCCCGATAGCAGCATCAAATAGACGTGCGATCGCTTGTCACCAGCATTTCAGGATAGCGATCGATAGTAAATACCGTAACGCCGCCATGCTGTAGAGTACAGTTTTCGCGACTATAGCGCGGTTTAAGTGCTTCTACTGACAGATTTTAACTGAGATGGCTCGATCGTAGCGTTGCGATCGCTCTCTAGGGAGAAACCGCGTTGGCGCAGCCTGTGCGTAGCACGTATCGCCTACGTAGTTTTTCTTAACCAGCTATCAACTTAATACCTAAAAAACCGCAATTGTACGGGCGATTATTCTAAATCGAGATGACTAGAATAAGCACAGTTAAGAGATTAATTCTCTTGCTCCTCTCTCCAAGCCAAGCAAATCGCTTGGCTTCTTCCTCAAACCCTTTATAGGAGGTGCCTATGTCAGAACTACAAAGTTTCTTTGCTTTCGGTTTGGCTTCTATCTTCTCTGTAGCTTTAATGGCGACAGTGTTACGCTACTTTCCTCAACTGATTTCCCAGTCGTAAAACAGCCATATATCTTGGCTTTGCTAACAGAGAGATAAATCAAAAGCTAAGCTAGCAAAGGAGGTAGAAACAGCAAACCCTTTTACCGAACGAGGCGATCGAACGCCTGATTTAACAACCAGACCGCTATATTTTTTATATCCTATCCCCTATCGAAGCGTTCAAAGTTTCTGCATCTCGGATGTGAATTAACCAATATTATCTCGCTCCGTCTT
Organism: Cyanosarcina radialis HA8281-LM2; assembly: GCA_019359615.1. Classification (GTDB taxonomy): domain Bacteria; phylum Cyanobacteriota; class Cyanobacteriia; order Cyanobacteriales; family CCAP-1448; genus Cyanosarcina; species Cyanosarcina radialis. The sequence continues at coordinate 105,649 of JAHHHA010000008.1, forward strand.
GCAGTCTGGATAGCTTCATTATCTCAAACCAACTATCTTAAACTAACCCGAAAATCCTGGTGTCGATCTATAAAAGCAACATCAGGATTTTCTAGTTTTTAAGCGCTAAAGTATTTAGCCGCTGAATGATAGGCAATAATTGCTGTGGTAGACTGTTCGGGATATAGCTGTTCGCTTTCATCCATGTACAGATTGATGCGATCGCCCTCTAACAACTCCAGCAATTTATACTGATCCTGAATATTCGGACAAGCCGGATAGCCGAAACTGTAGCGCGATCCTTGATACCGCTGCGCCAAGATATCTCGAATATTATCTGGTTCCTGCGCCCCAAATCCCAATTCGTGCCGAATCCTAGCGTGAACCCACTCAGCTACAGCTTCTGCCATTTGCACGGCTAATCCGTGGAAATAGAGATAGTCGGTATACTGATTTGATTCAAACAGCTTTTTCGCGTACTCCGTGGCAATATCGCCTACCGTCACCGCTTGCATCGGAAATACGTCAATTACCCCCGATTCCACAGGCGCATAAAAATCAGCAATACACAGGCGACGCATCGATCTTTGTCGGGGGAAATCGAATTTTGCCAGAGACGCGAGATCTTGCGTCTCTACATTTTTGGGATCGTAAATATGCAGCGAATTCCCTTCCGACTGACAGGGAAAATAACCGTAAACTACCTGGGGATGCAGCAACTTCTCATCGATAATCCGCTGCTTCCATTCTGCCAAGATCGGATAAACCTTCTCGGCTAAAAAGCGATCGTATTCCTCTCTCGACTGTTCTTTCGGCTTGCGGAATTGCCATTGTCCGGCGATTAAAGCTTGCAAATCCAGATAATAAAACAACTCTTCTAAAGGAATCTCATCTGGTTGCAATACCTGCGTTCCCCAAAAAGGCGGAGTGGGACGTTCTATATCTACCGCCACTGCCTCAGAATGTCGCGTATCTATCTCTTGAGGCTCAGGAGTAGTTTTGGCACCATTTCCAGATACATGAGACTCTTCTATCTGTGTTAATCTGTGTCCATCTGTGGTTACAAACTCATCCAAAAATCCCTTGAGATCGTTCCAATTACCTCCAGATTTTGCTGGCATCAACTTATCCATAAAATGCAAGTCAGCAAAAGCATCTTTGCCATAAATCACCTTGCCTTTATAAGTATTTTGGCAATCTTCATTGACAAACTTTGGAGTCAGCGCTGCCCCACCTAAAATTACTGGAACTGTAATTCCTTTTTCGTTAAATACCTCCAAGTTCTCTTTCATGAAGGCGGTGGATTTAACTAACAATCCACTCATGGCAATACAATCGGCTTGATGCTGTTCGTAAGCTTGGATAATGTTATCTACTGGCTGTTTGATTCCCAGATTGATCACCTGATAGCCATTGTTAGATAAGATGATATCTACCAAGTTTTTACCGATGTCGTGAACGTCGCCTTTAACGGTGGCAATTACTACCGTTCCTTTGGCGCTATTACCGATATCTTGCTTCTCCATAAATGGCTCTAAATATGCCACTGCTGCCTTCATAGTTTCGGCTGATTGCAACACGAATGGTAGCTGCATTTGACCGGAGCCAAAGAGTTCGCCGACCACTTTCATGCCATCTAGCAAGAAGGTGTTAACGATCTCTAATGGTTTATATTTTTCCAAGGCTTTAGCTAACTGTTCGTCTAACCCAATCCTTTCGCCATCGATGATATGGCGCTTCAGCCGTTCTTCTACTGGGAGATTTTCATCTTGAGAGCGATCGCGCTTGGTGGTCACGCCTTCAAACAGCGTAGTTAATTCTGTCAGCGGATCGTAAACGCAAATATCGCCATCAAATTTACGTTCGTCAAAAATCAGTTTGCGACAGACTTCTTGGTGTTCTGGGGTAATCTTGGCTAAAGGTAAAATCTTACTGGCACTGACGATCGCAGCATCTAATCCCACCGCCATGGTTTCGTGTAAAAACATCGAATTGAGAGCAATTCTCGCAGCCGGATTTAACCCAAAGGAGACGTTAGAAACGCCTAAGATAACGTGACAACCTGGCAATTCTTCGCGGATTCTCTTAATTGCCTCGACGGTGGCTTTGCCATTTTCCCGATCTTCTTCAATCCCGGTAGAAATTGGTAAAGCTAGGGGGTCAAAAAAGATTTCTTGCGGTGCAATCCCGTATTCTACAGCAGCATTGTAAGCGCGTTGGGCGATCGCAAATTTCTTGTCAGCCGTCCGCGCCATACCATCTTCGTCAATTGTCCCGACGACGACACCAGCGCCGTATTTTTTTGCCAGTTCTAACACTTTATAAAAACGGGGTTCCCCATCTTCGTAGTTGGTAGAATTGAGCAAACATTTACCGCCAGCGACTTTTAACCCGGCTTCCATCTTTTCCCATTCGGTGGAGTCGAGCATTAGGGGTAAAGTAACGTTATTAACTAGGCGAGATGCCAGTTCGTGCATATCTTTCACGCCGTCGCGCCCGACGTAATCGACGTTGACATCGAGAATGTGCGCCCCTTCTTTAACTTGGGATTTAGCTAGAGATACCAATCCGTCCCAATCTTCGGCATTAAGTAAATCGCGGCACTTTTTAGAACCGCTGGCATTTAATCGTTCGCCGACAATCAGGAACGAGTTATCTTGTTCGTAAGGTTGGGCGGTGTAAATCGATGCTGCGGCTGGTTCGTATTCGGGATGGCGCTCTTTGGGCTTTAAAGTTTTCGCCATTTCTGCTAATTGTTGAATATGCTCCGGGCGCGTCCCGCAACAACCGCCAATTATTTGCACTCCCAAATCTTCGACGAAGTGCATCAGCGCCATCCGCAGTTCCATCGGTGTCAGATAGTAATGGGCCTGTCCGCCAATGTTTTCTGGCAAACCCGCGTTGGGGATGCAAGAAACGACGAACGGGGAATGTTCGGATAAATATTTAATGTGTTCCTTCATCAAATCCGGCCCGGTGGCGCAGTTTAGACCGAGAATATCTATGGGGTACGGCTGGAGAATTGCCACTACCGCGCTAATATCGGAACCAACCAGCATCGCTGCTTGCTGTTGTTCTATCGTCACCGATACCATTAAAGGACGACGTTCTCCTTTTTTGCCAAATACTTGTTCGATCGCATTCAGGGCTGCTTTAATTTGCAAGACATCCTGACAAGTCTCGACAATAAATAAATCTACGCCGCCGTCGAATAACCCTTCTGCTTGGACGGCAAAGGCAGATTCTAGGGTATCGTAGCTGATGTTTCCCAATGTCGGTAATTTAGTTCCAGGGCCGATCGAACCTGCGACAAATCTGGGTTTTTCGGGCGTGGAAAACTCAGCCGCGACGCTTTTAGCTAATTCGGCGGCGGCTTTACTCAAGTTATACGCTTCGTCCGCCAAATCGTACTCGGCTAAGGTAATCGGACTGCTGCCAAAAGTATCCGTCTCAATGACATCGGCACCAGCGGCTAAGAAATCTCGGTGTACCTTAGCTATCGCTTCCGGCTTGGTGCGTACTAGGTACTCGTTACAGCCTTCATATTCTGCACCACCAAAGTCAGCAGCAGTCAGGTTTTGCACTTGCAAATTAGTTCCCATCGCGCCATCGAAGACGATGACGGGGCGTTCTGGGCTGCGGAGGCGATTCAGAAATGGGCTATTCATGGGCGATGTGGGATAGAGACAGGTTTGAGAGCCAGGGTTATTAATCTATTTTGCAAAATTTTGAGCCATTGGGAGCGATCGGTTGTTAGCTTTTAGCAGAATCTATACTGACCGCCTGACCGCCAGGGGTTGAAAACCCCTGTCTCATAGCTAAAGTCCTCTAAAGAGGACTAAATTTAAAATAAAACAATGTTATGTTTATGGCTCTTTGGCGATTATATTATCATCTAGTTTGGGCGACGAAGGAGCGTCTACCTCTAATTAAGTTGGAATTAGAAGTGCCTCTTTATAATTATATTATTGGCAAATCTGATGCGAAAAATTGTATTGTCCATGCTATTGGTGGGATTGAACACCACATTCATTTAGTAGTTTCTATTCCGCCTCAGCTATCGATCGCTGATTTTGTCAAAACTATCAAAGGCAGCAGCACCTATTATATTAATAATAATGTTTTATCCCCAAAATCAAACAAATTTGCTTGGCAAGAAGGGGACGGAGTTTTTTCTTTGGGAAGCAAGCAGCTAGAGCAAGCTGTTATTTACGTGCAAAATCAGAAAATACATCATTTGGAAAAAACCGAGATCGCCTCTCTAGAACAAATAACGCACCAAGACGATCCCCCTACACGTTGGCATCAAGTCTGAAAGCCTCTTGCAGTCCTCTTTAGAGGACTTTCGGTATGAGACGGGGGTTTTGAACCCCCGGCGGTGTGACGCGGCTGACGAGAGAATTGGTGGGAGCGATCGCCTACTCGTTAAGGTATGACGGAGAAGCGATCGCTAATCGATTGGATCTCTAGAAGATCTCAGAAAACATCTGAACGCGATCGCCATCAACGCCAGGGGTTGAAAACCCCGCAGCTTAAGCGAAAATCCGTTAAAACGGACTAAAAAGAGCTTAATTTAGCGATGTTCGAGGCGATCGCTTACCCCTTCGTATTTATAGCCCATTACTGGAAATTGGCTGAGTAGTTGAGTTCAGTTGTATATCCCTTCTACCACTCGTGCTGCTGCATCGGGGTTTTCCAGAGCAATATAGTCAAATATATCTTTTAGCCAGGATTGTGCTTCGTTAGTCCAGTTTATTTCTGCCATGTCCGAATCCGACGTTGCATTTCCTGATTTGAGATCGTGCGACCTTCATCAGCATCTTTCAATCCGCGATGAACCATGAGGCTAAATGCCAGTTCTTTAACAATCTCTTCGTAGAAACTGTCATCTGGTTGCTGTTCGATGAGTTGGGTTAGATGTCAGGGGGCGATTAGTGTTAGAAGTGCAAGTCACAATCATCAAATCATCAAGCATCTGATTGAGATGATTTGCTGATACAATTACTGCTGGGCGCAGTTTAAACTGCGTTAGCCCAGTTGAAGGCATTGGTACTCGGCACAAGACGACATCACCGCGCTGTAAGTTCATCGGCAAAGAATTCGTCGTAGATGTCATTCTCAGCACTCACCCAATCTTGATAGGCTTGAGATTCGGTTAGAAGATAACTTTTTTCTTTATTTTTCAGCAAAATAGCTAAATCCAGAAGAGGAGATAACTTTTCATCTGACAGTTGTTCGATGACAGCCATCAGTTGTTGGCGAACGTTCATAAACTTGCCTCGCACTCTACCTAAATTTTATATTACAGAGGAGCTTTAGGGCTTATACCAAATAATAGCGATCGCTACTCTATTGCTTTATTTTATTCGATCGTTTTGATTCGCGCTCTACCTAGCTCGATTTGGCGACGTTCGAGGCGATCGCCCCCTTGGTATTATGTCCCTAGCTGAGTAGTTCGCGATCGACTTAAACTGGAAATGTCACTCTGATAAAGGAGCGATACGCGCTCCGCACACACTACGCGATCGCTATGAGTAACGTGCCAACTTTAACTACACCTCCTACTCCCGCAGCCCAAGGTTTAGTAGCTGGGAGAGTGCTTTTAACAGGCGTTAGCTGGGAAACTTTCAAAGCTTTAATGGCAGATCTCGGAGAAGATCGTGCCTGTAGAATTGCTTATGATGGGGGATTATTGGAAATTAGAATGCCGCTAGAAGAACATGAAGAGCCTAAAGGACTGATAGAGAGTTTTATAGAAACAATAGCTGACGAGCTAGAAATTGAGGTGAGAAAGCTGGGAGCTTTAACTCTTAAACGAGAAGATTTAACCCGTGCTATTGAGCCAGATACCTGCTTCTACATTCAGAATGAAGCTAGAGTTAGGGGTAAAAAAATAAATTTACCAAACGATCCACCACCCGATTTAGTTTTAGAGTCAGATTATACTAACTCGTCTCTTAATAAATTCACCATTTATGCTTCCTTGGGCGTACCGGAATTGTGGAGATATCGCAGAAAAACTCTAGAGGTTTACCAATTGCTAGAGGGGAATTATGAATTAAGCGATCGCTCTTTAGCTTTTCCATTTTTACCTGTAGTTGAAGTTCCTAATTTTATCGAGCAAAGTCAAAATATCGGACAGCGATCGGCGGTGCGGTCATTTCGAGCGAGGATTCGAGAGGTTTTATCGAGTTAGCGATCGCCCTTGAAATCCGATCGTACAACTTCACTCTCGATCGCAGATTAACTTAACTTCTAGACAACTATTATATCGACATCAGTATTAATTCTGTTGGGCGAACTGCTGCGCCAAAAGCGTAAGCAGTGTTGCTAGAGACGATCGATCCGATCGATAATCTCCCCGAAATGACAACTATCGATCGCTTTGATAGTTTGACGCGATCGGAGCGCGTCAAATCAGCCAACTGCAAAAGATGGCCAGAATTAGTTATGAACCCAGCTTGATTTGACGATAGTGAACCCTTCCAAGCTAGAACTAGCAAGCATTTGGAAGCCTTATAAAGTTTTACAACTACAAGGTTGACAAACTGTACATAATCTTAACTTGTCAGGAATGGCTCCCCCCTCCTTCCTTAAGCGAGCAGTATTGACTTCTGACTATCGTAAGCAACCCGTAGATGAGACATCAGACAAACGCCTCTGGCAAGTGATTGCGAATGTGCTCGAACGGTTTTTCTCTTGGTGCCGTGAGTAGTGACTGCAATAGGCCGCCCAGGTCTTCAGAACCGTTGTCGGCGGATGACACCAATGCCGTCCACTTCACAGCGCTAATGTTCGACAGCGAATCTTCCAGCGCAGCCGCAGTCGCTCTCCAAGCCTGAACTACCCGGATCGGCGGCCACTCTCGCTTCAGCGCATCGTCGTCCAAATTTAGTTTCATGCCTGCTGCGTCCGAGTCGTACTGCGGTTCGCAGATCCAAGGAACAGATCCGCGATCGACGGCATATAGCGCCTCCAGAGAGATGTTTTCCCAGAGTTGAAGGTGTCCGATCGCGTCCTTCAGCGAGCTTCCCTGGCCGGGAAAAAGCCCATACCGGACCGCTCCTGGCAAACACAAGCTTTCATGGGTGTACTTTCTTAAAAGGGCCTCGATGAATTCGTGTTCGCGCCGCACGATGGCGAGTGCTTCGGATGCAGATACAGTTGCAAGCATGGGATGGTACTAAGTAGATCGCTCGATTTTACTCCCGACAATCGGCTGGATTTGATATGATTTGCTGACTGAAGTAGAATCGCTAATTCCGCCTCCAAACGCCGTAGACATCATATAGTTCGGTCTGGGTTTGAAAGCTTTACCTCTAATTTCAGGCAGCCCGTCCGATCGATCTGCAACTTTAAGCTCGAATTTTGAGGATGGTTTGACTGCCAAAGTTAGTTCTATTCCCTTGGCAGGCAGGGCAAAATAATTTAACCCCCACCCCTCGATCGGACGATCGATCGTCTTGCCGTTAACCGCAGTCGCGATAATTTCGGCATCTGAGTTGGCCGATAGGTACAGGATACGGGCTTGCCGAGGCGAGGTAATGCGCCAGCGTAAAGTTCTCATTCCGTTTCGGGCCTCATCGCTGAGGATCTCGATGTCGGGTGCAGTCAGGGGGGTTGTAGGAGCCTGACTTTGAAGAAATGTTCTCGATACCATTGGTAAATATTCCGTCAATTTGGCTTTTTTCGGGGTAGCAGACAAAAATTGCGATGTCCACTCGTCTGTTTCTTTGTCAGCACTCGCCCAAATAGCTGTTCCGGTGTCGGCATTTAAGCCATAAAAGATACTATTGGGTTTGGGGCGATCGGCATCAAAACCAGCCGTCAAGCTACCTGCTAAGATCGCGATTAAACTCAAGCCCAGAGCTAGTCGAGGTAGCAACCAGCGATGGCAAATCCCGATCGAAACCAGATGCGGCATCAAAAGTCCTAGAAAAAGTACGACTAATGCTGCCACAACTCCAGACAGGCTGACCGTGAGGGCAATAAAAATTAGATAAATGGCGGGCAAGAGTAAAACAATTCCCGGAATAGCACACACCGATAACACGGCCAGCCCCTGTGCCGCTCCCCATTTTTTGACTCGCTCGGAAAATAGCAATCCTAGGCCAATGAGGCTGAAGAGTAACGGCCAAGTAAATAGATAGCTGGCACCTGGTAAATATAAACTGGTCGAGATCGTCAAAATCAGCCACCAGCACATCGCTCCCACCATTAAGTTGGGGATGCTAGTTCGGCCAGTGGTGTAGCTATACCAGGCAGAGGCGATCGCGATACTCAAAGCGACAAACCCCATCAGATAAAACTTACTGTTATAAGTATCTTCTTGAGGTATCGACTGATATTCGGTATGGATATTCGTAATCAACCACCAAGCTAAAGTCACGGCGATCGCAGCACTCGCCACGCTCGCGAGCAAAACTCCAAAACCAATCCCAATTCCTCTCCCAGTCAACTGTCTTTGTCTAAATCCGACTCGGACAACTCCAGCGAACAGCAGCGTTACCAAGATGCTTAAAGGAACGACCCATTTTTCGGAGTATTGAATGAAAATAGGGCTAATAAGGTTAAAGTAGACGGCATCGGGGGCTTGAATCTGGTTGAGATCTGTGTTACCGAGGCGGCGAGCCAAGGCCAGCATATTCTCGCCATGATGTTGGAGAGAGCGCGAGCTAACGTGGGCTAGATTATCGCTTTGGGTATGGTAGCGAATCAATCCATCGATGAAAGAAAAGTTTAATCCGGTCAAACCTGCGTCCTTAAATATGGTGAAATCAGTATCGTTAGGGAGCAGTTTGTAGATGCTGTAAAATAGAGAACTCGCTACAGGATGCGGTGCGGCGCGGGCAAATTCTCGGATTAATCGGCCGTTGTTAGTGCCAGTTTCAAACATCAGAGACGGGCCGCTGTTTCCTCTGGCTTCAAAGTTAATTACGACCCCAACTTCTTTGGCCTCGGGATGCTCGTCGATAAATGCTTTGGCACCGAGCAATCCCGGTTCTTCTCCATCAGAAAACAGCAAGACTATATCGTTTGGTAATGGAGAACCTGCTTTGAGGGCACGAATTGTTTCTAGCATAGCTGCCACGGCTACACCGTCATCGCTAGCACCGGGGCCGTTGGATACAGAGTCATAGTGAGCCACGATCGAGACGGCTTTGGTATTATCAGTTCCGGGAAGTTTGGCAATAATGTTGCGAACTGTTCCAGCGACGATGGGAGTTCCCCATTTCGGATTGACGACTGTTGCCGTTTGAATTTCGGGGTTTAGTTCTAGGGCGGTAAGTCGATCGAAAATATAATCTCGTACTTTTGTATGTTCGGAGGAACCGATGGGGTGAGGTTTTTGAGCGATGATTTTCAGGTGTTCCATCGCGCGGCTAGAAGAAAACTCGACCAAAGGCGCGTTGGTTCCTACTGATATCGGGGGATTTAGCTGATAAAGTCCGATAACAGCCAAAAATACGACCAGCAAATAGGTAAAAAATCTAATTTTCTTCATTAGACCTGGCTTGAAAATCGATGGAGATACTGGCTGGATCGGCAATGGCATCCTGGAGTTCCTCTTCAACCAAACGCAGGCGCGGGTAAAGGTAGCCTGCCACCGTCACCAGCATGGTCAGTATTCCCATCACGACAAATAAAAAAGCGATACCGTACCCAGGACCCGCACCACCAATAACCCTGCCGATGCTTCCGGCTAGCGGTCCCCCAACAGCCAGCAGAGGCTCAAAAACTCGATCTGCCAAGGGGCCCGCCACCAAATAGGCCAGCGGTAGAGCGCCCCAAGCGATCGTGCGCCGCAGGGCAAAGACTCGTCCCTGGACTTCAGGCGCGACTTTGGTTTGCCAGATCGTCTGACTGCAAGCATCGACCATCGGCAAACCAAAGAAATAGAGAAAAGCCGTAAAAAAGAAAACTGGAACCGCAGGATTTAGACCAGCAAAGAGAATGCACGACCCGGAGAGCAGGGTAAAACCGAACACGCCGTAAATCGGACGCTTAACGCCGCCCCAGATACTCATCACCAGACTGCCAGCTAACATACCAATACCGCCGACAGAAAGTATCGTACCGAGGACCTTGACTGAAGCAAAGGCCAGCACCAGTGGCGTAACCAGCACGCTAACGATGCCCGTGAGAAAATTGTTGACAGCAAAAAAGAGCAACAATCCTACCAAACCGGGTCTAGCGGTGATGTACTTCCAGCCGTAGATTGCTTCGCGCCACAGGGAATTTCGCGCCACCGCAGTCTCAGTGCTGGTTGGAGGATGAGGGAATCGAACGCTCAGCAGAGTAACTAAAGAAACCAGAAAAGTCGCAAAGTCGATGAAGATGATTCCTTGAATCTGGACGATCGCGATTAGGATTCCTGCCAATGCTGGCGAGATAATTTGGGCGGCGGCTTCCCCAAACTGCACCATACCGCTGGCACGACCGAGATGTTTTTTGGGAACGAGCAAAGTAGTTGCAGCCGAAAAGGCCGGCCACTGGAAAGCGCTGAAAACCGAACCGAGGGCAATAGTCAGGTAGATTTGCCAAACTTCCAGCCGATCGGTAAACAGTAGCAGGGCGATCGCCAGCGTACTCAAGGCCGAGCCAGAATCGCTCAGAATCATCGCCCAGCGCCGATTCCAGCGGTCGATCAGCGTACCTGCTAGGGGCGATACGAGAATACCTGGCAGCGTCGCAAACAAAGAAATCAGGGTAAACTGCGTGACCGATCCAGTTCGCTGATAGATCCAAACGCCCAGCGCGAAGCTAGTAAGACCGGAACCAGTAATGGAGATTAATTGTCCGAACCAGACGAGCAGGAAAACTCGGATGCTTCTGGTAGAGGTGAGGATAGCCATCTTACCGTCCAGCTAAATCTAAAGCCAAGATCCGAAACTCAGATGTATAACGATGATTTTCCGCATCTGGCAACCAAATGCCATGGCGATCGGGAAGCATCTCGGAAAAGGTGATATATGGCTCCTCTAGGTTGGAGTCTAGAGTTTTACGAATTATTTTGGCCAGCAGATCGACATAGATCGGACTATCAAAATCGACATAAAAAGGCTTAACCTCAACAGGAGTTTTGACAAACACCTGTGCGGGCAGATGGTGACAGCGCATCCAACGTCTAACCGCAACGAACCTTTCTACTTCATTTTTCTCGCGAACGAAGTCAATTTCTGCGGGATTAAATCTCCAAGATTCGCGCTGGATAACTAATCGATCGATGGAAATTCGAGGCAGATAGTCTTCGATCGGTAAAATTTTGAAGGCATTAAGTACCAACATTCCTAGAATGTCGGAAAAGACCTCGATAATGTCAAATTTGAGTTTGCGATCGCGCGTTCTAATCGTCAGATTCCCCTCGATCTCTTCCACCACGAGTTGCGATATGGGAATTACTTGCGAGGCATCAAAAGCACAGGCATCAGGAAAAACTGAAATCACATAGTCTTTTGGCAATGCCAGTACCAGGGGAAATCTGGTTGTCAAACCCGGCCATTGTTTGTGGGGCAAGGGAATCAAAAAAGAATCCGGTATATCCTGTTCGTAGTAGCCAAATAGCTGTTCGGGAGATGAATGTTGCGAACTAAATAGGGGATTGAGAAAAGGAATTGCCGCCAAGTGCATTTCTCCTAAGACAAACTGATAGTCTCCCCGTTGAATAGCATCGACGCTGGCAGCATCTATCATCACGTCGGGGCTATGATAGCGAGCAACTTTCCAACCAGAATGAGGAGCATCAAATGCTTTTATAACTTTGGACCGAAGTTCGTCACTAGTAAAAGAAAGATGGCGGTTTCTGGCAGGTATCCCCAGAATTTCTGCCCATTTTTCCTTAAATGACTTGAGAACTGGGACGAGAAGTTCTTGCTTTTCATCCATGACGATCGGTTCGACTTGGGACCAAAAGGTCAAGAGATCTACCGCCGGGGATTTAGTTAGATTCGCTAGTTCCGAATAAACTTCCTTAAAAACTCGGCGATAGATAATAGCTGTTTGGTAAGTTAGCCACCGGGCACTTGTTAATAAAAGAGATAGAGGAGAGCCAAGGGATTTAAGTAGATCCGGTCCAAGCTCTACTTTTAAATCTCGACGGCAATCTTCATAAACTAGAGTTCGACCTGCATAAGTTTGACCTTCAGATCTGGTGGCATCTATATTTGTCAAGTTGGTAAAGGTGTCTTCTAACTCACCTATAGCTCGATCTAATTTCTCAGCATCACCAGCCGATTTAATAACATTTTCGCGACAACTTTCTAGTTTTTCTAAAGCTGTTTTAGCATGGTGGCGGAGTTGTTCGTCTTCGATCTGTTCTATATGGCTCCACAGTATTTTCTCGACATTTGGTATGACAGGAATTTCTAGAGTCCAAGTAATAAGTCCTAGCTCTTGGAGAGAGTCGAGCAGAGAATAGACTGCTGATTCATCGTTCAGTTCGATCGATGGATCTGGTAATAGAATATTGGCAATTTTTTGGGCTGTACGCTCGCCATTACAAACTTGCAGGACGAGCGCCTGCTCTCTAGAAATCTGACAGGGTTCTTGCCTCGGTACGTAAAGAGTCGTCCCCTCAACTCGGATAAACGGCATAGTCCTCGGAGCCATCCACGGGCGCAGATCTCGATTTTGAGAGAGCATATTAGCTAGCGCTTCAATACACCACGATTCAAAACCTACGCTGCGAGATTCAAGTAAATTTTCACCGGGTTGAACGACTAATCTTTCTCCCTGCGGCATAAAGTTGCCCCAAGCCACCGGACCAAAGAATCCGATCGTATCGTTTTTGACGCAGTATCGCTGCAAATACATAGCAAATAATTGCTCGAATTTACGTTCGTAGGAATTGCGGGAATAGGTTTCCAATGAGATGCGGAGCAGCGGATCGATCGCATTATGCAGAACTCTTCGATTTTGCCAAATAATTGCTTCGCGCAACCGATCGTTTTGAGCTAGCTGCTGAATCTCTTTAAAGATTTCCGTGGTATCGGCTTGAAATACTCGATCGAAGTTTTCCTGTTCCCCAGAAAAGCGCTCGCGGGCTTTCTCGAATGCACCTATTACTATTGCTAAGGAACTATCTTCAGACAATGGAGGAATTTTGCCTTTCTTTAATAAATGAATTGTTTGGAGCAGTTGTTTTCGCTGACTTTTTTCTTCCTGTGGCAGTTCGTCCAGTAGTGCATTTATAGCCTTTAAAGCATCATTTTGAGATCGATCGACATCTGCTTCTAGCAGCAACAATCGCTCGGCAATTACAGCACAATTAGGTGCAGAAAGTTTTTTTACCAAAGCTGCCGGAAATCCTGCTCCCCGGAGAACCGTACAATGCCACAACGCCCACTGACTATCTTCTAGTTGCATTAAATGCTCTGGTAGGGTGGAAATTCTTTCAGCGATCTGAGTCATAATAATTTCTCCAATTTGCATTTTGAGTCGAGAAAAAACGATGGGATAACTTGGAGCTAGAGCAGTTGCTTTATCCTGGGTTTCAGCCATCTCCGCCAGGGGTTAGTAGGGGAGCTTCAAGAAACCCGCTGCGAATGAAATAAGCAAAATAAGTTTTCAGCAACTCGGCATTAACTGGCGGACAAACGATCGAGCTTCCAATCAATTCCTCCAAAGTATGTTGACAGTCATACTGAAGCATTCTCGCTGGCGAAGATACTTCGTCAATAGCAATCTCTTCTTCAGGAAACAGCGCTAAAAGAGGATATAAAGCATTGTCCTGAGAACGATCGATCGCATCGATTAATTTGACTCGCCATTGGTTGTAAGACATCTGCTTCATGGGGTAGCCAAAAGAACCAAACCACTTAATCATCTCGTTCCAGCGGGCGGGGTAAGGATTAACTAAATGAAAAACTTTTCCCAGAGATTCTTTTTGCTTAGATAGATAGACGAGCGCTTGACTGACATAATCTACCGGAGTAATATCCACCAGCGTTTCATAATCTGGTGCTACTCCCATTTGGATGCAACCCTTGGCCATTCTGAATAAAAAGTCGCTGGTATTACAGATTCCTTGTTGGCTATCTCCAGCCACATTCCCCGGTCGGTAAACGCTGACAGGAATTCCTCTAGATTTGGCGATCGCGATTAATTTTTCAGCTACCCATTTACTCTGGGCATAGCCTGTATAAAGACCTCGAACGCGATCGAGATCTTCCTGTTCTCGAACTATTTCCACCTCGGAATAGCTATCGGAGTCAAACACAGCGATAGAAGAAATGTAATGTACTGGTTTGACTCGGCTTTGACTGGCCAATCTCAAAACTTCTTGCGTTCCCAGAACGTTGGTATCTTTCAGGATCTGGTAGGGATAAATAAAATTAACCAACGCGCCATTGTGATAAATGACATCAATGGTGTTTGCCATTTGCTGAAATTGTTCGGCAGAAAGACCTAAAAGAGGTTGCGATAACTCTCCTATTACTGGAATAATTCTGGAATTAAGCTTTTTCTGCCAAATGCCGTAGGTTTCTAGGTTTTTTTGAATTCTCTTTTTGCCTTCGGCGAGATTGGCAGCGCGTACCAAACAGTAAATGTCTGCTTGAGTTTGTGCCAAGAGTTCTTTAATTAAATAAGCTCCTAGAAAACCAGTGGCTCCAGTCAAGAAGATAGAAGTTGGTTCTGTTAGTTGTTTTGCGGGCAAACCATCGGGGTTAATAGCACGATCGAGTACCGCTTCAGCCGCCAGATCGATCGCAGGCGTTTCTCGACCGGAAGTTTCGATCGCTCTAGCAAATCCAGCAATAGTAGCGTCTTCCAGTAGGTTACGCAAAGAGAGATCGATTTGAAAAACTTCGCGCAGTTGCATAATTAGTTGAGTTGCTAGCAGGGAATTTCCCCCTAACTCAAAGAAGTTGTCATGAATACCTAATCGATCGATACCGAGCAATTTTTGCCAGAGATCGCCAATAGTTTGTTCTAGTTCGTTAGTGGGAGCGACGTAACCATTTAGCAAATTCGGTCTGGAATGAGACGAAGAAAATGAATTTACTATTTCTTGAGGTTCTGCCTCCGGTGAAAATTGAATGTTTGTCGGTTTTTGCGGTTCGATCCAGTAACGCTGTCGCTCGAAGGGATAAGTTGGCAAGGGCAGGCGATGGCGCTGCTGGCCAGCATAAAATCCAGACCAATCTATCGATCCCCCTGCCAGCCAAAGTTTGCCCAAACTAGAGAGCAAAAACGCCATATCCGACTGGCGATCGTATGATTCTTTTAAAGAAGGCAACACGACTCGATCGCTAGCCAGATATTGGATCGCTAAGGTAGTCAGCGCTTGTCCCGGTCCGACTTCTAGCAGGATTGGTTCTGGGTTTTTCGCTAACTCGTCGAGTCCGTCGGCAAAGCGCACGGTCAGGCATAGATGCTTTGCCCAGTAACTGGGATCGGTTGCTTGGGCTGCGGTTATCCAAGTGCCAGTGACGTTGGAAATATAGGGAATTTCTGGTGGTTTGAGATCGATCGCTTTAACTAGTTGCATCAGCGGCTCGAACAGCGGCTCCATCATCCGGGAGTGAAAAGCATGGTTAGCGCTCAAGCGTCGGCAAGCTAAACCTTTGGCAGTCAGTTGGTTTTCTAAAGTAGCGATCGCCTCTAGGGGACCAGAGACTACACAAAGAGACGGGCCGTTGATGGTGGCTAAGGAAAGTCGATCGCCCAGCAGAGGTCGGACTTGGGCTTCTGACAGGGGAACGGCTAGCATCGCGCCAGAGGGCAACTGTTGAATCATTTGCGCTCTTTTGGCAACTAGAGCCAGCGCATCTTTTAAAGACAACACTCCGGCGATAGTTGCGGCTACGCATTCGCCAAGGCTGTAACCAATAGCCGCTTGAGGGCGCACTCCCCACGACATCCACAACCGCGCTAGAGCATATTCGATCGCCAAGATCGCTGGATGGGCAAGATCGGTTTGATTGAGTTTTTGAGTAGCTGCATCAACTTCTCGTTGGGGGAAAAGCATCTGGCGCAGATCGAAACCGCCTGCGGGAGTAGAATTTGGTTCTATTGGTTCTCGTTGGGGATAGATTACCTCTCGCAGATCGAGATCTAAATGGGATTTGAGCAGTTCGGCACAAAGATCGATCTGTTCGCGAAATACTGGTTCGAGTTGGTATAATTCGCTAGCCATATTGACGTAATGGTTGCCCAACCCTGGAAACATGAAGACAACAGGGCGATCGCTTTTTACTTGGATGCTGCTTTTGACTCTTTTTGGATCTCTGGTTGCCAAAGTCGATACTGCCTCATCTAAGTTGCGGCAAACTAGGGCAAGTCGATGGTTAAACGTTCTGCGACCGACTTGGTAGGTATAGGCAACATCAGCTAAGTTTGCTTCTGGATGCTGTTTTAAGTAAGCAACGAGATTATCGGTTGCTTTTAGCAGTGCAGATTCAGTTTTGGCAGATAGCAATAGTAACTGCCAAGGTTTAGAAGGCTCGGTTTGAGGGACTATCGACGCTTCTTCCAGTACCACATGGGTATTAACGCCGCCCATGCTAAAAGAACTGACTCCGGCCCGACGAGGAGTATTGCCCGCTTTCCATGCAGTTAATCGAGCGTTGACGTAAAAAGGACTGTCGGCAAAGTCGATATGAGGATTGGGCTGTTTAAAGTGGAGGCTAGGCGGCAACAATTTATGTTTGAGTGCCATTACAGTTTTAATCAAACTAGCAATGCCTGCTGCTGCATCTAGATGTCCGATATTGGTTTTTACAGAACCGATCGCGCAGAAGTTTTTCCGATCCGTACTAGTACGAAAAACTTGGTTCAGCGCGGCAATTTCAATAGGGTCGCCGATGGGGGTTCCAGTGCCATGAGTTTCTATGTAGGTAACTGTCTGGGCTTCAATTCCTGCCACAGCTTGAGCCATGGCGATCGCCTCTGCTTGACCGTCAACGCTAGGGGCCGTATAGCCAACTTTAGCAGCACCGTCGTTGTTAATAGCTGTGCCTTTAATAACGGCATGAATGCAATCTCGATCGGCAAGAGCATCTGCTAGCCGTTTTAAAACCACAACCCCTACACCGTTACCTTCAACGCTTCCTTTGGCCTCAGCATCAAAAGCTCTACAGTGTCCGTCGGGAGAAACTATTCCGCCTTCTTGATAAAAATAGCCCGTTTTTTGGGGAATTGTTATCGATACCCCGCCTGCTAAAGCGATGTCGCATTGATAGTTTTGTAAGCTTTGGCAAGCCAAACAAACAGCAACTAATGAGGTAGAACAAGCAGTTTGAACGGTAACGCTCGGCCCGTTGAGATTTAATTTATAAGAGACGATCGAGGTCAAGAAATCTTTATCGTTAAAAATCCTTAATTGCAGAGGATTTACTAAGCTAACGAGGTGGCGATCGGCTAGCAGGTTGTTGTACAAATATGTACTCATGCTCATGCCAGCATAGATCCCGATCGAACTTTTGTCTGTTTCCGAATCGTAGCCAGCATTTTCGAGAGCTTGCCAAGCTTGCTCTAAGAAAATTCGATGTTGCGGGTCCATAA
The DNA here is from genome assembly GCA_019359615.1 of Cyanosarcina radialis HA8281-LM2. Lineage (GTDB taxonomy): Bacteria > Cyanobacteriota > Cyanobacteriia > Cyanobacteriales > CCAP-1448 > Cyanosarcina > Cyanosarcina radialis. The sequence continues at coordinate 123,133 of JAHHHA010000008.1, forward strand.
TTTCGGCTTCTCTGGGACTGAAGCCAAAAAAGGCAGCATCAAACAATTCTACTCGATCTAAGTAGCCGTTTGCCTTCACATAATTAGGCGAATTAAGGAGGTGGGGTTCTATACCTAAAGCTTCAAGTTCTCGATCTGAAAAGAAGGCAATAGACTCTACGCCATTTTGAAGATTTTGCCAAAACTCATCAATATTTTTGGCTTGGGGAAAGCTACCGGACATACCGATTATGGCAATGCTCTCTAGAGAATCTTGTACGTTCATTAGTTTTTCTTTTGTAGGTAACTTCAAAGGCTAATAGGTCTGGAGATTTACATAATCGGGAAATGCTTGAATTCGCGTTAGCTGAGTTTTAAGAATTGCAGTATTGCCGATTTGTTCGGTTTCTTTAAATCCGGCAAATTTATAAGTGATATACATCATGCGATTGCGATTATTGGCAATAAATTCCGCTTGCAAGCAAACGTTATGAGTTTTAGCCAAGTTCATGATGTAATTAAGTAAAATTGTGCCGACTCCGCGAGACATAACTCGGCAAGACATTAATAACAGTTTGATAGTCCATATTTTCTCTTGGCATTCCACCAGAGCTAACCCAATTTTTCCGTAGCTGCCATATTTGTCATCTAGGCTAGCAATTAGCAGTTTGTGCTGTGGCGATCGAATAAAATATTTGAGTTCGTCATCAGAATATGTATAACCCGTGGTGTTTAATTGATTGGTACGGACTGTTAACTCTTCTGCTCGTTGCAAATCCTCTTCTTGGGCTGAAGAAATAGTAAAATTCATCTTGAGAGTAGCTAAAAACTCTTCTTGAGAACCAATGAAATTTTCTTCAGCCCGATCGCGCTCTAAATCGTTGATATACATCAGCCTTCTCATTTTTGAATCAGCCGTTATCAACCGGGGATTCATTGCAGGCAGATCTAAAAGCTGGTCTAAATTGAAAGCATTAATACACAGAACTTCAGGACAGGAAAAACCTACTTCTTCTAATTCAAACGGCTGGTCGTCGATAAAAGCGATCGCCTCAAGGCTGATATTAATTGACTTGGCAATGTTATTAATCGAGGCTACCTTGGAATTCCAATTAATTTGAGGATATAAAAAATATTCTTTCAATCCTAATTCTTCGAGTTTTTCCATAGCTCGATCGTAGTCGTTCCTACTAGCAATTGAGTGCAAAATACCTCGACTGTCTAAGGTTTGGATAAGGTCAACTACTTGGTTTCGTAAGGAAACAGAATTATCTTCCAATAAGATGCCATTCCATAAAGTATTATCCAAATCCCAAACCACACATTTTATCTGTTTTTTCTTGTCTTGCTTTTCAGGCAAGTTTTTAGTATCAATGCTAATCATGCTCTCATCCTTTTCCGATTAATTTTAAAATCCAAAATGATAGTTGGCGATAGTGACTTGTTGAATTTGATTGCTGCCTTCAATGATTTCCATAATCTTGGCATCTCTTAAGTATCGCTGCACGGAATATTCGCTACTACAACCGTTTGCTCCGTGAATTTGGACGGCATCGCTAGCAGCTTGAGTTGCTGTTTTAGAAGCAAAATATTTAGCGATCGAGGTTTCTAATATTGCTCTAGGATCGCCGATATGCTTTAGATAGCCAGCCTGATAGCAAAGCAATCTTGCCGCTTTTAAATTGATGATTATTTCTGTCACCATTTGTTGAATTAATTGATGGTCTTTTAAATAAACCCCAAACTGCTTTCTTTGATTGGCGTAGCGCGTGCAAGCTTCTAAACAGGCTTGGGCAATACCGACACAACCACAGGCGACGCTATACCTGCCATAATCCAATGCTGTAGCAGCTATATGAGAAACCCCAAATCCCACTCTACCGACTAAATTTTCTTGGGGAATTTGACATTCATTCAAAGACAATTGAGCTAACATCGATGCTTTCACTCCCAACATTCCAGAAATTGGTTGAATCGAGAGTCCGGGGCGATCGCTCTCCACCAAAAAAGCAGAGGGTTTCCCTTCGCATTGAGCAAAAATCAAGAAAACATCGGCAATTTGACCGAAAGTAATCCATTTTTTCTGCCCGTTTAAAACATAAAAACTGCCATCAGAAGTTGCCGTAGTTTCTACGCTTTTAGCATCGCTACCGATGTTAGGCTCGCTCAAACCAAAAGCAGCAATTACCCGACCGGATGCTAACCGAGGCAGCCAATATTTTTGTTGGCTTTTACTACCCCATTTGAGCAGAGTTTGAGCAACCATGCCATGAACTGTTAGTAAACTTCGCAGCGAAGAACATCCCCTACCAACTTCTTCGTTTAACAGACCAATAGCGATCGCATCTAAACCTTTACCGCCAAATTCCTTTGGCAACAGAGCGCCTAAATATCCTTCTCGACCTAATTTTTGAATTAGTTCGGGTGGAATGCTTTCTTCTAGATCGAATCGATCGGCATCAGGAATTATTTCCCGGTCTACAAAATCTCTAAATGCGGCTTGGTTATCTTTTTGTTCGAGAGTTAATTCGATTTTCACTATTGCACCTTTGAGTTAGAAAAATTAAGTACGTGCGAGTAAAACTTGTTTGCGCTCGACCAATCCAGCAATAGCATTAATAGTTTTAAAGTTCTCAAAATCAAGATCCTCATTCTCGATCGCGATCGAGAATTCTTGTTCGATAAAAAGAACTAGTTGCATGGCAAATAATGAATTCACAAACCCAAGAGCAAAAATATCTTCATTGTCTTGCAGTTCGTGGTTAACAAAAAACTTTGCCAGGAAGGTTTTGATGGGTAATTTATGTTTTTCCATGTGTGCTTGAATCTCCTTGACGATCGATCCGAAATCCGCTTAGCAAAGGTGGGTTTGCCCTCACCCCCTAACGATTCCAGGGTTTAAGAACCGGATTCGATCGGTATTATTTGTAGGCATAAAAACCTCGGCCGCTTTTTTTGCCATACAATCCAGCGTCTACCATTTTTTTGAGTAGCGGACAGGGACGGTATTTGCTATCGTTATAGCTTTCATACAAGACTTCAATGGAAAAGAGAATTGTATCTAAACCGATCAAATCTGCTGTTTCCAAAGGTCCCATTTTGTGTTCAAAGCAAGTTTTGAAAATCCTGTCTATGTCTTCAACAGTAGCAACATTATCTTGTAGTAGAGAAATAGCTTCATTAATAGTTAACATCAGCACTCGATTAGAAACAAATCCAGGCATATCGTTAACAATTATCGATTCTTTGCCCATTCTAGCTAACAAGTATTTGGTCGTTTCGATGGTTTCTTCTGAAGTATGATAGCCGCGAATAACTTCAACCGTTGGCTTGAGCGGTACGGGATTCATGAAATGCGTCCCTATGACATTTTTCGATCGCTTGGTAGCGGAAGCCAGACGAGTAATGGCAATGGCTGATGTATTGGCTGCAAATATACAATGCTCTGGACAAATGAAGTCGATTTTTTGGTAAACATTCTTTTTAATCTCCCATTTTTCAGTAACATTCTCGATGATGAAATCCGCGTCTTTCAGAAATGAGTAGTTCGTAGTAAATTTGATGCGACTCAGAATGTCGTCTGGATGTTCTAACTTTTCAGACTTCTTAAAAAATGCCTGAAAGCGCAGATTGTTTTTAATTTCCTCTTTGGCACGCTCTAAAATTCCTTCTTCAACATCTACAAGTATTACTTGATGATGCGTTTGAGCTAGGTTTTGGGCCACGCCGACACCCATAACTCCGGCTCCCATAACGCCGACAACTTGAATATTCATGGGATAACTCCTATAGAAAATTGGTAATGGTTAGCTAGCGACTATTTTTTTGTCTTTTTGCTGCCATGAATTGCTTTTGACGCTCGATCGCTTCAGTTTGTTGTCTCGCCTGTTTTTGCTTTTTAGCTCTTGCCTGAATTTGCTCGATCGCAGTGTGTTCGTTCCGCTCTTGGTTGAGATATTTGGCTAGGGAATCAATGGTTGGATGCTTAAATAAATCCACCAAAGATACTTCATAACCGAGTTCTTCCCGAACCTTGGTTTGCACTTGAACGATTCTTAACGACGTACCGCCTAGATCGAAGAAATTATCGTAAATACCTACTTTCTCAACCTGAAGTATTTCTTGCCAGATAACTGCGATCGCTCTTTCTACTTCAGTCTTTGGCACTACATAAGATACTTCTAATTCAGGTCTATTACCTGTTGGTGCGGGTAGTGCTTGGCGATCGATTTTGCCATTGGGGGTTAAAGGCATAGCATCGAGCGTGACAAAGGTTGCAGGCACCATGTATTCGGGTAATCTAGCTTTGAGAAACCCTCGCAAATCGCTAGGAGAAAGGGTGGCGTTCGTCTCTATTACTAGCTGGTTTTCCGGCCGAACTCTAGTGGCATAGAGCATATAAACGTAGATTCCTGCATCTCGATCGTCGGTTTCGACAATGACAAAATCATCAACGACTAAGTGAAAGCCTTTATATTCGAGCAGGGTAACAATTCGAGCTAGGTTTTCTCTATTGTCAACCTCCATGACAATTTGCTGAATTTTTTGCCAGTCTTCATCTTTAATCCCTCTAAGTACGTCAAATTCAGCTTTTTCTACGTCGATTTTGAGCAAATCGATCTTTTGCACGTTATGAGTGGCGATCGCCTCAGATAAAGTTGTTAGCTGACAGGTATAGGTTTGAGTAGCAAATTGCGTTTCTAAAAACTCGTCTACCTCTAGATCGCTGAGACCTACAACCTGTTGCAGGTCGTTTTTGATAATTGCTTTGGTGGCTCTCTTGTCTTGAGTTGCTTCCGAGTAGCGTCCAGATAAACCGGACATTTCGGGATAGAAAGTAAACTCGGCCGTTTCCTGTTGGTGCGATAATCCCAAAGGAAAGAGTTTGACATCTAACCCATAGAGTTTGACATTTGCTGCCAAAACCTTAAAAGTAGGAGGAATAGGTTCAAAAGCATATACTTGCAAGTTGGGAACTTTTTGATTGACAGACAGAGTAAATAAACCGATATTTGCTCCCACATCAAAAATACAATCGCCTTCTCGAATTGCAATACCATGTTTGAAGTAAATCTCATCGGCGATGACTTCTTTGTAGGCAGCGATCGCATTTAAATCGCTGAGACTGGCAATAACCATACCGTTTGGTAAGGTGTAGCGTTGATGCTCGGCAAAGAAGCTTGCTTCTTCGTTGAGAGTAAGTTGAGAATGCAGTTTTCTCGCTACTCGCTGTTTGGGAACTATATAAGCTACTAAAAGCTTGTCTTGAGATTGTTCGTCTCGCGCTACAACTACTGCTTCCGATACTGTTGGATATTGGCTGAGTATGGCTTCAATTTCCCCTAGTTCGATCCGATATCCTTGAATCTTTACTTGATTGTCTCTGCGACCGAGAAACTCAATGTTGCCATCAGGTAAATAGCGTGCCAAGTCTCCAGTTTTGTAAAGCCGTTCGCCTGGTTTATTGGTAAATGGATTGGGGATAAATCGCTCTGCGGTTAACTCCGTCCTTTGCCAATAGCCGCGAACTACTCCCGCACCGCCAATGTAAAGTTCGCCAGCAATACCTACAGGTACGGGATGCAAATAGTCGTCAAGAATGTAAATTTCCGTATTAGCAATTGGTCGTCCGATGGGAATGGATGAAAGCGTTCCTCCACGTTCCCATTCCGCTTTAACCAGCGGATAAATAGCAGACCAAATGGTAGTTTCAGTCGGCCCGTACATATTGTAAATTTTCCCAGGCAGCAGTTTACTCAACTGTTCTGCCAGAGAGATGGGTAATGCTTCGCCACCAAGCAAGAGCTTATCGAGCTTTCCTAAAGCCGAGAGCGCCTGGCGATCTGAAAGCAGCATTTTCGCCATCGACGGAGTACATTGCAGGTGAGATACAGAATGTCGGGTTATCTGAGCGGCTAGGGAATAATCGCTGTGATTTTTATCGGGTTTTCGATCGCTCAGTTCTTTGAGAGTATTGAGGTGATGCAGGCCAGACAAAACTGCATCGGCATCCACGCCAAAATCGATCAGACATCCTACTTCATCTACGCCGATCGCTTTTAGCTTGTTAATCGTTCGCAAACAAGTAGTTATATCTCCTAACAAACTGCTAGTTTCAAAATAGCGATCGAAAGCATGGTTTAGAAGTTCTTCCTCTTCGGCTGCTGTTAAATTTTCTAGATCTTGCTCCCATCCCCAACTGCGGGCCAAATTTTTCAACAGCCCGAGGGAAGTCTTTAAATATTGGCAAAAAGGTTGCCGAACTCGTTCGCGAACGAGTTCGAGATCTTCGCCAACAAATGTATGAATCATTAGAGTCACCCGACCCGATGCAGGTTCGCGACCCCCAGCTTGCAAAGACTGCCGATAGATCGCGATCTTTTCTGCTAGTTCCTCAATGCTTTGACCGAGTAAATGAGTGAGGACGCTAGCGCCAATTTCACCCGCCATACGAAAGGTTTCTGGACTGCCAGCGGCTGTAACCCAAATCGGCAGTTCGGATTGAATTGGTTGGGGATGAATCTTGACCTCTACTCGATTGCCACTACCATTAGACAGCGCGATCGCTTCGCCGCGCCACAACTGACGAACGTTTTCAATGTCGCGAAACATAATTTGAAAGCGGTCTTGATAGTTTTCTGGAGCCAGAACAAAATCATCGGCGTGCCAGCCAGAAGCAAAAGAGACACCCACTCTGCCGCCAGAAAGGTTATCGACTACAGACCATTCTTCCGCCACCCGAATCGGATTTTGCAGCGGTAAAACCACGCTACCCGCTCTAATTTGGAGGCGATTGGTGACAGAGGCGATCGCCGCACTAATAACAGCAGGGTTGGGATATAAACCGCCAAAAGCATGAAAATGGCGTTCTGGAGTCCAAATAGCTGTAAATCCATGGCGATCGGCAAATTTTGCCCCTTCTAGCAGTAAGCGATATTTATCCGTACTTGCTGCTGTCTCATCGCTAGCAAAATAGAAGAGGCTAAATGCCATCTCTCGATCTATGGCTTCGTTGACTAACTCGTTACTTTGGTTAGTCCGCACCGGATCGGCTCCAATTACGACTTTAAAGCCGCGCGTCAGAGTCCAAAGCAGTTCTAGAACTGAAATATCGAAAGAAATGCTAGTTGTGGCCAGCCAAGTGCCTGTCGGTTCTTTGCCAATGCTGTCGTCCATTCCAGTAAAGAAGTTGACAACCTGGCGATGGGGAACCATTACTCCTTTGGGTTTTCCCGTAGAACCTGAAGTATAAATCTGGTAAGCTAAGTTATCTGCTGAGGTAGTAGTTTGGAGATGGCAAGCATCCTCTTCGCTAATGAGTTGCCAATCTCGATCGAGACAAACCACCGCTGCCCGATGAGGAGGAAGTTTTGAGAGCAATCTTTCTTGAGTCACCAAGACTGCAACTCCAGCGTCTTCTAACATCAAAGTCAGACGTTCTTGGGGGTAAGCCGGATCTAAAGGTAGATATGCTCCTCCAGCTTTGAGAATGCCTAATATGCCTACCACCATGCCTAGCGATCGCTCCATAGAGATGCCTACTAGCATTTCCGAAGTTACGCCTAGCTTTTGTAAGTGGCGCGCTAAACAATTAGCCTGTCGATCTAACTCTCGATAGGTAAGTCGATCGTCTTGAAATATTAGCGCCACCGCATCGGGCGATTGCTCTACTTGCAGAGCAAACAGATCGTGGATAGTTGCATCTGTGGGGTAATCTACTTGAGTATGATTCCACTCAAAAAGTATTTGCTGCTGTTCGGCTTGACTTAATAAAGGCAAGTCTCCAAGAGGGCGATCGGGATTGCTAACAATTCCTGCTAAAAGAGTCTGTAAATATCCGATCGTGGAGGTAATAGTGTCAGCATCAAACAGATCGCTGTTATACTCAAAGGCTCCAATTAATTCTCCATTTTGCTTGCTTAAGTTCAGACTCAAATCAAACTGAGAAATGCCAGTGTCTATCTCTAAAAGATTGAGAGTTAGTCCGTGCATTTTCATCGGTGGCATGGGAGAATTATTCAGGGAAAACCACACCCCAAAAAGAGGATTGCGACTCAAATCGCGTTCCGGCTGTAGTGCCTCTACTAATTTTTCAAAAGGTAAATCTTGATAAGCATAGGCATCTAAAGTTACTTCGCGCACTCTTTTGAGCAGTTCTCGAAAACTAGGATTGCCTGAAAGGTCGGTACGCATGACTAGCGTATTAACAAACATACCGATTAATTCTTCAGTTTGACTCCAATTGCGGTTGGCATTTGGCGTTCCTACCAGAATGTCATCCTGGGAACTGTAGCGATGTAAAAGCACGTTAAATGCTGCCAAGAGCGTCATAAAAAGAGTAACGCCCTCGCGCTGCGCAAGTTGCTCTAATGCCTCGGTTAAAGATGGGGAAATCGAGAGTGCTAGCTTTTTGCCAGTAAATGTCTGAATTGCTGGCCTGGGGCGATCGGTTGGCAGATCTAATATAGTGATGTTGCCGCCAAGGTGTTGCCGCCAATAGGCTAATTGTCGATCGAGAACTTCACCTTGCAACCATTCGCGCTGCCAAAGAGCAAAGTCAGCATACTGAATCGGTAGCGCCAGCACTGTTGTTGGCATTCCCATAGAGCGAACTTCATAAAGTTCGGCTAATTCTTTGAGTAATACTCCCATCGACCAACCATCAGAGACAATGTGGTGCATAGTCAGCAGCAGTACGTATTCTGCTTCAGACAGCCAGAGCAAACTGGCCCGCATTAATGGAGCAACAGTCAGGTCGAAAGGTCGTCTTGCTTCCTCGACAGCTAGCCGCTCGACCTCTTTGTCCGAGTCATGCAACTCTCGCAGATCTACTACGGAAAGCGTCAAGACCAGGTTAGAGCGAACAATTTGAACTGGTTGCCCATCCTTGTTAGCAAAAGTAGTCCGCAAAGCTTCGTGACGCTGGAGAATATCGTTGAAGCTCTGCTCCAACGCTGCTATATTGAGTTGACCGCTGAGGCGAACGGCAGCAAAAATGTTATAGAAAGGATTGCCTGGCTCCAACTGGTCGAGAAACCATAGTCGCTGTTGAGCCAAAGAGAGAGGCAAAGTATCGGACTCTCTCTTTTGGGGTTTAATTTGTCCTTGTGAAACATATGCTTTTTGGTTAAGTTGTCGCAGAAGAAGCTCGCGCTTTTCTGGCGAAAGCTCTGCGATTCTTTTGGTAAGGTCGCTCATTTTTAAATTTCCTATCTCAAAATACTAAGTAAGCTGGGCGAGCATTTTTTGTACTTCTTCAGGCGATAATCGCTCTAGCTCTGTTAGCATCTCGGCAAGCAGTTTGTTATCTGCCAGTTCTATCTGTTTTTGGGCAATTATTGCGGCTAAATCGGCTATAGTATTGGCTTCAAAAAGACTCCGCAGCGATAGTTCTATCCCAAAGGTGTCGCGGATTCTAGAAACGATCTGAACGCTAAGTAAGGAATGTCCGCCTAATTCAAAGAAATTGTCATAGATACCCACTCGATCGATCTCGAGTACTTCAGTCCAAATCTCGACCAGCGAGGCTTCTAGAGGATTGCGAGCTTCTACAAAAGCCGTTTCTAGATTTAGTCTTGACCAGTCAGATAAATGTAGAGCGCGGCGATCGATCTTGCCATTGGCGGTCAAAGGTAGAGAATCCAGCATCACAAAAGTAGACGGCACCATATATTCAGGTAGACGCTGTTTGAGGTAAGAGCGCAGTTGGGCGGAGGAGGGGGAAGAGGGCGAGGAGGGCAAGGAGGAGAGAGTTGCTTTCATGTCCCCCTTGTCTCCTTTGTCCCCTGCCAATTGAGGAACTACATAGGCTACCAATCTTTGACGATTAGCATCATCTAATTGAGCGATTGCTACTGCCGATCGAATCTGGGGATGTTGAGACAGCACTGTTTCAATTTCTCCTAGCTCGATGCGAAAACCCCGGATCTTTACTTGATGGTCGAGTCGTCCCAGATACTCAATCTCTCCGTTGGGAAGATAGCGAGCTAGATCGCCAGTTTGGTAAAGGCGCGAGTTGGAGTCGCGACTGAAAGGATTGCTAATAAACTTTTGGCTGGTCAGATGGGGTTGGTTGAGATAGCCGCGAGCTAGGCCTTCGCCGCTGATATACAATTCACCTCTAACTCCAACGGGAACTGGTTTGAGGTTCCGGTCTAAAATATAAACTTGGGTGTTGGCAATGGGATGGCCGATCGAGACTACCGCATCCTCTGGTTTGACTAAAGTAAATGTCGAGTAGGTCGTGTCTTCTGAAGGCCCGTAAAGGTTGAAGACTTGTTGGGCGTTAGTTTGCTCGTAGAGTTGCCGCACTAGTTTTTTCGGCAATGCTTCTCCGGCTAAGTTAATAGTGCGTACAGAATCGGGAATGCCTTTGGCTTCTAGCAACTCAGCTATGGCTGAAGGAACTGTATTAATTAGGGTTAATTCCCGCTCTGGAGGCAAGTTCGGTAAAGCCAGGACATTTTCTACTAGAACGACTCGACCGCCGGAACTGAGAGGAACGAACAACTCAAAGACTGACAAATCGAAGCAGATAGAAGTTGAGGCTAAAACGCTAGCTAGATCTTCGGCGGTAAAGGTGTTAGTTGCCCAATTAATAAAAGCTACTGTGCTGCGGTGTTCGATGACAACGCCTTTAGGTTGACCTGTAGAACCGGAGGTGTAGATGATGTAGGCGCAATCTGACGATCGAACTTTACTGTTGAGGTTATCTTCGCTTTCCCGATCGATCTGCTCCCAGTCGCTATCCAAACAGACAATTTGACCCCGATATGCGGGAAGTTTGTCCTTTAGTCGCTCTTGGGTAAGTAATACTTGCACCTCGGCATCTTGCAGTAGGAACGAAGAGCGTTCTTGAGGATAGTTTGGTTCTAAAGGAACGTAAGCGCCTCCAGCTTTGAGGATTCCTAAAATTCCAATTACTAAATCGAGCGATCGCTCAGCGCAGATCCCTACCCGTACTTCTGGTTTGACCCCCAACTTTTGCAGGTAGCGGGCTAGTCGATCGGCTTTTCGATCTAATTGGCGATAAGTGAGTTGCCGATCTTCAAACACCACTGCTACAGCATCCGGCGATCGTTGCACCTGTGCTTCAAAAAGATGGTGCAGGCATAACTCAACTGGATAATCTACTTGAGTATCGTTCCATCCCACTAATATTTGATGTTGTTCTGTTGGGGTTAAAAGTGGTAAGTCTGATAGCTGTCGATCTCGATTGGCAACGATCGCTTCCAGCAGAGTTTGTAAGTGCCCCACCATCCTGGCAATAGTCTCACCATCGAATAAGTCGGTGCTGTACTCGATAAAACCATCAATCCCGTTAGGAGTTGCCGACAAATCGAGAGTCAAATCGAACTTGGCCGTGCCATTATCTACTGTTAATGGAGTCAAAGTAAGTCCTGAAAATTTCAGCGATGGCATTGGCGTATTTTGCAGGGCAAACATCACCTGAAATAATGGCGAATAACTTAGACCTCGTTCTGGCTGAAGCGTTTCCACCAATTTTCCAAAAGGCACTTGTTGGTGGTTATAAGCTGCTAAAACCCCGTCTCTTACTCGAACCAAACAGTCTCGAAACGTAGGATTTCCGCTCAAGTTAGTCCGCAGAACCAGCATATTCGCGAAGAATCCAATCGGATTCTCAGTTTCAAGACGATCGCGACCAGCAACAGGAGAACCAACTAGAATGTCTTCTTGCCCTGTATATCGGTAAAGCAAGACCTTAAATGCAGTTAATAAGGTCATAAATAAAGTGACCTCTTGTTGCTGGCTTAAAACTTTAAGATCTTGCAATAGGGATTTTGACAAATTGAGCGATCGCTTTGCTCCTCTAAAGGTTTGCTTTGCAGGTCGAGGTCTATCGGCGGGCAAATCGATGACGGGTATACTACCACTCAAATTTTGCTTCCAGTATTCCAGTTGAGTTTCTAGGATCTCTCCTGGCATTTGTTGGCGCTGCCAAAGAGCAAAGTCTCCATACTGAATCGGTAGGGGCGAAAGTGGCGACGGTTTACCTGTAGCAAATGCTTCATAAAGTGTTGCTAATTCCTGCACTAATATCCCCAAAGACCAGCCATCGGCGATCGCGTGATGCATCGTCAGCAAGAGTATATGTTCTTCGATCGATAGACGCAGTAGTTTAACGCGAATTAGAACATCTTCAGTTAAATTAAACGGGGTTCTGGCTTCTTCAGCGGTCAGTTGCACGATTAAGGATTCGCGCTCTTCTATGACGCAATTCTCTAGATCGATGCTATCTACTGGTAAATTAACTTCAGAAAAAACAATCTCAACTGCTTGTCCTTCTGGGGCGATAAACTTACTTCTTAAAGTTTCATGGCGCTGAAGAATTTCATTTAAACATTTTTCGAGAACTGCAACTTCTAATCGTCCCTTAATTCGCAGTGCTATTGGAATATTGTATGCCGCATTTTGCGAATTTAATTGCTCTAAAAACCAAAGACTTTCTTGAGCAAAAGACAAAGGAGATTTTTGCCAATTATCTCTGCGAGTAATAGCATTTTCCCTAGCGATATTGATGTCTTCTTCGGCTAACATATAAGCCAGAAGTTTCTGCTTGTCTTCGGCAGAGCGGGTTAAATTTTGTATGTCTTTCATACGTTACCAGTTTCTAATTGCTTCTGCTGTAATTTTTCTTCGATCTCTCCTGCGGACATGGAGTTAATTTGCTGGATAATTCGAGCTATCTTTTCAACTTGTCCTGGGCGCTCTTGCTGATTAATTAGGAGTCGAGCTAGCTTTTCTATCGTCGTAGCTTCAAATAAACTGTGTACGGGTAGTTCTAAATTAAATGCCTCTCTAAGTCGCGAATTGACTTGAATGGCGAGTAGAGAATGTCCTCCTAAATTAAAGAAATTGTCTCGAACTCCAAGGCGATCGACTTGAAGAACTTCTGTCCAAATTTGAGCTAAAACTCGTTCGAGGTCGGTGCGGGGAGGAAGATAATTCTCTCTAAATTCAAATCGATCGGCCTCAAGCAATGACAAGGCGTAATAATCTAACTTGCCCGCAGGATTTCGCGGCAGGTGGGGGATACTGGCATACGCGCTGGGAACCATGTATGCTGGCAACTTTTGAGACAAATAGCTGCGGATATCAGCGATCGATAATTCCCGCTCGTGCTTTGGCCATCCACTTTGGCGATCGCTAGCAACCAAATAAGCTAATAAGAACTCATTTGCTCGATCGTTAGCTTCAGACTTGATGACTACAACTGCATCATCCACATCTGGATGGCAACTTAGAGCCTTTTCTATTTCCCCAAGTTCGATCCGAAAACCCCGAAGTTTGACTTGGTTATCCAGGCGACCGAGGAATTCAATATTGCGATCGGGCAAATAACGAGCTAGATCGCCCGTTCGATAAAGCCGCGAACCCCGTTCAGAACTAAATGGATGGGGAATAAATTTTTCGGCGGTCAAATCCAGTCTATTTAAGTATCCTCGCGCTAAACCTGCCCCGCCGATGTATAGTTCGCCCACGACACCGAGGGGAACGGGTTGGAGATGTCGATCGAGGATATAAACTTGTTGGTTGGCAATCGGACGACCGATGGAAATTACCGGAGAATGGCGATCGCACGCCCAGGATGTAGCATCGATCGAAACCTCGGTCGGCCCGTAGCAATTATGAAGTTGAACTTGGGGTAATTTCTCGAAGAATCGATCGCGCACTTTTGAGGGCAAAGATTCTCCCCCACAGGTGACGTAATGCAAGGAAGAGCAACGCTCGATTCCTGGCTCGTCGAGAACGTATTTCAACATGGCAGGCACAAAATCAACGTGGGTAATCCGTTGTTCGGCCACAATCTTCACTAAATAAGCTGGATCTCGATCGCCGCCAGGTCGAGCCAAAACCAAAGTAGCGCCAGCGAGTAAAGTGCCGAAAATTTCCCAGACAGAAACATCAAAGCTGAGGGAGGTTTTTTGGAAGATGCGATCGCTAGATGTCAAACCATATTGCTCTATTCCCCAAACCAATCGATTCACAATACTTTTATGGGGAACCATCACTCCTTTCGGTTGACCTGTCGATCCAGAGGTATAAATGATGTAAGCCAGATCGTCAGTCGATTTTGGATTTTGGATTCCCCCCTTATCAAGGGGGGTAGGGGGGGTGGATTTTGGATTTTCGACTTCGTTGCAGGCTTCATTCTCTGCATCCAAACAGATCGTCCGTTCTACAGGTAACTTGAGGTTAGCGATCGTCGATTGTTGGCTCAGTAATATCGAAATTCCTGCGTCTTCTACCATGAATGACAGACGCTCTGGGGGGTAATCTGGATCTAGGGGGACGTATGCCCCACCAGCTTTGAGAATGCCAAGCATTCCTACCACCATCTCTAGCGATCGCTCGACGCAAATCCCCACCAGTCCTTCTGGTTTCACTCCTAAAGATTGCAGATAACCTGCTAGTCGATCGGCCCTGGCGTTCAACTCCCGATAGGTAAGTTGCCGATCTTCAAACACCACGGCGATCGCTTCCGGGGTTCGTTCTACCCGTTCGGCAAATAATTCGTGGATGCACTTATCTTGGGGATAGTCCGTTTGAGTATCGTTCCACTCCAGTAACAACTGATGCCGTTCGGCAGGGGTTAACAACGGTAAAGTCGAAATATTATGCTGTGGATTGGCAACTATCCCCGCCAGCAAAGTTTGAAAATGACCTGCCATCCGGCTAATGGTAGTAGATTCAAACAGATCGGCGTTGTACTCCCAAGTTCCTGTTAGTTCTCCGTTAACTTCCGCCACCATCAGCGTCAAATCGAATTGAGCTACCCGTTGTTCTAAGGCTAAAGATTCTACTTCCAGATCTCCCAGCAGCATTCGCGCTCCGGTTTGGCCTAACGCCAATCCTGTCAAACCCGCTGCATCGAGTAGCGGAGCTTTCTGCCAGACGAACATAGTTTGGAACAGGGGCGATCGACTCGGATCGCGCTTCGGTTGCAGCTTTTCTACCAACAGGGCGAATGGATAATCTTGGCGCTCCAAGGCATCTAGAACCGTCTGACGCACTCGATCGAGAAACCGATCGAACGTGGGATTACCTGCCAGATTCGCTCGTAAAACTACCGGATTGACAAAATAACCGACTAGCGAGCCAAAATCTGCCCTACTTCTACCAGCAGTGGGAGAACCCACCAAGATATCTTCTTGACCCGTGTAACGGTGGAGCAATACCTGAAAAGCCGCCAACAGAGTCATGTAGAGAGTAGCCCCGCGATCGCGGCTCAAAGCTTTGAGTTGTGTCGTCAGTTCGGCACTCAATTGGCAGGAAATAGATGCCCCCCGATAAGTTTGAACGGACGGCCTGTGGCGATCGGTAGGTAACTCTAGAACTGGTAGTTCTCCAGCGAGTTGCTGCTGCCAATATGCCCACAGGCGATCGCCTTCAAGACTTGCCAGCATTTGAGATTGCCAGCAAGTATAGTCGGTATACTCTAGGGCTAGCGCCGGAAGAGAGGCTGAAGTCTTAGATGTTTCTGCCTGGTAGAGCTTTCCTAGTTCTGCCACCATGACTGCTAGCGACCAGAAATCGGCAATGATGTGATGGATCGCCAACAGGAGAATGTATTCTTGGGACGATAACCGCCACAGATGCACCCTGATGAGCCGATCTGACTCCAGGTTGAAAGGACGGTGGGCGGCCTCAACTAAGCCCAAAGCCTCATCGCCCCCAATAGAAGCATCTTCTAGCTGGAAGTCAACTTCGACTTGCTGGCCAACTTGCTGCACGGGTTGACCTCGATCGCTCTTAAAATTAGTTCTCAGAGCCGGATGGCGCTCTACTAATTTTTGCCAAGCCTGCTGCAAGGCAGCAACATCTACCTCCGATCGAATCCGCACCGCTCGAACAATGTTATAGGCAGCACTTTCTGGTGCTAGTTGGTGCAGGAACCACAGCGATCGCTGGTTGTAGGAGAGAGAGGGGGAAGAGGGGGAAGAGGGAGAAGAGGGAGAAGATGATGGCTGAGCTAAGAGAGCGATTACCTCGCTGACTATTCGATCGATACTTGCACCCTCAAGCAAGCTAGTTATAGGCAAAACTACATCGAGTTGGGTTTCGATGCCGTTCTTTAGCTCTACAGCCATCAGCGAATCTAAACCGAAAGCTGTCAATGGCTGCTGGGGGTGCAACTGAGTCGGTGCTAGCTTGAGGACAACAGCCGCCTGCTGTTGCAAAGCCGATATTAACCAGTGATGGCGTTCTGAAGGCGATCGCGCTAACAGGTTTTCCCTTACTCTCCTCTCCTGTCTCCCCTCTCCTTGCAGGAGAGGGGCCGGGGGTGAGGTTGAGAGGGGTTGGGGTTGAGGGCTAGCCTCTAGGATGCTACTACCGACAACACCCCAACTGCGATCGAGAAATTTGGCTCGACAAGCATGGCGTTGAATCTTACCGCTAGAGGTTTTGGGCAGGCTTCCTGGTTCGAGCAACACTACACCGTAAACTTGGAGTTCGTGGTTTTCTGCTACCGCCTGACGAATAGCCGCGATCGCTGCTTCGATATCGAGATGCCGCAAATAACGGCGCTGAATTTCTACCGCCACCGCTAACCGCTCTTCTCCTGCCACATTCCAGGAAAAGGCTGCGGCGCAGTTGGCTTGCAGTGACTGATGGCTTTGTTCTACTGTCTTTTCAATATCTTGCGGATAATGATTGCGGCCGCGAATAATAATTAAATCCTTGAGGCGACCGGTAACGAACAGTTCGCCATCGTGAATAAAGCCCAAATCTCCGGTGCGGAAAAACGGCCCGGCTCCAGTATCTTTCAAGTAGGCTCGGAAAGTCTCCTCTGTTTCCTCTTTTCGCTTCCAGTAACCTTGGGTAACGCTCTCACCAGCGACCCAAATTTCACCTACTTCATCCGGCGCGCATTCGGTTAATGTATGGGGATGAGCGATAACCACTTGCAATTTTTCTAAGGGTTGACCGCAACCCACGAGGAGGCGATCGCTATCCTCGTCTGACTGAGCCAGCACTATTCGATGTTGCTCTAGTGCCTCTCCCCGAACCCTTTGGATGACTGGTGCTTTGGCTCGGCAACCGCCGGAGACGATCAAAGTCGTTTCTGCCATCCCGTAGCAGGGATAAAAGGCTTCAGGACGAAAACCACAAGGGGCGAAGGTGCGAGCAAACCGCTCTAGAGTATCGGCCCGCACGGGTTCGGCTCCGTTGAAAGCTACTTGCCAACTGCTCAGATCGAGGTTCTGAAGCTGTTCGTCTGTAATTTTGTTGAGGCAAAGTTCGTAAGCGAAATTGGGACCGCCACTAGTGGTAGCTTGGTATCGGGAAATCGCTTGCAGCCAACGAATGGGACTTTGTAAAAAAGCGACTGGTGGCATGAGAATACAGGGAATTCCCAAATACAAAGGCTGAAGCACGTTCCCAATTAAGCCCATGTCGTGGAATAGGGGCAACCAACCTACAACAACAGATCGATCGCTATGGTCAAATCCCAATTTAATTAATCGTTCGTTATGTAACAGGTTGCCATGAGTCACCATGACTCCTTTCGGGATCGAGGTGGAACCAGAAGTGTATTGCAGAAAAGCTAAGGTGTCTTTAGTGATTAACGGTTCTTGCCAGTTAGGGGCTAACTTGCCGATTGGGGCATCTGTCGCTAGCCAGGAGATCGTTGACAACTCAGGGTTATGGTGAAACAGACGGGCACCTTGAGCCATAATTTTGGCAGTTGTCAGGGCGATTTGGGGCTGGGCATCGGCGACAATGGCTTGCAATCTAGGCGTAGGGCGATTGAGATGGGGAGGATAAGCTGGAACGGCAATTACTCCTGCGTACAAACACCCAAAAAATGCAGCGATAAATTCCGTTCCTGGGGGAAATAGCAGCAGCGCTCGTGCCCCTGGATTAATTCCTAACAAATGTAATTGTTGAGCGATCGCTTGGGCTTGACGATCTAATTCTTGGTAAGTCAAGTTGGCGCTTTCTCGTTCTCCATCTGAGAGAAAAGTGTAAGCTTTGAGTTCTGGTTGCTTTAGCGCTCTCCATTTGAGGAGTTCGACCACACTGCCCCACTCCGCAATTTCTTTATCGGTGTTTTGAATCTCCATCGCTCTCATTACCGATCGCTCCCAATCGACTTAAGTTGGTTTGCGAAACCAAATGTTTTAGTGCAACTTTCAGCTACCTTAACTACTCGCCGTGAATTGAGAGTTCTTGAATCGTGAAATCAGCGTGAAAAAGAGCTACAAAATGTAAATTTTCCCACCAAATTCCGTATCTACTAAGACAGAAATTGAAATAACTAAATGAACTCCTACAGACAGAAGAACCGTGAACATCCTGAAGCTAAAACTCCTAGGAACCTTCCAGTTGACTATTAATGAGGAGCCAATTAGAAACTTTGGTTACGAAAAAATAAAAGGTTTGCTAGCATATCTAGCTGCGGAGGCTTATAGTTCTCACAATCGCGAGGAAATAGCCACCATGTTTTGGCCGACTCTATCGAGTAAGGCGGCTCGGGTTAACTTGCGCCGAGCGTTATCTAATCTGCGAATTCTCTTGAAAGAGACAAAAGAAAGAAGTCGGTTTTTATTGAGCGATCGCCAAAGTATAGGATTTAATTTCTCTAAACCTCACGACATCGACCTATCCAATTTCCAAGAACTTGTTAGGGTTGGGAACAACAAGCAGTTTAGACTAGAAGAAATTTGTCTTCACACCGTTGCCAATTTAGAAAAAGCTGTCGATCTCTACAGTGGTGTTTTTTTGAGCCAAGTTAGAATTGATGACAGCGAACTATTCGATAACTGGCTGAGAGTGAAACGCCAACAATTGCATCAGCAAGCAGTTGATGCCTGTACGATGCTGTTGACTTACTACGAACAGCATTATTCTTTGCCAGATATGCATCGATATGCTCAAAAGCTCTTAGAGCTAGAACCTTGGAACGAAACAGCCCATGAGTCTTTGATGAAATTGTTCGCTACTAATCGAAAACGCTCTGCTGCTTTACTACAGTACCAGCGCTATCAACAAGTTTTACATGAAGAGTTAGGAGCCAAGCCAGAACGAAGGATGGTAAAACTATACGAAAAAATTATTCAGGGGGAATTTCCCCCTCCTCAACCCTCCCTGTAAGCTGCTAGCTCGGATCGTTTTGCTTTTTTGTGGCTACACATCCTGGGTAGGGGCGCAATGCTTTGCGCCCCTACAGCAGCAATTCTCATTATGGAAAATCAACTGGTGTTGGGTGGGACTTCTAACTCCAGCCCTTCGATCGGTGGCAAAAGCGTTTTTTTAGAGTTGCTTGCCGTCTGCGCCAGTGATGGTGAGTTCACACCAATTGACCAACAGCGCGTCGTCCCGCAGAGGCACTTGATTCTCCGCTCTCTTTAAACCGATAGCGCAAAAGCAGAGAGTTAGTTACTACGCTTACAGAACTGAATGCCATTAATGCCCCAGCCGCAGATGGTTCGAGGATAATTCCTAAACCGAGAGTGCAAAGCAAACCTGCCGCTGCGGGAATTGCCAGTAAGTTGTATCCTAGCGCCCAGAAAAGATTTTGGCGGATTTTGCTGACAGTTTGACGAGAAAGCGCGATCGCTTGCCGCACGTCCTCCAATCGATCGCGCATCAATACGATTCCCGCCGTTTCGCTCGCTACATCCGTCCCGGCGTGGAGGGCGATACCCACATCGGCTTGAGCTAAGGCTGGAGCATCGTTGATGCCATCTCCGACCATCGCCACCCGGTGTCCTCGCTCTTGCAATCTGGCGATCGCTTGGGCTTTACCGCCGGGACGAACGCCTGCTATGACTGCATCTGAGTCAATTCCTAGTTGGTTAGCGATCGCCGATGCCACTTCCGATCTATCTCCAGTTAAGAGCATCGCTCTCAATCCCAGTTTTTGCAATCCGCTTACTGTATCTAGAGCGTCTGGTTTGAGGGTATCTCTAACGGCAATTAGTCCCTGTAAGACTCCATCGACAGCGACGTAAACTACAGTTTTACCTTCCTTGGCTAGATCTTGAGCTTGAGTTTGGCAATCGGGAGCGATTGCAATTCCTTGTAGTGCCAACCAGTCCGAGTTACCTAAAACTACTCGTTGCCGATCGACTACAGCCGAAATCCCCAATCCGGCTTCGGTATAAAAATCTTCAGCCTTCAACAAAGGTAATTCTTGCCGTCGTGCTTCTGCTAGTATTGCCGTTCCCAGAGGATGACAAGTACCGCTTTCTGCTGCTGCTGCCAATTGCAAAAGAGCGTTCGGAGTATGTCCTGCGGACAGGCTGCGCCAACGGAATTCGGAGTTCGGAGTTAAGTTTTGACTTTTGACTTGGTAGCTGAGCCTGCCGAAGCTTGACTTTTGACTTTTGACTTCCCAGCAATCCGTCACCACAGGACAACCAGTAGTCAAAGTGCCAGTTTTATCAAAAACGATCGTATCGATCTGTTGAACTTTTTCCAGGATGTCGCCGCCTTTGATTAATATTCCTCGTTCCGCGCCGATGCCAGTACCGACGAGGATGGCGGTGGGGGTAGCTAAACCTAAAGCACAAGGACAGGCGATGACTAAAACCGCGATCGCCAATTTTAAACTGAATAACAGATCTTGGTGGTTGACAGTGGGCGCTTGATGGTTCATGGCCATCAACGACGAACTCTGAGCGATCGCTTCCGGCCAAACATGGGTGCCGATAAAGTACCAAAAGATAAAGGTAATTGCTGCGATCGCCATTACCCCATAAGTGAAGTACCCAGCTACCGTATCTGCCAATCTTTGCACGGGAGCCTTACGGGTTTGGGCTGCTTCTACTAGGGCAATAATTTGAGCTAGGGTAGTATCTTTTCCAGTGCGGGTGGCAGCGATCGCAATTGCACCCGATTGATTCAACGTCCCCGCTGTCACTGCGTCTCCAGGTTGCTTGGTTACTGGCAAAGATTCGCCTGTCAGCATCGATTCATCGACGCAGGTTTTCCCTTCCTTGACTTCCCCATCTACCGGGATTTTCTCTCCTGGCAATACTCTCAGCCATTCGCCCAAGCGCACTCGATCGACCGGAATTTCGATTCCAGGGCGATCTGGTGTTGCCCCTTCTCCAATCAGGCACGCTACCTGGGGTTGCAGTGCCAGTAACATACCTAGAGAGGCGTAGGCTTTGTGCCTAGCTTGTTGTTCTAAAGAACGCCCTAAGAGGATGAAACCTACCAGCATCACGGGTTCGTCAAAGAAGCACTCCCAGCCCAGTTTTGGCAGCAGTAAGGCCACCATACTGGCGGTGTAAGCCGCGATTGTCCCCAATCCGATTAGCGTATTCATGTTGGGAGTCCCATGCCACCAGCCTCGCGCCCCATCGACTAAGATCGATCGCCCAGGGCCGATTAAGGCTAGGGTGGCTAGCCCCCAGTGAAACCAGAAATTGCTCAATCCTGGGAGGTTAATTCCCAATAAGTGGCTGATATGTCCGCCTCCTGACAGCACTAACAGCAAGATGGCGATGAATAGTTGCCACCACATCTGCTTTTGTTCTTGACGGTGGCGATCGATCGGATTCGCAGCAGTAGATAGATAGCTGTCAGAGTGCCGATATTGGGCAGGAAAACCTGTTGTGGTCAGTTTCTCTGCTAGGGCATCTGGAGAAACCGCACCAACTTCGCACTCTACCACTGCGACTTCGGTTATCAAGTTGACGCAGGCAGAAACTACGCCAGGATAAGAACTCAGTTGTTTTTCTACCGCCTTGACGCATCCAGCGCATTTCATGCCAGTGACATCTAAGGCGATCGTTTCTAACGCAGGATTTTTACTCAATACCACCTACTCCTCTATGGGCAAACCGCCTTCGCAGAAGGTTCCATCTAGGTATTTTATCGCCTAAATCTTTTTTCTCTACTTCTAGCTTTTGAATGCGACAGCCAAATCAACGATTGATGACAATTATTAGACTCAATGCCCTACACTTTTTTGGCACTAGCTAATCTGTCTCCGATTCGAGTTGTTGCCCTGGAAAGAAAGAGAAATCTAGCACCTGTTCTTGGCTGTAAGGACACTGAGAGGGAAAATCTTCATCGTTTAAAGGCGTTTCCCGCACGGCTAGATCTAAGCCATCCAAATAGGCTTTGGACAAAGCCTCTGGCAAATACGGCTTCAGGCTGGGATTTTCTGCCAGCAAGTCTGAGATTCGACGACGCTGTTCTCGAATGGTTATCGACCAACTTTTCGATCGATGTGACGGTTGAAACTCCCACTTGAGTAGATGACCTAGCAAAACTCCCAGACGATTTCTCAACTCTTGTCGCTGTTGCTTGCCCAAAGACTCGATTTCCTCTACTAAATTGGGAATATCTAACTGTTCCCACGAACCCGACAGCAGCAGTTTTGCCTGTTCTTGCGTCCAAGCATAAAAGTCTGTTTCATATAGATTTTGGGTTTCTGCCACAGAAGATTTTATTTCTAAAGTCACGATCGATCGCTCAGCCTCATCAGTTTTTTTAGTTGCTCCCACTACCTAAGATAAACAAACTCAACAGGGTGCCGCTATTCCACAAGCTGTGCAGCACGATCGATGAGAACAAATTGCGCGATCGCGTATACACTACCCCTAAAATTATTCCTAAAGTGGTTAGCGGTAAAACTTCTGAGAGACTGAGGTGGGCAATAGCAAATAGCAAAGAACTAACAGCGATCGCTCCCCATACTGGTAGATAGCGAGTTAAAGACGGCAGCATAAACCCGCGAAACATCAATTCTTCAAATATCGGTGCAGCTACCGAGGCGGTGATGAATAGAAGTGCGAGCGTTACCCAGTTTTGTCCTTCTAAAACTACTGGCAGCAAAGGATTGCTACCACCATATCCTTGCCATAATTTTTGGTTGATTAAGGATACGATGAGGACTAGAGGTAGGGCAGCAAAATAACCACTAGCCCCCCATAAAAAACCGCTAAAATTCACATTCCAGCGAAACCACTCTTTTGGTAATGGTAGAAAAGGTTTGAGAGACAGATACAAAACTAATATACTTAGAGCGGCTACCAATATATAGGCAATTAGATTAAAAACTGCCTGCATTTGGTAGCTTAAGCTAGCAATGTTAACTTTAAGTATTGCTAGCGAAACACCTAAGATTAAGGGCAGAAAAATATCTTTAACTGCAAAAAAGCCAACTGCCAATACTTGCCAAGTTGTTTCAGCATTCCAGGGTGTATTCCAAGGAATATTGCCATTACGGGCAATGAGCGATCGCTCTCTTTGAACGAAAAATTGACCGAATAAAAAAATTAGTAGCCCGACTCCAATAATCAAACCAATTACAGGCAAGCTCCCAATAAGAAGTAATTTAAAAATTGCTTGTTGAGCTAGTTCTTGAATCCGAGCGTTAAGAGCCGCTAAATCATCTTGCCGCTGCTGCGATCGATACAGTTGAGATAAAGCGCGATCGCGAAACCATCCATCTAAATCTTTTTGAATTTGCAATTCCGAATCTGACGGTAACTTAGCTGTAGGACTCCATAAATTAATTAATATCTCTGCGGTTTTCTGGAAAGAAGAAATTTCTGAAGCCTTACCTGGAGAGCGATCGATTAAGTTTTTCCAAGTCTGCAAACCAGTTTGCTTTTGACCTTGCTCTACCTGCAATAATCCTATTCGTAGATTTAACTCGGCTAGCGATCGATTTCCTGTTTGAATTAGTTCTTTGATTTTTCCTGAATCAGTCTCTTTAGTTATATTTTGCGACTTAGTAGCAATTTTATCTAAGTTATTTTGGAGAGATTGTTGGGCTTCTATATATTGCTTAGTTGCCAGTTCTAAAGGTTCTTTACCCAAAAAAGCTTCACGAACTGCTTGTAAATTAGTACCATCTTTATTATCTTTAGCTTCTACTTGCAGTTCTGTAGCTCGCAAGAGCAAATTAGTTTGATATAGTTCTAGACGACTTTGAATCTGCGGTCGATCTAAGCTTACTATTAGCGACAAGCTAATTTTGAAAACAATAAAAATAGTCAGTAAAACTAAAAAAATCCGCTTAATAGTCATGAAATCCTCTACGTCGCGTTCGCGCAGCGTCTCCTTCAGGAGAATCGCACTTTCACTATGCTACACCAGCGAGAGGAATAGTTTTGATACCATTTTGGTAAATACCTGCTACATATAAATTTCGCTGTAGGGGTGCAATGCATTGCGCCCCTACTTAAGATTATGTTGCTTTTAGCTTAATTAGCAAAGAGTTGCGATTTCACAAGGCGTTCCCTGATATCGTCCCAGCAGAGGCGTTTGCCAGGGTCGATGAATAGTGCGATGTCGCTCAAAGCGATTTATCATCAACGGAATCTCGTTAAGATTTTCCCCTAAAACCGGATTTTGCCAATTTAGTCGAGAGGGTTGGCAAGATAGCGATCGAGAATGAAGGGTGGCAAGGGGAATTTTACAACTAGCGATCGATTTCAATTTTGTTTCTCTCACTCAAATTTACTGATAAAAATTAGATATTACGTAATTTTACGGACGAGTTAATTTGGCTTGCTAGAGCGGTAATGACAGCGATACGTGCTCCGCACAGGCTGCGCCAACGCACTTGTCGCTGAGCTTTACCAACTCACTTAGCTGACCACAACTATATAGTTCACTAAAAACCAGCTAAGGTAACATCACAAGTTAAAAATTTACAATTTTTTATGTAGATATGTTGGCACTTATACTCAGGTTTGATCGACACCTACAAATAATAATACGGGCGTAAGATCTTACGCCCGTACAGAGACTTTACATTTAGTGTTTAGATAGAGAGATTATAGAGTTTTAGATTTAGGCGAGTGAATTAAGATTCACCATTAACTAAAGTCTAAGCAATTACTTGATGTTTGTCAGTAAGAAAAAGTAAGAAAAAGTTAGGGCTTGAGGAAATAATTTATCGCCTTGAGCGATACACCTAGAGAGCAGTGTCGTGCCACAACAATTCCTTCTGGAGGAAGATAAGGGCTTACCTCCGCACCATAGGTGAGTCTGTGCGCCAGTCCTGCTAAAGCAGGCTGTCCATCAAGTTCATCACGTGGATGGCAGCATCAGATACAGATGAAGGATCGGGAGAGTTGTTTCTGACTTGATACTCTAGGATGCCTTTGAGGGCAATGAGCTTTAAGCTATTTTCTGCCAAAGTTTGCGCCACCGCATCGGCGGCTGGCAAATAACCTACAGCCCCTAAATCGCTGAGTGCAGCCCGCCGCAGTTGTAGCTTATTGCCTTCTAAAGCAGCAATCAAGCGATCGCCATAAACTGCTTTTTGAGTTAACTGGTACATCGCTCTAGAGGCGGCATACTGCACCAGATCGACTGGATGCTCTAGAAATGGTTCTATGAGTTCTACTGCTTCGGTAGCCTTGAGAGTACCTAACGCTTCGATCGCCCCGTCATATGGTTGCGGCAAGTGGGGACACCCTGGAATCGGCATGGCTGCTGCCATCCCCCCAGCCAG
The DNA here is from genome assembly GCA_019359615.1 of Cyanosarcina radialis HA8281-LM2. GTDB lineage: Bacteria > Cyanobacteriota > Cyanobacteriia > Cyanobacteriales > CCAP-1448 > Cyanosarcina > Cyanosarcina radialis. Next base: position 148,568 of record JAHHHA010000008.1, read on the forward strand.
CAGCTTCATCAAATGTGGAATGGCCACCGGATCGCCTAGCATTCCTAACGATTCGGCAGCGGCTTCTCGCACGTAAAAATCGTCGCAATCCAAACAGTCAATCAAAGCTGGTACGGCTTGAGGATCTTTGAGTTTTCCCAAGGCCCTAGCAGCATTGCGTCTGAGGGGATAGCCGCCATCGGGAGTGCGATCGCTCTCATCTGTTAAAGCAGCGATCAAAGCTTCTACTACTCCGGCTTCCCGGACTCGAAATCTTCCCAGCCACCAAGCGGCATAATAACGCAAACCGCGATCGTCTCCTTGAAGATTGGCGATCGCTTGTTCTATTGTCAAAGCTGGCCCCTCAACGGGTTCGCCTTCTAAATTCTCTCTATTTTGCTGCATATACCCAAAAAAATGTTGGTCATCCCAAATCCGGTTTTTAAAACCATGAATCCAGCCCTCACCCCCAACCCCTCTCCCTTGGGAGAGGGGAGCCGCAGGCGGGGTGAGGGCAAACCAAGTTTTACTAAAATGCAAAAATTCAGAAGCTCAGAATTATTCTGAACTTCTGAACTTCTGAACTCCTCAATTACAGCGGCGTAACGCTAGCAATTTTTCCACCTTGACGGAGAATTCTTTGGTACTGGTTCGTTAGCTGATCGTAGGGCACGATAAACTCTTGGTTGACCCGACGAGTGCTAGGATAACCAGCGCCAAAAAGTCCCGTTACTTCTAGGCGATAGAGTCTCGCTTCTCTGCCAGAGTTGATTACGCCACCAAAAGTGCTAGTAGAGGTCACGCCCTTAGCAGAAGCTTGGTAGCCAGCACCGCTACCGCCAGGAGCGACGATCGCAGTAACAGAATTCCGTCCTAATTCGGTAGCCAGACGAGGAGCGCCAGCGGTACTTAGAGCCGTATCGCTGCTAGAATATCCGCGATACAACTTGAACAGGCGAGTAAATCCTACCGTTCTTTGTCCCACGCCTGTAGTCTCTAAATCGCGATAGTAAGGGACGATATTTTCGCCAAAATTTTGCTGATACTCTACCGAGTCGATGTATGAATCGATATCGGCATTGTATCCCTGGTTTTGGTACAGATCTAAGTGATAGATAATCTCCGACTCGTCGTAGGGAGCGCGACCTAACAAGTGCTTGTAATTAAGCTCGATCGTCCGGTTTTGAAAATTGTTGTAGAAAAACTTGGTTTTGTATAGATCCGATTTTGCCACTTGCCGGACAAAATTTTGCACGGTTAGCTTCCCATTCCGGAGCAGCGATTCGTCGCCCACCAAACGTTCTGATTTCATCACGTGGATGTTGCCCAAGACCTGGCGGTAGACGGCGCGAATTACATTATCTATATCTTCTCTAGTCGCGTTGGGGCGCAATTCAACTATAGAAGTTTCGCTAAAAGCTGCCGTTCCCAACCGAGATGCTGCTGTCGTAATTGCCACTTTCAAAACTCTCCTTGCTAGTTAGTAGTTAGTAGTCAGCCATCTACTCGATCGGATCGCTAACTACTAAGCTGTTTATACGCTAGTGACGCTCAGTACCCTTTTGCCCTGACGGTTGAGTTCCTGCAACTTGCTATTTAGTTGCTCGTAAGGCACTAGCACTTGAGCCGAACTCCGCCGAATTTGAGGCCCGCCCCCGATAGCAGATTGCACCACTGATATCCGGTAGAATCCGTTGCGACTGCCGCCAGCAGTACCGCTTAGCACCCCTGGCGATGGAGCATCGACGGCTGATGCTAGGTTTTTGCCCAATTCCCAGGCTAGCTGCGCTTGTTTCTTGCCTTGAGCGCGATCGCTATTGGCATAGCCGCGATACAGCTTGAACAAGCGAGTGAACCCTACGGTTCTTTGTCCCTTACCCGTGGTTTCAAAATCGCGGTAGTATGGTACAATACTTTCACCGAAGTTTACTTGGTATTCCAAAGAATCGATGTATGAATCGATATCGGCATCGTAGCCTTTATCTTGGTACAAGTTAACGTGGTAGGTAATTTCTGACTCGTCGTAAGGCGCTCTACCCAACAAATGCTTGTAATTGAGTTCGATCGTTCGCGGGTGGTAATTATTGTGGAAAAACTTGGTTTTGTATAACTCAGATTTCGCCACTTGCCGGACGAATTCCTGAACTGTAATCTTCCCGTTGCGCAGGAGAGATTCAGCACTGGTTAGTCTCTCGAACTGCATCAAATGCTCGTTACCTAACACTTGGCGATAAACGGCTCGAATTACCAATTCCGCATCTGCTGCCGTCCAATTCGGACGCAACTCGACCGGAGCGGTGTCTGCAAAAGCCGAAGTTCCCAAGCGGGATGCTGCTGCTGTAATAGCCACCTAAAACTCTCCTATTTAATTAATGCTAAGCTCGATCGGCCTTGCCTGGAGGTAATTGCCGAATCTTTCTAAGCAGGGGACACGCCTGTTACCTTTCTGCCTTGGCTGTTTAGTTGTTGCAACTTTTTAGACAATTGATTGAAAGGAACAATGTATTCTGCCGTACTCTGCCGCACTACTGCCGAGTTGGGTGAAGGTGGTTGTGTCACCTCGATCCTGTAGAGATTACCTCGGCTGCTACCGGCTGAACTACCTGCTAGGGCTGCTGCGCCTGTTTTTGCTGCTTCCTCGCTCATATCCCTCTTCCCGTCTCAATCGCGGTTTTTTCAAATTATTTTATAAAACTGCCCGGAAAGGTAAACAACTACAACCTTATATTGGCAAAGCTGATTACTTTTCCGGGCGAAAAACGCTATCTAGCTCAGGGCGTTGATGGCGTAGTCGATGTAGGAATTAGCTTCAGTACCTGCATCTCCACTGATACCGTGGTTAGCCTTGATATATTTCAGGGCTTCGACGTACCAGCTAGGAGAAAGTTCAAAGGTGCTGTTGATTTCATCCAAACCAGCCAATAGATACTCATCCATTGGACCTGTGCCACCAGCAACTAAGCAGTAGCTAACCATGCGCAGGTAGTAGCCGATGTCGCGAGCGCACTTGGCTTTACCAGTGGGGCTAGAAGCATAGTTGGCACCTTGCATTTGTGTGGTGTAGGGGAATTTTTGGTACACGGCGTTAGCAGCACCTTCAGCCAAAGATTGGGCTTTGCTTGACAAAGCTTTGGCGGCTTCTAGGCTAGGACCGGCTTGACGCAAGCGTCCGAAGGCAACTTGAAGTTCGGTGCTGCTCAAAAAGCGACCTTGAGCATCAGCGGCGGCGACTGCTTCAGTCAGAGGTGTTTTCATTTTTCAGGTATCTCCCTTAATGTTTTGCAAATTGGTCGTTCGTCATTTGCCATCGGTCAAATTAATTAATAGCTTTTGACTTCTGACTTTTGACTTTTCTAAAGGTTTTTAGCCAACAGCAGCAGCGGCGCGATCGAAGTAACCAGATACTTCTGACATCAGGGCGCTGCAATCACCTTGGGTAATACCATTGCGATCGTTAGCGATGGCGATAGCGGCATCTTTCATTTTGCCTACGCCAGCAGCTACGGAAGCACCAGGCACGCCTAAAGCAGCATAGGTTTCACGCAGACCGTTCAAGCAGCGATCGTCTAATACGCTACCGTCTCCAGCAAAAATTGCATAAGTTACATAGCGCAAGATGATTTCCATGTCGCGCAAGCAAGCTGCCATGCGACGGTTGGTGTAAGCATTACCGCCAGGAGCGATCAATTGAGGTTGATCGGCAAATAAAGAGCGAGCAGCGCTGGCAACGATTGCAGAAGCATTACCAGTGATCCGGTTGACGGCATCCAAACGCTTGGTACCATCTTTAACTAATGCTTGCAGAGCATCGATTTGAGCGCCAGACACATAATCGCCGCGTGCGTCGCACTGAGAAACTACCTTGGTAAAGGCATCAAACATTGCAAAATCTCCTAACTTTTAACTTGAGTTCGGTTTTGCTGCAAATGTGGGTGCAGTTTTATGTTTAGCTGCTTACAGCAGATAGGAAAGGCCAAAACAATTTAGCTCCTCGCTAGAGCAAGTTCTCCCAGTCAAGCAAGGATTGTGCGGTAGTTAGAGCCACAGCAGCATCTCGCCCAAAATGAGAGAGTATTTAACTTCTATGAGAAACTAGAAACTTTTGTAAACCAGCGATCGATTTAACTTTTGTTTGTTTTTATCCCTTCCGTTTATCTTTATACAACGCTGGGCGTTATTTTATTCATTAAAATTTGTAAAGTTTTTTGAGGTAGATAAGAAATTATCTATAAAAGGTATAATTTGTCACCGATCGCTCGGCGGTTAAAAGTTTAAGGTAAGGAGTTCAGAATGTAGGAGTTCAGAAGTTCAGAATCCCCATCTGATAGGGATTCTCGGCTTCCGAACTTTTATAACGGCTGTATTCTTCCCCTGCTGCCTACAAGGGAAGAATACCCCAAGCGGTCAAGGCAATAGCCACGATGAAAGCCACTAACAACAGTCCACCGATCGTACCCAGTAGTTGACCGAGAATCCGCGCTGCGGGTGAATAAGGTGGTTTCTGCCACGACCAGCGGGTGGGTGACATACTCGATTTCATCCAAGAAGCACCACCAAACTTGCTAGAGAAGTAGCCTAGTTTTTCTAGTTGCTGGCGGTAGTCGGCACCATAACGAGGCATCCGGGCAAAAGGCAAATCTCCCTCCGCACGTTGGGGCAAAATCCGCCGCCGTTGATAGGGAACCTTGTCATCGCCGAAATTCTCTAGATATTCGTCGCTATCGATTAAAGCATCGATAAATCCTACCAGCCCTTTAGTAGCCAGTACCATCGACCAAGCGATCTTCTCGCGATCGTTGTAAACTTCGCGTCCGAGGATGCGTTGCACGCACATCTGGGCAAAGCGATAGTTGTTGCTGGGTTCGTAATTGCGCCAGCGGAATGTGGGAGAGAGTGCCAATCCCCGAATGAATTCGCGCACGGTAATTTGACTGTTTCTCAGTTGAGACTCTAAGGCAATTTGGCGGTTACTTTTGAGCAGTTGCTGTTCGTTAAATATCTGACGGTAAGCCGCCCAAATCACCGCATCCATTTCTGCGGACGAGGGCAGGTTAGCAGTAGTGTAAATTCTCGGCTGTTCGTCTCCAGGAATTTCATATCCAGCAACGCGCTGGTTTTGACTGGAGGGGGAATAAGTTAGCAAAGGAATAGTCACTTGAGAACCTTTCAAAACGAATTTGCTATCGAGATCCACTAATACGTGACATCAGAATATAAAGTCAGCAAATTTTGCGTTTTGTCAAAAAACTAAAGGCTCCGCAAACTAAATCTCAGATTCAGTCAGTTGAAGTCATGGAGAATGAGGGCAAACTTAAAGGTCGATATTGACCATGCAATCGGAATTACAGATAAACTCATCTGAGTCGCTAGTTGATGAGAAAATAATAAAGATTTGTTACGGCTTGCGATTTGTAAGGTTAGTTGGTTTGTGGCGATCGCTTCTAACTAGAAACGGGAAAAACTAACCTCTTTCTTTTTACAAGAATGATAGAGATTCGGCAATAGATATTATTACTTATTTGACTTATAAGCGTATAGCATTCCTCGATCTGACCTTTTCTCAAAGCCACTTCAAAGGCAGGCAGGATGGCTACCTTACAAGAATTGCTAGAGATAACAGGATTGAAATCACCAAGCTGCCGATGCAAGATCGGACAGTAAATTATTCTCAATACTGGAAAGGAAGCAAGATTTTAATAACTTTAATAGGTTGGAAGAGGGGAAGAGAGAGAAAAATCAGTGTATAAATAACGGTTTTAAAAATTTAGCTATAGCCATTAAAGATGCTGGTAAAGGCATATAATTTTGCCTCGTTATTTGAGCATCAATGTTAATGGATATCACTGGTAAAACTTTATTGAGAATAGGGAATACATCGGGTATAAGTCTCATGTCTCAGGGACAAAGAAACAATTTGTAACATTAGCAGCTTAAGTCAATTAAATCTCGATCGATCTCACCTGCAATTTGTCGATCGAGCCTCTTGGGTCGATCGGCAGTCTAGGGTAGCGAAAGATAGAATTGGTAATAGCTCCTCTAATTTCCATTAAGACGATCGCGATTATGGCTCATCTCAGTCAACGTCGCCGCGAAAACGTGACAGGCGATTTGTATGTCGATCGCAGTTGTATAGATTGCGATACTTGCCGCTGGATGGCTCCAGAAGTCTTTCATAGTGCTGGGGACCAATCGGCAGTTTACCATCAACCAGAAAATGAGGTCGAAAGATTGCGATCGCTTCAAGCTTTGCTATCTTGTCCGACGGGTTCGATTGGAACGATGGAGAACCCCAAGGATATTAAAGCCGCCCAACATAGTTTTCCCATTGCGATCGCCGAAAATGTCTACCACTGCGGCTATCATTCCGAAAAATCTTACGGTGCTGCTAGTTACCTAATCGTGCGACCGGAAGGTAATGTTTTGGTCGATTCTCCCCGCTTTACGCCCCCGCTGGTCAAACGACTGGAGGAAATGGGACCGATTCGCTATATGTATCTGACCCACAGAGATGACGTGGCAGATCACCAAAAGTATAAAGAGCATTTCGGGTGCGATCGCATTTTGCACGTCGATGAGGTTTCTGCTGGGACTCGCGATGTGGAGATTCAAATATCAGGATTAGAGCCATTCGAGTTAGAGCCGGATTTATTAATTATTCCAGTTCCAGGACATACCAAAGGACATACCGTTTTGCTCTATCGTCATAAGTTTCTCTTTAGCGGCGATCATCTCGCGTGGTCGAACGAACTACAACAGCTAATCGCTTTTCGACGCGCTTGTTGGTATTCGTGGTCGGAATTAATCAAATCGATGCACCAATTGGCTAACTACTCGTTTGAGTGGGTGCTACCAGGTCATGGAGTTAGATACCATGCTGACAAAGAAACTATGAAACGCCAGATGCAAAAGTGTCTCGCTTGGATGGAGGCTAGCTAGCACCAAAACAATTGGCAATTCGTAATTCGCAATTCGCAATTGAACTGGGACGACCGCTCAAATTTCTGCCCACGGAGGTGGGTTTCCAAGCCGTTGGGTCAAGAAATCGACAAACGTTTGAACTCTCAGAGAATGGCGACGATTCGGTAGATAAAGGGCGTAAATGCCTGTATCCATATCGATTTGGGGATAGAACTGAAAATCATTCAGTACAGATTGTAAGCGACCCGCATGAATGTCTGCTCCGATCGACCAGGTAGGCATTAGAATCAGACCCATACCGTCTAAGCAGACTTGCCGGAGAACGTCAGAATTGTTCGTAACCAGCGAACCGTTGACTTTGACTTCGCAAACTTCTTCGTCGCGTTTGAAGCGCCAAACTTCATACCCACCGAAGTAGCGAAAACGCAAACAATGATGGCCAGCTAGATCGTTAGGATGCTCTGGTTTGCCATACTGTTGAAAATAGCTCGGACTGCCGCAAACTTTGCGAGTATAAGATGCAAGTTTGCGGACAAGCCAATTGGCACCGGAGCGATCGAGGTTGCCAATACGAATCACCAGATCCAGTTCCTCTTCTACAGGATTGGCTAGTAGATCGCTGAAGGTCAAATCTAATTGCATTTCGGGGTATCGCACCAGAAAATCCCGAATTAGGGGTGCGATGTGGAGTCGTCCAAAGGCAACAGGCAGACTCACCCGCAATAGACCCCGTGGCACTTCATCCCGTTCTGCAACTGAGAGATTAGCCGATTCTACATCCTGAAGAATTTGAACCACTTTGTCGTAGTATTTGCGCCCTTGTGGGGTGAGGGTAATGCTGCGGGTGGAACGGTTGAGCAGTTGGGTATGCAGCATGGTTTCCAGGGCATTCACTTGACGTGTCACCGAGGAAACAGCCACACCCAATTGCCGAGATGCTTCTGAAAAGCCCCCGGTTTCAACTACCCTAGCGAAGGCTTGCATGGCAGCAAATCGATCCATTACCGATTATCTTTTGCGTAAAATGCAAAGGTGTTGAGCGAAAAAGCTATATTATCATCTTTTGCGATCGGAGTTATGGTGAAACTGTTACCCATTGAGGCAGCCAGCATGACCCTGACGATCGAAATCACCTCGGATTTTATTTGTCCTTGGTGTTTAGTAGCAGAAACCCGACTGAAAAAAGCGATCGCTCGACTCAACCCTCCAGCAAACATCCAATGGGTTTGGCATCCTTTTGAGTTAAATCCGCAGATGCCAGAGATGGGGATGGATCGCCAAACCTACCGTACCCAGAAATTTGGCAGTTGGGAATATTCACAACTGTTAGATGCCAAAACCATCCAGGCAACCGCAGACGATGGAATCGAGTTTCGCTACGACTTAATGGAGGTTACACCTAACACGCTGAAAGCGCATCGCCTAACGTGGCTTGCGACCCAACATGGCAAAGCGACTGAAATGGCAGAGCGCATTCTGCAAGCATATTTTACGGATGGACAAAATATTGGCAAGCTCGAAATCTTGACCGATTTGGCGGCTGAGATTGGCATCGATCGAGACATTGCCAAGACATTTCTCCTATCTGATGCAGGCACTCAAGAAGTGCGCGAATTAGAACGTCAAGCAGTCGATCGAGGCATTCAAGGCATTCCCAGCATTCGCATTGGCAAAGAAATGCTCTCCGGCGCTCAACCTGTTGAGGCGTTCTTAACGGCGTTGCAAAACGCTGTAAGCGAGCTAGCGGAGGTTTGATGATGACCTCTACAGACAAGCGTGCCATTGTCATCGGCGGCTCGTTGAGCGGGTTATTTGCCGGAATTTTGTTGCGATCGATCGGTTGGGAAGTCAACATCTACGAGCGATCGCCCCACACACTCGACAGTCGCGGGGGTGGAGTCGTGCTGCAACCAGAAGTGGTGGAAGCATTTCAACGGGCAGGAGTCGCTTATGAAGACCCTTTGGGTGTAGTCGCACAGGAACGATATTACCTGAAACGCGATGGCAGCATTGCACAGCGGATGCCGATGCGCCAGACCTTAACCTCCTGGAATTTGCTGTATAGCAATATGCGGCGACACTTTCCGACAAAGCATTACCATCAGGGCAAAAATTTAACAGAGATTCAGCAAACTGGCGAACGGGTGACTGCCATTTTCGCCGACGGCACGCAGGATACAGGCGATTTATCGATCGGTGCTGATGGGGCCAACTCAACAGTTCGCCGATCGATCCTACCCAGTTACGAACCTCGCTATGCTGGCTATGTTGCCTATCGTGGGTTAGTCGATGAAACACAACTAGACCCAGAGACAGCGGCTCTGATGACGGAACGATTTGTGTTTTATCAATTTCCTAACTCGCATATTCTGCAATATGTCATCCCAGGAGAGGATGAGTCACTCGTGCCAGGAAACCGTCGATTTAACTGGGTATGGTACGTCAACCACGATGAGGAAAGAGAATTACCACGCATTCTTACCGATCGAAATGGCAAACGCCGCGACTATTCCATTCCACCCGGAACGATCGCTCCAGAAGTGGAACAGGAGATGCGATCTTATGCCGATCGAGTCCTCGCACCACCCTTCCAACGACTGGTTGCTGCCACCAAAGAACCATTCGTCCAAGCGATTTTAGATTTAGGCGTACCACAGATGGCATTCGGTCGCATTGCCTTGGTTGGCGATGCAGCGTTTATTCCCCGTCCTCACACGGCAGCAAGTGTCTCCAAAGGAGCCGCCAACGCGATCGCCCTTGCCGATGCTTTGGTAGCTCGAGATCGTGATGTTCCCAAGGCGTTGAATGCCTGGGAAACCGACCAACTGAGATTGGGAATGTATTTGTGGAAAGCAGGGCAAGATTTGGGCGAACGCTCCCAGTTCGTGTATGGCAAGGAGCGATCGCAGGGATAGCTATGAAATATTTAATGAACCTCAATCGGTTTGAAGCATTCAGCGATGGAGTATTTGCCATTGCCATGACCTTACTCGTAATTGAAATCAAAACGCCCGATCTGTCTCGATCGACAGCATCAGCCGCCGTTACTGCCTTGATTCATACCGGGCCGCATATTCTCAGCTACATGACTAGCTTTTTGGTCATTGGAGTTGTCTGGCTCAACCATCATGCACTCTTTCATTTTCTCAAACGGGTCGATCGCATTACCTTGACGATTAACTTGGTATTACTGATGTGCGTCGCTTTTATTCCTTACTCAACTGCCCTGATTGGCGAGTACGGCCGACTTCAGCCGATCGTCATGTTTTATGGTTTATCGCTGGCACTGACTGGCATCGTCTACAACATTCTTTGGTTCTACGCAGTTCGTCAATATCTTTGGCAGCATCCCAGAATTCGTCGTCACTTCGTCTTCCAAGCTTCTGTCTGGAGTATTGGCTACCCGCTTTTATACTCGATCGCTTCGCTGTTGTCATTCATCAGTACAACCTTGAGCGCGATCCTCTACGGACTAATTCCCTTGTTCTATCTATTTCCCAGTGCGATCGATCGACAGCTAGCTAACTTACCAGATGAAGCCGCTTGAGACAATCTTCAAAGCGATGCCAATACAGATTTTTTAATTAGTCAAGAGAGAGTTTTTATGGATCTCAAGAATCAAGTTGCCATCGTTACAGGTGGTGGTTCGGGAATTGGTCGAGCAACGGCGATCGCTTTTGCTCGAGCCGGAGCGAGTGTAGTCATTGCGAACCGCAATGTCGAGCGAGGAGAAGAAGTTGCTCGACTCATTTGCTCCACAAGCGGCCGAGCCATCTTTGTGAAAACCAACGTCGCCCAAGCCTCAGAGGTAGAGGCCGCAGTCGATCGAGCAGTCAGAGAGTTTGGGCGCTTGGATATTGCCTTCAACAATGCTGGAATTGATGGTTCGCACCTACCACTGGCAGAGCAGTCGGAAACAGATGTGACCGCTCTGTTGGACGTGAATGTTAAAGGAGTCTGGTTGTGCATGAAGTACGAGATCGGCCAAATGCTTAAAAACGGCGGTGGTGCTATTGTCAACAACAGTTCCATATTTGGTTTGAACGGTTATCCTACCTGGTCTGTTTATACTGCAACTAAACACGCCGTTACAGGTATGACCAAAGCCGCTGCTCTTGAGTATGCCCAACAGAAGATTCGCATCAATGCAGTGGGTCCGGGACCGATCGAAACCCCCCTGCTGGAAGTCGGCACTGGAGGAAATCCCCATTCCTATGCGGGATTTGTACCCATGGGTCGGATCGGTCAGCCGGAAGAAGTTGCTAATGCGGTCGTTTGGCTTTGTTCGAGTGCTGCATCGTTTGTGACTGGGCATACGCTTCCGGTCGATGGTGGTGTATGTGCCCAGTAGCCGAAACTTATTTGGTAAAAAACAGCATTCGCTACCATCGCCGACTTCAGACTTCTTGAGGAGCGTTGGTTGGTGGCAGCAGGTAAATCAAACCGGAAATCCAAGTTAAGACTACAGAAACCCAGAACAAACCTAGAGATAAAGGTGTCCACCAATCGGTTAGAGGAGCGATTAAGAGAGCAACGGCCCCAATTTGACTGACAGTTTTGAGTTTGCCCCAAATATTGGCCCCGGCGATCGCGCTTTGATTGACTCGCCAGCCAGCAATAGTTAATTCTCGCGCCAAAATCAAACACACGCCCCAAGCTGGAACTTCACCCAGTTCGATGAGAGCTAATAGAGGAGTCAAAACTAGCAATTTATCTACTAGAGGATCGAGAAACTTGCCCAAATCGCTGATTTGGTTGAGTTTACGTGCCAAGTAGCCATCTAACCAATCCGTCCCAGCCGCCACCAGAAAAATCGCCAAACAAATCCAACGAGAGGTAGGGGTAGGGTGGTGTAGGCCGTAGAGGAGAAACGGCAGTCCCAGCAAACGAGAAAATGTAATCCAGTTTGGCAACGTCATCATAAAGAGTGTTAAGTGTGGAGTGTTAAGTGTGGAGTTGGGAATGCTGAGTGTTAAGTTGAGTGTTAGCCCACAAGGAGAGTTGTTAGATCGGCTGCCTCGCCTGTGAGTGAGGTCAGGACTGCAAAGTTATCTGTGAGTTGTCAAAGTTAAGTCGATCGAGTCTGGGGGAGAGCGATATGGGACTGGATGCGGTTAGTTTAATTATGGGGTGGGAAAATGCTTTTGAGATCGAGATTAGCGATGACGAGGCGATCGCCCTCCATACACCTAAAATGGCAATCGATCTAATTTCAGACAAGGTTGGAGCCTCAGAGGATGGGAGCGGTACTTGTCCGGTGATGCGATCGTATCATTTGGTGAGACAGGCTTTTCAAGAAGTTGTGGGCTTACAGCGACAGCAAATTAAACTCAATAGCAAGTTGAGCCTTCTGCTGGCCAAAAATCAACGCCAGCAAGCGTGGAATCAAATTCGGGCTGAAATTGGCATCCCCAAATTTCCTGGGTTGAACTTTGGTGTGGGAGTTATTTTTAGACCTATTACCGTTCTACATTTGGTAGATTGGTCAGTAGCTCGTTATCCTAGCTATTTTGTGGGCGGCGATCGGCAATGGACTCGCTTTCAAGTGCGCTCTGTCGTCAGAGCCGTCATCAGAGATGTTGTAGGAGAGAGGGGCTTCAAAGATGATATCGATCTGAATCGGGAGATGGCGTAATTCCAATGCAACTGTTAGACGGGAAGCGATCGACCGAAAATATTTGTAAATGGTATGGCTGTTCGTTATGAGTTTTCAGAAAATTCTAGTAGCGATCGATGATTCTCCATTATGCCAATCGGTATTCACCCAGGCGCTTGAGTTAGCCCAGGTCGATCGGGCAAAATTAATGTTACTTCATTGCCTCAACGTCGAACTGATAGGCGAACCGCCAGTATCTCTGTCGATCGAGATGGGGGTATACCCAGAAGCGATGGACTCTGCTTATCGAACTCAACAGGTACTTGCGGAACGGCGAATGCTAGAGGCTCAAAAGATGTTAAGCGATTACTGTGAAATTGCCACTAGTCAAGGAGTAGCGGCAGAAGTCGATTGCAAAATTGGCGATGCTGGAGAGTGGCTGTGTCAAGTAGCTCAGAAATGGGGGGCAAATTTGATTGTTTTAGGACGGCGAGGGCGCACGGGATTGGCTGAAGCATTTTTAGGCAGCGTGAGCAATCATGTCTTGCATCACGCTCCTTGTTCGGTATTAGTGATTCAGCAGGAAGCTGAGGGCAAGGCAAGCTGAGGGATGGAAAATAATCGCGAGCCGTGGGACATCGATCCTTTAGACGAAAATTCAACTGCCTCTGAAAGCCCCAATCTAGATGAGTCAGTAAATGAGGTGCCATCTCAACAGAGGAGATCGCTTCAGTTGCCAGTGAAGGAAACCTTGGAAGTTGCAGTACCGTTAGTGATGGTAGAAACGGCATTCTTAGCGAGTACGGGCAGCTTGATTTGGTTGTTTGATTACTACTTTCCCCTCGGCCCCCTACTACGAATTTTTTTCCCGATTCCAATAGCGCTAGTTTACTTGCGATGGGGAAGTCGGGCTGCTTGGATGGCAGCTATAGTTTCGGGATTGCTGCTATCGGTGTTGATGGGACCGACTCGCAGCGTGCTGTTTTTTATTCCTTATGGGGTGATGGGAGTCCAGTTGGGGTATGCCTGGAGGCGGGGTGCTAGTTGGTTATTTTCGATCGCAACTGCTGGCTTAATTGGCACGTTTGGTTTCTTCTTTCGATTTTGGTTGGTTTCTATCCTCATCGGCGAAGATCTGTGGACTTATCTGATTACCCAGATGACAGCATTGGTAGAGTGGATCTTTCTGCAACTAGGTTGGCTGTTTCAATTAAGCGTACCTACAATTCAGGCGATCGCGATCGGTTATGCAGTTCTGATCAACCTAGTTTACGTGTTTGTCGTCCATCTGGTGGCTTTGTTGTTGCTCGATCGCTTGGGCAATCCTATTCCTCGCCCTCCAGCTTGGGTGCAAGTTTTGCTCGATTATGAAGAGTAACCAAAACAATTGTCAATTCGCAATTGACAATTCGCAATTAAAATACAAGCTCGTGCAAATTGAAACCTGCTAATTCCGAGTTGGTTCGATCGAACTGGTATTTTCTGGCAAAAGTTCCGACAGGGTAACTATCTGGTATCCTCTACTTTGCAATTTTGGCAGGATAGCTTCTAGGGTAGCAGCGGTGCGATCGCCTCTATCTCCATAATCGTGCAAAACTACGATCGCTCCAGGACGAGCGTTCGACAAAATAAATTGGGCAGCAAAATCAGCAGAAGAAATGTTGGTGTCGTAGGGAAATATCGATCCGAGTGCTACTCGATAGTCGTGTTTCCGAGCAGTTGCTACCATCGTGGAGTTGTACCATCCACCTCCCGGACGCAGCCAGCGTAGACTGCTAAACTGCGACAAGATCGCGTCAGCTTCTAACAAAGACGCTTCAAATGCTGCTGGAGAAAGTTCAATGCTGGGTTCGTTTTGAGTTAAATGATTGCCGATTTCGTGGCCTGCACTCACCATCTGGGAAACTAGTTTTTCATTTCCTGAAACTCTACTGCTAATGAGGAAAAAAGTAGCGCGAGAGCGATAGCGGCTAAGAATTGCCAAAATTTTGGGCGTAGTTACTGGATCGGGACCGTCATCGATGGTGAGAGCGATAATCGGCCGATCGGTTTCGGCAAAATATGTCACTCCAGGAGCGATCGTCGATACTGTTCTCAGCAACCAACGGGGCTGAAAGAATAAGGTTGCGATTACCAACAATAAAAAAAAGCTGGTACTGGCTAACCAAAATTTGCGCGATCGAGCCAGAACGATTAATCGGGCTAACAGTTTATTCATGAAGAAAAATCCTAGATCGCGATCGATCTCAATAACGCTCGAAGTGTTCCACTTTGATAACTGGAACAACTAAAGCTCTAGTCAGAAACAATTTAATTTAGAACGATGTCTGACTAAATAGCAAGATATCGGTAAAGGCGCGATCGCGCTTTTAGCCGCAAGTCGTGCTGCCAATATATCGATCGCACGTCCTAAATATTAGGGCGATTTTCAGTTAAATTTCCAACAAGTGAGGAGAAAAACATGAAATCGGTAAAGAAGTTAGCCGCGCCTATTTTAGCTAGCGGCATAACCTTCGGGACGCTGCTGCTGGCATCAACTCCGGCTCAAGCTGCGTGGAATCTGCTCCCAGATACCCTCGCAAGCTGAGTTAGAACTATGTGGAGCGATCGCTTTTCTTGTGGATCGCTCTAGCCAGAGAACTGTTCTTTAGAAGGGAGGTAAAGCCAGACTTCTGGTAGGGTAGCCGTAGGGGAAAAATTGCTACGATCGCTATTGCTAACTCAATTATCGGAGCAGAAAAACTGCTGTGGTTCCTTTAAGCGACGATAACCCGACTCGTCTGACTCCTTATGTAACTTACGTACTGATTGGAGTCAATATCGCGGTTTTTATTCACGAAATTACTTTAAATCCGCAACAGCTTAACGATTTTTTCCACGTTTGGGCGGTAGTGCCGAGAGAACTAACTGCTAGTTTTAATGGCATACCCAGCGGCGATCCAGTTCCCGAACCTTTAACTTTGGTAACATCCCAATTTTTGCACGGCAGTTTTTTGCACATAGCTGGCAATATGTTGTTCCTCTGGATTTTTGGTAACAATATAGAAGATAAATTGGGACATATTAAATATCTAATTTTTTATCTGGGCTGCGGCGTGTTAGCTGGCTTAAGTCAGTGGTGGTTTTCGACCAATTCTGGCATTCCTTCTCTGGGTGCTAGCGGCGCGATCGCAGGAGTGATGGGTGCTTACGTCCTCCGCTTTCCTCGCGCTCAAGTCTTAACGTTAATTCCTCTAGGAATTATCTGGACGACTGTAAGAATTCCAGCGGTTTTCTTTCTGGTTTTTTGGTTTTTACAACAAGCATTCTATGGGGTTGCCAGCCTCCAAACACCAACTAATATTGGCATGGAAAGCGGTGGCGTTGCTTATTGGGCCCATGCTGGTGGTTTTGTGTTTGGAGCTATCCTGGGGCCTTTGTTAGGATTATTTTCTAAAAACTCTGAATTTTAACTAAGTACCTAAGCAGGATAAATGATATGTGGCTATGCCCCATATCCGATACCCCGACTTGGACTTTATCATTAGCAATTCGATTCGCTCGATCGCTTACGATCCACGTAGGGGTGAGTTTCCAAACCCACTCCATTAAGTGATCTCAGCCCACTCGGAACCAGTCGCGCCTGAGATGGCTTGCAGAGCGATGCGATCGATCCCTTTTATATTTAGATCTCCGGCATTAGAGGTTTGCTCGCTTCTGCGGGAATCAGTAACGTCCTTTCCACAACCCTCCCACCAACAAGGATTATTGTTCTGGAAATCGATTAAAGCCTTATATTTAGGCGAATCTTTTTGATCTATGTATTCCAATGCTCCCCAGCTTCCCCATTTTCCATATTGGCCTACTGAAGAAAACTGCATGAACAGTTCTCCTCCAGAGCTTTTCCACTTATTTAAGTAATCGGTGTATAGATCGTACATTCTCGGATCTTTATTGGCAGTAGTAAACAAGTCAGTAATAGCTTGATTGCCCACCACTTTTTTGACACCGACTAGATGTTGACCGCCTTCATAAGCGAGCATTCTTAAATTTCTTTTTTCAGCCAGCTTAAAATTTCTCTTCATTGAGTCAAAAGACTTATCGGCGGCGCTTTTAGGTTTACTGCCAGACAGCACTCCCCCCTGCTTGAGTTCCTCAAATAGTTGGTCGAGAGTCCATTTTTCTACTTGACTCTCGTTCTTAGGCGAACCCAAACCGCCACCAAAATAGGGAGCGATCGCGATGGCATCAATTCCCTGTTGATAGCAAGGTTTTTCTTTCCATAACGGGCAGTCTAAAGCCTGATTGGCCTGCCATTCGCTAGCTGCTTGAATGCCCAAAACGCAAACTATTCGATCGCTGCGATCTCCAAAAGCTTGTTTCCATATATTGCATATTTGGGCTGTTCTTTTCCCATGCCAATTGGCTACTTGGGTATAGTCATTTCCTTTGTTTTCAGACGCAGGCCATTGTTTGGCAGCTTGCTGCGCCACCCATTTATATTGAGGAAACTGCCGATTCCAAACTTCGTTGGAGTATTCTACATAAATTTTTAGCTGTGGATCTAAGGTGCTTTTTACCTGTTTGGCAAAATTAGCAATATATTCGTCATTCGCCATATGTGGCATATTGAACCACGGATCGGCTTTGAGGCGATTAGACAAAGATACCATGACTTCGATCGGTACCCCTTTGTTATCATAGGAAGCTGTTTCTGGCAAGATTCGCTCCGACCAGTTTTGCTGTTTAGATTTATTGGTTTTCATCCAATCCATAAATCTAATCGCTTTAAATTTTTGAATCTTTTCAAGAAATTTAGGATTGAATGTTTGACTGGCTAGCAGCTTTTCCTGTTCGGCTTTTACTACTCTGATATTGCGGATGTAATTACCATTTTTTTTCGGATCGGTGCTAGTAATACTAATTAAAACTCCGCTATTTTGTCTGGAATTAACTTGGATCGTATCTCTTCCAGGAGTAGATTTAACTTTTTTGGCAGCTAAGCCATATTCGATCGTGCCTTCACCGTCATATAAAACCACATATTTACCAGAGGGATAACGATCTTTCATGTCTCTGAATAACAAGGTGCTAACTCTGGTATATATCGGGCTATCTTCCGGTGCTGGCAGAGACTTAACCCATCCGTACCGATCTAGATCTAACAGCTTGTTTTCTTTTGTACTCCATGAGTTAGTACAATCAGGATCTTCTTTTCGGCATTGCGGTATCCACGGACTAGAAGACTTGAAAGCATCTAAAAATGGTAATTCAGTAGAGTAATATGTAATCCCAGCCAAATTAATTCCTAAAGGGGAAGAAGCATTAGGATATGAAGTACCTGTTTTTGGGTTGACAGCGAGCGCTGCATTGTCTACTAAAACATAAGTGCCGAGCGTTAGCATCGCACTAATGACATTTGAGATTTTATGGGATAAAAGATTCATTTTAAAATTAGGTAGTAAGTGGCGACGAGGTGTAAATAATTGCTTTTATAGTCGCTCTATATATTATTTTAGCTGGCTTACTTAACACTGGTAAGACGATCTTCGCTCTCTAGTACGTTGTCAGAGCGATATAGCTTAAATTTCTGTTTCACGATTAACCAGAAAAAGGGCAAATCGTCTACCAAATATCTCTTGCTAAGTCTTTTTGGCTCGCTTAACAGCCGATGACACCATTCTAATCCCAAATCGCTGATCCACTTGGGCGCTCTTCTTTTAGTTCCCGACTCAAAGTCGATCGTGGCACCAACCGCTAAAATAATTTTAATGTTACTTAACTTCGATCTATATTTATAGATCCACTTCTCTTGTTTGGGCGCACCTACACCAATTGCCAACACTGTAGCTCCCGAACAATTGATTTTATCGACTATCTCTAAGCATTCTTTTTCATTTTTCTCAAATCCATAAGAAGGAGAATGAGCCGCAATGACTATTTCTCTCCCAACTTTTTGATTGATCCTTCTGGCTGCTCTTTTCGCTACTCCTTTAGCACCTCCCAACAAAAATATTTTGATTTCCTCATTCGTTCGGCTGTGGTGACAGAAAGCCGGAAACAAATCGGAACCAGAAATTTTTTCTTGAATCGGAGTACCTAAAAACTTAGAAGCATACACCAGTATTTGACTATCGCACACTTTATAGTTGGCGATCTGATAAGCTTGATAAAATTCTTTATCTTGTTGTAATTTGATGACGTGATCGACATTGGGTGTAAATACTACACCACCTTCTTTCACCAACTTACCGAGCAAATCTTTGGCTGATAAGTTATCAATACATATATTGAGGATATTGATTTTTTGCATGGTTCGCTCAATACTATAATATTGACCCAAAAATGATTTGCCGTTCGATCTGAGGATAAATCAAATCTCGGCCATGATATCAAATGCAGCCTCAGTCGGCAAGTTCTATTAGAACTGCCCCTTTTGATAAAAGCGGTGTACAATTAAATTAGATATTTTATTGCTCTAGACAGATAAAAATATTAAACCGATCTCTAACCTATAAAAACCTTTAATTATTTTGCTAAATACAAGCAAAGATCGGTATCGATTCCTATAGTGGCAATCTATACACGTTATTGGCAACGTATCGATCGCTGCCAATAGAAAATTTTCGCTTATCACTTGCTGTTGGGGCAGGTTTTCTCCTCTTATCTTGACAATTTAACTAAATATGTGTATGGATCGTGGTAATTAAAGATGAGATCGCTTGGTCTACTTGCTGCCATTTTCTCTTCGGTCAAAATTACGTCAATTTAAATCGTGTAGCAAGGAAAGAGCGAAAACAAAAGGAAAGTAGTTAATCTGGTTCCTCCTGTTTTCAACATCAACTATTTAATATTCCTAGCTAGCTAGGGGCTACTAAAGCCACCAAGTGTCATTTGGCTAAAACCAGTAACTCCTTGAGAAGCGCGTACTGCTGACTGCGAAAATACCTGAAATGCTTGGCGAATGTCTGTCGCACTATTGCCAGGTGTCAGAATCCACTCATCGCGGATGCCCATTTCTTGGAAGACTTGGCGGAAATTGGTGCGATTGTCGTCAATTCCCATGGCTGCAATGATGTGATTTTCTGCCATCAACATATCGTTAACAATGGCACTGACAGATTTAGCAGTTTGTCTGACAGAATGTTCGTCAGCCCCATCGGTAATAAGCAGGGTTACAGTCCGTACTGGGACACCATTATCAGCAAATTCTTGAGACTTAGCTAAAACAGTTCCCAGCAATACTACTGTTTGGTCGTACAACGGCGTTCCTCGATTGGGATCGTAGTTGCGATCGCTCATTTTTACTGCTTGTTCCAGGGGACAATAAGGATAAAGCACATCGCCGTTAAGGTAGCGATTGTGAATCAAAATGCTATCTGTTTGATGGCAAGATAATAAAGCATCAATTACAGCATTGTGACCGTTACGAACTGCTTGGCTATTACCGCTAAACCGAATCGAACCGGAATCGTCGGGCATAATCGTTACCAGCACTACTTCACTGGTAATGACATCATCGACATTGATGCCCAAACCTGCTTGAATTTGCGCCCCGATATCGATGACGTTGAGTGCTTGGAGAGCAGCTTGCGACAGCAAACCTTCTTCTCTAGCAGATTGAAACAGATTGTTAATGTTAGTTGTTTGACTCATCTTTGCGAACCTTAGCGTTGAACTTTGCGTACCTCTGCGTTTAAAAACAAAGATTTTTTTAACCACAGATGAACACAGATGAACACAGATTTTGATGTTTTTTAGAATTGAATACCCGGCCAGGTTTCAATCGATCGTGTAGATTTGACGACGTGCATTCCGGCATCGGCAAAGCGTTGAAAAGCAGCATCAGCTTGGTCTGTGAAGTCAATTATTCCGGGAACGACAACAGGGGAAGTGCAATCTTCTAGCAGATAGACTTTCTTAGCTAGCTGCGGATCTTGGGCGACAATTTCAGTTAGTAAATCGTCGATCGTCCAAGCAACGCAGTGGCTTTTAGCTTGACCAGCAATAATCACCGCATCAAAATCAAGGAGTTTTTGAATAAAGCGAGTATTTTTCTGGGCGATGGGACGACGATCGCTTCCTGATAAAACTTCGGGACGCAAAACCGAATAGTTCTCAGTGAGGGGGTTGCCGCCTTTAATTTCAAACAAGGTTTGGCTGTGACGGGCAAGATTGTGGAAGAAAATCGCTTCTTCTACGGCTGAAACTAAGGCGTGTCCGATGCCGCCTAACATGGCGTGATAAGGCCAAACTGTCAGCGGGTATTTGCCTTCATCGCTTAAGGTGTTGACGTAGTGCAAGGCGTGTTTTTGCAGGGCGATATAGTTGCCGCCAGCAATGCTATAAGCCACGGCGGGATTGACTTTCCAAACTCCTTTTCGTACGTCTTCTAAAGTAATAATTGAGGCGGCGGGAATTGGGTGTTCTCCAGCATCGTTAATCCAAAAGAGAGGATGGAAGATTTGCATGGCTGTGTGGGTATCCATCGTCGGGGCGATCGCACTTATTAACCCTAAATTTCGATAGATAAAGTCGCACAGGCGCACGTTGTCATCGACCGCGCCAGTACCGCTGCGGCCCCCGACGAATAGTTCAAATTTGGGGATGCAGAAGGTATTTTGAACGTCGATCGCCATCAGGCAAATTTTAGTTTTATCTTTAGCAGCAGGCTGGATGCCATACTGTTTTGCCCAGTTTTGAGCGTCGGCGGCCCGATCTTGGTAGTGAACTCGCCAAACTTCTCCGACTCGGTGAGGGTTGAAGTGCGATGGGATGGGTAGTTGGGTTTGGGTAGTCATAATGGATTTTGGATTTTAGATTTTGCGGATGCGGGTCGCGGCGAGGTTTCCTCGCCATGCAGACCGCACCAAGCAGGATTTTGGATTGTCCTGGAAACCAATTTTTGCGGAAGTTTAGGAAATGCTTAGGAGCTTGATTTCTCGCTGTTTGACAATGTAAATTCCTTGTGGGGTGGCAAATAGTTGACAACTGCGATCGACAAAGGGTTCGGTATCGGGGAATTCTTTGGCGATCTGAATTTGACCGTTTTGAGGTTCTACTCGGACGATGCCATCGTCGGTGGGGGCGAATAAGAAGTTGCCAGCGGCGCATTTGCCGTGCAGGGTCGATAGCCAAGAATTGTCGCCTGCTTCGGCTTGGGTAGAGGCTTCTATGGTGCCGTCAGGAAGCACGATCGCGCATCGATTAATGGTTCGACCTCTCTCTTGAGTTGACCAGAAGAACCAGCAACGATGAGGGGTGAAGGTGCAGGTAGCATTGATGAGTTGACCGGACCATTGAGGGAGTTGGACGCGATCGCATATGCCTTTTTTCTTGGCATCGAAGACAAAGGCGACGTTTAAGTTGCCCGCACTGTAGAAGCCGAATCCAAAATGGGAACCTACCGAAAATTGAGTTTGTCCGGCTAACACGTCGCCGATGTATTCAGCACCTAGTTGACCATCTCGCAGCAATTGACTGTTTTCGATCCAGTAGCAAGAGAATTCGTTGGCATCAAATCGATCGGTTGCTAGCCTTTCGCCCTCACCCACGCACCCTCTCGACCTCACCCCCGACCCTTCTCCTGCAAGGAGAGGGGAGAAAGTAATTACCTGTCCGTGTTTGCCAATGAGGGTAGATTTGCCCTGGATGCGAAATTGCATCTGGGGATCTAATTGTCCGCAGATAATTACCGCATCGTCTTCCCGTTTGAATTCCTTGTTATCGTAATAAATCCACCGCAACTTTTCGCCTTGCAAAGTGGCATACAAAATGATGCCTTCGGTAGCGAAAATATGGCTAACAGCGACACTACCTCGCATAGTTACCTCAACAACGGGAACGACAGTAGAGGTGCAGTCGGGACAGCTATTTCTAGCGTGTTCTGTACCACAGTTAGTACAGGTCGTCCATTGCAGGTTATCGATGAGCGATCGCGGAAATTCGCCCCTCACATCTTGCCCGAATACTTGATGAAAATAGTGCAACAAGTCATCTGACAGCACTTTATACGGCACTGCTGGTTTGGGATATCGCACTTGAGGATGAAAGATAGTAATCCGATGTAAAGGTCTAGCCGCGTGCGGGATCTGTTGGCTGGAGTCGATCGGTTTATAAACCCCCCCGTAAGGATCGACGAACAGCAAACTCTGCATCAACATCACGGCAAAAGCGTACCAGTCGGATGTGGCTGTATGGGGTTTGAGCAAGATCGATCGAGTTGCTTGCGGATCGCACAAAGTAGGATCGACAAATCTAGCTGTAAATACCCTGGATAAAAACGTTCCATATTGAAACGAATCAGTATCGATTAAATAAGCTTCAGTCCTATTGACCAAAACATTTAGATCGTTAAAGTCGCCGATTACCACCCCAGCTTGGTGAATCCCAGTAACAGTTTGATGCAAATCCCGAAAGAGATCGACGACAATTTGGTTAGAAACACCAGCTTGACGAAAAGATCGATCGCTATATTTCAACAACACCTGCATATTGCTTAATAGCGGCATTGTATAACCGAGAATTTGCTTTCCAGAGCGATCTGTTGCTAAGTTTTCCGGTTGGATGACTCGATTTGGTAAGTTTTTGGGAAACGAACGGAGTTTTTGCTGGTGTTCTGCCAAGCGATCGCCTGCTGCCTGTTGTTGGTCTGGCGAACCCCGATAATCAGGATGCTCTGGTGGTTTGAAAACTTTAACGGCTTTCCCACCACCAATGTGATAAACATCTGCCTCACCCCCTTTGCCGATCGACTGGCTGGGTTGTAAACGTATTCTTTTACCACTTACATAAATATCCATACTCGTTACTCGTTACTTCTTACTTCTTCTCATCGCCACCAAAGTCGTATCGTCAGGCAAGAAACCGACTTCTTTAACTAGCTGATGTCCTTGCCAATCTGGTTTAGTGACCTCGCGATTAATTAGTGACAACTGACGGCGGATCGCATCTGGATTTTTGAAATAGCGATCGTCTTCCCAAAATTGGCTAACTTCTCCTACTGGTTCTGACTTCCCTGGCAACAGGCGATCGGCAACTTCTATCAAATTGCTAACACCATCCGTGCCGATTAGAATCGATTCCACCTCATCGATCGATAGCTGTTGATGTATTTGGAATTGCCAGCCCTCACCCCGCTCTATCGGGCACCCCTCTCCCAAGCTTGGGAGAGGGGATGGGGGTGAGGGCACGAATAAACCATAAGCCAGATAAGGAGGTGCGTTTCCAGGAAACGGCCCTAACTGGATCGGTTTACCGTTGGCGATCGCTACCCCATCCCCGATAGCGAAAATGGTTGCGCTTGCTGAAGTCACTAATGCACCCACGATCGTAAATAGGAAGTAGTTTTGCACCGTTTCAGCGAAATCCCCACCCATGGCTTTAGCCAAACTTTGCAACTGCATCAAAACTTCTTGCTGCACCTGCTGCCAATCAATAGAAAGTGTGGAGTTTTGAGCGTGGAGTGTTGAGTTAAAAACTCTCCCCTGCTTCCCCTGCTTCCCCTGCTTCCCCATCTCCCCATCTCCCCATCTCCCCATCTCCCCATCTCCCTCCAACTGCCGGACGATCGCTGCTGTTACTAACTCGACACCAATCTTTGCGCCTACTTCGCTGTGAGTTTTGCTGCCACAACCATCGCCAACTACTGCCACAATTGCCCCCGATTTGGCAATCGCCCAGCTAAAAGCATCTTGATTGTTTTTGCCAAATCGCAGACGATCTCTACCTGTAACCGAACCACCTGCGATTTCCCACATCTCTTTCCTCGCTTATAGTGTTGCATCTACACTAAGATAGTAGTGTAAAAAAAACACTATGTCAAGAGCGATCTTGAATAAGTCAAAAGTTAAAAGTCAAAAGTCAAAAAGCCATGAACAATGAACAATGAACACTCCACGCTGTCGTTCATGCCTTACACTTACGAGTTTCCCAGACCGAGCATTACAGTCGATTGTGTAGTCTTCGGACTCGATCGAGAACACAAGCTCAAAATTCTGTTAATTCAACGCAACCTCGAACCCTTTAAGGGTGAATGGGCGCTGCCAGGAGGATTTGTCCGGATCGACGAAACTTTAGAAGCAGCCGCACTGCGAGAACTGCGAGAAGAAACTGGAATTGAAACGGTTTTTCTCGAACAGCTTTATACCTTTGGAAAGCTCGATCGCGATCCGCGCGAACGAGTCATAACCGTCGCTTATTACGCCTTAGTCAACTTATGGGAATATCAAATTCGGGCGGCGACAGATGCTAGCGATGCCGCTTGGTTTACAGTCGATGCGTTGCCATCTTTAGCTTTCGACCACGATCGCATCGTCCAGACGGCGCTGAAACGGTTGCAGGGAAAATTAAGGTACGAACCGATCGGATTTGAATTGTTGCCAGAAAAATTCACCCTGTTCCAATTGCAAAAGCTTTACGAAACAGTTTTAGGTCAAGAGTTAGATAAACGCAATTTCCGCAAGAAGATTCTCAACATGAATCTATTAATAGCACTCGATGAATTTCAGCAAGATGTTTCCCATCGTGCTGCCAGGTTGTACCAATTCGATCGCCTGCAATACGAGCAACTAAAAGAAAAAGGATTCAATTTTGAAATTTAACCGAGCCAATTCGATCGCAATTATCGATCTACTGAACTACATTCTTGTGGGGTAGGCATTTTGCCTGCTCGATGGGACAGCCCAGAGGGCTATCCCACAAGTCTATAGAAACATCAAGGTTGAATTAAGGAACTGGGGTAGTAACCTGCGGGTTTGTCACCAACAGTTTTGCCCCCATGAATCATCTTTTGGATTTCCGAGCCAAAGAAAGAGTAAGGAAACTGAGTTTCCGGGCGACTTGCCGCTGCCAAACGAGCATTTAACTCTGTGGGAATTTCAAATTCTAAAGCTTTGAGATTATCCTCCAATTGGTTAAGTTTGGTAGCACCGACAATTACTGAAGCGATACCCGGACGATCGACCGTCCAATTTACGGCTACTTGAGCCATGCTGCGGCCTAATTCCTTAGCAACCGACTCCAATTCGGCCACGATTTGCCAATTGCGTTGGCGCAGCCTGTGCGTAGCACGTATCGTTAAACTTCTGGAAGGCTGGATTAGCTGAATCTTTCATCATTTCTAGCCGTCCCTCGCCGCTAAAGTTGCTCTCGCTAGGTTTGTATTTCCCACTCAGCAAACCGCTAGCTAAGGGACTCCAAACCATAACCCCCATACCCAGTTCGGTTCCTAAATCGATGAATTCTCGCTCGATGTTGCGTTCTAACAAAGAGTATTCCAACTGTAAAGTGCTGAGGGGTTCGTAGTCCCGCCATTCAGCTAACGTCTGCGCCCGTGCGGCATACCAAGCGGGCGTATCGCTTAAACCCAGATATCGAACTTTACCCGATCGCACTAAATCGTCCATGGTTCGCATCACCTCTTCAGCGGGGGTAATTCGATCCCAGGTGTGCAAAATGTAGAGATCGATGTAATCGGTTCCCAATCGCTTCAGCGAGCCTTCCACCGCCCGCATCATATTTTTCCGGCCGTTACCCCCAGCGTTGGGATTTCCCGGTTCGGCATTGTAGCTGAACTTAGTGGCAATAACAGTGCGATCGCGCAGGTTCCGTTCGGCGACGAATTTCCCCAACCAGGTTTCGCTAGTACCGCCCGTATAGAGATCTGCCGTATCGATAAAGTTTCCTCCAGCCTCAATGTAGGTATTGAATAGCTGTCTGGCAGTTTCTTCATCCGCGCCCCAACCCCATTCCGTGCCAAAAGTCATCGTTCCCAAGGCCAGCCGACTGACGCGCAAGCCCGATTTCCCTAAAGTGTAGTAACTATCCAAACTCATCGATTCGTTGCACTCCTAGCAGTTTGCATTTGCATAGACTTGTCGGATAGCCCTCCGGGCTGTCCCATGGGGCAGGTAAGATGCCCTAACCCACTGGAGAATCTAACTCTAGATTGGAAACTTCAATTTAAGAACGGTTAGGCAAAAAGTCAATCAAAATTTCGTCAGGTTCGTCGTCAATATCATCATCTGCGATCGCCTGCATCTCGACCGATAAAGCCGGGGAAATATTGCCAGGATGCCGATCTTGGGCGATCGATCGTTCGATCGCCACCAATCTCGTCACTATAGTTACCATTTGAGTTTTGTATGGTTCGAGTTCGGCAACTTTTTGGTTTAATGCCGCCAACTCTGCTTCGATCGCTGCCAATCGAGCCAGATCTGAAGATTTTTGCTCTTCAACTCCTAGATATTGAGCCACGGCTTCTCGGAGCAAGTTAGGAAGCGATCGCCCAGTTCGATCGGACAATTCTGCTAATTTATTCCCCCACGAGCGAGGAACTTTAGTTGATAAAGTTATTTTTTTGATTTTTTGGCGATCGCTCATAATTCTTGTCCATCACTCTGTCAATGCTAACGTACATCCGTAAGAAGTCAGAATGAGCGTGGTAAAATAACTCTTATCAGTTAATTATCTTAGTATTAATTCTCTTTTATGATTCCTGTAATTTTAAACCGCTCTGATGGCAAGTGGGCTTTTGAAGTTTTAGCACAAACGCTATCCAGAGCTTTGTGGGTAGATATCGCAGAAGAGATCGGAGATTTTAATTATCTGCTTGGAATTGAAGATAAAACTGACAGAAACAAGATTGATAACTTTATTCCGGTTCTATCTATAGAAATAGCTTCTGACAAGAGAGAACTAGAAAAAGTATTTAATAACTTTAAGGTTCAAAGACCTAAAACATTTATTTTAGATACGATCGGCGATGTGGAAACTATATTAAAAGAATACAACCAAAGTTCGTGGATACTAAAATATCCCAATGGGTGCGGGGGAATGCACCACAGATTGATTGAGAGTTCAGTCCAAATACCTAAAGGATGGGAATGCCCATTTTTACTGCAAGAGTTTATTGAAAATGACATCCCTGAAGTTTATAGATTATACTGCGTTGATTCTGAATTATTTGGCTTTAACGTCAGACGTTTTGATGACAATATAAATCAAACACCTTGGGTAGCTCATGCCAATGGAGCCAAATACATATACGGAGAACAAGCAGACAGTCAGGCTATTGAAGTCGCTAAAGAAGCGTTAATCGCAACAAACTTGTATCGAAGCTTCGGCGTAGTTGACTTAATCAAAGATCGCGCAGATAAGTGGTACGTCCTTGAGGTGGGGACTGATGGCATATACAATTATGTCGATCGCGATGTTCAAAATGACGATCTACTACATGAAATTAATGAAAGGCTAGCAAAAGGCTTTTGGAAAAGAATTGGAGTTCCGCCTTGGGGTAAAACCTGGAAATATAGAGATATTTAACGATGCTTTTATCTATATTAAAGAAACGACATCCGATCTCCTCGCCAACGCAATAGGGCGGCAGCTTGGGCTTTACAAAGCATAAACCGATCGGCTTCATGACGCAACTCGATTAACTCTAATTGTTCTGTCTCTGTAATGTTACTAGCAGAATTGCGCTCTAGCAAAAAATTATATCGTTCCATTTGCTTTAGGGTTTTGTAACTGCGAGCAATTTGCCACAAGCTATTGTCATCAAGTTTATCTAAAGCCGCGAGATCGGCTTGGAATTCTTCTGGTACGTCATCCCATTCTGGAGGACTACCTACCTCCAAAGCGCGAACTATTACATCTTCAATTGGGCGATTTTGGGCGCGAGCAGTATTAGCTAAACGCTGATATATTATTTCTGGAATTTCAAGAGTCACTATCTCTGTTGCCATTGTTCAAATCTCTATTTAAACTAAATAACTTGGCGAATAAATTTGCAGCTACACGAGCGAAGTCCCCCCCTACGGGGACTCAAGAAAAAAGAGTATTTTAAATATATTGTTATATTGGCACAGAAAATTGCATTCTGAACTTCTGAACTTCTGAACTTCTGTATTCTCCCCTTAAATTCCATGACTTTTACCGATTACCCAATGACGGCGGAAAAACCGAGCGAGAGCAGATTCTTCTAAAGATAAATAAATCGGGCGACCGTGAGGACAAGTACGGGGATGCCGAGTCCGCTGCCATTGACCTAACAAAGTTTGCATTTCCGGTAAAGTTAGGGGCGTACCGTTGCGAATAGCACTGCGACAGGCTACTGCTACCTGGGCAGCTTGCAAGCTACCGCCTAAACTGAGTTCGATTAAGGCATCGGCACAATCTTGGCGCTCTTGCAACATGGCTGGGAGAGTCCGTACTACCCATAACTGCTCGCCAAAAGGTTCGATTTCTAAACCGATGCGATCGAGTTGTTCGACTTGCACCGCAGACAATCGATCCAAAATAATTGGTGGTTCTAGGGGTATAAGCTGCCAAGCGTCGAGCAGTTGTTCGTATAAAACCCGTTCGTGGGCGATGTGTTGTTCTACTAACCACAACCCGCTGGAATGTTCGGCCACTATGTAGGTATGGTGAATTTGGGCGATCGCTTTCAATTCCATCAATCCCAAATCGCTAGTATTGGTGACGGGTGAAATCGCTCGATTGACTTTATAATCTCCTTTATTTTCTGCCGCTTTAAGCAACTTACCTACCCGTTGAACCTGCATCGTTTCCGAGACGCTATCGGGATTGAGTTGCAACCCTCGATCGATCGCGCTAACGATCCGTTCTTGCCAGGAACTCAAATTCTGCAAGTAAATTTCAGTTTTCGCCGGATGGCGGTTCCAGTCGATTTGCTCCGAGTCAACTTGCAGGTGCAGAAAACAGATCGGAAAACGATCGCGCGGCAAAGTTCTTTTCAAAGCTGACAGCATCGTTTGTTCCAGTTCGGGCGATCGCACCATGCGGCCGTTTACCGCTACCTTCACCCAGTCAGCCCGCCGTCGATGACACCGATCTGGCAAACCCAACAGCAAATAAAGTGTTGAGTGTTGAGTGTTGAGTGTTGAGTTCAAGAGTTGAGAATTGCTCCCCTTGTCTCCCTTGTCTCCCCATCTCCCCATCTCCCCATCTCCTCTTACCTCTCGCAGATCGCTCAAGTGGACTGGCGGCAAAATTTGGGGCAAAATCTGGTGGGCGCTACCGCTAGGACTGATGCTAAACCAATCTTTTTCCTCCTGCCGTACCAGCCAAGTAACGCGAGGATGACAGAGGGCAATTTCTTGAATGGTGGCTTGCACCGCTTTAAGCTGTTGAGAAATTGAAGGCAATCCTTCCCGTCTAGCCGCCCAGTTACCGAACAGATTCGAGACGGTGACAACCGTACCAGGTGCGATCGCAGCAGCTTCAGTTTCAATTGCTTCCCCTTGGGGGTTATAAGTTACTCCCCAGCCTTCACTACTACCAACCTCACGGCTGCAAATTTCTAAAGATGCCAGCCGCGCTAAACTGTGCAACGCTTCGCCGCGAAACCCCAAACTAGTAATCTGCTGTAAATCTGCCAGGGTGTGAATTTTGCTCGTACTGTGGGCTGTAGCTGCCTGCTGCAAGTCTGACAAATTCATCCCCGTGCCGTTATCTGCCACTCGCACCCGCCGCTGAGTCGGCGATATGGAAATCGTTATTCGGGTTGCCTGGGCATCGATCGCATTTTCTGCCAACTCCCGTACTGCTGCTGCTAAAGAGTTAATTACCTCTCCAGCCGCCATCAGGTGTACTACTTCTGTAGGTAGAACTTGGATACTCGGCAATCTCATCGAGTTGCGGTTTTTTGTTAAGCTGCATAAACTACCAAATTTGATGCTAGCGTATTCAAGCGTAGCTTCCCTTACTCTCCAGTTGCGGGAAATAATAGATTAAGTACAACCGTCGTTCGACCTAACTAAATTATGGCTGCCACTTATTCCTTTGACATTGTGAGTGAATTCGATCGCCAAGAATTAGTCAATGCGGTCGATCAAACCGTTCGCGAACTTAAAAGTCGCTACGATCTCAAAGATACGCAAACTACGGTGGAATTGGGGGCCGAAGCAATTACGGTTAACACTGACAGCGAGTTTACCCTTGATGCCGTTCATACATTGCTGCAAACCAAAACCGCCAAGCGGAACCTGTCGCTGAAAATCTTTGATTACGGCAAAGTTGAGTCAGCCAGCGGCAATCGCGTTCGTCAAGAAATTAAGCTTCGTCAAGGGATCGGTCAAGAAATTGCCAAACAGATTACTAAGTTAATTAAAGACGAATTTAAAAAGATTCAAGCCTCAATTCAGGGCGATTCCGTGCGGGTTTCGGCTAAATCTAAAGATGAGTTGCAAGCGGTCATTCAACGCTTAAAACAAGAAGACCTGCCAGTGGCTTTGCAGTTTACCAACTATCGTTAATCGGATCGATCGCTTTTGTCATTTTATCAACTTGAGCCGCTATGAATCCTCATCGAGCTTCGCCGTTCGCCACGAAAACTTGGCAAGAAATTGACTTATTTTTTATGCAGCAAGGAAGTGTTTTTGAGGCTCTTAAAAGACTTGACGAGCGTTTGGAGCAATTAGGAATTAGCTATGCCGTCCTGGGAGGAATGGCTCTAGTCCTTCACGGCTATCGGCGGCTCACTGAAGATGTCGATCTGCTTTTGACTCCAGAGGGACTAAATCGATTTCAGCAGCAGTTGGAAGGGCGCGGGTATGTTAAAGCTTTTCCAGGCGCACAAAAAACCTTTAGAGACACAGCTACAGGAATTCGAGTAGAAATTATTACAACTGGAGAGTTTCCGGGAGATGGTCAACCCAAAGCTGTCGATTTTCCCGATCCAAGTGCAGTAGCGATCGAACTAGAAGGAATTCAGGTAGTCAATTTGCAGACCTTAATCGAACTCAAACTCGCTTCTGGGCTATCGGCTCCCGATCGACTCAAGGACTTAGCCGACGTACAGGAATTGATTCGAGTTTTACAGCTAGACCGAGAGAGCGCTTCTCAGCTAGATCCTTCCGTTCGATCGGAGTATCTGCGTCTTTGGTCGGCGGTAGATAGCGCCCGTCAGCGCAATCTGGACTGGGAAAGATAGTTCGCGTTATTTCATATGTTTAAGAATTTATTAAGACACGTAAAGACAAATCAAACTTGATTGCACATTCTGCCTTTTCTAGTGAGGCAGTGCTAACTTTATAAATAGATACCAAGAACGAGCGACAAACATCCAAAACAGGAGGATAACTTCTAAAGATTGTCAGGGTTACGTGAAGTTTGGTATCTCCGGTCTGTAACCCAAACGCAGCGATCGCCAACCTAAATAGAGGTGAAAATCAGAGCCTTTGTGGTTAGCGGGTATCATCTACCAATCTAAAACAGATAAGATGAAGCGGCGTTAATTGTCCACCTTAGTCGTTGATTAATTGTTAACTAATCTAAATTGTGTTTTTATCGAAACCCGGTCACCTCGATCGGGTTTCAACTTTTTCAGACCTCAAATTAGTTTCAAATTATAGATTGTAAATTTTGGTAAACAGCTAACTACAATTAAAAGCGATCGTGTTAGTTTAATAACAGATACCTAAACGTTAACAAAAAACGGAAAAACCAAGAGCAAAGACAAGGTATCTCCAGTCTGAAGCTCAAGCGCAGTGGTAACTACAGCAAAGCCAAAAAAGTGGCAGAACGCTCAAAAAAGTTAGAGCAGTAGCCAAACTTAAGGTCTAGAAAGATGTGCGCGATGTTGAAGTTAGAGCCAAAAGCTGCGAGAAGTGCAAACCTCTAGTTGTCGATTGTTGATTAGTAAAAAGTTAACTCGTTGAACGATATACAGTTTGTTCTTATGATGGGTCTAATCTCCTAAGATTAGACCCATTTTAAGTTTTAAAGGTGTTCGATCGCCAATATTCGCAGGCCGATTTAGGAGTGTCGTAGGTTGGGTTGAGCTTGCGAAACCCAACGGACCCAACGAAACCCAACCGTGAATGCTAATCTAGTTTCTAAATTGCCTGGGCAATTATAGTCCTGTGTCTGGGACTGTTAGGGGTAATACTGGGTGAGGCGAAACCAGTTTCAGTTAATGCTCGATCGACATCTAAACTGAAATATTCATCTAAGTAAGGCTCGGTACTCTTGAGTAAAGTCAAGATGTAAGGGGGCATTTTGGCAAAAACTTCCGATCGCGGATTCATATCCATAATTGCCAAGTGACCTCCCGGACGGAGCAAACGTCTGGCTTCGCGGAAAATTTGCTCGGTTGCCGATTGAGGCAATTCGTGACAAACCAGGCATAGGGAAACTAAATCAAAAGATCGATCGAGCAATCGAGTATCTTCGCCAGCGGCGTGAACCCAATCGATGGATAAGCCTTGCTGTTGAGAGCGATATTGCGCCACAGCTAGAAAGTAAGGCGATAAATCTAAACCTGTGATTTGGGCTTGAGGGTAAGTAGCTTGCAAAGCAAACGTACTCATCCCCACACTGCAACCGAGATCGAGGATGTTTTGAGGAGCAAGAGAAATTTGGCTGGTGAGAACGTCGTGGTAGCTCTGGCGCAGCTTGTCATCTCCTTTAGCGCCAGCCCCAGTCCAGATATTGGCATGAACGGCGCGGGCAGCTACTTCAACTTCAAAGGCTGCTTCCCAACTGAGATTGCCGCGATCGTAAGCATGAAAAGAGCAACAATAGTAGTTTGGGTATATAAGTTGGGGATTTTCCACGCTCTTGAGGCTGCTTTCCCATTCCAGGGCACGCAGCGTCTCTACTTCTTTCCTCCAAGGTACGCCGATTTTTTCCGCCCGGTTAATCATCATTTTTCGAGCTTGGTGCTTGGCTAAATTGGCTAAAGGAGCGATACCTAGTACGACGTTAACTAAGCGAGAAGCTAATCCAGGGGTAGTATTGACAGCGGTAGTCATGAAGGGAGATGGGGAGATGGGGAGATGGGGAGATGGGGAGATGGGGAGATGGGGAGATGGGGAGATGGGGAGATGGGGAGCAGAGGGGCTAAGGAGCAGAAAAGCAAAGGGGAAAATTAACTACTGACAACTGAAATTCTACCTTCTGAACTTCTGTTGGCGCAGCCTGCGCTCGGCGCATACTCCTGAACTTCTAATTATGCTTTGCCGCTTCTAATCATCCAACCAAGGACTCCGCCTATAGTGCCGCTAAATATCGAACTGATGACAGCGGTAACGACTATTAATCCGACTTGCTTCCAGTTTTTTAATTCTCCCACCTTTTCGGCTAAGTCTGGGATTTTAGCCATTGCAGGTCGCCACTCATCCAAACGGGTTTCGACGATCGTGAGACGATTTTCAATGGCGGTCAACCGCTTGTTATTGTCTTCTCTAAAAGCGACAATCAAATCTTTTAATTCTTTTAGATCTGATTCAGTTACAGTTGTCATTATTTTGTTATCTAATAAATTTAAGTTTTTTAGAGGTTCCCTGTTTCCTAGTTTCCCTCATTGACTTTAGTTTTGTCCAACTGCTGCAATACCTATACCAGTTGACTGAGCCGATCGCCTGCTATAGGCCATAAGCTGTTATCAGGAACGGACAATATCTGCCTTGGCGATCGCGCCGCCGTTCCCTTGTAGCTAGAGAGCGCGATCGATATTTGGAGAAAATGGGAATTTTACACGGTAGTTGGGTAGATAAAACTGAAAATGCTTACTTATTTATTTGGGGGGAAACCTGGCGGCGAATTACTCAAGCTCCTGCCGATCGATCCGAGAAATTACCATTGCATCCTCTAGCGATGACGCGGGAAGAGTTAATTTCTTTCTTGGCTACCCAAAAGATCGCGACAGAGAAATTGCTCGCAGCAGGTAAACCAACAGGCGATCGAGCGATAGAAAGATGGACGACAGAAACTATCGCCCTTCCCACAGTAGAAACAGGTGAATCGGCTTCCCCGCTCTACTCTGCTAGCCTGACTGATGACGCTACAACTTCCTTGTCTTTGCAGCTTTGGGAAGTTGAAGGATTTTGTCTTCATCCCCTAGAGGCGATCGAATTTTTGCGATTGCTACCCCTCGGCTCTTTTCAGGAAAGCAACATCAATATTGGTGGAGATTTGCGCTTTTGGGTTCACGTCTGCCGCTGGACTTTAGATTTACTGGCGCGGGGTAAATTTCTGCCAGGATTGCATCGGCAGTCAGACGGTGCTTTCGTCGCCATTTGGCAACCTTTATTGGATAGCACTATCGATCGAACTCGGCTAGAAAAATTCGCTGAAATTATGCCTGCTGCTTGTCGCGCTTATGGAGAGGGGGAGAAGGGGAGAGGGAGATGGGGAGATGGGGAGATGGGGAGATGGGGAGAGAGGGAAGACAAGGGGAGCAGTTCTAAACTTATAAACTCCGAATTCCGAATTCCGAACTCCGAACTATATTTGCTATTGAGTTTTTTGAGGGGTGCGATCGATGCGCAAGTTCGTTCTTGGATAACTAACCAAGCTTTACCATCATCGGACGGCAGGGCACTCAGCGAGTGGCTGAACGCTCTTGGTAAGTTATCGCCTACAGGTTTTGCCCTTGCTAGCTCTACGCCCTCAGATCTAGAACGCTTAGAGTCGGTGTTGCAAGCTTGGGCGATGCCATTGCAGGAACATTTAATCGATCCTGCTTCCCAAGGGTTAGGGCAAAATCGATTTCGCACTTGCTTTGAGCTTCAACCGCCCGCTGCGGGTGAAACTGATTGGAATTTAAAGTATGGTTTGCAAGCAGTTGACAATCCAGATTTCTTGGTAGACGCTGCCGAAATTTGGCAGCATCCGATCGAATCTTGGGAAGATCGGGGAAGAACGATCGCTCGTCCGCAAGAGACGTTTCTCAAGGGTTTGGGGTTGGCTTTGCGGCTGTATCCGAGAATCGAAGAGAGCTTGCAACAGCCGCAACCGCAGAGTTGTCGCCTGGATGCGATCGCAGCTTACGAATTTGTCAGAGGCACGGCTTGGCGCTTGCAAGATAACGGTTTGGGGGTAGTGATGCCCCCTAGCTTGATGCCTGGAACTAGTTCTAGTGGCAAGTTAGGGCTAAAGATCGAGGCAGATGTCGCCGACAGCAAGGGACGATTGGGCTTGCAGAGCTTGCTGAAATTCAACTTACAATTAGCGATCGGCGATCGCACGGTTTCTAAAAAAGAATTCGATCGCTTGATGGCACTCAAAACCCCACTGGTAGAAGTTAACGGTGAGTGGATCGCGCTCCAACCTCAAGACGTTCGGGCTGCTGAAGCGATCTTAGCCATTCGTCCAGAGCAATTGTCTTTGTCGGTAGAAGATGCTTTGCGCTTGAGTACGGGCGATAGCAAGACGATCGAAAAACTACCAGTTGTCAGTTTTGCCGCTTCTGGAGTGCTAGAGGAAATAATTAATCACCTAACTAATAATCAGGCGATCGCTGCGATCGAACCACCTGAAAGTTTTCGCGGGCAGTTGCGCCCCTATCAAGCGCGAGGGGCGGGATGGTTGAGTTTTCTGGAACGATGGGGCTTGGGCGCTTGTCTGGCGGACGATATGGGATTGGGAAAAACCGTGCAGTTCATTGCTTTTATGCTGTATTTACAAGAGCAGAAAGCACTAGAAAACCCGACTTTAATCGTTTGTCCGACTTCAGTATTAGGTAACTGGGAACGAGAAATCAAGAAATTCGGGCCGACGCTCAAAACTTTAGTACATCACGGCGACAAACGTGCCAAAGGCAAGGAATTTGCTAAAGCTATTAAAGGCAAAGATTTAATTATTAGCAGCTACTCGTTAGCTTATCGAGATGCCAAAACTCTAGAAAGTATTTCTTGGCAAGGAATAGTTTTAGATGAGGCCCAGAATATCAAAAACTCAGAAGCCAAACAGTCGCAAGCGATCCGTCAGCTATCGGCATCATTTCGGATCGCTTTAACTGGAACTCCGGTAGAAAATCGCTTATCGGAACTTTGGTCTATTTTAGATTTTCTCAATCCAGGATATTTGGGCAATCGTCAATTCTTTCAGCGACGGTTTGCCATGCCGATCGAAAAATATGGCGATACTGCTTCTTTAAGAACGCTGCGATCTCTAGTACAACCTTTCATCTTACGCCGTCTAAAGACCGATCGCACTATCATTCAAGATTTACCCGACAAGCAGGAAATGAATGTATTTTGCGGTCTGACGGCGGAGCAAGCGGCACTGTATCAAAAAAATGTCGATGAATCTTTAGCCGCCATTGAAGAGTCAGAGGGTATCCAACGGCGAGGACTAATTTTAACCTTGCTGATGAAACTCAAACAAATCTGCAATCATCCCGCCCATTTTTTAAAAGAAAATACCTTAGTAAGTTCCCAAAGATCGGGCAAGTTACAACGATTAGAAGAAATGTTAGAAGAAATCGTTGCTGAAGGCGATCGCGCTTTGATATTCACTCAAT
Organism: Cyanosarcina radialis HA8281-LM2; assembly: GCA_019359615.1. Classification (GTDB taxonomy): domain Bacteria; phylum Cyanobacteriota; class Cyanobacteriia; order Cyanobacteriales; family CCAP-1448; genus Cyanosarcina; species Cyanosarcina radialis. The sequence continues at coordinate 185,311 of JAHHHA010000008.1, forward strand.
TTGCCGAAATGGGCAAACTGCTACAACCTTATCTACAAAAGCAACTAGGCGAGGAAACTTTATTTTTATATGGTGCTACTCGCAAACCGCAACGCGAAGAAGCGATCGATCGATTTCAAAACGATCCGACAGGTCCAAAAATATTTATTTTGTCCTTAAAAGCTGGCGGTACGGGATTGAATTTGACGCGAGCCAATCACGTCTTTCACTTCGATCGCTGGTGGAATCCGGCAGTAGAAAATCAAGCCACCGATCGAGTATTTCGGATCGGACAAACTCGCAACGTCCAGGTACATAAATTTGTTTGCAGTGGCACTTTAGAAGAAAAAATCAATGAGACGATCGAAAGTAAAAAGCAGTTAGCAGGCCAAACTGTAGATGCTGGCGAGCAGTGGTTAACTGAAATGGATACAGACAAATTGCGGAGCTTGCTATTACTCGATCGATCGGCCGCGATCGATGAAGAATAGCCTGGAGGATGTTGGGATGTTCGATCGAAAAGACGATTCAATTTATCTACAAAAGAGGCTTGAGGCTTTCGTTAAGCAATGGCACGGACACGGCAAACCTTAGTTTGGCATCGAATCCGACAAACTCCATTACATCTCTTTGATTTTGGAAAAGTTTTCAAACCAGCCGCGCCGCCAGAAAAAGTAGAATAAGCCAGAGGAAATCGCTAGCATCGCAACGATACAAAGCGGATAACCAAAATACCAGTTTAGTTCTGGCATATTCCAGGGAGATCTTTCAGTATTGAAGTTCATCCCGTAGATGCCCGCCACAAAAGTGAGGGGAATAAAAATAGTAGAAATTACCGTCAGAATTTTCATAATTTCATTCATTCGATTCCCTACTGAAGATAGATAAACATCCATTAAACCAGCAGCTAGTTCGCGGTAAGTTTCTACCATATCCATAACTTGGACGGTGTGATCGTAGCAATCTCGCAAGTAAACTCTGACTTCTTGCCCGATTAGAGGGCTACCATCTCGAATTAAAGAATTAATCGCATCTCTCTGCGGCCAAATAGCACGGCGAAGGTCGAGCAAATCTCTTCTAATTTTATAGATTTTGTTTAAAGTTTTAGGTGTAGGTTCGGCTATGACTTCAGTTTCTAGCTCTTCTATTTGCTCGCCAAAAGCTTCTAAAACTGGAAAAAAACCATCAATAATGGAATCGATTAAAGTATAAGCCAAATAATCCGCCTTTTGCTTGCGAATGATTCCTTTATTATGGCGAATGCGATCGCGTACCGATTTAAAACAATCGTATTTTTCCTCTTCCTGAACGGTTAGCAGGTAATTTTTCTCTAAAATAAAACTAACTTGTTCTTTATAAAAACCGTTCCCATCTGGTTTGGGCGTTACCATCCAGGTAATAATCACCAATTGATCTTCATAGTCTTCTACTTTTGGTCTTTGGGGAACGTTAACTACATCTTCTTGCACCAAGGGATGTAGATCGAACACCTTGGCTAATCCCTGCCAAGTGCGTTGGTTGCCCAAACTCATAATGTCTACCCAAGAAACCGACTCCGTATCCAAATACGGAGCGCAATCTTCAGGAGTTGCTAATTCGTGGCGAACGGCAGTAGTTTCGTTGTAGTCGATTAAGATAATTTTGGGCGGTGGTGCATCTGCTTTCAGGTTCAGGGTTCCTGGCAAACTTCCTGGTTCGTCGTAGAAGTAATCGACGCGAGAATCATCATCTGTTGGGGTTGATGTGACTGCACGAGATAATGGGAGACGAGTTTGGGACATAAAAAAGAATGCAGAAGTTCAGGAGTATGCGCCGAGCGCAGGCTGCGCCAACAGAAGTTCAGAATGTAGAGACGCGCTATGGCGCGTTTTTAAAGGAGTTCAGTTGTAGGGGCGGGTTTTGCCAAAAACTCCAGCCGCACACCAATTCAATCCTAAATCAAACCTGCCACACCATCAATCTCAGTGAAAATTAGAAGTTCAGGATTTCTAGGGGCAAAGCATTTGGGCGATCGCATATCGGTTAGACTTAAAAATTTATTACCAAATGCTTTGCCCGCAGGTGGAGTTCGCGGTACTACAATATTGAATCTTCTATACGTTTGAGAGCAAAGCTAGCAGTTGAAGCAACATGAGGATTGCTATCTTTTTCAAGATATCTTAGAGCGGAAATACTTTTGGCACTAGGAAGATTGCCCAAAGATTCTGCTAGCTTTTGACGCAGCAGCCAATCGCTAGACCCGACAAACTCAACCAGACGATCGATTGCCTCTATGGCTTTGATTTCTCCTAACGCTGCGATCGCGGCTTGTTGCACTAATATTTCTTTAGCATCTAGAGCGCGAATTAGCACGGCTTGGGCGCGAGGATCTTTGAGATTTCCCAGTGCCACCGCTGCACTGAACCGCACCAACCAATCGGTATCTTCATAAAACGCCCTGACTAAGACTTCAAAGGCTCGCCGATCTTCCATGTAACCTAAAGCGCCAGCAGCATGAGCGCGAATGCCATAATCAGAATCGGTTTCGAGCAATTTTACTAAAGTCGAGTAAGATTCCTCTGTCACTTTAATCCCCAAGGCAAACACTGCCATCGAACGAACTGGTAAATTTTCGTCGTATAGCACCTTTTTAATCAGGGGCACTGCTTCCACCGCTGGCACTTCTCGCAGTGAAACTAAAGCTGCCAAGCGATCGCTCATATTGGGGCTTTCTAGTTGGGTTGCTAGTTGCTCTATGCTGGGATGATTCATCGGTTTTTTACGTTCATTTACAAATTTTAACAGAATTAGAGAACAAAAAAATCACGGCCTTGTACCTCTGACAAGACCGCGATCTTCCATATATAGCCTTTCTCTCATGACTTGTGGGATAGCCGTCCCGGCTGTCCCAGCGAGCTAACCCACAAGCTTATTCGCCAATGATTTAGACTCGATATACTTATACTTACAGCCAAAAAAACTAAGTGAAGATATAGCTTATATCTCCACTTATTAGCACAACACACATCGGAATTTCACAACGCAAGATCGAAAACTAATACGATCTCCTCATCTACCAATCCAGTCCGTGTTTTCTCTTTAATGGCTCGCCATCAAATGGTTGCACGCCAATCGCTGGATAAGCATCATTTGTAGGTCCGAAGATCCGAGCTACCCCTTCATAAATATAATTAGCGAGGTTCTCAAATAACTTGTAAATACTCATAGCACCTATCTCCTGAATTGATGAGACGATCGCTAAGCTGTAAACGTTATCGTCTATGCTTCTCTAATTTCATTATGAGCAAATCGCGATCCCCTGTGGTTTTTTGCAACACTTATTAGTTTATGTTTGCAATTCTTTGTTAAGTATTCAGCACTCGATCGAAATATTATTAAGATTTTTAGAGTTTTGTTTAAATAACTTTGCTATAGCACCGCTGGGACAGGCTGGAAGCCTATCCCACAAGAGTGGACTTTACTCAGTTGTTAGTCTATATAGGCTAACAACTGAGTACAACTACTTAAAAACCCGGACGAGTTAAAGGCAAGCTTTTATTAGCGCATAAGCCAAGCCATAATTAGTACCTCATGGCTGACGCTTGTTAAAGTAAATTGACACTTCTAGCTCTTCAATTTGAGTTTTTATATATCCTAAAATCGCATATATAAAAACTACAACTCCTAACATTTCTAAGGTTTCTTCTAGTAGAGAAACCAAGATGTAAGGAATGCTATTAAAACCCAGTTTATCGGCATAGTAACCGCCCAGCAATTCTACACCTAAAGCACCAGCGATATACAGCGATCCCGCACCGATAAATAACTGACGAGTTTTGGCAGGTAGAGAATTAATAAATCGCCAAAATGACAGCAAGAAAATGGCTAAAAATATGAAAGCTGGAACCACCCAAGTAAAGTAAAGCACCCCTCTAGCATTAAGTAAAAATCTTAAAGGAGAAACTAATAATTCGTGAAGGCTGCAAGCTTCATCTAGAGCCATAAATAGAAACAGCAGCGATAAAAACTTCCAGTGACCGACATAACGATGTTTAGCCACTTGCTTGAGATAGCTGACAATTGCTAGCAGAATAGAACACAGAGCTAAACTCAGGGCTGAATAGATCGAGGGAATGTTACCTTCATAGTCAAAATTAAACACCTTAGTAAAGTATTCCCTAGAAGCAAATTGATTGACAATTAACACTCCTATTTGCTCTAAAATATTGAGCGATAACAGCACAATTATAACTCCTAGTAATACCTTGGCGATCTTAATAGGAGAGAGTTCGATATCGGGCAATTTTAATTGACGAGGCGATCGCTCGAAATCTGTTGTCAGGTTATTCTCTTCTAGAGGTTGTGGCATTCCGTTACTTCTCAGCAATATTTTTGACCTCAAAGACATCAGCTTTTAGCCAGAAAATGAAGCAACCGATCTCTAACCTGACGACCCCTATGAATCGATCGAGAAAGTATCGCTCGATCTAATTAAGTGGCCGATCGTTAGAAGATGTTAGTCCGCTCTCTTTTGTAATTCTGGGTAAAAGCTGGCAGGCTAAAGAGGCACTCATTTAGATTATTCCCTAATTAGTTAGCGGTTAATCACAGGTTAAGGAGACTTGGAAAGCTAGAGGTAGAATAAACAATGAACGATCGACCATCTACATCGATAGCAACCCATGGTCAAACCAATCCTGCTTTCAACTCCGCACATGGGCGATCGCGAACTAGAGTTCGTCAAAGAAGCATTCGATACCAATTGGATTGCCCCAGTCGGACCCCATGTAGACGCTTTCGAGCGAGAATTTTGCCAAGCGATCGGTACTAGCCATGCGGCTGCTGTCAGTTCTGGAACGGCCGCTTTGCACTTAGCCCTGAGATCGATCGGGGTAGAAGCTGGAGATGAAATTTTCTGCTCGACTCTGACCTTTATCGCCAGCGCCAGTCCGATTAGTTATGTAGGGGCAAAACCCGTTTTTATCGATAGCGATCGCACTTCCTGGAATATGAACCCCGATTTATTGCGATCGGCTTTGGAAAACCGCGTTAGATTGGGAAAATTACCTAGAGCAGTAATTCTAGTCCATCTCTACGGTCAAAGTGCCGACATTGCGCCGATTTTGGCAGCTTGCAACGATTATGGAATTCCCTTAATTGAAGATGCGGCGGAGGCGCTAGGTGCAACTTATAAAGGGCGTTCTCCTGGAACTTTTGGGCGCATTGGCATTTACTCATTCAACGGCAACAAAATCATCACCACCTCTGGTGGGGGAATGTTAGTTTCTGAAGAAGCGGAATTAGTCGCCAAAGTGCGTTTTTGGGCTACCCAAGCCCGCGATCCGGCTCCTCATTACCAACATACCGAAATCGGCTACAACTATCGTCTCAGCAACGTTTTAGCCGGAATCGGTCGCGGGCAGTTGCAGGTTTTAGAGCAAAGAGTGCAAGCCAGACGGCATAACTTTGAAGTTTACCAACAGGCATTAGGCGACTTACCGGGAATCGAATTTATGCCCGAAGCTGCCTTCGGACGCGCTACCCGCTGGTTGACTTGCCTGACAATCGACCCGGATCTATTTGGTTGCGATCGCGAACGAGTTCGTTTAGCTTTAGCTAGAGAGCAAATCGAGGCCCGCCCAGTGTGGAAACCTTTACACCTCCAGCCCGTTTTTGCTGGGTGCGAATCCATTGGCGGCGAGGTGGCCGAGAAATTATTCGATCGCGGACTATGCTTGCCCTCCGGTTCTAACCTCACCCCTGAAGATCTAGAGCGGGTCATTGAAGCATTTAAAAAAGTATGAAGTCAGAAGTCAGAAGTCAGAAGTCAGGAGTTCAGTTGTAGGGGCGGGTTTTGCCAGCTAGGTTGGCCGCACGCAGTTAATATCAAATCAAACCCGCCCTGCCACACCATTAACGTTAATGAAGTTCAGAAGTCAGAAATCAAAGGTTGTACGCACGACTCCGATGTATTGCGTGTCGTTACTGCTATTATTTTCTGGATTAAAAATTACCCAGAAACCCGGAGTCACTGAAATGTTATCGTTTAGCCGCCAGCGATAAAAAGCTTCGAGATGATAAGCATTATTGCCTTCTCGACGAACATCGCTAGATGATATGTAAGGAGGAATGCCAAACACAATGCCTGGGAGGTTGCCCCGACCGCCGACATCTGGAAAAGATAAGCCGATCGCGCCGTACCAAATATTAGCATTGCTGCCCTCACTGACGAACAGGGAATCATTTCCTCCCCTACCGTTAGAAATCTCGCTCAAACCAGAACTTTCGGCATTCGCCCAAATATATCCACCCCAAGCGTGAACTTGAAAATTGGGCGAAAAGCGGTAATATCCTTGCGCCCCTAAGATGTTGTTGGAAGTAGTAATGTTATCTCCAAAAGGGGAAGTTGCCAGCACGCTACCCGTTCCACCCGTAAGATTGACTCTACCGCCAGGACTGTAGCCGTGGGAGTAGGCAATACCAACCTCTCCTCGATCGCCAGAATAAACTAAATGGGCTAAAGCATTGTAACCGCCATTAAATAAACCGTTTCCTGACGAAGCAACATTAGGGCTATCTGCCAAATAACCTACCGTTAAATTTAGGTTTTCCGTAATCTTCCAGTTAACCGCCGCCCCGCCACCGCCCCGTCGAAATAAGGGATTATACGACCCAAATAGTGAAGGAACGCCGTTACCGTCGTCGGCTATACTTGCAGGCGTGACGGTACTGGTAATGTCGGTGTAGCCAATGCCTACCGGACCGACTACAAAGGAAAGAGAATCGCTGACTGGAAAGTAGTAACGGATGTGCGGAATCGTGAGGTCGTTGTCGCTATTAGTGTCAAAATTCAGCCGCGTCATTCCCGTACCCGTGGCCGCCTGAATCCGACTTGAGCCGCTGGAGTCTAGGAAGTTGCCGAATTCCAAACGGATTCGCAACGCATCTTTGCCTGTAAAGCTAGTTTCTAAATTAAGACGACCTCGATCGGCAAAATAAAGGTTAGAGCGATCGCGATCGTCACCGACGCTATTACCAAAGGTATCGCTAATAGCGGTAATAATTTGCGCGTTCAGTTTAGTAGTCGTGGAAAACTGCCGTTCTTCAAGGGTTGCCGTCCGGAGGTTTAAGTTATCGACTCGTCCGCGCAGGGTAGCTAATTCAGCAGCAAAATCTGTTGCCAATCTTTGCAGCGTTTCTAAGTCTTCGCGATCGACAAAATTGTTCGCACTGCTGGCGATTAACTCATTAATTCGATTTAAGCAAGCATTTAAGCCGACGGCAAATTCGTAGCGACTCAAAGGGCGGTTGCCGCGATAAGTCGAGTCTGGATAACCTGCAAGGCAACCATAGCGTTCGACGATCGATCGCAGGGCTTCAAATGCCCAATCAGTGGGTTTTACGTCAGATAGCTCGGAAGCTGAATTGACTTGTCCTTGCCAATTTAGATAGTCATCTGTTGCTAGCAAAGGCTCGTCGATAGGTTCTGCCAAGATAGCTGGAGATAGTAACAATAAGAGTGGAAAACTGACTAAAAAACTTTTCAGCATGGCACTAACCCGATAATGGGAAATAAATGGGTAATGCGATCGCATTAGCCCTTTTCTTTTTCAGGCATTCAATGCCGATTCGATATGTTGCAAATCTATGCCGCTAGCTTCTTTTAGGTAGTAAACATTAGACCTCTTGTAAAAATCAAAACTTTGGATATATAACGCAGATAAACAGCAGATGGACGCAGATATTTTTGATGAGTTATCGACTTCTACCAAAGGTCTATTGTCAGCTTGGAGGAAATGCGATCGATTACCTCGCAACAGCTAGATTGGTGATTTATCTCAAATCGTCGATCGACCATAATTAATGTAGGTAGCGAAACCAAACATTCCTGGGGTGTTGGGTTTCACTCCGTTCAACCCAACCTACAATCTTTTACCTTCTGGAACGTTTGCGGAGGCGATCGATCGTCACTGCCACAATAATTACCAGTCCCTTGACGACTAGTTGCCAGAAGAAGGACATATTCAACAAGGTCAAACCATTGTTGAGAACGGCAATAATTAATGCCCCTAAAAGAGTGCCAACAATAGTACCGACACCGCCTGTAAAGCTAGTTCCACCCAAGATGACAGCCGCGATCGCATCTAGTTCGTAACCTTGACCTAACATTCCAGTGGCACTATACAGACGGCTGGCACTCATGATTCCTGCCAAACCCGCTAGCAATCCACTTACGCCGTAGACGAATAGCAGGATGCGATTGACTTTAATCCCCGTCAGTCGGGCCGCTCGATCGTTACCGCCGACAGCGTATATTTGTACTCCTAAAACCGTCTGTCGCAAGACAAACCAGCTTGCCGCTACAGTTAAAAGGGCGATGATTACCAGCCAGGGAAGGAATCCGACATAGCTATTACCGATCCAAGCAAAATTGAGGTCGCGGTTAATTACTGTCGTGCCATTGGCCACCAAGTAAGCAGTACCCCGTAAGGCTGTCAGCGAACCCAAGGTGACGATAAAAGGCGGCACGTCCAAAAAGGTAATCAAAGCGCCGTTGACTAACCCCAACAGCAATCCTGTCAGCAAACCAGCGGGTACGGCCAACCATCCTAAAGCTGGCAGCAGCGATACTAAGACTGCAACTACAGCAGAAACAGCCAAAATCGATCCGACTGAAAGATCGATGCCGCCAGTAAGAATTACAAAAGTCATCCCCGTTGCCAGGACGATGTTAATCGATGCCTGACGCAAGATATTGACGGCGTTGCCTGCCGTCAGAAAATTGGGGCTGAGGAGGGCAAATAAGAGACAGATCGCTACCAAAATCGGCAAAATACCGACAACTTGGAGGATATTACTAACGGAACGGCGCTGAGTCGCTCTTGGTTGCTCTCCCGGTCTTCGGTTCGCTGGTCTTAGGGTTTGACTCATGATGCTGGTACCTCCGTTGCTCCAGTGGCATAGTGCATAATGTTTTCTTGGGTAATTTCTTTCTCAAGGCTGTCGTCTAACTCGCCTACCAACTCTCCTTCTCGCATCACGAGAACGCGATCGCTCATCCCGATAACTTCTGGTAGTTCGCTAGAAACCATCAAAATTGCCACTCCTTGGGCAGCTAAATCGCTAATGATGCGGTAAATTTCGCTTTTAGCGCCGATATCTACGCCTCGCGTCGGCTCGTCCAGCAGCAATACTAGGGGGTTAATCGCCAGCCAACGCGCTAGTAAGAGTTTTTGCTGGTTGCCCCCAGAAAGATCGATGGCTCTGATTTCTAAGTTGGCAAGTCGAATGTTAAAGTCTTCTACGGCTTGAGTAGCAACTCGATCGACCGCACCCCAATTAATCAAGCCAGCCTTGGCATCTTGCTTGAGTCGGTTCAGACCGATATTTTTGCGGGAACTCATTTCCAAAAACAAACCTTGGTCTTTGCGGTCTTCGGGAACGTAACCGATACCAGCAGCAATGGCATCATCAGGGGAATTAATTTTCAGTTTTTTGCCCCGCAGCCAGACTTCACCGCTGGTTTTGCGATCGGCCCCGAAAATCAGTCGCGATACTTCCGTGCGTCCCGCACCCACCAATCCGGCTAAACCGAGGATTTCTCCAGCATGAAGTTGAAAACTGACGGGTTTGATTTTACGTCCGTCGCTCATATTTATGACTTCTAGCACCACTTCGCCTACATTCGTTCGCCGTTGGTGTTCGTAAAAGTCTTGCATCGATCGACCGACCATCATTTGTACTAAGCGTTGGGGCGATATTTCTTCTCTGGTGAGACTGCCAATATATTGACCGTCCCGCAAAACGCTAATGCGATCGGCCAGAGCATAGATTTCTTCCATCCGATGGCTGATATAGATAATCGCAATCCCATCGCTGCGTAATTTGCGAATTACCTCAAACAAACGCTCGGTTTCTCGATCGGATAAAGCCGCTGTGGGTTCGTCCATCACCAAAATCCGGCTTTTGTCTTTCAATGCTCGCGCGATTTCTACTTGCTGCTGTTCGGCAATAGCTAGAGTCCGGACTGTGGTATTAGGTCCAAAAGTGGCTCCCAAGCTGGCGAGAACTTGCTGCGCTTCGGCTTCCATGGCTTGGCGATCTAAAAATGGGCCTTTCTTCAACTCGTTACCCATATACATATTTTCGGTAACGGTTAAATTAGGGGCGACATTGAGTTCTTGATAGATTAAATTAATCCCCGCCTGACGCGCTGAAGCCGGATCGGTAATCTGCGCAGGCATATCGTTGATGCGAATCTCGCCTTCATCGGCAATATAAGCCCCGGCCAGAATTTTCATCAAGGTACTTTTGCCCGCGCCATTCTCGCCCATGAGGGCGTGAACTTCTCCTGGATAGATCGTCAGATTGACATTTTCTAAAGCCGTAAACCCGTGAAACCGCTTGGTAATCCCTCGCATTTCTAATACGGGAGTAACGGTTGATGCCCGATCTGAATTGGTTTCAATATTTGCGGTCATGAGCCAATCCTCTAAAAAGACTTTCTAATAGCACTACGAGAAAATCAGCTATGTAATACCAAATTCGGTTCTCATACCATCCATTGCTGCCCTCACCCCCAACCCCTCTCCCAAGGGAGAGGGGAGCCAGATTGATTGGAGTTTCTTAAAGCGATCGCTAATTAGCGTTACCAACCTTTCGCCGTACCGACGTTCTCTTTGGTAATCAACTTGACTGGAATCAAAATGTTGTTGGACTGAAGTTTTTTGCCCTTGAGGATCTCATTGCCAACCCGAACCGCTTTGGCGGTCATGCCTCTAGGATCTTGAGTCGCCGTGGCCGCATAAACGCTATTATCAGAAGCGATCGCTTCAATGGCTTCTGGCGCACCATCGACCCCAACAATAAAAAAGTCTTTGCGTTTGGCTTGATTGGCAGCTAGATCTGCTCCCACGCCGCTCGGATCGTTAATCGCAAACACGGCATCAATATTCGGAAAGGTGGTCAGCAAATCGCTCATTACTCTCAGTCCCCCATCCCTACTTCCTTCGGCATTCTGGTCTTTGGAAAGAATTTTAATATTGGGATATTTGGCTAATATCTTCAAACAGCCATCGACTCGCTGAATTACCGAAGTCACGGGCGGGCCATTGACGATGACTATATTGCCTTTACCTTTCAGGCGATCGGCAATATACTGACAACTCACCTCTCCAGCTTGGACGTTATTGGTAGTTACCGTAGCATCCACATCTGCTTCCACGGCTGTATCTACCGCAATCACGACGCTACCCGCTTGCCTCGCTCGATCGACTGCTGGCCTGATGCCTTTACTATCAGCAGCGTTGAGAATAATGATGTCAGTATTAGCAGCGACAAAATTTTCGATCTGGTTAAATTGTTGGTTCAGATCGTAGCCGCTAGAAACCACGGTAACTCTAACATCATTGCCCCCGATTTTTTTGGCTTCTAGTTCCGCTCCTCTGGCCATGACGACAAAAAAGGGATTGCTCAGATCGCCAAGGGTAACACCGACTGACTTTAATTCTACATTCGCATTTCTCTGCTTAGTTGCTTTCGTAGCATTGTCAGAGGAATTCGTACAGCCCAAAAAAGTACCGCTAACCAGACATATTATGCTGGCTGCAATTGCCATTTTATTCACATTTATCTGTCTCCAAAAACGCTTTGAAATTTACCGAATTTATAAGAAAAATCACTCTGCCCACACAAAAAACGTGTAGGCAAAAATAACTTAAGCCTAACTAACTTAGCTACGGCAGAAATTTATATCCTATCTAAGGATATTGTAAGAATTTTTTTATCAGGTGTGGGGAAAAGTATATTAAGTTTTTTGCTCGATCTATGTCTGGACGCGATCGAAGCAAAATTAAAAACGCTCTTAAATCTTGACTGGCGATCGCAGTTACAAAACTTAAAAAAAGCAGATATGTAACTATTTTTATTTAAGGCGTTAAATGCATTTAGACTTCAGAAAGGTGCGTGAAAAACTTCGATCGCAGCTATCGGTCGCCAATCAAGAGGCTCTCCTACTAAAGTTTTTCGCGTTTTGCCAGGTAGTTCTCTTAGTAGCAGACCAGTGAGGTAATAAATTAAGCAACTGCTACTAAAGATAAAATACATAACCAATAGTATTGCTGGAAGTTTACAGCTTTACCCTTTAATACTATTGGAGAAGTAGAAGGAATGTAGCAAATACTCAAGGCGATAAATTTAAGTAGTTTATTAAGTGTTTAAAGCCAAGATTTTAAGCGGTAAATCTCTGCGATCGAGGAATCGCTTCACGATCTAGTAGACGGCATTTTAGCAGCCGAATTTTTCATTAATAAACTCCATGGTCTTGCCAAAGATTGACTTTTAATATTGAATCCGAATAATTGGCTATAAATTATGGAGAATGAGGGTTTCAATCGCAATCGGAATTCTGTCGGGATTGCAATACGGTTGCTAAGCGGATTTGGTATGAGTCATTCTTGCTCTCATGGCGATCGCATTCCTTCTATTTTCAAATTCAGTTGCCAGAACTCATACCCAGTCCTGGTAAATCGTTTGGCAGCAAACGATCGTCTCGATAGATCGCACCAACGAACGGATCGTCAATCAAGTTGAGGTGAGAGTCTAAATCGAGATAATCGGCTAAAGGTGAGAGTTGAGCAGCGGCGGTATTGGCTAGAGAACTGTCGGAATAGCAACCGAACATGACCTTTAAGCCGCAAGCCTTAGCTGTATGTACCATCCGCATGGCTTCAGTTAAACCACCAGATTTCATCAGCTTAATATTAATCCCATGGACGCGATCGATTAGCTGGGGAATATCGCTACTGGTAAAACAACTTTCATCGACAAATATAGGTACAGGCGATCGCTCTTTCAGTTCGACCAAATCTGTCTCTTGTCCTTGTGGCAAAGGCTGTTCGACATACTTCACCCCTAATTCGCCCAGCCAATCGCACATTTTTAAAGCTGAGTCAAAATTCCAGCCCCCATTAGCATCAACGCTGAATCGAGCAAATTCTGGTGCTTCCTCTCTGACTGCCATCAACATTGCCCGATCTGCTTCGATTCCATCTGGACTTCCCAGCTTAACTTTAAAAAACTTGCCTGCGCTTACCTGCAACCAATCTCGCACCCGCTGACGCGCACCTTCTAGAGAACTGATGCCAATGGTGAGCGAAGTGGGGACGATCTGACGGTGATTTAATCCCCATAGCTGCCACAGGGGTAATCCCACTCGTTTTCCCATCCAGTCGTGTAAAGCTATATCTATAGCTGCCCGCGCTGCTGAAGGAATTGGTTGTTCTTGGTAAATCTTTTCGATCTGTTGTTGCTCCCAAGGGCTGAATTTTTCTAGTATTGGTGCTAATTGCTGCAATACTTCTAAAATTTCCTCTGTAGTTTGCTGGTGTGCCCCAATTGAAAACGGCGAAGCTTCTCCCCAACCCTCAATTCCATCTTGGATAACTCGCACCCAGATATTGTTACTGCTAGCAGTCGTACCCCTGCTAATCGTGAGGGCAAATCGTTTGCGAACAGTAAATGGTTGAAAGCTAATTTGCATAATATTGGAAATTAAAGCGATCGATAGACATAATTGGTGATACTTGCTAGGCACAGGCTGCGCCAACGCCCTACTATTCAATTTACTCACCAAAGCGATCGCTTTCTTTATCTATCCTATGACTGAGAATGCACGATTGAAACAAAAATCAATGCAATTAACGCTGGAATAGTTTGTAGTAAAAGCGTTTTCTTGGTTAATGTCATAGCGCCGAAAATACCCGCGATCGCCACGCAGATTAAGAAAAATACTTGAATCGGAAACGGATCGCTGGTAGCGAAAGTTCCCCAAATCAAACCTACCGCGATAAAAGCATTATAGAGTCCAACATTTTTCACGATCGGATCTACCTTGCATACTATCTCTTCAGTCAAGCCCAACTTTTCTTTGAATTCTTTAGAGGTTGAGGGTTGTTTCCAAAGAAACATTTCTCCCACAGAGATAGCGATGTGTATAATAGCAACGATGACGACAGCGATAGTAGCGGCTACTGCCATATTAAATTCTCCTTCTGTTTTTGACTATAGATTCGTAAATTACACGAGAGCGATCGCTTTGTTAAAAATACGCCGTGTTTATCAAATTGCTGCGATTGTTCGGTGATGGTAGGGGCGCAATGCATTGCGCCCCTACGATATCTGTGGCGTACCAACAGATGGAAAATGGTTTGGCATCTTAGGCTTTTACCATTTGCTAGGATTGTCAGGAATGTAATTGGTCTAATTGCCAAGCCTGGGGATTATTAGCAATATATTGGCGGATGTGATGCAATGCCTCTTCATGATGAATGATGCGATCGTAATAATTGCGTTGCCAAACTGGAACGCTAGGGGTTTCTCGAATGGTATTGATTCTTTGAGTAACAGCGGTTTTAAACCCTGCAACAAACGACCCAATAGATTGCGGTTGGCGGTGTAATTTACGATCGATCGGTGGGTTGGCGATCCTTTGTAGGAGCGCAATGCATTAAAGAGATTAAGCTGTGGCATCTGGAAACAGGAGAGTGTTATCAAACCCTTAAAGAACATCCCTACAGAGTTTGGTCGGTTACTTTTAGCGCAGACGGACAGTGGTTGCTCAGTGCTAGTTTCGACCAAACTCTCAAACTCTGGTCGGTTGCTACTGGCGAATGCCTCCAAACTTTTATCGGACATCAAGCACCAGTTACAATGGTGCGGTTTTGCCCAGATGGGGAGCATTTCATCAGTGGCAGCATGGATTGCACCCTCAAACTCTGGCATATCCCCACGGGCAAATGTACTTTAACTCTCGAACGTCATGCCGATTTAGTTTCAGCATTAGAGGATGTTTGAAAAGTTTTGAGAGGTCAAATTTTATGCCAGTCGCCTCACCATAATACGGATCATAGCTAGGTAAATAAATGTCTCAGAAGTTTCTGGCAATAACTCATAGTCTCTGACCAAT
>JAHHHA010000060.1 GCA_019359615.1 Cyanosarcina radialis HA8281-LM2
GATTTCAACAGTTCCAGCAACTCAGCTTCTGATTCTTTAATCTCTATTTTTAGAACTCCTGACATCGGCTTTACCTACTTAATTACTCCCTCTTTATCTGTAGCATTATTTTATCCAAATGATATTACCCTTGCTGATTGTAGCTGCCTTGAGCGTGGCGATTAATACTGCGATCGTTCATCTGCTGCGCGAACACCATCGCCACAACCTGAATTTGCATGGAGTTTTTCTCCACGGAGTAGCTGATGCTGCTAGTTCGATCGGCATGATATTGGCAGCACTGGCAGTTTATTTTTTTAATTGGTTATGGGCAGATGCGATCGCGGGTTTACTAATTGCCGCCCTAATTGGCACCAGCGCATTTTATTTGTTTGCAGACAGCTTCAGAGAAATGGCGGTTATTATCCCTAAAAATCAGAATTTTTAGAAGAGGGGCGCTGGCTAGTTAATTCTATTGGTTGTACCACGTTTGCTGCCACTCCTTCATTTGGTCGATTTCTGTCTGCTGTGAAGCAATGACATCTTTAGCCAATTTCTGCAATTCTGGGCGCTTAGACTTTTGCAACAAATCTTGTGCCATGACTACCGCCCCTTCGTGGTGGGGAATCATCGCCTTGATAAAACGAAGGTCGTATTCCCCATCCGCCGCTCCCAAATCCACATCCATTCGCATCGCCTTAATTTGCTCTGGCGACATGGCCATCATGTGATTCATTTGGGAATTCCAAGCCATTGGCGTAGCAGAGGCTTGAGGATACCAAGTTTGCCGCCATTTTTTCATTTGAGCTATTTCTTTATCTTGAGCGGCAATAATGTCTTTGCCAAGTTTTAGCAGTTCTGGGCGCTTAGATTTGGCCAAGACATCTTTTGCCATCACCACTGCCCCTTGATGGTGAAGAATCATCCCATCAATAAACCGCAGGTCATAATTGGCATCGGCGGGTCCCAAATCCATATTGTGATTTGTGCCACCGCCATGATTCATCTGCTCGTGCTGGCTACCTTCAGCAGAGACACCATTAGGATTTTGAATTGACTTATCAGCTTGAACCGAGACGGGCTTAGAATTTTGAACTGAGTTATCAGCTTGAGAGTTACCAGAGCAGGCGGTGGCGATCGAGGCGATCGCTATCAAGATTAAAGTCAAAAGCTTGGTTTTTATAGAAATAGATTGCATAAGATTTCGCTAAATCCTTAACTGTAAATTTTTTGATAGCTATGGCGAACTTAAAATTCTATTTAACTACAGTGTCATTAACATTGTAGAGCCTTTTAGCCTGACTTGCTATAGAGACTCGCTACAATCCAGCTATTGCTAAAAAGTAATGAAATCAGCCCGAACCCAAAATAAAATTCACCTAAAATGTTTGAAGAGTATAGAGTATAACAAAGCAAGATGAAATCAGGATAAAATTTTTATAAGTGCGTAGCAGGAAATTATTCATGAGGAAGAGCTAAAACTTGACAACAGCCAGATCTACCTAACGGAGCGAGAAAAACTTGCTTGTCAATCGATCGTATGTAATATTTGAATAGTGTTAATCTGCTAATGTAGGCTCAATCCTGTATTTGTCAAAATTAACTAATAATTAATTGAGTGGTGTATTACTCAGTCAAGGTATAGCAATGGTGAAAGCTAGCTCGCACTCTCGAAACTTTATCTCTATTTGTGTGGGGATAACAATAGTTATGACCTCTGGTGGGTGGCAGGCGATCGCCGCTCCATCGCTGCAAGTTGAGTCCAATCCCAACCAAACTACACCCCAGCAGCAATCGCCTGAAATTCAACAATTGCCTACCTTGCCGCCGATAGAGAAGCCCAAACCATCAGCGAACCCTACAACTCAAGAAGTGCGTTTGGTTCTCAAATTGAAAAAACGTCGAGTTTACGTTTATCGCAGCGATAACTTAGAAACTAGCTATCCTGTAGCCATTGGGAAACCAGGCTGGGAAACCCCTACGGGTAGTTTCCAAGTGTTGCAAATGATTCGCAATCCCTCTTGGCAGCACCCTTGGAAAGGAACGATCGTCCCTCCAGGAGACGATAATCCTTTAGGCCGGAGGTGGATTGCTTTTTGGTATGACGAAAAAACCAAAAATTCGATCGGCTTTCATGGTACTCCCAACGAAAGACTCATCGGGCAGGCAGTTTCTCATGGCTGCGTCAGAATGCGGAACAAAGATGTAGAGGCTTTATTTGAGAAAGTCGCGATCGGTACTCCGGTAACTGTCGAGCAGTAGTGGAGTTGGGTATAGCAAATAGAATCTGGGGTTTCATTTTCGTATAAACGGCTTGTTCTGTAAAAGTTTTGAAGAAATTTCATCCTGATTTCATTTGTCTGTGCGAAATTGGGAAACAGACTTGCAGGGGAAATACAATCGATAAACAGTAGCCGACATCAGTAGTCGCTATATTAGCATTCCTGTTTGAGTTAATACAAAATCCGGTTTTTAAAAGTAGGAATCCAGCCCTCACCCCCAACCCCTCTCCCAAGGGAGAGGGGAGCCGCAGGCTCCTTTGAGGGGAAACCAACCTTTGCTAAGCGGATTTGATATAAGAACAGTTTTTAAAGAACCGCATAGGCCAATACTTTCTCAAGGAGAGAGAGCGAAGAAAAGTCTGAGTTTGCAAACCATTTTCCCTTCACAACTTCCTCAAGGTTTGCCTCTAAGATAGTAAGAAGAAAAATGTAAGTTAACCTCGATTATTAATCGACTAAAAACCGAAAGCGTCGCTCGCCAAATGCCAGACAAATCCTGGTTAAAAAGTAGGTGAATTATGAAGAGTAAAAATTTGATTTCTGGAATTTCTATCCTGTTGACAAGCAGTGCGATCGCTGGACTATCGATCGCCAGTAGCATTCAAGCGCAGCTTCCCAGTAGCCAAGGACAAAACGAGCTTACAACTGAAAAACAAGTAATAAGGACGAGACAGGTAGATCGCCGTTTTATTGAAATGATGATTCCCCACCATCAAGGAGCCATAGACATGGCTGAATTGGCTTTAGTTCGAGCTAAACGTCCTGAAATAAAAAACCTGGCAAAAGCAATTAAAAAAGACCAAAATCGGGAAATCGAACTGATGCGAACCTGGTATAAAAGATGGTACGGAACAGAAGTTCCTAACGTGCAAATGAATCACCAAGGTATGATGGGCAGGGGAATGTCTATGCACCCAGAAATGATGGGAATGCAAATGGATTTGAATGCTTTAAAGAATGCTACTGATTTCGATCGCGAATTTATTCGTCAAATGATTCCCCATCATCAAATGGCGGTGATGATGTCACAAATGGTCGTCAAAAGTGCCACTCATTCAGAAATTCGCACCTTAGCTCAATCGATTATCAAATCTCAAAATGCTGAAATCGAACAGATGCAAAGATGGTATCAGACTTGGTATCAATAAATTTAGGCTACTAGAAATTGACCAAGAATGCCGTTCCATACATCAGTGCTAGCCCCAAAACAAATCCAGCCAAGCTAACTTGAGAAAGCCACGTTCCGCCCAACTTGTAAGCGGTTCGTGCTAGGTACGAACCAACTTCTACCATCACTTGCAGAATGGCTCCCGCCCCAATTCCTAGAAATACCGCTGCCCAGTGAGGAGAAAAGGCGAAGGCTCCCATCCACGTCCCTAAGACCGCAGGCAGACCCGCTAAGGCGGTTAATCCCAAAAAAGTGACAAATTTGGGTCTAGCCTCGACCAGAGGCGCTGCAATGCCAATTCCTTCAGTAATGTTATGCAGGGTAAAGCCTACAACTAAAAGCGAGCCAAGCGCCGCTTTGCCCGCAGCGAAAGCCGCACCAATTGCTAGTCCTTCCCCCAAATTGTGCAAACCGATACTAAATGCCAAATAAGTAGCCAAAGCACTTCCTTCGGGAACTTTACCGCCTCGCCTGCCAGCCGCGAGCATGGCGAGGAAGGAGGCCACTGCTACTAACCAAACTAGGGCGCTGCTAGAAAAGGCACTGGCTGCACCGCTGGCTAGCTCTAGTCCTTCCTCCAGGGTGTCTACCAACAGAAAAGCCAGCATCCCGACGGTCAAAGCTAGTATGAACTTCATGCCCTGTCCGCCTAAAGTTTTGAGGGACGGGTAAAACAGCATTCCCAGTCCTACAGGCAGGATGCCGACATATAAACCCAATAGGGCGTATGCCAAAAAGCGAGGGAAAGAAATTTGGGGCGTTGGCACCGCCACGTCGATCGTATGTTCAAAGGTGACTCCGGTGTTGGTCACAAAGTCGATTTTGTGTGCTTCGTCCCACACCCAAGGATAGGGGAGTTGAATCCAGGCAGTCGCCAGCCGAGGCAATGCTCCCGGTGGGTTCTGGCTGAACTCCCAATAAGCTCCGTCTACCTGAACTTGAGCGATTTGCATTGGCTCCGAACCGCCTGCTCTCACCAGTAGGGAGATGCCCTTGTCGTCTAGTACGGTGCGTTCGATGGTTAAATTTTCGATCGGAGGGGCTGAAACTCCTAACGGCTCCAAAGGATTAACGCTCAAAAATATCCTAATTGAAATCAAGAGCGCCACCAAGGGCAGAATTATCCAAAGCCATGCTTTTTTCATGCCACCACCTCAAAGGCGCTCATCCAACCGAGTTCGATAAATTCTGACTGGTGGGCGTGGAACATATACGACCCTGGTTCGTGTTCAAAGAAAGAAAATTCCAGAATGCCTCGCTGTCCTTGGCACAGCATGACCGTATCGACCGTGCGTAGCGTTGGTGTTAGGGTTGTGCCTTGGTCGTAGTAGTCGAAAAAGTTGCCGTGGAGATGGAAGGAGTTAATCGGGTCGAACTCGGTGAAGTTGGCTAGATAAATCCGCACCGGGCGATCGCGTTGGATGCGGAGCGGTCGTTTCATGAATTCGTGGGGAATGGTATTGACGGCATAGAATTCGTTCTCTTCATCGAAATTGGTATCGAAGCCGTTCATCACCATGAGAAATTCTTGCCAGTTGGCGTTTTCCGGGCTACCCAAAAGCCGAGATAAGGCAACTTTTTCTTCCTTGGAGTGGCGTTTGGGGTCTGGATCGACAATGAAAGCGCCGTACATTCCTTTGTGCAGGTGTCGCTTGAAAGGAGCAGAGTGACAGTGGTAGAGGTGGCAACCAAAAGGTTTGGCATCGAACTCATAGACCACTTCGCCTCCAGGCAGGGCTTGGAGCGAGCCGGGAACGCCATCGACGCGGGCGGAGTGGATGCCGTGGAAGTGGATAGTATGGGGGTGAGTGCCAGGATTTTTAAACCGAATCCGCACCCTATCGCCTTCTGTCACCCGCAAGGTCGGTCCGGGAACGCGACCGTTGTAAGTCCAAGCTGGATAGGAAACGCCAGGGGCAATCTCGATTAACCGTTCTTCAGCCGCGATTTCATACTCCCGCAGTGTCCGACCGTCGGCCAGTTGGGAGGCTTTACCTGTATCCCAGTCTGTCAGAATTTCGCGGGGGTTAAAGCCATTGCGAGCGTTATCCACGTCCCCCACCGTCATGCTGCCCCCACCGTCATGCGATTCACCAGGAGAAGAGACTTGCTGCTGGGCAGCAAAGGCTGTAGTGGGCAGGAGCTTACCTAGAAAGCTTCCGGCTCCGAGCAATCCGGCTCCTAAGAGCGATCGCCGAGTCAGATCGAGAGGCAAATGCCACTTCATACTCAGAAGTTATTTCATATTTCTTTCATAATTCAATCTATCATCGACGGCAGCTATTTTCATATTTCTTTCATAATTTTTCGACTTTGTGCGGTTAAGCTTCAAAAGGAGAACTATCGAGGTCGATCGAGTGGCAGTGGTTCAATCTTTGCTCTACTTTGTCCTGGCTGGATTGTGCGAAATTGGCGGCGGGTATCTGATTTGGTTGTGGCTGCGGGAAGGAAAAAGTTTCTGGTTGGCTGTTGGTGGAGCAATCGTGCTGGCTCTCTATGGCATCATTCCGACGCTGCAACCTGCCAACTTTGGGCGAGTTTATGCAGCTTACGGCGGAGTCTTTGTGGTGATGGCATTAATTTGGGGTTGGCAGGTCGATCGAGTCGTTCCCGATCGCTTTGACTGGCTCGGTGTAGCAGTGGTGTTGTTGGGCGTTCTGGTGATGATGTACGCTCCCAGAAGCTAAAGTCGATCTAACCAGCAGTTTCGTTTAAATGTTCTGCCACCTCGCGATAGAAATTGATGACGTGGCTATCTGCTTTGCTCGACCTATTTCTCTGCCAGATTTAGAAGCCGCGATCGCTCTTGAGGCAGAGGTCGATCGTATTGGCTTCACCAGAAACTCCCACTCAGGTTAGATGCTTTTATATTACCAATTAGTAATGTAGTAGACGTGACGGCGGGAGAACTATGGAAAACATCAAGAACATTAACGATCGTTTAGCGGTGGCCATGGGTCAAGTGACCCCAGAGCAGTTGCAGCAGGCAACCGAAGAAGGATTTAAGTCGGTGCTAAATTTGCGATCGCCAGGTGAAGAAGGTTTTCTAAGCGACGAGCAGCAACAGGCAGAAAATGCCGGACTTCAGTACGTTAACGTGCCAGTGAAGCCCGATGGATTGAGCGACGAACTAGCCGACCGGGTACTTGAGGAAATCGATCGACTGCCCAAACCAGCTTTAATTCACTGCAAAAGCGGATTGCGTTCGGGAGCAATGGCGTTGATGTATGTGGCTACCCAGCAAGGAATGACTGCTGATGAAGCGATGCAAACAGGGAAAAAATTGGGATTTGATTGCGATTCTAGCCCGCAGATGAAACAGTTTTTCGAGCATTACGTTTCCCAACACGCTAAAGCTAGTTGAGATTCGATCTGAACCGCAGAGCGTTATTCCATCGCAGTTTCGAGCGGGGGATACGCATAGATTGAAGAGGAAAAAGCCTGATGGCACTTGTTTTAGAGCAAATTAATGTTGAGGGACTAGCACAGTTATCGTACATCGTCGGAGACGATAAAGCAGGAGTGGCAGCGATCGTCGATCCGCGTCGAGATATCGATGTTTACTTACAACGAGCTAGAGAATTGGGCGTGAGATTAATTGCCAGCATAGAAACGCACATTCACGCCGATTTTGTCTCCGGTTCTCACGAACTGAGAGCCAGAACAAACGTTCCCATCTACGGCGGCAAAACTGACGACTATCAGTTTGAATTGCATCAGCTTCAAGAGGGCGACGAGCTAAAGATCGGTAGCGTCACCCTACGCGCCCTTCACACGCCAGGGCACACTCCCGAACACATTTCGCTGCTGGTTTACGACTCCAAGCAGGGCAAAGAGCCATTTGGTCTGTTTACGGGCGATACGCTGTTCAACCTCGATGTCGGCCGTCCCGACCTGATAGGCGGCGGCACTGAAAAACAGCTAGCGGCACAGCTTTATCGCAGCCTGTTCGATAAAATCTTGCCTTTAGGCGATCGCCTGGAGATTTATCCCTGTCATGGTGCGGGTTCTGCTTGCGGCAAGTCAATTGGCGATCGCAGGCAAAGCACGATCGGCAACGAGCGCATTTTTAACCCCGCGCTGAAAGAGCGATCGGAAGCAGAGTTTGTGGAGTGGATTCTCAGCGGGATGCCGGAACCGCCGCGTCATTACCCTCGACTCAAAAAGGTAAATGCCAAAGGCGCACCCATTATCGGCTGTCTGCCCGCGCTGTCGCCCCTGACACCCAGCGAATTTCAGCAGCAGATGGAGGACGAAAATACAGTAGTCATCGACGCGCGATCGATTCTGGCATTCGGTGGCGGGCATATTCCAGGGGCAATTAACATTGCCTTGCGTCCAGAATTTCCCAACTGGGTGGGTTGGACGATCGATCCAGAGCAGTCCATACTGGTCGTGGTGGAAAGCGAACGGGATGTGAAGTTGGTGGCAGAGCAACTTTTCCGCCTGGGCTACGACAATTTAGCAGGCTATTTGCACGATGGGATGACAAGCTGGCAGAATGCCGGATTGCCACTGAAACGCTTGGGCGAGTGGACGGTGCAGGAATTGAACCAGCACAAAGACGATCCTAATGTCACTGTGCTGGACGTGCGGGGCGATGATGAATACCAACAAGGGTACGTACCTGGTGCAGAGCATATCTTCGTGGCTCACGTAGAAGAACATCTCGATCGGTTAGATAAAAATCGGACGATCGCTACTTACTGCGGTACTGGCTACCGCGCCTCCATTGCTGCCAGCCTGTTGCAGAAGCAGGGGTTTGAAAACGCGATCGTCGTTCCTGGTTCCTGGACTGCCTGGAAAGCTGCTAAATTACCAATACAGCAACCAGAAAAATCAAAGCCTGTTGCAGCTTAGTTGGCTGTAAATCGGCGACCCGTCATGACTCGACAACCTAACGATCGCCAACGGGAACATCAGGCCAACGAGCGCACCTTTTTAGCGTGGCTGCGGACCTCTGTGGCCTTGATTGGATTTGGCTTTGCGATCGCCCGCTTCGGTTTATTTTTGCGTCAGCTTAGATTAGCCATTACTCATCAAGAAACACCCGCGCATCCGATTTTTAATTCCGAAAACCTGGGCTTAAGTTTAGTGATTTTTGGGATCGCTGCGATCGCCCTGGCGGCTTGGCGATACGATCGAGTATTTTGGCAAATCGAACGAGGAGATTATCGACCCAATCGCTTCGCTGTTTGGGTAATGACAGCAGTGGTAATGATTCTAGGCATCCTGAGCGTTCCGTTACTGCTAGTTCGGGATCGAGAGACAATAACTCCAACTTCGCCTCCTAATAATCTAGAATCCGATCGGTAAAGCGCGAAATAACGATCTGTCGATCGGGATGCTCTTTGGGAGTTTGATTTTACCTATAAGTTTAATCTGCTTTTTGTTAGCAGTAACTTTCCCGATCGAGCCAGTAATTTTGACGTTGGCTCTAGTCGGAAATGACAAGATTTAATTTACCCAAATTCGTTTGATTTTTAAGTAAAAAATTTCATCTTGATTTCATCAGCGGCTGCCAATGTAGTAGATAGAAAAACCGACCTAGCGGAGCTAACAGAGGAGAACAGCGATGAAACGGCTAATTTATAGTGCAACATTAGCACTAACAATGACTTCATTAGTTGGAGTGGCATACGCCGATGAAGGTGCGAGAGAATACCAAAGAGCTACCCAGATTATCCATAGTGGCGCACATCCTAACGTGCGTAAGACCCCCAACGCTACCTATCATTTTGAGCTACACGTTGGTGTCAATGCCCTTTCAGAATTAGCAATAGATCTGCCAGATGGGATCGACGTTCCCAAACAGATTGAAGTCACAGATCGATCGGGCGAGCGGATTGATACCACAGTTTCATTCAATAACAACAAGGCAGCGATCGCTTTTGCTCGACCTATATCTCCTGGAACCATCGTGTCAGTCTCTCTTAAAGGGATTGAAATTCCCAAATATCCTCGCGTTTGGCTTTATCCGATCTATGGCAGATTTGTCGGTCTGACAGCACAAATACCGTTGGGAACAGTCAGAATTCAAACTTATTGATAGTCGTTTCAGCCGTTTCTGCCAGTTGCTTCTTTCAGAACGCGGGGCAGGATTTAATGCTAGTTTTCCCCTAGTAGAAGGCGATCGTCACCTCCGATTTTTGGGTAAACATACAAAAATTGCCTGAAGATTTCACTTCAATTTCATTTTGCTCTCTGAATAATAGAGGTTGACAGTTTAAAAAGGTAGCGAAATGAGATGAGTTTATCGTCGATTGTTTCATTGGCAATGTCTCTGGGAGCAACTTACTTATATCTCAATAGCTCTGGAGATATCAAATCTCTTATTGGTGTTTTAATCTTGCCCGTAAGTTTAATCAGTTTTTTGCTGCTAGCACCTTTGCCTATAAAGTTAGTAATTTTTATGTTGGCTCTAGTCGTTAATGGCAAGGCGATCGGTTGAACTTTATGCTCAAACTTCATCATTTATTGCCAGTACGACTTACTAGCCTGATGGCTGCGAGTATAGGTTTAACCATCAACTTCAGCCAAATGGAAATGGCTGTAGCTCGATCGCAACCATCTCCCCCTCCTACCCCGCCTGCTCCTGAAAACCTCAACCCCAGCGACAATCGTTTGGATTTGCCCACCAAGCCGGAACAAGTGCAGGTAGAACAGATACAGCCAATCACGCTGCAACAAGCTCTAGATTTGGCTCAGCGCAATAATCGGCAGTTGCAAAATGCAATTTTGACGCGCGATCGCTCTAGAGCCGCAGTGCGAGAAGCTACAGCCGCCGAGTATCCCACCCTCGGACTGCAATCGAGTTTGACTCGCACCGACTCGGCTAGCAGCGAACTATCGAGGCGCAGCCAATCCGGTCAGCTATCGCAATTCGGGCTTACCTCCGATCGAAGTTCGGCAACGACCTCGTTCGATAACACCCTCGAACTCAATTACGATGTTTTTACTAGCGGCAGGCGATCGGCTAATATCCGGGCGGCTCGCGAACAGTTGCGTTTCGACGAGTTAGAAGTAGAACGCCTATCTCGCCAAACTCGTTTAGATGTCTCCGATGCCTACTACAACTTACAACAGGCAGATGCCCAAGTCGAAATTGCCGAAGCTGCCGTCAGAGAAGCCGATCGCAGCGTGCGCGACGCTCAGTTGCTCGAACAAGCTGGGTTAGGAACGAAATTTGATATCTTGCAAGCTCAAGTGCAACTGGCTCAAGCCAATCAAGATTTAACTAACGCTAGAAGCCAGCAGCGAATCGCTCGCCGTCAGTTAGTCCAACTGTTAAGTTTGGCAAATACCGTAGAAGTAGCAGCCGCCGATCCGATTCAACCGTTAGGTACGTGGAGTCTGCCGTTAGAGCAAAGTATTGTTTTGGCGTTTTCCAATCGCGCCGAACTCCAGCAGCAGTTAGCGCGGCGGAATATTAGCGAACAACAGCGCCGCATCGCTCTAGCCGCCGTTAGACCGCAAGTGAGCGTCTTTGCTAACTACGAATTGCTCGATGTCTTGGATGACAATTTGGGCTTTGCTGATGGCTTGTCCATAGGAGCCAGACTGAGGTGGGATTTCTTCGATGGGGGAGCCGCTCGCTCTAGAGCTAGACAAGAGGAAATCAATCGCTCGATCGCCGAAACCGACTTTGCTGATTCCCGCGATCGAATCCGCTTTCAGGTAGAACAAGCTTATTTCAACTTAAACTCCAGCCAGCAAAACATTCAAACCGCGACAGCGGCTGTCCAGCAGGCAGAGGAAAGTTTGCGACTAGCAAGGTTGCGCTTTAATGAAGGCGTGGGTACTCAAACCGACGTGATTAACGAGCAAACTGCCCTGACTCGTGCCAGAGTCAATCGCTTGCAAGCAATTCTGGATTACAATCGGGCATTTTCTGCCCTCCAACGCGCTGTCAGCAATTCCCAGCCGTAAGAAAATCGTTCGCTGGCTTGCTAATTCCTGATTTTTCGGTTTTTCAACCGCAGTTCGACCGAACGGCGCGAAAGATCCAGATGTTTAGCACCATTGCCCCTAAGATGACTAACCAACGACGGGCGATCGCCCATTGGATAATGGCATTGAGCATAGCAATTTAATTTTTAGTAGCTGTAGCGACCATTAGCCCCCACACCAATCCCAACCTGAGCTTAGTTGCAGCCTGGATCTGGAATTGAGATGCGGAGAGAAAATTATGAAATTCCTGTTGCGTATAACATTGTTTGTGGGCTGAATCGAATACCTTCAGTACCAGATCGCAGAAACGACATAGCAAAAAGTCTTTGCACCAATCGAGAATTATTAATTTTCCACCTGGTTTAAGAACTCGTTTCATTTCTGCCAGGGCATCAAGCGGGCGATCGAAATAATGAAAAGAACTAGCACAAACCACCACATCAAAACACTCATCGGCTGAGGGAATGGCGGTGGCGCTTCCCTGTCGAAATGTGACGTTAAAATGGTGTTGCAGCTTATTTTGAGCAACGGCTAGCATTTCTGCGGAAATATCGATGCCAACGATCTGTCGATCGGGATGCTCTTGTAATAGCAATCGCTCAAACTCTCCCGTTCCACACGCTACGTCTAAAACTGCTGCCTCTGGAGGAATCTTCGCCCACTGTTTGAGAAAAACGAGCGTGTCGGTCACATAGTCACGCCAACGCCGATCGTAGATTTTGGCAAGCCGATCGTATTGCTGTTGGACGATTGATTCAGCCATCTAGAAACGTACTCTTGCCTAAACTCAGCCAGTCTTTTAATTCAGAGGGTGCTTTTACCTGTTTTAAGTATTGTCCCAAGGTTTCCCCTTCCAAAACTTCCTTTTGCAATAGGTGTTGGGTCATGTCTTCCAGTAAAACGCGATTAGTTGCCAAAATTTTGAGAGCCATATCATGGGCCCCATCGATAATCTGTTTCACTTCCCGATCGATTTCTTCAGTCACCATGGGACTGACCGGACGACGAGGATTCGAGAAGCCTTCCAAAAATTGCTGTGGTGCTTTTTCTAAGGCGATCGGTCCGAGTTTGGGACTCATACCGTAGAGCGTGACCGATCGCTCGGCTAGATCGGTTGCGGTTTGAATATCGTCGCTGGCTCCAGTAGAAATCTCTCCCAGAACGGTTTCTTCAGCCGATCGCCCTGCCAGTAGGGTGGCAATGCGACCTCGAATTTCGCTGGCTGACATCAGGAAGCGGTCTTCCTCTGGAAGTTGGAGGGTGTACCCTAACGCCCCCACTCCTCTGGGAACGATGGAAATTTTCTCTACCTTGCCAGATCCAGGCATCAGAGAAGCGACGATCGCATGGCCCGCTTCGTGATAGGCAACTGTTTTCTTCTCTACCTCATTCAGCACGCGAGATTTCTTCTCCAGTCCGGCAATCACCCGTTCGATCGCTTCGTTAAAATCAGCCATCATCACTGCTTCGCGTCCCTGTCGTGCGGCTAACAGGGCTGCTTCGTTGACCAAATTTGCCAGATCTGCTCCAGCAAAGCCGGGGGTGCGAGCCGCGATCGCCCCCAGATCGACATTCTCTGCCAGTTTCACCTGATGTACGTGGACTTGGAGAATTGCCTCTCGTCCCAACTTGTCGGGACGATCGACCACAATTTGGCGATCGAATCGACCGGGACGGCGCAATGCCGGATCGAGGACTTCAGGGCGGTTGGTCGCTGCCAAGATGATAACGCCCGTGTTGGCTTCAAACCCATCCATTTCGCTCAAAAGCTGATTGAGGGTTTGCTCGCGTTCGTCGTTGCTCCCCATCATCGGGCCAACTCCGGCTCTGGATTTCCCCAAAGCATCCAACTCATCAATAAACACGATGCAGGGAGCCTGTTTCTTCGCCTGTTCAAATAAATCTCGCACTCTGGCAGCACCGACACCCACAAACAACTCAATAAACTCCGAGCCAGAAATGCTAAAAAAAGGCACCTTGGCCTCTCCAGCCACTGCTTTGGCCAACAGAGTTTTGCCCGTTCCCGGTGCGCCGACTAACAACACTCCTTTGGGAATTTTGGCTCCCAATCGAGTATATTTGGCAGAATCTTTCAAGAACTCTACCACTTCCTGAAGTTCTACCTTAGCCTCATCAATTCCGGCCACATCTGCAAAGGTGACTCCGGTATGTCCTTCTGAGTAGATCCGGGCTTTACTTTTACCCACGGTCAATGCCGCTCCGGCTCCTGCTTGGGCGCGACTCATAATGAATAGCCAAATGCCTACAAAGAGCAGAGGGGGAATCACCCAGCCCAATAGGGCGGTGAAAATGTTGCCGCGATCGGGCGGAATAACGCCATACTTGACGTTGTTTTTGTCTAAAAGCTCCGGCAAACTCTGGTCGTTGGGAACGGGAATGGTGACATACACCTTGGTAGCAGGGGAACTCTCCGGTTGAGGGGCTGACACCGATGGCTGCGGACTTGGCGAACTACCCGATCGAGATGGTGGCGTTTTGGGTAAATCCTCTTTCAGGACGTAGCGAATCTCGTTCTCCCCGACCAAAACCTCACCAACTTTGCCGTTTCTGACCTCTTGGCGAAACTGACTGTAAGGCACTTCAAGTCTTGGAGATCTCAGTCTGGGAGCGATCGCGAAGTGGAAAAGGAAGAGGAAGAACAACAGCATCAACAAACCGCCGCCAAAGTGGGTTGGTTGGGGCGCGTTGGCGTTTCCATCTTTCTCAACGGGCATATAACGCTTCTTTAGGATTGCCGATCTTCAGCATCGCAAACCAGGATGAAATCAGGATGAAATTTTACCCAGTGTCTTTAGGGATAGCATAATACTGTTAATTAGACGATCGCTGTTTGCGTCTTTTGTTTAAGCCAATCAGTACGCCAATCCCTGCTAAAAAGGTTCCGGCAAATAGATAGGGAAGGCGATTCTGCCATGCAAATAGAATTCCTCCCAACAACGGCCCGCCGACCTGCCCCAGACTGTTAGCAGCAGTTTGTAGCCCTAAAACCACTCCTTGATGCTGTCCGCCCTGCTGTGAAATCAGGGCAGCCAGATTGGGGGCAATTAACGCCATGCCTATTGACAGCAAGCTGACAACTCCCAGCACAAAGGGCAAGTCAGTCGCCATCGGCAGCAAGAAGATTCCCGTCCCCATCAGACCAAAGCCGAAGGCAACCTGAGAAATCGTCCGCATCCGTCCTGCCAGATACCCAACGGCGATCGCTTGAAAGACTGCCATCACCAATCCGCAGACCAGAAAAACCATTCCAGTTTCCGTCGGTCCGTATCCAAATCTCTCCTGAGCGTAAAGAGCAAAGGTGCCTTCAAATACCGCTAATCCAAATTGTCCGGCGAGGGTCAAACCCAACAACAATAACAGCGTGCTTTTCAGATTTCTCCAATTCAGGCTGAACCTCTCTCTGGCAGCACTACTCGCCCGAACGGGTAATGATTCTGGCAACCAGCGGATGGCGATCGGCAGCGTCAAAACCATCAACAGGGCCGAGAAAAAAAATGGTGGCGCGAAGTTTTCAATTTTGATGTCCAAAAATCCCCACGTCAAGTGGAAATCTTCACGAGTGGTTAAACCACTAAAAGCAGGTCCAGCAATGACCCCTAAACTTACAGCCGTACCCAACCATGCCATATGGCGGCTGCGATCGCGCTCCGGTGTAATGTCAGAGATGTAAGCTGTTGCTGCTGGTAAGGTGGCAGAAGATAAAAAACCGCCGACCGCTCGGATGACGTAGAGCATCGTCAGAGAGGAGGCTAGCCCAAATAGTACCTGGGCGATCGCCGCACCTGCAATTCCTAATAAGATTGGCGGTCGCCTGCCAACCCGATCTGAGTATTGTCCCCAAAATGGAGCAAAGACAAATTGTGCTAAGGCATAGATACTTGTCAGCAAGCTGATGTGGATTGCCATCGCCTCACGCGATCCACCTACGGTGGCGTGGAGATGTTTGGCGTAGAAGGGTAAGACGGGCAAGGTCACGCCAAAGCCGATCGTGACGACAAACAGACAGAACAGCAGCACAAACACTCTTTTATTCATAGCCACCAGATTCTCTGCCCGGTTTTGGATTTTGTTTCTTTTTCGATCGGCATAAAATTTTCTCGTTCAAGCTTCAGGATCGGAGATGGAGCTATTCAAGGCTAATTGCCCGTCTTCCATGTGAATGAGGCGATCGGCAATATCTAAAATGCGATTGTCGTGGGTAACTACTAAGATCGAGCAACCTTGTTCTCGTGCAAGCTGCTGCATTAGCCCGACCACATCTCGACCAGATTTACTGTCTAGAGCCGCTGTCGGTTCGTCAGCCAGAACTAGCTTGGGATGGCTGACCAAAGCGCGAGCGATCGCGACCTTTTGTTTTTGTCCGCCAGAAAGGTTTTCAGGATAATAGTCAATCCGTTGTTCCAGTCCTACAGTTTTCAGCATTGATTCAGCCTTAGTACGATAGTCTTCTACGGCCACATCTGGATGAAGTTCCAAAGCTGTTTGAACGTTCTCCCAGGCGGTTAAAAATCGCAGCAAATTGTGAGCTTGAAAGATATAACCAATGTTTCGACGGATTTCCACCAGTTGCTCTTTGCTAGCTCCGCGCAACTCGCGATCGAAAACTTTGAGACTACCTTCTTGAAGCGATCGCAGTCCGCCAATCAGGGTGAGCAAGGTAGTTTTACCAGAACCAGACGGACCCATCATTATCAGGATTTCTCCGGGATAAATTTCCAAATTAATATCAAAGAGAATTTGCCGTTTTAAGCCACCCTCGCCAAAGTAGTAGTTGAGGTGCTGAATAATGACAATAGGCGGTTGAGACATAAAGAGAAAAAAATAAATGACAGATGCCAATAGCGGGCGGCTAGAAAATATCGGCCGGATCGGCAGCCCGAAGTTTGCGGACGGCGATCGCCCCGGAAATAAAACACATCAAAATTGTTAAAGCTAAAACCCACAAACCTCGGCTAAAATCCATTGCCGTTGGTAAACTGGTTGCTTTCTTCGTCAAATCGTAAAGCCCCAGACTGACAGCAAAGCCAGGAATATAACCTAGTGCTGCTAAAATCAGGGCTTCTTGAAATACCATGCGTAACAGGTACTTATCTCGATAACCCATGGCCTTTAAAGTGGCATATTCGGCTAAGTGGTCGGAAACATTGGTGTAAAGTACTTGATAGACAATCACGCTACCGACGATGAATCCCATAATAGTTCCAAGGGTAAATACAAAGCCAATGGCTGTATTCTTGCTCCAGTAATTCTTCTCAAATTCTACAAACTCATCGTGAGTCAGAACATTGACATCTTGAGGTAACATTTTTTTGAGGTTGACGACAATATTTGGGATATTGACATCTGGTTTTACTTTGATTAAACCAACGTTGATTTCTCCAGGTTCGCGAGATTTAAATAGGCGAAGAAAGCTGACATCGCTAGTAATGAGGAGCGCATCAGATCCAAAAGAGGAACCAACAGTAAATAAACCAACGACTTTAATGCGTCGATTATTTACCTCTGGTTTGACTACCTCACCTCTAGCCACCTCTCGAACGAACGGCTGAAATTCAGGACGAGAAACGCGATCGAGAATCGCTATATCCTCCAATTTGATTCGATCGCGGTATTGATTGATTTCTGGAATATGCAGGCTAATTTTGGTAGGATCGATCCCTAACACCAGAATGGCGCGATCGCGCTGACTTTCCGAACTCTTCCAAGTTCCCAAACCCACATACATGGGAATAACAGCATCTACGCCTTGAACGCTTAATGCTTGATACAATCGCCGCCGAGAAAAATTATTCATACTAATCAAGGCGCGGGAGCGAGGATGAATCAACACCGCGTCAGCATTCAAGCTTTGATGAATCCGGGTGGCACTTTCGTATAGTGCTGCCTGGAATCCCAATTGCATGAACATGAGAACGACAGCGAAGGCGATTCCCGCCAAAGCCACCAACAGTCTGGCTCTTTCTCGGCTCAGTTGCAGCCATGCTAAGAACAACTTGCGGCTCATAGCTCATACCATTTTGGATTTTGGATTTTGGATTGCCAATAGGCTTCCCCCTCTGGGTTTGGCTAATCTATCTGCACAGTTCTTTTTTCAAATTGGTATCAATTTCTACCGTGACTTGCAAAGCGGCGGAATTGGAGGATAACGGACGAGAGCGCGAATTTCAGCATTTTTACAACTCAATAAAGAGTTAACCAAAGCGGGGAACGACGAATACCGCACAAGGTGCATGATGAAGCACATAGTTACTGACACTGCCGAGTAGAAGTTCTTCCAGTTTCGACAGATGACCTCGCCGTCCAATGACGATTAAATCCGCCCCCCAATTTCGGGCAACTTCACAGATCGTCAGACCGGGACTGCCAGGAAACTGACAGCATTCTGCCTTGACTCCTGCGGCTTGTGCTTCATTGGCTTGAGATCGAACCATTTGCAGACACTTTTGCGAGAACTCTTCCCACAGTTCTTGGCTGCGTTCTTCTGCTTTATCGGATGGTTCAGAAGAGTAGTAGGTTCTGAGGTATCCAGTTGTATCTGGGCAACCATCCTCTTCAGGAGATAACACGTGCAGCACGTTCAGTTGTGCGTCCGTTAATTTGGCCAGTTCAACGGCTCTACTAAAAACGTGCTTATTCACTTTTGAGGTGTCTACTGCTGCCAGGATTTTGTGAAACATAAGAGCCTCCTGCACCCTTTACGAGAGGCGATGGTAGAGTCGAGCGATAACAGGATTTTAGATTTGGAATTTGGGATTGGCTCCGCCTGGGAAGGACGGAGAGCTAATAACAGTGAAAATAGAGGTTTTATCCCATCTTTATTCCTAATTTATTTGAGGATGATGAAATCAGAATGAAATTAATCAAGCTTGTCGATCGCGTGCAACTGGGATGGCAACTGTATTGCTCAAAGCAGGTAAGGGATTAGGCGTTTTGTACGCTGCATATACGCTTTGTACTCCTCTCCAAACTGTTCGAGCATCATCTCCTCTTCATCGCTGATTCGTAGAACATACATGATGCCAAACGAGATAATTCCAGCTAAACCCGCAATCCAGTTTTGAATTAGCAGTGCTTGTGCAGCACACCACAACCACAGAGATGCGTACATGGGATGACGAATTTTTTGATAAATCCCGTTGACGACAAGCGTGTGTCCTTCTCGGATCTGCAATGTGGGCGACCAATTCTTGCCCAAGTCATGGTGAGAACGCCAGAATAACCAAAGCGCAACTACGAAAAAAATAGCTCCTAAATAGCCTGCCCAGAGCGGTAGCTGGTAATTAGCAGCAATTAACCAAGGAGAAAAAACATAGATTAAAGGCAGAACGATCGTACCCATAATTACTAAGACAAGCAGGGCTTTCTCCCGTGTTGTTTGGCGATCGACAGCAACTTTGTTCTTTTTATTTTCTCTTTGATAAGGGTGACGAATAGCAAAAGCAGAAACCAAGCCGCTCGTGAAGATTACTTTGAGAGTTGAGGTGTCCATGGTGTCTGCACCATTCATTACTAATGACATCGAACAGAGAAGTAACGATGAGGGCGCATTGAATATACGCCCTCCCTCCTTTAGACAGGCAATCCATTTGCCGATCTAAAGCGTCCAGGCACCAGTTATTTTTAATCTTTAGGCTGCCCGTGCTACCTGGTGTAAGCTGGTGGCACAAAGACGGCAAGCTTCAGCACATTTCTTGCAGTGTTCGGCGTGGGCTGCGTGCTTTTCGCACTCTCGCTCGCATAGTTCGCAGGCTTTGGCACAGGCAACGCAGGCTTCCGTACAGAGACTCGATCCTCGCAGCATAAAGCGAGCGCACAGCGCACACAGATCGGCACAGTCCCGACACAGCCGAATGCACTCTACCATCATCGATCGCTGTTCTCCACTCAAGCAAGCGTCGGCACAGATTTCACATTCTTGCAAACAATCCCAACAATCTTGAATGCAGGTATTAACTGTTGAAGCTGTCATGATAAAACTCCAAATTTGGTTCGATTAATCGTGCAGTTTTTAACTGTATTTACACCCTAAGCGATCGTTATTTTTAAGTCCAATACCTCTTTTGATGTCAATTCGATCGTATTAAGTATAAATCCATTTTTTTGGTAACAGGCAAGCAGAAACGATCGCTCGATAACCGACGAGCAAAACTCATAACATCCTAATTTTGGATTGCAGATTTATCGGGCTTCTTAAAATTCAGAGTAAACGCCAACCAATTTCCGTATTGACTATCAAATTGAAATCCGGCAGCTTCAGCTAGATGGCAAACCAGACTTTTGGGTTGATAGTGGGGATCGGGAATTACTTCGGTGATGGAAAGTAAGCCCCCCGATTTTAAGGCAGCAAAAATATGACGCAGCGCCGCCTCGCGGTCTGGGATTTCACCCAAAACCGCGACCAGTAAAGCGCGATCGAACGAATCTCTCTCTAATTCATCGCGATCGATTCTGCTGAGTAATGTCCGCACATTCGTCAATTGCTTTGCAGCCATCCGCTTTTTCACTTCTTCGAGCATTGCTGGCTGACCGTCTAGAGCTACTACAGCCCCGTTTGGACTTATATCATTTGGATAAAATAATGCTACAGATAAAGAGGGAGTAATTAAGTAGGTAAAGCCGATGTCAGGAGTTCTAAAAATAGAGATTAAAGAATCAGAAGCTGAGTTGCTGGAACTGTTGAAATC
>JAHHHA010000061.1 GCA_019359615.1 Cyanosarcina radialis HA8281-LM2
ATTGGTCAGAGACTATGAGTTATTGCCAGAAACTTCTGAGACATTTATTTACCTAGCTATGATCCGTATTATGGTGAGGCGACTGGCATAAAATTTGACCTCTCAAAACTTTTCAAACATCCTCTAAGATCTCGATGTACTAGGGGTGGATCGAGTTCGTGCAAGTACGCCAGAATGCTGAGAACCTCAACGGCAATCTTTTCTACTTCAGCCTCAGAAAAACGCTTCGATCGATCGAGTAGTTGTTGCAGAGAATCTCCTGGAATATAACTTTCTACTAACACAAACCAAGAAAATCTTGACTCTGTTTGGCGATCGAGGACAAAGTAATTTCTATACCGAGGAATTCGGGGATGCTCTAGATGCTGCAAAACCTGAGCTTCGCGCTCGAATAGCTTGCCTTCATCCCACTGCATTTCTGGATTGAGAGCCAGGAGTTTAACAATAACTCGCTCTTGAGAATCTAAATCTATTGCCAGCCAAGTTTGACGACTAGCATCTTGCCCCAATCTTTCTTGGAGTTGATAGCGAGACTCTGGTTTAGTCTGTTGGCGAGCGGTTAATATCTGTCCTGCTTCTAGCATCTGGCAAACCATCAATTGGCAAAAGCACTGCCCGATCGCCATGATAACCTGTTAATTGCTGGTCGATTTAGACAGAGAGCGATCGCCTAAGATCGATTATCTAAATGTTTGCTATACAAAGATATCTGCGTCCCCGCGTCTGGAATGTCTTTAAATCAAAACCAATATCCGTTTCTCCTCTTCACCTTCTTCCCCCTATTTTCTCTTTCCTCTCTCTCCCCGATCTGTTGTTCCTTCAGCCCCAGCCAGTTTTTAATTTCCTCTGCTAACCAATAACATTCTGCTTCAGTCAGAGGAGGCTCTAATCTGCCAAAGATATATTCTCTGACACCTGCTGCCAAAGTTACTTCAGGAGTAATTTTTTCTTGGTTGTTTCTAACTTCACTTTTAAAAACTCGATCGATCTCTAAGGTTTGACCTTGCTGCCGTCGCCAGCAAAAGCCAAATAATTTCCACTGGATCTCAAAATGCTGGTGGTCGAAATAGATGATGGTTTCTCCTAATGCAGGTAGCAATACCCACAAGCTCGATCCTAACATTAAAAGCAAACCCAATAAAAAGGGGAAAACGCCGCTGGTCATACCTAAACTAACAATCCAAATAAAAAGTCCCAGGAAAGCGATTTTTCCTAATTGCTGAAACATAAAAATCGATCTGGGAATTTTAATCTTCAATCTATGAGGAGATTTTTGTAATTGAATCTTGCTTTCACGAGGTTGAGAACGAACGATCGCATTGCTAAAACCTTCATTGGCTTCTAGTGCTTCTAGCGCCTCGCTAGCATGGTGAAACCGTTGAGAAACATTTGGTGCGGTTAACTGCCACAGCCAGCGCACGAATCCAGGATTGAGAGTAACTAAATTGGCGAACTGAAGGCGAGCGTCTTGTTGCGGTAAATCGACAGGAGGAATACCCGTAAGTAAATGAATTAAAGTAGCGCCCAACGCATAAAGATCTGAGGCTGGAGTTGCCCTACCGCCAAGCTGTTCTAGAGGTGCATAGCCATAAGTTCCCACCACCGTAAAAGTAGCTCCTTCAACCGCAGCTTTATCTTGAACTGCCCCAAAATCAATCAAGTAAATAAACTTGTCTTCTCCCAAAATTAGATTGCTCGGTTTAATATCCCGATGCAATACTGGCGGACTCAATTGGTGCAGATACATGAGAATTTTTAAGATATGTCGAGCGATCGCTCTTACCTGCTCTTCACTAAAGGCTTTGCCTTGCGCTAATAGTTCTTTTAAGGAAGTACCAGGAATATATTCGTGAACCAACCCAAACCACTGCAAGCGATCGTCGATGCAAAAATAATCGCAATACTTAGGAATTCGGGGATGATTTAGTTGCTGGAGAATCTGAGCCTCACGTTCAAATAGCTTCAGATTTTGCCACTCTACTTTGTCGCTTAAAGTCAGTAACTTGACAACGACGAGATCTTGTCTCTCAAGATCTCTAGCCAACCAGGTTTGACGAGAGGGAGTTTGTCCTAGTTTTTGGCTCAGTTGATAGCGATCTTGAAGAATCTGTTCTACTTGCAACATCTTTATCTACTGCTTTTTATAGCAGTTTGCATAGACTTGTGGGATAGCCCTCTGGGCTGTCCTTGCGGACTAAACTCCTTTTACTCAGTTAATTTCAAACGAATCGATCGTCTTTTGAGCGGTGCTTAAAAATTCTTCGTACTGACTTTCTTGGGCCGTATAAGTCAGAATATATGCTTGCCGATCTTTTAACATCCAAATAGCTTTTCTGGTCAGCATAATCTGGCCTTCCTTCCCAGAATAAACTACTTCATGGGCTGGTAGATCGGCTAGTTTAGTAGGGCGAGAATCAATTATTCTAGCTCCCGGTAGATTTTGAATGATTTCATTAATTCTAGAAGTAGTATACTCTGGCAAAGTCATTTTTGATGGTAAAGATATAACCTCTATATGCAGTTCTGCTTGAAAACTATTATTTTGAGTTTGAGGGGCTAAAAACGTAACGACATCACCAAACGAACCTAAATCTTGGCGCGTCCAATTTTTAGGATATTCCAGCTTAATGCGATATTCAGGATTTTCATAAGTTTCAAATTCCGAACTATTAACTATTTCCGGAGATGGACCAGGAACAAATATTTGTTTTATTTCTGGACGAGTCAGTAAAATTACGGCGATCGCTACCACTGCTACCCCTACTCCCAACCCTATATATAAGGTTGGCTTTTTATCCGACTTATTTTTAACTTTTCTGAGGCTATTAACAGCGTGCAAGACCTCAGATGTAGATTGATAGCGCTGACGAAAATCGTAGCGGATCATTTTGTCTAAAACATCAGCTAGCTGAGGGCTAATCTGGACGCGATCGCGCCAGATAGTTTCGTGGGTATTAGGATCTTTGGGTAGTTGAACTGATAGCATCCCCGTTAGAGCTTGAATCGCCGTCATCCCGATCGCGTAAATATCGCTGCTAAACTTCGGATGGCCGCTATTTTGTTCGCTGGGCATATAGCCAGGAGTTCCAATTGCCAAAGTAGTATTTCCTTGAGGCGTAACTACCAAGGTATTAATTTCTTTAACTGCACCAAAGTCGATCAAAACTATCTTGCCATCTGCCGCCCGTCGGATCAGATTTGCAGGTTTGATATCCCGGTGAATGACATTCTGCTGGTGGACGAATTCTAAGACTTCCAACACGTCGTGCAAAAAGTCAATTACTTCGTCCTCGCTCCACCGCTTGCCTGAAGACAGTTCTCGGCTTAAATCGTTACCGTTAACAAATTCTTGAACTAAATAAAATTCCTGATTTTCCTCAAAGTGAGCTAGCAGTCGAGGAATTTGCTCGTGATTGCCTAACTTGTAGAGAGCTTCGGCTTCCTTATTAAAAAACCTGATGGCTGCTTGCCAAGCCAAAGGATCGTTAAGATAAGGCTTGAGTCGCTTGACCACGCAAACAGGCGTACCGGGGAGATCTAGATCTTCAGCTACATAAGTCTCGCTAAACCCCCCCCTACCCAAATTCCTGATAATTTTGTAGCGCCCTCGAAGCGTTGTTCCCAGCATTAGATTTACCCAGGTTGGCGATCGCACCTCAAGTTATACCATTAGGCTACTCGATTAGAACCGATAGCAGTGGCGCGGCGTTGATGAAAGATGAACGATCGATGATGAAGCAGTGGTAATTTCACAATTCACCATTCATAATTCATAATTCATAATGCTGATACCGATTTTGGCACAGAATTTGAGAAGTGTTGCTCTTATCTGAAAAGTGAAACAGCAGCACCTCAAACTGAAAGGCTGAGCTTCACTCTTTATCCTCGATCTGTTCGCCGCTGGGCAATTCCAAGCAGTAACCCGCCCCATAGACGGTCTTGATATAGGAAGGATGGCGGGGATCTGGTTCGAGTTTAGTTCTTAAGTGCCGGATATGCACTCTAATGGTTTCGATATCGTCGTCAGGGTCGTAACCCCAAACTTCCCTGAGAATTTCGCTGGGAGCAACAGTTTGTCCGTGTCGTTGCAGCAAGCAATGAAGTAACTCAAACTCCAAATGCGTCAGTTTAACTATCTTCTCGAACCAAATAGCTTCAAACCGTTCTGGAACTAGTGTTAAAGGTCCGTAGCTCAAAATCTCGGTATGTTTGGCAGCGTGGGGAATTCGATCTGCACGTCGCAGCAGGGCCCGCACCCGCGCCAGCATTTCTTCAACTTCAAAGGGTTTGGTGAGATAGTCGTCAGCACCAGCGTTAAACCCTTCTACCTTATCTTGGGTTTGACCTAAAGCGGTTAACATGATCACCGGAATTTCGGCAGTACGCTCGTCTCGACGCAGCCGCTGGCAAACGGTAAATCCATCTACCTTGGGCAGCATTAAGTCGAGCATAATCAGGTCTGGTTGCACTTGCAGAGCTAGTGCTTGACCTTTCAAACCATCAGGAGCCTGGGTAACTTCGTAGCCAGCCATCTCTAGGTTGATCGAAACTAGTTCTGCGATTGCAGGATCGTCATCAATGACGAGTATCCGGAGCATTAGTTCTGCGTCTTTCTTAAGGGTAATTTTTAGCCTTTAATAAGAAACTTTACGATAAAGCAAAGTTTCCTGTACAGATTATAAACCTACTTTACAATTCTGCTGCGATGAGAATCAGGAGTTCAGGAGTTTAAGAAGTGTTGAGTGTTGAGTGTTGAGTTAAGAATGCTCCCCCTCCTCGCCCTCTCCCCATTTGCCCAGTCGCCTTAAACTAGAGGAAGGAAACACATCGTCAGGATCGATCGTTATTATGAGTTCGTGGCGCGATCGCTTCAATCAGCTTAGCGGCAAAACCCGATTTGTCGTGTGCCGCCTGTTCGTGCATTTATCCGGACAAGAGGTGGCCCCGTTGTTGGGGATACTCAACCGGGCTGGGAGAGAAGCAGTAGAATCAGATGGAGATCTTCAGATTCTGGGGGAAGGGCTGGTAGAAATTTGTCAGAGTCTGTTGCAGTACGATACCTATTGGGAATCAACAGCCAACGAAGGTGAAGTTTTTTGGAATGAGGGCGATGCTGGAGACTATGTAAACGAACTGTTTACCGACTCCGCCCAGCGCTATCTGAGCGAAGTAGATTTGAGCGAATCCGATCTGGGTGCAAACGAACCTTTATCGCTACCGATTACTAGTAATTTAGTCGTGATGATAACAGTAGCCTATGAAGGTGAAGTGCCAGACTTAGAAGCCGATCTTTCTAATATCCATGCCCTGAAAATCGGTCTGAAAGCCCTGATTAGTCTGCACGATCGAGGAAAACTCCGGGCGATTCAAGTCCACTTCTCTCCGGCTCAATTAGGTGACGAGCTAACTAACGAGCAACTCTTACTCAACTTCCCCGAATTAATTCCCCTTTAAAAGAAGTGTGAAGTGTGGAGCTTAGGAAGTGTTAAGTGTTGAGTGTGGAGTTAAAAATAACTCCACACTCCGTTGGCGCAGCCTGCGCTCGGCGCATACTCCGAACTCCAAACTCGTCTCGCCCTCTCGCCCTCTGCTCCCCATCTCCCCATCTCCCCATCTCCCTCTCGCCTAAGCGACAGTCTTCAGGGCAGTTTGCCCTTCTTTCCTAAGTTGGTTGGCAATTCTAAAGAGTTCTTGTCCGGTATGCAGGTAGCGATCGCTATAGTTGAGCGTAAAGAAGTTCAATTCTTCTAGCCCGTCGCTGACGCGATCGAGGCTATAGTAAACGCTAGCGGCTACGCCTGCAACTGTCGCAGGGTTGGGTAAAGACCGGAAGATGCGTTGCGCCCGCTGGAGGTCGCCGCGACAATCTTCTAAGTAAGCTTGAAACTCTTCCATTAACTCATCGTCAAACGGATCGGCCGAGAGTTCCTCAATTTGCTCGTTTAAGGAATAGAGAATGCCGCACAATATTCGATCGACTGGGGCGTAAACTTGTTTGAGCCACTGCTGCAATCGTTCGTCAGCATCTTTGCCTCTGGTTTGATAATGGCGATCGTCAGCAGGTTGTTGCTGTGGGGACAACGGGATTGAATGCAATTGGCGATCGTAAAGATGGCGTTTTTGCGGATCGCTAAGGACTTCATAAGCCGCATTAATCAGAATAATTTGCTCTGGATCTGCACTTTGACTTTGGCTGTCGGGATGAAACAACTTCACCAACCGCCGATAAGATTGTTTGATCTGGGCGATCGTAGCCGAGGGACTAACCTGTAGAGTGTCGTAGTGAGTGGAATTGTTCATTCTTTTATGATTCTACGCCATACTCCTTACTCTGACTTGGGCGCTTCTTACTTTGAGCGTCACGAGAAACCACAACTGAAGAAGAAACGCAAAGATAATGACCACCGCTCGCCGAACTTCCATCTGGCATCTGCTCTGGCAGGCAATCTGCTACGCTCGACGGCTGTATTGGGCTGATACCGTTCTCTGGCTCTTCATTAGTGCATTGCCTGCCCTACCGGGACTGGTGATTCGCGAGTTTTTCAATCGCTTAACCGATCGATCTGACTTGATGCTGTCATCGTGGGGGTGGATTGCTCTATTTCTGACGATTGGGGTGGCGCGGATTGTTGCCATCATGACCGGAAGGATTACCAAAACCCAACATCGCTTCACCACGAGCGCCCTGGTGCAGCGGAATTTATTGGCCAAGGTGTTCGATCGCCCCGGCGCTGAAGCCTTAACCGCAAGTAGAATCAGCGATCGCGCCCTTTCCCCCGGCGAGGTCATCAGTTTCTTTCGGGAGGATGTCGCTCAGATTGAAGATAATGTCGTCGGCACTAATGAAATCTTCGGTGAAGGAGTGTTTGCCCTCGGTTCGTTGGCGTTGCTCGCAAGCGTGAATGCCAAAATTACGCTGTTTGTATTTTTGCCCCTGGCCCTGATGGCCGCGATTTTGCATCGGGCGACCGCTCGGATCGAGAGCTACCGTCGTGCCAGCCGTCAGGCGACTCAGCAGGTTACTGGGACGATCGGAGAGATGTTTGCCGCCGTGCAAGCCATTCAAGTGGCTGGAGCCGAACGGTCGGTGTTAAATCGCTTCCGCCATTTGTGCGATCGCCGCTGTCAGGCGATGGTACAGGATCGGCTGCTGACGGTAATTTTAGATTCTAGTTTTGAAAACTTAGCCAGCTTGGGAACTGGAGCGGTTCTATTTTTTGCCGCTAGCTCGATGCGATCGCCAGCGGGCGGACTCAGCGTGGGCGACTTTGCCCTATTTGTTTATTACCTTTCCTATGTCACGTATTTTTTTGGCTTTCTGGGAGGCTTTCTGGCCCTCTCAAAACAGAGTGAAGTTTCCTTTGAACGGATGGAAGGGTTAGTAGATGAGGAGGCTCTAGTTCTTGTAGAGCATCATCCTTTGTACTTGCCAACCCTAAGCGGACGCAAACCCCCGTTGCCTCAAGTTCAGCCAGTTGCAGCCGCCGAAGGTCGCCTGCAAGAACTGCTAGCGATCGATTTGACCTATCGCTATCCCAACAGCGATCGCGGCATTACCGAGATCTCGCTGCAACTTCAACCCGGTAGTTTCACTGTTATTACTGGAGCGATCGGCTCTG
The DNA here is from genome assembly GCA_019359615.1 of Cyanosarcina radialis HA8281-LM2. GTDB lineage: Bacteria > Cyanobacteriota > Cyanobacteriia > Cyanobacteriales > CCAP-1448 > Cyanosarcina > Cyanosarcina radialis. The sequence goes on from JAHHHA010000061.1 coordinate 7,620, forward strand.
GCAAAACCACTCTACTGCGGGTGTTATTGGGATTGTTGCCGCTGTCAGCCGGAGAAATTTACTGGAACGGTCAAAAAGTAGCAAATCCGGCTCAATTTTTCGTACCGCCTCGGTGTGCCTACACGCCCCAAGTGCCACAACTATTCAGCACCACCTTGCGAGAAAATATCTTGCTGGGGCTGCCCGCGAGCGATGCCCAGTTACAGCAAGCGATCGCCTTGGCCGCCTTCGATCGAGACTTAGCCGCCATGCCCGATGGACTCGATACTCGGATTGGCTCTAGAGGAATGCGGCTCTCAGGCGGTCAAATCCAGCGGGTAGCAGCGGCTCGAATGCTAGTTCGCCAACCCCAATTGTTGGTGTTTGACGATCTATCGAGCGCCCTTGATGTGGAAACCGAGCAACTGCTTTGGTCGAAGTTATTTAATTTAAATTCTTCCGAGACTTGGATGCCGACATTTCTGGTGGTTTCTCATCGCCCTGCGGTTTGGCAGCGAGCCGATCGCATTATTCTGCTCGATAACGGCAGAGTTAAACTCGAAGGTACCTGCGATGATTTGCCACTGGCATAGGGACATTTGAATTATAATTTTTGACAACTAACTAAAATAAATGAGAATATATCTCAACTACTGCAAACAAAACAGTGGGTGCGAGCAGATAGGGCGATCGCCATGCCATTAATTCTCTCAGAACAAGATGGGGAAGAACTTTGGGAAGCAGACGAGGCTAAGACAGAAACGATTTGCCAGCTAGACCCGTTTGAAGTGCGTCATACTTGGAAAAGTACGATGGGGCAAGGGTATTCGCGGGAAATTCAACTGCGGGATTTATGGCTGAATATTGAAGCGCATCAAGTGACTGAAGATGTGATTTGTCGGCATGAGTCGGCAAGTTGGGGTCCCATTTCTAGTTTTTTTGTGGCAGGAACTACCAAAAATCGCCACTTAGGATTAACAGGTGAGAACGTAGAACTCCCCGGAAAGAACTACTTAGAAGGAATTCAATCGGGGGTCGAAATCGACCATCTGTTTGCCACTGAACCCTCACTGCGGGTGCGCTTGGGCTTGAAGCCCCACGTCCTCTCCGAGTTTGGAGAATCTCTACCCCCAGAGTTAGTGCCTTGGGTTTCTGGAGAAACGCCGCCATCTTTTTATCGGCAAGGAGTCACCACGCCAGAAATGCAAGTGCTTCTGCATCAAATTTTGCACTGTCCCTATGAAGGCGCGATTAAGCAGATGTATTTGGAAGGCAAAGTTCTGGAACTGGCAGCCCTCCAGTTCGCTCAATTTATGGTGGGGGCTTGCCCCACACCCACTGAAACTGCACTCAAAGCTGACGAGATCGAGCGGTTGCACCACGCTAGAGATATTCTAAGCCGTCAGTTTCACGATCCCCCTTCTATTTTGACTTTGGCCCGTCAAGTGGGGCTAAACGACTTCAAACTAAAGCAGGGATTTCGCGCCTGTTTTGGGACGACGGTGTTTGGCTATCTGCGGGAGTATCGCCTAGAGCAAGCCCGTCTGTTGCTGACAGATGGGCAGTTGAACGTCCAACAGGTGGCACGGGCGATCGGTTATACTCACATCGGTCATTTGGCCGCAGCGTTCAAGCGCAAGTTTGGCGTGAATCCGAAAGAGTATCAATTAAAAAAATCCGCGACGGGCCGCAAATAATCCCTCTATGAGCTAAAACAGACTTCATCTCGGATTGACCCTCAGCTTACACTTATTGCACATCGTTCTCGTTTGTAAGCACTGGGTTTGTGAGGAAGTGGCAATGCAAGTTCAACGGTGGATCGGGCTGAGCGGAATTCTGTCTTTGGCCCTTGCGTCCTCGATCGCGATCGAATCGGCAACAGCAGAAACAGGGCAATCGCACGAACTCTCGAAAGCGAGTACGACCGTCAAAGATGGGATAGCGCAGAGCGAAACTGCCACAGTTCGAGTTATCGGAGTAACGATCGAACGTAGGGATACCGGACTGGAAATTGTCTTGCAAACGGCAGGGGGAAAACCTTTACCCCTCGATCCCTCAAGAATCCGAGCCGAAGGCAATCGCCTAATCGTAGATATCCCGAATGCAGTATTAGCGTTGCCCCAAGGACAAGAATTTATCGCAGAAAGTCCGATTGCCGATCTGGTTCAAGTGCGAGTCGTGCAGCAAGAGCCGAACAACATTAGGGTAATCGCGATCGGGAAAGAGACGCTACCCCAAACCCCAGTTGCGCTCAGGATAGGAGATCGAGTCTATGCCCTCAATCCCAAGGCGAACGAATCAGAGGCAGAAGAAATTGTGGTCGCGGGTGAAGAACAGGAAGGGTATCGGGTTCCCAATGCCACCACGGCAACTCGAACTGACACCCCTTTGCGAGATATTCCCCAATCGATTCAAGTGGTGCCGCAAGAAGTCATCAGAGAGCAGTCTGGGAACAACATTCGAGATGCACTGCGTAACGTCAGCGGTGTCGTAGAGGGAGATAACTTTGGAGGAAATTTAGACTCGTTTATCATCCGAGGATTTTTTGCCACCACTCTCCGCAATGGGTTTCGAGGGCGATCGTTCGGTCAGTTTGCCACAGAAACTACGCTGAATGAAGTTTCTAACCTAGAACGGATTGAAGTTCTGAAGGGGCCGGCATCCGTGTTATATGGCAATGCCGAACCAGGAGGAATTATTAATCTGGTATCCAAGCAACCCCTCAACGAACCTTACTATGCCGCTGACTTCCAAATTGGCAGTTTTGGGTTTGTCAAACCTAGCATCGATCTATCAGGACCGCTGACCGCAGATCGATCGGTGCGCTACCGCCTAAATGCGACCTATCAATCTGCTGAGGGTTTTAGACAACCCTTTGACAATAACTTTCAACGCTTCTTTATCAGCCCCGTTCTCAGTTGGGATATCGGCAAACAAACTAATTTGACTCTCGAACTGGCTTACTTAAACGATAAGCGCCCCTTCGACCAGGGCATCGTTGCCTTTGGCGATGGGATTGCCGACATTCCCTTCTCTCGCAATCTAGGAGAACCAGATGATGTTTTTCAGGTAGAACAATTTAATATTGGCTACCGTTTGGAACATCGTTTTAACGATAACTTAAAGCTTCGCCATGCTTTCAATTATCTGATTGCGAAAAACTTTGACTATAAGGTTCAACCTAATGAGTTAGACGAGTCAACAGGTCTTTTGTCCCGCGACTTTGATTCTAACGACGATACTTCCGCCAGCTATGGATTGCAAACGGATCTCAACGCCAAGTTTAAAACGGGTTCAATTCAACATAATTTACTGATCGGGTTCGATCTAACTCGCCAAACTACCGAAGGGACGAATCGAGGACTAGAACCTGGCACTGCTCCCGCGATCGATATCTTTAATCCCGTCTATCTGGGCAAGCCGCCTCTCTCTGACTTCACTACTTTATTTAGAGATAATTATGGACGTGCAGATACATTGGGCGTGTTTCTCCAGGACCAAATTACGCTTTCAGATAATCTGAAACTTTTAATTGGAGGACGATTCGATGCTGTATCCCTCAGAAATGAGGACCGCCTCTTTGATAGCGTCACCACGCAAAGCGATAGTGCCTTTACCCCGCGAGTGGGGTTAGTTTACCAGCCAATTGAGCCTATATCTCTCTATGCCAGTTATGGGCGATCGTTCAATCCTAATTTTGCCAGAAGTGTCGATAATCAATTCCTGGAGCCAGAACGGGGAACCCAATTTGAAGTGGGAATGAAAGCCGATCTCAACTCTAGGTTGTCGCTCAATTTAGCTACTTACTGGTTGACAAAAACCAATATTGCCACGACAGATCCTAATAATGAAGAGTTCTCGATTCCGATCGGGGAAATTCAAAGCCGAGGGATTGAATTAGATCTTACAGGTGAAATCTTACCGGGGTGGAAAGTGATTGCTTCTTACGCCAATACTAATAGTGAAGTGACGGAGAGTAACGATTATCCAACCGGGCTGAAAACAGCGCTCGTACCTGAAAATGCTGCCAGTCTTTGGACGACCTACCAATTGCAAAGCGGTGCCCTCAAAGGGTTAGGATTTGGTCTGGGGCTTTACTACTTAAGCGAGCGTCCGGGCGACTTCGATAATAGTTATACGCTGCCGAGTTTTCTCCGCACTGATGCAGCTATCTTCTACCAGCGCGATCGTTGGCGGGCGGCAATTAATATCAAAAACCTGTTCGACGAGGAGTATATCGAGTCAGTGGCCTATGGTCGATCTAGAATTACACCCGGTGCGCCCCTAAGCGTAGTCGGCAGTTTTTCGATCGAGTTTTAATGGCATATGTCTCTTAGGAAATTCGTTCGTTTAAGGTGTCTTAAGTTGGCGATCGCCTGTTGGATGGCGATCTTGCCGCTCGGCTCTTGCCAGCACTATTCTCCCATTAGCTCGGAAGTTACCCCAAGTCCCTGCCGAATTATTCAGCACGCCATGGGCGAAACCTGCGTGTCGCTGAATCCTCAACGAGTGGTGGTTTGGGGCGGGACCGAACTCGATCCGGTGCTGGCGTTGGGAGTCAAACCGATCGCTGGCACACCCCAGGTTTTGAGCTACGTTCAAAAAAAGCTCGATCGCTCGCAGTGGGAGGGCATTCTCAATGTTGATAGCCCCCAGGGACCGAATCTGGAACTGCTTTTGCTGCTAAAACCCGATCTGATTTTGGGGCATCAATCGCGCATCGGGCAAATATATCCTCAACTCTCCCACATTGCCCCCACCGTCCTTGATGCGGCTGAAGATTGGAAACAAACCTTGCAGCTATTTGCTCAAGCATTAAGTAGAACGGAGCGAGCCAAGCAGATTATGGCCGATTATTACGCTCGCATTGCCGCGTTTAAGGTGAAAATGGGCGATCGCCTGCCCTTCACCTTATCTACGATCGAGATTCGCGCTGATGCGCTTATCCTCGATACCAAAGACTCATTTGCTCGATCTGTCATCCAAGAGTCGGGAGTGGTTTTACCTCCGACTTTAGCTCGATACGATTGGCGAAACTGGGCTTTGAGCAAGGAACGAATCGATGAATTAGACAGTGAGGCCATCTTTATCAGAAGTTGGGGAGGAACGGGTCAAGAACGGCAAACAGCCCAGTCTGAGCTTGAAAAGTTGAAATCCGATCCACTTTGGAGGCAATTGCCAGTTGTCAAACAAAATCGAGTGTATGAAGTCGGCGATTATTTTCAAGGTGCAGGACCAATTACCGCTAATCTGATTCTGGATGATTTGTTTGAGCATTTACTTTAATCTCTGGAAGCAGTTTCCTAAAGCCCTCCAATCAGCCGAAGTGGCAAAGATTCCGTCCGTCTCTAATGATGCCAGTCGCACGGAATAGACATCGCACCTTACGATTCGGGCAAGTTATTAGGGTCGAGGCCTTGCGATCGCAAATAGCTCTCTAACTGCTCCCTAGCTTGCCGTTCCCGCTCGGCTCGTTGAGACTCTCGTTCGGCTCGTTGAGACTCTCGTTCGGCTCGTTGAGACTCTCGTTCGGCTCGTTGAGACTCTCGTTCGGCTCGTTGGGACTCTCGTTCGGCTCGTTGAGACTCTCGTTCGGCTCGTTGAGACTCTCGTTCGGCCCGCTCGCCAACAGTCAAGTAGCGCTCGCCTCCCTCGTCAAACCAACTCAACACCTCCCGTGGCATCGGCTCGTCAGGCAAGAGGCAACGCCCAATTCCTAACCCTACCTCTGGCATCCACAACGGTTCTCCCTCCTGTAACTGATAGCTGCTACCGACTAACTTGTATACTTCCCACTGCCGATGACGATCTCGCTTCCAGAACTTCGGGTTATAAATGACGTAGTACAAGACCCCTAGTCGAGCGTAAATCGCTAACTTCTGGTCGTATTCTCCCCCTGGGGTTTGGGAGACGATTTCTAGGGCGAGGAGGGGGACAGTATTTTGCTCTTCCCACACCACGTAGCTGCTGCGCGATTGCCCCCCCTTGCGCCGCTCTACTCCCAGGCTCAAAAAGCCATCTGGCACTACGGGCACTTTAGGATTGTCTCCCGTGGTGTGATAGACTGCCATATCCACAGCAAAAAACCAGTCTTGACGGTCTTGCCAGAGATATTCCAGGATAAAGAGCAGGATGTTGGGCAGCAGGTTTTGGTCTTCGTTATCCACGGGGGTTTCGTCGGAGCAGGGGAGTTCTGCACTCGTCGGCAGTTGTTTCAGGTCGATCTCTAGCATGGCTATCCTCCAGCGTCCTGGATCTGCTTAATTGTACTAAATCCGGCTAGCAAAACTTAGTTTGCCCTCAAAGGCTTTCCTGTTCCCTTTCCAATAAATTCCGTCGAGGAGCCAAAAAACTCCCGCTGAAAGCCAAAATTGGGTTCCACAACGGCAAGCTTTACGATAAGCTGCTGAACGGGTTTTAGAATGCTGCTTTTCTATGGCAATTCCCCTCCAGCAATACGGGTCGCTCTTGGCGAACTACCTCAAGCCACAGTGGCAGCGCGTGCTGGGGCTAGCGATCGCTCTTTTGGGTAGCATCGTTCTGCAAATCGTTAACCCCCAAATTTTGGGTTATTTTATCGATACGGCTGCTAGTGGTGGATCGCCACAGGCCTTACTGACAGCTACGATCGCCTTTACTACGATTGCCTTACTAACTCAAGTAGCTGCGATCGCCGCCACTTACCTGGGTGAAATCGTTGCCTGGAGTGCAACCAACGCTCTCCGCATCGATTTAGCAGCACGCTGTTTGCAATTAGATCTATCGTTCCATAAAGCCCATACGCCTGGGGAGTTACTAGAACGAATTGATGGCGATGTCAATTTGCTCTCTCGGTTTTTTTCTCAGTTAGTCATTCACGTCTTGGGAAATGGCGTGCTTTTGATTGGCATTCTCATCGTCCTATGTTTCGAGAATCCTCTTGCCGGACTGAGTTTGACTATTTTTGCCCTCATGGCTCTGTCCCTCTTGTTAGGACAGCAACGGATGGCGATCGCACCTTGGGCAGAGTATCGCCAGATCGGGGCTGAATTTTACGGCACGATCGGCGAACACGTTGCGGGACGAGAAGATCTTCGCGCTAATGGGGCAGTGGGTTATGCGATGCATCGCTTTTTCCACCTGCTGCAACGCTGGCTCCCGGTTTATCAGCAAGCGAGATTCGCTAGTACGGTTTTGTGGTTTACTAGCGTGGGTTTGTTTACCGTTGGCAACGCGATCGCCCTGGCTATTTCTGCCTATCTTTGGTCGCAAAACGCCATTACTATCGGCACAGCTTATCTGATTTTTCATTACGCCAACCTTCTGGCACAGCCGATCGAACTAATTCGGGAAGAACTCGAACAATTGCAGCAGGTAGAAGCGAGCGTTCATCGGATTGGCGAGTTATTTCACCTGCAATCGGCCATTGAGGATCGAGGACAAGCCGTTCTACCGATGGGTGCTTGTGACGTTGCTTTCGATCGAGTCTGCTTTCGATACGAAACCGATAATGATGCTGCCTGGACGCTCGATCGCGTCTCTTTTTCTTTACCAGCAGGTCGAGTGCTAGGACTGCTAGGGCGCACGGGGAGCGGCAAAAGCACGATCGCGCGTCTTTTGCTGCGGTTGTACGACATTCAATCGGGTGCCATTCGGATTGGCGAGCGGGCAATCGCCGACATTCCACTGGCAGAACTGCGCCAGCACGTAGGATTGGTGACGCAAGACGTGCAGCTATTTCAAGCCACGGTAAGGGATAATCTGACCTTTTTTGATGCTGGTATTTCAGATGCCCGCATCCTGGAAATTTTAGAGGAACTCAAGCTGGGGGAATGGTTGCGATCGCTCTCTGACGGACTCAACACTCAATTAGGATCTGACAGCAGCGGACTTTCCGCCGGACAGGCCCAATTGCTAGCATTAGTGCGCGTCTTTCTGAAAAATCCAGGTTTGGTAATTCTAGATGAAGCCTCCTCTCGCCTCGATCCACAAACCGAAGTTTTACTAGAGGGGGCGATCTCTCGACTGCTGGTAAATCGCACGGCGATCGTCATTGCCCATCGCTTGCAAACTTTACACCGAGCCGACCAAATCTTGATTTTAGATCGAGGGCAAGTGTTAGAATATGGCGATCTCGCTACCCTAGCCGAGCGGTCGAATTCGCGTTTCGCACGCTTGCTCGAAGCTAACAGAGTAGAATGAGCCATTGAAGATGGTATTAACACTTCCTTTAAGCGCGGGATTCTTGCTCTTGGAATAGGGGAGTGCTGAGGTAGCGTTCCCCGAAGCTAGGTTGGATTGCGACGATGAGTTTGCCTTCATTTTCTGGGCGTTTGCCGACTTCGATCGCGGCATATAAAGCCGCACCAGTAGAAATTCCTGAAAGCAGACCTTCTTCCTTGGCAATTCTCCGCCCGTAAGCGATCGCTTCTTCATCGGCTACGGTAATTACCTCGTCGATTAACTCTTCTTTTAAAACTTGAGGCACGAAACCAGCACCAATTCCCTGAATTTTATGGGGGCCGGGTTTCCCGCCTGAAAGTACGGGACTGTTAGCGGGTTCGACGGCGATCGCTTTGAAACTGGGTTTGCGGGCTTTAATTACTTCTGCTACCCCGGTAATCGTGCCTCCCGTACCCACCCCAGCGATCAGAATATCTACCTGGCCGTCGGTGTCTTCCCAGATTTCCTCGGCAGTCGTCAGGCGGTGAATTTCTGGGTTAGCTGGATTGCGAAACTGCTGCAACATATAGGCTCCAGGAGTGCGATCGACTATTTCCTGGGCCCGACGAATGCAACCGCTCATGCCTTCAATTCCTGGTGTCAGTTCCAGTTCTGCCCCGTAAGCTCGCAACATGGCACGGCGTTCCATGCTCATCGTTTCTGGCATGGTTAAGATCAGGCGATAGCCTTTGGCAGCAGCTACCATGGCCAGAGCGATTCCGGTGTTTCCCGATGTCGGTTCTACCAACAGAGTTTTACCTGGAAAAATCAGTCCCTCGCGCTCGGCAGCCATAATCATGCTGGCACCAATGCGGTCTTTAACTGAAGCCGCAGGATTCATGCCCTCTAATTTGACGACAATCCGGGCCAAACAGCCTTCTGCTTGAGGAATGCGGTTTAACTGGACTAGGGGTGTCCGACCGATAAGTTCTGTAATGTTTTTAGCGATCCGCATATTTTAGAGTGTTGAGTATCGAGTGAGGGGAGTCCCAATATGATGTAAAATTCCTCATTTTTCAGAGTATCCTACCCCGTTCGGCTAAGGAAATGCCGCCTATTATCTAGGGTACAGACTCTCAGATGCCATTACTGCCCTAAATTCATCCCAATTCAATGAAGAAGATCTTATTTTTAGACCAAAGTGGCAAGCCCGGTGGTGCAGAACTATGTTTGATGGATCTGGTGGAACCTTACAAAGATAGCTCTTTGGTAGGGTTATTTGAAGATGGTGCTTTTAAATCGCTACTAGAACAACAGCAAATTCCAGTGCGGGTGCTAGGAGAGCAAGCGATTCAAGTTCGCAAGGAAAGTCGCTTTTGGCAGAGTTTGGGCGCGATCGGACCGTTAATCCCTTTGCTTGGGAAAGTAGTGCAACTGAGTCGCAGTTACGATCTGATTTATGCCAATACCCAAAAAGCTTTGGTGGTTGGCGCTCTGGCTAGTTGGTTCGGTCGCCGCCCTTTGGTCTACCACCTTCATGATATTCTATCTGCCGATCACTTTAGTCTGGCTAATCGCCGCCTAGCTGTAACTCTGGCTAACCGTTTTGCTGCTTTGGTAATTGCTAACTCTCAAGCTACTAAATCGGCATTTATTGAGGCTGGGGGACGATCGCATCTGACCGAAGTGGTTTACAACGGGTTTAAACTCGATTTATACGACGATGATGCGGGAAATTCGGCTCGAATCCGCCAAGAACTGGGGCTGGACGATCGCTTTGTAGTGGGACATTTTAGCCGCTTGGCTCCCTGGAAAGGACAACATATTCTCATTGAGGCTTTGACTCGCTGCCCAGAGCGGGTGACGGCGATCTTAGTAGGCGATGCTTTATTTGGGGAAGCAGATTATGCCCAGCAGCTACATCGCCAAGTAGCAGAATTAGGTTTAGAAAACCGCGTCAAGTTTTTGGGGTTTCGTTCCGATGTCGTGGCTTTGATGAAGGCTTGCGATTTAGTCGTTCATACTTCTACCTCACCCGAACCGTTTGGACGAGTGATCGTCGAGGCGATGCTGTGCTGCCGTCCGGTAATTGCTGCCGAAGCAGGCGGTGCTTTAGAGCTAGTTGAAGATGGTAAAACTGGTTGGCTAGTTCCACCTGGCGATGTGGTGAAGTTGGCAGCAGCGATCGATAAGTGCTACCAACAGCCAGAACTGAGGGATGCGATCGCCCATCAAGCTCAAACTTATGCCCGTCAAACTTTTGATCTCGATCGAATCAACCAGCAAATCGATCGGCTACTGGCTAAATTATTTTAAGCGATCGATCCGAAATCTATTTTCTTGGATATGTAGTTATGAATATCAATTACTGAAACCAAATTCAATGAAACTTTCTGCTATCGCCGTTTCTGCTCTGATTGCTGGCGCTACACCCGCGATCGCCTTAGCACCATCTTTCACCCTATCTGCTAGCGCTACTACTAGGGATATTCCTTCGGTCACTTATTCCAACTACGACTGGTTGATTTCAGTGCGGAAAAGAGGTGGAGATTACATCTACACGGGCATCAACCAACAGAACGGTAAAAAGATCGTGCTTCACGGCTGCAATGTATCTAGAAGTCGCGATCGAGTAGTATATCGTTGGCGTAACAAAGGTACGGTGTACCAAGTATCTTGGAGAGCTAGCGATTCTGCTTTTGCTCGCCTCCAGGTTTATAGCCCTAGCGGTAGAACTCTTCTCAATACTTTGTTAGCAGTTGGTGAATAATACTAAAGATGTCGTGGGCTACGTCTTTAAAAATTTAGAGTCCACCCCTCTTTCTGGTGAAGGCACTACTTTTTTAACTTAGAATTTGCAGTGATTTCTTGTGGGATAGCCATCTTGGCTGTCCCACAGGGCAGGCAAGATGGCTGCCCCACAATGTAATAGCAAAAACCAAAAGCGCCCCCAGAAACTGGGAGCGCTTTTAGTTAACTAATCACTTAGCGATTATCCACGGATGGCTGGAGCAGTCAATGCTACAGGGGTAGATTCGCCAGCCGCTAAGTCTAAGGGGAAGTTGTGAGCGTTACGCTCGTGCATTACTTCCATTCCTAAACCAGCGCGGT
>JAHHHA010000062.1 GCA_019359615.1 Cyanosarcina radialis HA8281-LM2
TGAGCGTTAGGATGCGGCATTGATTTTAAGGCTCACAGGACTTCTTCCCTCTTGACTAAGCATCTTTTAGTTTATGACTTTTTCCCTCTTTTTAACTGGTCACTTATTTCCGCCAGCTTGGTCTAGTAAGTTGGCAGATTATTTCTACCAGCCTACATAATTTATCTGAGAGCGCTCAGATTGGGTTGAGAAAATGAGCGATCGCCTTCTTTTTTTATTAGATAAGAGGAACGATCGCCTTTTTTTATGTCGAACTGGAAAAAAGGAAATCGATCGGCGATACGTTGCTAAAGCAACACGCTACGCGAACGAAAAAACTACCCAAAAGGGTAGGACATTCCCTGGCGATCGCCAACTATAACAGGATCGGAGAAGTGCTACCAACAAACGCATTTCTGCAAATTCACTTAACAATTTTAGGAGAAAATCATGTCACAAGAGAACATCATTCGCGCTTGGAAAGACGAAAATTTTCGCAATAGTTTGAGCGCCGAAGAGCGATCGCTATTACCCGCTCATCCAGCCGGAATGCTAGAACTGACAGACGCTCAGTTGCAAAGTGTTGTTGGCGGTAAAGGAGCGCACTGTTACGACTGCACTGCTGGAATTGTTGCTTGCACTCTTCCTATTTATTGCGGTGTAGAGCAATAGTAACGACAGATTGAAATTCCGAAAAGCGATCGCCCAGAAGGCGATCGCTTTTCGTTTGTTTGGTAATTGAGAAATCGATGGGCGATACGTTGCTGAAGCAACACGCTACGCGATCGAAAAAAACTACCCTTTTGTGTAGGTCACTCTCTCTCGATCGCCGCTTATAACAGAATTAGGAAACGAAATTGCTATTTAAACAATCTAATTTCCAGAAAAATACCTAATAACTTAAGGACAAAACAATGAACCGTACAAAAGCAATTATTGCACTTACTGCTAGTTTAATGTCTACTGTAGCCTTGTCAAATTCAGCATATGCTTCCCAGCAGAAATCTTACCCAGGTAGTACGTGCGATGCTCCCAACGGGACTCAAGCTGCATACCTGAGCAAGACCGACCAAGGTAGCGTATTAAATACTAGTGCTTCAAACACAATATTATTCCTCAACTGCTCTATTGTTCGAGAAAATGTTAACTCAAGCCAACCCGCACCTAGTGCTTATATCCGCATCAAGAATACTCAGAATGTCAAGACTACCTGCTGGTTTGAAGCTTTCGATTCTAACGGAGGCTATCACGATATCAAATCAGATAATTTTACTGGTGTGGGAACGAAGACGATCGTGCTTAACTTGAGCAAACTAACTCGCGGAGGAGATCCTTATCAAATTCAGTGCAGTTTGCCCCCAGGGAGTAGCATTTTGCAATACCTGATAGTCGAAAGACCATAATGTTAATCCTCTGTTGTTTAGTTGCAGTGAGTTAACCTCATATATTCCTCTGAGGAGCGATCGCCTTCTTTCTTTAACTAGATAAGAGGACGATCGCTTTTTTGCGTTGAGATCGAGAATCCCATTTGCTCTTCAGTCTGCGTAGGCAGACTTTGGTTGTGTAGCTGCGGTTTCAACCGCCAGCTATCTGTCAAAACAAAAATCGATCGAAAATCAAAAGACTACACAAAAGGGTAGGACACATTGTTTTAATTGTCGCCTATAACAGAATTAGGAAAGATTCAAATTCAGAACATTTCCATCATTAATAAACTTCAACAAGGAGACTAATCTCGTGATTAATGACATCAAAAAAATGCTGCAAAATGCTCAATTGCAACAGCAAGTCAAAGCTGCTACTAACCTCGTAGAAGCCATCAAAATCATCGTATCTGCCGGAGCAGAAAAGGGTTACTCTTTTACCCAAGAAAGCGTAGCCCAAGCGATCGGCTCTTTAAAGTTAGAGGAGCCAGAACTGACAGAAGCAGATCTACTAGCAGTTGCTGGTGGAGCCGCTCCTTTGTCTATCCGGTGCTGCTCTTGCAGGTGTGGCAATAGCTAAAAACCCAGAGATCGGTAGGCGATAAAACCGCCTACTCAAGGTCATTATAATTGTCTGGGAGAAGCCTATATTCTCCCAGATTTTCAGAGCGATAAATCGCTTTTTTTAAGCTGTTAGGTATTTAAAATATCCAAATTCATTAATCATTTTTGTCAGCGGTCAATGGTCAGTATTTGAACGATTGGCAATGTAACAACTGACTAAGGATTACAATATGTCTAAAATATCGATCGCCCCTCCAAACTGCACCGATCCAGCATTAGCGTCAATTGTTGCCAATGCTAGCTTTATATGGGAACGCCTCGATCGAGAACGGTATGAGGTAGATGAGGAAAAGGCAAACGAACTAGAAATCGATCGGCGCTGCGATCGCTGGTGTCAGGTGGTGGCGCGGGGCAACACGAACGTCTGGCAGAAGCGTTTAGAATGGGACGGCTTAGATCTCGCTCCGGTTCGTCCTCGGTTGGGAACCGTGTGCTTGAGAGCAACTCGGCCATTGCCAGAATGGGCAGAAACTCTGCGACAAATCATTGAAATGGCGAGCGAATTTAGACCCGAATCTGAATCGTTGTTGCCAACCGATCGAGATCGTCCAATTCCCTTTGAAGATATTCTTTTACCTGCAATCGTAGTTGCTAGAAAAAAACTCCTAAAGCGGCTTCATTCTCTGCAAATCAGTAAAGAAAACCTACTTTCAGAAACTGCTTATATAGCTTTAGAACGGAGCTTTCTGCAACGACTAGCAGAATTTAACACCAAAACGCTGGGGGCGGAGTTTTCTGAGTTTCGTTCCTTCGGTCAGAATTTGCTCGATTTGCTAGGGTTAGAAAGAGCAGACAACCAGAGCAAAACTAACTACACTCAATTTGTCAATCGACTGCTACAAGACGGACTGCTAGCTTTTTACCAAAAGTATCCGGTGCTGGCTCGGTTAGTAGCAACAGCGGTCAATTTTTGGGTGGAATTTACGGCTGAGTTTCTCCAAAGATTGGATCGAGATCGAAAAGACATTGAGGTAATTTTTGGCTCTACCATCCGTCAAGTTGCTGATATTGAAACCTCTCTTTCCGATCCTCACCACCGAGGACGAACTGTGATTTTATTGGTTTTTGAATCTGGACTCAAACTCGTCTACAAGCCCAAAGATTTAAGTTTGGAGGTGGCATTTAACCAATTTTTAAACTGGTGCAACCAACACAGCCAGCTTTTAGATTTCAAAGTCGTTCGGGTGCTGAACCGAGATCGTTACGGTTGGGTGGAATATGTAGAGCATCAACCTTGCAGCGATGAAGCTGCTGCCGATCGCTTTTATCAGCGAGCCGGAATGCTGTTGTGCGTGCTTTACGTTCTCAGGGGAACCGATTGCCACTACGAAAACTTAATTGCCAGCGGCGAACATTTGGTGTTAGTCGATCTGGAAACCCTACTGCATCACGAAGCCAAGCTGATGGAAAATTCCCCATCGCTGCAAGAGTTTGAAACCGCTGCCGGACAATTCCTTTGGGATTCTGTACTCCGTACCGGATTGCTCCCTCGGTGGGATTTTAGCAGCGATCGCAAAGTAGCATACGATATCAGTGGTTTGGGCAGTAACGATCGGCAACCGGCCCCCCAGAAATTTCGGCGCTGGCAGGCAATTAATACCGATAATATGCACTCGCGGTACGAGTCTGTCACCCTGCCGATGGCAAAAAACGTTCTGCGTTTAGGCGATCGCACCCTATCTGCCAACAATTACCTGGCACAAATTACAGCCGGATTCGAGCAAATGTATCGGTTTTTAACGGTCAACCGAGAGCGATTGCTAGGCCCGGAAAGTCCGCTGGCTGCCATGGAAGAGCGACAGATCCGCTTCATCTTCCGCGCCACCCAAATCTACGGAACTATCTTGGAAAACGCTTGGACACCCGATTACCTCAAAGACGGAGCCGACTACAGTATCGAACTCGATCGCCTCAGTTGTGCTTTTCTGGTGGCTCCAGATAAACCCAATGCCTGGCCGATTCTGGGCGCAGAACTGCGGGCCATGGAGCAGTTAGATATTCCTTGGTTTGCAGCTAATGCTAATAGCGATCGGTTAAATGTCGGGAAAGATCGAGCCATAGAAGGTTACTTTCAACAGCCCAGTTACCAACAGGCGATCGATCGCTTGCAAAGACTTGACGAAACCGATTTGTCTCGACAAGTGGCGATAATTCAGGGTTGCTTCTACGCCAAGGTAGCCGCAACTACCAGCCAGCAGGCCGAACGATGGGATCTGGAGTCGCTACCGGAACTAGACGCGGCAGGTGCGATCTCCGAAGCTCGAGCGATCGCAGCCGAACTAGAAGCCAGAGCGATTCCCGACCCCGATGGCAGCATCAACTGGATTGGCTTAGTTTATCTGCCCGCAGCCGAACGATTTCAACTGCAAGTGTTGAGCGACGATCTTTATGCCGGACGCTGTGGGGTGGCGCTGTTTCTGGCTGCCCTCTCTGAGGTATCTGGCGAGTCGCGTTGGGGCAATTTGGCCCGGCGGACGTTACATTTCCTCCGCCAGCAGATCCAAACCCTCGATCGCCAATCCCAGCAGCGCCTAGCTCGCCTCACCGGAATTGGCGGGGCAACGGGTTTGGGTTCCCTAATTTATACCTTCGTCAAGGTCGGTCAATTCCTGAGCGATCGAACCTTCTGGCAAGATGCTCTTTCCCTATCCGAATGGATAACCCCAGAACTAATTACTGCCGATAAACAGTTGGACGTTATCGGTGGCGCGGCTGGAGCGATATTAGGCTTGTTGTCATTGCATGAAGCCACCAGAGAAACTGCTGTATTGGAGAGAGCGATCGCCTGCGGACAGCATTTACTCGCCCATCGGGTTAGCTACCAAGGCACTCCTAGAGCTTGGCAGACTGTCGGCGAAACGCCCTTAACCGGGTTTTCCCATGGAGCGGCTGGGATCTCCTACGCCCTGTTACGACTTTATGCCGTTACCCGCGATCGAAATTACTTAGAAGCCGCCCTAGAAGCGATCGAGTACGAGCGCAGCGTTTTTTCCCCATCTGAGGCTAACTGGCCCGATTTGCGTCGAGCGGGGCAGGTCGAGTTTTTAACTTTGTGGTGTCACGGTGCAGCCGGAATTGGGTTAGCCCGCTTGGGCAGTTCCGCAATTGTCAAATCGCCGGAAATCGATCGCGAGATTGAAATCGCCCTGCAAACCACACAGCGCCAAGGACTGCAAGCGATCGACCATCTCTGCTGCGGCAATCTCGGTCGGGTTGAGGTGCTGTTAGCAGGCGCGGGACGCTGCGCTCGTTCCGATTGGCATCGGTTGGCTTGGCAAAATGCCGCTGGAGTTGTAGCTAAAGCCAAACATACAGGAGCCTATCAACTGTTTCCCAACTTACCTAATTCCGTGTTTAATCCTAGTTTCTTCCGAGGGACGGCTGGAATTGGCTATCAGCTTCTGCGACTGGCGCGATCGGAGCAATTACCCTCAGTGTTGTTGTGGGAGTCGTGACACACCTAAAACGGTGCGTTAGGACGGATTGCTAAGTTGAATTCAGAGCAAAGTTTATCGCCGTCTAACGCACCCTACTTTAATACACAAAATTAAATTTGACATCTCTGTAGGGTGCGTTAGCGCAGCGTAACGCACTGCCACCAACTAAGCGATCGAACTCACCTAACTCCTTTAGCTCGAATTTTATGTCTTGCCAATCTCCAGTTTCACAAATAGCTGTATTTCTGGGGCCAACCTTACCCAGAAACCAAGCTAGTGCTTTACTGACTGCCGATTACTATCCCCCTGCTCGCAAAGGCGATATTTATCGCCTCATTCCCTCTGGCGTAAAAACGATCGTTTTGATCGATGGCGTATTTCACAGTACGCCCTCTGTCTGGCAGCGGGAAATTATGGAGGCGCTAGCAGAAGGAATTCAAGTTATCGGTGCTTCCAGTATGGGCGCTTTGCGGGCGGCTGAGTTGCATCGATTCGGCGCGATCGGTTGCGGCACGATTTTTGAGTGGTATCGAGATGGCATGATTGACGGCGATGATGAAGTGGTACTCCATCATGGAGGCGAAGAGGTCAGCTTTTACCCGATGTCCGAGCCGCTCGTCAATATCAGATATACCTTACTCCAAGCAGTACGAGATCGCTGCCTCGCACCAGCAAGGGCTGAGTTATTAATTGCCCATGCTAAAGAGCTTTATTACCCCCAGCGTTCCTATCGCCAATTGTTGCAAAGCCCTGTTTTACAGGATTTGTCGCCTTTAGAAAAGCAACAGCTTGAGGCCTACATTCGCACCCGCAGCGTTAATTTGAAAAGGCGCGATGCGATCGCCGCTTTACAACTGTGCGGAAGGTTAAAACCCGATCGCTCCCGTCCTCCAAACCTCCAATCGAATACAGATTCGCCCTGGTATGCTACCCGCTTCTTTTTGGGTGGGTTCTTTGGTGGCAACCAAGCGATCGCAGGCAGCGAGATAATGCAGCGAGTCTGGCAAGATCGCGACTTACAAACCAAGCTGAAATCGAAACTCTCTAAAGATTTCTTCTTATGGCAATGGGTGAAACAAAATCGCGTCGTCTGTCCCCCAGATTACTTGGAAAAGTTCGTTCGACACCATGAATTAGAGCAGGGGATAGACAGCAAGGGAGAATGGCTGCGAGCCAACGGTCTTACGCCCAAACTCTATCGAGATCTACTCTCAAAGCGGGCCGCGATCGACTGGGCTATCCGGCAAGCGATTCTTCCCATCCAGCCCTCACCCCCAACCCCTCTCCCAGATTGGGAGAGGGGAGCCGGAGGTGGGGTGAGGGCAAAAGGGTTTTGGCAACCGGATTTGGGATCGGACACTGATTCGGACTTGGGGATGGCTCGATCGGAGCGCAGATTATTACTAGCATGGGCTACCCAAAATGGAGTGTCTTTACCAACACCGTTAATCGAACCATGCCTTGCTCAATGGGAACAGAAATCTCAAATCCAGCCGGATGTAGATTGGTTGCGCCTTAGAGGTTTGACGCGATCGTCTAGCCGAGAGCAGATTATCGAGCAAGGGCTAGTAGATTGGATTATCCAGCAAGGGCCGGACTACTTCGGCCTGTTTTGGGATTTCGATACGGCATTGCTCAACGAACTCCAGATCTCTGGATACACCAAACAATTAATGGCAGATATGGAGGCAGTATGTTAGAGAATTTAACTAAAGAATATGTCACCGGAACTCATCGTTTAGTCCCGCCGGAGAAAACCCTAGAGCGAATTCAACCCCATTTAGCCAGTATTGGCATTACTCGCTGTGCGGATGTGACGGGACTCGATCGCCTAAGCATTCCAGTTTACTGCGCTATTCGCCCTCAAGGGTTGGTGCTTCAGGTGAGCAACGGTAAAGGGCTAGGACACCTGAATGCCAAAGTTAGCGCCTTGATGGAAGCGATCGAAATTTATCATGCCGAACGTCCCGATCCCGCCAAGCTGCGACGAACCAGTTTGGCAAAATTACGAGGGGAGGGCAACTCAGTCATCTCTCCAGCACAGTTGCCCGAATATTTGTCCGATTGCTACTTTTCTCAAGACTTTGCGATCGATTGGACGTGCGGCGAAGACTTACAAACGGGTGCGGCGATTTGGTTGCCAGCCAGTGCGGTATATCTTTGCGAACCCTCCCTCCATTCCTTCTCTGCCAATGGATTAGCTAGCGGCAATCACCTCATGGAAGCAACGCTTCACGGGCTTTATGAAGCGATCGAACGAGATGCTCTGTCGCGTATCAGTAGTAACGGTCGGTTGCAAATTTTGGATTACTGTCAAGTTGTCGATCTCGATAGCGCGGACGATCGTGCCGTCCGACAACTGCATCAAACCTTAGAGCAAGCTGGAGTGAAGCTAGTGCTACTTTGGGTACCCAGTTGCATTGCAATTAATACCTTCTGGGCTGTGATTCTCGATCGAAACCCTTTTAGTGCTTCCTCTGCGGTCAATATCGGTTATGGAACTCACCTGAGTCCTTCTGTGGCAGCCATCCGCGCTATTACCGAGGCTGCCCAATCGCGTTTGACCTTCATCCATGGGGCGCGGGAGGACATGAAAGAACTGTCATATGAAGAAAGTAATTTGAAACAGAAAACTTTCAGGTTTTTCGATCGATTAACAGCCGATACAGATTGGCAGCAATTTACAGATTTATCGGGTGCTAGCCTTCAGCAAGATTATGGCAGAGTGCTTAATGCTTTATCGATAGCTGGTTACGATCGCATTTGGCGCGTCGAACTTACGCGCCCCCCCTTTGATATTCCAGTGGTTAAGGTTATAGTTCCCGGACTGCAATTCAACCATCATTTCTTCTAGGGCCACTCGATTTTGGATTTTGGATTTTGGATTTTGGATTGGCTCCGCCTTGAAACTGTTAATTAAAAGACTACCCGAAAGGGTAGGACACTAATTGCTAATTTTCAATTACAACAGAATCAGGAAATAAAGTTGCTCTTTGTTCGACCTAGTTTCCAGAACAATATCTAACAATAACAGGAAAAACCATGTCACAAGAAAACATCATTCGCGCTTGGAAAGACGAAAATTTTCGCCAGCAATTGAGCGAACAAGAACGTGCTTTGTTACCAGAACATCCCGCAGGTTCAGTTGAACTGACAGACGAGGAAATAAGAGATATTTCTGGAGGAATATGGCAGGCTACTAAACTCGTATGTACTGGCAACACTGGTACTTGTGGGTAATTAGGCGCTAGAGTTCGCTTATTCTAGTCAACCTAATTTCCATAAAAAATCTAACAATAACAGGAAAAACCATGTCACAAGAAAACATCATTCGAGCTTGGAAAGACGAAAACTTTCGCCAGCAATTGAGCGAAAAAGAACGTGCCTTGTTACCAGAACATCCCGCAGGTTCGATCGAACTGACAGATGAGGAAATAGACAATGCGGCTGGAGGATTAATGCCACCGCCTACACGGTTATGCAGTCATAGCTCAAGCTGCTAGTAGCTATCTCACATTCGATCGACTTGATTGAAATTTAGCGTTGGCGATCGCCTTCTTTCTTTAACTAGATGAGGGGGCGATCGCTCTTTTGCGTCGATTTAGTAAAACCGAAATTGATGGGCGATACGTTGCTGAAGCAACACGCTACGCGAACGAGAAAAACCACCCTTTTGCGTAGGACACTCCCTCTCGATTGCCGCTTATAACAGAAATATGAAACGAAATTGCTCTTTAAGCAAGCTCATTTCCTACAAAACATCTAATCACAAGGAAAAAATCATGAAAGTCAAACACAATGTTCTCAAAACTACTCAAATTGCTATGGCAATTGGTTGTGCGGCGGTGCTAGCACCAGGTGCAGCTTTTGCTGTTAGCCCAAGTAACGTTACGGGTCGTTGGAGCGCTACTGCAAATACCTCCTCAGTAGTCTTGAGGATTACGCAAGCTTCAAATGGTAGTATCTCTGGCACATTCCAAGATTTTACTTTTCCACAAGCAACAAATCCGGTTACAGGTTTCTATAGCCCTGTGACACGTCGGCTTGTATTTATCCGTCTCGTTAATGGGGTTCCAACTCAAGCTTATGAAGCTACGGTATCTGTAGATGGTAGTGACTTGGGCGGTTCGTTCAACAGTTTAAATACTTCAGGTGGTGCTTCTTCAAAGGGGGTTGATTTTAACTTTAATGCTCGTAAGCTCAGCGATACACCATAGATCAAAAATTTACTGAGTTAGTTCAGCTAATAATTAGCGTTGGCAATAGCCTGTGCGCTAGCACGTATCGCCTTCTTTCTTTAATTAGATGAGAGGGCGATCGCTCTTTGGTGTCGATTTAGCAAAACAGAAATCGATCGGTATTGAAAAAACTACCCTTTTGTGTAGGACGCTCTCTTTGAGTTGTTAGCTAAAAAAGAATTAGTGAAATGCTTCGATCGAAGCATTTCTACGACAACATTTAACAACAACAGGAGAAAAATATGTCACAAGAAAACATCATTCGAGCTTGGAAAGACGAAAACTTTCGTCAACAGTTGAGCGAACGGGAACGCGATCTGTTACCAGAACATCCGGCAGGTTCGATCGAACTGACAGATGAGGAACTAGGCAATGCCGCTGGAGGATTAATGCCACCGCCTACACGGTTATGCAGTTATAGCTCAAGCTGCTAGTAGAGATCTAACATTCGGCAGCGATAGGTGAGTTATTTTGGCTTGCCTATCGCTCGATCGCAACTAGTTTTGCCAAAATTTATGCAGAGGCTTTTCATGGACGCAACCAGTTTTCAAAAAGTTGATTGGTATCAAGCTATTGAACTCGCAGAACGGATAGTTTTATTAAAAAATCCTAAATTTAGCTCAAAAATTAACCTCAAATTAGCTCAAAGTTATATCGATCGCTGGAAAGCACAAGCACCATTCGATCAAGATTCATACTTTAATCAACGTCTGGCTACAGAAAATATTACTGAAAAAGAATTGCTCAATATTCTGGGCGAATCGATCGAAACAGTGCGCGATCGCCTCCCCAAACCTCCAACTTGGTTAACCGAGTTAGCACGAGCCTTTTCTCGAACTCCTGCTGTTGAACCGATGACTTTTCCAGAAGCCCTCAAAGAGATCCAAACAATTGGGTTTTTAGAGATAATCGAACCCTTAATTAGTCAAGGACGCGATCGCCTATTTCAAGGCATACAAAACTTAATTCAAGCTCACCCTAATTTACCCTTCGATCCTAATTCGATTGAAGACCTTTTATTTATCAATTTACCAAAGCGATTGCTAACGATGTTAAGTCGCACCTTGGTATTAGAATTAAACGTCGCTCGCCTCCAAGGTTTACTTTCAGGAGATACACCTCAAGAGAGATTTCAAAGCTTTATCGAGCGGCTGCGTCAGCGCGATGTAGCGTTGAGTATTTTACAGGAATATCCCGTTTTAGCCAGACAACTGACCATCTGTATCGATCGCTGGGTTGCTGTTAGTTTGGAATTTCTAGAGCATCTGTGTAGCGATTGGGAAGTAATTCAAGCTCAATTTGGGGAAAGACCTAACCCCCCTGCCCCCCTTCCCTACGAGGGATCGGCGAGGGAACCTCGCCGCGACTTGCATCCGCTTTTTAAGGGGGGCAGGGGGGATCGAGAGGGGTTGGGCGCTGCCCTGAGCTTGCCGAAGGGGGTGAGGTCAAACGACGTGCTAACAGAAGCGAACTTCGGTGCGGGCGACAGCCATCGAGAGGGGCGCAGCGTCGTTATTGCCAAATTCAGTTCTGGCTTTCAGATCGTTTACAAACCTCGATCGCTTTCCCTAGACGTGCATTTCCAAGAGTTATTGGAGTGGATTAACCAACGGGGAGAACACCCACCATTTCGCACCTTGAAGATTTGCGATCGCGGTACTTATGGCTGGATGGAATTTATCGAACCGCAACCCTGCACCTCAGAAGCCGAAATCGAGCGATTTTACCAGCGTCAGGGCGGCTATCTGGCAATTCTCTACGCCTTAGAAGCAGTGGATTTTCACAACGAAAATCTGATTGCCGCTGGAGAACACCCGATGTTGCTCGATTTAGAAGCCCTATTTCACCCTCGCGTCGGCGGCGGAGATCTCAAACCAGCAGGGCAAATCGCTCACAAAGCCCTCGGTTACTCAGTATATGGCATTGGATTGCTGCCCCACCGCACCTGGTCAACCGATGAATCGGCAGGAGTTGACATTAGCGGCCTGGGAACGGCCGAAGGGCAATTGACTCCCCAGCAGATCCCCCGCTGGCAAGGAGTAGGAACCGATGAAATGAAGTTGACTCGCCAGCGGGTAGAGATGTTAGGCGCGGCAAATCAACCGACGCTCAACGGCGAAAAAGTTCAGGTAGTGAATTATGCCGAAGCGATCGCGAGTGGATTTACTAACCTATATCGCTTACTTTTACAGCACCGAGATGAATTGTTAGCCGAAAACGGGCCACTAGCTCGATTTGCCGAAGATACGGTACGAGTAATCGTGCGGGCAACTCGAACTTACGCCATGCTGCTGAGCGAGAGTTTCCATCCCGATATGTTGCGCCACGCCCTCGATCGCGATCGCTTGTTAGATCGGCTGTGGTTAGGAGTCGAACACCAGCCCCATCTAGCTAAATTAATCCCTGCCGAACGCGCCGACTTACTCGAAGGTGATATTCCCATGTTTACCACCTGTCCCGCGTCAGAGCATATTTGGACGAGTTCCGGCCAGCAGATTGCCGATCTGCTCGATCGCCCCGGATTAGAATCTGTCCGGGGACGAGTGCAACAACTCAACGAAGCCGATTTAGAAAGGCAACTGTGGATTATTCGGGCCTCGTTTACATCTCTCGATCTGAGTGCGGACGAGCCAAAAAGGCGTTCCAACTACCAACTGACTGCACCGACAACTATTGCCGATCGCGATCGCTTGTTATCTGCTGCTAGAGCGGTAGGCGATCGCTTAGAATCCCTAGCCTTGCTGGGCGACGGTGAAGTTTCCTGGATCGGCTTAGCTTTAGTCAACCAGCGCCACTGGTCGATCGCTCCCTTGGGATGCGATCTCTACGATGGGTTGCCAGGAGTCATCTTATTTCTGGCTTATTTGGGAGAAATTGTTAAAGAAGAAAGCTATACTTTCCTAGCCCGCGCGGCCTTCAAAACATTCCAAGCTCAATTAGAGCAGAGCAAATCCTGGCTCTCCCAGGTTGGGGGTTTTAGCGGTTGGGGTGGCATTATCTACACCCTAATTCATCTGGGAACCCTGTGGCAGCAACCCGAACTGATTGCCCAAGCCGAAAGTTTTGTCGAGTTACTTCCACCTCTAATCGATCGAGATCCCCAATTCGATATCATTGGCGGTACGGCAGGATGTTTGAGTGCCTTGCTTAACCTCTATCGCCTTCGCCCCAATCCTAAAACTTTAGAAGTAGCAATTCAATGCGGCGATCGCCTGCTAACCCATGCCCAAGTAATGGAAACAGGTTGCGGTTGGGTCATCCCAGGAGTGGGAGCAAAACCCTTAGCTGGCTTCTCTCACGGCAATGCTGGCATTGCCTGGGCGCTGCTGTCATTAGCCGCCGTCTCTGGCGAGGAAAGGTTTCGGCAAGTAGCTTTAGAAGCGATCGCCTACGAACGCAGCATCTTTTCGGTAGCAGCCTCTAACTGGCCCGATCTGAGGGAGTTTGAAGCTACAGTGCGATCGGGAAACCAGCCAGCAGTTAGCTTTACGAATGCTTGGTGTCACGGTGCGCCGGGAATCGGGCTGGCTCGCTTGCAATGCCTTCAGTACCTAGAGAGCGATCCAGAGATTCGATCGGAAATCGATACAGCGATCGCCACCACAGTCGATCGAGGATTTGGACACAATCATTCTCTCTGTCATGGCGACTTGGGCAACTTGGAACTGCTATTGCAAGCCAGCGAAATGTTCGATCGAGAAGAATACAGAAGTTCAGGAGTATGCGCCGAGCGCAGGCTACGCCAACAGAAGTTCAGAAGTCTCCCGTACTCCTCAAATTTCCAGTGGCGTTCTGAGATCGATCGTTTCGCTGCTGTCATCCTCGATAGCATCGATCGAGACGGTTGGTTGTGCGGCATCCCCTTAGAAGTAGAATCCCCCGGATTGATGACGGGTTTAGCAGGAATCGGTTTCGGATTGCTGCGCCTAGCAGAACCAAAGCGCGTCCCCTCGGTATTGGTACTCGCACCCCCACCCCATAACAGTTTGCCTTTGCCTAGACTTGGGTAGGACTTACGCAGCAACACCATTGATGGTGGTGACAGTGCTAACGGCAGCGCTTTAGCGTAGCCATGCCGCAGGCTATACACACCCTACTGGTCTGGCAAGGCTAAAATGAGGTATTAGAGTAGGGTGTGTTAGACGGCGATAATCCTTGCT
Source organism: Cyanosarcina radialis HA8281-LM2 (assembly GCA_019359615.1). GTDB lineage: Bacteria > Cyanobacteriota > Cyanobacteriia > Cyanobacteriales > CCAP-1448 > Cyanosarcina > Cyanosarcina radialis. The sequence continues at coordinate 13,863 of JAHHHA010000062.1, forward strand.
CTGACTTAGATTCAACTATCCGTCGTAACGCACCGTTTAAGTTGTGTCTACATTTAGCTGGGTTGCGTAAGTCCTGTTGGGGATAGCCCATTTTAGGTGTCTTTGTGAGCTAGCCTTCTTTAGCTGTTCTTGTGGGATAGCCCTCTGGGCTGTCCCTAGAGGCAGGCAGGATGCCTGCTCCACAAGAATGTAGTTTTACACAATTGAGAATTGATATTTAGTTTTGATAAAGGTTTATAGCCATGAATCAAATTATCGAAACCAACCGGATGTTATTATCTCCAGTATCTAAAAATGACGCGGAAGAACTGCATCAACTGTGGGCGCAACCTGCCGTGCGCAAATATCTCTGCGACGATTCGATCGTACCTTTGAGCCAAATCGAAGAGATCGTCGCTCAAAGCATCACCGCCTTTGAGGAGAAGCGCTATGGAATTTGGATCGCCAGACTCAAACACAGCCCAGCGATCGCTGGCTTTACAGGTTATTGGCCGTTTTTCGAGCCGCCAGAAATCCAGTTAATTTATGGGCTAGCACCCGATTTATGGGGGCAAGGACTGGGAACTGAAATGGCGCGAGCCATGCTGAACTATGGTTTTAAAGCCTATGGCTTTGAAACCGTTCGCGCCAGCGCCGATGTACCCAATGTTGCCTCGATCGCTATCATGAAACGACTCGGCATGACATTCGATCGGCAAATTACCAAAGATGGTCAGGATCTAGTTTTCTACCAGATCTCATCGTTGCATTAAGCGAACTGCGCTGCTTTGTACGATTTGTCGCTCGGTGTCGTTCAGTGTCACTTTGTCGAGCAGGGACAATCGCGGATCTTTCAGCCCAGAATCGCTACTACTAGATAAGGCGATCGCAATTCCTAGCGCGTCATACCAAAAACCTGCTCGATTGTAGAGCAATGCTCGATCGAGCGGATCGGAGGTTTTTGCTAATTGAGTTTTCAACTCAGGGGGCAGGGAAACTACTTCCAACTCAGATTCGGCAAAGAGATTGCTGGAGGGATGGCTGGGATCGCAAACTAACACCACCTGCCAGCGATACCGACCGATCGCTAGTTCGGGATTAGTCGGCGCTAGTGAAAGGATCGTGATGCCAGGAGACGTTTTAAAGCGATCGTCTTTTATTTCTGCAATTAGTCGATAGCGATCGTTCTCTTCTTGCCGATAGAGTTTAAATTCCATGGGTACAGAGAGATCGTCCCGCACGAACCAGGCAAACGCGGGACGAGTCGCAACCGTTTGCGAGCGTCCTGGCGGAGCTAGAAGTAAGAGCGGAGTAGACATTTCAGATCGAACCTTGGGCGCGGTCGTCCCACAGCCTCTACTGCCAGCGGCTCTGCCGCTAGGAGGCGCTTGGTCGTCATTATCTTCTGCTTTGGCGGTAACTGGTATCAGCAAAAGTCCTAACAAAATCAGCGGTATCAGTTTGGCGATGGTGTATTTTTTGGCAGCTTTGCTCGTTATCTTATTCATGACCTTCAAGAATATAAAACAAAAATTTATTTACAGCTATTTGCGAGTCGATGAGGTGCAGGATTAAGGATTTATTACCGCAGATAAACGCAGATGAATGTGTACCTCATTTAACTGCCATCTGCTATAAGTCGCTTAAAATAGAAAGAAAGGCGTTGCCGCCAAGATTTAGATTCTCGCCAAGTCAATTCGCAAACCACTCCTTGAGGAGAATGAGGGCGACGCTCGAACTTGCCTCTCAAAGATGCGGCTAGTTCTCTGGCTCGATCGGTACCTCGTCCGGTGTGAGGATTGCTATAGCTCAGATCGCTAACTCCATTATCGATAATTTGTAAGCTCCATTCGTCTTGTTGGCGAGTACAGACGACATCTAGCCGAGTAGCCTCGATCGCGTGTTTGCCGACGTTGCAAAGGGCTTCTTCCAGGAAGATACAGAGTCCTTGTTTCTGTTCTAGCGTCAGAGGACAATTCGCCAGCGAGTTAAAGTTAGGAGGAACGCAAATTTTAATCGAAGAGAATCCTGGCAGATCTCGCCGTAAGGTATCTTCATAGATTTGATACAGCAGTGCGGGCAGCAGGGTTTGAACGTAACGATTGTCGTCGGACAATAATTCCTGTTTCATCGATTCGTAAACCGATCGCAACTCCCGATTGAGTGATTCTAACTGCCATCGCAGCGGCGTAACTCCATGAGTTTCATCTAGGCTTCTCAGAATCGCTGCTAGGGTTTGTAACGGGCCGTTATGAACGGCATCATAGGTGCGTTTCAAGGTCAAGCTGCGCTGCTCTAACAAGACTCTAGAGTCGCGATCGAACAATGAAGTCGTTAGCCCTGCCGCCCACAATGCCATCAAGGCAGGAACCATCGGAATCCACCAGCCTAAAACCATCGAGCCATAGCAAATCGATATCAGGCAAATACTACTCGCTGCCAGGATCGAAAGCGTCTTCCAAGGAGATTGCAGCATCAATCCTAACGCCATCGCCAACAATCCCCAGCTTACAATCCAGACGTATTCCCAACCCTCTAGCCAAGTATGGATGAGAGGTCTGCGATCGAGAACTGCACTGACGATCTGGCTGGTGGCGTGTGCTTGATATTCGACTCCATAAAGCAACTGATACTGCTCTGCATCATTCAAAACGTTCGATACTAAGGTGCCTTTGGTGGCAGAAGTCATAAAGGTATCGTTGACGCTGGTAGCCGTCATGCCGATCAGAACGATGCGATCGCGAATCAGATTTGGGGGTACTTTGCCAGTTAAAACATCTGTTAGCGAGACAATTCTAAACGGTTGCGAGCGAGCGCGAAAATTCAGCAAGATCTGATTTCCGCCCGCTTTCGCATTGACATACCCCCCCGTATCGCTGCGAAACCGAGGTAAGAGAACCGAGTTAAACTGAATCGGGTGACTGGCGCGACTGCCATGCTGCAATTCAATTCCTTCTACTTTCAAGTACATTGCGGCCAGCAGTAATGACACCGAGTACCTAGTTTTGCCATCGACTTTACTGGCCAGCAAACTGCGCCGCAATTTGCCATCTGGGTCGATCGTGACATCAGCAAGGCCAACCCGTTCCGGCGGCAATTCTGGTGGGGGTCTGACATCGAGTTCGTTATTTGGATTTAACGCCGCCTCGATCCCGATGAGATTGGAACTGTGCTTTAAAACTTGGGAAAGTTCGGCTCGACCCGATCCGGCGCTCGTATCTCGAAAAAGATCTAAACCGATCGCTCTGGGCTTGGCGCTTTGCAGGGTTTGCAATAGCTCGGCCAACTCTCGATCGGGAATGGGATGCTCGCCCACCTGTTTGATATCGCGTTCGTTAATCCCGACGATGAGGATGCGATCGTCTGCCGATTCTACCGGGCGCAATTGCAACAGCCGATCGAATGCCATCCACTCTAAAACTTGGAGAGAACCAGTCAGACGGGCGAGCGTCACGCAGGCAATCGCGGCCAAACCGGGCAAAGCTCCAGCCCGCCAAATCTTGGCTTGCTGCCTCAGTTTTGCCATTTTTGCTGGTTCGGATGAAGCTTCAGGCATTGCCAGTAATTAATGAATCAAACCAAGTTTTCTGGCGGCAATCTCAATTTGAATTCTGAGTTCTTTCCCTGGTTCGTCATAAATATCGAGGGCATCTTGCAGCCGAATCCAATAATTCCGAATCGTTCGATCGCTTAAGTGCATCCGCCCAGCGATCGCTTTATCGGTCAGCCCTTCGTTAAATTTCAAAGTTAACACTTCCAGCCACTTCGGATCGAACTCAGTACGCGATCGCAACTGTGGAGGTAAGTAGATCGAGCCTCGCAGCGCCAACTCCACCAAGCGTAACATCTCTCGAATCGGGAGGGATTTATCCATGGCCGCAAAGCCTCCTTCGTAAGCATTGATCGCTGGCTTTAGCTGCACGAGCGGCTGAACGTTGGTACTTAACACCAATATATTCGGTGCCAACCGACCCTCAATTAATGTCTTGAGAAATTGCAGTCCGACTTCAGGACTAGCGGGTGAGTGAGGCTTTTCTGGCAAGCTTAAGTCCAACACGATCAGCGCGGGCGGATGCGACCCCATTTGAAGTTGAGCCATCTGAATATCTGATGCGGTCAGCACTTCAGCCTCCGGGTATGCCCGCTGGAGTGCGGGAACGGTACCCTCCAAAATTGCCTCGTGATCGTCCACCACCAGGAACGTTTGCTTGCTTGAATTAGCCGTGCTTCCACTCATCCCGATCGCTTTTCCAACTGAATCAAGACCAAGATTTCACCTTCTCCCCTTCTCCAGTAAAAGAAACTTCCGCTCCCCTCTCCTCGCAGGCTACCGTGTATACATAAGTTATCGGTTGTGCCGTTTTACATCCAGATCTCCCTAAATCTCCCTTAAAAAGGGGGACTTTGAGAACTTTCCTCTTTGCTTGGTTTAAGCCCCACAGAGAGGGAACCTCGCCGCGACTTCCCCCCTTTTTAAGGTAGGGAGAATTCATTAATTAGATAAAAGAAGACAAAGAGGAGGAATAATGAGAACAATACAGTGACAGAGGGAAGAAGCAGGCACGATGGAGCCAGAAATAATTCTGCACAGCCGCCTAGTGC